>CAYWLS010000017.1:0-97545 GCA_964458605.1 uncultured Hyphomicrobiales bacterium | reverse complement strand
GTCATGACCGACGAGGCGTTCCACCACAAGTTCGGCAAGATCTGGGCCGACCGCACCATGCCCAAGCTGTCGCCGGCCGAGCACGACATCGTCGAGGACTGGGCGGCGCATTGCTTCGAGACCATGCTGTTCAACCTCAACTCGATTCGCCAGCGCAAGATGCTGTTCGACGCCATGGGCCTGGACTGGCAGTGGGTGCGCGACGCGGTGCGCGAGGTCTATGGCGATGCCGGCCGCCGCCAGGACACCAAGGAGCGCGCCAACATCTTCAACGTGCTGGCCCGCACCCTGTGGAAGGCCGGCATCATCACCGACCGCACCAAGCCGATCTACGCGCCCTGGGTCGACATCGACGGCTTCCAGGCCGATGGCGACTACATGGTCGGCGACGTGGTGGCGGCCGAAGGCATCGACATGCTGCGGCAGATCAATCGCGGCCGTCGCAAGATCGGCCAGAAGGTGGCCTGACGATCCGATCCGTCGCGGCCGCGCCTCGGCCGCGATTCCCTGTTCTCCTGACCTAGAGTAGCCAGAACCGTGAGTACCGCTTCCCGCCTCTCGCCGCTGCAACACAGCATTCCCCGCCGCCTCACCTACACCACGCCCGACGGCCTCAACCTGGTAGCCGACGCCTACGGCAGCGAGGTCGACAAGCCGGTGCTGCTGGCCCATGGCGGTGGCCAGACCCGGCACGCCTGGGGCGGCACCGCCGCCGCGCTGGCCGCCGCCGGCCGCTATGCCGTGTCGCTCGACCTGCGCGGCCACGGCGACAGCGACTGGTCGCCCAGCGGCGACTATCTGCTGGAGCGTTTCGCCGGCGACGTGCGCTTCGTCGCCGAACAGCTCGGTCGAGGGGGCGAGAAGCCGGTGATGGTCGGCGCCTCGCTGGGCGGACTGTCGGCGATGATCGCCGGCGGCGAGAGCAACCCCTGTCCGTTCTCGGCCATCGTGCTGGTCGACATCGCCCCGCATATCGAAATGCGCGGCTCCGAACGGGTGCTCGAATTCATGCGCGACAAGCTGGAGACCGGCTTCGCCGATCTGGAGGAAGCGGCCGACGCGGTGGCCGCCTATCTGCCGGAGCGGCCGCGTCCGACCGATCTCAAGGGCCTGCAGAAGAACCTGCGCAAGCGGCCGGACGGGCGCTGGCGCTGGCACTGGGATCCGCGCTTCGTCAGCGGCGACCGCAGGGTCGACGGCGCGCGCCATCCCGACCGCCTGGTCGCGGCGGTCGGGAAGATCGGCGTGCCGATGCTGCTGGTGCGCGGCCGCATGAGCGACGTGATCAGCGAGGAATCGGTGCGCAAGTTCCTCGAACTGCAGCCCAACGCCCGCTTCGCCGACATCGCCCGCGCCGGCCACATGGTGGCGGGCGACGCCAACGACGTCTTTACCGATGCGGTGCTGGACTTCCTCAGCGAAATCGCCTGAGCGCATTGCGGCAGGCGGCGCGCCCGGCGCGGTATCGGCCCTGTCCCCTTGACCCGCCAGAGGCTAAAATCGCCCGGCGGTCGCGGAGGGTTCGGGGATCGTCATGCGCTGCCCTCATTGCCAGGTGGAAAACGCGCCAGCCAATGCATTCTGCATCGGCTGCGGCCACGGCTTGACCCGGCGCTGCGCCCGCTGCAGCCACGACAATCCGCCCGATGCCCGATTCTGCAGCCAGTGCAGCGCGCCGCTGGACTACGGCTCCAGCCATCTGGGCTCGCGCAGCGCCACCGAAGGCGAACGCCGCCTGGTCACGGTGCTGTTCGCCGACCTGACCGGATCGACGGCGCTGATCGAAGGCCTCGACCCGGAAGACGCCATCGGCCGGCTGCAGCCGGCCATCGCCGCCATGCGCGAGGCGGTGCACCGCTTCGAAGGCTCGGTGATCAAGGTGCAGGGCGACGGCATCATGGCGCTGTTCGGCGCGCCGACGCCGCAGGAGGATCACGCGGTGCGCGCCTGCTGCGCGGCGCTGGCCATCCAGGTGGCGGTGCACGCGCTGGGCGACGCGCAGCTTGCCGCCCGCGTGGGCCTGCATAGCGGCGAGGTGCTGGCGCGCAACATCAGCAACGACCTGTCGACCGACTACGATGCGGTCGGCGTCACCGTGCACATCGCCAGCCGCATGGAGCAGATGGCCGAGCGCGGCACGGTGCTGATGAGCGCCGCCACCTGGGCGGCGGCGCAGAATTTCATCGAGGCCGCGCCGTTGGGCGCGCAACCGGTCAAGGGCCTGTCGGCGCCGCTCGCCGTCTATCGCCTGACCGGGCTGCGTCGCGGCCCGGCCAGCCAGCGCTTCCGCGGCGAGCGCGGGCTGTCGCACTTCACCGGCCGGCAGGTCGAACTGGCCGTGCTGCAGCGCGCGCTGGACGACGCGTCGAGCGGCGAATCGCGGGTGATCGGCGTGGTGGGCGAAGCCGGGGTGGGCAAGAGCCGGCTGTGTTTCGAATTCGCCGAATCCTGCCGCCAGGCCGGCATCCGCGTGCTGGAGGCACGCGCCCTGTCGCATGCGGCATCGACGCCATTCGAACCGGTGATCGACCTGCTGCGCGACTATTTTCGCATCATGGCCGAGGACGACGGCGCGCGAGCGCGCGAGAAAGTGGCGCTGCGGTTGCGCGCGCGCGAGGCGGGAGCGGGCGACGACGCGGCGCTGATGGTCGACTTCCTGGGCCTGCGCGATCCGGCCAACGGCGCGCCGCCGGTCGATCCCATGTCGCGTCGCGACCGGCTGATCGAGATCGTGCGACGGCTGGTGCGCGCCGGCACCAGCGAGGCGGCCACCGTCATCCTGATCGAGGACCTGCATTGGCTCGACGCCGGCAGCGCCGACTTCCTGGAGGCGGTGATCGACGCCGTCGTCGGCACCAAGGCGCTGCTGGTGGTGAACTTCCGGCCGGGCTACACGGCGCCGTGGATGGCGCGCTCCTATTACGAACAGCTGCCCCTGCGCCCGCTACGCGGTGCGGCGATGAACGAGTTCATCGGCTCTCTGCTGGGCCACGACGACAGCGTCGGCGAGTTGGCCCGCCACGTCGCCGAGCGCGCCGGCGGCAACCCGTTCTTCATCGAAGAGCAGGTGCGCGCGCTGGCCGAGACCGGCTATCTGGGCGGCGAACCGGGCCGCTATCGTCTGCTCAACGCGCCGGAGAGGGACGTCATTCCCACCACCGTGCAGGCAGTGATCGGCGCGCGCATCGACAAGCGGCCGGAGCCGGAACGCACCGTGCTGCAGGCGGCGGCGGTGATCGGCCGCGAATTCATGGTCGATCTGCTGGAGCGCATCGTCGAGATGCCGGCCCAGGCGATCCGCCAGGCGCTGCAGCGGCTGGCGGCGGCGGAGCTGGTCTACGAACAGGGTCCGGCGGCGACCGGCGCCTATGCCTTCAAGCATCCGCTGACGCAGGAAGTGGCCTATCGCGCACAGCTCGTCGACCGCCGCCGCATCGTCCACGCCAGGATCGCCGCCGACCTGGAAAAGACGCTGCCCGATGCCGCCGGCGCCCATGCCGGCTTCGTCGCCTATCACTGGGAGGAAGCCGGCAACGCCATCCAGGCGGCGCAGTGGAACGTGAAGGCCGCGATGTGGCACGGCACACGCGACCCCGCCCAGGCGTTCGACAGCTGGAAGCGGGTCTATCGGCTGATCAGGAGCGGTCCGGTCGAAGGGCCCGCCAAATACATGCTGATGATGGCGGCGGGCCAGCTCATCAACTTCGCCTGGCGGATCGGCGTCACGGCCGAGCAGGCCCAGCCGTGGTTCGACGAAGCCGTCGCCATTGCCCGCCAGACCGGCGACAACCGCGCGATGACCCTGCTGACCGCGGCCTATGGCCGCCTGCTGGGCGCCACCGGCTCGGCCGACGACTATGTCGCCAAGGTCAAGGAAGCGCTGGCCCTGCTGCAGCTGCCGCGCGACCGCAGCCTGCAGGTGACGCTGACCGCCATACTGTGCCACGCCTATCGCCTGGCCGGGCTGTTGCGCGAGGCGCTGCAGGCCAACGACGCGGCACTGGCCGGGGTCGGCGAGATCGCCGAGGCCGACCAATTGACCTTGGGATTCGATATCGCCATCTGGCTGCGCGGCATGCGGGCGCAGATTCTGGCCTGGCTCGGCCGATTCGACGAAGCGCGCAGCCTGGCGGAAGGCCTGATCGGCGACGACAGCGGCAAGGTCGACGCGCTGCATCGCATGATCGGCCATGCCGTTCATATCGACAGCGCCTGGCTCGGCGCGGCAGGGAGTCGGGACGGCGGCGATGCCGCGCAGCACGCCGCGACCATGCTGGCGCTGGCCGAAAAGGCCGGCAATCCCTATCTGCTGGTCTACGCCAGGGGCTATGGCGGCCTGGCGCAATGCGTCGCCGCGCAATGGTCGCCCGCCAGCGCGGCGCTGAAGGAGGCCATCGCCCTGGCGCATCAGAAGAAGGCCGGGCTGGAGAACGAGCCGCGCATGCTGGCCGATCTGGCCATGGCGCTGGCGCAGGCCGGCGACGCCGAGGGCGCCGCCAAGGCGGCGGAGGAAGCGATCGCCACCGCGCGGCGGCGTGGCGCGCGCCTGCCGCTGATCTTCGCCCTGCGTTCGCGCCGGCCGCCGGATGCCGCCGCCGTCGAGGCACTGCTCGCGGAATCAGGTCTGGCGCTGCGCGGCAGCTAGAATGGACCCGGACGCGGGGCTCGGCGGCGCCCGCGTGCCATTGGATCGCTCTATCGCGGAGATGGAATCGGTTCGCGGCGCTCCGCCGCATCGCCCGCGACCGCGCCGAAGGCCGTATCGCCCTAGCGTTTCTTCTTGGCGGCCTTCCTGGCCTTTTTCCTTGCCGGCTTTTTGGCCAGCTTGCGCAAGGCCGCAACCTTCTTCTTGAAGGGCAGGTTGCGGTAGTTGGGCGTGATGACCGTCAGGATAGCGAGCTTGGCGGGGCCAATCTCGTTGCCGATCTCCGTGAAGTCGACGATCGGCTCGCTGGTGGCGTTGTCCTCGATCCAGTTGCAGTAGATCGGCACTGGCGGCATGGCGCTGAGGCACTTGAAGATATGGCCCTTGATCTTCTTGTGCGCCGAATGGGACTTGATGTCGTTCAGCCAGTTCTTCCACTTGGCCTTGTCGCCCGAATCCCTGGGCTCGATGCCGAGATCGGCGGCCAGCGAGGCCAGATCCTTGCCGCTGGGCGCGAAGCCGGCCACCTGCTTGGCGGTGGCGCCGACATTGTCGACGAAAACCTCGTTCAATTTCTTGAGAATCTGGTCGGTGCCCCGACCCTTGCTCATGATGAAGCCCATGACATTGCCTCCTGCCACCGCCTTCGTGGAATAGTTTATCGCAATCCGGCGCACCCTCCTATCGGAATACCGTTCAGCAGGCGCAGGATGGCCTGGCGGACCGCCGGACGCCGGCCATCCAGGTTCGCCAGCGACAGGATGGCGGCAGGGTGGCGAAGCACGGGTAACGTCCGGCGCCATCCCGGCGGCGCCTGGAGACGGGCACGCCGCGCAAGGTCGACCGCTGCAGCGTCAGGAGCTGCCGCCCTGCCAGGCGCAGGCGCGCGGCGAGTTGCTCGCCAGGCCAGATGCGGCGGATGCCATGCCGCGTTGCCCAATAGTCTGCGACTCCCTCGCAGCTGAGCCAGAAGTGATAGGGATGGCGCGGCTTGCCGCCCAGCAGATGACCCACTTCGTGCGCCAGCGCCAGGGTCAGCCCCTCCTCGCCCATCGTCTTGTGACGGATCAGGCCGCCATAAAGAACCACCTTGTTGCGCGGCTGGCCGAACAGCGCCCGGGCATTGACGGTGTCGCTGGCCCAGGCGATCTCGAAATCGATGTCGGCAAAAGCCTGGCGGAATCGCGCCACCAGCGCCTCGGTCCGCTCTCGCATGCCGCCATCGACCGGCCGCAGCGAACCCTTGCGCGGCGGCGTGTCGAAGATCGGCATGGGCGCTCGCTAGTCCCGCCCCTTCATCATGCGCAACGGATCGTAGATCACCACCGTCTCGCCCTTCTGGTTCTTGATCTCGTTGCGGGTGCGGACGATGGCGCGATTGCCCTTGGAGGTCGGCCGCAGCTCGGTCACCTCGCATTCGACATGGATGGTATCGCCCACGAAGGTCGGGCCCTTGATCTCCAGCTTGGCCTCGAGGAAGGCCAGGCCGGTGCACTGCATGGTGGCCTGCATCAGCAAGCCCTCGGCGAAGGAATAGACCAGCGCCCCGGGCACCGGGCGGCCGCCCTTGATGGCCGATTCGGTCTTGAGGAACTCGAGGTTGTTGAACAGCACCTCGGTCATGCCGGTGACGGCGATGAAGGTAGCCAGGTCGGCCTCGAAGATGGTGCGGCCCACGGTCCGGAAGCGATCGCCGACCTTCAGGTCCTGCCAGTAGAAGCCCAAGCCCACCGTTTTCATCGTCCTTGCTCCATTTGTCCGTTCCAATGCTTTTTGCTTCAGGCCTTGTCGGCCTGCACCACGATCCGTTCGGCGATCAGCCGTTCGATCTGCTCCGCCGGCAGGCCCGCCTCGCGCAACACCTCGCGGCTGTGCTGGCCGACCAGCGGCGCCGGCCGGGCAAGCTCGCTGGGCGTGGCGGAGAAATTGACCGGCGGCCTTACCGCCGCGATATGCCCTTCGCTGGGATGCTCCAGTTCGGTAAACAGGCCGACCGCCTTCAGATGCGGATCGTCGAACAGGTCATCCAGCGCATTGACCGGCGCGCAGGGGATCTGCGCGCCTTCGAGCAGTTCGAGCCATTCGGCGGTGGTGCGGGTTGGCGCCATCTTCTCGAGTTCGTCGTACAGCGCCGCGATATTGGCGGTGCGCCGCGTGATGTCGGCGAAGCGCGCGTCGGCCGCCAGGTCCTGACGGCCGGCCAGCGCGAAGAAGCTCAGCCAGTGCTTGTCGTTGTACGGCATGATGCAGGCCCAGCCATCCTTGGTACGATAGGGCTTGCGGTTGCGCGCCAGCACGCGCGGATAGCCGGCATGGCCGTGCTCGGGATCGAAGGTGCGATCGTTGAGATGCTCGACCATGACGAACTGCACCATGGTCTCGAACATCGGCACTTCGATCTTCTGGCCCTGGCCGGTGCGCAGCTTGTGGATCAACCCGTTGAGGATGCCGTAGGCCAAGGTGAGGCCGGTCACCTTGTCGGCGATGATGGTGGGGGCGTATTTCGGCACGCCGTCCTGCGCGCCGTTGAGCGCCGCCACGCCGCACATGGCCTGGATCACGTCGTCATAGGCCGGGCGGTCGCCGTACAGGCCGTCGGCGCCGTAGCCGTAGGCGCAGGCATAGACGATCTCCGGATTGACCTTGCGCAGATCTTCGTAGTCCAGCCCCAGCGCGGCGATGGCGCGCGGCCGCAACGCATGCACGAAGGCGTCGGCGCCCTCGATCAGCTTGAGCAGCGCCGCGCGGGCCTCCGGCTTCTTCAGGTCCATCGCCAGCGAGCGCTTGTTGCGGTTGACCGCCAGATGCAGCGGGCCCATGCCGCGATTGTTGCGCGAGGCGCCGAGATGGCGCAGCACCTCGCCCTCCGGCGGCTCGATCTTGACGATGTCGGCGCCCTGGTCGGCCAGAAGCTGCAGCGCATAGGGACCGAGAATCACCGCGGTCAGATCGACAATCTTGATGCCCGCCAGAGCCCCGGCCATCGCTTCCTCGCATGCTTGGTCTTGCGCCAAGCCTGCGGGAGCCGGGGCGGCGGGTCAAAGGCTTTCGCAGCCTATGCCGCCTGTCGGCTGCGCGGATCGATCTGCGCGCCGATCGCGATCAGCGCCTGGCGCAACCACCGTTCGGCGGCGTCGCCGTCGTGGCGGGGGTGCCAGAACAGGTTGAGATCGACCGGCCGCTCGAACGGCATGTCGAGGACCACCAGCTCCGGATCGAGCCGCGCCAGGTATTCGCCCACCAGCCGCGGCAGGCTGACCAGCAGTCGCGCATGCGACAGGGCCTGCGGCACGGCAAGATAGCTGGCCAGGGTCAGCACCACCTTGCGCTTGAGATTGCGGCCCAGCAGCACGCTGTCGATATTTCCCGGCGTGCGGCCGGCCGGAGTCACCAGCAGATGGCGGGCCGCGGCGTAGCGTTCAGCGGTGAGCGGCTGCTGCGCCAGCGGATCGTCGCGTCGCGCCACCACCGCCATGCGATCCTGGTAGAGCAGTTGGCGACGATATTGCGGCGTGGGATCGCGCAGATTGCCCAGCGCCATGGTGACGCGGTTGGCATCGAGCCGATCGATCAGGCTGGTGAAGTCGACCGGCAGGAGCTGCAGGCTGGCATTGGGGGCCTGGGTGGCGAAGTGCTGGGTCAGCAGCGGCGCCAGCACGATTTGCGCATGCTCGACCATGCCGACGGCGAATTGCCGCGAGGTGGTTGCCGGATCGAAACCCTGGCTGATGTCGAGCGCGCGGCGCACCTGGCCCAGCGCGCCGACCACCAGCTCGCCCAGTTCCAGGGCGCGCGGCGTCGGCTCCATGCCATGCGGCAGACGAACGAACAGCTCGTCAGCGAACAGCTCGCGCAGCCGCGCCAGGGCATGGCTGGCCGCCGGTTGCGACAGGCCGACCGATGCGGCGGCGCGGGTCACCGAACGCTCGCGCAGCAAGGCATCGAACACTTTCAGCAGGTTGAGATCGAGGCTGGCGATATTCTTCATTGAGATAACACTGATGCTATTAATCTATTTCAATAATATCAGACCTGTCCATATCTTGCATGGCGATATCTGCGCCAGCGTCGTTGTCGCGCCGCAGCATGGTCGGGCCCGTCCGGGTCGGCCGGCGCTCTGGCGCCGACGGCCGAACATGGCCGCCGTCCGTTTCAGACCGATAGAGCAGGGCGAGATCCCGAAAATGAAGCCCAAATGGTTCCTGTCGATCGCGGTGCTGGGGGCTGGCGCCGCCGCCACGGTGTGGTTGGCCACGCGCGAGCCGACCAGCGCGTCGGCCCCGCCGCCACCCGGCGCGGTGCCTGTGGCAGTCGCCATCGCAACGCAGCAGGACGTCGACATCGTGCAGAGCGGGCTGGGCACCGTGCAGGCGTTCAATACCGTGACCGTGCGGCCCCAGGTCACCGGCCAGATCGTCAAAATCGCCTTCGACGAGGGCCAGGAGGTCAAGCCCGGCGATCTGCTGGCGGTGATCGATCCGCGCCCTTATCAGGCGGCATTGGCCCAGGCCCAAGCGCAGCTGGCCAAGGACCAGGCCCAGCTCAACGGCGCCAAGCTCGACCTGGAACGCTACCAGACCCTGGCGCAGCGCAGTTTCGGCACCAAGCAGAGCGTCGATACCCAGCAGGCCACGGTCGGCCAGCTGACCGCCGCGATCGCTGGCGACCAGGCGGCGATCGACACCGCCAACATCAATCTGGGCTTCACCGAGATCAAGGCGCCGATCGGCGGCCGCACCGGCATGCGCCAGATCGATATCGGCAACGTAGTGCACAGCACCGACACCGGCGGCATCGTCGTCATCACCCAGATCCAGCCGATCACCGTGCTGTTCACCCTGCCGGAGAGCTTCCTGCCCGAGATCAACAAGCAGCAGGCGCTGGCGCCGCTCAAGGTCGAGGCCTGGCGCGAGGACGGCTCGGTCAGGCTGGCCGAGGGCAAGCTGACCCTGATCGACAACCAGATCGACCAGAACACCGGCACGATCAAGCTGAAGGCCACGTTCGAGAACGCCGAGCGCCAGCTCTGGCCGGGCCAGTTCGTCGAGGCGCATCTGCGCCTGCGCGTGCAGCACTACGGCGTCACCGTGCCGGCCCAGGCGATCCAGCGCGGGCCCAACGGCACCGTCATGTGGGTGGTCAAGCAGGACGACACCGTCGAGCTGCGGCCGGTCAAGATCGGCCAGACGCTGAACGACACGGCGCTGGTCGAAAGCGGGCTGCAGGCGGGCGAACGCGTGGTGACCGACGGCCAGTACCGGCTGCGCCGCGGCGCCAGGATCACGGTCGCGACCGCCGGCCAGCAGAAGGCTGCGCCCGGCGCTAGCCCGCCCGGCGGCGGCGCCGCCGGCGCCAGGCCCCCGGCCTCGGGCGCCGGGCAACCCGCCGCCACCGATTGACGACAGGCCCTCGCCCGTGAGCATCTCCACGCCCTTCATCCGCCGGCCGATCGCCACCTCGCTGCTGACTGCCGGGCTGTTCATCTTCGGCTTGGTCGCCTATCCGTTCCTGCCGGTGGCACCACTGCCGGAAGTCGACTTCCCCACCATCCAGGTCAACGTCAACCTGCCCGGCGCCAGTCCCGACACCATGGCCTCGTCGGTCGCCTCGCCGCTGGAGCGCCAGTTCTCGCAGATCGCCGGCGTCACTCAGATGACCTCGACCTCGGCGATGGGCGCCACCAGCATCACGGTGCAGTTCGAGCTCGATCGCGACATCGACGCGGCGGCGCAGGACATCCAGTCGGCGATCAACGCCGCCGGCGGCCAGTTGCCCAAGAACCTGCCCAGCCCGCCGCGCTACCGCAAGGTCAACCCGGCCGACGCGCCGATCCTGCTGATGTCGGTGCAGAGCGACAGCCAGCCGCTGACCGTGGTCGACGACTACGCCGACACCATCCTGGCGCAGCAGATCTCGCAGATCGACGGCGTGTCGCAGGTCATCATCTTCGGTCAGCAGAAGCCGGCGGTGCGGCTCCAGGTCGATCCCGCCAAGCTCGCCAATATGGGGCTGGGGCTGGAAGACCTGCGCAACGCCATCGCCATGGCCACGGTCAACAATCCCAAAGGCAGCTTCGACGGACCGTTCCAGAGCTTCACCATCTACAACAACGACCAGCTGCTCCAGTCGAGCCAGTACCAGGACCTGATCATCGCCTACAAGAACGCCGCGCCGATCCGCGTGCGCGACGTCGGCCGCGCCGTCGACGGGCCGGAGGATACGCGGCTGGCATCCTGGGAAAACGGCAAGCGCGGCATCACCTTGGGCGTGTTCCGCCAGCCCGGCGCCAACGTGATCGACGTGGTCAACCGCATCAACGAGGCGCTGCCGCGGCTGCGCGCCTCGATCCCGCCCTCGATCGAGACCAACATCCTGGTCGACCGCACCAAGACCATCCGCGCCTCGGTCGACGACGTGGAAATCACCCTGGGAATCACCATCGCGCTGGTGGTGGGCGTGATCTTCCTGTTCCTGCGCAACTTCTGGGCCACGGTGATCCCCAGCATCACCGTGCCGCTGGCCCTGCTCGGCACTTTCGCTGGCATGTACCTGCTGACCTACAGCCTCGACAATCTGTCGCTGATGGCGCTGACCATTTCGGTCGGCTTCGTGGTCGACGACGCCATCGTGATGATCGAAAACATCATGCGGCACATCGAGGAGGGCATGAAGCCGATGGAGGCCGCGCTGAAGGGCGCGGGCGAAATCGGCTTCACCATCATTTCGATCAGCTGCTCGCTGATCGCCGTGTTCATTCCGCTGCTGCTGATGGGCGGCATCGTCGGAAGGCTGTTCCACGAATTCGCCATCACGGTGACCCTGACCATCGTGCTGTCGGCCATCGTGTCGCTGACCCTGACGCCGATGATGTGCTCGCGCTTCCTCAAGGACGAGCGCCACGCCCGGCACGGCGCGGTCTATCGCTTCATCGAGCGCGGCTTCGACGCCATGCGCGACGGCTACGCCCGGGCGCTGCGCGCCGTGCTGAACCATCAGTTCCTGACCCTGTGCGCCCTGCTGCTGGCGATCGGCACCACGGTCGGGCTGTACATCGCCATCCCGAAGGGCTTTTTCCCGCAGCAGGATACCGGGCTGATCTCGGGCGTCTCCGAGGCGGCGCAGGATATTTCCTTCCGTCAGATGGAGCAGAAGCAGCAGGCGCTGGCGGACATCATCGCCGCCGATCCCGACGTGGCCGATTTCCATTCCTCGCTGGGCTCCGGCGGCGGCGCCTCGGCGGTCAATGTCGGGCATTTCTACGTCAGCCTGAAGCCCAAGCCCGGGCGCAAGACGCCGGTCGACCAAGTGATCGCGCGGCTGCGCCGCAAGGCCGCCGCGGTCGAGGGCATCAGCCTCTATCTGCAGGCGGCGCAGGACATCAATGTCGGCGGCCGCACCTCCAAGACGCAGTACCAGTACACGCTGCAGGATTCGGACATCGAGGAACTGAACCACTGGGCGCCGCTGCTGATGGCCAGGCTGCGCACCCTGCCCGAGCTGCGCGACGTCGCCACCGACCAGCAATCCAGCGCCTCGGTGGTCAACATGA
Organism: uncultured Hyphomicrobiales bacterium; assembly: GCA_964458605.1. GTDB lineage: Bacteria > Pseudomonadota > Alphaproteobacteria > Reyranellales > JAQSWP01 > JBBSNV01. The sequence goes on along the minus strand of CAYWLS010000017.1, from coordinate 85,351 downwards.
CGGTCGACCGCGCCACCGCCGCCCGCTTCGGCATCCAGCCGCAGCTGATCGACGATACGCTGTACGACGCTTTCGGCCAGCGCCAGGTGGCGCAGTTCTTCACGCCGCTCAACCAGTATCACGTGGTGCTGGAGATCGATCCCAAGCTGCAGGGCGATCCGCGCAGCCTGGACAAGATCTTCCTGAAATCGCCGATCACCGGCGCGCAGGTGCCGCTCTCGACTTTCGTCAAGATCGACACCACCAAGACCAACTACCTGTCGATCAGCCACCAGGGCCAGTTCCCGGCCGTCACCCTGTCGTTCAACCTGGCGCCGGGCCACGCGCTGGGCGACGCGGTCGAGGCGGTGAAGAAGGCGCAGGCCGAGCTGCGCATGCCGGCCACCATCCTGGGCACCTTCCAGGGCACCGCGCAGGCATTCCAGCAATCGCTGGCCAGCACGCCCTACCTGATCGCCGCCGCGCTGCTGGCGGTCTACATCATCCTGGGCGTGCTGTACGAGAGCTACATCCACCCCATCACGATCCTGTCGACCCTGCCCTCGGCCGGCGTCGGCGCGCTGCTGATCCTGATGATCTTCGGCTTCGATCTCAGCGTGATCGCGCTGATCGGCATGATCCTGCTGATCGGCATCGTCAAGAAGAACGCCATCATGATGATCGATTTCGCGCTCGAGGCGGAGCGCAACCAGGGCATGACGCCGCGCGAGTCGATCTACCACGCCTGCCTGATCCGCTTCCGACCGATCATGATGACCACCATGGCGGCCATGCTGGGCGGCGTGCCGCTGATGCTGGGCACGGGAACCGGCGCCGAGATCCGCCAGCCGCTGGGCTTCGCCATCGTCGGCGGCCTGGCGCTGTCGCAGGTGCTGACCCTGTTCACCACGCCGATCGTCTATCTCTATCTCGACCGGCTGAGCCACTGGCTGAAGCGGCGGCGCCACCACGCCCGTCCGCACCAGTCGACCGCCCAGCGCATCCTCAGCAAGGCGGCCGAATAGCGCCGTTCGCCGGCGGACTCCGCTGGCGGCGCGATGGACGCTCTTTCCATGCCCATGATACGAATCGCGCCGTCGCAGGGAGCGGCACGGATCGGGGCGACCTTGTGGAGCATCGGCAAATCCGCATGGCGGTCGTCCTCGTCCTGTTCGCCGCGCTGTCGGGCAGCGCAGCCCTGGCGCAGGCCGGGATCGGCGCCAGGTACGGCGCCCGCGATCCCGTCACCTGCGACTCCAAGAAGGAACCGGTGAACGGGCCGATCACGCCTGAACTGGCCAAGCGCTATTTCGCCTGCGACGGCGAAGGCAACGCCACCGGCCCGCTCTACCTGTTCGAGGACATCCGCATCGAAATCGGACCGCTGGTTCCGTTCGATCAGGCGGCCGGCAATGTGCGCGACGACGTCGACCCCAATGGGCCGATCTATCTGATCCGCGGCAGCTTCAAGAAATACCAGTGCGATACGGTCACGACCTATTCCAGCCTCAACAACGTCGGCAAGAGCTGCAACATCTACGATTCGCCGCACGGCGCGGGCTTTTGCTACCGCACCAAGTTCGGCGACTGGCGCTGCGGCCTGACCGATCCGGCCTACCGGCAAATCCCCAACCAGCCGCCGCCCCGATAGGCCGGCGAAAGCAAAGCGATCGCGGCCGCTTGACAACGCCCTAGCGTCCCAGAGACTTACCCGCAGGGAAACGCTGGGGAGAAACCATGGACGTGCGTAGCCTGATGCGCCGCTCGGCGCAGTTCTATGCCCGCAAGGAAGCCATCGTTCACGGCAGCCGCCGCATCAGCTTCGCCGAGGCCTGGCGGCGCGGCGTGCGCATGGCCAACGGGCTGATCGGCCTGGGCATCGCACCGGGCGACCGCGTCGGCGTGCTGGAGGACAATTCCCTCGAGGCCTCCGATATCTTCGCCGGCGCCGCCATCGCCAACGCGGTGCGCGTGCCGCTCTATCCGCGCAACAGCGCCGAGGCCCATCTGCACATGCTGGGCCACACCAATTGCAAGGCGGTGGTGGTGAGCGCCAACTACGCGCACGAGATCGAAGCCATCCGCGGCCAGTTGCCCGAGCTCAGGCACATCGTCGTGCGCGACGAGAGCTACGAGGCGTGGCTTCAGGCCCAGTCCGACGTCGATCCCGACCTGCCGATCCGCGACGAGGACAATTTCATCATCCGCCACACCGGCGGCACCACCGGCAAGAGCAAGGGCGTGGCCTATACGCATCGCGCCTGGCTGGCGGCGGCGCGCGACTGGTTCTATCTCTACCCGCCGGTCGAGCCGGGCGATGCCTGCCTGCATCTGGGGCCGATCAGCCATGGCTCGGGCTACCTGTTCACGCCGGTCTGGCTGGGCGGCGGCTGCAACGTGATGGTCGACAAGTTCGATCCCTCAAGCGTGCTCGACCAGATGGAACGCGAGAAAATCGCCTACATGTTCATGGTGCCGACCATGCTCAACATGATGCTGCGCGACGGGCGCATTCGGGAGCGCGATTTCTCGGCGCTGAAATGCATGCTGGTGACGGCTGCGCCGATCGCCGACGACACCGCGCTCAAAGCCTACGAGATCTTCGGCAAGGCGATGTACCAAGGCTACGGCCAGACCGAGGTGCTGCCGGTCGCCATCATGGGACCGGCCCAATGGTTCGCCAGGGACGTGCCGGGTTCCAACCCGCTGCGCGCCTGCGGCATGCCGCTGCCCTTCGCCGAGCTGCAGATCTGGGACGAGGACAACAAGCCGCTGCCGCTCGGCCAGACCGGCCAGATCGTGGCCAAGACCGACGGCCAGATGTCCGGCTTCTGGGGCGATCCAGTGGCCAGCCGGGAGCGCATCGTCGACGGCTGGGTGCTGACCGGCGATGTCGGCATGCTGGACGAGAACGGCTATCTCTACATGCTCGACCGCGCCAACGACATGATCGTGTCAGGCGGCTTCAACATCTATCCGGCCGAGCTGGAGAACGCCATCGCCGACCATCCGGCGGTAATCGAGGTGGCGGTGTTCGGCATTCCGCACGACAAATGGGGCGAGGCGCCGATCGCGGTCTGCACGATCGACGCCCGGGCCACGGTGAGCGAGGCCGAGATCATCGCGCTGTGTGCCGACAGGCTGGGCTCCTACAAGAAGCCGCACCGGGTCGAATTCCGCCACGAGCCGCTGCCCAAGACGCCGGTCGGCAAGATCAAGCGCAAGGAGCTGCGCGAGCCGTTCTGGCAGGGCCATACAAGACGCGTCGCGGGCAGCTAGCTCGGCGGCCGCCCGAGCGGTGGCGCAACGCTGGCGGCGCGACGCTGGCGGCGCGGCGCTGGCGGCACGCGGCATTCGATTTCCTGCTGCAACCGACTGGCTGTATGCTGCGGCGACGATGCTACGCGACTATCTCCGCCTCGCCCGGCCGCTGGATTGGCTGAAAAACGGATTCGTGCTGGTCGGCCTGCTGTTCGCCGAGGCCTGGAGCGATTGCGCCATGGTGCTGGCGGTGGCCGTGACGACCATCGCTTTCTGCCTGGCCGCCTCCGCAGTCTATGCCCTGAACGACGCCACCGATGCCCGGGCCGACGGCGCCCATCAGCGCAAGCGCCTGCGGCCGGTGGCCAGCGGCGCCATCGCGGCCGAGCAGGCGCGCCGCTTCGCCGCCGGGCTGGGCATCCTGGCCATCGGCCTGGCGGCCAATGCCGGCTGGCGCGCGGCGCTGGCGGTCGCCGCCTATCTGCTGCTCAACGCCGCCTACAGTTTCGGGCTGAAGCGCGTGGCCTTTCTCGACGTACTGGCGATCGCCTCGGGCTTCATGCTGCGGGTGCTGGCCGGCACCTGGGGCGTCGGCATCCCGCCCTCGGGCTGGCTGCTGGCCAATGCCGCGGCCCTGACCCTGTTCCTGGGCCTGGCCAAGCGACGCGCCGAGATGGTCTCGCCCGACGACAGCGCGGCAACGCGGCGCGCATTGCTGCACTATCACCCGCGCCTGCTCGACCTGCTGGTGCCAGCGGCGGCGCTGCTGACGCTTGGGCTCTATCTGGGCTTCGCGCTCGATCCCGCCACCATGCGCCAGCACGGCACCAGCCTGCTGTGGTTGTCGGCGCTGCCCGCAGGGCTGGGGCTGGGCCGCTATGTGTTCCTGGTGTTCCGCCGCGGCAAGGGCGAGAACCCCGCGCGCGACCTGGTCGGCGATCCGTGGATCGCGGCCGCTGTCATCGGATGGCTGGTTCTGACCGCGCTCGCCGTCGGCGGGGTCCTCTAGGGGCAGGCCACCCTAGCGAAACCCGTCCGCGCCGTTCTAAGCTTGAGCCCAGGCTCAGAGGAGGCACGGCATGGCGAAGTTCGGCATCGGCCAATCGATCAAGCGCGTCGAAGACCCCCGCCTGTTGTCCGGCGGCGGTCGCTATACCGACGACTTCAAGCTGTCGAGCAAGCCTGCGCGTGCCTATGTGCTGCGCTCGCCGCACGCCCACGCCACCATCGGCCGCATCGACACCGCCGCTGCCAAAAAGGCGCCGGGCGTGCTGGCGGTGCTGACCTATGACGATGTCGAGGCCGACAGGCTGGGCAACATCCCCTGCCTGGTGCCGATCCAGAACCGCGACGGCACCGCCCGCGCCGATACGGCGCGGCCGATCCTGGCCAACGGCAAGGTGCGCCATGTCGGCGACCCGGTCGCGCTAGTGGTGGCCGAGACCTTGGAACAGGCGCGCGACGCGGCCGAGCTGATCGAGATCGACTACGACGCGCTGCCCGCCGTCACCCAGTCGGTCGACGCGGTCAAGTCCGGCGCACCGCAAGTGTGGGACCACATCAAGGGCAATCTGTGCTTCGACTGGGAGCTGGGCAATCGCCAGGGCGTCGAGGACGCCTTCGTCAAAGCCGCCCGCGTCGTCAAGCTCGAGCTGGTCAACAACCGCGTCGTGGTCAATTCGATGGAGCCGCGCGGCGCGGTCGCCGATTACGATCCAGCCACCGACCGCACCACGCTCTACACCTCGACCCAGGGCGTGCATGTGGTGCACGGCCAGATCGCCAACGCCGTACTGCAGATCCCCGCCGAAAAGCTACGCTGCATCAGCGGCGACGTGGGCGGCGGCTTCGGCATGAAGATCTTCCTCTATCCCGAGCAATGCCTGGCGGTGTGGGCCAGCCGCAAGCTGAAGCGCGGCGTGAAATGGATCCCCGACCGTTCCGAGGCCTTCCTCAGCGACGTGCAGGGCCGCGACCACTATTCGGTGGCCGAGATGGCGCTGGACAAGGATCACCGCTTCCTTGGCCTGCGCGTCACCACCTGGGCCAATATGGGCGGCTACCTGTCCAATTTCGGCCCGTTCATCCCGACCGGCGCCGGCACCACCATGCTGGCCGGTCTCTACAAGACGCCCGCCGTCTACTGCAACGTCAAGGGCGTGATGACCAACACCGTGCCGACCGACGCCTATCGCGGCGCCGGCCGGCCCGAGGCGGCCTATCTGGTCGAACGGCTGGTCGACCATATTGCCCGCGAAGTCGGCGTCACGCCGGCGGAGATCCGCCGCCGCAACTTCGTACCGCCTTCGGCCATGCCGTGGACCACGGCCTTCGCCGACGTCTACGACTCGGGCGAATTCGAGAAGCTGATGGGCGAGGCGCAGCGTCGCGCCGACTGGGAAGGCTTTGCCGCGCGCGAAGCGGACAGCAAGCGCAAGGGCAAGCTGCGCGGCATCGGCATGGCCACCTATGTCGAGAAATGTTCCGGCGGCACGCCCGATACGGCGATCGTGAAGTTCAATCCCGACGATACGGTCACGATCTACATGAGCAACCAGACCAACGGCCAGGGTCACGAGACCGCCTATACCCAGATCATGTCCGATAAGCTGGGCATCGATGCCGAGAAGATCCGCATCGTGCAGGGCGACACCGACGTCACGCCCAACGGCATGACCGGCGGCAGCCGCGCCATTCCGGTGGGGGGTGCGGCGGTGATGGGCGCGGCCGACAAGATCGTCGCCAAGGGCAAGGCGGTGGCCGGCAGCCTGCTGGAGGCGTCCGAAGCCGACATCGAATACGCCGATGGCAGCTTCCGCATCGTCGGCACCGACCGCAAAGCCTCGCTGTTCGAAGTGGCCAGGGCGGCGCGCGACCCCAGGCACAACGGGGGCAAGATCGAGAGCCTGGACGACCAGTTCACCCGCACGCCCGAAGCCGCCACCTTCCCCAATGGCTGCCATATCTGCGAATTGGAGATCGATCCCGACACCGGCCAGGTGGCGATCCAGCGCTACACCGTGGTCGACGATTTCGGCGGCGCGCTCAATCCGCTGCTGCTGACGGGCCAGGTGCATGGCGGCATCGCCCAGGGCCTGGGACAGGCGCTGAGCGAGCATGCCGTCTATGACGGCGACAGCGGCCAGTTGATCAGCGGCTCGTTCATGGACTACGCCATGCCGCGGGCCGACCTGCTGCCGTTCATCGATTTCTCGATGCACAACGTCAAATGCACCACCAATCCGCTGGGCGTGAAGGGCGCGGGCGAAGCCGGCGCCATCGGCTCGCCGCCGGCGGTGATCAACGCCATTGTCGACGTGCTCTATCGCACCACCGGCCAGAAGCACATCGACATGCCCGCGACGCCGGCCAAGATCTGGCAGGCGCTGCAGGCCGGTGCACGCAAGGCAGCGGAGTAGTTCTAGTTTACGCGAGCGATTCACGTTTCAGGCCGCAGACGGCCTGAAACGATCGCACGCGTCAGGGAAGCTCGTCGAAGGCCGTATCGAGCGCGCGGCACAGCCGGCGCGCCGCAATGCGGGCGAAATCGACCAGCACCGTCTTGCGCGCGGCGGCGCCGATCCTGTGCAGCGGCGCCTCGGCCAGCACCTCGCCGCCGAAGCGGTCGGCCACGATCACCCCGACTCCTTCCGGCACGTGCTGCAGGGGAAATTCCGGCGGCACGGCGATGAAGAAGGCGTCGCAATAGTCGCGATATTCCGGCCACTTCATGTCGCGCAGCAGGTCGATCACCGTCACCTTGGTCTCGACGATGACGATGCCGCCCGACCGGTCGATGCCCATGACGTCGGCGCGCCGGCCGTTGGGCAGGTCGATCTCGACCGCCGCGTCCAGGCCGCGGTGATAGAGCAGCCGCACCACGCCACGGGTGATGACGGTGGTTTCCAGCGGCAGACCCATCAGTCCTGAGGCTCCTCGAGAACCTTGGGCGTGCGATAAAGCGGGAAGCCGATATAGGGCTTGGAGTTCTTGTGTTCCGGCACCTCGTAGAACGAGGCCTTGTTGTAGTTGTGCATGCCGCCGTCGACGCGGATGAAGGCGCCGGTGATATAGGCCGCCGCTTCGGACAGCAGGAAGACGATGGCGGCGGAAATCTCCGACTCGGTGCCGTGGCGCTTGAGCGGCACGCGGCCGGCCGCCTTGCGCAGCACGTCATGCGCACCTTCCGGATAGCGGTCGAAGCCGGACGAGGCGATGAAGCCGGGGATCACCTGGTTCAGCCGCACGCCCGAGGCGGCCCATTCCACCGAGGCGGTCAGCGTGAAATTGTGCTGGCCGGCGCGGGCAGCGCCGTTATGCCCCATGCCGGGCATGCCCAGCGGCCAGTCGGCGCCGACGCTGACGATGGCGCCGCCGTTGTTTTCCATCCATTGCAGGTAGACTTCGCGCGATACCAGGAAGGTGGCCGTCATGTTGTTGGCGATCACCGCGTTCCAGCCATTGGTCGACAGGTCGCGCAGGCGCGAGGGGAACTGGCCGCCGGCATTGTTGACCAGCCCGTCGATGCGACCGGACCAGTTCAGCACCTCGCCGACCATCTCCTTGACCGCGCCGTCCTGGCGCAGGTCGCAGGCATGGACGAACACCTCGTCGCCGCCGCCCATTTCCGCACGCACCGCCTCCAGCTTCTCCGGCGTGCGGCCGACCAGCGCCACCCGCGCGCCCAGCGAGCGCAGCTCGTGCGCGGTACAGCGGCCGATGCCGCTGCCGGCGCCGGTCACCAGCACGGTCTGGCCGGCGAACTGGCCGGCACGGAAGACGGAACGATAATCGACCATGATCTTTCCTTTTCAACGTCAAGTCTGTCGGGCTTGCAGCCCCGATCCGTCGCGCTCAGGCCGGTTTGCGGCCCGCGATGCGCGACAGGATGCCGGGCACGAAGTCGTGCACCGCGATATCGACGAAGCCGGCGGCGACGAACATCGCCCGGCACTCGGCTTCCGAATGCGCCACACCGGTGCTGCCCGACAGCGCCTCGGCCAGGCCCCATAGCGCGGGATTGAGCGGGCCGCTGCGATCGTCGTTCAGCGCCTCGCCGACCAGATGCATCTGCCCGCCCGGCACCAGCGCGGCGAAGGCTTTGCGTATCACGAGCTGGATCAGCTCCGCATTATATTGCGGCAGGTTGCTGGCCATCACCACCACATCGACGCCGCCAGGAAAGTCGTCGGTCGTGAAGTCGCCGGCCACCGCGCTGACCCGGTCGGCCACGCCATGCCGCGCGATATACTCGCGCGCCACCACCGCCACCGGCGGCAGGTCGAACACGATGGCCTGCAGGCCGGGATGGGCCTTGGCCGCCTCGATGCTGTAGGCGCCCGAGCCGCCGCCCAGATCGAGCAACCTCTTGCGGCCCGAAAGGTTGACCTGCTTCAGGAAGCGGCGGGCCGCGCCCATGCCGATCGAATTGGTGGCGGCGTGATAGGCGCGCGCATCCTCGACCGTGAAATTCTCGTAGCCGCCCAGCCGCCGGGCTTGCTTGACGCGCAGCCGGTCGGCCAGCCGGCCCCAATCGTTCCATTGCGGCTTGGTGAACAGCATCCAGGCGCCGGCATAGCGCGGACTGCCCTGTACCAGGAAGCGTTCGACATCCTCGGCATTGGCGTAAGCCTCGCCGCTTTTGCGCAGCAATTCCATGGCGGTCAGCACCGTCACCAGCCGCTCGACCTGGTGGCGCGCCAGGTCGAGCCGGGTGGCGATGGCATCGATGGTGACCGCGCCCTGCGAAATGGCGGTGAAAACGTCCAGTTCGATGGCGGCGAACAGGGCCGCGCTCTGCTGATAGGCCAGCGCCATATTCTGCAGGCGGATTGTGTCTGGGGTCGGCCCGGCCATTGCAAACTCCTGGTCAGGCCGCGATCATTCCGCCCGCTGCGGCGCGCGGCAAGGCAAAGCTTGGCGCGTTTCCGCGCAGCGGCAATGCCGGGGCCGGCTGAATGGGTCGAACGGCGCCGGAACTGGGCGTTCCGGCGAGCCGTAAGCGTTGCGCGAGCATTTTTGCGGGGATTCCATGCCAAGACCGATCTGGGAAGGCCACCTGAAACTATCGCTGGTGAGTTGTCCCGTGGCGCTCTACAGCGCCTTGAGTCGCACCGGCGACATCCACTTCCACCTGCTGCACAAGAAGACCCACAACCGCATCCGCATGGTGACGATGGATCCCGACCTGGGCGAGGTGCCGCGCGCGGACCTGGTGCGCGGCTTCGAGGTCAGCAAGAACCACTATGTCGTGGTGACGCCGGAGGAGATCGCCGAGGTGCGCCTGCCCTCGACCCGCGAGATCGACATCGAGGAATTCGTCGATGCCGAGGAAATCGACCGGATCTACTGGAACGAGCCTTATTTCCTGGTGCCCAGCGGCAAGACCGGGCTGGAGGCCTATATCGTGATCCGCGACGCCATGGAAAAGCAGAACAAGGTGGCGCTGGGCCGGCTGGTGCTGCACACGCGCGAGCGCATCGTGGCGCTGGAGCCGCGCGGCAAGGGCATCCTGCTGACCACCCTGCGCAGCCACGACGAGGTCAAGGACGAAAAGGAATTCTTCGACGACATCGGCTCGAAGAAGGTCGACAAGAAGATGCTCGATATCGCCGAGACCATCGTCGCCCAGCAGAGCGGCGACTTCGACCCGTCCGACTTCAAGGACCGCTACGAGGAGGCGCTGCGCGAGCTGATCGCGCGCAAGCAGAAGGGCCAGAAGCCGGTCACCGCCGCGCCGCCGGCCGAGGAGGAGAACGTCATCGACCTGATGGAGGCGCTGCGCCGCAGCGTCGCCAAGAAGGGCGGCAGCGCCGACAAGGCGCAGCGTGTCATGACCCACCACAAGAAGGCGGCCAAGAAGAAGCGGGCCAGCGGCGGCCGTCGCTGACGCGAAGCGAATTGCAGCGCCCGCGTCAATCCAGGGTCGGGATCGGCTGCCGGTCGGCGTCGAAGCGCTTCCACGGGTCGTGGTCCTTGAGCGCCTTGGCCACGGTCTTGATGGTGTAGACCGGCAGGGTTCGCTTGCCTTCCAGCCGCTTCCAGTCGATCGGCAGGGCGATCGGCGCGCCGTCGCGGGCGCGCGGCGACCACGGCGCGATCGCGGTCGAGGTCTTGTCGTTGCGCAGATAGTCGAGAAAGATGCGGCCTTTGCGCGCGTCCTTGCGCAGCGTGGTGGTGTAGCGCTCGGGCGAATCCTTCTCCATCTCCTCGACCAGGGCGCGGGCGAAGGCCTTGGCCTGTTTCCAGGTCGCCTTGGGCTTGACCGGCACCACGACATGGAAGCCCTTGCCGCCGCTCAGCTTGGGATAGGCGGCCAGGTCGAATTCCGCCAGCCGCTCGCGGATCTCCAGCGCCGTCTTGACCATGGCGGTGAAGGTGACGCCGGGCGCCGGATCGAGATCGAACACCAGCAAATCGGGCCGCTCGATGTCGCCGATGGTGGCGCCCCAGGGATGCAGCTCGACCGCGGCGATCTGCGCCAGCGCCGCCAGCGCCTCCTGCCGGCGCACCACCAGATAGGGCTCGGCCGATTCGCGCACCTTGACGGTGTCGATCAGCGCCGACATGCCGGCCATGGCGTGGCGCTGGAAGAAGCGCTGGCCCTTGATGCCGTCGGGCGTGCGCACCAGGGACAGCGGCCGGTCGACGATGAAGGAGAACAGCTTGTCGCCGATCCTGGCGAAATAGTCGGCCAGGTCGCGCTTGGTGATGCCGTCGTCCGGCCATAGCAGCTTGTCCGGATGCGTCAGGGTGACGACATCGGCCGTAGCGGCACGGCGGCTGGCGGTACTGCTCGCGGTCCGGGCAGCGGCGGTTTTGGCGCGCGGCGCAATGCGCGCGCGCGCCGGTTTGGCGGCTTCGGGTCGGTCCTTGCCCACTTCGTTGGCTCCCTTGTCTTCGCGCAATCCCTTGAAAACGGCATGCCGCAGCAGGCCGTCGGCGGTGTAGCCGGTATATTCGACTTCGGCCACGAGTTGCGGCCTGGCCCAGCGCACCTCGCGCAACCTGTCGGGCTGGGCGCCGACGAAGGGAGTGGCAGTCGCCGCCAGCGCCTTGAGCCGGCGCAGCAGATCGGCGCCGGTCGCCTGGCTGTAGCCGGTGCCGACCTTGCCGACATAGCGCAAACCCCGCCGGCCGGGCAGCCCGGCCAGCAACGCGCCCAACTGGCCGTTCTTGCCGATGGCGTAGCCGCCGACGACGAATTCCTCGCGGCCGCGGCATTTGGATTTCAGCCAGGCGCTGCTGCGCCCCGACAGATAGGGCGCATCCAGCTTCTTGGACACGACGCCCTCCAGCGACAGGCGGCAGGCCGATTCCAGCACTGCCGTGCCGGCCGTCTCGAAATGATCGACCAGCCGGATGCGGCTCTCCTTGCGCTCGCCCAGCAAGGCGGCCAGCCGCACCTTGCGCTCGGCCAACGGCCAGCGCCGCCATTCGGTACCGGGCTCGGCCAGCAGATCGAAGACGAAATAGACCAGCCCGCCGGTCCGGCCGGTGCTGAGCGCTTCCTGCAGCGCCGAGAAATCGGACAGGCCGGCCTGGGTTATGGCCACCACCTCGCCGTCGATCTGGCAATCGGAAAGCTTGCACGCTTCGGCAGCGATCTCGGGAAAACGCGCGCTCCAGTCCAGCCCCCGGCGCGACCACAAGGTCGCCTGGCGGCCCTCGACGATGGCCTGGATGCGGTAGCCGTCGAACTTGATCTCGTGCGTCCAGCCCGATTCGCCCGGCGGCCGGTCGACCAGGGTCGCCAGTTCGGGGGGTATGAATTTCATGCGGGCGATTTGCGCCGGGCAACCTTCTTGCCGGCAACCTTCTTGCCGGCAGCCGTCCTGGTTGCCGCTTTCCGCTTCGCTGCCTTGCGGGTGTCGGGGCGCGCAACGCTTTTGCGCGCGGCACGCGGCTTGGCGGGCGGATCGCCGTCGTCGCTGCGATTGCTGTTCCACACCGGCGAACCGGCATCCGCAGCAATCTGCTTCATCTTGCGGCCGGTCTTGACCGATCGGTCGATCGAAGCGATGTCGGCTTCCTTGCCGCTGCGCGCTTCCTCGTCGCGCTCCTTGATCAGCAGCCAGTTCTTGTGGCTGTCCTTCTCGCCCGGCCGCCGGCCGTGCAGCCGCACCAAGGCCCAGCCGCCCTTCATGCGCTTGCCCAGGGTGACGAATTTCAGGTTGCCCTTGCGCAAGCCTTCCGCGGCATTGCCGACGGCGGCGAAATAGCCCTGGTCCCAGAGCTGCACCGTGCCGCCGCCATACTGGCCTTGCGGAATGGTGCCTTCGAAGGTGCCGTAGTCGAGCGGGTGATCCTCGACCTGCACCGCCAGGCGCTTGTCGGCGGGATCGAGGCTGGGACCTTTCGGGACGGCCCAGGATTTGTAGACGCCGCCGATCTCCAGGCGCAGGTCGAAATGCAGGCGACTGGCATCGTGCTTCTGCACGGTGAAGCGGGCATAGGGGATCTCGCCGGTCTGGCGCGACGGTTTGGCCACCGCCCCGTGCGGTTCGGCGGTGACGCCGAAATCCCGCTTTTTCCAGTATTGCCTGAGACTGCCACGCGCCATATCCGCCTCGCATCGGCTTGGCCGAAATACCGGATTCTCCAACGAATCAAGTGCTTACCGCGTTCCGGGCGCTTTGCCGGCGAGCGCGCCAGCGCTGGATTTCCAGCCGGCGCGGCATCGCGCCATTCGACCAATCTTACAGCGAATTGAGAGGGATAGGCTTGGGGTAACGGACGTATAGTTGATTGGGCCGGCGCCGATGCCGGCGGCTAGCCCATGCGCCGGATCCGAACGCGGCGAAAGCGGAAGAAAATGGCGCCGGACGACCAGAAGCTGACCAAAGCCGAATTCGACCGATCGGCCGCCCCGCCGCCCGTGGCGACACCCCGCCGCTTCTCCATCTGGCTGAAACTCGTCATCGCCCTGGCGCTGTGCGTTCTGGTGGTGTTCGCCGCCACGCATTTCCTCAGCAAGCCCGCGCCCCAGCGCAGCGGTGGTCGCTTCAACGCCGCCGGCGCCATCCCGGTGGTTGCCGCCACGGTCGAGAACGGCGAGATGCCGATCAATCTCAGCGCGCTCGGCACCGTCACCTCGCTGGCCACCGTCACCGTGCGCTCGCGCATCGCCGGCCAGCTGACCGACATCTATTTCACGGAAGGCCAGGACGTGAAGGCCGGCGACCTGCTGGCGCAGATCGATCCCCGGCCCTATCAGGTGGCGCTGGAGCAGGCGCAGGGACAATTGGCGCGCGATCAGGCGCTCCTGGAGAACGCCAAGGCCGACCTGGCGCGCTACCAGGGGCTGGTGTCGCAGGGCGCGATCGGCCGCCAGCAGCTCGATACCCAGGCGGCGCTGGTGCGCCAGTACGAGGGTACCATCCAGACCGATCAGGCAGCGGTGGACAATGCCCAGCTCAACCTCGACTACACGCGCATCCTGGCGCCGGTCGGCGGCCGGGTCGGCCTGCGCCAGGTCGACAAGGGCAACTATGTGCAGACCAACGATACCAACGGCATCGTCGTCATCACCCAGCTCAAGCCGATCACCGTGCTGTTCAGCCTGCCCGAAGACAACCTGCAGCAGGTCCGCACCCGGCTGAAGGCCGGCGCGTCGCTGCCGGTGACCGCCTACGACCGCAACCTTGCCGATGCGCTGGCCACCGGCACGCTGTCGACCTTGGACAACATCATCGATACCACCACCGGCACCATCAAGCTGCGCGCCGCCTTCGCCAACGACAACGAGAGGCTGTTCCCCAACCAGTTCGTCAATATCCGCCTGCAGGTCGACGTGATCCACGACACGCCGATCGTCCCTGCCGCCGCCGTACAGCGCGGCGCGCCAGGCACTTTCGTCTACGTGGTCAATGCCGACGACACGGTGAGCGTGCGCACGGTGACGCTGGGGCCGAGCCAGGGCGAGCGCGTATCGGTGGCGTCGGGCCTGAGGGCGGGCGAGAAGATCGTTATCGACGGCGTGGATCGCCTCAAGGACGGCGCCAAGATCCGTCAGCCCAACCCGCCCAGCCGCAATGCCGCCGGCACCGGCGGCGCGGTGGCGCCCGTGCGCCCGCCGGCCACCTCGCCCGCCGGCACCTTGCCCAACACGCCGAGCACCCTGCCACCCGCCAATCCGGGAGCCGACGACAAGGCCGGCAATGGCACGCCCAATGGCACGCCCAATGGCGGCGCGCCGAGCCAGCGGCGGCCGCGCAATGCCGCGCCAGCGCCCAGCCCGTGAGCGCCTGGCCGGCCGGAGCGCGTAGATGAATCCGTCGCGCCTGTTCATCCTGCGTCCGGTCGGCACCTCGCTGCTGATGCTGGCGATCATGCTGGTGGGCATCGTCGCCTACCAGTTCCTGCCGCTCTCGGCGCTGCCCGAGGTCGATTACCCCACGATCCAGGTCCAGACCTTCTATCCCGGCGCCAGCCCGGAGGTCATGACCTCCTCGGTGACGGCGCCGCTGGAGCGTCAGTTCGGCCAGATGCCGGGGCTCAATCAGATGTCGTCGGTCAGCTCGGCCGGCGCCTCGACCATCACCCTGCAATTCGATCTCAGCCTCAGCCTCGACATCGCCGAGCAGGAGGTCCAGGCCGCCATCAATGCCGGCGGCAACCTGCTGCCCGGCGACCTGCCGGCGCCGCCGATCTACGCCAAGGTCAATCCCGCCGATGCGCCGATCCTGACCCTGGCGATCACGTCCAAGACCGTGCCGCTGACCCAGATCCACGACCTGGTCGACACGCGCCTGGCGCAGAAGCTGTCGCAGGTCTCCGGCGTCGGCCTGGTGACCCTGGGCGGCGGCCACCGGCTGGCGGTGCGCATCAAGGCCAATCCCAACGCGCTGGCCGCCTACGGCCTGAACCTCGACGACCTGCGCAGCACGGTGAACAACGCCAACGTCAACACGCCGAAGGGCAAGTTCGACGGCCCCAGCCGCGCCTATACGCTGAACGCCAACGACCAGCTGACCAGCGTCGACGACTACAGGAACATCGTGCTGGCCTATCGCAACGGCGCGCCGGTACGGCTGTCCGACGTGGCGACGGTCGAAGAAGGCGCGGAGAACGACGCCCAGGGCGCCTGGTACAACACCACGCCGGCGGTGATCCTGAACATCCAGCGCCAGCCCGGCGCCAACGTCATCTCGGTGGTCAACGACATCAAGGCGCTGCTGCCCAGCCTGCAGGAATCGCTGCCGCCGACCATCGATGTCGCCCTGCTGACCGACCGCACCGTGACCATCCGCGCCTCGGTGCGCGACGCGGAGTTCGAGCTCGGCCTGGCGGTGCTGCTGGTGGTGCTGGTGATCTATGTGTTCCTGCGCAGCCCCTCGGCGACGCTCATTCCCAGCCTGTCGGTGCCGCTGTCGCTGATCGGCACCCTGGCCATCATGTACCTGGCGGGCTTCAGCCTGAACAACCTGTCGATCATGGCGCTGACCATCGCCACCGGCTTCGTGGTCGACGACGCCATCGTCATGATCGAGAACATCGCCCGCTACATCGAGCAGGGCGATCCGCCGCTGCAGGCCGCGCTCAAGGGCTCGCAGCAGATCGGCTTCACCATCGTGTCGCTGACCGTGTCGCTGATCGCGGTGCTGATCCCGCTGCTGTTCATGGGCGACGTGGTGGGCCGGCTGTTCAGCGAATTCGCCGTCACCTTGTCGGTCACCATCCTGATCTCGGCGGTGGTGTCGCTGACCCTGGTGCCGATGCTGTGCGCCAAGCTGCTGCGCCACAAGCCGGTCGAGAAGCAGAACGCCTTCGTGCGCCGCACCAGCCAGTGGTTCGACTGGATCATCGCCCAGTACGACCGCGGCCTGGGCTTCGTGTTCAACCACCAGCGCCTGACGCTGCTGGTGGCGGCGATCACCCTGGTGGCGACCGCGTGGCTCTACGTGGTGATTCCCAAGGGCTTCTTCCCGACCCAGGACACCGGCCTGATCCAGGCCGTGACCGAAGCGCCGCAATCGATCTCCTACGCGGCCATGGCCGAGCGCCAGCAGGCGCTGGCCGCGGCGATCCTCAAGGATCCCGACGTGCAGAGCCTGGCTTCCTATGTCGGGGTCGACGGCACCAACGAGACGCTCAACACCGGCCGCTTCCTGATCAACCTCAAGCCGCTGGAAGAGCGCAGCAGCAGCGCCTCGTCGATCATCCGGCGCCTGCAGGGCCAGGTCGCCAACATCACCGGCATCTCGCTGTTCATGCAGCCGGTGCAGGACCTGACCATCGATTCCAGCGTCAGCCGCACCCAGTACCGCTTCATCCTGCAGGACGCCAATCCGGACGAGTTCAAAGAGTGGGTGCCCAAGCTGATGGCCAAGCTGACGGCGCTGCCCGAACTGGCCGATATCAGCAGCGACCTGGAGCAGCAGGGCCTGTCGGTCTACGTGCAGATCGACCGCGACAACGCCGCCCGCTTCGGCATCTCGCCCGCCACCGTCGACAACGCGCTGTACGACGCGTTCGGCCAGCGCATCGTCTCGACCATCTTCACCCAATCCAACCAGTACCGCGTCATCCTGCAGGCCGATCCAAGGCTGCAGAACTCGCTCGAGGCGCTGCGCAGCATCTATTTGCCGGCCGGCGGCGGCGGCCAGGTGCCGCTGTCGGCGATCGCCAGCTTCAACGTCCAGCTGGCGCCGCTCAAGATCAACCATTTGGCGCAGTTCCCCGCCACCACCGTGTCGTTCAACCTGGCCCAGGGCGTGTCGCTGGGCGACGGCGTGGCGGCAATCCGCCAGGCCCAGGCCGAGCTGCGCATGCCGGCCAGCATCATGACCAGTTTCCAGGGCGCCGCGCTGGCCTTCGAAAAGTCGCTCAGCAACGAGCTGCTGCTGATCCTGGCCGCCATCGTCACGGTCTATATCGTGCTGGGCGTGCTGTACGAAAGCTTCATCCACCCGATCACCATCCTGTCGACCCTGCCCTCGGCCGGCATCGGCGCGCTGCTGGCGCTGATGCTGTTCGGCGCCAATCTCAGCATTATCGCCATCATCGGCATCGTGCTGCTGATCGGCATCGTCAAGAAGAACGCCATCATGATGATCGACTTCGCGCTCGACGCCGAACGGCTGGAGGGCAAGAGCCCGCGCGAAGCCATCCACCAGGCCTGCCTGCTGCGCTTCCGTCCCATCCTGATGACCACCATGGCGGCGCTGCTGGGCGCCCTGCCGCTGATGCTGGGCAGCGGCACCGGCTCCGAGCTGCGCCATCCGCTGGGCATCGCCATCGTCGGCGGCCTGATCCTCAGCCAGCTGCTGACCCTGTTCACCACGCCGGTGATCTACCTGGCGTTCGACGACCTGGCGCGCCGCAGCCGGGCGCTGCGCGATCGCTGGTTCGGCCCGCCGCATCCGCCGGGCGGTCCGATCGAGGACGAGTTGCCGCCGCCGGTAGGGCGCGGCCCGGCCGAGTGAACCGCGCGCGGCCATGAACATCTCGGCCCCTTTCATCGCCCGCCCGGTGGCCACGGTGCTGCTGACCATCGGCCTGGCGCTGGCCGGGATCGTGGCCTTCCTGCACCTGCCGGTGGCGCCGCTGCCGCAGGTCGACTATCCGGTGATCTCGGTCACCGCCTCGCTGCCGGGCGCCAGTCCCGACACGGTGGCGACCAGCGTCGCCACGCCGCTGGAGCGGCGGCTGGGCGCGATCGCCGGCGTCACCGAGATAACCTCGAACAGCTCGGTGGGCAGCGTGCGCATCACCGTGGTGTTCGATTTCAGCCGCGACATCGACGGCGCCGCGCGCGACGTGCAGGGGGCCATCAATGCCGCCCGCGCCGACCTGCCGCCGGGGCTGCGCAGCAATCCCACCTATCGCAAGGTCAACCCGGCCGACGCGCCGGTGCTGATCCTGGCGCTGACCTCGAGCACCCTCAGTCAGGGCCAGATCTACGATGCCGCGGCCACCGTGCTGCAGCAGAAATTCTCCCAGATCGAGGGCGTGGGCGACGTCACGCTGGGCGGCAGTTCGCTGCCGGCGGTTCGCGTCGAACTCAATCCCGACGCGCTGTTCAACTACGGCATCGGGCTGGAGGACGTGCGCGCGGCGCTGGCCTCGGCCAACGCCAACGCGCCCAAGGGCGCGATCGAGACCGGGCAGCTGCGCTACCAGATCTACACCAACGACCAGGCGCGCCAGGCCGACCAGTACCGCTCGCTGGTAATCGCCTATCGCAACGGCGCCGCGGTGCGTCTGAGCGACGTCGCCACGGTGGAGGATTCGGTCGAGGACGTGCGCAACCAGGGACTGGCCAACGGCAAGCCGTCGGTGCTGGTGATCCTCTACCGCCAGCCCGGCGCCAACATCATCGAGACGGTCGACCGCATCAGGGAGTTGCTGCCGGAAATGCAGGCGGCATTGCCGCACGATATCGACATCTCGGTGGCGGCCGACCGCAGCACCACGATCCGCACCTCGCTGCGCGACGTCGAACGCACCTTGCTGATCAGCATCGGCCTGGTCGTGCTGGTGACCTTCCTGTTCCTGCGCAATTTCCGCGCCGCGCTGATCCCCTCGGTGGCCGTGCCGATCTCCCTGATCGGCACGTTCGGCGCGATGTACCTGATGGGCTTCAGCCTCGACAATCTGTCGCTGATGGCGCTGACCATCGCCACCGGCTTCGTGGTCGACGACGCCATCATCGTGCTGGAGAACACCACCCGCCACATCGAGCTGGGCATGTCGCGGCGCCAGGCGGCGCTGGTCGGCGCCCGCGAGGTCGGCTTCACCGTGCTGTCGATGAGCATTTCGCTGATCGCGGTGTTCATCCCCATCCTGCTGATGGGCGGGCTGATCGGCCGCATGTTCCGCGAGTTCGCCGTCACCTTGTCGATCACCATCCTGATCTCGATGGTGATCTCGCTGACCACCACGCCGATGATGTGCGCGTCCATCATCCCGCAGCCGGGCCAACGCCGGCCCGGCCGGCTGGCGCGCGCCAGCGAGCGCGTATTCGACTGGGTGATCGCGGGCTATCGGCGCAGCCTGGCGATAGCGCTGGACAATGCGCCGATCGTGCTGATGGTGCTGGCCACGGTGCTGGTGCTGAACGTCTACATGTTCGCGGTGGTGCCCAAGACGTTCTTCCCGCAGCAGGACACCGGGCGGCTGATCGGCGGCATCCGCGCCGACCAGAGCATCTCGTTCCAGGGCATGAAGCCCAAATTCGCCCACTTCATCTCGGTGATCCGCGACGACCCGGCGGTCGACAGCGTGGTGGGCTTCACCGGCGGCGGCAATTCGGGCTTCGTGTTCATCTCGCTCAAGCCTCTCGCCGAGCGCAAGGTCTCGGCCGACCAGGTGATCGCCCGGCTGCGCCCCAGGCTGAGTTCGGTGCCCGGCGCCACCTTGTTCCTGCAGGCGGTGCAGGACGTGCGCGCCGGCGGCCGCCAGAGCAATGCGCAGTATCAGTTCACCCTGCAGTCGGACAATGTCGACGAGCTCAACACCTGGGCGCCCAAGCTGGCCGATGCGCTGCAGAACCTGCCGGAGCTGGCCGACGTCAATTCCGACCAGCTCAACAACGCCTCCTCGCTGGACCTCAAGATCGACCGCGACGCGGCGGCGCGGCTGGGCATCAGCTCGCGCCAGATCGACGCCACCCTGTACGACGCCTTCGGCCAGCGCCAGGTTTCCACCATCTACAACCCGCTCAACCAGTATCACGTCATCATGGAGGTGGCGCCGCAATACTGGCAGAACCCCGAGACGCTGGAGCGCATCTTCATCAGCACCTCGGGCGGCACGATCAGCGGCACCCAGGCCACCAACAACATCGTCAGCACCGGCACCCAGACCGTGCGCAACCAGGCGTCCAACCAGATCGGCAATGCCGCGCGCAACGCCTCGACCGGCTCGGCGGTCAGCCTGCGCCAGGAAAAGATGATCCCGCTATCGGCGGTGGCCAGTTGGGGCTTCGGCGCCACGCCCCTGTCGGTGCGCCACCAGGGCCAGTTCGCCGCCACCACCATCTCGTTCAACCTGCCCGAGGGCAAGACCTTGAGCGAGGCCAGCGACGCCATCTACCAGACCATGAACGAGATCGGCGTGCCGGCATCGATCCATGGCAGCTTCCAGGGCACCGCCGGCGTGTTCGCCCAGTCGCAGGGCAGCCAGCTGATCCTGATCGTCACTGCCATCCTGGCGGTCTATATCGTGCTGGGCATCCTGTACGAGAGCTACATCCACCCCATCACCATCCTGTCCACCCTGCCCTCGGCCGGTATCGGCGCGGTGCTGGCGCTGTTCATCTTCAACACCGAGTTCAGCATCATCGCCATGATCGGCGTGATCCTGCTGATCGGCATCGTCAAGAAGAACGCCATCATGATGATCGACGTGGCGCTCGACCTGGAGCGCCACGAGGGCATGACCACGCGCGAGGCGATCTTCGAAGCCTGCCTGCGGCGCTTCCGCCCGATCATGATGACCACATTGACCGCGCTGCTGGGAGCGGTGCCGCTGGCGATCGGCTACGGCGAGGGCTCCGAACTGCGCCAGCCGCTGGGCATCTCGATCATCGGCGGGCTGATCGTCAGCCAGGTGCTGACGCTTTACACCACGCCCGTGATCTACCTCTATCTCGACCGTTTCCGGGTCGCCAGCCTGCGGCGCTGCGAGCAGCGCGACCGGCGCAATTTGCGCGAAAGGCCGGTTTAGCGGCGCGCCCGGCTGTGATATGAACGGCTGTTCATCAGCCGGAGCCCGCATCGTGACCGCCCCGTTCCGCTTCGCCGACCAGGACGAATTCCCGCACCGTCCCGACGCCTCGATCAATTTCAACGAAAGCGTCTACATGAACGCCTTCGATCCGCAGCAGCGGCTGGGCGGGTGGATGCGGCTGGGCAACCGGGTCAACGAGGGCTATGCCGAGCTGTCGGTCTGCCTGTACCTGCCCGATGGCCGCATCGCCTGCCAGTTCCAGCGTCCCAAGATCGGCGCCAACGATCGTTTCGAGGCCGGCGGCCTGCGTTACGCGGTCGCCGAACCGACAAGGCGCATGAGCATGCGCTACGACGGGGAAGTGTTCGTGCTGGACGATCCCAATCTGCTGCGCCAGCCGGAAACCGTGTTCGCCCGCGCCCAGCGCGTGCCGGCATCGGTCGAATGGAACGCCAGCGCCCAGTCGCCGATCCATGGCGGCGAGCCGCTGTCGGACGCCACGCCGACCATGTACGGGCGCGACTTCTCGCTGGGCCACTTCAACCAGCACATCGCGGTCGCGGGCGTGCTGCAGGTCGGCGACCAGCGCTGGCCGCTCCGGGCCTTCGGCTGGCGCGATCACTCCTGGGGACCGCGCTACTGGCAGGTGATCTACTGGTATCGGCTGTTCCTGGCCAATTTCGGCGACGGACGCGGCTTCATGCTGCTGAAGATCGCCACGCCCGACGGCCATTCCCGCCGTGTCGGCGTGCTGATGGTCGATGGCCGGTACGAAGACATTACCGACATGGACGTGATCACCGACTGGAGCGCCGAGCAGGATCCCCAACGCGTGCGCCTCAACGTGCGCACCGCCACCCGCGCCGAGGTCATCGAAGGTCGCGTGCTGTCGCTGGCGCCGCTGCGCAACCGGCGCAAGGCCGATGGCCAGGTGCTGGTATCGCGCGTCGCCGAGGGCTTCACCGAATTCGCCTGGGACGGCAAGACCGGCTACGGCATGTGCGAATATATCGAGCGCATCGAGGACGGCCGGCCGGTGGGCTTTCCGCATTGAACACCGAGCTTGACCTGCTGCGCGCCGCGGTGCGGCGACGCCTGGGCGATGCCGTCGAGATCGACAATGTGACGATCCCGACGGTGGGCGGCTCCAACCGCACGGTGCTGTTCGACGCCGTGGACGGCGCCGGCGCGCGCCGGCGGCTGGTATCGCGCCAGGTCACCGTGCCGGCGGCGGAGAGCCCGTTCCTGCCGGCGGCGCATCAGTACCGCGCCATGCAGGTGGCGGTGAAGCACGGCCTGCCGGTGCCGCGGCCGCTGTTCGATTACGACACGGCCGACGGTATCGGCCAGGGCTTCGTCACCGAATTCAACCAGGGCGAAACGCTGCCCAAGCGCATTCTGCAGGACCCGGCCTTCGCTACCGCACGCCGCAACCTGACCGGGCAACTGGCAAGCTTCCTGGCCCGCCTGCACGCCATCGATCCGGCCGAGGTGGATTTCCTCGAGCCCTATATCGAGAGCCGCGATCCGATCGCAGCCTTCCGCCGCTATTTCGATCTCTATCGCGAGCCGCATCCGGCGCTGGAAGTGGCGTTTCGCTGGCTCGAACGGCACCGCCCGCCGCCGCGCGGCCGTACCTTCCTGCATGCCGATCTGCGCACCGGCAATTTCCTGGTCGGACCCGACGGGCTGGTGGCGGTGCTGGACTGGGAATGCTGCCATATAGGCGCACCGGCCGAGGACATCGCCTGGCTCAGCACCCGCTCCTGGCGCTTCGGCCAACTCGACAAGCCGGTCGGCGGCTTCGGCCAGCGCGAGGACTTCATGGCCGCCTACCGCCTGGGCGGCGGCGCGGCAATCGATCGCGAAGAAATCCGCTACTGGGAAATCTACGGTCTGCTGCGCTGGGCGATCTACAACATGATGCAGGCCTATTCGCACGTCTTCAGCGGCCGCAGCTCGGTGGTGTTTGCCGCCTGCGGCCGCAACACCAGCATGATCGAATACGACCTGCTGATGTCCATCGCCGGGAATTACGACTGATCATGCTGCAGGACCGCCCCTCCTTCGCCAACATCCTGGCCACGGTGCGCGACTTTCTCGAACGCGGCACCGACACCTCGGCCGCGCAGCTTCGCTTTCGCGCCCAGGTCTCCGCCTTCCTGCTGGGCGTGGTCGAGCGCGAGGTGGCGCTGGGGCCCGAGCTCGACCGCCAGGCCGCCGCGGCGCTGGCTGCCTATCTGGGCAAGGTCGCCTCGCTCGACGAACTGCTCGACACTTTCTGCCGCGAGACCCGCACCGGCGCCTACGACGACAGGCTCGATGCGGCGCTCGAGCTGGCGCTGACCTTGACCGTCGCCAAGGTGCGGGTGGTCAAGCCCGAGCATCTGGCCCCGCAGCACCGCTAGGGCAAATCCGTTCTTGATGGAATCGTTGGCAATTCCATCAAGAACTGTGAATCCGCTCTAGAAAATTCCCGCCTCCAGCCCCGCCGCCACCAGGCCGCCCAGCTCGCGGCATTGCTCGACGAATTCGGCCCGGTAGTCGCCCCGGCAGATCAAGGGCTCGCGCACGGCGCGCCAGCGCAGGCCGGTGACGATGGTCTCCACGCCGCGCCGCGTGCCGGTGCCGTCGTGGCCGGCGCGGATATAGAGCGCGTAGGGCAGGCCTTGGGTGTGCTCCAGGCAAGGATAGTAGATGCGGTCGAAGAAATCCTTCAGCGCGCCACTCATGTACCCGAGGTTCTCGGTGGTGCCCAGGACCAGCGCCTGCGCCGCCCTCACATCGTCCGGCCCGGCCTCGAACGGGGTGCGCGCCACGGTCTCGACATCCCCGGCCGCCATTCGCGCGCCTTCCAGCACCGCATCGCGCAGGGCGGCCGTGTTGGCCGACGGCGCATGGGCCACGATCAGCAGGCGCTTCATTTTCCGGCGACGCACTCGGCCATGAATTTGGCGCCCAGCCTGGCCTGCTTGACGGTGCGCGGCTGGCGGGCGATGCCCAGCGACATGTCGATATCGGCCATCACCGTATCGAACAGCGGCGGCGCGGCCACCGTGTAGCGCAGGCCTTTCAGCCGGGCGGCGATCTGTCCCGCCAGGCTGCGGAAGCCGACCAGCAAGGCGGCGTTGTCCAGGTTCATTCTGGCGACGCAGGCGTCGGAGGCCTGGTCGAGCACGTCGAGCAGCCCGGCCAGTTCGCCGAAGGCGGCATCGGCTTCCTCGCTCCGCGGGGCGCCTGACGCCAGTTGCCCGGCGGCGAAGCGCAGCGCGCCGGCCAGGCCCGCCGTGCCCACCGCATCCTCGACGTCGCGGAACGGCAACGCCATGGTCTCATAGGCGGTGTCGGCGGCGCCAAGAAGATTCTCCGCCGGCACGCGGCAGGCGTGCAGTTTGAGCGCCGCGTGCGGCGAGGGTCGCAGCGCCTTGAGCGACGGCATCGGCTCGACCCGCAGGCCCGGCGCGTCGCGCGGCACCAGCAGCGCCGAATAGCGTTTGCGGCCCGCCTCTAGCGCGGTGATGGCCAGCACCACGAACCAGTCGGCGATCGGCCCGTTGGTAACGTAGAATTTCTCGCCGTCGATCAGGAAACCGTCGCCCTCGCGCCGCACGGTGGTGGTCAGCAGCTTGGGATGGGCCCCCACGCCGGGCTCCGAAACGCCGACCGCCAGGGTCAGCGTTCCGGCCGCCAGGCCAGGCAGCAGCATCTGCTTCTGCGCGGGGCTGGCGAACCCGTCGATGAAGAAGCCGGCCATCAACTGGTGTCCGCTCCAGCTCATGCCGAAGCCCAGCGATCCGCCCGCAGCCACCAGGACCCGTTCGGCGCTGGCGATGGCGCGATAGCCGCCGCCATCGCCGCCGAAGGCCTGAGGCAGGCCGATGCGGAACAGCCCGGCGGCGCCGATCTGCCGCCACAACTCGCGTGGAAACGTCTCGGCCGTCGCCAGATTCTGGCGAGGCAGGTGGCGGCGGGCGAAATCGCTCATGTCGATCATCATGCGGCATCGATCTTGCCGCGTTATCGACGAGCAGACTAGGCTTAGCCATGCAAGATCCGTCCCCCGCCGCCGCACCCGAGCTGGTCACGCTGCGCGATTTCCTGCGCTATGCCACCAGCCGCTTCACCCAGGCCAGGCTCGCCTACGGCCACGGCACTACCAACGCCTTCGACGAGGCGGCCTTCATGGTGCTGGAGGGTCTGCATCTGCCGATCGACCGGCTCGAACCGTTTCTCGACGCCCGGTTGACCGAGCCGGAGCGTGCCCGCCTGGCGCAACTGATCGAGACACGCATCCGCACCCGCAAGCCGGCCTCCTATCTGTTGCAAAAGGCCTATATCGGCGGGGTCGGCTTCCATGTCGACGAACGGGTGATCGTGCCGCGCTCCTTCATCGGCGAATTGCTGCAATCCGGCGCGGTGGCCGGCGCCGAGCACAGTCTGGTCGCCGACGAGCAGAGCGTCGGCCGGGTGCTCGACCTGTGCACCGGCTCCGGCTGCCTGGCCATCCTGGCGGCCATGAATTTCCCCGACGCCACGGTCGATGCCGTCGACCTGTCGGCCGACGCGCTGGACGTGGCGCGCATCAATGTCGCCGAGTACGGCCTGCAGGACCAGATCGAGCTGCTGCGGGGCGATCTGTTCGAGCCGGTGGCGGAGCGTCGCTACGACCTGATCCTCAGCAATCCGCCTTATGTCGATGCCGACGGTATGGCCAATCTGCCGCCGGAGTATCGGCACGAGCCGACCATGGCCCTGGAATCGGGCGTCGACGGCCTCGACGCGGTGCGCCGGATCCTGGCCGGCGCCGCCAGGCACCTGGAGCCGCAGGGCGGGCTGCTGTGCGAGATCGGCCGCGGCCGCGATCTGCTGGTCGAGGCCTATCCGTCGCTGGATTTCCACTGGCTGAACACGGCGGAGAGCGAAGGCGAGGTGTTCTGGCTGGGCGCCGCCTCGCTCAGGCGCCGCAAACTCGGCTGAAGCGGCGAGGCGTCAGCTCCCCGCGACCACGCGCGGCTGCAGCGCGCCGCCGGTGTCGGTGATGTCCTTGTGCCGGCCGGTCAGCGCCTCGGGATCGAAATCGTCGACCTGGATCAGCCGCAGCACCAGCCGGCGCTTGTCCTCGATGGCCTGGCGTTCTTCCGCGCTGATGACGGTCTGCGCCACTGCCGCCGCCAGATCGTGCTGCAGCCCGGCGTGACGCAACCGCTTCTCCGCCTCTTCGCTGTCGACCGCCATCTGCAGCGCGCGGTCGAGCTCGGAGACCGGCGCGGCGAAGCCCTGGGCCAGGAAGATGCCGCAGGTCAGCCGGTCGCGCGCCTCGCCCGGCTGCATCAGGAATTCGGCCGCCTGGCGGACCAGCGCATCGTCGGGCGGCTTGCGCCAGCGACCCCAGGGGAAGATCACCCGGCGCAGCACCAAGCGCCAGAAACCGCCGGGAAAGTTGCGCAGCGTTTCGTCCAGGCGCTGCTGGACGGTCAGCAATTCGCGCTCGATGGCGTAGCGCAGCACCGGCAGGTCGGCCGCCGGCCGGCCGTCCTCCTCCCAGCACTTGAAGGCGCAGGTGACCAGATACATGCCGGCCAGCACGTCGCCCAGCCGCGCCGACAGCATCTCCTTGCGCTTCAAGGCGCCCTGCAGGACGATCAGCGCGATCTCGGTGACCAGCGCAAAGGAGGCGCTGGCCCGGCCGATCTCGCGACAATAGGCCGCCAGTTCCGGCGCGCCGGGCGCCGGCGCGGTGGCGCCGCCCAGCAGGTTGCGGTGCCAGGCCCGCCACCACGTCGCCAGATGGTGGCCGAGATGGCCGAAGAAGGCGCGGTCGAAATCGCGCAGGCCCTTGACGCGGTCGGGGTCGGCCGCGGCATTCATCTCCTTGAGCAGCCAGGGATGGCAGCGGATCGCGCCCTGGCCGAAGATGATCAGCGAGCGGGTCAGGATGTTGGCGCCCTCGACCGTGATGCTGACGGGCAGCGAATAATAGGTCTGCGCCAGGTAGTTGGACGGGCCGTCGCAGATGCCCTTGCCGCCATGGATGTCCATGGCGTCGTTGAACGCCCGGCGCAGCCGCTCGGTGGCGTGGTATTTCATGATGGCGCCGATCACCGCCGGCTTCTCGCCGCCATCGATGGCGCTGCACGTCACCCGACGCGCCGCGTCCAGCAGATAGGCGGTGGCGGCGAGGCGCGCCATCGGCTCCTGCACACCCTCGAACCGGCCCACCGGCACGCCGAACTGCTCGCGGATGCGGGCATAGGCGCCGCTGACGCGGGCTGCGAATTTGCTGCCGCCGGTCGACAGCGAGGGCAGCGAGATCGAGCGGCCGGCGGCCAGCGCCGTCATCAGCATGCGCCAGCCCTCGCCCACCATCCTGGGTCCGCCGATGATCCAGTCCAGCGGCATGAACACGTCGTCGCCGTGATTGGGGCCGTTCTGGAAGCTCTGCATGGCCGGCCAGTGGCGCCGGCCGATCTTCACGCCCGGGGTTTTGGTCGGCACCAGCACCACGGTGATGCCGAGATCTTTCTTCTCGCCCAGCAGCCCGTCGGGATCGAACAGCTTGATGGCCAGACCCAGCACGGTGGCGATCGGTGCCAGGGTGATATAGCGCTTGGACCAGGTGACGCGCATGCCCAGCGTCTCCTTGCCTTCCCAGGTGCCGCGGCACACCACGCCGTGGTCGATCATCGAGGCGGCGTCGGAGCCGGCGCGCGGCGAGGTCAGGGCGAAGCAGGGAATCTCCTCGCCTCTGGCCAGGCGCGGCAGGTAGTAGTCGCGTTGCGCGTCGGTGCCGAATTGCAGCAGCAGCTCGGCCGGGCCCAGCGAGTTGGGCACCATCGCCGTCACCGCCGCCACCAGGCTGCGGGTCGACAGCTTCATCACCACGCTGGAATGGGCGAAGGCCGAGAAGCCCAGCCCGCCATATTGCTTCGGAATGATCATGCCGAAGAAGCCGCGCTCGCGCAGGAAGGCCCAAGCCTGCGGCGGCAGATCGTGCAAAGTGTGGTTGATGGTCCAGTCGTCGACCATGCGGCACAGCTCCTCGACCGGGCCGTCGAGGAATGCCTGCTCTTCGGCCGTCAATTTGGCCGGCGGATAGTCGCGCAGCATGGTCCAGTCGGGGTTGCCCGAGAACAGCGCGCGGTCCCACCACACGGTGCCAGCCTCGATGGCTTCGCGTTCGGTGTCGGAGATGCGCGGCAGCGCCTTGCCGATGGCGTTGAACACGGGCCGCGAGATCAGGGCGCGGCGCAGGGCGATGAAGGGATTGTCCATGGCCAGCCTCGATTGCCGTTTGCCGGTTTCGCGAGCCGGAGTCGCCGTTCCGCGCCGATGCGGCTGGAACGCACGGCCGCCCTGCGAGGTTCCGTGCCGCCGCGCCAGCCGGCGCCGCTGGCAATTATGCGCCTGCCATCGGCGAATGTCAGTGCGGCGGACGCGGCGGCGGATCGCGCAGGATGCAGTTGGACGCGTCGGCCCCGGACACGGCGGCGCGACGGGACCAGCGCCATAGCGGGTCCCAGTATTCCTTCACCAGGCGAGCGGCGGCGGCGCGATCGTCGACGATGAAACCGAATTCCTGCAGATCGACCGGATAGAGATTGTCCGAGCCGATGTAGAAATAGCGGTCGTCCACCATCCAGAACTTGGCGTGGTTGGCGATCGGCTTGCCGTCCTGCCATTTGGCGTCGGGCCCGAAGCGGATCGGCGCCAGGTGCAGACGGCGGCACAGCATGTCGGTCACCGTATCGCGATCGAGTTGCGAGCGCTTCTGCACCACGGCATAGATCTTCTGCGCCAATGCTTGCAGGGAGACGCCGTTGCTGTAGCTGTCGCCCTCGCCGCCCACGGAGTCGAGGCTCGACACCACCAGATAGACCTCGCCGCGATCCAGCAGCAGGAAGTCGGCGATCTTTTCCAGGGTGCTTTCGGGATAGAGCGTGTCGGCGCGCCCCATGGTGAAGCCGATATCCTGCTGCACGATGCGCAGGCTGCGCCGCGCCGCCCCGAGCATGAGATCGCGCGCCAGGTCGCTCTGATTGGCGAAGTCGGTAGTGATCCCCGATGCCAATCGACCCACCGCCAGGACCGGCACGCCCCCGCCGCCGGGCGCAACCCGGGACGGCGCCAGGCTCGCCTTGCAGTCGCGACCGGGCTTGTCGCTGCCCGGCAGCAGGCTGCTCACGGCCACGGTCGACAGCTTGCCGAGATTGGCGCATACGAAGCTCCACATCGCATCGGCAAAGCGCATGGCCGATGCGGCCGCCGGGCCGTCGATCTGCATCGACAGGTCGAACACGGGATCGGCCTGCAGATAGTCGCCGTCGTACATGTTGTGCCCGCCGACCAGAGCGGTGCGGCCGTCGACGGCCACGATCTTGGCGTGGTTCCAGGAGAAGCTGTCGCATTTGCCGCCGCCGCTGCAGGAGCGCATGGCGCCGACATAGAGCGCCAGCCGCGAGCGCGGCGCCTGCAGCGCATCGCCCAGCGCCGCCAGCAGCTTGGCCGTGTCGATATCGGATGGCGGATACTGGCCCACCAGGATGCGCACGGTGACGGGCCGGCCGCTGCGCGCCAAGGTTTGCAACCCGTCATGGATGGCGCGCAGGAAGGCGCCGTCCGGCGCCGGCTGCAATGCGGCGATGTCGACCGACTGACGCGCCGTGGCGATCAGCCGGCCGATGCGCTCGACCAGCGAAATGGCGCCGCCGGGACCGACGATCGCGGCCGGCTGGCCCCAGACCAGGGGCGTCTGCACCAGCCAGTCGCGCGGCAGGGCATTGGTCTTGTTGAGATCGTAGGTGATGCCGCGCCATTTGCCGCCCGGGTCGCTCTTGCCCAGCGCGGCCATGGCCTGGTCCAGCAGCGAGGTCCGGGCATCCGGATCGAGCGGGGCGATATGACGATCGCGCACCAGACTGACCAGCGGGGTTCCGTTGTTGAGCGACCCGCGATAGTGGTCGCTGGCGCTCTCCGGCACGGCGGTGGGCGGCCGGTGCGTGCAGCCGACCAGCGCCGCCGCCAACACGGCCAGCAACGGCAGGAAAATTCGCATGCAAAGCCTCGGGGCTCGGACCCAAGGCAAACGGCCCGCTGCGGTAGCCGGTTCCGTGCCGCCTTGTCGCGCCTGACCGGCTGCCGCAAGATCGCGCCAACCACCGCCGGTGGAACAACCAGGACAGGGGGAGATACATGGCTCGCAGCAAACCGCTCGATGCGACCGCATTGAAAGCGCTGACGAAGTTCGACACGCCCACCATGTGCAACGTGATGGAGGTGCTGGCGCCGGAGCGGCGCGGCCATGGCTTCACCACCGAGGAGCTGGAATGCATCTACCCCGACCTGCCGCCGATCGTCGGCTATGCCCGCACCGGCACGATCCGCGCCACCCAGCCCGGTCACCTGTCGCCCGACGCCATGAAGAAGCTGCGGCTGAAATGGTATCAGTACGTCGATAGCGGTCCCAAGCCGTCGATCGTGCTGCTGCAGGATCTGGACGGCGCGCGCGCCGGCTTCGGTTCGTTCTGGGGCGAGGTCAACTCGCATATCCATCGCGGCCTGGGGGCGCTGGGCGTGATCACCAACGGTTCGATCCGCGACATCCCGATGAACGCCACCGGCTTCCAGATGCTGTCCGGCAGCGTGATGCCCTCGCATGCCTGGGTGCATATCGTCGATGTCGGCGTGCCGATCACGGTTGCCGGCATGGCGGTGAACGACGGCGATCTGGTGCACGCCGATCGCCACGGCGCCGTCGTCATTCCGCAGGCGCTGGTGCCGAAGATCGCGGCGACCGTCGACCTGCTGGCCAAGCGCGAGGCCGTGATCATCGGCGCGGCCAAGAAGAAAGGCTTCGACTTCGCCAAGCTGCGCGACGCCATCGCGCAATCGGATGAAATCCACTAGGGCGGACGCGATTCGCTGAACCCTTCCCCTCGCCCGCTTTGTTTAGACCGGGGAGAGGTTAAAGCTAATACGGACTCGACCCGCCCTTCGCCGCGGCCTTGGCCGGCTTTTTCGCGGCGTCGCCCTTGCCGCCGGCCCGCATCGTCGCCACCGTGGCTTTGGCGTTGTTCATCAGCAGGGCGCTGTCGTTGAGGACGGTGACGAACTCGAAGCCCCAGGAGATCATCTTCAGGGCGTATTCGGGCGAGGAGCAATGGATGCCGGCGCGCAGCTTGTGCTTCTTGGCCGCCGCCAGGATCTTCTTGATCGCCGCCACCACCTTGGGATCGGTCTGGTCGCCGCGCGGCTCGCCGCCCAGCGACAGGCCGAGATCGGCTGGCCCGATATAGATGCCGTCGAGATTCTTCACGCCCATGATGTCGTCGAGATTGTCGAGCGCCTTCTTGGTCTCGATCATCGCCAGCGCCACCACCGTGTCGTTGGCTTTCTGCGCATAGTCGGGCCCGCCGTACCAGGTGGCGCGCATCGGCCCGAAGCTGCGATAGCCCTTGGGCGCGTAGCGGCAGGCGCCGACGAAGGCCTCGCATTCCTCGCGCGTGTTGATCATCGGACAGATCAGCCCGTAGGCGCCGGCATCGAGCAGCTTCATGATCATGGCCTGCTCCAGCCACGGCACGCGCGCCAGCGGCGTCACCGGCGTGGTCGAGATGGCCTGCAGCATCTCGACGGCGGCCTGGTAGCCGACATGGCCGTGCTGCATGTCGATGGTCAGCGAGTCCCACCCCGCCTGGGCCATGTTCTCGGCCGACACGCCGCTTGGAATGCCGAGCCAGCCGTTGACCACGGCGCCGCCGCGTTTCCAGACGTTGCGGACATTGCTTTCGCGCAAGGCGATCCCCCATTTGCTGATGATGTGGTCGCGAGCATCGGACCGGCTCCCGCCACTGTCAACATTCCTGCCCTATAGACGGGTATTCCCAAGCGCCGCTCCACGCATCGTTGTGCGCTGCGGCAACGGATTCATTGGACTCGCGAGGGAAAGTCGTCATTCAATCGGGACCAGCAAAGTTGTCGGACAAGTTCCGCCCCGACCGGCGGCGAATGCCGCGAACCGCGTACCCCCGAGTAGATCCATAACGCCCGCCATCCACCGGCTGGCGGGCGACCAACAGGAGGAAAACGCAATGTCGAAGAGGAGCGTAAGCCGTCGCAGGTTCATGCAGGGCACCGTCGGCGTCGCCGCCGCTGCCGCCTTCACATCGATGCCGTTCGTGCGCGGCGCCCATGC
Organism: uncultured Hyphomicrobiales bacterium; assembly: GCA_964458605.1. Taxonomy (GTDB): domain Bacteria; phylum Pseudomonadota; class Alphaproteobacteria; order Reyranellales; family JAQSWP01; genus JBBSNV01. The sequence continues at coordinate 53,247 of CAYWLS010000017.1, read as the reverse complement.
CGCCGGCAAGCTGACCATGGGCTTCTGGGACCACTGGGTGCCCGGCGCCAACGACACGCTGACCAAGCTGTGCAACGAATGGGGCGCCAAGGAAAAGGTCGAGGTGCAGTGCGACTACATCACCTCCCAAGGCAACAAGAACCTGATCACCATCGCCGCCGAGGCCCAGGCCAAGGCCGGCCACGACATCCTGGCCATGCCGACCTGGTGGCCGGTCGACAACGCCAAGCAGCTCGAGCCGATGGACGACGTCATGGCCGAGCTGATCAAGCTCAACGGCAAGGTCAACGGCACCGTCGAATATCTCGGCCATCAGGGCGGCTCCTGGTACGCGGTGCCCGCCACCTGCGGCAGCCAGATCAAGGGTCCCTGCTCGCGCATCGACCTGATGAAGCAGCATGCCGGGATCGACGTGCAGGCCATGTATCCGGCCGGCGCCCCGCCCAAGGCCGATGGCTGGACCATGGACGTTTTCCTGAAGGCGGCCGAGGCGGTGCACAAGGCCGGCTTCCCGATCGGCATCGGGCTGGGCCAGACCACCGATTCGGTCGACACCGCCGGCGCCATCTTCCAGTCCTTCGGCGCCGACCTGGTCGACGCCAAGGGCAACATCACGGTCAAATCGGACGCGGTGCGCCAGACGCTGGAGTTCTACAAGAAGCTGTCGGGCTTCCTGCCGCCCGACGCGCCGGCCTGGGACGATGCCTCCAACAACAAATGGCTGGTCTCGGGCAAAGGCGCCATGATCATGAACCCGCCCAGCGCCTGGGCGGTGGCCAAGCGCGACGCGCCGCAGATCGCCGAGCAGTGCTGGACGCACGGCATGCCGGCCGGCCCCAAGGGCCGCTATTCGCCCTTCCTGCCCTACTTCCTGACGGTGTGGAACTTCGGCAAGAACAAGGCCGCGGCCAAGAGCTTGATCATGTTCCTGACGCAGCCCGACTCGGTGGCGCAACTGGTGGCGGCCTCGGCCGGCTACGACCTGCCGTCGTTCGAGAAGCTCACCACCCTGCCGACCTGGGCCAACGAAGGGCCGCCCAAGGGCACGCTGTTCCATTACCCCAACCCGTACAATCATCAGACCCTGTCGATCGCCGCCTCGCCGGCGCCGCCCAAGATCGCGGCCCAGATCTACGCCCAAGCGATCCACACCAAGATGATCGTGCGCCATAACCAGGGCGAGAAGCTGGAGACCACCCTGGCCTGGGCCGAGGGCGAGCTGGAGGGCTTCACGCGCACCTGAAGCGGCTGACGTCGCGGGATGGGCGGGCGCTGCCTGCCTTCGCCCATCCCTTCTTCCCCGAACGGCCGGTTCCCCCGTCTCCCGGAGCGTCAGCCATGGTCGATGCCGTAGCCCCGCCCAACCGTCTCGCCGCCGGCGCCAAGCGGTCGAGCCTGCACAAGCTGATGCGTCGCAAGTCGAGCATCGCCTTCCTCATGACCCTGCCGCTGATCCTGGTGATCGGCATCATGGTGGTCTACCCGGCGGGCTACGCCATCCACCTGGCGACCCTCAACAAGTCGATGGAGCGGTTCGTCGGCTTCGACAATTTCCTGTTCCTGTTCAAGCGCGACACCTTCTGGATGGTGGTGTGGCAATCGGTGGTGTTCGCCGTCAGCGCGGTGGTGTTCAAGGCGCTGATCGGGCTGTTCGTGGCGCATTTCGTGCACAACATCCCGGCCAAGGGCCAGCGCAAGTGGCGCGGCATGCTGCTGGTGCCCTGGGTGATCCCGCCGGCCATGAGCACGCTGGCCTGGCTGTGGCTGTTCGATCCGTCCTACAGCGCCATCAACTGGATCTTCGCCCAGTTCGGCATGGACGGCGTCAACTGGCTGGGCGACAAGTTCTGGGCCCGGTTCTCGGTGATCCTGGTCAATGTCTGGTACGGCGCGCCGTTCTTCCTGATCATGTATCTGGCGGCGCTGAAATCGGTGCCCGAGCAGCTCTACGAGGCGGCCTCGATCGACGGCGCCAACTGGTGGCAGAAGCTGTGGTACGTCACCCTGCCGATGATGCGCAACATCATCGCCATCACGGTGCTGTTCTCGCTGATCGTCACCTTCGCCAATTTCGACATCGTGCGCATCCTCACCGCCGGCGGCCCGATCGACCAGACCCACCTGTTCGCCACTTGGGCCTTCAAGATCGGCATCGAGAGCCACGACATCCCGCTGGGCGCCAGCATCTCGCTGTTCATGTTCCCGATCCTGGCGGTCGCCGCCATCTTCATCCTGCGCGACATCACCAAGCGGGGGACCGAAGCATGACCGCCACCGCCGCCGATACCCTGAACAAGGGGGGCGTGCCCGATGCCGGCGGCCCCAGCCGGCAGATCCGCTACGGCAGCGTGCGCAAGAGCCGCAAGCGCGTGCTGTACTGGTCGTATTTCTTCCTGGTGCTGTTCGCCATCTTCTTTCTGATGCCGCCGATCTACATGCTGATCACCTCGCTGAAGGGCAGCGCGGAGATCTCGGCGGCCAGGAACCCGTGGTTCGTCGCCGCTCCCACCCTGTCGAACTACGCCGAGCTGCTGGGTTCGAGCACCTACCTGACGTTCTTCCGCAACTCGGCGCTGGTGTCGATCTGCGTGGTGGCGGTCACCATGCTGGTGTCGATCCCGGCCGCCTTCGCGCTGGCGCGCATGCGGTTCTGGGGCTCGACGGCGCTGGCCGCCGGCATCTTCCTGACCTACCTGATCCCCGACAGCCTGCTGTTCATCCCGCTGTTCAAGTTCTTCGCCTGGCTGCACGACCTGACCGGCATCGAATTCATCAATCACTGGTGGGTGCTGATCCTGATCTACCCCACCCTGACCGTGCCGTTCTGCACCTGGATCATGATCGGCTATTTCGCCTCCATCCCCAAGGAGCTGGACGAGGCGGCGCTGATCGACGGCGCCGGCTGGATCCAGACCCTGACCAAGATCTTCATCCCGGTGGCGCTGCCCGGCATCATCGCCGCCACCATCTTCGCCTTCACCGTGTCGTGGTCGCAGTTCCTCTATCCGCTGGCCTTCACCACCACGGCGGACCAGCTAGTGCTGCCGGTCGGCATCGTCACCACGTTGATCAAGGGCGACGTGTTCAACTGGGGCCAGATCATGACCGGCGCGCTGCTGGGCGCGGCGCCGCCGCTGATCATCTACGCCTTCCTGATGGACTACTACATCGCCGGCCTGACTGCCGGCGCCACCAAGGGCTGAGGTCGAGCGTCATGGCACAAGTAACCCTGCGCAAAGTGGTCAAGAAATACGACGACACGCTGGCGGTGCGCGGCATCGACCTCGACATCGCCGACAAGGAGTTCGTGGTGCTGGTCGGCCCGTCGGGCTGCGGCAAGAGCACCACCTTGCGCATGATCGCCGGGCTGGAGGAGATCAGCGACGGCGAGATCGCCATCGACGGCCATGTCGTCAACGACGTGCCGCCCAAGGATCGCGACATCGCCATGGTGTTCCAGAACTACGCGCTCTATCCCCATATGAGCGTGTTCGAGAACATGTCGTTCGGCCTGCGCCTGAAGAAGGTGCCCAAGGACGCGATCCGCCGCCAGGTCGAGATGGCGGCCCGCATCCTCGACATCACCGAGCTGCTCGACCGCAAGCCCAAGCAGTTGTCCGGCGGCCAGCGCCAGCGCGTCGCCATGGGCCGCGCCATCGTGCGCGATCCCAAGGTGTTCCTGTTCGACGAGCCGCTCTCCAACCTCGACGCCAAGCTGCGCGTGCAAATGCGCACCGAGATCAAGAAGGTGCACCAGAAGGTGCGCACCACGACGATCTACGTCACCCACGACCAGGTCGAGGCCATGACCCTGGCCGACCGCGTGGTGGTGATGAACCAGGGCCGCATCGAGCAGGTCGGCGCGCCCAACGACCTCTACCACAACCCGGCCACGCGATTCGTCGCCGGCTTCATCGGCTCGCCGGCGATGAACTTCATCCCCTGCCGGCTGGAGCAGGCCGCCGGCGCGCTGCGCGTGCAGATCAATTCGACCGTGTCGCTGCCGGTCCCGACCAGCCGCAGCGCCGCCTACCAGCCCTATCTCGACAAGGATTTGCTGCTGGGCCTGCGGCCGGAGCACCTGATCGATGCCCGGGCACATATGGAGCCGGGCATGGTGGCTTTCGACATGCCGGTCGACGTGGTCGAGCCGCTGGGCATGGAGACCCTGGTCTATTGCTCGATCAACGGCGCGGAGGTGTGCGCCCGCGTCCACCCCAACGCGCCCGCCCAGGCCGGCGCGCCGATGAAACTTGCCGCCGACATGGAACGCATGCACCTGATCGATAGCGAAAGCGGCCGCGTCATATGACGCGCTCTACCAATCGCGTGATCTAGGGTTTTCGACTATCGTGTCGCGGCGGGCGTGTCGCCCCGCGCATTCCATCAGGCGGAGAGATCATGAGTAAATTGCAAGGCAAGGTCGCATGGGTGACCGGCGCCGGCACCGGCATCGGCCGGGCCTCGGCGATCGCGCTGGCGCTGGACGGCGCCACGGTGGTGCTGACCGGGCGGCGCCAGCAGCCGCTCGACGACGTGGCGGCGGAGATCGCCAAGGCGACCAGCGGCGGCATGGGCGGCGGCAAGGCGATCGTCGAGCCGGGCGACCTGTCCGACGCCCAGGCGGTGCAGGCCATCGCCGACCGCATCAAGGCCAATCTCGGCCGGCTCGACATATTGTTCAACAACGCCGGCATGAACGTCGCCATGCGCAACTGGGACGGCCTGACGCCCGAGGGCGTCGACCAGACCCTGGCCGGCAACCTGCACAGCGCCTTCTATTGCTGCATCGCCGCGCTGCCGATCATGCGGGCGCAGAAGGAAGGCCTGCTGATCCACACCGCGTCCTGGGCCGGCCGCTACGTGTCGCTGGTGTCGGGCGCCGCCTACAGCGCCGCCAAGCACGGCATGATGGCGATGAGCGAGAGCATCAACCAGCAGGAATGCCTCAACGGCATCCGCTCCTGCTGCCTGTGCCCGGCCGAGGTGGCGACGCCGATCATGGACAAGCGCCCGGTGCCGGTCAGCGCCGAGCAGAAGGCGCGCATGATCCAGCCCGAGGACATGGCGGCGCTGGTGCTGTTCATCACCCACATGCCCAGGACCGTGGTGCTGAACGAGGTGCTGATCAGCCCGGCGCATAATCGCGGCTATGTCGCGGCGCTGACCCAGCGCCAGCAGCAGGTCCAGCAGGCGCAGACGGCAGCCGCAGGCGCCTGACCGTCCACCCCCCAGCGCAAGAGGCCCAGGTGAAGACCATCCAAGTCGAGCAGCTCCAGTCCTTCGTTGCCGAGATCTTCACCCGGGCCGGCTGCTCGCCCGCAGAGGGCAAACGCATCGCCCATTACTTGACCCAGGCCAATCTGGTGGGGCACGACAGCCACGGCGTGATCCGCGTGCCGCGCTATGTCGAGGCGCTGAAGGCCGGCACCGTGCTGGCCGACCAGACCATCGACAGGGTGATCGACACGCCGGTGCTGGCGGTGGTCGACGGCAAATACGGCTTCGGCCAGACCGTGACGCCGCAGGCGGTGCAGCTCGGCATCGACAAGGCCAAGAAGGAAGGCGTGGCGGTTATCGCGCTGCGCCATTCGGGCCATCTGGGCCGGGCCGGCGACTGGGCCGAGATGGCGGCGGCCGCCGGCCTCGTCTCGATCCATTTCGTCAACGTCGCCGGCAGCCTGCTGGTGGCGCCGTTCGGCGGGGTGGAGCGGCGTATCTCGACCGCGCCGTTCTGCGTCGGCGTGCCGATGCCCAACAACCAACAACCGCTGATCCTGGATTTCGCCACCGCGCTGGTGGCCGAGGGCAAAGTCCTCGTCGCTTCGAACGGCGGCAAGAAGGTGCCGGACAACGCCATGATCACGCCGGACGGGCAGATGAGCGGCGATCCCGCGACCTTGTACGGCCCGATCGTCGGCAGCGCGCGCGACTCGAAGAAGGGCAAGGGTGCGATCAGGGCGTTCGGTGAGCACAAGGGCTCAGGCCTTGCCTTTATGTGCGAGATATTGGGCGGCGCGCTGACCGGCTCGGGCACCTGCGGGCCGGGCGAGCGGCAACTGGCCAACGGCATGCTGTCGATCTACATGTCGCCGCAGTTCTTCGGCTCAGACCACGCCTATGCCGAGGAGGCGCGCCGCTACATCGCGTTCTTCAAGAGCGCCAAGCCCGCAACCGCGTGCGGTGAGGTGCTGATCCCAGGCGAGACCGAAGCCCGCAACCGCGCCGACCGCACCAGGAACGGCGTACCGTTGCAGGACGACACCTGGAAGGCGATCTGCGCGGCGGGCGAGAGTGTGGGGGTGCGAGCGCCGGCTCTCGCCTAAGATTCCATCACATCCTTGTTCACCACATAGAGCGCCTCGGGCTGCCCGTCGAACACGCTCAGGAGGTTGCGCGCGGCGCGCACGCACATGCGATCGAAGGCCTCGACCGTGACGCCGGCGACATGCGGCGCGACGATGACGTTGGGCAGCGCGAACAGCTTGTTGTCGGCGGTGGCCGGCTCGGTCTCGAACACGTCGATGCCGGCGCCGGCCAGGCGGCCCGCGGTCAGCGCATCGTAAAGGGCGGCCTCGTCGACGATGCCGCCGCGCGCGGTGTTGATCAGGAACGCCGTCTTCTTCATCAGGCCGATGCGTCGCGCGTCGAACAGCTTCACCGTCTCCTGGGTCTTGGGGCAATGGATGGTGACGAAATCGGCCTCGCGCACGGCGGCGTCGAGGTCGCTAACCGGGGTGGCGCCGGCCTTCGTGAGGGCGTCGGCCGGCAAATAGGGATCGTAGACCAGCACGGTCATTTCCATCGCCAGGCAGCGCTTGACGGTGCGGCTGCCGATGCGGCCCATGCCGATCACCAGCACCGTCTTGCCCAGCAGGTCGCCGGGCAGCACCTCGTTGCGCCCGGCCCAACGGCCCTCGACCACCAGCTCGTGCAGCACGCGCCAGCGCTTGGCCAATGCCAGCATGAAGAACAGCGCCTGCTCCGCCACCGAGGGCGAGTTGGCGATGTCGGTGGTCAGCAGCGGAATGCCCTTGGCCGACAGCGCCACGGTGTCGACCGCGTCGTAGCCCACGCCGATCCGCGCCACGGCCTTGATCTGCGGCGCCGCCGCCAGCTCGGGCGCGCGGAACGGCGTGGCGCCCAGCGCGATGCCGTGCACGCCGGGCAGGCGCCTGTGCAGTTCGGCCGGGGCGATGTTGCCGGGGAAGCTCTCCGCCTCGACGTCGCTGCGGGCGCGGATCACCGCCCAGCCCGCCTCGGAAAAATTGTCGGGCAGCAGCAAACGATATTTGTTGCTCACGCGGCGTCCTCCCCAGGGCTGCGGCTCTGGCGGCCGCTGGCTCATAGTATGGCCGGGATCGAAAAAATCGTCACCCGGCCAAGCCGTCATTCTCATGACGGCGCGAGCCGGGGGCCATTTCTCGACAAATGAAGGCCGTCGCTTGGATCGACATGAGCCCCGGACAACGCTGCGCGTTTCCGGGGTGACGACCTACTACTCCGCCGCCTGGGCCGCGGCGTGGAACGGCTGCTCGGGCCGCTTGCGGGTGATGACGGTGGCCAGCGACAGCACGATGGCCACGATCACGCCGATGAACACCCAGTCGGGGTGGCCGGCATCGATCATGGCGCCGTAGAGCAGCGGCGTGACCACGCCGCCGATATTGAAGCCGGTCGAGACGAACCCGAACACCTTGCCGAACGAGCCCGGCGGCGTCACCGAGCGCACGATCATGTCGCGCGAGGGCTGGATCACGCCGTTGAGCAGGCCGCCGGTCGCCATCGCCAGCACCAGCAGCGCCGCCCCCAGATCGACCCAGCAGATCAGCGCCACCACGCTGCCGGTGACGACGAAGCAGGTCGCCGCCACGCGCTCGTGGTAGCGGGTGCGGTCGGCGATGATGCCGCCCACCAGCACGCCCACCGCGCTCATCAGCAGGAAACCGGTCAAGGCGATGCTGGCGACGTCGTTGCTGGTGCCGTGCAGCGCGCCCAGCACCACGATCGAGTAGGTCTGCACGCCGCCGTTGGAGAGCGCCAGCAGCACGAAGAAGAACAGGTTGCGCAGGATCGGCGCGGAGAACAGCAGCTTCCAGCCCTCGCGCGTCGCCGGCGGCTTGGCCTCCTGCCTGGCTTCCTCGGCCAGGCGCGGCTCGACCGCCTCCTTGGCCGGGCGCGACAGGATCCCGCCCCACAGCAGCAGGGTGGCGGCCACCGCCACGCCCAGGATCGAAGCGGCGATGAACGCGCCGCGCCAGCCGAACAGCAGCGCCGAGATGCCGACGCCGGCCGGGGCCGCGGCGCTGCCGATATAGCCGCAGAAGGTGTGGATCGAGAAGGCGCGGCCGATGCGCTTGCCGGCGATGCTGTGCGAGAGGATGGCGTAGTCGGCCGGGTGGTAGACGGTGTTGGCCAGGCCCAGCAGGCCGAACGCCACCACGAGCACCCAGTAGCTGGGCACCAGCGCCGCCAGCAGGATGGCCGCCGCGCCCAGCAGCAGCCCGCCGGTCAGCATCAGGCGCGGGCCGAAGCGATCGATCACGAAGCCGGCCGGCGCCTGCAGGCAGGCCGAGACCACGTTGAACACCGTGATGGCCAGGCCCAGCGTGGTGTAGTCGACGCCGAAATAGTCCTTCATCAGCACCATGACCGGCGGCAGCAGCAGGATGTAATAGTGGCTGACGAAATGGGCGCTGCCGATCAGGCCGATGACCTTGGCGTCGTGGCGGAAATTGCCGGTGGCATTGGCGGCGGCAACGGGGCTGGTCGCAGGGGTCATGAGGGGCGTGGTCCGCAGTAAAGCGCCAATCTACCGGTGGCCGCGGCGGCGCGCATCTTCCGCCGCTTCATGTCAGCCATGCCGCAACCGCCGCGTTTGCAGCGCAGCAGGAAGGACACGCCACCCTGCGCTGGCTATGCTGCGGCCATGACTTCGACCGCACGACAACCCCTGACCGGTCCCGATGTCTGGCAGGGCAGCGACATGGCCTATTCCAGCCGCTGGCAGCGCCGCCTGCCGGCGCCGGCGATCGCCGAGATCGACCAGGCGCTGCAGCAGGTCAAACGCCGCGGCCTGGCCTGGTCGGCGCTGACCGCCGCCGATTTCCCGCTGCCCTCGATCGGGCCGCTGGTGAGGGAAGTGCGCGCCGAACTGGAGACCGGCTCGGGCATGATGAAGCTCTCCGGCCTGCCGGTCGGAAGCTACGGCGAGGACGAGCTGCGCCAGATCTATTTCGGCCTGGGCAGCCATTTCGGCAAGCCGGTGTTCCAGAACCGCAGCGGCGAATTGATGCGCGCCATCCGCGACGAGGCCGCCGCCAGCGCCGGCGGCGCCGATCTCGGCAGGAAATACGGCCAGATCGAAAACGCCGATGGACGCAAGGGCGACGGCAAGCCGTTCCTGTCGTCCTACGCCCGCACCCTGTCCAACGGCCAGCTGCGCTTCCACACCGACCGCACCGGCGTGGTGGCGTTGCTCTGCGTGCGCCAGGCGCGCGCCGGCGGCGTCAGCAAGATCGCCAGCACCGCCGCCGTGCACAACGCCATCCTGGCGCGGCGGCCCGATCTGCTGGAGGTGCTGTACCAGGATTTCTGGCGCAGCCGGCTGGGCGAGGAATCGCAGGACGCCTCATCGGTCTACAAGCTGCCGATCTTCGGCCTGCGCGAGGGCAAGCTGACCAGCCATTTCTCGCTGACCTATATCGAGGCGGCGCAACTGGTGCCGGGCGTGCCGAAGCTCACGCCGCAGCAGCGCGAGGCGATCGACGTGCTGATGGCGACCATGCAGGAACTGTGCTTCGAGATGACCTTCGCGCCCGGCGATATCCAGTTCCTCAACAGCCACGTCACCTATCACGGCCGCACGCCGTTTCAGGACGACGCCGCGACCGGCCAGGACCGGCTGCTGCTGCGGCTGTGGCTGTCGATGCCCGACAACCGGCCGCTGCCCAAGGGGCAGGAAGTGCTGTGGGGCAATATCGAAGCCGGCGTCTATCGCGGCGGCATCGCCCAGGCCTGAGGCCGATTTGAGTGCAGCTCTGGGCGGCGACGCCCCGCGGCGACGCCCGCGCCGACGCCTCGTTCAGGCGCCGGCGGCGTCCGGTACGGCCATAGGCGTCAGGCGTTCGCCCTTGCCCAGCCGCTCGCCGCGCGAGAAGGCGATGCCCAGTTCCAGGCTCTCGGCGATGCGCCGCGCCCGGTCGATGAAATGCTCGGCCGCGGCTGGCGGGCAGAGCTCGCGCGCGGTCGCCTCGAACAGCGCCAGCCAGCGATCGAAATGCCGCGCATCGACCGGCAGGGGAACGTGCTTGGCCATGGGCTGGCCATGATAGCGGCCGGTCAGCAGCGCCACCGACGACCAGAACTGGCACATCCGGGCGATGTGCGGCTCCCAGTCCTGCACATGCTCGGCAAACACCGGACCGATCACCGGATCGAGCCGGGCGCGGTCGTAGAAACCGCGCACCAGCGTCTCGATCATGGCGTCGTCGATGCCGGTGCGCTCGACAATCTCTTGCGTCAGCAGATTGCGCCGCTGCCGGGCAGCGGCTTCGCTCTCGTCCATGGCGATACCCCGGATTGACTTCCCGTCCGGCAATATGGCAACGGCGCGCGCCGCTGGAACTGCGGCATTTGCACGATGGCGCGTTGCCGTCAGGGTCTTTGCGCGACCCGGCCGGATAGCCCCGGTATCTTTATGGAATTGGGTAGCCGCCGGCGGTGCCGGCAGCGACGGCTCAGCCGACCGCGCGCAGGCGGGTATCGATGGCCATCGTCTGTTCCGCCGAATGGCGCGGCAATTCGGCGACGGCTTCGCCGACGCTGAGGCGGCGGCTCCAGTCGAGCAGCGCCACGACCTGCTGGCGAACGGCATCGAGCTGGCTGATCCACTCCGGCGAACCGGTGCGCTCGACGGCCAGGCCGGTCAGCCGCGAGTCCAGGTTCTCGCAGATCGCGGTAACGCCGGTCTGCATGCGCACCAGCCGCGCGATCGTGGCGTCGGCGCGGCTGTGATCGCGGCGCAACAGGTAGAAGTCGCGCTCGATGGTGGTGAGACGGCGCAGGCTGTTGGTCTGTTCGAGATTCTCGGCGATCAGGTCGATCTGGCCGCGCTTGACGGCATCCAGCTCGTCCCGGGACGTCGCCAGCCGGCGGCGCAGGATGTCGACCCACACGCCCAGCACCAGCACCGCAACCATCAGGAAGACGATCAATCCGGCAATCACGTCGCTCTCCCCTCGCCGTTTGACGACCGGCCAGACGGTCGTCACGGCGGGAGACTATAGAGACGTTATATACGTCGGTATAGCAGCAGTTACATTCGTAATAGGTATTTATAATACATCCCTTTTTGCTACTTATTAAAATCCCGGGGCCTATTAATCCGATCGTTTACGGGAAGCGCAAAAACTTGGCGTCCCCGTCACGTTCGACCTGCGGTACCAGCGCCAGTTCCCAGGTGATGTAATCGCGCATGCTCTGCTCCAGCGCGTCGCGATTCTCGTAAGGCTTGTACCAGACGTCGTTGGTCTGGGTGGTGGCGCGCGTCATGCCGCTCTCGGTCGGCAGGCCGGCGGCGAACCAGGCGCGACTGCCGCCTTCCAGCACTTTCACCGCCAGACCCGGACGCAGCGCCTTGGCTTCGGGCGCGGCCAGCCGCGCCACGCGATCGTCCGGCGATACCAGCACCAGCTCCTTGACCTGCGGAATCTTGTCCATCGCCTGCTTCAGCCGCGAACGCACGCCCCACCAAGCGCCGGGCAGGTGCTGGGCGCGGAAGCGCACGCTCGAGCCCAGATCAAGCAGCGCCAGCGCGCCATCGTCGAGCCGGCCGTTCAGCGCCGCCAGCGTGATGGTCTCGACCGCCGGCAGTTTGACCGAGCGCCTGGGCAGGTCTTTGGTCTGGACCATGCCGCCCAGCCCGCCCTTCAGCACCCGCACCTGCTCCCAGCCCATCTGCACCAGCCAGGATGCCGTCATGATGGCGCGCACCTCGGTGTCGTCGACCAGCACGATGCGGGCATGACGCACCCCGACATATTCGTCGGTCGCCTGCACCAGCTGGCCGCCCGGCGCGTTGTCGCTGTCGGGCAGATGGCCTTCGGCATATTCCTCCGGCGAGCGCACATCGAGCACGAACAGGTTGCAGCTGTCGCGCTCCTTCTGCCATTGCGCCAGGGTCGCCTGGTCGATGAACTGCACGCCGAAGCGCTTGGCGACCCGCTCGCCCGCCGCCCTGGCCTTGGCCAGACCCTCCTTGGTCGGCAACGGCGCGCGGCGATGATCCTCGCCATTGGCCAGTTCCTGGCCCGCCAGCTGCCAGCCCATGGTGCCGTTCTCCAGCGCCATCACCTTGTTGGGAATGCCGGCGTTGATCAGCGACTGGGCGCCGATGATGCTGCGGGTGCGGCCGGCGCAGTTCACGACCACCAGCGTGTCGGGATCGGGCGCGACATCGTGCACGCGATAGGCCAGCTCGGCGCCGGGCGAATCGATGCCGGTGGGAATGTGCATGCGGCGGAACTCGTCGATCGGCCGCGAGTCGAGGATAACCAGCTTCTCGCCGCGATCCATCTTCGCCTTGAGATCTTTGGCGGAAATGTGCGGCGTGTGATAGGTCTGCTCGACGAACTCGCCGAACGCCTTGCTGGGCACGTTGACGCCGGAGAAGACCACGTAGTCGGCGGCGCGCCAGGCCTTCATGCCGCCGTCGAGCACGGCAACCTCGCCATATCCGATGGCCGCGATGCGCGTCGCGGCATCGCGCGCCAGCGGTTCGGCCGCATCGCCTTCGTCCATCAGCACGACCCGCGTGGTCTTGCGCGGCACCAGCCGCTCGATGTCGATCTCCAGCCGGCTCAGCGGGATCGAGCAGGCGTATAGCGCATGCGCTTCGGAGAACACGCCCTCCTCGCGCACGTCGATCAGCGCCAATTCCTTCCCATCGCGCAGCATCGCCTTGAGCTGCGCGGCATCGATCTGCTTCATCTGCCGCTTCCTCTGTCGAACGAAATTGAAATCAGGCCGGACGGGCCTCGCGAATGTCGCTATGCGCCGGGAACACGCGCCAGCCGTTTTGCTTGACGTCGTAGAACTCGCGGCTGTGCAACTGCTCCAGCCCGCGCCCGTACATGTGGAAATTGAGCACCTGCGCCGGCCCCTTGATATGGATCGAATGCAGGTCGTCGGGCATGAAGGCCACGCCCGAGCCCTGGCGCACCACCTCGCCGCCGGTCTGTACCGTGCCCTGCGCCGCGTCGCGCTTATGGAACCGATTCTCCTCCTCGCCGCGCACGCCCACGATCACTGCCCAGGTGGTGTGGTTGTGCACCGGACTGTTGACCTCGGCGCGGGCGGAGTTGGCGTAGAGCGCGAAACGGTGGTCGTCGTCTTCCGACAGCCGGTAGAGGCAGGAATTGGCCTTGGCGCCCGGCGCCGGCAGCGGGAAATCCTCCGCCGGAAACAGTTCCTGCTGCGCCGCCAGCGCCATCAACTCCTGCTTGATCCTGGCCAGCGCGTCCCGGGTGATGCCCTCGCGCTGCTCGATTTCACGGATACGGCCGACGGTGGCCGCGACCGCCGCGGCGCGCCGCGCGGCCACGGTATTGGCGATCGCCGGCTTGTGCTGGGCCTGGCTCATGGCGTCCTCCTGTTGGCGTTTGATCGCATCATAGCAGCCGATGCACGGCCTGGCGCAAGGCCGGCAGCGCGTCGCGCTCGAACCAGGGATTGCGCTGCATCCACAGGGTGCTGCGCCAGCTTGGATGCGGCAGCGGGAAATAGTCCGGCAGGTACCGCTCGAACTGCCGCACCGTTTCGGTCAGCGAGGCCTGGCGCTGCACGCCAAGATAGCGGCGCTGGGCGTATTGGCCGACCAGCAGGGTGAGCTGCCGCCGCGGCATATGCGCCAGCAGCGCCGCATGCCAGCGCGGCGCACATTCGGGCCGGGGCGGATTGTCGCCGCTGCGGCCGGCGCCGGGATAGCAGAAGCCCATGGGAAGGATCGCGACCTTGGCGGGATTGCGGAATTCGTCCTCGCCAAGGCCGGTCCAGTCGCGCAGGCGTTCGCCGCTGCGATCGTCCCACGGCACGCCGCTCTCATGCACCTTGCTGCCGGGCGCCTGACCGACGATCAGCAGGCGCGCCGTGGCGCCCAGTTGCAGCACCGGGCGCGGCCCGAGCGGAAGGCTCCCGGCACACAGACGGCAGGCATGGACTTCCCCGAGAAGGCGCGACAGCGACATCTGCTGATTTTAGCGCCGCGACCGGGGCACGAAAACGGTAGAACAATCGCCTTCACGCGCCTTGAGGCGCGCGCAGCTCGTCCGATATGCCGTGGCCGGCCAGGTCGACGACGGGACCCTGTGCCGCCTCGGCGTCGCTGCGCTCATGCGTCACCAGCAGGGTGGGAAGGCCCCGCTCGCGGGCGCGGGCGAAGACCAGGGCACGGAATTCCGCCCGCAAGGCGGCATCGAGCTTGCCGAAAGGCTCATCGAGCAGCAGGGCGCGCGGCTGGGCCAGCAGGGTTCGCAACAGCGCCACCCGCGCCCGCTGCCCGCCCGACAGGGTGGCCGGATCGCGCTCGGCGAAGCCCTCGAGCCCGGCGCTGGCCAGCGCCGCGCCGACCGCCGCCTGGCGATCGGCACGGCTGGCCAAGCGGCTGCGCGGCAGGCCGAACAGCAGATTGCCGCCCACCGACAGATGCGGAAACAGCACCGGCTCCTGGAACAGCACGCCGACATGGCGCTGCTCGGCGGGCAATGCCAGCAGATCCTGTCCGTCGAGCCTCACCCGGCCATCGGCCGTGAAGCTGCCGCGATCGAGAAAGCCCCCGACGAAGGCGATCAGGGTCGACTTGCCCGAACCGCTCGGTCCCATTACGGTCAGCACCTGGCCCGGCGCGATGTTCAGCGACAGCCCGTCGAGCAGGCGCTGGCCGCTGCCGCGCAAGGCGATGCGTATATCGTCGAGCGCCAGGCCGCTCATCGCAGCGTCCTGCGGTTCCGCCAGACCAGCCGCGGCAGGCCGATCGCCAGGCCGTAGACGATCATCGGCAAGGCGGTCTGCAGCACCACGAACACGCCGATGACGCGCCGGTCGGCGCCGCTGGCCAGGGTGACCGCCTCGGTGGTCAGGGTGGCGACGCGGCCGGCGCCGGCGAACAGGGTCGGCAAATACTGCGCCACGCTGACCGCGAAGCCGACCGCCGCCGCGACCAGGATCGGCCGCAGCAGGATCGGCAGCTTGACGGCCAGGAAGATGCGCAGCGGCGTCGCCCCCAGGGCCGCGGCGCTGGCGGCGTAGCGCGGATCGAGCGCGCGATAGGGCTCGGCCAGAGACAAGAACACATAGGGCAGCACGAACACCAGATGCGCCCAGACCACGCCGGCCAGCGAACCGTCGATGCCGAGCCGGATCAGCAGACCTTGCACGCCGAACAGGAACGCGATCTGCGGCACCAGCAGCGGCAGGTAGAGCAGCCACAGGGCGCGGGCGCCGGGGCGCAGGCCGCGTCGCTGCTCGTTCTCCAGGCAGGCCAGCGCCAGCACCACGGCGATCGCGACCGCCGTCAGGCCGACCGCGAGGGTCGCGCCCGACGTCGCGCCGACCCGGTCGAGCTGCGCCGACCAGTTGTCCATGGTGAAGCGCTGCGGCAGGGCATCGCGGAACAGCCATGCGCCGGCGACGGACCACAACGCCATCACCGAAAGCGCCAGCAATCCCATCGCGCCGAAAGCCAGCGCCACGGAGGACAGCCCGCCCAACGCCCAGCCGGCGCCGCGGTCGGCCGCGCCGCGCTCGATCCAGTAGCGGCCAAGCGGAGCGATGGCCTTTTCCGCGCCATACCACAGCGCGATCGCCGCCAGCGCGATCGCCAGTTGCAGGCTGGCCGCCGCCGCCGCGGGAAAATAGAGCGCCAAGTCGTAGTTCGAGAACCAGCGCACCGCCAGCAGGGCCAGCGGCGGCGGATTGCCCGGCGCCAGGATCAGCCCGACATCGACCGCCGAGAGCGAGAAGGCCAGCACCGCGAACACCGGCAGGCGGATCTGCGGATAGACCTGCGGGAACACCGTCTTCAGCCAGGCGACCGCGCCGCGCTGGCCGAGCGCCCGCGCCGCGGCCATGCTGCGCTCGACCGGCACCTGCGCCGAAGCGGCGATGATCATCAGCACAAGATAGGGCACTTCCTTTAGCAGCAGGCCCAGCACGAAGCTCAGACCCCACGGGTCCTGCACTGTCACCAGGCTGGCCGGCGGCTGGTCGAAGCCTGTCAGCCAGGGCGAGACCAGACGCACCAGCCAGCCGCTGGGCAGGATCAGGAAAGCCAGGCCGAGCGCGACGGCGGAGTGCGGGCTGCCCATCAGCGGCGCCAGGAAGCGATCCAGCGCGCGCCGGCCGGGCCGCGTCGCCCGCCAGGCGCAGAAGGCGGTGGCGATCGCCAGCGCCAGCACGGAAGTCAGCAGCCCGCTCACCAGGGTCAGGCGCAGCGCCGTGCCGAAGCCGGGCACCGCAAACAGGGCCCGCCAGCCCTGCAATCCCAGCCGCTCGCCGCCGATCGCCGGCAGGTAGCCGAAGGCCGGCAGCAACGTCCAGGCCAGGCCCAGCGCCACCGGCGCCAGCAGCAGCGCAAGCGTCAGCGCCGGCGCCAGGCGCAACAGGGAAAGCCGCGCCGGGTGCTGGGAATCGCTCATGGCGCTACTTTACGTAACGCTTCTCCCATTCGCTAACGATGCGCGTCATCCAGGACGGGTGCGGCTCCAGCAGCGCGGTCCGCAGATCGGCGTTGCTGGGCAGGCCCGGCGCGTCGGCCGGCCGGTCGAACGCCCTGCGCTGCTCGGGCGAGAGCTTGTCCATGTCCAGCACGGTGAAGGCGCCCAGCACCTTGGGATCCTGCGCATGGGCCTGGATTGCCGGATCGAGCAGCAGGTTGGCCACCACCATGGCGCCTTCCTTGTGCGCGGCGTTGTAGGGAATGGCGACGAAGCTGGTGTTGCCGATGGTGCCCCGGTCGAGCACATAGACCCGGGCCGTCTTCGGCAGCACGCCGGTGGCGATGTCGGCCGCGGCCTCGGCCGGATCGAACGAGATCGACAGGTCGATCTCGCCATCGGCCAGCAACTGGCGCTGGGCGGTGTAGGACTCGGGGAACTGGCTGCCCTGGCGCCACAGCAGCGGCTTGAGCTGGTCGTACCAGCGCCATAGCGGCGCGGCGACCGATTCGAAATCGGCGTCGGTGGCGGGCGACTGCAGCACCTTGGGATCGGCCACCAGTTCGTACAGCGCCTGCTTCAGGAAGCTCACGCCCATGTAGTTGCGCACATTGGCATGGGTCAACCGCCCGGGATGGGCCTTGGCCCAGTCCAGCATCGCCGGAATCGATTTGGGCAGGCCCGCCAGCGGCGTGCGCGCGCTGTCGTAGACGAACACCAGCTGCGCCTTGCGCCACGGCACCTCGAAACCGTCGACCGCGATGGTGAAGTCGATCAGATTGGTTTGGGTGTGCGTGGTGTCGACCAAGCGATAGTTGGGCAATGTCTCGGCGAACGGTCCGTACAGGAGCTGCTGGCTCTTCATCGCCAGGAAATTGGGGCCGTTGATCCAGATCAGGTCGACCGACCCGCCCTGGTCGCGGCCATTGGCCTTCTCGGCCACCACGCGGGTGACGGCTTCGGCGGTGTCGTTCAGCTTGACCTGCTGCAGCTTGACGCCATAGCGCTTGGCAGCTTCCGCGCCGATATAGGCGATGAAGTCGTTGGTGCGCGGATCGCCCGCCCAGGCATTGAAATAGACCGTCTGGCCGCGCGCCGCGGCAAGGATTTGGTCCCAGCTCTGCGCCTGGGCGGTTCCGGCGATACCCAGCGCGCCCAGCAGCGCACCCAGGACGATGGCGAGGAACACGGCCGCGCGAGAAGATTTCAGCAAAACGACCTCCGCTGGACTGGTGAACGCAACGATCGGCGCACCGTAGGGGCGGCGCCGTCCTCCCCGTTCTTGCCGTCCCTCCCCGTTCTTAGAGAGGGTCCATGCCGGCAACCTGACGGCCTGCCCTGCAGGGACGGGATAGCACGCTTCCCCAATTGGCGCAGATGCGCTCGCGATAAGTTGCTAGTCTTCGCCCCGGAGCGAACCCGGTTCGCCAATGAAAATCATTCGCCCAGGAACGAGGCCCGTCTTGCGTCACATCTCCGCCGTCCGTGCCGTTCATGTCGCCTGAGCGTCGCGCCGGGTCTCACGCCGTCCCCTGGCATCGGCGCCGCTATTATCCCTGGTTGCGCATGCTGGTGTCGCTGCTGCTGGGCACGGTCGGCAGCGCGGGCATGTATGTGGTGGCGGTGGTGCTGCCGGAGGTGCAGGCCGATTTCGGCACCGGCCGCACCGGCGCCTCCCTGCCCTACACCCTGACCATGATCGGCTTCGGCAGCGGCAGCGTGCTGATGGGCGTGCTGTCGGACCGCCTGCGCATCGTGGCGCCGCTGCTGCTGGGCGGCGTTGCCCTGGGCATCGGCTTCCTGGCCGCGTCGCAGGCGGGCTCGATCCTAGCCTTCGGCCTGGCGAGCTTCATGGTCGGCTTCGGCTGCTCGACCACCTTCGCGCCGCTGGTGGCCGACATCTCGTTGTGGTTCACGCGCCGGCGCGGCATCGCCATGGCGATCGTCGCCTGCGGCAACTACGTGGCCGGCACGATCTGGCCGCAGATCGTCGAGCCCATGACCGCCGCCTCCGGCTGGCGGCACAGCTATGTGGTGGTCGGCGTGTTCTCGATCGCCATGATGCTGACCCTGCCCTGGCTGCTGCGGCCGACCCCGCCGGGTCTCGACAGCCTGCTGGCGCTGCGCGATCGCGAGAGCGGCCGGCCCCGCGCCAAGGTCGATGCCGGCCGGCCGCTGGGCCTGCATCCCAACCTGCTGCAGGCGCTGCTGTGCCTGTCCGGCGTGTCGTGCTGCGTGGCAATGTCGATGCCGCAGGTCCATATCGTGGCGTTGTGCGCGGATCTGGGCTACGGCACCGAGCGCGGCGCGCAGATGCTGTCGCTGATGCTGGGCTTCGGCATCATCAGCCGGCTGGTGTCCGGCTGGATCTCCGACCATATCGGCGGACCGCGCACCCTGCTGCTGGGCGCGGTGCTGCAATGCATCGCCCTGATCGCCTTCCTGCCCAACCAGTCGGTCAACATGCTCTACGTGGCCTCGGCGATGTTCGGGCTGTTCCAGGGCGGCATCGTGCCGGCCTATGCGCTGATCGTGCGCGAGCTCTATCCGCCCGAACAGGCCGGCACGCGCGTCAGCCTGACCATGACGGCCACCCTGCTGGGCATGGCGCTGGGCGGCTGGCTGTCGGGGCTGATCTACGATCTCACCCTGTCCTACGATTACGCCTTCCTGAACGGCATCGCCTGGAATCTGATCACGGTCAGCATCGCCACCTTCCTGACCCTGCGCACCGCCCGGCCGCGGCTGGCGATGGCTTGAGGCAGCGCTCCAAGCCAGCACCGCAATCGGGTTTTCAGCGTCGCCCGCTTCGGACGAAAGGCCGACCGCGCCGGGTCATCGTCGCCAACACATCGTGGGACGGCATGGAACGATTCATGGCCTCGCCGAAACGGCAAACGCCGGCGGTGTGACCCGCCGGCGCGCCAGGTTGCTCCGGTTTTCCTGAGCGGGATTAGCTGTCGCGGAATTCCGCCGCCAGCTCGATCGGCACGCGGGTGGTGCGATAGTTGTTCACCTTATGGCTCATATCGGCGAAGCCGAAGGAGATGCCGCACACCAGGGTGCGGTTGGCCGGAATGCCGAAATGGCGATGCACGAACTCGGCGTGCTGCGTCACCGCCGCCTGGGCGATGGTGGCCACGCCCAGCGACTGGGCGGCGGTCATGAACCCGGTCAGATAGGCGCCGCAATCGACCGCGCCGTAGGGGCCGAGCGGCTCGTCGCTGGTGACGATGGCGACATGCGGCGCGCCGAACAGGCGGAAATTCTCCATGCCCTGCTTCATGTAGGCCGCCTTGTCGCCGCGCTGGATGCCCAGCGCGCCGTAGAGCGCGAAGCCGCACTCGCGACGCCGCGCCAGCGAGTCGCCGACATATTCGCGCGGCCAGGGCAGGTCGGACTTGGCCACCGCGCCGGAGGCGACATGAGCGAACAGCGCCTGGCGGAACTTCTCCGTCGCCTCGCCGCTGGCGATCAGCAGATGCCAGGGCTGGGTGTTGTTCCACGAGGCGGTGTGCTGGGCGATGGTCAGGATGCGCTCGATGGTCTGTGTGGGCACCGGCTTGGGCAGGAAGGCGCGGCAACTGAACCGTCCGCGCATCAGCCGTTCCAACACCTCGTCGTCGCGCTCCTGCATTCCCCCGACCCTCCTGCTGACTAAACGCCCTCGCCCACCAGAGTCTCGCGCTCCTGGCGCGGCGCCAGCAGCCGCGAGCCGAGATTGATCATGGTGGCGTTGATGGTCGGCGGCGACACCGAATAGGCGCGCACGTCGCGGTGATAGCGCTCCAGCGGCGAGGAGCGCAGCATGCCGCGCCCGCCGCACAGTTCCAAGGCCTCGCTGGTGATCTTCAGCGTGGCCTCGATCACCGCGCCGTGGGTCATGGCGCCGAAGCTGGCGCAATATTCCGGGTCGGCCCGGTCGGCCAGCGCATCCTGCCACATCGCGGCGGCGCGATAGAGCGTCGAGGCGGCCGACTGGCGGTGCATCTCGAGCTGGCCGACGCGGAACTGCATGACCGGATCGGTGTCGGCCTTGACCTTGTCGCGCACGTAGTTGACCAGATATTCGAAGGCGGCGTCGGCGATGCCGAGATAGACCGCGGCGCGGCCGACCAGGAAGCTGCCGGCCAGCACCGAGGTGAAATAGGCATTGGGCTTGTGCAGCCCGATCACATCCTCGTTGGGCACGAACACGTCGTCGATGACGATGTCGTCGCTGGCGGTGCCGCGCATGCCCATGGCATCCCAGCTCTCCAGCACCTTGACGCCCTTGGTGCCGCGCGTCAGCACCGGATGCACCAGGCCCAGCGACTTGCCCTCGGGCGATTCGAGGTCGGCGAAGATGAAGAACCGGTCGGCGGCCATCGAATTGGAGATGAACAGCTTCTTGCCCGACACGCGCACGCCGCCCTCGACCTGCCGGGCCACGGTATTGCGCGGCTTGGCGGTGGTCTCGGTGCTGGCGCGCACCTTGGCCGCGGCGGCCGGCGCGCGACGCTGCGTGTAGTTGGACGGCTCGCTGCCGCCGGAGCACCACACCTTGCCGGTCATCGCTTCCTTGACGAAGCGCGCCGCCTGTTCCGGCGTCGCCAGCTCCTCGATCATCGAGATGCAATGGCCCCAGATCTGATAGGTCTGGCCGGTGTTGCCGCAGGCCTTGGACAAGGTGCGGACCACGTCGACCCAGGCCACCGGATCTTCATGCAGGCCCATGCCCATGCCGCCGAAGCGGCGCGACACGGGAATGCGCAGCCAGCCCTTGGCGGCCATGGCGTTGAAATTGTCGATGGGAAAACGGTTCTCGCGATCCCAACGTTCGGCGATCGGCGCGAAATGCTGCTGCGCATAGGCATCCAGTTCGCGCACCAGGCCGCGATGGCGGTCGGAGCGAACGCCTGCGTTGGTGTTGTCCATCTGGTCGGTCTTTTCGGCGGCGCTCATCCCTTGCTCCCTGGCACTGGCCTCGATTCGGCGCGGGGATTGTGTAGCAATCCCCAGAAATTGTAACCATCAAGAATGATACAATTCCGCATATCGGGAAAGATGCACCCCAGCCGCCCCTAATGCAGGCCATGGACCGGGATGGCGGGGTGGCGGTCGGCCTGGGATTGCAGCAATTGCCGCGCCTTGTCGGCCTGGCCGGCCCGCGCATAGGCCGCCAGCAGGGTCGCCAGCACGATGTCGCGCTGGGCGCGGCTGCCGCCGATGCGCACCGTCTGGGCCAGAGCGGGCTCGAGCAGGGCAATGGCCAGCGGCCAGTCGCCGGCGCCATAGGCCGCCAGCCCCTTGGCCAGTTCGATCACCACCGGGCCAGCCGGCGATCGCGCAGCGACCTTCTCCAGCTCGGCCAGCAGATCGTCGATCGGCGCGCCCGGCTCGGTGGCGGCACGCAGCAGGGCGCGATGCACGTCGACAAAGGCAATGCCCGATCTGGGAAAGGCGCGCTGCGTATAATCGCGCAAAGACTGCCACCGCGCCGCATCGCGTTGGTGGCCGGCCAGCTCGGCGCGCCACAGGAAAGCCGGCGCGTCGGTGCAGATATTGAGCGCCGGCCCCCAGGCGCCGCCCGGCTGCACCTGCCGCTCGTAGATCTGCCAGGCCCGTTGCTCATCGCCCGTCAGCAGGGCCGCGATCGCCTGATGCCAGGACAGGTGGCAATGCATCAAGCCCTCGCGGCCGTAATTGGGCAGCCAGGAATCGAGATAGCGCAGCGCCGCTTCGTTGTCGCCGCGCTCGTAGAGCACATGCGCCTTGATATGCGCGCCATGGGCGTTGCGCGGATTGGTCGCCATGCTCTGCTCGATCAGCGGCAGCGCTTCGTCGAGCCGGCCCAGCTCGCTCAGCCCGAAGGCGTAGAACGACTGGAACCACCAGTCGTCGGCCAGATGCGGCCGCACCTGGTCGTAGAATTCGAGCTGCTCGATCTCACGCTCCTGGCGACCGCTGAAGCCGATCAGGCTGAACACGCCCGCCGCCAGCGCCACCACCATGGCATCGCGCGGATAATCGGCCAGATGGGCGCGCACCGCCGCCATGGCTTCGCCGCCCTTGCCCTCGACCGGCAGGCACAGCACGTTGACGTGACTCTGTTCGCGGGCGCTGAGGCCGGCCGACAGTTCGCGGGCGCGCGCCGCCGCTTCGCGCGCCTGCGGGATCTCGGCGGTCAGGAAATACGACCGCGCCAGCGCCGCCTGGGCCAGCGCCAGGCGGGGATCGGCCGCCAGCGCCGCCTTGAGATGCTCGACGCCGCCGGTGTCGGCGCCCAGCACGCAGTCGCAACCGGCGACATATTCATCGCGCGCGGCGCTCGAGGACGTACTGACCGGCAACCCGAAACGATCAGTCAACATGGCAGACCTCCCGCAAAGCCAGGATTCTTGGCGGCGCTCCGGCACGGTGCCCTGCCCGGACCTCCCGGACAATCGGCGCCGGCGCTCGGCGAGCGATAATGCAGTCGCCGTCGTTGCAGCCTCGCTTTATCAAGCTCATCATGACAAGGCTGCGCAAGCGGTATTGGACCGCCGCGGCCGGGCTGGTCGCTGGTCGCGTCCGGCGCAGTCGCCATCGTCCGGCCCGGCCTCGCCCATCGGCGTCGCCCATCGGCGACGATCGCACGCCACTCGAAGGAGAACGTCATGCGCGAACCCATCGTCGTCAGCAAGCCGACGGCATCGCGGCCGCTCAACGTGGTCGGCGAGCAGATCACTGTCCTGGCCTCCGGCGCCCAGACCGGAAGCTACGAGATATTCCATCAGGACGGACCCGAAGGCAGCGGGCCGCCGCCGCACAGCCATCCCTGGGACGAAGCCTTCTACGTGACGCGCGGCGAGATCATGTTCGGCATCGGCGACAAGGAGATGGTTGCCAGCGCCGGCACCCTTGTGCATCTCCCGGCCGGCACCACCCACTGGTTCCGCTTCGGCAAGGGCGGCGGCGAAATGGTGTCGGTGACCTCGCGCGAAGGCGCCTCGCACATGTTCACCGACTTCGACCGCGAGATCGCTCCCGACAATCCGGACCTGGCCAAGCTGCTCGAGCTTGGCCAGCGTTACGGCCTGGCGGTCGATCTGCCCGAACCCTGACGGCACCGGCCCGCTTCCGGCGCGATCAGCGCTGCAGGGTCGAATCGAATTCCAGCCCCAGCGCCGCCTGCCCGATGATCTGGGCGGTGCGGTCGTGGCCGGCGTGCTGGATGTGCGTCTGCACGTTGGAAATTGCCCGGCCCAGCGGATATTCGTCGAACAGCGCGGTCGAGCCGGCCAATCCCGTCACCTTGTCGCACACCTCCATCGCGGCGCGCGCGGTGGCGTATTTGGCGCCCATCGACAGCAATTCGGCCTGAACCACCGGCGCCGTCTTCCACGACCGGATGGCATCGTGGAAGGTGGCGGCGGCCTGCTGCAGCCCGACTTTCAGTTCGCCGACCCGCAGCAGGATCAGCGGATCCTTGCCTTTGCCCTTCTGCACCAGGTACTGGCAGCACCAGTCGAAGATGCCCTCGGCGACGCCCAGATAGTTGGCGGCGAAGCCCAGATGGTACTTGCCCTGCCAGCGCTGGCGCGGGAAGTCGCCCGGCTGGCCCAGCACGTTGCGCTTGGGAATCTTGACGTTGTTGAGCCGGATCAGCGGGCTCATCGCCGCGCGCATGCCGGCCGGCCGGTACCATTCGCAATCGACTTCCATGCCCTCCTGGCCGGGCTCGACCAACACCATAAGATGATTCTCGGTCCAGTGCTCGACGCCCTCCAGCGAGGTGAAGATCACCCCGCCCACCATCATCGGCGTATTGGTGGCGTAATTCTTGATGCCGTTGATCACATAGCCGCCGTCCGGCTGGGGCCGGGCGACCGTGCTCATGACATACATGTTGCGCCGCGTCGGTTCGCTGCCCACGCCGGTGACCAGCAGCGGCCGCTCGAATTGCGGCTTGAGGAAGCGCTCCTTCTGGTCCTCGGTGCCGATCGCCTCGATCATCCAGTTGGTGTGGCCATTCAGCTGCATGCAGTGGGCGGTCGAGCCGCAGCCGCGCGCCACCATGCGGATGGCCTGCAGGTAGGAGGCCGGATCGTCGGTCTCCAGATTGGTGCCCTTGCCGCCCATCGCCTTCGACAGGGTCGCCGTCAGCCAGCCGCGCTCGAACAGTTCCTTGAGATTCTCCTCCGGCATCAGGCATTCGGTCTCGTAGTGCTGCGACCGCTGGCGGAATTTCGTCACCGCAAGGTCGCCCAGTTCCTTCATCTCGGGCCGGTTCAACGCCTCGACCGGGTCGACGAAGCTCGATTTCCGCTCCTGCGGATTGGCGATCGTATCCAAGACTGTTTCCTCCGGGTTGTTCAGGCGGCGCGATGGGCGCCGTGGGTGGTCTCGTGGGCAGGCCCTTGGGCAGTCGCGTGGGCGATGCCGTCGAAGAACTGACGCATGTCGGGCAGGTTTTCGATGCCCCGCACGCGTTCGACCAGCAGCCGGGCGCGGTCGGCCTCGAGCGGATCGACGCCCTGGGCGACGCAGTCGCGGAACTTGGCGTCGATCTCGTCGGCCGACAGCGGCGTTTCGGGCGTGCCCGGCAGGTACTTGACGTGCTCGCGGAACTTGCGGCCGTCGTTGGTGGCGATTTCGACCGTCACCGGCGACAGCTTGGTGTTCAGCTTGCGGTCGACCACCATCTCGATGCGGTCGATCATCGGCCGCACGGCCGGATCCAGCACGGCGGGCGGCTGGATGTCCTCGACCGAGAGATGGCCGCGCAGCAGCACCGAGGCCACCGAATAGTAAAGGTTGAACTGGGCATCGACCTGCGGATCGGCGCCGGGATTGAAGGGTTGGCCGGTGATCTTCTCGATGAACGGCGTCACCGTCAGGGTGGCGTGCTTGATGTCCTGAGGTTTGAGCCCGTTGCCATGGACGATGCGCAGCGCGCCTTCGATGGCACAGTGATTGCCGGCGCAGCTGGGAAATTTCTTCAGGCTGATCTCGGCATTGGCGTAGGTCTTGCCCAGGTCCTTGAGCACGGCCTCGGCATCGCCGCGGCCGTAGAGCGCCCAGACGCCGGCCTCGCCTTCGAGGAAGGCGGCCGGGCCGTTGACCCCCGCCTGCGCCAGCAGCGCGGCCTGTACGCCGGTCTGCGCGGCGAAGGCCGTCTGCATGCGCTTGGTGTAGTTGCGCTCGATGATCGGCTGGCGCGTGCCGGCGGCATTGCTGAAGGCGATGCCCATGGCGTTGCGGATGCCGCGCGGGTCCAGCTTCAGCAGCTTGGCGCAGGTGGCCGCCGCGGCGATGCAGCCATAGACCGAGGAGGCGAACCAGGCCGGCGGGTTGTCGCGGTGCGACAGGCCGAGCCGGCAGGCCAGATCGTTGCCCAGCGTCACGGCGCAGAGAAACTCCTCGCCGCTCGAGCCCTGGCGTTCGGCCATGGCCAGCGCCGCCGGCAGGATTACCGCGTCGCAATGCATCACCGAGGCTTCGTGCAGGCAATCGTAGTCCAGCGCGGCGGCGAAAGTGCCGTTGACCAGGGCGGCGGCGCCGGCCGGCACGCGCTCGCCATAGGCCAGCAGGGTGGCGTCGGCCGCCCCGCCTTCCCGCACCGCCAGGTCGCGCATCGGCCTGGAGCCGGGCAGATCGGTCGCGGCCCAGCCGACCGCGATGGTGTCGAGCAGCACCTGGCGGGCGGCATTGACCGCCGCGGCCGGGATGTCTTTCAGGCTGGTCCGGGCGATATGGGCGGCGAGCTGGTCGCCGATGGTTTGCGCAGGCGATGCCGACACGATGTTCCCTCCTGGTAGGCGCCTGGGGCGCCCTTGGCCTCGAATTCGATACATTATGGTATCAATTCCTCCGATATTGGGTGAAATTGTGAGACACTTCTAGACAATTGCTTCAATCGTCTTGTCCAAGGAAGGATCAGAGGAAACCACCATGAGCTTGCGTGCGGTTGCAAACGAACCCGCAACGGCGATCAAGGCCAGGAAGCTGGCGCTGGCGCTGGGCGCGGAAATCAGCGGCGTCGATCTCAGCGCGCCGCTGAACGACGCCACTTTCGCGGCGATCCATGATGCGCTGATGGAGCATCAAGTGATCTTCTTCCGCGACCAGCAGCTCAGCATGGAGCGGCAGCTGGAACTGGCGTCGCGCTTCGGGACGCCGACCTATTCGAAGAAGCTGCCGAAATACGAGGGTCACGACTACACCTCGCTGATCCAGACCGACGGCAGCACCATCAATGTCGGCGGCAAGTGGCACACCGACAACACCGACTTCCCGGCGCCGCCGATGGGCGCGGTGCTCTATTGCGAGCAGACGCCGAGCTACGGCGGCGACACGCTGTTCGCCAGCATGTACATGGCGTACGACACGCTGTCGCCGGGCCTGCGCGCCCATCTCGACGGGCTGCAGGCGCTGCACGACAATTCCGACGTGGTGCGCCGTTTCGCCGGCACCGCCTTCCTCAACCAGGAAGCCGCCAACGTGCCGCCGCCGTCCAAGCATCCGGTGGTGCGGGTGCATCCGGTGACCGGACGCAAGGCGCTGTACGTCAATTCGAGCTACACCCGCTCGATCCTCGGCGTGCCCGACGTCGAAAGCCGCCATCTGCTCAACATGCTGCTCGAGCACGTGCAGCTGCCGGAGTTCCAGGTGCGCTTCAAATGGCAGCCCGGCAGCGTGGCGATCTGGGACAATCGCTGCACCCAGCACTACGCGCCCAACGACTACCGCGAATCGCGCCGCATGCGCCGCGTGCAGATCGACGGCGACGTGCCGCGCGGGCCGCAGCAGGCTAGCTGATCCGGCATCGTCCGAACCCGGCAACGCCCCGCTCGCGCGGGGCGTTTTCGTTTCGGCCCCCCCCACGATCGGCCCCCACGATCGGCCCCCACGATCGGCCCCCGCGATCGGCCGCGAAGCGCCGCGCCTGGCCCCAGGCGGCGAGGGTGGGGCGCGGGAGGTTTCCTTCGACGGGCGATTTGTCCTAGCCTTGGCTGCTACGGCGCAACCGGAGGCAAATCCCATGATCAAAGGGCTGCACCACAACGCCTATCGCTGTCGCGACGCGGAGGAGACGCGGCGCTTCTACGAGGACTTCCTCGGCCTGAAGCTGGTCAACGCCTTCAGGATCGACACCACCATGACGGGCCGCAAGACCGGCGCGGGCGTGCTGCATGTCTTCTTCCAGCTCGACGACGGTTCCTGCCTGGCCTTCTTCGAGGCGCCCGACATGCCGTTCGAGTTCAAGGACCAGCACGATTTCGACCTGCACATCGCGCTCGAGGTCGAGCCTGAAATTCTCGATCGCATGCTGGAGAAGGGACGCGCCGAAGGCCGCGAGGTGCGCGGCCCGTCGGACCACAAATTCATCCGCTCGATCTACTTTCGCGATCCCAACGGCTATGTCATCGAGCTGACCGCCAAGGTGCCCGGCCACGAGGCCGACATGGATCCGACGCGCAACCGCGCCCGCGCCGTGCTCGATGAATGGCAGGCCGGCAAGGCGCAGGCCCGGCCCGCCTAGCGCCGACAGCCGGCGCGGTCGGCAAGGCCTTGCCGGTTCCGATCGGCCCGATCAGGCGCGCGCGGCGGCGGCGGCGGCGGACATCCGGCGAGTGCCCGGCGCGGGCGGATCTTCAGGCTTGCCGGCGAAGCATTGCGCGATCTCCATCCAGGCGACGGCGACGGGACCGCTGACCTTGAGCTGCGTGTCCTTCAGGTTGCGGGTTTGCGTGACGACCTGACAGAACTCCTCGGCCAGGCCCTCGACCAGACCGGTGCCGGATGCCTCGTTCCATTCCCAGATCTCGCCCGAGGGCGCGGTCAGGCGGACGTGCGGCGGTTCGCCCGGGATGGGCAAACCGCGATTGATGAAAGTCCAGCGGAAGGTATTGATGCCCAGCACGGCGATGCCCTTGATGCGATCCTTGTTCCGGCGCCGCACGCCGAACAGGTCGTAGATCGCCTGGGCGTGGGCCCAGGTTTCCATCAGGCGGGCGGTGGCGCTGGAGCGGACGCTCATGTCCGGCCCGCCCCATTTGACGCGCTTCTTGGGATCGCTCTTGCCGAACTCCGCGGCAAGCTGGGGAAAGAAATCGTGCCACGCCTTCAGCAGCGCCGCGCCGTGCAGATGGTTGAGCAGCCGGTCGGTCGCCTGGCGAATGGTCTCGCCCTTGTCCCGCGCCTCGCGCAGCACGGCGTATTCGCGCAGAAAGCGGGCCTCGTCGTTGAGCGACAGCTCGGCCATGTAATTGAAATAATGCAGATGCGCCAGGATATCGTTGACCGTCCAGCCCTTGAACAGGGTGGGTTCGGCGAACCGCGCGGGTTCGACCTTTTGCAGCAATTCGTACAAGTCCTGCGATTCGTCGCGAAACTGTTCGGCTTCGGCCAGCATGAGAAATCACCGCTCCCGTTATTGATGTTGCTTCGCCCTATCTTTACCAGCAATCGGCCGATCGGCACCCTGCCGATCGCCTGGCCATTGCCGAGCTCCCGGCTCCGCAAGCCGGCCGCAAATCCACGACTGTTCGATAGCGACAAGGAATGGCGGAGCAGATTTATATCTGCGAACTATTCTCCACCGAAATTCCCCGTTTAACAGGGAAAATAATGAATTACTTGCCGAGTCTCGGCTGGTGCGTTGGAACGAAAAGCCTGAACGATGCCGGCTTCGGCACCCTCAGGCCATACAGAAACAGGGAATGCAGGAACAGGGAATGCAGGGCGACCGAACAGCCATTTATCGGGTCGAGCAAGCATAGTCGCACATCTATAACCACACGGCTGGCTAAAAATGGTGACAGTAAAAGTCCGTTCTTCAATAGGCCGCTGACCGAGGAATCTCTTACAGGATTGATCCACGGTTATAGTTCTTCAACTCGAAGAGGCACCGCTTCATCAATCGAACGCCTTTCATTTCTCCCCGGCCAATTTCCCCAGATAACCTTTGCGTCGAATCGGCGTCCCCGACATTCTACTGCAACAATATTCCCCACGACAGGAGCAGGACCATCGAACAAGTTTTCATCTATTCGAAGCTCTGTGTCCCTAACGTATCGGAGTAAATGCGCTCGGGTTAAACATTTGCTTGTTTATGTATTCCACGATGTTTGCCGAGTTGTAGATACCGGCTTCTACAAGAATTTCCGTTCCCGGAGCAGCCGCGACAAGCATGTTTACAGTTGGGTGCCTGCAGCTGTCGCGCCACCCACTACGTCCGATTGAAACTCTGAAACTGTCGTTCGACTTACGTCACCAAGACGAGCGAAGTAGGCTCCGTCACTTTACATCTTCGGCAAATTCCGCCTCGGTAGACGAAGTAAGATGAATCATCGCATCAGGATGATATCCCTCAAACAATTTACCGATTTGGGTAACCCCACCGTTTGCTCCATCATAAACAGCTTGGATGCCCACTTCTTCGGCAATTGCAGCCTCCCCGGCAGCAACGGCACCAAGCGGGACTGGCGCAGGATTAAAGACATATCCGTATCCATGTGAAAGATGGGGCACCGATCGCTGAGCACTGGCGCAATTGAGCACTGGGGCAATAGTAAGTTCTTTAATCCGCCATCAATAGCCAGCCAAGCAAACGGGAACAGCGAGCGGTGACATCGAGAGCAGAACCCTACCGACCGATCTGGTCCAAACCTATGACCAAGGTCGCAGAGCAGTTTGGAGTCTCAGGCAGCTACCTGACCAGGGTCTGCACTACCTTAAACGTCCCTCGGTCCGAACGAGGTTATTGGGCCAAACTAGCAGTCGGCAAGGCGCCGCCACCCGATCCATGGCTAGACTATCTCTCCAAATACGCGAGCATTTTCCACACCAAGCAATACTCAAACTCCGTTGAAGTTTGAAGAGAATCACCTCATCGTTTGGCATTTCATCAATGCATGAGCCAATAAATGAAAAAATACTATGCTCATTCTGGCCAGAAAGCTGACCGCAGCGACTGGCATCTTCTTTCCGAACATTTGGAAGGAACCGCAAAACTGGCCTCTCTACGCGGGAAGGCGATGGGGCTACGTGCTGCCGCCGAGATGGCGGGGCGATATCATGATTTCGGAAAATACGATCCCCAGTTCGACCGCATCCTTTGCGGCGAAAAAATAAAGGTCGAACATTCGACAGCCGGAGCCAAACTACTATTGGATCGGGCGCCAGGCTCTTTGAAACTCTGCGCGGAGATATTGGCTTATACGATCCTTGGCCATCATGCGGGCCTGCCCGACCGCACAAACGGCACCAATGCCTGCCTCGATTACCGGATAGGCGCTTTTCGTGATCCGATCGCTCCCGAGATAACCGCCGCCGCCACATTCGATCTCACACCTATAGCCCAAGAGCTTATGGCACATATGCGACGCGGCGCGATGGCCGGCTTCGACCTTTCGGTTTGCACACGGATGATCTTTTCCTGCCTGATCGACGCCGATTATCGCGACACCGAAGCCTTTTACGATCGGATCGAGGCCCGGCAGCGAGATCGCGACTGGCCGGCACTCCCAGATATCCTGCCAAGCCTGCTTGAGGCGTTCGACACCTACATGGGCCGGTTCGAGGCCAATAGCGATCTGAACCGGACGCGGCGTGAAATCCTGGCCCATGTCCGCAATCGTGCATCCATGACGCCCGGTCTCTTCACCTTGAGCGTACCGACCGGCGGCGGCAAGACCCTTGCTTCCATGGGGTTTGCTCTGGACCACGCCGCGCGGCACGGCCATCGAAGAATCATCTACGCCATTCCCTACACGTCCATCATCGACCAGACCGCGAAGATCTTCCGCGAATTGTTTGGCCCGGACATCGTGCTGGAACATCACGCGGCGATCGACATTGAGAAACCGGGTTCGGAGCAACGCGATAAGCTGAAATTGGCAATGGAAGATTGGGCAGCGCCCATCATCGTCACCACCAATGTCCAGCTCTTCGAGAGTCTGTTCGCGGCCCGCCCATCCCGCTGCCGCAAGCTGCACAATATCGCAGGCTCCATCATCGTTCTCGACGAGGCTCAATGTCTGCCGCGGAAGCTCCTGATGCCTGCATTGCGGATGATCGATGCGCTGGCCACGCATTATAACTGCACGGTGATTCTTTGCACCGCGACGCAACCTGTGTTCGACAGCGCGCAATTGAAGCCGGGTGGATTGCCGCTTGCCGGACGGGAACTGGCACCTGATCCCAAGGCGCTTTCCCAGCGCCTGCGCCGGGCCCAGATCGTGCCGGGAGGCGAAATGGATGATCAGGCTCTTATTACCGCGCTAGACGCCACACCGCAGGGCCTGGTGATCGTCAACAGCCGCGCCCATGCGCTGGATCTGTTTAAGGCCGGCAAAGCCCATGGGCTGGAAGGGATGATTCATCTGACAACCCGGCAATACCCTGCCCACCGCCGGCGTATCATCGCCGAAATCCGTCGGCGGCTTCAGGCGGGCGAAGCCTGCCGCCTGATCGCCACCAGCCTGATCGAGGCGGGTGTCGATCTCGATTTCCCGATTGGCTGGCGAGCCGAGGCGGGGCTGGATTCCTGCATTCAGGCGGCCGGCAGGATCAATCGCGAAGGACGGCGCCTAAAACAAGACAGCATGCTGACCATCTTTTCGGCGCCCGGCCGCAACATGCCGCCGGAGGTGAAGTCGCTGGCCGAAGCGATGCGAAATACCAGCAAACGGTATGAAGACCTGTTATCGGCCGAGGCCATCCACGACTGGTTCGAGCACGTCTACTGGAAAGCCGGCCCCGAACGACTCGGCCAAAAAATGGTGGAAAGCTTCATCCTTGCACGCAGCGGGTCCGATTTCCCGTTCCGACGCATTGCCGACGAATTCCGCATGATCGAGGACGCCATGCTGCCGATCGTCATTGCCCGGGATGCCGATGCCCAGAATGCGATTCGCAAACTAACTGTCCCCGCTATTCCTTCAGCGACCATCGCTCGCGAGTTGCAACTCCACACGGTGCAAATCCCCGCCAGGGATCGGGCTCTGCTGGTAAAAAATGGCCAGGCGCGCTTTTACGCACCGGATTCACGAGGCGATCAGTTCTGCATCCTGGAAAACAAAGCGCTTTACCACGAGGACAGTGGGCTTAGGTGGGAGGACGCAGAATCCCTGGCTCCCGAAATTCAGCAAATCTGATAGGACGGCGGACAGCACATTTACAGGACCTGGCGCAGACGGAGTCAAGTGAACCATGAACAGATACAATCAAAGATAGAAATACCTATTGCCTGTTTGTTTCCCGTCATCAACAATAAAAAGCGGGAGAACGATCATGTCCTACGGCATTCGCCTGCATGTCTGGGGACGACATGCACTGTTCACCAGGCCCGAGATGAAAGTGGAGCGCGTCTCCTATGACGTGATGACGCCTTCTGCTGCGCGGGGCATTCTTGAAGCAATCCATTGGAAACCAGCCATACGCTGGGTCATCGATCGCATCCACGTGCTGGAGCCGATCCGTTTCCAGTCGATCCGCCGCAACGAAGTCGGACACAAGGCGCCAGCGGGCGCGATAAAGCAGGCGATGAAACGCGGCGATCTCAAAGGCGTCCAGCTTCTGGTCGACGAGGATCGCCAGCAGCGCGCT
This sequence comes from uncultured Hyphomicrobiales bacterium, assembly GCA_964458605.1. GTDB lineage: Bacteria > Pseudomonadota > Alphaproteobacteria > Reyranellales > JAQSWP01 > JBBSNV01. The sequence goes on along the minus strand of CAYWLS010000017.1, from coordinate 19,960 downwards.
TCGACTGTTCTGGTCGCGCCCGCCTATGTGATCGAAGCGCATTTCGCGTTGACGCCCAAAGCCGGCCCCGAGGACTCCGAAGGCAAGCATCTGGATATTTTCAACCGTCGTGCTGTACGCGGGCAATGTTTCCACCAACCTTGCCTTGGCGCCCGTGAATTCGCTGCTCATTTCTCGCTGATTCCGGTCGAGGCCCCTCTGCCGCCACGGCGGGCGGAAACACCCGATCTGGGCTTCGGCGCGCCACGCGATCTGGGCTTCATGCTGTGGGATATCGACCACGCGGCTCCGGGTCGACCGTCGCTGTTCTTCCGCGCCACGTTGCGCGACGGGACCATGGAGGTTCCGGCGCCCGACAGCCCCGAGGTCAAGCGATGAGCATTCTCGCTTCACTTGTGCGCGCCTGTAGACGGCTGCCCGATGCGCCACCCTTCGGCTTCTCGTCGGAGAAGATCGGATTCTGCATCGTCCTGAATCCGGATGGATCTGTCGCCTCGGTCGAGGATTTGCGGAGCGACGACAAGAAACCCGTCCCCAGAATGCTGTTGGTGCCGCAGCCTTGGAAAAAGGCATCCGGCATCAAACCCAACTTTCTTTGGGAAAAGTCGTCCTATCTTCTGGGGGTCACAGCGGGTGACGGCAGGCGCACGGCAGCGGAACATGCAGCCTTCGTCGCTCGGCACAATGAATGGCTGAGGGATACGGACGACCAAGGGCTCGTTGCCTTCTTGCGTTTTCTCGCCAATTGGAAGCCCCAGGCCTTTGCGCCCCCGCTATGGCCCGACGATATGCGCGACCAGAACATCGTCTTCGGGTTGGCCGGCCAATATCTCGAGACCTATCTGCACGATCGTCCCGCCGCGAAAAAGATCTGGCGCGCGATCAAATTTGGCGAATCGCGGCCGAATTCGCGTTGCCTGGTGACGGGCGAGATCGAACCGATCGCACGGCTGCATCCTTCCATCAAAGGCGTATGGGGCGCACAGAGCTCGGGTGCATCGCTCGTTTCCTTCAACGACGACGCCTATGAATCCTATGACCACGAGCAGGGTGACAACGCTCCCGTCTCCGAGGCCGCCGCCTTTGCCTACACCACCGCGCTGAATCGCTTCCTCGAGCGCGACAGCGGCCATCGAATCCAGATCGGCGACGCCTCGACCGTATTCTGGGCGGACTGTTCCGACATGAAAATCGCCGAAGAGGCGGAATCCATTTTCTCGGCCTTTCTGGATACCACACCGGCCCAAGACGACAGAACACAGACCAATGTCGTTGCCAGCCATCTTGAGCGCATCCGCAGCGGCCAGAACCTGGCCGAGATCGAACCAAAGCTGGTCGACGGCGTGCGTTTCCACGTTCTCGGCCTGGCCCCCAATGCTGCCCGGCTCTCGGTACGCTTCTATTGGGAGGGAGATTTCGGCCAGCTGACGGACAACTACCAGCGCTATCTTGCAGACACCGAACTGAAGCCGTCCCCGGACGAGGGATGGCCGCCGCTATGGCGGTACCTTGTCGAACTGGCCGTCATGGGCAAACGCGAGAATGTACCGCCGCTGGTGGCTGGCGAGTGGACCCGGGCAATCCTGACCGGCACGCCTTATCCAATGACCCTGCTATCAACCACCCTGATGCGTATTCGCGCCGATCACGAAGTTAATTTCTACCGCGCAGCGCTTCTGAAATCCGTCCTGATCCGAAATTTCGACAAGGAGGCCCCGGTGGCACTCGATCCCGAATTCAAGGACAAGGGTTATGTCCTTGGGCGGCTCTTTGCCGTCTATGAAGAAGTCCAGCGCGCCGCGCTCGGCAACAACGTCAATGCGACCATCAAGGACAAATTCTATGGTTCTGCTTCAGCCACGCCGCAGAAAGTGTTCCATCTCATCGACGCCGGCGCGCAAAACCATTTTGCCAAGCTGAAAAAGCAAAGCCCAGGACGTGCGGTGAATCTCGAAAAACTGCTGACCTCGATCACGGACCTTATGGAACCGGGGGCTGATCCTATCCCGGACTGGCTTTCCGCCGCTGAGCAGGCGCTGTTCGGCATCGGCTATTACCATCAGCGCAGCGATTTCTTCCGCAAGCGCGAAGACAAGGAGACCGCCGCATGACTACGCTTTCTCACCGCCATGATTTCGTGCTGATCTTCGATGTCGCGAACGGCAATCCCAACGGCGATCCGGATGCGGGCAACCTTCCCCGTATGGATCCGGAGACCAATCATGGGCTGGTCAGCGATGTCAGCCTGAAGCGCAAGATCCGCAACTATGTCGAATTGGCGCGGGCGGGCCAATCGGGTCACCATATCTACGTTCAGGAAGGCGCCATCCTGAACGAGAAACACCGGGAAGCTTATATTGCGCTGCGCCCCGATGACGCGAAAGCAACCAAGGATGCCAAGCTGAACCCAAAGAACGACGCCGAGGCAAAAGAACTTCGCGACTGGATGTGCGCCAACTTTTTCGACGTCCGCACATTCGGTGCGGTCATGTCCACGGGCATCAACTGCGGACAGGTCAAGGGGCCCGTGCAGATGACCTTTGCCAGTTCGGTGGAGCCTATCCTTCCGGTGGAGATCACCGTGACCCGCATGGCTGCCACCAATGAAGCCGAGAAGAAGAAGACCGCCGAAGGCAGCGATGCCGACGAACGCACTGACAACCGCACCATGGGGCGCAAGCATATCGTGCCTTATGGACTATATGTTGCGCATGGTTTCATCTCTGCCAAATTCGCCGAGCGCACCGGATTTTCCGAAGCCGATCTCGACCTGCTGTTCGAGGCGCTGAAGAGCATGTTCGAGCACGACCGTTCCGCGGCGCGCGGCCAGATGGCGACACGCAAACTGATTGTCTTCAGGCACGCGAATGTGCTGGGCAATGCGCCGGCACATGCGCTGTTCGAGCGTGTGCAGATCGGCAGAAGCATCAATGGCGAATTCCGGGAGCCGGACGACCGGGGCATCGACAATCACCCGCCTGCGCGAAAATTCTCGGATTACATCGTCCGGGTTGATAAAGACAATCTGCCTGAAGGAATTGAGGTTCTGGATATCCTCTAGTCGTGCACGCCGAGATGGAACCTATTCCGATCTCGGCATTGCAACACGCCGTCTATTGCCTGCGACAGGCTGCGCTCATCCATCTGGAGCGGCTTTGGGCCGAGAACAGATTCACGGCTGAGGGCGATGTCCTGCATGCGGTGTCCGACAAGGGCGGCCATCGAAAAGCGCGCGGCGTGCGCCGCGTTCTGGCGCTGCCGCTCGCATCCCAGCGACTGAATTTGACCGGAACGGCCGATCTGGTGGAGTTTCATCCTATAGGAGATGGCGAGCAGCCATTTCCGGTCGAATATAAACGCGGCAAGCCAAAACTGCATCGCGCCGATGAAGTTCAGCTTTGCGCCCAAGGCCTGTGCCTGGAAGAAATGACAGGAAAGCCTGTTCCGGAAGGCGCATTATTTTATGCCCAGACGAAACGCCGTGTCATCGTGCCTTTCGACACGGATCTGCGCGCCCTGACCGAAACCACCGTCGCCGAACTGGCAAACGTCTTTGTGAGCGGACGAACGCCCTCACCCACACCGCACAAAAGCCGTTGCCGCTCGTGTTCCCTAATCGAATTGTGCCGACCGGAGGCCGTTTCACGGCCCGTCCGGCAATGGCGAGACCGGATGTTGTCCAAGGTATTGGAGGCGGAGTGAAGAAGCTTCTCAATACGATCTATGTCACCACCGAGGGAGCAGCGCTGAAAAAGGATGGCGAGAACCTGGTGGCGGAAGTCGAGGGCATCGAGAAGGCGCGCGCACCGCTGCATATGCTCGCGTCTATCGTGGCGTTTGGCCCGATCCTGATTTCGCCTGCCTTGATCGGAACCTGCGCCGAGCGCGGAATCACGATTACGTTGCTGAATCGTGTTGGCCGCTTTCAGGCACGAATCGAAGGCCCGGTCACCGGCAATGTGCTCTTGCGTCGGGCGCAATATCGCGTTGCCGACCAGGCAGAAGACATCGTTCGATCGATCGTGATCGGCAAGGTTGCGAATCAGCGCGCCGTAATTCGGCGCAGCCTGCGGGACTATGGTTCCGACATGGATTCGGGGGCGCGCGACAATCTGGAGGCCGTGACTGATCGCATGGCGGCAATCTTGCGCCGTGTGCAATTGAAGGACGAGACTATCGATCAGATTCGGGGATCGGAGGGGGAGGCTGCCACCCTGTACTTTGCCGCGTTCGACCACCTGATCCGTTCACCGGACGTAGAACTGCGATGGTCTGGCCGCTCTCGTCGCCCGCCGCTTGATCCGATGAATGCGCTTCTGTCTTTCCTCTATGCGCTTTTGACCCATGACTGTCGCTCGGCCTGCGAAGCGGTGGGTCTCGACCCCGCTGTAGGCTTCCTGCATCGCGACCGTCCCGGCCGACCAAGCCTCGGCCTCGATTTGATGGAGGAACTGCGCGCACCGCTTGCTGACCGCCTGGCACTTTCGCTCGTGAATCGACGCCAACTGCGCGCTGGCGACTTTCGGCGTATCGATGGTGGCGCAATTCTCCTGACCGATGATGCCCGCCGTACCGTTCTGACCGCCTGGCAGGAGAGAAAGAAGGAGGAGCGTCTGCATCCGTTCCTGCAGGAGAAGGCGGCCTTTGGTCTGGTGCCCTATTTGCAGGCACAAATGCTGGCCCGTCATCTGCGCGGCGATCTGGACGCCTATCCACCCTGGTTCTGGAGCTGATATGCTTGTCCTGGTCACTTACGATGTGAATACGTTGGAAGAAGGTGGCAAAAGGCGATTGCGCCAGGTCGCTCGGGCCTGTGGTGATTTCGGCCAGCGTGTTCAGTATTCGGTATTTGAGATCGAAGTCGACCCTGCCCAGTGGGCCAAATTGAGGGCGCGGCTGGAGCGGATCATTCGTCCGGAACATGATAGTTTGCGATACTATTATCTGGGCGCAAATTGGACCCGTCGAGTCGAACATGTGGGCGCCAAGCCGTCGAAAGATTTGAATGGCCCACTGATTGTATGACGTAAGCTGCGAACATTAAGCGTGCTATCTTTTTACGCTGGGCTCGCACATCCAATAACACCCTGACATTTGTGCGGAAAAATGCTCTCGGCATTTGTGGGCGGTCTACAAATGTCGTGTCACAATCATATTCGCATTTCTAAGGTACTTTATTTCGGGGTTTCTTATATTTGCCATCGAGGAGTCGCTCCCTTCGCGGGAGCGTGGATCGAAACTGGACGCACGAGTTCGCTGCCCCTGATTTGTGGGGTCGCTCCCTTCGCGGGAGCGTGGATCGAAACCTCATGGAAGCCCTGCAGTGCCTCTGGGTTGTCGTCGCTCCCTTCGCGGGAGCGTGGATCGAAACGAGGTGGTCCGGCCGCTCGTTAAAGCCTTGGGCGTCGCTCCCTTCGCGGGAGCGTGGATCGAAACTTGATTTGCTGCGCGCCCAAGGTCTCGCTGGCGACGTCGCTCCCTTCGCGGGAGCGTGGATCGAAACAAGATCTTCGGCATGGATTCCTCGCACCGGGACGTCGCTCCCTTCGCGGGAGCGTGGATCGAAACCGTCAACCGACCTGCCTGCTTTTCTTGATCGAAGCGTCGCTCCCTTCGCGGGAGCGTGGATCGAAACCCGTCCGGGGCGCGGCGGCGATCTCCCGTGACGCTCGTCGCTCCCTTCGCGGGAGCGTGGATCGAAACCATCGCAACCCAGCCGATAGCGGCTCCCGTTCCGTCGCTCCCTTCGCGGGAGCGTGGATCGAAACGTCAGGATCATCCCCGGTCTCCAGGCCAAGGGTCTGTCGCTCCCTTCGCGGGAGCGTGGATCGAAACCTCCCATGACTCGCGCGCGCCGATATCGTCGCGGTGTCGCTCCCTTCGCGGGAGCGTGGATCGAAACGGCCAACTTGGAATCGTCGGGGACTACATGCTGTGTCGCTCCCTTCGCGGGAGCGTGGATCGAAACCTCGACAGCGGCGTCAGTGATGTTCTGGCCCTGGGTCGCTCCCTTCGCGGGAGCGTGGATCGAAACAACGTGCCGCTTTCCTCGACCACCTATCAGCAGCAGTCGCTCCCTTCGCGGGAGCGTGGATCGAAACTCGTCATGCCTGATCTTGCGCGTGCGGGCGGCCAGTCGCTCCCTTCGCGGGAGCGTGGATCGAAACATCATCACCCTGTCGAGCGCGCCGCCGTCGCTCAGTCGCTCCCTTCGCGGGAGCGTGGATCGAAACACTGTGCTACACTCAGATCGGCCAGCGCCGCCCGGTCGCTCCCTTCGCGGGAGCGTGGATCGAAACTCGCCCGTCCGGCCGGCGGTGGCCGTGCCCAACGCGTCGCTCCCTTCGCGGGAGCGTGGATCGAAACGGGGGCATGGAGAGGATCAACAAACGAGTGGGCCGTCGCTCCCTTCGCGGGAGCGTGGATCGAAACATCCGGGAAGAGCGCGACGGCACCCGCTACGCGGTCGCTCCCTTCGCGGGAGCGTGGATCGAAACCAACAGATTTATAAAAACGTCCGATGCGTCGTGGTCGCTCCCTTCGCGGGAGCGTGGATCGAAACAAATTAGACGATAGCATTGCTCGCATCCCTAAATGTCGCTCCCTTCGCGGGAGCGTGGATCGAAACCGGTCAAGGTTGAGCGAGGGGCCGTAGGTTGCGGTCGCTCCCTTCGCGGGAGCGTGGATCGAAACATCAACTCGATTGATATTATGGTTACTGGCAACGGTCGCTCCCTTCGCGGGAGCGTGGATCGAAACTATTCACTATCCTGATTGTGACTGTCGCTTTTGCGTCGCTCCCTTCGCGGGAGCGTGGATCGAAACGGCTTGTCCCAGCCCTACCACCCTGATTATCCAAAGTCGCTCCCTTCGCGGGAGCGTGGATCGAAACATCTGCGCAAGTTGCAGTTGCGTTCCGGCCGCAACCGTCGCTCCCTTCGCGGGAGCGTGGATCGAAACAGGAGGGCGCCATAATACGACCCCACGTTGGCGGGTCGCTCCCTTCGCGGGAGCGTGGATCGAAACTCGGCAAGGATCGGGCGGATGTAATCCCAGGCGCGTCGCTCCCTTCGCGGGAGCGTGGATCGAAACTTCGTCGAGCGCCGCGGAAATCAAATCGGCCAAGTCGCTCCCTTCGCGGGAGCGTGGATCGAAACCAGCAAGAAGAAGCGCAACTACACCCCCGAGGGGGTCGCTCCCTTCGCGGGAGCGTGGATCGAAACTTGTCGCGGTCGGTCGCAATCTCGGTAAGAACCTCAGGTCGCTCCCTTCGCGGGAGCGTGGATCGAAACAACAAATAGGAGACCCTATGAACCAGGTTCCCATCGTCGCTCCCTTCGCGGGAGCGTGGATCGAAACCTCGTTGAGGTCGATTTGTTCGGTGCCGGTACCGTCGCTCCCTTCGCGGGAGCGTGGATCGAAACCACGGATTTCCAGTACCAGACGGGTGGCTTCATGTCGCTCCCTTCGCGGGAGCGTGGATCGAAACCCACAAGGCCTTACGGCCCTGCCTGGCCTCGGGAAGTCGCTCCCTTCGCGGGAGCGTGGATCGAAACCTCAACCGGTCCCCTTTGGGGGCATGGGCTGCCCGTCGCTCCCTTCGCGGGAGCGTGGATCGAAACGTCGCGGAACGCCTGCCAATTACGCACATGCCGCGCGTCGCTCCCTTCGCGGGAGCGTGGATCGAAACCACTGCTGACGCCGCTGCTGGTACCGCTGCTGAAGTCGCTCCCTTCGCGGGAGCGTGGATCGAAACGGATGCAGCAGCTTGCCGTCGGCGTCGAACATCGTCGCTCCCTTCGCGGGAGCGTGGATCGAAACCATGTCGAAGGTAGTGGCGATGTGGCCTCGATTATGTCGCTCCCTTCGCGGGAGCGTGGATCGAAACCATGGCAGCCGCAAAACTCCGCAGGCCGCGATAAGCAGTCGCTCCCTTCGCGGGAGCGTGGATCGAAACGCCGGCCCCAAGCATTGAGCCGCTGCCGCCGATGGTCGCTCCCTTCGCGGGAGCGTGGATCGAAACAGGGTTGGGAAGATTTGACTCCCCCTACCCCTGGTCGCTCCCTTCGCGGGAGCGTGGATCGAAACACCGAAAGGCCGGCGGCGGATCGATAGGCGCGGATGTCGCTCCCTTCGCGGGAGCGTGGATCGAAACATCGACCGGGTGCTAATCCCCATGGGTGACGTCGGTCGCTCCCTTCGCGGGAGCGTGGATCGAAACCGTTGACGTGAAGAATGGGCGGATGGTGTCGCGCGTCGCTCCCTTCGCGGGAGCGTGGATCGAAACTCTGCCTACGCCTGATCCAAAGGAGCAACCGTCAGTCGCTCCCTTCGCGGGAGCGTGGATCGAAACCATGACCCTCCTCTCCCACAGCAACGCGATCCACGCGTCGCTCCCTTCGCGGGAGCGTGGATCGAAACGGCCTGACCCCTGCGGCGCGCGCCCGCGTGCGCCGTCGCTCCCTTCGCGGGAGCGTGGATCGAAACATCGGCACCCAGAACTGACCGCCGCACCCGCCCGGTCGCTCCCTTCGCGGGAGCGTGGATCGAAACTCCATACGGTGAGGCATCTACCGCCTCGCCGCCAGGTCGCTCCCTTCGCGGGAGCGTGGATCGAAACAGCAATTTAGGGTCGGCGCTGGTGTCCATCCACAGTCGCTCCCTTCGCGGGAGCGTGGATCGAAACTGTTGGAAGCTGATCACCACGCGCCGCGCCACCTGTCGCTCCCTTCGCGGGAGCGTGGATCGAAACAGCCCGTGGTCGCCGAACTGCTTGGCCAGCGCCAGTCGCTCCCTTCGCGGGAGCGTGGATCGAAACGACGCTGACCGAGCCATCCTCGAACTGGGCATGCTGTCGCTCCCTTCGCGGGAGCGTGGATCGAAACGCGTCAGGCCTTCGGAATAGATATCCATCGGCGGCGTCGCTCCCTTCGCGGGAGCGTGGATCGAAACATAAGATATACACGTCCTGTGTCTTTTCTTTCCTGGTCGCTCCCTTCGCGGGAGCGTGGATCGAAACATGCGCGAGTGCCTGGCGCGGCTGGCGCTGGTGCGTCGCTCCCTTCGCGGGAGCGTGGATCGAAACTCGCACTCATAGGCCCGGCGGTTGTCGATGGCGAGTCGCTCCCTTCGCGGGAGCGTGGATCGAAACAGTTCGGAGGTTGGGGGCGATGCTGGCGGCACGGTCGCTCCCTTCGCGGGAGCGTGGATCGAAACCACTTGGTGTTCGTCAGCTGCACGCCCGCGCCCGTCGCTCCCTTCGCGGGAGCGTGGATCGAAACTCCTATGTTATCTCTATCGCGAGGCAATAAGCCGTCGCTCCCTTCGCGGGAGCGTGGATCGAAACATTGCATCCCTGCCACATATCAGTCCGGCCAACTGTCGCTCCCTTCGCGGGAGCGTGGATCGAAACCTGCACTAGCATGGCCGGGAAGGCAGCGGCGGAGCACGTCGCTCCCTTCGCGGGAGCGTGGATCGAAACAAGCAATGGGGCGAATGGCTTCCATTCGACGATGTCGCTCCCTTCGCGGGAGCGTGGATCGAAACTGCCCGGTGATCATCGATTGGCCGACCGTGCCCGTCGCTCCCTTCGCGGGAGCGTGGATCGAAACCGCTTGCTGGTCAATCACTTATGGGAGAATGCAAAAGTCGCTCCCTTCGCGGGAGCGTGGATCGAAACCTTATGACAGCGGCTTGGCACATATATTGCTAAGGTCGCTCCCTTCGCGGGAGCGTGGATCGAAACATCGCGAAGGGCTTTCGCAGCCCCCTCGATTTCGGTCGCTCCCTTCGCGGGAGCGTGGATCGAAACCCCTGTCATCGGCAAGACCGGCGGAACGCCCATGAGTCGCTCCCTTCGCGGGAGCGTGGATCGAAACCCGCGCAAATTGGATATGTCACTTGCACGGCGCTGTCGCTCCCTTCGCGGGAGCGTGGATCGAAACTGCCTGTTTAGCGAGAGCCTTCGCAGAAGGCTTTGGTCGCTCCCTTCGCGGGAGCGTGGATCGAAACTCTGTATCAATTCCTTATCGATCCCTGCCGCGCGGTCGCTCCCTTCGCGGGAGCGTGGATCGAAACCAGAATGCCGGCCTGCTGCCGATCGGCCATGCCCAGTCGCTCCCTTCGCGGGAGCGTGGATCGAAACCGTTTGGGGATTGGACGTGGCGCGCTTTGGCGACGTCGCTCCCTTCGCGGGAGCGTGGATCGAAACGATGTGATCCGGTGTCGAGCAGGACACCGTGATAGTCGCTCCCTTCGCGGGAGCGTGGATCGAAACTACTAAACCTATAAAATGTCTAAATCCTTCTTCTCGTCGCTCCCTTCGCGGGAGCGTGGATCGAAACGTCGGCACGACCGGCAGCGGCAAGACCTACAACGCGGTCGCTCCCTTCGCGGGAGCGTGGATCGAAACTGCGGTGTTGAGCCGAATCGGCCGCAGAACCACCGTCGCTCCCTTCGCGGGAGCGTGGATCGAAACAAGGGCGCGGTCGGCAAGGTCGCCACCGCCGCCGGTCGCTCCCTTCGCGGGAGCGTGGATCGAAACTGCTACAACGTCGGCCCCGGCAACTTCCAGCGCTGTCGCTCCCTTCGCGGGAGCGTGGATCGAAACCGCGCGGTTGGATCCCACGCTAGTTCCAGCGGAGTCGCTCCCTTCGCGGGAGCGTGGATCGAAACAGGGCAACCCCGGTACCGGCACGGGGCAGGGCGAGTCGCTCCCTTCGCGGGAGCGTGGATCGAAACCGCCCGCTATTGGCGCCAATGAATGAAGCGGCGGCGTCGCTCCCTTCGCGGGAGCGTGGATCGAAACACCGAACAGAAATACGGCCTGCCGCCAGGCCTGCTGTCGCTCCCTTCGCGGGAGCGTGGATCGAAACTCGCTGGCGCCCATCTTGGCCACGATCTTGCCGGTCGCTCCCTTCGCGGGAGCGTGGATCGAAACGGATACGAACGAGGCGGCCGGCGAGCAGGACGCAGTCGCTCCCTTCGCGGGAGCGTGGATCGAAACGGCGCGCTACGATCGACCGCAGGCGTGCCAATCCGTCGCTCCCTTCGCGGGAGCGTGGATCGAAACTGGGCAAATACGCCATCAAGGCGGACCGCTACGGTCGCTCCCTTCGCGGGAGCGTGGATCGAAACCGCCGGGCGCCAAGCCGGTCGGTACCTATCTGGGTCGCTCCCTTCGCGGGAGCGTGGATCGAAACGGCCTGCAGGGCCTGTACGCGCGGCTCGATCGAGTCGCTCCCTTCGCGGGAGCGTGGATCGAAACCTGGCCATCAACAACTCGCTGCAGCTCTGCCGGGACGTCGCTCCCTTCGCGGGAGCGTGGATCGAAACGCCAACCACGACGGCAGCCAGCGCCAGGAGATCATGTCGCTCCCTTCGCGGGAGCGTGGATCGAAACCTGCGCGCCCACCCGCTGTGCCAGTGCGATCGGTGTCGCTCCCTTCGCGGGAGCGTGGATCGAAACGCTCCTTCGGGGGCCTCGGCTCGGCTGGTGGAATAGTCGCTCCCTTCGCGGGAGCGTGGATCGAAACCACATCGCCCAGGTCAGGCTGCAGCCCGACGACCGTCGCTCCCTTCGCGGGAGCGTGGATCGAAACTTGACCAGGCGCAGCTTGAAGAAGCCCGGCTGCGGTCGCTCCCTTCGCGGGAGCGTGGATCGAAACTTGCGCGCGACCTCGAGCAGCACCTTGCGAAAGCGGGTCGCTCCCTTCGCGGGAGCGTGGATCGAAACGGTCGCGCCCATCGCCGAGGACGGCAGGATGCGGTCGCTCCCTTCGCGGGAGCGTGGATCGAAACACCACCCGCGCGCCGATCGCTTCGAGCTGCGGCGGTCGCTCCCTTCGCGGGAGCGTGGATCGAAACTCATGACATCAAAGGAGACTGCAATGTCTGCAATGGTCGCTCCCTTCGCGGGAGCGTGGATCGAAACTTCATCGACCCGGCTGTGACGCAAGCCGCCGTCCGGTCGCTCCCTTCGCGGGAGCGTGGATCGAAACTGCCGATATGAGCAAGCCCTGCCGCGCCATCGCGGTCGCTCCCTTCGCGGGAGCGTGGATCGAAACGACCTGAACGACCTGCAAGCGGCCCTCGATGGCCGTCGCTCCCTTCGCGGGAGCGTGGATCGAAACTTGCACTTGAGGTCGATTTGGCAGCGATATCGGAGTCGCTCCCTTCGCGGGAGCGTGGATCGAAACTGGGGCGAGGAACACGACTACGCGGAGAAGGTGCGTCGCTCCCTTCGCGGGAGCGTGGATCGAAACCCATTGGGATACAGCAGGGAATGTGGCTCCTGGCGTCGCTCCCTTCGCATGCGCATCGTCGTAGCTATAGGCAAGATAAGACCCATCCGGATGGGTGATCTTGATGACCTGCCCGGCATCGTCATAGTCGATCGTCGTCGTGGCGGTGCCGCCCGCGGTCACGACGCCGACCGAGGTCAGCCACCCTCGATCGTTACAGGCCAGATTGCGCGTGACCCCATTGGGATCGACCACGGTCAGGGGGTGGCCGTTGGAGTCGCAGCTCGTGATCTGGCTTACCTGAGACAGCGCATTGGTGACGGAAGTCAGGTTCCCCGAAGCGTCGTAGCCGAATGTCGTGACGTCGCTGACATCGGTGCGCGGCGCGTCAATGGAAGCAAGGAACCCCGCCGGCACCGAACCGGCACTGGGCGTATAGCTATAGGTCCAGATTCGCGTCTGTCCCTTGGTGCTGTAGGGCACGGATCCCGACGTCGTGTCGGTGATCGTCAACTGGGTCAAATGTCCACTGGTATAGGTGAAATTCGTCGTGCGGGTCGGCTCGACGATCTGGGTTGGAATTCGATAGGTCGTATCCCATGTCGTCGTGATGGTCCGGGCCTGGGCCGCCCCATAAGCCTCGGTGCGGCTAATTTCGAGGCCACGGCTGTTGAACGTATATTTTGTTACATTGCCATTCCAATCGGTGACGCTGGCGGGATAGCCGTTGGTGTCGTAGGTGAAGAGCTTCTGGCCGGTGGGAACATTGGTGCTGCCGAGCCGCTCGATCTTCGTCAGCTTGCGGCCACCCTGGATGACGCTGGTGTAATATTTGAATTGAAGACCGGCGGCATTGGTGACGATCCGCGTATCGTCGTTGTCGTTATACGAGATTGTCGTCAGCTCGGCGCCGCCGGCATGCTGTGAGGAGGTGGGGCGCCCTGTCGAATCATAGGCCCAGGTCGCAAACCGTACGCCATTTTCGTCAATGATGCGCGTTAGGGCGCTGGGTACATCGCTTTGTTCATACAGATATGTTTGTACTGGCAGCGCCCCAACCGGGCCGGGGAGCGTTACCGTGCTTAAATTGCCATCTATATTCTGGTTATAGGTATAAACCGATCCGTCTGGAGCCGTTACGGTTCGGAGCCACGGTCGTAGTGTCAGTCTGATAGCCGAATGCCAGGCTGCGGCCGTTGGAATCTGTTACACCGGTAATGATGTATGGCGCCGCCGAAGAATCCCAGCCCAGGACCAGCCATCGCAAGGGACAGGCTCCGTGAAGGCCCGAAACGTCATCGCGGCGCTCGTCGCGCTGAACGCCTTGCTGGCGGCTGCACTGCTTTGGGCCAATCTGCAAGAGCCTGACGACCTGCCGGCAGTCCCGGCTCGCGTGCTGCCGCCGGATCGCGGGAATGCCGTGGTCGCGAGCTACGTGCCGCCACCGCTGGCCGAGTTTGCCGAGATCGGCGAACGGCCCTTATTCGTCGCCACCCGCCGGCCCTTGCCCATAGCAGCCGCTGCACCCGCCGCGGTGCAGCCCGTTGTCGCCGCCCGCCCCCTGCAGGTGGTCGTTCTGGGCGTCATCGTCAGCGGGGAGCGCAAACTGGCCTTGCTGCGCGTCGACAATGTCCCACAGAGCCGAGTCGCCGCCGAGGGCGACGAGATCGAAGGCTGGAAGGTCGTCTCGATCACCACCCAGAACGTCGTTATCCGGGGCAACGGCGCCGAGCGCGAGATTGCGGTTCAAAAGGGCCCACCTGTCGCCGGTACCGGCCGACCGGTACCGCCACCGTTACCAAGACGATAAAGCCAGGGCAATTGGGGGAACAATCCATGTCGCAAACGAAGAGGATCCTGGCGGTCTTGCTGCTGTGCTTGGCATTCGGTGGCTGCGCCGATCGGGATTCCGGCACAGATCAAATCCCGCCGGCGGCGTCCCAACCGACCAGCCCGACGACCCTGGCGCGGGCGCCGAGCGGCGCACCAGGCGTCGTCCTGCCGACAGCATCGCCTCGCACGCCAGCGGCGCCGCAAGCGCAGATTTTCCGCGGAACGGGGACGTCCCGGTTTACACCGCCGACATCCGCCGGCCCGGCCATCGACGTCAACCAGAGCGGCGACATCACGCTGAATTTTGTCAACACCGATGTGCGCGACGTCCTGAAGACGGTGTTGGGCGATTTCCTGCAACTGTCCTACACGGTCGATCCGTCGATCCAGGGCCCGATCACCGTGCAGACCAGCCGGCCGATCTCCCGCGCCGCTGTGCTGCCGGTGCTGGAACAGACCTTGCGACTGAGCGGCATCGTCGTGGTGCAGGACGGCAGCCTTTATAAGATCATCCCTGCCCCCGATCGGGGCAACTCGCCGGGCTATTCGTCCCTGACCGGCAGCGGCGGCAGTTTCGGCTATGGTAGCGAGATCGTGCCACTGAACTACGTCAGCGCCGATGAAATGCTGCGCGTGCTGGAGCCGATTTCGCCGCCGCGCAGCGTCTCCATTGCCGACCCGACGCGCAATCTATTGCTCGTCAGCGGCACCGCCCAGGAGCGCCAATCGCTGATCGCCAATATCGCCCTGTTCGATGTCGATTGGCTGAAGGGCATGTCCTTCGCCATGTTCACGCCGCGCTTTGCCGATGCCCGCACCCTGGCCCGCGAATTGGGCCAGGTGACCGGCGGCAAGGATGGACCGCTCAACAAGCTGGTGCGCATCATCACGATCGACCGGCTGAACGCCGTTATGGCCATCTCGCCGCAAGTCAAATACCTGGAGGAGCTGCGCCAATGGGTCGAGCGGCTTGACCGGCCCGGCGACAGCATCGATCGAAGGATCTTCGTCTACCGGGTGCAGCATGGCCGGGCCGCCGATCTGGCCGGCGTGCTGAGTCGAGCTCTCGGGCTGACCAACGCCTCGAAGCCCACCACGTCCCCCTCCGGCCAGGCCGACACGGGAAATTCAGGCTACGGCAATGGCGGCAGCACGCCATCATCTCGCGCCGACACCCCGCCACCGCCAGCCAACCCGCCACAGCCGCAACCGAGCCTCCCCGGCCCGGTCGGCAGCGATAGCGTCGATGTCGCCAATTTGAGCGATGTGCGCATCACCGCCGACGAGACCAACAACTCGATCGTCATCCTGGCCAACGAGCGCGACTACGCCACGATCGAAACCGCCCTGGCCAAGCTCGACGTCGTGCCGCTGCAGGTCCTGCTCGAAGCCGTGATTGCCGAAGTAACCCTGACCAACGATCTGCGCTATGGGGTGCAATATTTCTTTAATCAGAAGAACAACCAGGTGGTCTTGACCGGCTCGCAGACACCGGCCATTACGCCGACCCTGCCCGGCTTCTCCTACATCTTCAGCGCCAGCAACAACATCCGGATCGTGCTCGATGCACTGGAAAGCGTGACGCATGTCAATGTGATTTCGTCGCCCGAGCTCATGGTGCTCAACAACCAGACCGCCACCCTGCAAGTCGGTGACCAGGTGCCGATCGCCACGCAGCAGGCGGTAAGCGTGATCGATTCGCAAGCGCCGCTGATCAACAGCATCCAGTACCGCGATACCGGCATCATCCTGAAGGTGACGCCACGCGTGAACCAGGGCGGCCAGGTGATGCTGGACATCACCCAGGAGGTCAGCGACGTCGCCACCACCACGAGTTCCCAGCTCAACTCACCCACGATCCAGCAGCGCAAGATCCAGAGCACGGTGGCGGTGCATGACAACGAGACGATCGCGCTGGGCGGGCTGATCAAGAACGGCTCGACCCGCACCCGCGGCGGCATTCCGGTGCTGCAGGACATCCCCGGCATTGGCAATTTGTTCCGCAACACCAAGAACAACGATTCCAGGACCGAGTTGCTCATACTGATCACGCCGCATGTCATTGACAGTGCCGAGCGGGCGCGCACCGTATCGGACGAATTGCGCGCCAAACTGCCGGCGGTGCAGCGGCTGCTGAAAAATTCCCGCTGACTATTTTACGTGGAACACCAGCGTATCGCCCGAGCCGCCGACGATCGGCACGTCTCCGTGCGGCGCGCGCGAACGCATTGTCACGAAGCGGGAGCGGCCCAGCTTCTTTTGCAGCTTCCGCGTCAACTTGCCGTCCGGCAGCAGGTTGCTCGCCGGCGTGAACACGCTGGCCCATAATCGGCCCCACAGGCCGACCTGGCCCACGCCACCGCCATCGAACAATTTCTTCTTGTGGCGTTCGTTGGCATGCAGCGCGAAATCGGTCCTGCGGCGGTGCATCGCCGCCACCAGCGGGCCGCCGATCCGGCCGGCCTGCGAAGCGCCGGGCGTCTCGCCGCTGCCGGCGAGATCATAGAAGCGATCCGATCCGATCCGCCACGCGCCTTCCCGCCTGGCCGCCACCAGGCAGATTTCGTTGGGCCGGCTGGCGCCCCGCCAGAACGCGCAGACCAGGCCCAGCCGCTCGGCCATGCCGGCCAGCGAGCTGTGACAGAAGGAATGCAGATGCGGCAGGAACAGCAGCTGGTTGATCACCGGTTCGGCCCAGGCGTCGGGCACCAGGATGGCGGCGACGCCGCCGGCGGCGAGATGGTCACGCATCCATGCCAGCGTCGCGGCAGGGTCGGGGATGTGCTCGGCGACGTGGTTGGCGTAGATCAGACCATAGCGCCGATCGGGCGGCAGCTGCGCGTAATCGCCCGCCACAATGCGCCCCGGAAAGCGCAGCGCGCTGGCCGCGGCGCGATAAGGCGAGGCCTCGGTGCCGTAGAGCTCGGTGAAGCCGGCCGCCTGCAGGCCGGCCAGCATGCCGCCGAAGCCGCAGCCGATCTCCAGTATCGGCACCGACCTGTCGCCCAGGGCCAGATCGGCCGCCAGGCTGGCGATTTTGCCCTGCACCTCGGCGGCGCGATGCGACGTCTTGCCCGGCCTTTCCCGGCGGCTGTTCCAGCGGGTCCTGTAGAACTCGGCGATGAACGCGGCGGTCGAGGGATTGGCGTAGAACACATGACCGCAATCGCGACACTGGGCCCAGGCGAATCCGGCTCGACCAACCCGGCTGGCCGAGCTCGGCCAGCACGCGCCACGGTTCCGGTCGTCCGCATGCCGGGCAGGCCGCCAGCGCAGGAAAGTTTTCGATCTCGGCGGGCGAAAAGCGAAGCTCGCGCAGGTAGGGGTGGGTCGGTAGCGATACAATCAGCATGGCGTTTCCCGGTCGGAGCCGTCCGGGATTCTATACGATACGTTGCCGAATCGAACTGTTTTTCATGTCCATGCGATACAACGGTAATTGTCGGCTCGGCCCGGGCCGCCTGTAAGAACTGCCAGTAGCCTTGCCCGGCCGCTTCACCGCATATCTCCGCTATGCCCTGGGTACACGCATAGCGGGACGTCGATGAAGTTCAGCACGCGCCGGAAGACCTATCTGTTTGCCCTCAACCGACTGGGGTTGCCGCGCGGATTGACCACCGCGGCGGTCAAGGCGGCCAGCATCGCGCCGACCCGCTGCCGCTCTGGCGCCGCCGCAAGGCGCACAAGCGCATGCCGGCCGGGCAGGCAGGGATGCCGATCGCCGATGCGCTGGGTTACAGGCTGTTCGCCCCGGGAGAGATGCCGGGATACCGGGAGGCCATCGCCGAATGCCGCGGCCTGTTCGATCGGGCGCGCGGCGACGGCACGCTGCAGGCCAATCTCGAACGCAACGCCAAGCGCTTTCTGGTGCCGGTACAGAGCGACAAGCGCGAGCTGCTCGGGCTGCCGGCCATTCGCGACGCTGTCCTGTCGCCGCAGGTCGTTCGCACGGTGAGCGACTATTTCGGCGCGATCCCCATCCTGTCGACGGTGAGCCTGCTGTGGACGCCGCCCAACAACACGATGGAAAAGAGCCAGAAATTCCATTTCGACACCGAGGATACGCGGCAGCTGAAGATCTTCCTGAGCGTGTTCGATATCGACGGGGATTGCGGCCCCTTGACCCTGGTCCCGGCGGCGCAGTCCGACGAGATCCGCCGCGCCGCCGGCTATGTCGGCGGAAGGCGCACCCGCCTCGACGACGAGGCGGTGGTCAATGCCCGGCCCGACGTGACCGTGCAGGTGATGGGGCCGGCCGGCGGCGGGGTGTTCCTGGACACGTCGCGCTGCCTTCACTTCGGCAGCCGGTTCAATCGGCGCGAGCGGCTGGTACTGATGGCGCAATTCATCGGCTACTACGCACCCAAGCTCGCCCCGGTCGACTGGCGCCCGGCGATTCAGCCGGTCGCCACCAATCTCAACCGGGAACAGCGGATGCTGCTGCGGGTTTGAGTCAGAGAGATATCCCGGCGCGTGCCCTCTAGTTGCACCCATGGACCGGCACCGGCTAGGGTAATGATAGGGTGGCCAAGTGATGCTCGCCTCATTGGATTTCGCTCTCGATCGCCGCCAGCGCAGTCTATTCAGCTTTTAAATACGGGGTAAGCGACGTTAAAATTTCCCTCGCCAGTAGTCGTACTTTTTCCATGTTTGGACTCGAAATCGTTTCCTCGACACTATCTGTTTGCTTTATTGATTTTAAGAGCTTCCGAAGAGTACTAAGTCGACCATCAATAGCCGGGTCATAAATTTGCCGCCCACGATCCAGTTCATCTCCTAGGCCACTATCTGAATACAATGATTCGACAGCTTCAACGAGAGAGCCCATTTTGTTACGATCATGAGGAATCCAAAGCGAGATTTGGACGTCGCGATTGCTAAGCTCCATAAGAGCTTCGTATATCATTTGATCATTTGGTTTCTTCATTTGAATAACTCCGGTTTGAACACAAAGTCCTGCAGTGGAATGTGGGCGTCCGGAGTCCTTGGATTAACTGGATTGCCATCCAGATTCAACGCTTGGCCGTTTTTTTGCCATCTAACATAAGGCTCCTGCGAGTTTGGATAGGGGCTGTTCGGGTTTCCCGGCATTACTCGAACTGCATTGCCTGGGTTTTGTGGATCAATAAACCTTACACCGTTTCCGTTATCTGAGGGCTTTATTCTCCAGTTATTGGGAATACCGTCTGGTATTTCTCGGGTACCTGGCGGAGGTCGGAAGCCTCTTGTTTCCAATCCGGGCGCTACTTGCGCATCTTCCCCTACCATTGCGAATTTCGACGGCGCTCTCGATACGCTATTTAAAAGCGCCCCTCCTGCCACAGCACCAATAACTTGCGCAGCTCCACTTGATTTCTCGGCAAAATATGGCTCCACAGGGGTCATAATATTTACCTGCGGAGTCGAGCCATATTTCTGAGTGAGGCCATCGTAAGACAGCACATCACCGACCCACCATCCGAAATTGACAACCGCCTGCGCCAGACCGTTTACTGCTCCGGCTGCATAAGATTGATAAATATCCCCGCTGGTCAGATTAACGATCCCGGGAATAGCATGATGTTCGCCAGCTGTTAGAGTCAGCAGGTAATCGCCGCGTACGGAAGTAGCGGCGTACCCGGCTGTAATGGGCGTTGTACTGGAAACCGTGTTGTTGGGCGAGGTCGCCTGATTTAGAACGAAGATCAACTTAACTTGGGATGGCGTCAGTAAATATCCGCCATTAATCCAAAAAGGATATGCAGGGTTTGAGATTCCAGAGAGGTCAAGCGGCCCAAAATCGATCCCCCCGTCTCCCACAAACCCCGTCGGATCGGTGGCATTGAGGTGATTGTTCATCACATAGGCATAGCGATTGAACGACTGGGTGTGGGTCGGGCTCTGCA
>CAYWLS010000016.1:0-97986 GCA_964458605.1 uncultured Hyphomicrobiales bacterium | reverse complement strand
GAACTGTCGACCTCTCCCTTACCAAGGGAGTGCTCTACCACTGAGCTACGGCAGCTTGATGCTGGGAAACCGGCCAGGCCGGCCCCCTCAAGGCGGCGCAAATTGCCATAGCCGTTCCCGCTGTTCAACCCCGTTCGCCGGGCGATTTGCCGCCCTGGCCGGCAGTCCTTCCGGCGCTCCGGGCCGGGGGCTATGGCGGTAGAGCAAATCACCTTTTGACGGAATCGTTCGGGATTCCGTCAAAAGGTGTGAATTTGCTCTACACTTAGGAAATAGAGCGGATTCACACGATCGGATGGAAGCATTATCGCGCTTCCATCCGATCGTGATCCGCTCTGGGCATGCCTGCTATAACCGAGGCACAGACAGGACGATCAGGGGAGGCCTCGCGTCATGGGCTACAGCAGTTTCGATTTCGCGGTCGACCGGCAGGTGGCGCATATCGCCTTCAACCGGCCGGAGAAGCGCAACGCCATGACCCTGGCGTTCTGGCACGATATCCGCAACGTGTTCGCCGAGATCGAGGGTCGCGCCGACGTGCGGGCGGTGGCGATCTCCTCCAGCGGGCCCCATTTCTCGGCCGGCATGGACCTGTCGGTGTTCGGCGCGCTGCGCCCCGAGGGCGAGATCGACGAGGGCCGCAAGCGGGAGACTCTGCGTCGCCAGATCCTGTGGTTCCAGGATTGCTTCAGCGCCATCGAGCGTTGCCGCGTGCCGGTGCTGGTGGCGATCCAGGGCGGCTGCATCGGCGGCGGCGTCGATCTGGCCAGCGCCTGCGACATGCGCTACGCCAGCGCCGACGCCTTCTTCGTGGTCAAGGAGATCGACCTGGCGATCGTCGCCGATGTCGGCACCCTGCAGCGCCTGCCGCGCGTCATGCCGGACGGGCTGGCGCGCGAGCTGGCCTACACGGGGCGCAAATTCGCCGCCGAGGAGGCGCGGGCCTGTGGCCTGATCAATGCCGTGTTCGCCGATCACAAGGAGCTGGTGGCCGGCGTGCTGGCGATCGCCCACATCATCGCCGCCAAGTCGCCGCTGGCCACCGTCGGCACCAAATCGGTGCTGAATTACGGCCGCGACCACAGCGTGGCCGATGGGCTGGATTACGTCGCCACCTGGAACGCCGGCATGCTGGTGACCCAGGACATGGCGGAGATCTTCAAGGCCACCGGCGAGCAGCGCGCGCCGTCCTTCGACGACATCGTCGCTGTGGTGCCGGCGGCCAAGGCGCGCGGCTGACGGAGTCGGGAGCGGCTATTTCGTCTCGCCCAGCCAGCGGTCGAGGATCTTCCAGATCCCCTTGGCCTGCATGATGACGCGGCCGTTGGCGGTCAGCTTGCCCTCCATGAACACCAGCGAGGAGGTGATGCGGCCGATCTCTGCGGTGCATTCGATCCAGTCGCCGGGCTTGCCGGGGGAGACGAAGCTGCAATCGAGCGTGATGGTCGAGCAGGGCTTGCGTCCCGAGGCGCCATGGGCCAGCACGCCCAGCGCATGGTCGAGGAACGTCACCATCATGCCGCCATGCACCACGCCGCCCTGGTTCAGGTGGTGCGGCTTGGCGCGGAAGCCGAATGCCAGGCTGTGTCCGTCCTTGGGCTTGCGCACATACATCGCCCCGGCATGGGCGCTGAAACCCTTCTGGTTGCGCAGCAATTCGTAGCCCGGCGGAACGTCGTCGTCGTGCGGGGCGTGATCCTTGGCGAGGGCGGCTTCGGTCATGTCGGCAATGTTCCCGGTTAGGTCGGTGCGGTGAGCTTGGCGCGGTCTTTCAGGGTGACCACGGCATCGTAGTTCAGCAGCTTGGTCCCGTCCTGCTCGACCGTGCCGCGCACGAAGGCGGTGCTGCGGGTGGTGCGCAGGATCTCGACCGCGCTGCTCAGCAGCGGGCCCAGCCGGCCAGATGACAGGAACTCGGCGCTGAAGGCGGTGGTGATCGGCGCCATGCCGCCGCTGGCCAGCGCGATCTCGGTGCAGAAGGCGTTGTCGGCGAAATTCATCAGCACGCCGCCATGCACCAGCCCGCCGGTGTTCAGCAGATGCGGCGCGGTGGGCTGCACCACGAGGCGTCGACCGTCGCGCTCGCCGATATAGGAATCCCCGACATGCCTGAGGAACGGGCTGTTGCGCTCGACCAGGGTGAAGTCGGCCGGCGGCTTCTCCAGCGCGACCGCCGGAGGCTGGCCGGGCTCGACGCGCTGACCCAGCGCGCGGTCGCGATCGACCGGGCGGAACACGGCGCTGGCCGCCAGCAGCAGGGTGCCGTCCTGCACCACCTCGCCCTGGGCGAAGGACAGGGTGCGGCCCGACCGCAGCAGCCGGGTGCGCGCTTCCAGCGGCGGCCCCAGCCGGCCGGCATTGAGGAAGGAACAGTTCAGGCTGACGGTCAGCGCGAACTTGCCGTCCAGCGCGCCGGCGGCGGTGGCCAGCGCATAGTCGACGAACGACATCAGCAGCCCGCCATGCACCATCGAGCCGGAGTTGAGGTGTTCCGGCCGCGTCAGCAGCAGGCAATGCGCGCCCGCGCCGTCGCGCCGGTAGTACATCGGCCCGACATGGTCCTCGTAGGGATCGGTCGGCTCGTATACCAGGTAGCCGGGAAAGGGATGGTCGGGCACGAAATCCGCAACGGTTGAACAAGCGTTGCGGGCTGTTTAGCGCAATTTGCGTCGCCACGAAAGCGTACGGCCGGCGCCCGCGCCGGCCGCCGTCAGGCTCAACGTGTTGGGGCTGCCGCTCGGCGCCAGCCCCGCCAGCGGGAATCCGGCCAGCCCTTCCATGTTTCCTCCTTGCAGCGCCAGCCTGGCCGCATCGCGGAACAGCGGTCTTGAACGAATATGCGGGATCGGGCTGTCATATCGGTCATCGTCTTGGCGAGGCCGTCTTGAGGGGAGGTCGTCTTGAAAAGCCTGATTGCCGCCTGTTTTGCGCTGCTGTGCCTGCACGCCCATGGCGCCGCGGCGCAAGCCGTGCAGACCATCGCCACGCATGGCCTGTGGAAGACCGAGTGCACCTACAACCAGATCATGAAGCGGCGGGAGTGCCAGGCGACGCTCGAATTCGACCGGCCCGGCACGCAGTTCCTCGCGGGCAAGATCTTCGTGGATCTGCTGAAGAAGGAGATCACCGTGTTCGCCGCATCCAATCCAACGGCGTTCAAGCTGGCGGTCGACAAGAATACGGCCACCGCCGGCAAGTGCGGCGTCGGCTGCACCATCGGCGGTGCCGGCGGCCAGGCCATCTACCGCCAGATGTTGAAGGGCAAATCCGTGACCTTTTCCATCGCCAACGAAGATGGACCGCTCGAAACGACCCGATCCCTGGATGGCTTTGCCGAGTGCGTGGCCGCTGCCGGCAGGTAGCTGAATGGGTCGTTTACGCGCCTGGCGGCGCGTACTTAAATATACGCGAGGAACGAACAAGGAGGAACGCCATGCCCGACGGCAGCGCCAAAAGCGAGCCGCGCCACCAGTCCTACGAAATCAAGCATCGCGACGAGCTGGAATGGGAGACCATCCGCTGGCCGGGCGAGACCGGCAAGATGCTGTTCCACCCGCGGCCCGAACGGCCGACCGAACCCAATGCCGGCATATTGCGGCTGGAGCCGGGCGCCTACCATCCGCTGCACAAGCACGATTTCGCCCAGGTGTGGTACGTGCTGCAGGGCACCTTCAAGATCGACGGCCAGGAGATCCGGCCCGGCAGCATGGTGTTCCACCCCGATCCGCATTTCGAGGGCGAGTTCACCACCGAGACCGGCGGCGAGATCCTGCTGGTGCAGTATCCCGGGCCCAGCACGGGCGGGCGGCCGATCTACGACGACCGCTTCAACAAGCAGGCGCGCAAGTCGGTCGAGGACGAGCGCACCGATATCTGAGCCAGACCATGACCGCCCATATCGACGTCGGCCGTTCGCATGACGGCAAGGTGGCGCGCGTCGCCATCGACAACCGCAAGAAGCTCAACACGCTCAATTCGCCGCTGCTGGAGGAGGCGATCGGCGTGCTGCGCGTGCTGGCCAGGGACGACTCGCTGCGCGCGGTGGTGATCACCGGCGCGGGCGAGAAGGCCTTCATCGGCGGCGCCGACATCAACGAGATGGCCGGGCTTAACAACGCCAGCGCGCGCGCCTTCATCACCAAGGTGCACGGCATTTGCAAGGCGATCCGCGACCTGCCGGTGCCGGCGATCGCGCGCATCGACGGCTATTGCCTGGGCGCCGGGCTGGAAGTGGCGGCGTCCTGCGACATGCGCGCGGCCTCGACGCGATCGGTGTTCGGCATGCCGGAGGTCAAGGTCGGCATCCCGTCGGTGGTCGAGGCGGCGCTGCTGCCGCGGCTGATCGGCTGGGGCCGCACCGCCGAAATGCTGATGACGGCGCAGAATATCGACGCGCAGGCGGCGGCCGATTGGGGCTTCGTCGAACGCCTCGCCGCGCCGGAGGCGCTGGATGGCGCGGTCGAGGACTGGCTGGCCGCCATCCTCGACAACGGCCCCCGTGCGGTGCGGCTGCAGAAGGCGCTGATGCGCCGCTGGGAGCGGCTGGCGCTGGACGAGGCGGTGGCGGCGGGCATCGACGCCTTCGCCCAGTCGATGGATAGCGACGAGCCGGCCGCGCTGCTGGGCAAATTCGTCAAGCGGAGAAAGTCATGAGCGAGAAGAAGGTTCGCATCGGCTGCAGTTCGGGCTTCTGGGGCGACACCGAAACGGCGGCGCCGCAACTGGTGCGCGGCGGCAATATCGACTACCTGGTCAACGACTACCTGGCCGAGATCACCATGTCGATCATGGCCGGCATGCGGCTGAAGAAGCCGGACTCGGGCTATGCCACCGATTTCGTCAGCCATGTCATGGCGCCGCTGGCGCGCGAGATCGCCGAGAAGAAGATCAAGGTCATCACCAATGCCGGCGGCGTCAATCCGCTTTCCTGCCGCGACGCGGTGCTGAAAGCAGCCGCGGCGGCCGGCGTGACCTTGAAGGTGGCGGCGGTGCTGGGCGACGACCTGGCGCCGCGCGCCGACGAATTGCGCGCCGCCGGCATCGTCGAACTGGACAGCGCCGAGACCTTGCCCAAATCCCTGGTCAGCATGAACGCCTATCTGGGCGGGCTGCCGATCGCCCGCGCGCTGGCCGAGGGCGCCGATGTGGTGATCACCGGCCGCTGCGTCGATAGCGCGCTGGTGCTGGGCGCGCTGATCCACGAATTCGGCTGGCAGGCGGACGACTACGACCGGCTGGCGATGGGCTCGCTGGCCGGGCACATCGTCGAATGCGGCGCGCAGTGCAACGGCGGCAACTTCACCGACTGGCAGCTCGTGCCCGATTTCGACAATATCGGCTTCCCGATCGCCGAGGTCGACAGCGACGGCAATTTCACCATCTCCAAACCGCCCGGCACCGGCGGGCTGATCACGCCGGCCACGGTGGGCGAGCAGATGCTGTACGAGATCGGCGATCCGCGCGCCTATATGCTGCCCGACGTCACCTGCGACTTCACCAGGGTGAAGATGGAGCAGACCGGCCCGGACGTGGTGCGCGTGTCGGGCGCGCGCGGCCTGCCGCCCAGTTCGACCTACAAGACCTCGGCCACCTATGTCGACGGCTTCAAGCTGACCGCCGTGTTCATGATCGGCGGCATCGCGGCGGCGAAGAAGGGCGCCCATATCGCCGAGGCCATCGTCAAGCGCACGCGCCGCATGTTCCGCGAGCGCAACCTGGGCGACTACAAGGAAGTGACGATCGAGGCGATCGGCGCGGAGACCACCTACGGGCCGCACGCCCATGCCGGATCGCGCGAGGTGGTGATGAAGATCGCCGCCAAGCACGACCAGAAGGAGGCGCTGACCATTCTGGGCCGCGAGATCGCGCCGATGGGCACCGGCGGCGTGCCGGGCATGACCGGCTTCCTGGGCGGCGGCCGCGCCACGCCGGGCCCGCTGATCCGCCTGTTCTCCTGCCTGGTGCCCAAGAACATGGTGCCGGTGACGGTCGATATCGACGGCAGGCGCATCGACGTGACGATCCCGGCCGAGGGCGGCTTCTCGCCCGACATGCTGCCGGCCGACGCGCCGCCCCAGCCGGAAGCCATTGCAGGCGACGCGGTCAGCGTGCCGCTGGTGGCGCTGGCCTATGGCCGCAGCGGCGACAAGGGCGATAGCTGCAATATCGGCATCATCGCGCGCAAGCCGGAATACCTGCCGATCATCGCCGCCCAGGTGACCGAGGCGAGTGTGGCGCGGTACATGGCGCATCGCGTCAAGGGCATGGTCAGCCGCTGGGCGCTGCCGGGCATCGGCGGCTTCAACTTCCTGCTGCGCAGCGCGCTGGGCGGCGGCGGCGTGGCCTCGCTGCAGGCCGACCCGCAGGGCAAGGCCTATGCCCAGATGCTGCTCGACATGCCGATCCAGGTGCCGGCGGCGCTGGCCAGGGGCTTGCCGAAGGCGGCTTGAAGCGAGGCGATGAATGAAATGCTTTTCGCGCCAACAATGCGAAGATTTGTTTCATAGATCTGGCGTCACCATCGCCGACGATGGTGACCTGAACTTTGCCAAGGTTGGCTATCGCGTCGCTGTCGATTTGCCATCCGCGCCGCTGCAGATCGCGCGGTTTGCCGCGCGCCTCGCCCAATGGCTTCCGGATGGGCACTACAGAGCGCTTTGGCCATCTGTCTGGTCGGCCTATCCGGCGCAGGCCGTCGTTCTGTTCGAGAAAATACGCAATGGCTGCGGCGAAACCAGGCCTCTTGGGCAGGCGCCATGCCATTTGTTTGAGAAATTCGTTGGCGATTCTGATGATTTTTATAAAGAGGAAGAGAGCGCGATTTTGAGCGGGTTGGTTTTTCTTATGCTGACGTTCGATTGGTCCGGGTATGTATTGTCCGTCGACCATCAAGCCCATGTCTTGTTGAGAGACAATGGCATTGTGTTTTGCACGTCAGACAATGGAAAGCTTGTGGAGGCGTCGGCTATGGCGCGGGAGTTTGCTTGGCCAGCGCCGATCTTGGTCCCGGCTAGATCTATGGTGCGAGAGAGCAGCCCCAGCTACCGCTCCTTCTTCTTCAGCAGCTTGGCCGGGCGGCGTTTGGCGGCCAGCGGGAACAGCGAGAAGGTGCGCTTCACGTAGTTGGTGACGCCGTCGATGCTCTGGCAGTACTGCTCGAGCTCGGGCGTCCATTCCGCCTCGACCATGCGCACCGGCCGGTCGCTGTCGTCGCCCGGCTCGAAGCGCAGATAGAACCACGGCTCGCCGCGGCGCAGGGCGAGCGGCCGCGACGGGTCCATCCATTCGAACGCCCACATCATGATGCGCGGCCACACGTCGAGCTGGAAGCGGCCGGCGATCATGGTGCCGGGCCAGGCCTCGCGCCGGAAATGCAGGAACGGCGGCAACTGGTTCATGAAGCAGCGCTCGTCGGCCACGAAGCGATAGGGCGTGGACATCTGGATGATCGGCCGCTCGGGATGGCGCCACTGGTTGGGCGAATTGAGATGCACCAGCTTGGGAATGTGCGAGGCGGCCACCGCGCTCTGCGCGCCGTCGAGATTGCGCAGCACCACCTTGCCGTCCTTGTCCTTTGCCAGGGCGATGTTGAGATCGACCGGGCAGGGCACGACGAAATGGCGGGCGTCGAAATCGATCACCGCGGGACAGTTCTGCACCGCCTTGGCCGAGGGCGGCGGACCGCTCTCGCGCCGGAACTGCTGCGGCTCGAACCAGACGGCCGAGGCCGCGCCGGGCTGGACGATCCAGCCGACTTCCAGGGTGCGGCCGCGCCTGGCGCCCGATTCGCCGCGTTTGAACAAGGCCATGGGAAAAGATCCGGACTGTTGCGCGGCGATTATGGAAGAGCGCCCCGGCAAAGGCCAGTGGCGCAACGCCATCGAGCGGCGCCGTGGCGACGGGGGCGACGCGGGGCGACGGGGGCGGCGCGGGTCGGCGCCGCCGGCCGGGTCAGTCGGCGCGGGCGAAATGGGCGATCGCCGCCCGGGCGATCGGCTCGCCCCATTCCTGGACGAAATGCCCGGCCTCGGCCACCTCCATGGGCCGCGGGCAGTTCCTGATCCAGGAACGCAAGGTCGGCATGACGGCGGCCAGCACCGGATCCTGCATGCCGATGGCCATGAAGGACAGGCCCTTCCAGTCGTCCTGCCACCAGCTGCGGGCGCGTCGCGACAATGCTGCACCAGGGGCGTCGGGCCCGTCCGGCACCAGGTTGGGAAAGCGCCGCACGCCCGATTTGTAGGCCGCGTCGGGATAGGGCGCGTCGTAGGCGGCGGCCTCGGCGTCGTTGAGATGGGGGCAGGCGCGCTTCAGCAGCCCGCCCACCCGCATGTCGGGATTGGCGTTGTTGAAGGCGCGCCAGTCGAGGAAGCCCTTGGTCAGCGGCTCGTCGCCGGTGGCCAGCATGGTGTTCATCACCAGCAGCCGCTCGAAGCGGCCGGGCATGTCCATCGGCAGGGTCAGGCCCAGCAGCCCGCCCCAGTCCTGGCACACCAGGGTGATGTTGGACAGCGACAGCCGCTCGATCAGCAGGCGCAGCGATTCGCGGTGGAAGTCGAAGGTGTAGACGGCTTCGTCGACCGGCTTGTCGGAACGGCCGAAGCCGAACAGGTCGGGCGCCACCACCCGGTAGCCCGCCTCGGCGAATACCGGGATCATGCGGCGATAGAGATAGGACCAGGTCGGCTGGCCGTGCAGGCACAGCGCCACGCGCTGGGCGCTGCCCCCTCGAGCGCCGCGAGGTCCTTCGTCGATGAAGGCCATGCGCAGGCCGGCATAGGGCGCGCTGGAGCTCAGCTCGTCGATATAGAACGGCTGCCACGGAAAGCCGGGCAGGTCGGCGAAGCGGGCATCCGGCGTGCGCAAGGCCTTGATCATCGATCGCTCTCCCTTTGGCCACAAGTTTGCCGTATAGGGATGAGCAGATTCACCTGCAAATCGATTCGCCCGATCGCATCGCCGCCATGAGCCAGGACCGAGCCTCCGACCGGAACGCCGACCAGCCCTCCCAGCGGCCCAAAACCGCCGCCACGGTCGCGCGCGAGCAGCGCCTGGCGGCGGCGCTGCGCGAGAACCTGAAGAAGCGGAAGGCGCAGGCCCGGGAGCAGGCCGGCGAACAGGCGCGGCCAGGCGAAACCGGCGGAAAAACCCCGATCGGGGCGGCGGATAAGCCGAGGCGGGGCTGATGCTTGTGGCCGCTGGCTGCATTGTCTAAAACCACCGGCGGGCCGTCCTGGATGCCGGCGGCGGTGGGGGAGTTTTCGATGCCCGTGATGTCCGATATCTGGATCCGCCAGATGGCCCAGCAGCACGGCATGATCGAGCCGTTCGTCGACGGCCAGAAGCGCGAGGGCGTGATCTCCTACGGCCTGTCGTCCTACGGCTACGATGCCCGGGTCGGCGACGAATTCAAGATCTTCACCAATGTCGACAACGCGGTGGTCGATCCCAAGAACTTCGCCGAGAACAGCTTCGTCGACCGGCGCACCGATGTCTGCATCATCCCGCCCAACAGCTTCGCGCTGGCCCGCACGGTGGAATATTTCCGCGTGCCGCGCGACATCCTGGTGATCTGCGTCGGCAAATCGACCTATGCGCGCTGCGGCATCATCGTCAACGTGACGCCGCTGGAACCGGAATGGGAAGGCCACGTTACGCTGGAATTCTCCAACACCACGCCGCTGCCGGCGCGGATCTACGCCAACGAAGGCGCCTGCCAGTTCCTGTTCCTGCAGGGCGACCAGCCCTGCGAAACCTCCTATCGCGACAAGCGCGGCAAATACCAGGGCCAGCGCGGCGTGACCCTGCCCAAAATCTGACCAGAGCGGAAAGCAAGCATCGATGGACCTCATTCGCATTCGTGGCGGCCAGGCACTCAACGGCGAGATCGCGGTGGCGGGCTCGAAGAACGCCTCGCTGCCGCAGATGGCGGCCTGCCTGTTGACCGACGAGGTGCTGGAGCTGAAGAACGTGCCGCGGCTGGCCGACACCAACACCATGACCAAGCTGCTGCAGCAGCACGGCGCTGAGGTGCAGTGGGGCAACAATGGCACCGGTTCGCTGGTGCGCCTGCACGCGGCGCGGATCGCCAGCACCACCGCGCCCTACGACCTGGTGCGGCGCATGCGCGCCTCGGTGCTGGTGCTGGGCCCGCTGCTGGCGCGCGAGGGCCGGGCGCGGGTGTCGCTGCCGGGCGGCTGCGCCATCGGCACGCGCCCCGTGGACCTGCACATCAAGGCGCTGATGCAACTGGGCGCCGAGATCGAGCTGCAGGAAGGCTATATCGACGCCACCGCGCCCAAGGGGCTGAAGGGCGCGCATATCGTGTTCCCCAAGGTTTCGGTCGGCGCCACCGAGAACATCCTGATGGCCACGGTGCTGGCCAAGGGCGACAGCGTGATCGACAACGCCGCGCGCGAGCCGGAGATCACCGACCTCGCCGAATGCCTGGTGGCGATGGGCGCGCGCATCGACGGCATCGGCACCGAGACCCTGCGCGTCAGCGGCGTCGACCGGCTGCATGGCGGCCGCCATGTCGTCATCCCCGACCGCATCGAGACCGGCACCTATGCCATGGCGGTGGCGGCGACCGGCGGCGATGTCGAGCTGGTGGGCGCGCGCGCCGACCTGCTGGAATCGGCCAGCGCCGTGCTGCGCCAGGCCGGCGTGCTGGTCGAGCCGACGCCGCGCGGCCTGCGCATCAACCGCGCCAACGGCGCGCTGACCGGCGTCGACGTCATGACCGAGCCCTATCCCGGCTTTCCGACCGACCTGCAGGCGCAGATGATGGCGCTGATGGCGACCGCCCAGGGCGCGGCGATGATCACCGAGACCATCTTCGAGAACCGCTTCATGCACGTGCCGGAGCTGTGCCGCATGGGCGCCAACATCAACGTGCACGGCGCCTCGGCCATGGTGCGTGGCGTCGCCAGGCTGCGCGGCGCGGAGGTGATGGCGACCGATCTGCGCGCCTCCGTGTCGCTGGCCATCGCCGCGCTGGTGGCCGAAGGCGAGACGGTGCTGCATCGCGTCTACCATCTCGACCGCGGCTACGAGAAGCTGGAAGCCAAGCTGGCCGCCTGCGGCGCGGTGATCGAGCGCCAGCGCGAGAAGGACTGACCGCCATGGAAAGCGCCGTCGCCGCCAACGGGCTCAAGCTGCGCGCCGAGGACGCCGAGGACCTGCAGGTGATCTCGTCCAACCTGCAGGACGCCATAGTTGCGGTGGGCGACATGACCCTGCTGACCGACCAGCGCCGTTTCGCGCTGGTGGCCAACCGTTTCTGCTGGGAGCGCAAGCCTGCCGCCGACGGCAGCTTCACCCGCAGCCACAGCCTGCTGGTGATCGACGGCGTCGGCCGCGCCGCCATGCAGGGCATCGAGCGCCAGCGGCCGGAGCGGGTGCTGAGCCTGCTGGCGGTCGAGTGCGGCAAGCGGCCGGATGGCGGGGATTTTGTGCTGCTGGTGTTCGCCGACCAGGCGGCGATCCGGCTGGAAGTCGACCGCGTGTTGTGCCATTTAGAGGATGTCGGCGAGCCATGGCCCACCCGCTGGAAGCCGGCGCATTCGGTCGAATAGCGCCAGCCAGCCCGTAAGGTCTTGATTGCGCCGGCTTTTTATTTGGCGCAGCAACATCCCGATGACCCAGAACGACAAGCTCGTCCTGGCCCTGCCCAAGGGCCGAATCCTGTCCGAAGCGGCGCCGCTGCTGGCCGAGGCCGGCATCGAGCCGGAGCCGGCCTTCGCCGATCCCGATTCGCGCGCGCTGCGCTTCGCCACCAACCATCCCGGCCTGGACATCATCCGGGTGCGCTCGTTCGACGTCGCCACCTTCGTGGCGTTCGGCGCCGCCCATATCGGCATCGCCGGCAACGACGTGCTGATGGAATTCGACTTCCCGGAGATCTACGCGCCGGTCGATCTGGGCATCGGCTATTGCCGGCTGATGGTGGCCGAGCCGATCGAACTGGCCGGCAGCGACAATCCCGCGCGCTGGAGCCATGTGCGGGTGGCCACCAAATATCCCGAGATCACGCGCCGCCACTTCGCCGCGCGCGGCGTGCAGGCCGAATGCATCAAGCTGAACGGCGCCATGGAGCTGGCGCCCAGCCTGGGGCTGTGCCATCGCATCGTCGACCTGGTGGCGACCGGCCGCACCCTGAAAGAGAACGGCCTGGTCGAGATCGAGCACATCGCCCATGTCACCTCGCGGCTGATCGTCAACCGCGCCGCGCTCAAGACGCGGCCGGAGGAGATCGCCGGCTGGGTCGATCGTTTCCGCAAGGTCGTGCGCCATGCCGCCTAAGGGGCCGCTGCGGCTCGATGCCGGCGCCGCCGATTTCGATGCCGCCTTCGCCCGCTTCCTCGACCTGAAGCGCGAGATCGACGAGGACGTCGACGCCGCGGCCGGCCGCATCGTGGCCGACGTGCGGGCGCGGGGCGACCAGGCGCTGATCGAGCTGACGGCCAAATTCGACCGGCTGACCCTGACCGCCGCCGGCTTGCGCATCTCCGACGCCGAGATCGAGGCCGCGGCGACTTCGGTGCCCGACGCGCAGCGCCGGGCGCTGCGGATGGCGGCCGATCGCATCGAGGCCTATCACCGCACCCAGGCGCCGCGGGACGTCGATTTCACCGATGCGCAAGGGGTGCGGCTGG
This sequence comes from uncultured Hyphomicrobiales bacterium, assembly GCA_964458605.1. Lineage (GTDB taxonomy): Bacteria > Pseudomonadota > Alphaproteobacteria > Reyranellales > JAQSWP01 > JBBSNV01. Next base: position 85,330 of record CAYWLS010000016.1, on the reverse strand, counting down.
GCGCGCGCTACCGGCCGCTCGATGCGGTCGGGCTCTACGTGCCCGGCGGCACGGCGGCCTATCCGTCCTCGGTGCTGATGAACGCCATGCCGGCCAAGGTGGCGGGTGTGCAGCGCATCGTCATGGTGACGCCGACGCCGGACGACAAGATCAACCCGCTGGTACTGCTGGCCGCCCGGCTGGGCGGGGTCAAGGAAATCTATCGCATCGGCGGTGCGCAGGCCGTGGCGGCGCTGGCCTATGGCACGGCGAGCATCAGGCCGGTCGACAAGATCGTCGGGCCGGGCAACGCCTATGTCGCCGCCGCCAAGCGCCGCGTGTTCGGCCAGGTCGGCATCGACCTGATCGCCGGTCCGTCGGAAATTCTCGTTGTGGCCGATGGCAAGAACGATCCGGCCTGGATCGCCGCCGATCTGCTGTCGCAGGCCGAGCACGATCCGGCTTCGCAATCGGTGCTGATCACCGACGACGCGGCATTCGCCGACGCCGTGGCGCAGGCGGTGGAGAGCCACCTGAAGGTGCTGCCGCGCGCGGCCATCACGCGCCAGTCCTGGGACAGCTACGGCGCCATCGTCGTGGTGCCGACGATCGACGATGCCGCGCCGCTGGTCGATCGCATCGCGCCGGAGCATCTGGAGCTGGCGCTGGACGACGACGCGGCCGAGCGGCTGATGGGCAAGGTGCGCCATGCCGGAGCGATCTTCCTGGGCCGCTTCACGCCGGAGGTGATCGGCGACTACGTGGCCGGCACCAACCATGTGCTGCCGACCTCGCGCAGCGCGCGCTTCTCCTCCGGGCTGGGCGTGAGCGACTTCGTCAAGCGCAGCTCCTTCGTGCGCTGCGGCGCCGACGGGCTGGCGGCGATCGGCCCGGCGGCGCTGACCCTGGCCGAGGCCGAGGGCCTGCCGGCGCACGCCCTGTCGGTGGCGATCCGGCTCAACCGGCGCTAGCGGCACCCGCCATGACCGCGGACAAGGCTTCCCAGCAGCGGCGCATCGCCCATATCGTGCTGGACGAGAAGACCATGGTGCGGCGCTCGGCCGAGGTCGAGCACGAGCGCGCGGTGGCGATCTACGACCTGATCGAGGACAACAGCTTCTCGCCCCAGGGCCTGCCCGACGGTCCCTACAACCTGCACATCGCGGTGCAGGAGAACCGGCTGCTGTTCGACATCCGCGACACCCAGGGCAAGAAGCTGCGCGACGTGATCCTGTCGATGACGCCGTTCCGCACCGTGGTGAAGGACTATTTCACCATCTGCGACAGCTACTACAACGCCATCAAGAAGCTCAGCCCCTCGCAGATCGAGGCGCTCGACATGGGCCGCCGCGGCCTGCACAACGAGGGCTCCGAGCTGCTGCGCGAGCGGCTCGAGGGCAAGATCGATCTCGACCTGGACACGGCGCGCCGGCTGTTCACCTTGATCTGCGTCCTGCACATCCGGGGGTAAGGTGGCCGAGCTGCCCTCGAGCGTGCTGTTCGCCTGCAGCCAGAATTCGGTGCGCTCGCCGATGGCCGAAGCCATCGCCAAATACCTGTTCGGCAAGCAGATCTATTTCGACTCGGTGGGGGTGCGGGCGCAGGAGATCGACGGCTTCGCCATCGCCGTGATGGAGGAGATCGGCATCGATCTGCACCGCCACCACGCCAAGACCTTCGACGACCTGGAGGATACCTCCTTCGACCTGGTCATCACCCTGTCGCCGGAGGCCCAGCACAGCGCGGTCGAGATGACCCGCACCATGGCCTGCGAGGTGGAGTTCTGGAATACGGTCGATCCCTCGGTCATCGAAGGCAGCCGGGAAAGCCGGCTGGACGCCTATCGTGCGGTGCGCGACGGGCTGATGGAACGCATCAAGGCGCGGTTCGGCGGCGCCGGCGGGCCGACGGTTTAGCCGGAGGCGGCGCGGGGGGACGGTAGCGGTGGGGCGGCCGCGCCCGGTTGGCGGGGCGGCTCCGCCCGGCCGCCTGGGGAAGGGTGTGGCTTCGCCTTGACTTCCGGCCGGGGGAAGCCCATTTTTCCGGCCGTTTTTCAACATCGCGACGGAGGCCGGATGGCCAAGGAAGACCTGATCGAGTTTGCCGGCACGGTGATGGAGTTGCTGCCCAACGCCATGTTCCGCGTCAAGCTGGACAACGACCACGAAATTCTCGCCCATACTTCGGGCAAGATGCGCAAGAATCGCATCCGCGTGCTGGCAGGCGACAAGGTGAACGTCGAGATGACGCCCTACGACCTGACCAAGGGCCGCATCGTCTTCCGCTTCAAGTAGCGTCTGGCGCATCGGCGCGCCAGGCCGGCCGGCCGCAGGGGCCGGCGGCGAGGTGCCGAGCGCCCTTGCGAGTATCCCGCCCGGCGCCGCAGCGTTCGTCGCGGCGTCCACCAGCGGCCAACGGAGCCCACGTGCCGCATCCCTTCCAGCGCCATCTGCCGCCATGCCGCGCCTGATCCTGGCCTCCGCCTCGCCGCGCCGGCTCGACCTGCTGCGGCAGATCGGCATCGCGCCCGACGCGGTCGATCCGGCATCGCTGGACGAGACGCCGCTGCGCGACGAGCTGCCGCGCGACTATGCGCGGCGCCTGGCCGAAGCCAAGGCGGCGCTGGTCGCCCAGCGCCATCGAGGCGCGCTGGTGCTGGGCGCCGATACGGTGGTGGCCTGCGGCCGGCGCATCCTGCCCAAGGCCGAGGACGCGGCCACGGCGCGGCGCTGCCTGGAACTGCTGTCGGGCCGGCGCCATCGCGTGCTGGGCGGCGTGTGCGCGATCGCCGCCGACGGGCGCCGCCGCCTCCGGCTGGTCACCACGGTGCTGCGCTTCAAGCGCCTGACCGCCGCCGAGATCGACGCCTATATCGCCGGCGGCGAGTGGCACGGCAAGGCCGGCGGCTACGCCATCCAGGGCCGCGCCGCGCTGTTCGTCGGCTTCCTGTCGGGCTCCTACAGCAACGTCGTCGGGCTGCCGCTGTTCGAGACCGCCGCACTGCTGGCGGCTTCGGGGCTGGCGGGGCTGGAGTCGCAATGACGCCGACCGGCCTGGTCGACGAGCTGGTGCTGCGCCGGCGCGAGCGACGGCTGGAGATCGCGCTGCTGGGCGCAGGCCGCCTGATCGAATTGCGCGTGGTGGAGCCCGACCGGCCGGGCCAGATCGGCGCCATCCATCTGGGCCGCATCGCCACTGCCGCGCCGCAGCTCGATGCCGCCTTCGTCGATATCGGCGCGCGCCAGGACGGCGGGCGCGACGGCTTCCTGCGGACTGCCGACATGATCGGCGGCGCGGCCGACCGGCCGCGGCCGGGCGATCCGGTGCTGGTGCAGGTGGCGCGCGAGGCGACCTCCGACAAAGGCGCGCGGCTGTCGATGAAGCTGGCCTTGCCCGGACGGCTGGTGGTGCTGCGGCCGCAGGAGACCGGCGCGGAAATCTCCCCGCGCATCGTCGATGCCGACGAGCGTCGCCGGCTGGGCGAGATCCTGGCGCCGCTGGCGCGGGAGACCGGCATCACGGCGCGCACCGCCGCGGCCGAGGCCGATGCGGCGGCGCTGGCGCAGGAGGTGCAGCGGCTGTCGGTGCTGTGGGACCGGCTGCGCGCGCGGGCGCTGACCGCGGCGCCGCCGCTGTGCCTGTTCGCCGCCGAGGACGAGCTGAAGCAGGTGCTGCGCGAGCATGGCGGGCAGCTTCAGCATGTGGTGGTCGAGGGCGGCATCGACGGCAAGAGCCTGGCGCGCCAGCTGGGCGAACTGGCCCAGGCCCAGGGCGACGGCTTCGTCGTCACCCAGCACGACGGCCGCACGCCGATCTTCGAGATCCACGACATCGAGGCCCAGCTCGAGCAGGCGCTCGATCCGCTGGTGCCGCTGGGCGGCAGCGGCTCGCTCAGCATCGAGGCGACGCGGGCGCTGACCGCGATCGACGTCGATAGCGGACGCGCCGCGCCGCTGGCGGCCAATCTGGAAGCGGCCGAGGAGATCGCCCGGCAGTTGCGGCTGCGCAACCTGGGCGGCGCCGTGGTGGTCGATTTCGTCACCCTGAAGAGCGGCGCCGAGCGCGACCAGGTGCTGGGCCGGCTGGCGGTGGCGCTGGCGGCCGATCCGACGCCCAGCCAGGTGGTAGGCTGGACCCGGCTGGGCATGGTCGAACTGACCCGCGCCCGGCGCGGCGCCAGCCTGGCGGAGCGTTTCGCCGCTGGCGGCGCGGACTGACCGAGCGGAGGCTGCGTTGAGCGATCGTCTGCCATCGGGTCATGAGATGCTCGAAGCGCGCCGGCGGGCGGCGCTGGAGCGGCGCGCCCAGCAGGCCGCGGCCCTGGAGGCGGCAAAGGCCAGGCGCCGGCGCCGGGTCAGGATCGAGATCGCGCTGTTCGTGCTGTCGGCGATCGCGGTGGCCGGCATTCTCTACTACGACACCACCCGCGTGGCCGATGGCTATTACGCGCTGCATTTCCGTGGCGGCCGCATCGTCGACGTCAAGCAAGCGGGCCATGTCTACCGCATTCCCATCCTCGACCACGTGGTGCAGATCGACAAGGGCGTCCGGCCGCTGCCCGCGCTGCGGCGCACGGCGAAGTCGGCGCAGGGCAGCACGGTGCAATACGAGGCGCTGCTGACCTTTCGCGTGATCGATGCCGGGAAATTCTGGATCCGATTCGCCGGCGCCGACGACGATGCGGCGCGGCTGGCCAGCCGCACGGCGGAGCAGGCGATCGCCGACGCCATCGCCGCGCGCAGCGACGGCCAGCTCGGCGCGCCCGACGCCGCGGCGGCGCTGGGACCGCCGGTCGCCGCGGCGATCGACCAGATCCTGGCAAGCAGCGGGCTCAAGGTCGATCAGCTGCGCTTTGTCGGCCTGCGCGTGGCGCAGTAGACTGGCGCCATGGCAGAGACGCCCAAGCTGCGGCTGGTCAAGCCGCCCACCTGTCCGATCTGCGGCCAGCCGGCCATGGCCGAGCACAAGCCGTTCTGTTCGCGGCGCTGCGCCGATATCGATCTGGGGCGCTGGCTGAAGGAAGGCTATCGCATTCCGGCCGGCCCCAATCTCGACGAGGACGACAGCCTGGGCGAGCAGGATCTGCCGCCGCCCAAGCGGCCGTGAGCGGGGGCAGTCGGAGGCATCAAGCTACTGGTACGGCGAGGCAATGATCGGCCGTCGCGCTGGTCGGCTATGGCGATTGTCTCAATGAGCCTGAATGGCCCCAAATCATCCGGCTGGAAAGTGGCGGCGAAGGGAACCGGCGGGTGGCCGCTGATCCGAACGAAAAATATGGTGTTTTCGTCGGTGACGGCGATCACGGCTATGTCGATGACTTTGTAAAATGGCTCTGGCCCAAGGTAGATACTGGCCACCGCATCGTTGATCGATAGGCGACTCCCCCACATGACTGCTGTCGTGAAGCTCAATCAGCACCGTTTCGGCGAGGGTGCCCGCCCAGGCGGCGATCTACGGCGGCGGCGCGCTCCAATGCCCGATTGAAGCGATTCCGGAATTCGGCTTCGCACGGCGTGATCAAGGCGAGGTCAGCAGCTCGCGCAGCGTGCCTTCGGCCCAGCGGATGTCGTGGATCTTCCACTTGCCGCCCAGCCTGACCAGGTCGAGCTTCACGGTCTTGGGCTGCTTGAAGTTCTGGAAGTTCACCGTGGCCTGGGCGCGGTCGGCGCCGGCGTCGGCGACGGCGATCGACAGTTGGGTGATGTCCCAGTCCTGGGCATCGACGAACGGATCGCCGTCGAGCTTAGGCACCTCGTTGTTCTTGTTGGCCTCGTCCATGTCCTTGACCAGGAGGGCCACCAGGTCGGGCTCGAAATAGCGGTTGAGCGCCTCGTCGGTGTCGAGCGAAACGCCCGGCGTGTTGGCGCCGCCATACTGGGCATAGATGTCGTGCAGGAAGGCCTCGGCGGCGGGATCGGCGGCGCGCGCGCCGGCCAGCGGCAGCAGCGTCATCGGCGCCAGGGCGAGCAACAGCGCGGCGGCCGCCAGCAGCCCGCGCCTGCAAATCGTCGAACCGGTCATGCTTGGGCACCCTCCTCGGTGCGGCGGGCAGCATAGCAGAGGCGCCATGCGGCGTCGCGGGCGACGCGGCGCAAGTGACGGGAATCGCAGCCTAAAACGGCGGCACCGGGGCCGAGCCGGAAGGCTGGACAGCGCCCGCCCGTTCTTCTATAAGCACCCGGCCCGACCGGCGCCAATGGCCGGACGGCGCTGCCCGCGACGCCAACTCGCCGGCATTCGAGCGCGCGGGCCCAGGTAGCTCAGTTGGTAGAGCATGCGACTGAAAATCGCAGTGTCGCTGGTTCGATTCCGGCCCTGGGCACCACTCGCCCCCAATGCTTTTCCCTGCCTGCCGAGACTGAGCGAAGCGGTGTCCGTGCTGCCCTGGATGGCTGGCGCTCGCAGTTGCATTTGAGTTATCCTCGACAACCAGATGAGGAAATCCGCTGACACCGACGTCGATCTCGAGGCGATGTGGCTCGTCGAAATCAAGGGCCAGATAAAGGGCGGAAATCTTCCGGCTTCGGCGTCGGACGCAATTTTGGAGTCGATCGCGAAGGACCTTGAGGCTCAAGGCATAAAGTCGGTTCGGCGGCAAAACACATTACGCTTCGAGAACGATGCCGGAATGCAGTGGTCGTTTTTCCGCTATGTCGGTGTCGGCTCGGGAATATTCGAAGTCGTGCGGCGCGGTCCCGACATTCTCGTCGTCTATCGCCTGTCGACGATGAGATTGTTCATAATCGCCGTGGGTCTGCTTGTCTTTATTTCGCTGGTCGCGATGGCCAACCGGATCGCCTGGCCAACGATAGCCATCGTTGTCGCCGCAAGTTTCGTGTGGCTTTTTGGAATGAACTATCTGCTGGTATGGGCGAGGACGATTCCATTCCTTCGCCGGACCGTGCGAGCGGCCAGGAATGGAGTGTGACCAGTCGGACGGTCCGTCTCCGCAGAATCAGAGAGAGTCGATCATGTCGAATGATGGACGCAGCCGAGAGCTTTTTGGCAGCGATGTCCGGATCTGGATCAATGAAGGTGGCGCAATAAGCCTGATCGCTCGCGACAGATATGGCGACCCGGTTGAATTGGCCAAGCACGAAGTGTGCACGCTGATCAATGCGTTGAGGGGCTTCTCGGAGAGCCTGTAGCCAGGCCCTGACTAGGCCTTGACTGGTGGCGGCACCCGGACGGCGGGTAAGCATGTCGATGCAGGCTGGATACACCGATCCGATATTTTGGAGCAAAAAATGCCTGAATCAAAATATGCGATTTCCGTCGGCTTGTGGCTTCGTGGAGATAGCCTCGATCCGAGCGTAGCTTCGGAGGTGCTTGGCAAAAAGCCGGACTACGGCCAGTTCAAGGGGCAGGTGCAGTTCGGCAAGGAAGGCCGAAAATACGTCAGGAAAATCGGGATATGGAATCTCAAAGCCAAGCCCGAGCCGTGCTCGGATCGTTTGGCGGACCATATCGAGGCATTCCTGGCGAAGATCGATTTCGATACCGGAAAGATCTGCACGATAAAGGGGCTGGAGGAGGCCTATATCGATATTTTCGTCGCTGGAGGATGCGAAAAGACACATGAGTTCGAGATCAGTCCGATGCAAATGTCGCGATTGGCGCATATAGGCGTTCCCGTAAGGCTTACTCTTTCCTTTTTTTGACGGAGTTCGCCGACCTTTGGCGGAAGAGCGGGCTGCGTCCCGCCGGGACTTTGTTAGGAAGGCGGCTAACGGATGACCGGTAAAGAGCTGTCGCAACAATTGAAACAACGGGTGCGCGAGCCTGGCGCTGTCTTGAGAGATCTGGTCGACGCTTTTTCGGAGGGGCTGTTACTGCAAAAGACGCTGTCGGCGGATTACTTCGAATTTGCGGTTGAGACTCTATCCGATCCGGAGCTCCGCAATACGGAAAGCATCGAATCTTTCCTTTTTGAATTGCATTGGTCGTTGGATTTATTGTCGCAATCGCAGAAAGCCGATTTGTTGAAGATCCTGATTGAGAATTATCCGAACTATGAAGGCGAAACGCTTTGTTTTGTTGTCGGCGATTTCGTTGCGCGATCTTACGAGGGGGAGACGGCGCTGGATGCGATCGACGAATTGTCGGTACGTGCCCATTCGAGATTCCAGAAGGTCGGCGTTCTCATGGCGATCGATATCTTGAGGAAAAAAACTTCTGGCAGGGAAGCCGGCTTTAAACAAAGAATCGATGCGATATATGAAAAGATTGAGTTGTAGAGCGCCGTGCACGCCGCGATTGGACGGCGCGATGCCATGCACGTGAAGGCGACGGTATGCCGGGTGGTCGATCTGCAGGAGATCGTTCCGGAGGCGGAGCAACCCTGCGATTTCGTGTCGAGATCAGGGCGCTGGACGCGGGTGCGGGTTACGATGCGCTGGTTTATCGACTGGAATCGGTTCGTCTGACGCCCAGCTTCGGCGGATTGGGCGACGTTGAGGCCGTCGATCACGAGGTCTTTGTGGTCGACGATTTCTTCCGGCAGTTTTGCTTCGTCGCCGGCACCGAAGCGGAGGCGCTCGAATTGGGATGAGGTGTTCGGTGCGAGCGGCGCCAGATGACGGAACCTAGAGACATTTATCCCTATACGCTCCGCTGTCGCGGTGGCGACACGATTCTGATGTGGTCGACCGGCGAGGCGGAGCGGGACTCGTTCCTGCTGCTGCCGACTGGCGAGCTGTTGTCGGCCGAATCGATGCCGCAGATGCGACGCAAGCTGAACCCCGGCTCGTCCGACACGGTTCATTGGGATGAAGCCGCGGAATTCGACCTGGACGAATTCCTGTCAGCACTGGCGGCGCTGGCGCCGCAGCGGCGTCTTGCAGCCGGCACCTGCGCCATTCTCCTCGAAGGCTGGAATCTGCTGGAGGATCTTGTCGCCTCGTTGGCTGGCGACATGGCCTCGTTGGAGTCCGGCGCGACCGCGTCAATCTACGACAAGCTGTTCTTCGGCAATAACCTTTCGGCCATGCGCGGCGAGGGCAAAGTCTACCATCCGACATTGTCGGCGGGCGAGGTCGCCACGTTGCGGTCCCTCATGGCGAGCTATATGCGCTATGCCAGCGAGCGGGCTCCGCAGCTTGGCCTGACGCCGCCGTGAAGGCGCTTTAAGCCGGCCGCGCTGGCCGGCGCCCCACCGCTCACGCCAGCGCCCGGGCATGGAAGGCGATGTGATCGCCGATGAAGCTGGCGATGAAATAATAGCTGTGGTCGTAGCCGTCGTGCTGGCGGTAATCGAGCGCGATGCCGGCTTTGGCGCAGGCCTCGACCAGCAGCTGCGGCTTGAGCTGGCTATCGAGGAACTCGTCGGCGCCGCCCTGGTCGATCAGGATCGGCCGGCGCCATGTCGTGGTGGCAGCCAGCGCCGTGGCATCGTATGGCGCCCAGTGCGCGCGATCCTCGCCGAGATAGCCGGCGAAGGCCTTGACGCCCCACGGCACCTGGCTGGGCGCCACGATCGGCGCCAGAGCCGAGACCGCGCGATAGCGCTGCGGGTTGCGGAACGCAGCGACCAGCGCGCCATGGCCGCCCATCGAATGGCCGGCGATGCTGCTGCGCGTGGCATCGACCGGTAGGTGCCGGGCGACCAGCGCCGGCAGCTCCTCGGTGACGTAGGAATACATCCGATAGTGCTTCGACCAGGGCGGCTGGGTGGCATCGACATAGAAGCCGGCGCCCGAGCCGAAATCGTAGCTGTCGTCCTGGCCCGGCAGGTCGATGCCGCGCGGCGAGGTGTCGGGCATCACCAGCGCCAGCCCGTGCTGCGCGGCATAGCGCTGGGCGCCGGCCTTGGCGGTGAAATTCTCCCAGGTGCAGGTCAGGCCGGACAGGAAATACAGCACCGGCGGTACGGCGCCGTTGGTGGTGCTGCTGCCGGCGACCTGGGGCGGCAGGTAGACGGCGAACTGCATGGGGCAGTCCAGCGCCGCCGAGCGATGCTGCCATAGCTGCTGCCGGCCGCCGAAGCAGCGCCATTGCCTGATCAACTCCATGATCGCCCCGTCGCTTCAGGTGTCGTGGAACGTCGCTGCCTCTTCGGGCGCGGCGCGGGTGGTGCGGAACTGGTTGATCGGATGGCTGGAATCGCCGTAGCCGAAGGAAATGCCGCACACCAGGATGCGGTCCTCGGCGATCTTGAAATAGTCGCGCACGAAGCCGCCGCCATAGATCGCCAGCGCCGCCTGGGGAATGCTCGACAGGCCCAGCGACTGGGCGGCCAGCAGGAAAGTGCTGACATAGGCGCCGACATCGACCGCGCCATAGGCGCCCAGCGGCTCGTCGGTGGTGATGATGGCGACATGCGGCGCGCCGAACAGGCGGAAATTCTCCAGCGCCTGGCGCGCATAGGCCTCCTTGTCGCCGCGGGCGATGCCGACCGATTCGTAGAGCGCCGCGCCGCATTCGCGCCGTCGCGCCAGCGAGATGCCGCGATATTCGCGCGGCGGCGGGATGTCGCTCTGCGGGGCGGGATTGCCCTGCATGAATTTGTAGAAGGCGTCGCGGAAGCGGTCGGTCGCCGCGCCGCTGGTGATGTGCAGGTGCCAGGGCTGGGTGTTGCACCAGGACGGCGTGCGCTGCGCCAGCACCAGCAGGCGCTCGATCACGTCGCGCGGCACCTGCCGCGGCTGGAAGGCGCGGCAGCTATAGCGGCCGTCGAGCAGGCGCTGCAGCACCATGTCGTCGGTCTCGGCGGTGGAATGGGGCACGTTGGGTTGCGGTTGCATCGTCAAATTCCGTTCAGAAGGTGACCACGGAGCGGATCGACTTGCCTTCATGCATAAGGTCGAAGGCATCGTTGATCTTCTCCAGCGGCATGACATGGGTGATCAGATCGTCGATGTTGATCTTGCCCTCCATGTACCAGTCGACGATCTTGGGCACATCGGTGCGGCCGCGCGCCCCGCCGAAGGCCGAGCCCTTCCAGACCCGCCCGGTGACGAGCTGGAACGGCCTCGTGGCGATCTCGGTGCCCGACGGCGCCACGCCGATGATGATCGACTGGCCCCAGCCGCGATGGCAGCATTCCAGCGCCTGGCGCATGGTCTTGGTGTTGCCGATGCACTCGAAGCTGAAATCGGCGCCGCCATCGGTCAGCTCGACCAGGTAGGGCACCAGCTCCTCTTCCTTCATGTCGCGCGGATCGACGAAATGGGTCATGCCGAATTTCTCGGCCATGGCGCGGCGCGCCGGGTTGATGTCGACGCCGACGATCTTGTCGGCGCCGGCCAGCCGCGCGCCCTGGATCACGTTCAGCCCGATGCCGCCCAGGCCGAACACCACCACATTGGCGCCCGGCGTCACCTTGGCGGTCCAGATCACCGCGCCGATGCCGGTGGTGACGCCGCAGCCGATATAGCAGACCTTGTCGAACGGCGCGTCGGGCCGGATCCTGGCCACCGCGATCTCCGGCAGCACGGTGTAGTTGGCGAAGGTCGAGGTGCCCATGTAGTGCCAGAGCGGCCGGCCGTCGCGCGAGAAGCGCGAGCTGCCGTCCGGCATCACGCCCTGGCCCTGGGTGGTGCGGATCGCGGTGCACAGATTGGTCTTGCGGCTGAGGCAGGATTTGCACTGCCGGCATTCGGGCGTGTAGAGCGGGATGACGTGGTCGCCCTTCTTGACGCTGGTTACGCCGGGGCCGATATCGACCACGATGCCGGCGCCTTCATGGCCCAGGATGCAGGGGAACTTGCCCTCCGAATCCAGTCCCGACAGGGTATAGGCGTCGGTGTGGCAGACGCCGGTGGCCTTGATCTCGACCAGCACCTCGCCGGCGCGCGGCCCCTCGAGCTTCACCGTTTCGATGCTGAGCGGCTTGCCGGCTTCGAACGCCACCGCGGCGCGGACTTCCATGGACGACTCCTCAAGAGCTTGAACCGATCGCGGCAGCCTATACGAAGCGGCGGCGCGGTGAAACGGCCCGCGCCCGGCGGCGTGGCCAGTGGCATGGCCGATGGCGTAGATTGATGCGCGAACGGCATCGATTGGCGAGAATTTTCAATTTGTCTTTGCCTCATCGCGGCCCGAACGTAACCGCCATCTGCGGCAGGGAGATTTCAGTGAGCAGCCGATCGATCAAGCGGGGCTTCGCCGATGTCGAAGGCGGACAAATCCATTATCGCGAAGCGGGAGCAGGCGGCACGCCGCTGGTGCTGGTGCATGCCTCGCCGGGCTCGGCCAAGTCGCTCGAGCCGCTGATGGCGGCGTTCGCGCCGACGCGGCGCGTGATCGCGCCCGACACGATGGGCAACGGCGATTCCTCGGGCGCGATGCCGGACCAGCCGGAGATCCCGTTCTTCGCGGCGCGGCTGCTCGAGGCGCTGGATGCGCTGGGGCTGGAGCGGTTCGATCTCTACGGCACCCATACCGGCGGCTCGATCGCCGCCGAACTGGCGATCGCCGCGCCGGACCGGGTGCGCAAGCTGGTGCTGGATGGCATCGGCCTCTATCCCGACGCACTGCAGGCCGAATTGCTGGAGCGCTATGCGCCGGCCATGCGGCCCGATCTGCACGGCGGCCACATCAACTGGGTCTGGCACTTCGTGCGCGATACCTACATGTTCTGGCCCTGGTACGCCACCGACGCCGCCCACCGCCGCAGCCTCGGCCTGCCGCCGCCGGAAGTGCTGCACGACAAGGTGCTGGACGTGCTGAAGGCCATCGCCACCTATCATTTGTCGTATCGCGCCGCCTTCCGCTACGACAAGCGCGCGCAGTTCCAGCGCATCCGCGTGCCGACCATGGCCGCCTGCGCCGCCAACGACATGCTGGCGCAATGGCACGACGAATTCGCCGCGCTGATCCCCGGCGCGGTCAAGGCCACCATTCCGCCGGTGACGGCCGATCCGGCCGGCGCGGCGGCGGCGATCGGGCGTTTCCTGGACGCCTGAGCGCGCCGCCGATGGACGGCCCCGACCAGACCTTGCCGAACCGCTGCGCCGTGCTGATCGTCGGCGGCGGTCCTTGCGGCCTGATGCTGGCCAACGAGCTGGGCCGGCGCGGCATCGGCGCGGTGCTGGTCGATGCCAAGCCCGGCACGGCGTTCAACCCGCAGGCCAACGCTACGCAAGCCCGCACCATGGAGCATTTCCGGCGGCTGGGCATTGCCCGGGAAATCCGGGCGCTGGGCCTGCCGCCGGATTTTCCCACCGACATCGCCTATTTCACGCGCTTCGCCGGCCACGAGCTGGCACGCTTCCAACTGCCCTCGGCGCGCCAGGCGGTCGAGCGCGTCGGGACGCTGACCGGCTCGTGGAGCGCGGCCGAGCTGCCGCACCGCGTGTCGCAGAAATTCGTCGAGCAGGTGTTGCGCCGCCATGCCGAGGCGCTGCCCGGCATCGCCGTGCGCTATGGCATGCGGTTGATATCGTTCGACGCCAGCGACGAGCGCGTCGTCGCCGATATCGAGCGCTTGAGCGACGGTCGTCGTTTCCGGCTCGACGCCGACTACATGGTGGGGGCGGACGGGGCCCGCAGCACGGTGCGGCGGTCGCTGGGCTTGGGCTATAGCGGCGACCGGGGCGCCGTGCGCGACTTCTTCGGTGGCCGCATGTTCGCGGTCTATCTGCGCGCGCCGGACTTCTATCGAGCGACGCCCCATCCGCCGGCATGGATGAACGTAACTTTCAATCCCGAACGCCGTGCCTTCATGGCCGCGGTCGACGGCAAAGGCGAATTCGCTTTCCACACCCAGTTGCGCGACCACGAGCGCGAAGACGACATGACCCCGGCGCGGGCGCTGGGCCTGTTCCAGGCGGCGACAGGCGCGCCTGTCGATGCCGAGATATTGTCGACCGGCAGCTGGACCGCCGGCTACGCGCTGGTCGCCGAACGTTTCCAGCAGGGCAGAGTGCTGCTGGCCGGCGACGCGGCGCATCTGTTCACGCCGGCGGGCGGGCTGGGCTACAACACCGCGATCGAGGATGCCGCCAATCTCGGTTGGAAGCTGGCGGCGGTGCTGCGCGGCGAGGCGGGCCCCGCGCTGCTGGCGACCTACGAGACCGAGCGGCAGCCCGTGGCCAGGCGCAATACCGGCTATGCGCGGCAGTTCGCCGACTCGCTGGGCCGCTTCGTGCCGGCGCCGGACATCGAAGCCGACACGGCCGCGGGCGGCGCGGCGCGGCAGGCGGCGGGCGACTATCTGGCGGCGCATGGCCGGGCGGAGTTCGACATCCCGGGCATCACCTTCGGCGCGCGCTACCGATCGGCCGCGATCGTCGGCGACGGGACCGAGCCGCCGCCGGACTCGGCCAATGTCTACGTGCCCTCGGCCTGTCCCGGCGGCCGGGCGCCGCATCTCTGGCTGTCGCCCGAGCAGTCGCTCTACGATGCGTTTGGCTTCGAATGGACGTTGCTGCGATTGTCGACCGGCGCGCCGGGCGATGGCTTGGTGGCCGCTGCAGCCCGGGCCGGGATGGCGTTGAAGATCGTCGATCTGCCGGGCGCGGCGGCGCGCGATCTCTACGGCGCCGATCTGGCGCTGGTCCGGCCGGACCAGGTGGTGGCCTGGCGCGGCAACGGCGACGCGGATGCCGCCGCCGTCATTCGCCAGGTGCTGGCGCGGCCCGCGTGAGCCGCGCCATTCCCGACGCTACACCTTGTCGATGAATTTGTTGGTGTAATAGTGCTGGGCGCCCAGGCCCTTGGTCTTGATCACGTCCGACTTCTCCAGCAGCGCCACCGCCTTGGCCCAGTCCTCGTCGCTCATCTTCAGGCGCGGCAGATTGCCCGGCGGCTTCATGTAGTGCTGCAGCAGCTTCAGCACGCGCTTGCCCTTCTCGACCTGCTCGCCCTCGATCGGGTTGTATTTCTTGAACATGCCGATGATCTCGTCGTAGTTCTTTTCATCCTGCATGTACTCGACGCCCTTGCGGCAGGCGCGCAGGAACTTGACGATCACCTGCTCGTTGGCCGGATCGTCGGCGAAGGGGCGCGAGGTGATCAGCGCGTCGGCCGGCAGCGGCGCGTAGTCGTCGGCCGGCAGGTAGAACAGGTCGACGCCCTGCTGCTGCAGCGCCAGCTTCGATTCGTAGAACACGAAGAAGCCGTCGACGTCGCCGCGCTGCAGGAAGGCCAGGCCGCTCGGCCCCAGCCCGGTGACCACCTTCTTGACGTTCTTGGGATCGAGGCCGACCGCCATCGACATGGCGTCGAACTGCAGGTCGGCGGCGCCGCCGACCGAGATGATGCCGACGGTCTTGCCCTGCCAGTCCTTCGGATGCTTCAGCGGCTTGCCGGGCAGGGAGGCCAGTTCCCAGAAATTGCGGTAACCGATCTGGCCGATGCTGACGATCGGCGCCTTCTGGTCGGCGATCGGCGCGCAGGTCGAGATCGGCGCCGCCATGCCGAAGGCGGCAGCGCCGGCCGCCACCTGCTGCACCGCCACCACGGTGTTGGTGCCGGGCTGGATCTTGATCGATACGGCTTCGTCCTTGAAATAGCCCTTGGCCTCGGCGATCAGCAGGTAGCTCTGGAACAGGGTCAGCCGCGAGGGCGCCATGTAGGTGTATTCCGGCCCGCCCTGGGCCAGCGCGCTCGAGAGGCCGAAGCGCACGGAAGTGCCGCCGAAGGCGGCGGCGACGGAGGCGGCGGCTGCGCCTTTCAGCAATTGACGACGGTTCATTGCGGTCTCCTGTAGGAAGCGACGAGGGGAAATCGGCTCAGTTCTTCTGGTTGGAATCGTGCCACGGCACGGCAAAGCGGCGGATCGAGGCGATCAGGGCGTAGAAGACGAAGCCGAAGATGGCCAGCGCGACGATGGCGGCGAACATCTGGTCGACGCGCATGGCGTTGAGGGTGATCACCACCAGCGCGCCCAGACCTTCGTTGCCGGCGAGATATTCGCCGACGATGGCGCCGGTCACCGCCAGCACGCTGGCGGTCTCGACGCCGGTCAGCAGGTAGGGCAGCACCGCCGGCACGTCGAGCGAGACGATGCGCTTGACGAGCGGCGCGCGGATCACGGTGAACAGGTCGCGCTGCTCGGCGCCGATCGAGCGCACGCCCAGGATGGTGGCCTTCATCACCGGAAAGAACGACAGCAACACAACCATGGCGATCTTCGAGGAGATGCCGAAGCCGATCCACAGCAGGAACAGCGGCATCAGCGCCACCTTGGGCGTGACCTGCGAACCGATGATGAAGGGCGCCGCGATGCGCTCGAACAGCGCCGATTTGCCCAGCGCCACGCCCAGCACCGCGCCGAACAGCACCGCCAGCGCGAAGCCGAGCAGGATCTCCGATACCGTGACGCCCAGGTTGTGCCAGAAATAGCCCTTCTGCAGCATGTCGAGCAGCGCCGCGCCGACCTTCTCCGGCGGCGGCAGCATGAACGGGCTGACCTTGAACAGCACGATGTAGAGCTTCCACAGGGCGACGAAGGCGGCGATCAGGATCGGCGTGGTGATCCAGATCAGGTGACGTTCGAGGGGCGACTTGCCGACCGGGGTCGGCAGCGGCCGTTCGAGATCCAGTTCCTCCTGGCTGCGCGCTTCCATGGTCATTCTCCCAGCTCCTCGCGCAATTCGCCGGCCAGGCGCTGGAATTCGGGATCGCGGGCCAGGCTGAGCGGCCGGGGCCGCAGGAAGGGAACCGGGATGACGCGCTGGATGCGGCCCGGATGGGGCGACAGCAACACGATCCTGTCGGCCAGGAACACCGCCTCGTTGATCGAGTGGGTCACCAGCACCACCGTCTTGCGCTGGCGCATCCAGATGTCCTGCAGGCTGAGGTTCAGCTCGTCGCGCGTCATGGCGTCGAGCGCGCTGAACGGCTCGTCCATCAGCAGGATGGAAGGCTCGGGCGCCAGTGCGCGCATGATGGCGACGCGCTGGCGCATGCCGCCCGACAGGGCGCGCGGCAGGTGGTCGAGGAAGCCTTCCAGCTTGGCCAGCTGCGCCAGCTGTTCGGCGCGGCGCCGGCGGGCCTCCTTGGGCATCTTCTGCACTTCCAGCGGCAGGGCGATGTTCTTCCACACCGAGCGCCACGGCAGCAGATTGGCGTCCTGGAACACGAAGCCGAGATTGCCCAGCACCGGGCGCTGCACCTTGCCGCGCTCGTCGTAAAGCTTTTGACCGTCGATGGCGATGCTGCCGGCGCTGGGCGCCAGCAGGCCGGCCAGCGAGCGCAGCAGGGTGGTCTTGCCGCAGCCCGAGCGGCCCAGCAGCACGACGAATTCGCCCGGCGCGATCTTCAGTTCGATGTTGGAGACGGCGACGGTCTTGCTGCCGCCGCTGTCGTAGGTCTTGGTCACGCCGGAGATGGCGATGGCGCCGCTGTTGTGCGGCGTCGCGGCGGCCGCTGGCTGGGTCAGGCTCATCGCATGGTCTCCCCGCCGGCGGCGGTCTTGAGTTGCTCGTAGCGGGCGCGCAGCTCGGGCTTGACCACCTTGCCGCTGGCGTTGCGCGGCAGCGCCGCGCAGTAGAACAGGGCGGAGACGCGCTGGTGCTTGCCCAGGCGCTGGTTGATCCACAGCCGCAGTTCTTCGGGTGCCAGGCCCAGGGCCGGACGCGGTACCACGAAGGCGGCCGGAGTCTCGCCCCATTTCTCGTGCGGCACGGCGATCACGCCGGCCTCGGCGATCTCGGGATGCGAGCCGATCACCGCCTCGATATCAGCGGCGAACACGTTGTAGCCGCCCGACACGATCATGTCCTTCTTGCGATCGACCAGGTGCAGATAGCCGTCGGCATCGAAATAGCCGATGTCGCCGGTGCGCAGGAAGCTGCGGCCCGATTGCGGCTCGCGCCAGATCGCCTCCCGAGTGCGGGCCTCGTCGTTGTGGTAGCGCAGCAGCAATTGCGGGCCGTAGCCGACGATCTCGCCGCGCTCGCCGGGCGGCACTTCGCGATCGTCGTTGCCGACGATGCGGATATCGTTGCCCAACACCGGCCGGCCGGCCGAATCGCCGTGCTCGGCCATGTCCTCGGGCCGTAGGATGGTCGCCACGCCCTCGGTCAGGCCGTAGACCTCGTAGAACTGGCGCGGGAAGCGCTCGATCAGCCGCCGCTTCAAGCCCGGCGGCATCAGCGAGCCGGTCGAGCCGACGGTCTGGATCGACGTGAGGTCGAAGCCGTCGGCGACGTCGAGGATCGCCTGCAGTTGCACCGGCACGAGGGTGGTGTGCGTCGCCTTGTGCCGGTCGACCAGGCGGCAGAATCCGGTGGCGTCGAACCTGCCCATCACCACGGCAGTGGCGCCGAACAGGAAGGCGCGGATCAGCAGCGACCAGGCCGTGTTGGAGTGGAGCTGCGCCGCAACGATCACCACCGAGCGCGAGTTGTAGCCGAACTCGCTGCAGGTCAGGAACGCGGTCGCCAGCCGGCAGCGATGGCTGAGCACGATGCCCTTGGGCAGGCTGGTGGTGCCGGAGGAATAGATGATGCAGAGCGGGGCGTCGCCATCGACGGCAGTGGCGATTGTGGGCGCCTCGCCGGGCGCCGCCGGCGGCTCGTTCTCGCCCAGCACGATCACGCGCTCGGGCGGAATGGGGGCGAGGGCAACGGCATCGCGATGCTGCGGCGACACCGCCAGCGCCCGGGCGCCGCAATCGGCGATCATGCGCAGCAGCGCATCGCGCTGCACCACGGTCGACAGCGAGGCCACGGTCATGCCCGCGCGCAGCACGCCGAACTGGGCGACGATGCCGTCGATGCCGGGCTCGGCCAGCACGCCGACCGTGTCGCCGCGCTTCAGTCCCAGCCGTGCCAGGCGTTCGCCGAACCGCGCCATGGCCCCATCGAACGTCGCCCAGTCGATCGTCGCGCCGTCGCAGATCAGTGCCGGTTTGCGCGGCTGGTTGCGGGCGTGCAACGCCATGATCTCGGGCAGCATGATGTCGGGTGTGTCGAACTGGAGCATCGCCGGGCTCGAACCCTCCTGCCGGTCGGTTTGTTGCAATGCGGCGCAATCTTAGCGACGGCGGATGTATTGATCTAATATATTAATTAAATGGAATAATGAGACCCGCTCATGGCTCCGCCTGCTGCGGTGCGGCATCGCGCGCGCGCCGTTCAGGGCGCGTCGCCGGCCAGCCCGGCCATCAGCGACGCCGCCGGTTGCACGTCGATATGCGGGTCGCGCCCGATCTCGCCCAGCACGATGGTCATGGAGCGGATCAGCTCCAGCGCCGCCGGCGTCAGGCTGCGGCCGCGCCGCTTGACGATCGACAGGTCGCGCTTGATCACCGGCCGGCTGAGCGGCCGGAACACCAGGTTGCGCGACAGCACCTGGCGCGCCACCAGGGCCGGCAGCACGGCGATGCCGACATTGTTCTCGATCAGCGCGCCCAGCGCGAAGATGCTGCTGACCTCGCAGACCGGGCTTTGCAGATTGCCCGAAGCGGTCTTCTGGCGGTCCATGATGTCGCGCACCGAGGTGCCGGGCGCCATGGTGACGACCGGCTGCTGGCGCAGATCGCTCCAGCTCAGCTGTCCCGCCGCCTTGGCCAGCGGATGCTTGGCAGGGCACACCAGGCCGAAGCGGTCCTCCAGCAGCAGGTGCGATTCCAGCGACTGTACCGGCTGCCAGACATTGGCGATGCCGAAATCGATCTCTTCCTCCAGCACGCGGCGCGCCAGGTTTTCCGGGGTGTTGACCAGCTTGATGTGGATGCCGGGATATTTGCGCGAGAACGCCGCCACGGTCGGCGCCAGCACCGAGCACAGGAACGAGGCGGTGGCGGCCACCACCACGTTGCCCTTCTGCCGCGCGGCGATGGCGCTCAAATCGTCGAGCGCGCGCGACAGGTCCTCCAGCAGCCGCTCGGCGGTGGGCAGGAAGGCGGTGGCGTGCGGGGTGAGCTGCACCGACCGAGTCGAGCGGTCGAACAGCTTGAGGTTGATCTCGCGCTCGAGCTGGCGCACCGCGATGGTCAGCGCCGATTGCGACAGGCCAAGCTGGCTGGCGGCGCGGGTGAAGTTCTTCTCGCGCGAAACCGCGATGAAGGCACGCAACTGCTTGATGGTTATGTTTTTCATTAATGTTTCCAATTAATAGATTACAATTATATAATTGTTCCGGCCTGCCGGCTATCCTAGTTTTTCCCGGCGCGCGGTTTTTCACGCCCAGCGGAAAGCGGTACATGCCGAGCACCCTGTTCGACAAGATCTGGCGGCGTCACGTCATCCTCGAGCAGCCCGACGGCCCCTCGCTGCTCTACGTCGATCGCAACATCGTGCACGACGGCACGTTCCACGCCTTCGAGACCCTGCGTCAGCGCGGGCTGAAGATCGCGCGGCCCGGTCAGACCTTCGGCACCCCCGACCACTACGTCTGGACGCGGGGCGACGCCACGGCCGGCCAGCAGCCGCCCGAGATGTCGCGCATGGTCGAGCAGTTCGCCCGCAACATGGAAGGCTCGGGCATCCACGTCTTCCCGCGCGGCGACGTGCGCCAGGGCATCGTCCACGTCATCGGTCCGGAGCAGGGCATCACCCTGCCGGGCCTGTTCATGACCTGCAGCGACAGCCACACCTCGACCCATGGCGGGCTGGGCGCCTTCGCCTTCGGCATCGGCCAGTCGGAAAACGCCCATGTCATGGCGACGCAGACGCTGTGGCAGGAGCGGCCCCGCCGCATGCGCATCACGATCGACGGCCGGCTGGCCGACGGCGTGGCGTCCAAGGACGTGATCCTGGCGATCATCGGCAAGATCGGCGCCGCCGGCGCGGTGGGCTATGTGGTCGAATATGCCGGCTCGACGGTGCGCGGCTTTTCGGTCGAGCAGCGGCTCACCGTATGCAACATGTCGATCGAAGCGGGGGCCAAGGCCGGGCTGATCGCGCCCGACGACACGGTCTATCAATATCTGCATGGCCGGCCGTTCGCGCCCCAGGACGGGAAGTGGGATCGTGCCGTGGCCTATTGGCGCACCTTGCCCAGCGACGCGGACGCGACCTTCGATAGAGAAGTATCGCTCGACGCCGCCAGCATCGCGCCGATGGTGACCTGGGGCACCACGCCCGAGGACGTGCTGCCGATCACCGCCACCATCCCCGATCCGTCGCGCGAGCCCGATGCCACCAGGCGCGAGCATATAAAAGCCGCGCTGGACTACATGGGCCTCGCCGCCGGCGCGCCGCTCAGCGAAACGCCGGTCGATATCGTGTTCATCGGCTCCTGCACCAACGGCCGCATCGAGGATCTGCGCATCGCCGCCGGCATCCTCAAGGCGGCCAAGGTCAAGGTGCCGACCGTGATCGTGCCGGGCTCCGGCCTGGTCAAGGCCCAGGCCGAGGCCGAGGGCCTGGACCGCGTGTTCCGCGACGCCGGCGCCGAATGGCGCGAGCCGGGCTGCTCGATGTGCGTCGGCATGAACGGCGACATCGTGGCCAAGGGCAAGCGCAGCGCTTCGACGTCCAACCGCAACTTCATCGGCCGGCAGGGCGCGGGCGCGCGCACCCATCTGGTGAGCCCGGCCATGGCGGCGGCGGCGGCCGTCACCGGCAGGCTGACCGACGTGCGCCGGCTGAACGGCGGAGGGCAGGGCTGATGGAACCGTTCCGCAAGCTCGCCGCGGTGGCGGTGCCGTTCGACCAGGACAATGTCGACACCGACCAGATCATCCCGGCGCGGTTCCTGAAAAATCCGCGCTCGGGCGGCTACGGCCAGTTCCTGTTCCACGACCAACGCCGCGCCGAGGATGGCGGTCCTCGGCCTGGCTTCGTGCTCGACCGGCCCGACTACAAGGGCGCGCGCATCCTGGTGACGGGCGAGAATTTCGGCTGCGGCTCGTCCCGCGAGGGCGCGGTCTACGCGCTCTACGATTGCGGCTTCCGCTGCGTCATCGGCCCCAGCTTCGGGCCGATCTTCCACAACAACTGCTTCAAGAACGGCGTGCTGCCCGTGGTGCTGCCGCACGATACCGTCAAGGCGATCATGGCCACATTGGAGCGCCATCCCGGCACCGCCCTGACCGTCGATCTCGAACGCAACGTGGTGGCGGTCGACGGACGGGAGATCGCCTTCAAGGTCGATGCCTTCTGGCGCGAGGCCCTGCTGCGCGGCGTCGACGAGATCGGCCTGACCCAGAGCTACGGCGAGAAGATCGCCGCCTTCGAACGCGAATATCACCGCCAGTTCGACTGGCTGACCTAAAGGCATTGGCATGAAACTGACCACCCAGCTCCGCAATCTCCTGGCCCGTCCGGGCGCCGTGATGGCGCCGGGCGTGGCCGATGCGCTCAACGCGCGGCTGGTGCGTCGTCACGGCTTCGAGGCGATCTACATGACCGGCGCGGGCACGACGGCGGTGCGGCTGGGCATGCCCGATGTCGGGCTGCTGACGATGACGGAGATGGCCGACAACGCCCAGCGCATCGTCGAGGCGTCGGGCCTGCCGCTGATTGCCGATGCCGACAACGGCTACGGCGGCGTGCTCAACGTGCGCCGCACCGTGCAGGCCTATGAGCGCGCCGGCGTGGCGGCGCTGCACCTGGAGGACCAGGTGCTGCCCAAGCGCTGCGGCCATCTGGCCGGCAAGCAACTGGTGCCGACCCAGGAAATGGTATCCAAGATCAAGGCCGCGCTGGATTCGCGCCTCGACCCCGATTTCGTCGTGATCGCGCGTACCGATGCCATCGGCGTCGACGGCTTCGAGCCGGCGATCGAGCGGGCGCTGGCCTACCAGGAGGCCGGCGCCGACATGATCTTCGTCGAATCGCCCGGCCCGCAGCACCTGAAGCTGATCGCGCCGCGGCTCAAGGCGCCGCTGCTCTACAACATGGCGACCAGCGGCAAGACGCCGTTCCTGGGCAAGGACGAGATCGAGAAACTGGGTTTCAAGCTGGTGATCTACCCCAACTGGGTGGTGCTGGCGGCGATCCGCGCCGCCAGCCACGTGCTGCAGACCCTGAAGGACACCGGCACGATCGCCGGGCTGGTCAACGAAGTCGCAGGCTTCCGCGAATTCTTCGACCTGCTGGGCATGGCGGAGGTCCAGGCGCTGGAAGAAAAATACGATGTCCCGCAGGCCGGTCGCGCGGGATACTGAAGCCAATCCAAATCGAAGGAGGCACGACGTGGAAACCTCGAACAAGACCGCTCGCGAATTGTACGAAGCCGTCAAGGCCAACCCGACGCGCCGCCGCTTCGGCTTCGGCCGCAAGCCGGCGCTGATCAACGTCGATCTGCAGAATGCCTATACCCGTCCGGGCGAGTTCGTCACCGCCTACGAGACCGACCCCAGGCAGATCGAATACGTCAACGAGCTGGCCCGGCTGTTCCGCGCCAACAAATGCCCGGTGGTGTGGACTTACGTGGCCTACATGCAGTCGGGCGAGGATGCCGGCGCCTGGGGCACCCGCACCGACACGCCCGATTCGCTGCAGAACATCAAGGTCGGCTCGCGGCGCTCACAAATCGATGAACGCTGCGAGGTCGATTACGAGCGCGACATCGTCATCAACAAGCGCATGGCCTCGGCCTTCTTCGAGACCAATCTCGGCTCGCTGTTCACCTTCCACAAGGTCGACACCATCGTGGTGACCGGCGGCTCGACCTCGGGCTGCGTCCGCGCCACGGTGGTCGACAGCCTGCAGCGCTCGTTCCGCACCATCGTTCCGGAGGAGACCACGGCCGACAAGCACGAGAGTCCGCATTTCGCCAATCTCTACGACATGGCGCTGAAATACGCCGACGTGCTGCCGGTGTCCGAAGTGTTCGCCTACCTGAAGCAATACAACCCGACCGGCGCTTGAGGGAGGTTGGCGTGAAACGCGATCCCGGCCTGTACGACTACCTGCCCTACAACCAGCAGCGGCCCAGGATCGCCTGGCCCAACGGCGCGCGGGTGGCTTTCTGGGTGGCGCCCAACATCGAATTCTACGAGCTCGATCCGCCGCGCAACCCCTCGCGCGCGGCCTGGGGCCGGCCGGCGCCCGACGTCAGCGGCTATTCCTATCGCGACTACGGCAACCGCGCCGGCTTCTGGCGCATGTTCGAGGCGATGGAGAAGCACAGAATCCGCGGCAGCGTCTCGCTCAACGTCGCGGTCTGCCAGCACCATCCCGAGATCATCGAGGCGTGCAGCAAGGCGGGCTGGGAGTTCTACAGCCACGGCACCTACAACACGCGCTACCTGATGAACATGGACGAGGCGCAGGAGCGCGCGGTCATTCAAGATTCCATCGACACCATCCGGGACCATACCGGCCAGAAGCTGGATGGCTGGCTGGCGCCGGCGCTGACCTACACCGACCGCACCATGGATCTGGTGGCGGAGATGGGCTTGAGCTATGTCTGCGACCTGTTCCACGACGACCAGCCGACGCCGCTCAAGGTCAAGCAGGGCAAGCTGATCAGCCTGCCGTATTCCTTGGAGATGAACGACGTCATCGCCTACAACGTCAACCTGGTGGCACCGCGCCAGTATGGCGAGATCATCAGGCGCCAGTTCGACCAGCTCTACGAGGAGGGCAAGCACTCCGGCACGGTGATGTGCATTCCGCTGCATCCCTACCTGGTGGGCTGGCCCTATCGCATCAAGGCGTTCGAGGAAGCGCTGGCCTATATCGCCGGCCACGACAAGGTGTGGTTCGCCACCGGCCGCGAGATCGCCAGGCACTTCATCGACAATCACTACGACGCGTTCCAGCGCGCCGGCCACAAGGTGGGAGAGGCCGCATGACCAGCCTGCCGCCGGACTATCTCGAATACCGCCAGCGCCGCTACGGCATGGATCACGACCGCTACGACTGGTCGATGCTGCATACCCGCAAACCCGTGCAGTGGCCGGGCGGCGCGCGCATCGCGCTGTCGATCGTGGTGGCGCTGGAATGGTTCCCGCTCGACATGAGCAACAAGCCGTTCGCGCCGCCGGGCGCGATGGTCACGGCCTATCCCGATTTGCGCCACTACACCTTGCGCGACTACGGCAACCGGGTCGGCATCTATCGCCTGATGCGCGAGCTCGACGCGCGCCAGCTCAAGGCCACCGCTGCCGTCAACGCCGCCGTGGCGCAGCGCTATCCGTCCCTGCTGCAGGAGGTGCGGCAGCGCAACTGGGAGGTGATGGCCCATGGCACCGACATGGCGCATCTGCATCACAGCGGCCTCGACCAGACGGCCGAGGGTGCGCTGATCGACCGGTCGCTCGCAGTGCTGAACGCCGGCGGCGGCAAGGTGCGCGGCTGGCTGTCGCCGGCCAAGGGCGAATCCTTCGCCACGCTCGATCTGGTGCGCCAGCGCGGCCTGGACTACACCTGCGACTGGGACAACGACGACATGCCATATGCGATGAAGACGTCGTCCGGCACGCTCTATTCGATGCCGCATTCGCCCGATATCGACGATTTCAGCATCCTGATCCGCAACCACCACAGCGAGCAGGAATTCGCCGACCAGCTCATCGACCAGTTCGACGTGCTGACCGAGGAGGCCGGCAAGCAGGGCGGGCGCATCATGTCGCTGGCGCTGCGGCCGTGGATCACCGGCCAGCCCTATCGCATCCACGCCCTGGCCAGGGCGCTGGACCACATCCAGGGGCGCGGCTTGGTGTGGAGCGCCACGGCCGGCGAAATCCTCGACGCCTGGAAGGGCCAGCAGTGAAAGTCCAGCAGTGAAGGCGCAGCGGTGATGGATTTCGCGCTCAGCGAACAGCAGAACCAGATTCTCGACACGGTGGATCGCTTCATGGCGCGCCACGCGCCGCCCGACGAGATCCGGCGCCGCGACGCCGGGCACATCACGCCCTACGACCTGCTGCCGGCGATGGGCGCGGCCGGCTTCTTCGGCCTGGCGGTGCCGGAGGAATATGGCGGCAGCGGCCAGGACTGGACCACCGTGGCGCTGGCGCAGGAGCGGCTGGGGCAGCACGGCTATTGCGTGGCCTCGATCTTCAACCGCGTGGTCGGCTTCGGCGCCATGTCGTTCCTGACCTATGGCAGCGAAGCGCAGAAGCGGGAGTTCCTGCCGCGCCTGGTCGAAGGCAAATGCCTGATCGCGCTGGCACTGACCGAACCGCAGGCCGGCAGCGACGCCGCTGCCATCACGACGCGCGGCGTGCAGACCGAAGGCGGCTGGAAGGTGCGCGGCCGCAAGACCTGGATCAGCGATGCCGGCGGCGCCGACTATTTGCTGGCGGCGGTGCGCACCGAGCCCGACAGCAAGGGCGCCGGCGGCATCTCCATGCTGCTGATCCCGCGCGATGCCAAGGGCATTGCCATGACGCAACTGCCCAAGGTCGGCAACAACTGCATGCCGAGCTTCGATATCGGCTTCGACGACGTGTTCGTGCCCTACCAGGCGGTGCTGGGCGAACGCGGCCGCGGCTTTCCCAACCTGATGTCGACCCTGCATTATTCGCGCGCCAGCATGGCCGCCACCATCACCGGCTGCGCCCAGGCGGCGGTCGATGCCGCGCTGGCCCACGCCAGGGAGCGCCAGCAATTCGGCCGGCCGATCGGTTCGTTCCAGACCATCAAGCATCGGCTGGTCGACATGCAGATGCGGGTCGATGCCAGCCGCCACGCCATGCGCTATCTGGCCTGGCTGATCGGCACCGGCCGGCCATGCCGTCGCGAGGCCGCCCAGGCCAAGGTGCAGGCGACCGAATGCCTGCAATTCGTCACCGATCACGGCATGCAGATCATGGCCAGCGCCGGCTATTCGGCCGAGAGCGACATGCAGCGCTACTGGCGCGATGCACGGCTCTATTCCTTCGGCGAAGGCTCCAACGAAATCCAGCGCGACATCATCGCGCGCGAACTCGGCCTGTAGCGGGCGGGAAAGGCAGCGTCATGTACGACATCAAGGCCATCGACGTCGTGGTCAACATCTTCACCGAGGAGGTCGGGCAGTACCGGCCCAAGAACCGCAAGGCGTTCTACCAGGGCAAGATGAAGGTCGACGACAACACCATGGGCGGCGTGTCGCTCGAAGAGATGCTCAAGCGCATGGATGCGGCCGGCATCGAGCGCGCCTTCCTGATCGCCTCGAAGAACGGGCCGATCGGCCATCCCTCCTGCTACCACCTGCCTTACGAGCTGGTGGAGCGGGCTGTGAAGCAGTATCCGCAGCGCTTCTATGGCCTGGCCGGCGTCGATCCCACCGAGGGCATGGACGGGGTGCGGGCGCTGGAGCGCGCGGTCAAGGACATGGGCTTCGTCGGCGCGCATTCCTATCCGCACTGGTTCGAACTGGCGCCCAACCATGCGCGCTACTATCCGTTCTACGCCAAATGCGTGGAGCTGGGCGTGCCGATCCAGTTGCAGGTCGGCCAGTCGATGATCTACGCGCCCGACTATCCGCGCCGCAGCGTCGGCCGGCCGATCACGCTGGACGACGTGGCCTGCGATTTCCCCGAGCTGATCCTGATCGGCATCCATGTCGGCATTCCCTGGACCGACGAGATGATCGCCATGGCGTGGAAGCACAAGAACGTCTATATCGGCTCCGACGCCCATGCGCCGAAATACTGGCCGCAGAGCTTCGTCCACTACATCAAGAGCTTCGGCCAGGACAAGGTGCTGTTCGGCACCGACTTCCCGGTGCTGGGTTTCGAGCGCACCCGCGCCGAGATCGAGGCGCTGGGCATTCCCGACGCCGCCAAGCGCAAGTTCCTGCGCGACAACGCCATCCGCATCTACAAGCTGCCGATCAAGTAGCCATGAACCTCGCCGGTTCCCTCCGCATCCTGGCGCAGTCGCGCCCGCTGCATCCGGCGCTGGTCACCGGCGCCGAAACCGTCCTTTATCGCGATCTCGACGGGCTGGTGCGCCGCACTGCCGGCTGGCTGGCCAGCCAGGGCATCGGGCGCGGCGAGGTGATCGGCCTGGCGCTGGACGACACGGCGACCCATCTGGTCAGTATCTTCGCGCTGGCCGCGCTGGGCGCCATCGTGCTGCCGATGGATTGCCGCTGGACGGTGGGCGAGCAGGAACGCATCGCGCAGCACTTCAAGGCCAAGCGCGTGATCCTCGAGCCCGGCGCGGCGTGGAACGACGTGGCCCCGGCGCTGCGCTGCGACGAGAAGTGGCAGCGCGGCGTGGCCGCGGCGGCGCCGCTGCAAGAACTGGCCGACGGCGACGCCCTGCCGTTCCTGCTGTCGCTGTCCTCCGGCACCACCGGCATGGCCAAGGGCCCGCTGGTGACGCACCAGCAGTTCCAGCGCCGCTTCTGGACCCACTGGATCAACATGGGGCTGAACGCGCAGTCGCGTTACGTCTCGGCCACGCCGATCTATTTCGGCGGCGGCCGCACCTTCGCCCTGTCGCAGCTGTTCTGCGGCGGCACCGTGATCATGTTCCCGCCGCCCTACCGGCCGGAGGAGCTGATCGAGGAGGTGCGCCAGCGCCAGGCGACGCATCTGTTCCTGGTGCCGACCCTGCTGCGCCGCCTGCTGGCGCTGGACGCGGGCGAGGGACTGCTGATGCCGTCGCTGACCATGCTGCTGTCCAGCGGCTCGCCGCTGCACGCCGAGGAACGGCGTGCCATCAGGCAGAAGATCACGCCGCATTTCTACGAGATGTACGCCACCACCGAGGGCGGCGGCGTCTCCATGCTGACGCCGCCCGACCAGGCGCGGTTCGGCGACTCGGTCGGCCGTTGCATGTTCGCCATCGAAGTGCAGGTGGTGGACGACAACGGCAGATCGCTGCCGGCGGGGGAGACCGGCCTGCTGCGCTATCGCAGCCCCGGCTGCGCCACCGAGTTCTTCGGCGATCCGGCGGCAACGGCGGAGATGTTCAAGGACGGCTGGTTCTATCCCGGCGATCTCGGCACCCTGAACGAGGAGGGCTATCTGTTCCTCAAGGGCCGCCGCAAGGACATGATCATCAGGGGCGGCGTCAACATCTATCCCAACGAGATCGAGGAAACGTTGTTGAACCATGCTCAGGTGATGGAAGCTGCGGTGGTCGGGCTGCCGTCGCCGGAGATGGGCGAGGAGGTGGCGGCTTTCGTCGTCGTCAAGACGCCGGTGCCGGCCGACGAGCTGATCGCGCTGTGCCGCGCCAAGCTGGCGCCCTACAAGGCGCCCAAGCGCATCTTCTTCGTCGACGACATGCCGAAGAATTCCTCGGGCAAGATCCTCAAGCCGGCGCTGGTCAAGCTGGCGGCCGAGATGAAAGGCTGATCCGGTGGCGGCCGATTTCGACCCGGCCCGCCTGGCGCCCGACCAGCAATATCGTCTGGTCGCCAGCACGGTGGTGCCGCGGCCGATCGCGCTGGTGACGACAATGGGCGGCGGCGTGGTCAATGCCGCGCCGTTCAGCTTCTTCAACATGGTGGGCGTCGATCCGCCGATACTGATGATCTCGGTGGCGCCGCGCGCCGGTGCTACGACCGCTGCGCCGGTCATGAAGGACACGGTGCGCAACATCGAGGCCGGCGGCGAATTCGTGGTCAATATCGTCGGCCGCGCCATGGCCGAAAAGATGAACCGATGCGCCGCCAGCCTGGCGCCGGGTCGCAGCGAGATCGAAGCGGCCGGGCTGCGCACCGCGCCGTCGCTCAAGGTGGCGCCGCCGCGCCTGGCCGAGTGCCCGGCCAGCTTCGAATGCAAGGCGCTGCACATCCTGAAGCTGGGGCGCAAGCCCAACACCATGATCGTGGGCGAGGTGGTGCATTTCCACTACCGCGACGGGCTGGTCGACGCCGACTTCAACGTCGACGGCGCGGCGCTCGACGCGGTCGGCCGGATTTCCGGCCGCGGCCTGTACACGCGGCTGACGGATGTCTTCGCCATGCTGCAACCGCCGTGACGCAAGGGCACGGGGCAGTGATTTACGGAGCCAATGGAGTGATGAGAAATTTGTATTGGAAGGGGTGTGCCGCGCTCCGTACCGTCGTCGCTGCGCGCCAGCGCCAAGCGCCCGCAGAGGCATGACAAGGAAAGAGCAAACAGGACAAGGAGGTCGAGATGCTGCGTAAACTCGTTGCCGTGCTGCTGGTGGCAGCCACCGCCTTCGGCGTCAGCGTCGGCGCGCGGGCCGAAGAATTCCTGCGCATCGGTTCGGGCCTGGCCGGCACCTATCCGGTGTTCGGCGCCAAGCTGGCCGAGCTGATCAACAAGAACATCCCGGGCGTGCGCGCCTCGACCCTGGCGGGGCCGACCGAGCAGACGCTGATCCGCATCGACAAGGGCGACGCGGAGATGGGCCTGGCCTATACCTACCAGACCAACCAGCTGCGCAACGGCGAGGGCGGGCTGGGCGTCAAGACCGAGAACCTGCGTCACGTCATGAGCCTGTACGGCGCCTATTTCATGGTGGTGGTGCAGGAGAAGTCCGACATCAAGAGCCTGGCCGACCTCAAGACCAAGCCGTACAAGGTGTGGCTCGGCACCAAGGCTTCGACCTTCTACGCGCTCAACGTGGCGGCGCTGGCCTCCTACGGCGTCACGCCGGAGGACATCACCAAGGCCGGCGGCGTGCTGAACACGGCCGGCTACCAGAATCTCAGCCAGGCGTTCCAGGACGGCCAGGTCGACGTGGCGTTCTTCTCCGGTCCGGCGCCCTACGGGCCGATGATGGAGCTGGATCGCGCGCCGGGCTTCCGGGTGCTGAGCTTCGACAAGGCCGCGGGCGAGAAGATGATGGCGCTGCTGCCCGGCGTCACCATGCGCACGCTCAAGGGCGGCATCTACAAGAGCATGCCCAACGACGTCGACACGCCCTATCTGATCAACCAGCTGGTGGCCTCGTCCAAGCTGTCGGACGATCTGGTGTACAAGATCACCAAGCTGATGAACGAGCAGGTCAAGGAGTTCCACGGCCTGTTCGCCGGCGCCAACGAGATGGATACCAAGGGCGCGCTGGACGGCAACAAGATCCCGCTGCATCCCGGCGCCGAGAAGTACTATCGCGAAGTCGGACTGATCAAGTAGCGCGAAGAGGGCGGCGCCGTGTCGGGCATCCTGCAACTGGCGTCGGGGCGGCCGGGGGCTACTCCCCTGGGGGCCGCCCCGTCGGCGGGCGCCGCCGCCCGCACGGCGCGATCCTGGCCGCAGACCGCGCGACTGACCCTGGTCACGGTGCTGTCGGTCTATCTGGTCCTCTATCACATCTATATCGGCATCTACGGGCCGCCGACCAACGCCATCTTCCTGCCGATGCACCTGCTGATCGCCATCAGCCTGGTGTTCCTGCTCAATCCCGCCGCCACCGGCGGCCGGTGGCGATCGGCGCTGGCGCTGCTCGACGGCGCCTGCGTGCTGGCCTGCGCGCTGCTGATGGTCTACTACCTGTCGATCGTCGATACCTGGCAGGATCTCTATGTCGGGCTGGCGCCGCGCGACTATGCCGCCGGCCTGGTGCTGATCTTCCTGGTATGCGAGGCGGTGCGCCGCACCGTCGGCTGGGCGATGATCGTGCTGGCCGGCATCTTCTGCTGCCATGCGTTGTTCGCCAATCACTTCCCCGGGATCTTCTACGGCCCGCCGGTCAAGCCGGAGGCGCTGATCCAGACCCTGGTGGTGGGCGATGCCGGCGTGTTCGGCATCCCGCTGCTGGTGGCGGCGCAGTACATCGTGCTGTTCCTGCTGTTCGGCCGGCTGCTGCAGGCGGCCGGCGCCGGCAGCTTCTTCACCCGCATCGCCTTCGCCGTGTTCGGCCATCGCGTCGGCGGCCCGGCCAAGGCCGGCGTCATCGCCTCGGGCCTGTTCGGCATGCTGTCGGGCTCGGGCGTCAGCAACGTGCTGACCACCGGCGCCTTCACCATCCCGATGATGCGCCGGCTGGGCTATCGCCCGCATTTCGCCGGCGGCGTCGAGGCGGCGGCGGCGGTGGGCGGCTCGATCATGCCGCCGGTGATGGGCGCGGTGGCGTTCATGATGGCCGAGTTCATGGGCGTCAGCTACGTCACGGTGATCGTCGCCGCGGCGATCCCGGCCTTTCTCTATTACTTCTCGATCTACTGGACGGTGCATTTCGAGGCGCGCAAGCAGGGCCTGTCGCGCATGCCCAAGGAGGCCATGCCCAATGCCTGGCGCATCATGCGCACCAACGGCTATCTGGCGATCCCGCTGCTGCTGATCGCGGTGCTGCTGGCGCTGGGCTACTCGATCATCCTGGTGGCGCTGGTCACCAGCCTGGGCACCTTCCTGCTGTCCTTCGTGTCGCGCCGCACCTTGCTGTCGCCCAGCCGCATCGGCGAGGCGCTCGAGGTGACCGCCAAGGTGAGCTGCAGCCTGTCGACCACCTGCGCCTGCGCCGGCATCATCATCGGCGCCATGTTCGCTACCGGCCTGAGCTTCCAGATCACCCAGCTGATCCTCGACATGGTGTCGAACCAGCTATGGCTGATCCTGATCATCGGCGCGCTGATCTCGCTGATCCTGGGCACCGGGCTGACCGCCTCGGCGGTCTACATCACCATGGTCGCCACGGTGATCCCGATCCTCAAGGCCAGCGGCGTGCCGGAGATGGCCGCGCACATGTTCGCCTTCTATTACGGCGTGGTGTCGGACATCACCCCGCCCACCGCGCTGGCCGCCGTGGCCGCCGCCGGGCTGGCCAACGCCAACCCGATGAAGACCATGGTGGAGGCCTCGCGCCTGGGCGTCGCCGCCTTCATCGTGCCGCTGGTGTTCGTGTTCGAGCCGGCGCTGCTGATGCGCGGCACGCCGCTGGAGATCGTCCTCGCCACCCTGGTGGCCAGCGCCGGCATGGTGCTGACCACGGCGGCGCTGGCGGGCTATTTCCACCGCCCGCTCAACCCGCTGCAGCGCCTGGTGTTCGCCTTGGCCGCCGGGCTGCTGATCTTCAAGAGCCCGTTCTGGGTCGACCTGCTGGGGCTGGCGCTGGCCGCCGCCGCGGTCGGCTTCGACTATCTGCCCGGCCGCCGCGCCAGGCTGCAGGTGAGGGTGGAAGCGGTCGAGCGGGTCGAGGCCGCGCCGGCCCGCAAGAGTCTGCTGCAACGCTGGCTCGATCGGCGCATCGCCAAGGAGGCCGAGGAGGTCGCCAAGGAGATGGAGCTGGAGGGCGGCGTGCAGCAGCAGAAGGGCTCGGTCGAGGAACTGGCGCAATGGCTGAAGGACGAGCGGGTCAGCGACCAGCCGCCGGCGCCGGACATCACGCGCTGGAGCGCCTGGGCGGTGCTGGCGGCGGTGACGGTGGCGATCGGCTATATGGGCTCGCTGTCGCTGCATGCCACCAAGCCGCTGCTGTGGCTGGCGCTGATGCTGGCCACCACGATCGGCCTGGTGGGCGGACTCTATCTCACCCTGCGCGGCCCCCTGCGCGCCGCCGCTGTCAGCGGCGAAACCGGGCAAGTCTAGAGCAAATCGCAAATCGCCTTATCGACGGAATCGAGGCGATTTCGTCGTCGCGACCTAGCGTCACCGGCGCGACGGGCTGGCGCGCGCCCGTTCG
Organism: uncultured Hyphomicrobiales bacterium; assembly: GCA_964458605.1. Lineage (GTDB taxonomy): Bacteria > Pseudomonadota > Alphaproteobacteria > Reyranellales > JAQSWP01 > JBBSNV01. The sequence continues at coordinate 52,028 of CAYWLS010000016.1, read as the reverse complement.
ACGTCCCGAAGCTGCGGGGTTGACGTCGGCACTCGACCGCAGGTTGAATAGTCGCGCGGCCGGCGCCGGGACCGCTCCATCCATGTCCGCCAGCCGCCGCAGCGCCATGGCCGCTGGACCATGGCACGCCTCGAAGACGACCGGGAAGCGAGAGCCTTATGCAATTGAGTGACTTCGACGAGTACCCGTTCCACCAGCACCCCACGCCGTTCAACATCCCGTTCACCTCGGACGTGCATTTCAACGACGGCTATTTCTGCGCCACCTTCGCCGAGGACTGCTATGTCGTGACCGGCCTGCGCCTGCACCCCAACATGAACGTGATCGACGGCTTCGCCGGGCTGGCGCGCCAGGGCGAGCAGCGCGTGCTGCGCGCCTCGCGCGCGCTGCGGCCGCGCGCGGCCGAACTCGATGTCGGGCCGTTGCGGCTGGAGATCCGCCAGCCGATGCAGGAGGTCCGCCTGTCGCTGGACGACAACGCGGCAGGCTTCTCCTTCGACCTGACCTTCGCCACGCGCTCGCCGGCCTTCCTCGAGGCCCCCTATCGCTTCCGCAAATACGGCCACCTGATCCACGACATGCTGCGCTACACCCGGGTCTGCGCCGCCAGCGGCACGGTGCGGCGCGACGGCGAGACCATCGTCGCGAACGGCTGGACCGCGATCCGCGACCATTCCTGGGGCGTGCGCTCGGGCATGGGACCGGCCACGCCGCATGGCGGGGCGGGGCGCGACCCGGACGAGGTCGACCATCGCCGCTTCCGCATCTGGGCTCCGTTCGCCACCGACCGCTACACCGGCTTCTTCAACACCCACGAGGACGAGGCCGGCAAGCCGCTGGACTTCGAGGGCGCGCTCTATTTGCCCGATGGCAGCACGGTGCGGCTGGTGTCGGTCAAGCACAAGCTGGTCTACGCGCCGGGCACCCGCAACGTGATCGGCGGCAGCTTCTCGCTGCTGGACAGCGACGGGCACTGGCGCGACTACACCATCGCCGCCGCCGGCACGCCGGCCGACGTGCAGGGCCTGGGCTATTACGGCGGCTGGCAGGATGGCGGCAGCGCCGGCGTCTGGCGCGGCGTGGGACCGGTGGTGGAGACCGACCGCTATCCCTCGGCCCATCATCTGGGCAAGACGGGGCGGACGGCGCTGCCGGAGAGCAAGCGGCTGGGCCCGACCGAATTCCCCTGCCGCATGAGCGGCGGCGACGGCTCGACCGGCATGGTGCATTTCGAGCAGCATATCTTCGGGCCTTACAAGCCTTACGGATTCTGACCGTCGCCGCCGCAGCGTTTCGCGGTGCGGTTGCGACGGCGCGGGGGAATGCCTCTATACTGGCGGGGGCCACACGAGGAACCGCGCCATGCCCGATACAGCGTTGCAGCCGGACCAGTCCGTCAACAAGGCCGCCGACCCAGCCGCCGACCCAGCCGCCGACCGGGCCAGCGAATATTTCGACGTGGTCATCGTCGGCGCCGGCATCTCCGGCATCGGCGGCGCCTATCATCTGCGCCAGCAGATGCCCGACACCTCGTTCCTGGTGCTCGAGGCGCAGGACAGTTTCGGCGGCACCTGGATCACGCACAAATATCCCGGCATCCGCTCCGACAGCGATCTCTACACTTTCGGCTATCGCTTCAAGCCCTGGACCGGCAAGCCGATCGCCACCGCCGCCGAGATCCTGCAATACCTGGGCGAGGTGATCGCCGACAACGAGCTGGGCCTGCATATCCGCTACGGCCACCGCATCGAGCGCGCCAACTGGTCGAGCGCCGACAATCTGTGGACCTTGGAGGTGCGCCAGCACGAGACCGGCGCGCTGCGGCGCATCGCCTGCAACTTCCTGTGGATGTGCCAGGGCTATTACCGCCACAGCGAAGGCTACACGCCGCAATGGCCGGGCATGGACCGGTTCGCGGGCAGGATCGTCCATCCCCAGACCTGGCCGACCGATCTCGACTACAAGGGCAAGAAGGTGATCGTGATCGGCTCGGGCGCCACGGCAGCGACGCTGGTGCCCAACATCGCCGCCGACGTGGCGCACGTCACCATGCTGCAGCGTTCGCCGACCTATTTCATCCCGGCGCGCAATGCCCAGGTGCTGGCCGACGAGCTGCGCGCCCTGCAGGTCGACGAGAGCTGGATTCACGAGATCGTGCGCCGCCGCATCCTGCTCGACCAGGCCAATTTCACCAGGCGCTGCTTCGAGGAACCGGAGGCGGTGAAGAAGGAGCTGCTGGGCGCGGCTCGCCTGTTCCTCGGGCCCGACTACGACATCGCCAGGCACTTCACGCCGTCCTACCTGCCGTGGCGCCAGCGCATCGCCTTTGTGCCCGACGGCGATTTGTTCCGCGGCATCGCCTCGGGCAAGGCCTCGGTGGTGACCGACGAGATCGACAGCTTCACCGAGAAGGGCATCAGGGTGAAGTCGGGGCAGGAGATCGAGGCCGACATCGTGATCACCGCCACCGGCTTCAATCTCAACGTGCTGGGCGACATCGATTTCCAGATCGACGGCGAGAAGCTGGCGTTCCACGACACGGTGACCTATCGCGGCATGATGTTCACCGGCGTGCCCAACATGGTGTGGGTGTTCGGCTATTTCCGCGCCTCCTGGACCCTGCGCGCCGACCTGGTGGCGGATTTCGTGTGCCGGCTGCTGGCGCATATGAAGGACAAGCAGGCCAGGCGGGTCGAGGTGGCGCTGCGGCCCGAAGATCGCGACATGAAGCTGCTGCCCTGGATCGACACCGACAATTTCAATCCGGGCTACGTCATGCGCGGCATGCACCTGCTGCCCCGGCGCGGCGACAAGCCGGAATGGCAGCACACCCAGGATTACTGGAACGAGAAGGACGTCTTCCCCAAGATCGATCTCGACGATCCGGCCTTCGTCTATCGCTGAGCGCGCCTGGGCCTAGCGCGCCGGGCCCAGACTGCGGATATAGGCCACCAGATCGGCGACGCTGTCGCGCGTCAGGTTGAAATTGGGCATCTGCCGGTGGCCGGTCATCAGCCATGCCGCCAGGTGATCGGCATCGACGCGGGCGGGATCGGCGGCCACCGACACGAAGCTGGGCGCCGTGTCGCGCGCGGTCCCGGTGCCGCGGCTGTCGACGATGTGGCAGGTGCTGCACCACTGGCCGGCCAGACGGCGGCCGTTCTCGGCATCGGCGGCGCCCGCGCCGGAGACGGGCTGCGCAACGGCCAGGACGGCAAGAGCGAACAGGACCGGAATGGGGCGCATGGCGTTTCCTCCGCTGCCGCGAGCCTATCAGAGCATGGGCGCGCGCCAATCCCGGCGTGCCTGCCGACGCCCGCGATGCGGCGTCGCAGCTTGCTTGCAAACGGTTCGCGTCTGCGGGCAAGGCAGGGCAGGCGCCTCAGAACAGCACGGCGCCGGCCATCAAGCCGATCACCAGCAGCACCACGAACACGATCAGCGCCAGGACGAAGACGATCAGAGCGATGCGCCGCGCACCCTGGGCGATGCCGGTCAGGCCCAGCAGGCCGGCGATCAGCGAGACGATGAAGAAGATAAAGGCAAGCTTGAGCATGACAACCTCGGGCGGGAGCGGCGGGACCGGGCGGCTCTAGCTTGAGCGCTTGGCGGCCATGCCGGTTCCCGCCGGGTCGCGGCCGCGCCCGCCCCAGCGGCCACTCTTTGCCGACGCAGCGCTCGATTCGGTCGATTTATCCAATAAGAACCGTCTTTATGGAATATTCGACCCATTACCGGGGCTTGGGCGGCCTGTTCGCAAAGCTTTTCCCCGGCACGCGGCCTATCCTCCTGCCGCAACAGGAGAAAGACATGCCCGCCACTCAGATGCGCAAGGATTCGAGCGACCGCAGCCAGATCCGGGCCGAGCGGCTGCGCTGCCTGCGGGCGCTGCAGAAGAAGGCGCTGTGGCTGTCGAGCTGGACGATCCACAACGCCAACCATATCCGCGACAGCCGCGACGGGCTGAAGGTGGGCGGCCACCAGGCCTCCAGCGCCTCGCTCGCCACCATCATGACGGCGCTCTATTTCGCGGTGCTGCGGCCGCAGGATCGCGTCGCGGTCAAGCCGCATGCCTCGCCGGTGTTCCACGCCATCCAGTACCTGCTGGGCAATCAGACGCGCGACAGACTGGAGAATTTCCGCAGGCTGGGCGGCGCGCAGGCCTATCCCTCGCGCACCAAGGACAGCGACGACGTCGATTTCTCCACCGGCTCGGTCGGGCTGGGCGTGGCGATCACCCTGTTCGCCTCGATCGTGCAGGACTATGTGCGGCTCAAGAAGCTCGCCGACGAGGAGCGCGCGCCCGGCCGCATGGTGGCGCTGGTCGGCGATGCCGAACTCGACGAAGGCAACATCTTCGAAGCGCTGCTCGAGGGCTGGAAGCACGACGTCAAGAACCTGTGGTGGGTGATCGACTACAACCGCCAGAGCCTGGATTCGGTGGTCAGCGACCGGCTGTTCAACCGCATCGACCGGCTGTTCGACATGGTGGGCTGGCGCGTCGTCACCTTGAAATACGGCAAGCAGCTCGAGGCGGCCTTCGCCCAGGAGGATGGCGGCCATCTGCGCGACTGGATCGACAACTGCCCCAACTCGCTCTATTCGGCGCTGGTCTACAAGGGCGGCGCCGCCTGGCGCCAGGCGCTGACCCGCGACCTCAACGCCTATCCCGGCATCCGCCGCATCCTCGAGGCGCATGACGACCAGGCGCTGCAGGCGCTGATGACCAACCTGGCCGGCAACGATCTGGAAGCGGTGCTGGAGGCGTTCGAAGCGGCCGGCCATGACGACGTGCCGACCTGCTTCATCGCCTATACCATCAAGGGCTTCGGCCTGCCTTTCGCCGGTCACAAGGACAACCACGCCGGGCTGATGAGTCCCGACCAGATGGCGGGCTTCCGCCAGTCGATGGGACTGGGCGAGGGCGAGGAGTGGGAAAAGTTCGCCGGCCTCGACGTGCCTGCGCAGGAATTGCAGGCCTTCCTGGCCCAGGTGCCGTTCAATGCCGAGGGCAGGCGCCGGCGCGACGCTGCCGCCATCGAGGTGCCGGAGACCTTGCCGATTCCCAGCGCGCCGCGGCAATCGACGCAGGAGGGCTTCGGCCGCATCCTCAACGAGATCGCGGGCTCCGATACGCCGCTGGCCGCGCGCATCGTCACCACCTCGCCCGACGTCACGGTGTCGACCAATCTGGGCGCCTGGGTCAACCGGCGCGGCATCTTCCATCGCCAGGAAGCCGCCGACGTGTTCCGCGAGGAGAAGGTGGTGTCGGCGCAGCGCTGGCAGATGTCGCCGCAAGGCCAGCACATCGAGCTGGGCATCGCCGAGAACAACCTGTTCCTGCAGCTCGGCGCGCTGGGCATGAGCGACACGCTGTTCGGCGCCCGGCTGCTGCCGATCGGCACGCTGTACGACCCGTTCATCCAGCGCGGTCTGGATGCGCTCAACTATGCCTGCTACCAGCGCGCCCGCTTCATGCTGGTGGCGACGCCCTCGGGCATCACCCTGGCGGCCGAAGGCGGCGCGCACCAGTCGATCGGCACGCCGCTGATCGGCATGGCGCAGGATGGGCTGGCCGCCTTCGAGCCGGCCTTCGTCGACGAGCTGGCCACCATCATGGCGTTCGGCTTCCGCCACATGCAGGACGAAGAGGGCGGTTCGATCTATCTGCGCCTGTCGACCAGGCCGATCGAGCAGCCGCAGCGCACCGTCGATGCGGCGCTGCGCCATGCCATCGTCGCGGGCGGCTACTGGCTGAAGCCGCCGGCGCCGGGCGTGGATTTCGCCATCGCCTATACCGGCGCGGTGGCGCCCGAGGCCATCGCCGCCTACGAGGCGATCCTGCCGGACATTCCCGGCGCCGGGCTGCTGGCGGTGACGTCGGCCGACCGGCTGCACGAGGGCTGGGTCAGGTCGCGGCAGGGGCGCAATGCGGGCGGGCAGGCCGGCAGCCATGTCGAGGATCTGCTGGCGCCGCTGGCGCAGGGTGCCGCGCTGGTCACGCTGACCGACGCCCATCCGGCGGCGCTGTCCTGGCTGGGCGCGGTGCGCGGCCAGCGCGTGCAGCCGCTGGGCGTCGACCATTTCGGCCAGTCGGGCGACCTGCCCGATCTCTACCGGGTCTACGGCCTGGACGGCGAGGCGATCATCGATGCCGCGGCGCGCGGCCTGCTGGCGGCGGCGCGGCGCTAGCGCCAATCGCCTTTCGACGGAATCCTTCCGGATTCCGTCGAAAGATCTGGATTGGCTCTACCCCTGAGGAATCGAGCGGATTCACGCGACCGGAGGGCAGCGTTGTCGCGCTGTCTCCGATCGCGATCCGCTCAGATCACACGAACGGCTTCAACAGCTCCGACAGCAGCGGGGCGATGCGCGCCAGCTCGCGACGATGGGCGCTGGTCAGCCTGTGCAGCAGCGCCTCGGCATGGGGCGTCAGCTCGATCAGCACCTGGCGGCGGTCGCTGGCCGGGCTGGAGCGGCGCACCAGATCCTTGGCCGCCAGCCGGTCGATCAGCCCGACCGCGCTGTGCGGGCGGATCGCCAGCCGCTTGGCCAGCGCGCCGATCCCCAGCGGCGCCGGACCGCGATGGCCTTTCAGCGCCAGCAGTGCCTGGTGCTGCTGCGCCGTCAGCCCGGCAGCCTCGGCGGCCTGTTCGCTGAACACCAGGAACTGGCGCAGCAGATAGCGGAACTCGGCCAGGCGCTGGTAGTCGGCCGGGTCGAGCGCCGCCCTCGAACCGGCCGCGTTCCGCGATGTCGTCGTTTTCAAGGCCTCGGCCTTACCGCGCGTCGCAGCCATGCATCCCCCGCACTTCCAATTATATCGTAATACGATATAAACCCGGTCCCCGAACCCATTCCTGTCCCGTCGAGGCCCTGATGGAACCCCGCGCCGCCTTGTCCGCGCAACCCGACTTATCCGCGCAACCCCAAGCCAGCTCGAGCCCCGCGCGGGATCTCGTGCCGGGCCCCGGATCGGGCGGGGCGGCGGCGGGCGAGCATGGCCTGCGCGACTTCACCGCCGATCCGCGCCTGCTGCTGCTGGCGGCGATGGCGCTGGTGGTGGGCAGCGCCGGCGCGGCGGCGGCCTGGGCGCTGCTGCGGCTGATCGCGCTGGCCACCAACCTGGCCTATTTCGGCCGCTTCAGCACCGCGCCGGCCGAGATCGCCAGCCACCATCTGGGCGGCTGGGCGGTGCTGGTGCCGGCGGCGGGCTGCCTGATCATCGGCCTGATGGCGCGCTACGGCTCGGAGAAGATCCGCGGCCACGGCATTCCCGAGGCGATGGAGGCGATCCTGATCGGCCGCAGCCGCATCCAGCCCAAGGTGGCGCTGCTCAAGCCGCTGTCCTCGGCGATCTCGATCGGCAGCGGCGGTCCGTTCGGCGCCGAGGGGCCGATCATCATGACCGGCGGCGCCTTCGGCTCGCTGTTCGCCCAGTTCTTCCAGCTCTCCAACGCCGAACGCAAGACCCTGCTGGTGGCCGGCGCCGCGGCCGGCATGGCCGCCACCTTCGGCACGCCGATCGCCGCCATCTTGCTGGCGGTCGAGCTGCTGCTGTTCGAATGGAAGCCGCGCAGCTTCGTGCCGGTGGCGGTGGCCGCGGTGGTGGCGGCGGCGTGGCGGCCGCTGCTGCTGGGCGGCGGCGTGCTGTTTCCGATGGCCAGCAGCGCGACATTGCCGGCGCTGGGCCTGCTATGCGCGGCACTGCTGGGCGTGGCCGGCGGGCTGGCCTCGGGGCTGCTGACCCTGATGGTCTATGCCTGCGAGGACGCCTTCCAGCGCCTGCCGATCCATTGGATGTGGTGGCCGGTGCTGGGCGGGCTGACGATCGGCGTCGGCGGACTGATCGAGCCGCACGCGCTGGGCGTGGGCTACGACAACATCGCCGCCCTGCTGCATGGCACGCTGGACAACGGGCCGGTGCTGCGGCTGATGGCGGTCAAGGCGATCATCTGGGCGATCGCGCTGGGCTCGGGCACGTCCGGCGGCGTGCTGGCGCCGCTGCTGATCATGGGCGGCGCGCTGGGCGCGCTGTTCGGCGGCATCGTGCCCCACGGCATCGCGCAGGGCGACGTGGCGCTGTGGGCGCTGGTCGGCATGGCGGCGATGATGGGCGGCACGATGCGCTCGCCGCTCACCGCCATCGTCTTCGCCATCGAGCTGACGCATAATTTCGGCGCCATGCTGCCGCTGGCGGTGGGCTGCGTCATGGCTCACACCACCACCGTGCTGCTGCTGAAGCGCTCGATCCTGACCGAAAAGGTGGCCCGCCGCGGCCACCATGTGATGCGCGAATATGTGGTCGATCCGTTCGAGATCATGCGCGTGCAGGAGATCATGGCCCAGCCGGTCGACACCCTGTCCGGCGCCATGACGATCGGCGCCGCGGTGGCGTTCTTCACCGGCGCCGCGGCGGATGACGGGACGGGCGAGGAGGGCGCGGGCGATGGGACGGCGCCGCGCCACAAGAGCTATCCGGTGGTCGACGACGCGGGCAGGCTGGTCGGCATGGTGGCGCGCGCCGACGTGCTGCGCTGGACCCGCGAGGGCTGGGCGCAGGAGGGCACCCTGGCCGAGGCGGTGGGCGGGCGCGACTGCCTGACCGGCCACGAAGACGAGCTGGTCGGCCGGCTGGCCGACCGCATGGCGCAGGCCGATGCCGGGCGCGTGCCGATCCTGCGTCGCCGCGACGGCCAGGTGGTGGGGCTGGTGGCGCGACGCGACCTGCTGCGGGTGCGGGCGGCGGCGGTGCGGCACGAGCGTCATCGCGAGGCGCTGATCCGCTTGCCGGGCACCGCCTCGTCCTGAGGCCGATTCTTCGCGCCGGTGTCGTGTCGGGCAATCGCTGCGACCGCCCGCGCTTGCCTTTGACGGCGCGGGGCCGATAATCGCCGCCGTCATGGGTATCCCTTCGTTCCGGTCCGCCGCCGCCTCCATCGCAACGCTTGCCCTGTGCGAGGTGGGGGCGCTGGCGCTGTGGTTCTCCACCTCGCCGGTGATCCAGTCGCTCGACGCGCAATACCATATCGGCGCGTTCCACAAGGCGCTGCTGACGGCGGCGGTGCAGCTGGGCTTCGTGATCGGCTGTGTCGGCAGCGCGCTGTTCGCGCTGCCCGACCGGATCGATTCGCGCCGGCTGTTTTGCATCTGCGCCGCCCTCGCCGCGCTGGCCAATGCCGCGATCCTGGCGGTCGATCCGCTGTCGGCGGTGGTGCCGGCGTTGCGGCTGGCGACCGGCATCTGCATGGCCGGCATCTATCCGGTGGGCATGAAGATGGCGGCGAGCTGGGCACGCGGCAATGCGGGGCTGCTGGTCGGCATCCTGGTCGGCGCGCTGACCCTGGGCTCGGCTTCGCCCTATCTGTTCGACGTGCTGGGCGGGGTCGACTGGCGCTGGACCATCGCGCTGGCCTCGCTGGCGGCAGGTCTGGCGGCGGTTTTCGTCAACCTGGTCGGCATCGGCCCGGCCAATGCACGGCGCGGCGCCTTCCGCTTCGCCGACGCGCTCTATGGCTGGCAGAACGTGCCGCTGCGCCTGGCCAATCTCGGCTATCTCGGCCATATGTGGGAGCTCTACGCCATGTGGGCCTGGATCGGCGCCTTCCTGGCCGCCAGCTTCGCGCTTTCCATGCCCGAAGGCGGCGCGGTGGCCGCCAAGCTGGTGGCCTTCGCCACCATCGGCATCGGCGCGCTGGGCTCGCTGCTGGGCGGCTTGCTGGCCGACCGGCTGGGCCGCACCACCATCACCATGGCCGCATTGCTGATCAGCGGCACGTGCTGCGTGCTGATCGGCTTCACCTATGGCGGCGGGCCGGCTCTCACCATCGTGCTGTGCCTGGTGTGGGGCGTGGCGGTGGTGGCGGACTCGGCGCAGTTCTCGGCCAGCGTCGCCGAGCTGTCGCCGCCCGACCGCATCGGCACCATGCTGACGGCGCAGACGGCGGTGGGCTTCCTGCTCACGCTGATTACCATCCACGCCCTGCCTTATGTGGTGGAATGGCTGGGCTGGCGCTACGCCTTCGTCGTGCTGGCGCTGGGTCCGATCGCCGGCATCGTCGCCATGGGCCGGCTGCGCGCCCGGCCCGAGGCCACCCGGCTGGCCAGCGGCCGGCGCTGAACCGGCCGCCGGGAAAAGCGGCCGGCGCTGAGCCGGCCGCCAACCAGCGCTAACGCTGCGCCTTCATCTGCTCGATCATGTGCAGATGGCTCTCCAGCACCGGCAGCGCCTGGGCGCATAGCGCGCGCAGTTCCCGAGCCTCGCCGCGTTCGCGATAGGTCTTGAACAGGGTGATGGCGGCCGAGTGGGCGGCCTTCTGCTGGGCGATATAGCGGTGGTCGAAATCCTCCTGGGCCGCGCCGTTGAGATCGTCGAGCATGGTCTGGTGGCGCTCGTCGAGCTGCTGCGGCGGCACGGTCGGCATGCCCAGCGCCTGCAGGGTCGATTTGAGCTGCTCGGTCGTCCGGGTGTGATCGGCGATCATGTGACGGGCGAAATCCTTGACGTCCTGGCTGGTCGAGCGCTGCAGGGCGATCTTGGCCGCTTCCAGCTCGTAGATGTCGCTGGTGCCGGCCATCTTCACGAAGCCTTCGGTCGAGGTGGTGACGGCGGCTTCCAGCTTGCTCGCCACGCCTCCGGCAAGGTCGCGCATGGCGCTGGCGGTTTCGTTGCGGTCGGTGGGCTGGGGGGTGCGGTGCGGCTTTTGGGGGGTCATCCTTTTCTCCTTGGCTGTACAAGGGAAAACGGATGGCCCACCGGCCTGTTCAGTTGCCCGTCGACCGCCCCATCGACTGCCCCCCATCGACTGCCCCCATCGACTGCCCTTTGGGGGCGACCGGCGGCGATACGGGGCGCCGGGGGATGTCGGCCGGGATCGTTCGGCGCGGCCAAACGTTACCGTAGACGTCATTTTTTGCCGAGCGCTGCGATCTTGGCTAGATTGCAGCCACCCCGGCGGGGCAACCACAAGTAAAACAACGCGAATGACCGTCGATCCGACCCTGCTCGCAGCGCTGCCGTTACCAGCCTACCTGACCGACGCCGAGGGCTATCTCACCTATTACAACGAGGCCGCCGCCGAGCTGTGGGGATACCGTCCCGAACTGGCCAAGGCACGCTGGACCGGCGCCTGGCGCCTCTACGGCCTGGGCGGCCAGCCGCTGTCCGCCGAGCAAAGCCCGACCGCGGTATCCCTCAAGGCCGACCGGGCGGTGCAGGGTGCCGAAGCGATCGTCGAACGGCCCGATGGCAGCCGCGTCACGGTGCGCGGCCATCCCAGCTTGCTGCGCGACGCGCAAGGCAAGGTGATCGGCATGCTCAACGTGCTGATCGATCTCAGCGACCGGGTCAAGGCGGACATGGAGCTGGCCCGGCTGGCGGCGATCGTGTCCTCGTCCGAAGACGCCATCGTTTCGAAGGATCTGACCGGGCGCATCAATTCCTGGAACGCCGCGGCCCAGCGCATCTTCGGCTGGAGCGCGGAGGAGATGATCGGCCAGCCGATCCTCAAGATCATCCCTGCTGAGCTGCAGGACGAGGAGAAGGAGATCATCGCCCGCATCCAGCGCGGCCAGCGTATCGAGCATTTCGACACGGTGCGCCTGACCAAGGACGGCCGGCGCATCGACGTTTCGATCACCGTGTCGCCGCTGCGCAACCGCGCCGGCGTGGTGGTCGGCGCTTCCAAGATCGCGCGCGACGTCACCGAACGCAAACAGGCCGAGCAGTTGCAGCGCCTGCTGTTCGACGAGCTCAACCATCGCGTCAAGAACACCCTGGCTACCATCCAGGCGCTGGCCGGCCAGTCGCTGCGCAGCGCTTCGAGCCCGGCCGCCTTCGTCGCCTCGTTCAACGGCCGCATCCAGTCGCTGGCGCGGGCGCACGACCTGCTGGTCAGCGGGCGCATGCAGGGCGCGTCGATCGAGCAGATCGCGCGCGAGCAGGTGGTGCTGGGCAAGGATGGCGGCGAGCGCATCGCCTTCGACGGCCCGCCGGTGTTCCTGCCGGCCAAGGCGGCGGTCAATCTCGGGCTGGTGCTGCACGAGCTGGCCACCAACGCGCGCAAATACGGCGCCCTGTCGCAAGCCGGCGGCCGGCTGGCGATCCAGTGGCAGGTATTCGCCTATCCGCGCCGCGAACTGGTGCTGCAATGGCGCGAGAGCGGGGTCGAGGGCGTGAGCGAGCCCAGCCGGCGCGGCTTCGGCAGCACCTTGATCGAGCGCACTCTGGAATCGGAAGGCGGCCGCGGGCTGCTGCACTACCGGCCTGGTGGCGTGACCTGCGAACTGGTGGTGCCGCTGCCGGAGGTCGAAAGCACCACCAGCCTGTCGGCGGCCGAGCGCGAGGGCATCGAGACTGTCGGCGGGACCGGCAGCGCCGGCATGGAAGGCAAGCGAGTGCTGATCGTCGAGGACGAGGTGCTGGTTGCGCTGGACATCGAAAGCGCGCTGACCGATGTCGGCATGGTGGTGTCGGGCCGCGCCGGCACCCTCGATGCGGCGCGGCGGGCGGTGGCGCTGGGCCAGTTCGATGCGGTGCTGCTCGACGCCAATCTGGCGGGCCAGCCGGTGCACGACCTGGCTACGGCGCTGCAGCGCCAGGGCGTGCCCTTCGCCTTCGCCACCGGCTACGGCCGCGAGGGCATCAATGCCGAATTCCGCGACGTGCCGGTGCTCAGCAAGCCGTTCACCTCGGAGCAGCTGATCGGCCTGATGCGCCGGCTGCTGCTGGGCTAGCGCCGGCGTGCCCCAGCTCTCTGCCGGCATTCTGCTGTATCGCCGGGGCAAGCGTGCGGTCGAGGTGTTCCTGGCGCATCCGGGCGGGCCGTTCTGGGCCAAGAAGGACGACCAGGTCTGGTCGATCCCCAAAGGGCTGATCGATCCCGGCGAGGATCCGCTCGTGGCGGCGCGCCGCGAATTCGCCGAGGAGACCGGCTTTGCGCTGGCCGACGACGACGCCTATCGCGACCTGGGTCTGTTCCGCTTGAGCGGCGGCAAGACGCTGCGTGTCTTCGCGCGCCAGGGCGATTGCGATCCCGCCGCGCTCAGCAGCAATAGCTTCGAGATGATATGGCCGCCCAACTCGGGCCGCCGGCAATCCTTCCCCGAGGTCGATCGCGCCCAGTGGTTCGGCGAAGCAACCGCGCTCGCCAGGATCACCAAGGGCCAGCGTCCCGTGCTGCAGGCGTTCTTTGCGGGACCGCCGGGCGGCGCGGAGTGACGGCTTTCTCGCCCCTCCCCCAAGAGGCGCGGTGACGCGCACACATGCTTGCTGCCGCCAGACCGGATCGGCGCGGTCGAGCTTGCGCAGCAGCGCCGGCCACTCCAGCGCGCCGTAGCCGCCGCTGTCGGATCCCGCCCGGGCGTTCAGGGTCGGGTTGGCGGCAGCTTGGTCGAGCAGGGTGATCTCGCTGCCGCGGAAGCTGCTCACCGTGTTGTCGATGGCCGCCTGGATAGAAGCCCGCCACGTTGGCGTTGTAGCCATGGTCGGGCTGCAGCAGCGTGTTGCCTTCGACGTCGATCGTCACCAGGCTCGAGGCGGTGATCTCCTCGCATGCCGTAGGGGTCGATCAGGCAGTGCTCCGCGGCGCCGGGGATGCGGGCGCCGATGTGGTTGTAGATCAGGTCGGTCATGCCATAGAGCGCCATCAGCCGGTAGCAGGCGGCCAGATCGATGCGCGTCTGCCACTCCTGCGGCGACATGGCGGCCTTCACCTTGCTCACGGCGATGTTTGCATGGGGTTTGTTCCTTACGCCACGGCGGCGCGGGCCACGATATCGGCCAGGTCGGGGCCGTTGGCCAGCGAGCCCATGATGCCGGCATGCTGGCCGCCCAGCCGCGAGTCGATGAAGCGCTGCGCCACCGCCTGAGGGCTGTGCTTCAGCATCTCGCTGGCTTGCAAGGCGAGAGCCATGCGCGTCACCAGCGCGCGGGCGCTGCCTTCGTCGTTCACGCGCGAGGCCAGGTCGTCGCCCAGCCGGCCCATGAAGCCGTCCTGCGGCACGGCGGCCACTTCCGCCATGAAGGCCTCGCGCGCGCCGGGCTCGCGGCTGAGCGCCCGCAGCACGTCCATGCACATCATGTTGGAGGTGCCTTCCCAGATCGAGTTGAGCGGCGCCTCGCGATAGAGCCGCGCCACCGGGTTCTCCATGATGAAGCCGTTGCCGCCATGCACCTGCACCGCCTCGTAGACGAAATAGGCGGCGCGCTGGCAGTTCCAGAACTTCACCACCGGCGTGGCGACGCGGGCCAGCAGCCGCTCCTGCGCGTTCGTTTCCATCGCATCGGTGGCGCGGGCCACACGCAGCGCCGACAAGGTGGCGGCCTCGCTCTCCAGCGCCATGTCGGCCAGCACATTGGCCTGCATCGGCAGCTCGGCCATGCGCTGGCCAAAGCCGTTGCGCGTGCCGGCATGGTTGAGCGCCAGGGTCAGCGCCTGGCGCATCAGCCCGGCCGAGCCGACGGCGAAATCCAGCCGCGTCAGATGCGCATGGCTCAGGATCTCGGCGATGCCGCGGCCTTCCTCGCCGACCAGCAGCGCGCGGGTCTGGTCGAACTCCACTTCGCTCGAAGCATTGGAGCGATTGCCGCATTTGTCCTTCAGCCGCTGGATGAACACGCGGTTGAGGCTGCCGTCGTCATGGATGCGCGGCACGAACAGGCAGCTCACGCCGGATCTGGTTCGAGCGAGCGTGTAGAAGCCGTCGCTGGTCGGCACCGAGAAGAACCATTTATGGCCGGTGATCAGGTAGATGTCGGCGCCGTTCTCCGTGCCGGCGAACTCGGCGGTGGTCTGGGTCTGGCGCAGATCGGAGCCGCCTTGCTTCTCGGTCATGGCATAGCCGATCACCGCCGCCTTCTTCCGGTGCAGCGGCAGGCGGCGCGGGTCGTAGTCGGGCGCGATCGTCTTGTCGTGCCATAGCTTGAACGCGGGCCGGTCGGCGAAGCCCGCCGCCGCCGCATAGGCCATGCCGGTGGGGCAGCCGACGCCGTTCTCGACCTGGTTCCACAGATAGCTCAGCACGGCGCGGGCAAAGTGGCCGCCGGGCTGTGGCGCGGTCCAGGCGAGACTATGAACGCCGCTGCCGAAGGCCAGGCCCATCAATTGGTGCCAGGCCGGATGGAATTCGACCCAGTCGAGCCGGTTGCCGAAGCGGTCGTGGCTTTTGAGTTGCGGCCCGTATTCGTTGGCCAGGCGGGCTGCCTCCTGTGTCTGTTCGTCGCCGGCCAGCGCTCCCAGCCGCGTGGCGCGATCGGCGCTCCACGGCGCATGGCGCTGCACCTGCTCGCGCAGCACGGCGTCGCCCTCGAAGGCGTTGAAGCCGGTGGCGGGCCGGGCCTGGTTCAGGACCTGATGCGTGCTCATTTGCTCCTCCGTGGCGCACGAAGGCGAGGACCCGGCGCGCGCACCATGCGCACGCAGGCGGCGGCGACCTGCTCGGCCAGGGCGTCGATCTCGGCCTTCGATGGGCGGCCGGCGCGCGCCAGCGGGCGGATCAGCGGCTCCATCATGGCGCCGGCAATGCAGGTCGACAGCACCTCGGCCGGCGCATCGACGAAGGCGCCGCTGTCGCGGCCTTCCTCGAGCAGGCGGGCGATCTGCCGCGCCAGCGCGTCGCGATATTGCAGACGCGCCTCGTCCAGCGCCGGCTCGCACGGCTCGGCGATCAAGGCATAGGCCAGCCGCGACTGGCGCGCGGCACGGCGCACGAAAGTCGCCACCACGTCGTGCAGGCGCGATGCGGCGTCGCCTCCGGGGGAACCGGTCGAATCGATGATCGCGGCGGCGACCTGGGCTTCGCGTTCGGAGACCTGCGCCAGCACCTGGACGCACAGATCGACCTTGGAATCGAAGTAGCGATAGATCGAGCCGGTGGCCAGGCCGGCGCGGTCGGCGATCACCGAGATCTGCGCCGCAGCCCAGCCGCCCTCGGCGATCAACGCGCGGGTGACGGCGAGGATGCGGTTGAGCGTGTCCTCGATCTGCCGGCGGCGCAGCTGGGCCAGGGCCATGGTGTGAACCAATCTTCAGGGAAAATGAATCTAGATTCATTTCCGGCGCGAGTCAAATGGGCGGGGAGCGCCGTCCGGCGAGGCCGTTTGGCGAGGCTGTTCGGTGAGGCTGTTCGGCAAGGACGGTCGGGTACTTTTCCAAGGCATCGCGCCCGGCTGCCGCTTGCCACATTTAATTCAGAATCCCGCCCTCAAGATGGAATGGCGGGAATGGGCGCGGCTGCTTCGCGCTCGCATCGCCCGTTGCGGTTTGGCACATTTTGCGTGCCGCTGCGTTAAGCTTTGATCGTCGTCGATGAAATCTTCCGGGAGGTTTTCATGAGGTCCTTGATTCGCATCGTATTGGCCGGCGCGGCCGCCTGCCTGCTGCTGGCCGGCACCGCGCTGGCGCAGGAAACGCGGACGGCGCCGATGGGCGGCAATGGCGGCAGCCCCTATCGGCTCGATTGCGGCGAGGATGGCGCGATCGTCGGCATCAACGCCTGGGTCGACAATTTCCTCAACGGCGTGCAGGTGATCTGCCGCAGGGTCCGCAACAACGAACTGGTCGGCGATATCTATACGGTCGGCAATGGCGGCGGCGGCCGTCGCGTGCAGCAGATCTGTCCGGCGGGGTCGCTGGTCACCGGCCTCGGCGGCAGCTGGAACGCGCGCTCCTACAATTTCCCCGGCGTCCAGGTCTTCGCCGGCGCCAACTACGTGCACGAGATCGTCCTGCGCTGCCAGCGCTGGAACGATCGCGCCAACCGCTTCGAGACGGTCGGTTCGATCGGCGCCGGCGGCAGCCGACCCGGCTCCGATCGTCGCGGCCCCAACGACCCGGCCGGCTGGTGTCCGGCCAATGCGGTGGGCAGCGCGCTGGTCGGCCGCTGGGGTCTCTATATCGACAGCGTTGCCCTGGTCTGCGATCAGACCCGCATCCGGCCGCCGCGCTTCGACGCCTTCAAGTGCCCCGCCAATGTGCGCGCCACCGCCGACGTGGTCGGCGACGACGGGCCGTGGAAGGCGATGGGTGCGGAGACCTTGCGCTTCTGGCGGGTGTGGATCGAGAACAACAACATGATCTGCGGCTATATCACCGCCCACGACCGCGGCGATCGCACGCCCGACCATTGGCGCGTGGTGCGCGACCTGCCCAACAATGCCCGCTGCGACGTGGTCAACGACCGCCCGGGCGAGGTGAGGTGCCGCGGCGATCGTCGGTAGGGACGGCCGTATCGGACAGGCAATCCTGTGCCCCGGGGCAGAGCCTGCTCCGGGGCGCTTCGCTTCCAGGCCAATCCCGCATTGCGAGCGATCCGGATCCGGGCCATGCCGCAACGCGATGGCAGCGGCGGAATAGGCTGCCGGCGGCGGCTTGCGCCGCGCTAGGCTGCGGCCAAAGCGAGGGAGGACGGGAATGGATCTGGGGTTTGCCGGCAAGTCGGTGCTGATCACCGGCGGCGGTTCGAATATCGGCCGCGGCATCGTGCTGGCCTTCGCCGCCGAGGGCGCGCGCATCACCTTGGGCGACATCGATCGCGACCAGGCCGAGGCCACGGCGAAGCTGGCGCGCCAGCGTCACGGCGCGAGGGTCGAGGTGGTGCGGGCCGACGTCACCAGCTTCGAGGATGTCGAGCGGCTGGTCGATGCGGCGGAGCGGGCGCACGATCGCATCGACGTGCTGGTCAACAATGCCGGCTGGGACCGGCCGCAATATTTCTCCGACCAGAAGCCGGACTACTGGCAGCGGGTAATCGGCATCAACCTGATGGGCACGATCCACGCCACCAAGGCGGCGCTGGAGCGCATGGTGCCGAATCGGGCCGGCGCGGTGGTGTGCATCTCCTCCGACGCCAGCTTCGGCGAGAAGCGCAACGCGGTCTATGGCGCGGCCAAGGGCGGGGTCAACACCTTCGCCAAAGCCATCGCCAAGGAGTTCGGCCGCTACAACATCCGCTGCAACGTGGTGGCGCCGGGCGTGATCCCGCCGGCCAGCCGCGAGGATGTCGGCCGCGACAGTTTGTGGGCGGAGGACGGCGCGGTGTTCTCCGAGGCGCAGTTCGAGACCTCGCGCAAGGCGGTGCCGCTGGGCAAGCTGGGCACCGCCGCCGACATCGCCAACGCGGTGCTGTTCTTCGCCTCCGACAAAATGGCGGGCCATGTCTCGGGCCAGGTGATCTCGGTGAGCGGCGGCTATGCCACGCCCTAGATCCGACCTGAGATCCGATCTGCCGGTGCTGGTGGCGGGCGGCGGCATCGGCGGCATCGCCGCCGCGCTGGCCCTGGCGCGGCGCGGCTTTGCCGTCACGGTGCTGGAGCAGGCCGCGCAGCTTGGCGAGATCGGCGCCGGGCTGCAGGTCGGGCCGAATGGGTTCGCGGCGTTCGACGCGCTGGGCATCGGCGAATTCGCCCGCTCGCGCGCGGTCTATACCGACGAGATGGTGATGCACGACGCGCTCGACGAATCCGTCGTCGGCCGCATCCCGACCGGCGCGGCGTTTCGCGCCCGCTTCGGCAATCCCTATGCCGTGATCCATCGCGCCGACGTGCACGATGCGCTGCTGGACGGCGCGCGGGCGGCCGGCAGCATCGCGCTGCTGACCTCGACCCAGGTGCAGCGCGTCGAGCAGGACGAGGCAAGCGTCACGGCCATCGACGCCAAGGGCAATCGCCATCGCGGCATGGCGCTGATCGGCGCCGACGGCGTGAAGTCGGCGGTGCGCCGGCAATATGTCGGCGACGAGGCGCGGGTCTCGGGCCATGTGGTCTATCGCGCCGTCGTCGACAGGAAGGACTTCCCGGCCGACCTGCAATGGAACGCCGCCAGCATCTGGGTCGGGCCCAACTGCCACCTGGTGCATTACCCGCTGCGCGGCGGCGCGCAATACAACGTGGTGGTGACCTTCCACAGCCGCGAGCGCGAGGAATGGGGCGTGCGCATCGGCAGCCGCGACGAGGTGCAGAGCTATTTCGACGGCATCTGCGCCAAGGCGCGCCAGCTCATCGACCTGCCCAAGGACTGGACGCGCTGGGCCACCGCCGACCGCGAGCCGATCGCGCAATGGAACTATGGCCGCGTCACCCTGCTGGGCGATGCCGCGCACGCCACTTTGCAATACATGGCGCAGGGCGCCTGCATGGCGGTGGAGGACGCGGTGACCCTGGGCGAGGCGCTGCGCGTCAGCGGCGACGAGTTCGCGCCGGCCTTCGAGCTCTACCAGCGCTCGCGCGTGGCGCGCACCGCCCGCATCGTGCTGTCCTCGCGCGAGATGGGCCGCATCTACCACGCCAAGGACGTGGAGCGGCTGGTGCGCAACGAGCTGTGGAAGGATCGCTCGCCGGAACGCTACTACGACGCCATGGAATGGCTGTTCTGCTGGACGGCGCAGAGCTGCCTGGCGAAGTAGCGTCGATCAGCCTTCACGGTCGCGCCGCACCTTGGCGAAATGCAGCGACAGGTAGATGCCGATGCCAAGCGCCCCGGCCAGCAGGGCGAGCGACGTTGACGCCCAGCGCAAACGGCCGCTCCGCCGCCAGCCACAGCCCGACCACCAGGTTGAGCAGGCCCCACAGGAAATTGACCAGCGGCGGCGACAGGCCGACGCCGCGCGGCTTGGCGAAAGGCGTCGGGAAGGGCTCGCCGCGCAGCCCCGCCGCCAGATGCGGGATGGCGTTGCACAGCAGCGCGCCGGCCAGGAACAGCAGCAGATAGGTCACGAAGCGTCACCTTGTTGTCGAGCGGCGGCGCCATTCATGGAACAATCGGGACCTGGGGGCAAGCATGCCGGCCTTCGGGCAACGAGACGCCGGCGGGAGGAAGCCTGATGCAAGGGCAGAGGCAATTGGGCGTGATCGGGCTGGGCCGCATGGGCGGCAATATCGTGCGGCGGCTGGCGCGGCAGGGGCATCGCTGCGTGGCGTTCGATCACGATGCGGCGGCGGTGGCGGCGTTGCAGGGCGAGGGCATCGCGGCGGCCAGCGATCTGGCCGATCTGGTGCGCCAGCTCGCCAAGCCGCGCGCGGTGTGGCTGATGCTGCCCAGCGGCGCCATCACCGAGAGCGCGGTGTTCCAGCTCGCCGCACTGCTCGAGGCGGGCGACGCGCTGATCGATGGCGGCAATTCCTACTTCAAGGACGATGTGCGGCGCGCCGCCATGCTGGGCGAGCGCGGCATCGCCTACATCGATTGCGGCACCTCCGGCGGCGTGTGGGGACTCGATCGGGGCTATTGCCTGATGATCGGCGGCGATGCGGCGACAGTGCAGCGGCTCGATCCGATCTTCGCTGCGCTGGCGCCGGGCAGCGGCGACATCGCCGCCACGGCACGGCGGGAGGGCCGCGATGCGCGGGTCGCGCGCGGCTACATGCATTGCGGGCCGGCCGGCGCCGGGCATTTCGTCAAGATGGTGCATAACGGCATCGAGTACGGGCTGATGCAAGCCTATGCCGAGGGCTTCGCCATCCTGCAGCAGGCGAATAGCGACAAGCTGCCGGCCGATCAGCGCTTCGATTTCGACCTGGCCGACATCGCCGAGCTGTGGCGGCGCGGCAGCGTGGTGTCGTCCTGGCTGCTCGACCTGACATCGGCGGCGCTGGCGGCCGATGCGCGGCTCGACGGCTATTCGGGCCATGTCGAGGATTCGGGCGAGGGCCGCTGGACGGTGCAGACGGCGGTGGAGGAAGCGGTGCCGGCGCCGGTGCTGTCGGCGGCGCTCCATGCGCGCTTCCGCTCGCGCCTTGGCGACGGGGCGGGCGACAACATCGCCGACAAGCTGCTGTCGGCCATGCGCCATGCCTTCGGCGGCCATCTCGAACCCCGCAAGCCGCCCAAGACGTGAGATGAGCGCGCCGCCGCCGATCTTGCTGCTGATGGGCGTGGCCGGCGCCGGCAAGACCACGGTGGCGCTGGCGCTGGCCGAGACCTTGGGCGTGGCGTTCCAGGAAGGCGATGTGCTGCATCCGCCCGAGAACGTGGCGAAGATGCGCGCCGGCACGCCGCTGGAGGACGCCGATCGCTGGCCGTGGCTCGACCGCATCGCCGCCCAGATCGATCGCTGGCGCGCAGAGGGTGTGGGCGGCGTCGTGACGTGTTCGGCGCTGAAGCGGGCCTATCGCGAGCGGCTGCTGAACGGACGAACGGGCGTGCGGCTGGTGCATCTGAGCGGCGCGCCCGGGCTGATCCGCACCCGCATGGCGGCGCGGCGCGATCACTACATGCCGCCCAGCCTGCTCGACAGCCAGCTCGCCATATTGGAGCATCCGACGCCGGAGGAACGCGCCATCGTGGTCGATATCGATGCGCCGCCGGCGGAGATCGCCGAGCGGGTGCGTGCGGCGCTGGGCGAGGGCGGCTAGGCGCTCTTGCGCGCCGCTTCCTTCAGCCTGGCCTGGGCCAGCTTGACCAGCTCGAATTTCTGCACCTTGCCGGTGGGAGTCTTCGGCAAGGAATCGGCATCGGTCAGGAACACGTGGCGCGGCCATTTGTACTTGGCCAGCCGCTCGGCGCACCATTGCGCCAGTGCCTCGGGCTGGGGCCGCGCGCCGGCCTTGGGCACCACCCAGGCGGCGCCGATCTCGCCCCATTTGTCGTCCGGCACGCCGATCACGTAGGACTGCGCCACGTCGGGATGCTGGTCGAGCACCGCTTCCACCTCCTTGGGCGCCACCAGCTCGCCGCCGGTCTTGTAGAGTTCCTTGGAGCGGCCGGTCAGCTCGATATAGCCGTCCGGGCGGATGCGGCCCAGATCGCCCGAGCGCAGCCAGCCGTCCTCGAGGAACAGCGCCGCCGTCTCCTCCGGCCGCTCGAAATAGCCCTTGGTGGCGGTCGGCCCCTTGAACACCAGCTCGCCCTCGGCGCCGTCGGGCAGCAGCTCGCCGGTATAGGGATCGCAGGTCTTGTATTGACCGACCAGCCCGTTGTGCTCGGGCAGGGCGGCGGCGCCGGCATCGATGATGCGCCCTACCGTGCGCTCCAGCAGCGCCAGGTCGTCGCCCGAGGCGGTCAGTACCGTGGCGCAGCTCAGCTCGGTCATGCCGTAGCCGGTGAAGGTCTCCGTCAGCCCCAGTGCCTCGATCAGCCGCTTCCACACGCTGGCCGGGGTCGGCGCCGCACCCGACAGCACGCCGGTCAGCGAGGACAGATCGTATTTGGTGCGGTCGGGATGCTCGAGCAGCGCCATCGACATGGTGGGCACGAACAGCGCGTCGGTGGCCTTGAACTTCTCGATGCCGGCGAAGGTGGTGGCCGGATCGAAGGTCATCTGCGGCACGATGGCGCCGCCGGACCAGATCGAGGCGATCACCCCCACCACCAGGCCGAAGGCGTGGTAGAGCGGCAGCGCGAACAGGGTGCGGCGGCCCTCGCGATAGGCCTGGTGATAGGCCAGCGCGTAGGAGATGCGCAGCACGTTGTCGTGGCTCTGCAGCACGCCCTTGGGCAGACCCGTCGTCCCCGAGGTGTACATGATCACGGCCGGATCGTCGGCCTGGGTCGGATTGGCCGGCGCGGTCTTGCCTTGGCCTTTGGCCAGCAAGTCGTCGGTGCGCATGGCTTTGCGGTCGCTCGGGCCGAACAACACCACCGCCTTGAGCTCGGGGAAGGCGGCCGTCGCGTCGTGTTCCCAGCCCGGCGCGAGCTGGTTGAGCATGGCGGCGTAGTTCAGGCCGCGGAAATCGTTCATCGTGATCAACACCCGCGCGCCGGACTGCTTCAGCACATAGCCCAGCTCGGCGGCGCGGAAGGCGAAGTTCATCGGAATGAGCGTGGCGCCCAGCCGCCACACGCCGAAGGCCAGCGGCACGAACTCGGCGTAATTGGCCATCAGCAGCGCCACCCGGTCGCCCGGCTTGACGCCGATCGCGGCCAGCCCGGCGGCATAGCGCTCGGCGCGTTCCTGCACCTGGCCGTAGCTCCATTGCGCTTCCTCGGCCAGCACATAGGGCCGGTCGGCGAACTCCGCCGCCATGCGGGCGAACACGCGATCCAGGGTCGAGGGCTGCCAGTGCGGCACGCGGGCCGCCAGCGCGGCGCGGCGGGCTTCGACGCTGGGCAGCGTTCCATTGGCCAGCACTCCATTGGCCAGCGTCCTGTCGGCTGGGGCCATGCGTTCCTCCCGATTATTAGACTGTTCGTTCGACTAATTACAAGGCGGCGGCCGTGGCGCGTCAAGTCGATTTGCCATAGACTGCCGGCGCATGGCCCGTCCCCAGTCGCAGAACTATGCCGAGATCAAAGCCGCCATCCTGCGCCAGGCGGCTGCGCTGTTCGCCCGCAAGGGCTATGCCAACAGCTCGATCGGCGACCTGACCAAGGCCTGCGGCGTGTCGCGCGGCACGCTCTACCATTATTTCGACAGCAAGGACGCCATCCTGCGCGAGATGATGCGGGAGCACATCGCCGACATGGGCTCGCAGGTGCAGGGCGCCATCGCCGTGTCGGACCAGCCCGAGCAGCAGTTGCGCAACATCATCCGCGCCATCACCGCGCTCAACGCCCGCTCCAAAAACGAGCAGATCGTGCTGATGAACGACCTGGGCAACCTCAAGCCGGCCGAGCAGGGCCGGGTGCGCGAGCTGCAGAACCGCATCGTCGAGCTGGTGTTGGGCAGCCTGCAGGCGGTCGACAAGGCAAAGCGGCTCAACCGGCGCAACCGCAAGGTCTACACCATGCTGGTGCTGGGCATGATCAATTTCACCTATGCCTGGTACGATCCCAAGGGCGCGGTCGGCCCGCGCGAACTGGCCGAGATCGCCTCGGACATGCTGCTGCACGGCTTCGGCCGCACCGCTTGACCTCGCCGTCCGCCGGGCTATTATTAGACCGATCGTTCTAATAATGGAGCCGAGCATGGACGGTCTCGACGTCGGCGCGCTGATCGAGCCGGCCCGCGTGCATGGCAGCCTCTATACCGATCCGGCGATCTTCCAGGCCGAGCTGGAGCGCATCTGGTATCGCGGCTGGGTCTATGTCGGGCACGAGAGCGAGGTCAGGCAGCCCAACGACTTCGTGCTGAAGTCGATCGGGCCGCAATCGGTGATCATGACGCGCGACGCGCAGGGCGGCCTGCACCTGCTGCTCAATCGCTGCGCCCACAAGGGCGCGCAGGTCTGCGCCCGCGATCGCGGCAACGCGGCATCCTTCACCTGTCCCTTCCATGCCTGGACCTATGCCAATGACGGCAGGCTGATGGGCGTGGCCTTCCGGGACGGCTACCGGGGACAGGATCTCTCCGGGCTGGGCCTGGCGGCGGTGCCGCGCG
This sequence comes from uncultured Hyphomicrobiales bacterium, assembly GCA_964458605.1. Lineage (GTDB taxonomy): Bacteria > Pseudomonadota > Alphaproteobacteria > Reyranellales > JAQSWP01 > JBBSNV01. Next base: position 27,776 of record CAYWLS010000016.1, on the reverse strand, counting down.
TGGAATCGTATCGCGGCTTCGTGTTCGCCTCGCTGGCGGCGGACGGTCCCACCTTGGCCGAGCATCTGGGCGGCGCGGCCGAGACCATCGACCGGCTGGTGCGCAATTCGCCCGCGGGCGAGGTCGAGATCACCGCCGGCTTCCTGCAGCACCGGGTCAAGGCCAACTGGAAGTTCGTGCTGGAGAACGAGACCGACGGCTATCACCCGGGCTTCGTGCATTCCTCGATCTTCGGCGTGGCGCAGAGCGGCATCGGCGCGCTGTACGGCGCCAAGTCGATCGCCGTGGCGCGCGACTACGGCAACGGCCACACCGAGAACGATTTGCGGCCCGAGTTCCGCCGCCACGCCAAGCCGCTGCTGTGGTTCGGCACCGACGAGGCGCGGCTGCCCGACTATGCCGCGGCGATGCGCGCGGCCTACGGGCGGCAGCAGGGCGACGCCATCATGATCGACGGCACGCCCCATGTGATGATCTTCCCCAATCTGTTCATCGCCGAGATCCAGATCTTCGTGATCCAGCCGCTGGCGGTGGACGACACGGTGCAGCACGTCACGGCGCTGCAGTTCAAGGGCGCGCCCGACATCAACCGCCGCCTGCGCCAGCAGACCATGGGCTCGGTCGGGCCGGCCGGCTTCCTGCTGGCCGACGACAGCGAGATGTACGAACGCTCCCATCGCGGCGTGCTGGCGCGCGATCCGCAATGGCTCTATCTGGGACGCGGCCTGGGGCGGGAAAGCCGCGACGGCGACGGCTTCCGCATCGCCCACAACACCGACGAGGTGACCACGCGCGGCATCTGGCGCCACTATCGCGCGCTGATGGAAACCAACGGGAGCGCGCCATGAGCGCGGCGATGGAGCGCGCGCCGCCGGACCGGGCGCCACCGGAGCGAGCGCAGCCGGATCGGGCGCCGCCGCGCGATGCGGCGGCGCAGGCGGCGCTGCTGCACGAGATCGGCCAGTTCCTGTTCCGCGAGGCGCGGTTGGCCGACGAGCATCGCTATGCCGAGTGGGAGGCGCTGTGGGACGACGACGGCGTCTATTGGATCCCGGCCAATGGCGAGGACAGCGATCCGGAGACCTGCATGTCGATCGTCTACGACAACCGCTCGCGCATCGCGCTGCGCGTCAAGCAGCTCCTGACCGGGCGGCGCCACAGCCAGGAGCCGGCGTCGCGGCTGCGCCACATGATCTCCAACATCGAGCTGCTGGCGGATCGCGGCGCCGAGCTGACCGTGGGCGCCAACGTGCTGGTGTTCGAATCCAACCGGCGCGGCGAGACCTTGTGGGCGGCGCGCACGCAGTATGTGCTGCGCCGGCCGGAGGGCACCGATTCGTTCCGCATGGCGCGCAAGACGGTGGTGCTGGTCAACAACGACAAACCGCTCTACACCCTGGCGTTCCTGATTTGAGGCGTTCCTGATTTGAGGCGTTTCTGATTTGACGACGGCGCGTCCCGCGCGGTCGTTGCCGATTTGACGACAGCGCGGACGCGCGGTCGTTGCCGATTTGAGGACATCATGGTCGAACGCAAACTGATCGCCGAGGGCGCCGCGCTGCTGTCGTGGGACGACGGCGTGGCGCATATCGTGCTGAACCGGCCCGATTCGGCCAACGGCATGAACATCGAGCTGCTGGAGGCGCTGAACGCCGCCATCCTGCGCTGCCGCGGCGAGCCGGAGGTGCGGGTGCTGCTGGTCAGCGGCGCCGGGCCGAACTTCTGCGCCGGCGGCGACGTGCGCGCCTTCGCCGCCGAGGGCGAGCAACTGCCGCGCTACGTCGCCAAGGCCACCGCGCTGCTGCAGCAGGCCATATTGGGGCTGATCCGGCTCGACGCGCCGGTGATCGCCGCGGTGCAGGGCTTCGCCGCGGGCGGCGGCGGCTTCGGCCTGGTCTGCGCCGTCGACATGGCGATCGCCGCGCGATCGGCCAAGTTTCTCAGCGGCGCCACGCGCGTGGCCATGGCGCCCGATGCCGGCGCCTCGGTGACCTTGGCGCGGCTGGTCGGCCAGCGCAAGGCGATGGAGATATTGCTGACCAGCCCGACCATCGGCGCCGACGAAGCCAGGGCGCTGGGCATCGTCAACCAGGTGGTCGATGACGGCGAACTGATGGCGGCGGCGATGCAACAGGCGCGCACCCTGGCCGCCATGGCGCCCCGCGCGCTGGCCGCCACCAAGCGGCTGCTGTGGAACGGCATCGCCGCGTCGGTCGAGGCCTGCCTGCCGGAGGAGGCGCGCACCGTGACCGAGCTTTCCGGCACCGAAGACGCGCGCGAAGGGCTGGCGGCGGTGATCGAGCGCCGCACCGCGCGCTTCACCGGCCGGTAGCGACAGAGCCATCGCCACGAGCCCCGAATAGCTCTGCGCTTGCCTGGCGCGAAGCGGCGCGCCTGCGCAGCGACGATCCTGCGCCGGTCGGGCGTTTCGCGTCCCAGGCGTTCTACGCCTTGTCGCCCGCCAGCAGCGCCATGCGCACCAGCTCCGACAGGCTCTCGGCCTGCATCTTGGTCATGACATTGGCGCGGTAGATCTCCACGGTGCGCGGCGAGATGCCCAGGTCGTGGGCGATCGCCTTGTTGGCCTTGCCGTCGACCAGCCCGTCCATCACCTCGCGCTCGCGGTCGGACAGGGTGTCGAGCCGCTTGCGGATTTCGCTCTGGCGCTTCTCGCGCTCGGCGTCCTTGCGATAGGCCGACAGCGCGGCGCGGATCGCCGACAGCAGGGTCTCGTCGTCGAACGGCTTCTCGATGAAGTCGACCGCACCGGCCTTCATGGCCTGCACTGCCAGCGGCACGTCGGCATGGCCGGTCATGACGATCACCGGCAGGTGCGAGCCCTGTTCGCGCAGGTGGCGCTGCAGTTCCAGCCCATCCATGCCGGGCATGCGGATGTCGGTGACGACGCAGCCCGGCGCGGAGTTGGGCAGGGTCTCGAGGAAGGCCAGCGCCGAATCGTGCAGCGCGACATTGATGCCGGCGGCGCGCAGCAGGAAGCCCAGCGACTGGCGCACGTCCTCGTCGTCGTCGATCACATGCACGATGCTATTCGGCACGGACATTCTCCTCGCCGCCATTCCCGGGGCCGCCATTTTCCTCGCCGGGCTCGTCCGGGTTGGCGCTGCGCAGGGTGAAGCGGAACACCGTGCCGCTGCCCTCGGCCGGCGCCGTGACCCAGATCTTGCCGCCATGCGCCTCGACGATGGTGCGGCAGATCGACAGACCCAGCCCCATGCCCTTGCGCTTGGTGGTGACGAAGGGCTGGAACAGCGAGCGCATCACCTCCGGCGCCAGGCCGGGGCCATTGTCGGCCACCTCGATCTCGACCAGCCCCTCGCTTCCCAGCCTGGTGGCGATCTGCAGCCGGCGCGGCGGCGAGACATCCAGCATGGCCTCGATGGCGTTGCGGATCAGGTTGACCAGCACCTGCTGGATCTGGATGCGGTCGGCCAGCACGGTCTCGGCCGAGGGGTCGAGGCGGAAGCCGACCGCGATGCCGCTCTCGCGTGCCCCCAGCAGCGCCAGGGTGCTGGCATCCTCGATCAGCCGCGGCAGGTTCTCGATGCGCCGCTCGCTTTCGCCGCGCGCCACGAATTCGCGCAGCCGGCGGATGATCTGGCCGGCGCGCAGCGCCTGGTCGGCCGCCTTGCCCAGCGCATCGCGCAGCGTCGCGGCGTCCTCGCTGGCCACTCGCTCCAGCAGCCGCTGGCAGCCCCTCAGGTAGTTGCTGATGGCCGTCAGCGGCTGGTTGATCTCGTGCGCCAGTGTCGAGGCCATCTCGCCCAGCGCCGTGTAGCGCGACATGTGGGTGACCTCGGACTGCAGCTCCTTGAGGCGGGACTCGGTGAGCTGCTGGTCGGTCAGGTCGCGGATGAAACCGGTGAAATGGTGGCGCTCGCCGGTGCGCAGCTCGCCCACCGTCAGATGCATGGGGAAGGTGGTGCCGCCCTTGCGCTGGCCCACCACGACGCGGCCGATGCCGATGATGCGGCGCTCGCCGGTGGCCAGATAGCGCCGCAGATAGCCGTCGTGCAATTCGCGATCGGGCGAGGGCATCAGCACGCTGACATTCTGTCCGGCCAGCTCCTCGGCGCGATAGCCGAACAGCCGCTCGGCCGTGGCGCTGAGCGATTCGATGCGGCCCTGCTCGTCGATGATGATCATGGCGTCCGGCACGGTCTGCAGAATCGAACGCAATCGCGCCTCGGCCGCTTCCAGCCGGACAGCCAGCGGCAAAGCCTCTATCGACAGCGAATCGTGGTCAGCAGCCATGGCGTATCCCGTGCCTTAACCATGGGAATGCGCCTGCCGCGTAGCTCGGCCTCGTCATGACGGCAGAAGAATACCACGGCACGGCGCCGTCAACAGATCTCGCAACGTGCCATGCGCAAAGCGCAGGGGCACAACCCGGCGTGAGGGCGCTGGGCGCTAGAACAGGACCAGGGCCGCCGCCACGATGGCCATCCCCAGCAGCACTGTCATCACGGGAAAGCGCCGGTCGAACGTCCGGGGCGCGATCCGGCCATTGCGCTGCTGGCCCCCGGCATCCATGTCGCGGGCGACGGCGGCCAGGTGGGCGCGCTGGGCCTCGATGGCCGCGCCGGGCGTGAGGCGGCCGGTTGCCATGTCGTCGATGCCCAGCGGGACGTCCAGCGGGACATCCAGCGGGATATCGGGGCGGGGCTGGCCCCCATGGGCAGCGAGCGGGCTGGCAGCAAGGTCGGTAGCCTCGTCGAAACTCGCGCTGTTGTCGTTGGCGCGGTGGGCTTCGATGGCCCCGGGTCGCGGCGCGGATGCAGCGAAATCGGCCATGGCACACTCCTTCCGTGAGCTGGCGCGGGGATAACGCGCCCGGCCGCCACCTGTGCCAAACCGCTCTTCCGGCCCAGTCTTCCGGCCCAGTCTTCCGGCCCAGTGATTTCGCACTGCAGTATGTGACTTGCCTCGCGCGGGCATGGGAAGCAAAATCATGTCCCGTGCGTATAGACACGCATTTACCGCGGCGCCCGCCAATCAATAAGCAACAAGGGTGATCCACCCCGCCATGACGAAGCGATGACCAGCTCGGCCGAGGCCCATCAGCGTCTGCTGTTGCAACTGCTGCACAGCCAGCGCCAGACCCAGGACGACGAGGCCATGATGGCCACGGCTGCCGAGGCCCTGGCGCGCCATCTCGGCGCCAACCGGGCGGGCTTCTTCGAGCTGGTCGACGATCGGACCTGCCGGTTCGGGCCGTGCTGGACCGATGGGCGGCTGCCGCTGTCGGTCGGGCGCTGGGCTGTCGCGAGGATCGGCAGCCGGCATGTGCTGAAGATGCGGCGCGGCGAGGCGGTCGGCATCGCCGATACGCGCAGCGATCCGCTGACCGCGGATGGCGATTTCGCCAAGATCGGGGCGCTGGCGGTGATCAGCGCGCCGATCGTGCGCGGCGGCAAATGGCATGCCGGGCTGTTCGTCAACCACGCCGAGCCGCGCCAGTGGAGCGCCGCCGAGGTCGGGCTGGTGCGCGAGATCGCCAACCTGACCTGGGATGCGGTCGAGCGGGCGCGCGCGGTCGAGGCGCTGCGCGACAACGAGGAGCGGCTGCGCCTGGCCACCGAGGCGGCGGAAATCGGGCTGTGGGATGTCGACGCGCAGACCGGCACGCTGTTCTGGCCCGAGCGGGTCAAGGCGGCGCTCGGCCTGGCGCCGGACAAGCCGGTGTCGCTGATCGATTTCTACGGCGCGCTGCATCCGGACGACGCGCTGCGGGTGGGACAGGCCTTCGCCGCCGCGCTCGATCCGCACAACCGGCCGCTCTACGAGGTCGAGTATCGCGTCAAGGACGGCACCGGCGGCTGGCGCTGGATCGCCGCCAAGGGCAGGGCGCTGTTCGACGAGCGCGGCGTGTGCCGCCGCGTGGTCGGCGTGGCGCTCGACGTCAGCCTGCGCAAGGAGCAGGAGCAGCGCCTGCGCCAGCTCAACGAGCTGCTGGCGCGGCGCGTCAGCAAGGCCAAGGCGCAGCGCAAGGTGATGGCCGACATCGTCGAGGCCTCCGACACCTTCGTGCAGGTGATCGACCCGCAATATCGCTGGCTGGCGATCAACCGCGCCGCGGCCAACGAGTTCGACAAGCTGTTCGGCCTGAAGCCCCAGCCGGGCGAGACCATCCACGAGGCGCTCGCCTCCCAGCCGCAGCATATCGCCATGATCGAGCCGCACTGGCGGCGCTGCCTGGCCGGCGAGCCGTTCGACATCACCGTCACGGTGCACAGCGCCGCCGGCGAGGAACGCTACTACGACATGCGCTTCAGCCCGCTGCGCGGCCGCCGCGGGGAGATCGTCGGCGCCTACCAGTTCTGCGTCGACGTCACCGAGCGGCTGCGCGACCAGCGGCGGCTGGCCGAGGCGCAGGAGCATCTGCGCCAGGTGCAGAAGATGGAGGCGATCGGCCAGCTGACCGGCGGCGTGGCGCACGATTTCAACAACCTGCTGATGGTGGTGTCGGGCGGCTTGAGCCTGTTCGAGCGCTCCGCCGACGAGGCGCGGCGCAAGATGGTGGTCGAGGCGATGCGCGATGCGGTGCAGCGCGGCGCTGCGCTCAGCCGCCAGCTTCTGGGTTTCGCCCGGCGGCGCGCGCTCAACCCCGAGCCGGTCGATCTGGCGCAGCGCATCCGGGGCATGCAGGCGCTGCTCGACCGTTCGCTGCGCGGCGACGTCAAGGTGGCGACCGATTTTCCCGCCGGGCTGTGGCCGGCCAGGGTCGACCCGGCCGAGTTCGAACTGGCGGTGCTCAATCTGTGCGTCAATGCGCGCGACGCCATGCCCAGCGGCGGCACCATCACGGTGAGCGCCGCCAACGTCTCCGACCCGGCGCGCGTGGGGCTGAGCGGCGATTTCGTCAGAATGGCCGTGACCGACACCGGCGTCGGCATGGACAGGGAGGTGCTGGCGCGCGTGTTCGAGCCGTTCTTCACCACCAAGGATGTCGGCAAGGGCTCGGGGCTGGGCCTGCCGCAGGTCTATGGCTTCGCCCAGCAATCGGGCGGCGCGGTCGAGATCGATTCGACGCCGGGCAAGGGCACGGTGGCGAGCCTGTTCCTGCCGCGCTCGATGCAGGCGCCCCAGGCCGCGGTGGCGCCGGCGGCCGCCAAGGCGCGGACGATGGCGGCGGAGCCGGCCAGCCAGGGCGCCGTGCTGCTGGTGGAGGACGACGACGAGGTGGCCGCGCTGGTCGGCGAGATGTTGCAGCAACTGGGCTACCAGGTGACACGCGCCGCCAGCGCGCAGGCGGCGCTGGGCGCGCTGGCCAATGGCCGGCCGGTCGATGTCGTGTTCTCCGACGTGATGATGCCCGGCGGCATGAGCGGCGTGGAACTGGCGCGCGAGATCCGCAAGCGGCGGCCCGGCCTGCCGGTGCTGCTGACCTCCGGCTATGCCGACCTGGCGCGACGCGACGGCGAACTGGCCGATGTCGAGCTGCTGGCCAAGCCCTATACGCTGGAGCATCTGGCCGCGTCGCTGGCGCGGACGCGAAGCGGCAGCCGGGCCGCCTGATCCCGTCCGTCGCGCCGATATGAAAGGGCCCGCCACGCGGGCGGGCCCTGGCCGGCAAAGAATCGTGCGGTCAGGCCTTGGCGACCGGCACTTTCCTGACGTTGGCGGGGGGCACGGCGGATTTGCCGATCTCCAGGCTCAGCACGCCCTTGGCGAACTGTGCCTTGACGGCGTTGGCATCGGCATCCTCCGGCAGGGTGAAGGAGCGCGTGAAGCTGCCGTAGCTGCGCTCGGAGAAATGCGTCTTGTCGTCGGCATGCTCGACCTTCTTCTCGCCCGAGATGCTGAGCACGCGGTCCTCGACCTCGACATCGATGTCGTTCTCGTCGAGGCCCGGCAGTTCGACCGTCACGGTGTAGGTCTTGCCGTTTTCCTTGACCTCGATCTTGGGCAGGTGGTCGGCAAAGCGCATCGAGCCGGCGGCGGATTGGGGCCAGGCGAACGGCCAGCCTGCAGGCCAGGCAGCAGGCCAGCCGCTCATCATGCGGTTGAAAAGGCGATCCATGTCGGCGAACGGCAAAGCCGTGGGCGGCGTGGTCAGCGATTGCGATTTGGCTTCGGCCATGGGGTCCTCCTTTCCGGAATGGAAAATCCTTTCATAAGGATGGCTGCAGGCGGTGTAATTGACCGGGGTCAAAGACGCTTTGCGGTTGCGGCGCCGGCACCGCCAAACCGCGGTTTGCCGGGTAAAAGTGACGGTGCGTCACGAAGTGAAATGGACTCGCCGCCAGTTGTATCGCGCCGATATACTGGGTCCATGACCTGCCTCGACCCGGCTACCCAGATCGCGCTGCGCCTGCGGCTGCGCGAGATCATGGCGCACGTTCCGCTCAAGGTGCGGTACCAGCCCGAGGCGTCCGGCGGCGGCGGCGGATCGGACGCGCATGTCGCCCGGTTCATGGCGCGCCATCGCGGTCACAACCGTTTTCGTCGCGTGGGCGGCTGGCTGAGTTTCGATCGCCAGGAGCAGGGCGTGGTGATGGCGCGGTGCGTCTGTCCGCACTGGGTGGTGGGCGACGGCGACGAGGCGATGATCGACGTTACGCCGCGGCCGCAGCCCAACCAAGTCTATCGCTTCCACGCCCATGACGACGACCAGGCCGATTTCGCGCGGCTGTACCGGCTGGTCTGCGCGCCGATCGACCTGCAGCGCGGCGTCGACTACTGATCCGGCGCCTCAGTTGCTGCGCCTGATCTCGATCACCAGCAGCAGGGTCAGGCCGATCACCATGTAGAAGCCGCCGACGATCAGCGCGGCATAGACCTCGCCCAGGCTGCCCGACAGCGCGCGATAGACGGCGAAGGTGATGAAGCCCAGTCCGGTCAGGAACAGCACGGCGGCCCACAGATAGAGCGCCGCCGTCTTGCAGGCGCTGCGCAGGCGCTGCGCCACGATGGCCGCGCCGTAGACGGCGTAGGAACGCACCAGCCCGGAGATCAGGTCGTGGATGGCGCCGCTCATGAGCGCACCTTCGGGTCGCGGCTGTCCGCTTCGTCGCGGTCCGGGGCGCGCCCGCGCGCGGGCAGCAGGTTGGCCAGCACGAAGCCGGCCAGGGCGGCCAGCGCCAGCGACATCAGCGGCCGCTCGCGCACGGCGTCCTCGAGCTGGTGCCGGCTGTCGGCGGCGCTGTCGCGCACCTTGCGCACCTTGCCCATCACCTCGTCGGCCAGGCCGGCGGCGCGTTCGGCCAGATCCTGCGCGGCCGCGCCGATCCGGGCGATGGCGTCGCGCGCCCTGTCGACGCTCTCCTCGGCGCCTTGGCCGATTTTCTCGCCGACATCGCCCGCCTTGTCGACCTTGTCCTGGGCGGCGTCCTTGATCGCCGCCACCAGCTTCTCGAGATGCTCGCCCAAGGCCTTGGCCTCGGCTTCGAGATAATCCTGCTTGCCCTTGCCCCTTGCGCTCATGTCGCCCTCCATCGCCGGCCATCATGCCCGCCCCGATGGGGCGGGGTGTTGACCTGCATCAAGCCGGAACGCGGCATGCCCCGGTTCCGTTGCAGCGGCGATGGCCAAACCACGCCGCCACGCCGCCAAACCCGGCCGCCCGCCCGTCGCCGCGCTCGATGCCCGGCTCGTCGCGGGTTCCATCTTTCCCATGGAAGCCCGTCTGGTCGAGATATTGCCGGACGGGCCGGGCTGGCAGTTCGAGCCCAAATGGGACGGTTTCCGCTGCCTGGCCTTCGGCGCGGGCGATGGGACCGGCCCCCCCGGTGCCGGGCCTGCCGCCGAGCCTGTCGCCGAGCTGCGCGCCAAGTCGGGCAAGTCGCTCGGCCGGTTCTTCCCCGAGGTGGCGGCGATGCTGGGCCGGCTGGGCGGCAAGTTCGCGCTGGACGGCGAATTGCTGATCCCCCAGGGCGACAGCCTGGCGTTCGATGCGCTGCAGATGCGCCTGCATCCGGCGGCCAGCCGCATCGCCCGGCTGGCCAAGGAAACGCCGGCGCTGTTCATGGCCTTCGACCTGCTGGCCGATGCCTCGGGACGATCGCTGCTCGAGCGGCCGCTGAGCGAGCGCCGCCAGTCGCTCGAGGCATTCGTGGCGGGGCAAGGCGAGCGCGCCGAGGGGTTGCGGCTGTCGCCCTATACGCGGCAACGGGCGCAGGCCGAGCGCTGGCTGGCGCGCGCCGGCGGCGGCGCGCTGGACGGGGTGGTGGCCAAGCGGCTGGACGAACCCTACCGGCCGGGCGAACGGGCGATGCTGAAGGTGAAATGCCTGCGCAGCGCCGATTGCGTGGTGGGCGGCTTCCGCTATGCGCAGAACGGCGACCAGGTGGGGTCGCTGTTGCTGGGTCTCTACAACGATCAAGGCAAGCTCGACCATGTCGGCTTCACCTCGGCGATCGCCAAGGCCGATCGCGCGGCGCTGACCCGCCGGCTGGAGCGGCTGAAGGGCGGGCCGGGCTTCGACGGCGAGGCGCCGGGCGGACCCAGCCGCTGGTCGACCGAGCGCAGCGCGCAATGGGTACCGCTCAAGCCCAGCCTGGTGGTCGAGGTGCAATACGACCAGGTCACCGCCTGCCGCTTCCGCCACGGCACGCGGCTGCTGCGCTTCCGGCCCGACAAGGCGCCGCGCCAATGCCGCTTCGATCAACTGCAGCGCGAGGCAAGGCCATCGAAGCTGCTGCGCCGCGCGCTGCGTCGGGACGTCGCGCGGTAGAGCAGGCACCGACATACCTATTATCCGGGGCCTGCCTCTTTTTCTACAGGCCGGAGTAATCAAGCGGCGTCCTGTCTCGCCGATTCCCATCGGCTGCCGCGATAATTTTGAGCCGTCGGACGACTCTTGACGCTTGAAATAGGGAGAAGCCCGGCTCGACACTAGGTCCAATCTTGGCCGTCCAGCCTTCGCGCGCGGCCAGATCGAGCAGTGCACCGCCGATGGCGCTATATACCAAGCAATCGATCCGGCGCACGGAATGCTGCATGTGCTCTGCAAGCCGACCAAGTTCGTAGCCTTCGATGAAGGCCGTATCGCGTCGCTCGCCGACTTCCGTCAGCGCGACAGCGGGTTTCTGATAGCAGAAGTCCATTAATATGCTACGGCACGGTAAAGCTCCGTTCCCTGCGCACAATGCTACCGGGGCAGTTACTCGACGTCCTCCATCCCCCTTTGGTCCAGGAGACGTTGCCGTGCTGGGTGACATAGCCGAGTGCATCGAGTTTAGGTAACCGATCGATGCAGTTGCGTGCGCCGGACAATGCATCGAGATTCGGCATTGCGATGCCATCGTGCGCGATGTGTGGGCCAGGATGAGTTGAAGCAATTCTTCGCTTCTGGACTCATTGGAATCTCCGGAGGGGGCGATCTAGTGGCCCGGATCTTTGAGAAGAGGGCCCGCCGCCCGACTTTCTTCACAACCTGTTCCTTGGCAGGCCGAGCAGACCCGGGATCTGATCCAACTTGTCCGACACTTGCCGCATGGTACCCACGAGCGCTCATCCAACCGCCGGCGATTGACGCCCTTGCATCGCTTGCCCTCGATGATGGTGCGGCAGCGCAAATTGATCTCCAACCTGGCCCGTCCAAATCGCCCATATTGGCTGCAGATCGACACGGGAAGAGGCCTGATCCGATTGTATTCTTGTTGGTAGCCATTGGTAATCCTCGTCGGAAGGATTGCACACTGCTCCAGCCGACGACAATGCCCAAGAGGGTCAGGGGTAGTTACATTTTAACGTGAAATTGCCATGGCGAGTTAGAGGAATCACTCTGCACAAAAAATCCCCCGGGCAGGCGCCCGGGGGCCTTTTATTTAATTTCGATCGCCTAGTCGCGGTCGCGCCAGCCGCGTCGCGACGCCTGGGAATGGCCCTCGGAATCGCCGAACCAGCCACCGTGGCCGCGACCGCCGCGAGAGCTGCTGCCGCGCGAGCGATCCTCGTCGTCCTCATATCGGCCGCGCGAGGAATAACCGGACGAGCGGCCGCCATTGTCGTGGCCATGCTCCCAGCCGCGGCGGGATGCTTCCGAGTGGCCCTCAGGATCGCCGTACCATCCGCTGCGGCCATGATCGCTGCGCTCCCAGCCATGTCGGGAGGCCTCGGCGTGACCTTCGGAATCGCCGAACCAGCCACCGTGCCCGCCGCGCCCACCGTTTGAGCTGCCACGGCGATCGTCGTCGTCCTCATAGCGGCCGCGCCCGCCACGGCCGGAACTAGCACCACGCCCCGAGCGTTCGTCCTCATCGTCGTAGCGGGAGCGCGAAGAATAGCCGGAAGAACGGCTCCCGCCCTCGTGCCCATGTTCCCAGCCGCGGCGAGAGGCCTCTGAATGACCCTCGGAGTCACCAAACCAACCGCCGTGGCCTGAACCACTGCGTCCGCCGCGGCGATCATCGTCGTCATCCTCGTAGCGGCTGCGTCCATAGCGGCCAGAACCGCGCCGGTCGTCGTCGCTGGTAAAGCGGCCCTCCTCGTCCCGTTCGCGGTGACTGGAGCCACGGGAGCGGTTGGAACTGCGCCGATCGTCGTCGCTGGTGAAACGGCCTTCTTCGTCGCGTTCGCGATAATTGGAACCACGATTCATCGTGTCCTCCTCCTTGGTGTTGTCGATGCAATGGAGCGAACGGAACGATGGCGGTTGGGGCGCACGCGCCTCAATCTCCGTCGCGAGCTGCTGCTTGCGGTCGGCCAGGTGTTTGCCCAGGCCCTCCATGTCCACACCGGCCTGTTTGGCCTTCGCGAAGATTCCGTCGCTTTTCTCTTCTTCGCGGACATGATGCTTGATGTATTCGCTGAGAACGTTGACCTTGGCATCGAAGTAGTCGCTGTCGGGCTGCTCGAGCAGCAATTCAGTGATCATGACCTTGGCGCCGTCATGTTCGACCTGCGCCTCGTCGAGCGCATCGTCTTTCACGCCCTTTTGCCGGCAGGCCGGATAGAAGATCTCTTCCTCGAGCAAAGTATGGACAATAAGCGCGTTGCAGACCTGGCTGGCGATCTCCCGCTTTTGCTGGGTGTCGCCCGCGTTCTGGTACCGCTCGAACATCTCCTCGACCTGACGGTGATCGGCCTTGAGGAGTGTTGCGGCATTCTGAGTGGAGGAGTTGTCCTGGGACGTGGAAGCTTCGGACGTGGAGGCTTCGCCTGGTTTTGATTTCGCGGCGTTCTTGGTACTTCTTTCGGCGCTGGCCTTAGGCTTCATCGCTCTCTCCTGATGGATATGGATCGCTGTGCATCTAACCGATGAAGTCAACGAAGGTTCCAAAATAAATTAGATAGTAGTCGAAGCATGAAAAATTGGTCGGTGGACTCGCGGCAGGTTATGAAACTCGTGAGGGCGTCTTGGTGCGGCTGGGGCAGGTATGTATAGACAGCGCAGAAATTGCTCACATTTTCAGGAGATGAGGGACCATCGAAACGTCAAGAAGCAGGTAGTGCCACGCGGCTTATTTGCGCGGACATCTCCGTGCCTGCCCGCAGCGCACGTGAATATTGAAGGCCTAACGCCAGATTCCAAACCGTCGATCCAGCGACATCTGGGCCAGGCTTTACGAGTCGTGAAGATACCGCCGTGAACGGTCGGCTTTTTGCGGGGCGCAGGGGCAACCGTGCCGACTGGCGCGTCTCGCCATTGTGTTACCATTACTACTGCACACAGAACAATTGATTGCCTGCTCGTGATTGCTGCTTGCCTGGTGCAGGAGGCGGCCAGTTCATAGCTGCAAGCCTACCGGCGCATGGAATCATTGGCGTACAGGAGCTTGGCGAGCATGACCTGGAGAATGCTAGCGAACGACCAACGTGCCGATCCCTACCGCAATAGCTGCTAGAAGCGCCAGCCCGTTTGCCTCGCCCCGCCGGTGGGAACCGCATCGCCGGCACGACCGGCGGTCGCTCGGTGTCGTGCCTGATCTTCGACCAATTCAGCGATGCAGGCCGACTCCCGGCTTCTGCGTCGGTATCCAGAGGCACCGCCGCCGGGTCGGAACATCGACTTTGTCGCCGGTATGGCCGCGATTAATGTTCTCCTTCAGCAAGGCAGAACTGCCGCTGTCCTCGGTATTTACTGAACCGGGCAGCGGGTGCGTGCATCGTTGCGCCTGGTGTCCTGATTCATCCAGACCTTAACTGACAAGAGATAGGGACTAGCGCAAACGCCAATCGCCGTGTGATGTTCCATTCTTGAGAGGCGGCGACCGGCCGATCAATAATGTGCCGGACATCACGCAGACGATAAATCCTTTATCCGCAAATCGCGCTCGATGCCGTTGCGGCAAGCGGTAACTGACGGCAGGAGTTGCGGTAATAGACTGCGATCAAGACGGTGTCTGTGTCGCACGTGGCACAAGCTAAATAGTTTGGGAACCTTTGTGTTCTCTAAAGGTTGTGCAGGAGACACCGAAACGCATCGCAACTGCCTCATCTCACAGTCTGCAATGTCAAGCGTCCGATGCGATCGCGACACCAGGTCATGGTGGCTAAAGGCGCGGTTTAATCTGCATCGAAGGAGTACCAAGGTGAAAGCACTGGTCTGGCATGGCCGCTACAACGTGCAATGCGACAGCGTCCCCGATCCGGTCGTCGAGCATCCACGCGATGCCATCGTCAAGGTCACCTCGACGGCGATCTGCGGCTCGGACCTGCACCTGTATGACGGCTACATCCCGGCCATGGAGAAGGGTGACATATTGGGCCACGAATTCATGGGCGAGGTCGTCGAGGTCGGCGCCGACAACAAAAAGCTGAAGGTCGGCGATCGCGTCGTGGTGCCGTTCAACATCTGCTGCGGCGAGTGCTTCTTCTGCCAGAAGGGCCTGTGGTCGTGCTGCGAGCGCTCCAACCGCGACGCCGACAAGGCGACCAAGATGTTCGGCCACAACACGGCGGGCCTGTTCGGCTATTCACACCTGACCGGCCACTATCCGGGCGGCCAGGCCGAATATGTGCGCGTGCCTTACGCCGATGTGTGCCCGACCAAGGTGCCGGCCGGCTTGAGCGACGAGCAGGTGCTGTTCCTCACCGACATCCTGCCGACCGGCTACCAGGGCGCCGATTTCGCCGGCATCGAACCGGGCGACACGGTGGCGGTGTGGGGTTGCGGCCCGGTCGGCCAGTTCTGCATCAGGAGCGCCTTCATGCTGGGCGCCGGCCGCGTGGTGGGGATCGATCGCGTGCCTGAACGGCTGGCGCTGGCGCGGGCCGCCGGGGCGGAGACGATCGATTTCGACGACGAGGAAGTCTACGAGCGGCTCAACGAGATGACCAAGGGCCGCGGCCCGGATCGCTGCATCGACGCGGTCGGCATGGAGGCCCATGGCGCGGGCAGCTTCGACGCGGTGGTGGATCGCGGCCTGGCCGCCGCCGGGCTGGGCACCGACCGCATCAGCGCGCTGCGCCAGTGCCTGCGCAACGTGCGGGCAGGCGGCACCGTTTCGGTGTCCGGCGTCTATGGCGGCTTCCTCAACATGGTGCCGTTCGGCGCGGCGTTCCAGAAGGGCGTCACCATCCGCATGGGTCAGTGCAATGTGCTGAACTATATGGACACGCTGATGGCGGCGATCGCCGAAGGCCGCATCGATCCCAGCGTGATCATCACTCATCGCTGCAGCCTCGAGCAGGGGCCGCAGATGTACGAAACCTTCAAGGAGAAGAAGGACGGCTGCATCAAGGTGGTGATGCAGCCGGGCCGCTAGAAAGGAGCATGAATCATGGCGTCGAAAAATCCCCCGGCCGGCAGGCGGCGCTTCGCCGTGGTGACCGGCGCTTCGAGCGGCATCGGGCTGGAGTTGGCGCGGTGTTGTGTCCAGGGCGGCTACGACCTGCTGATCGCCGCCGACGAGGGCGAGATCCTGGCGGCGGCCGAGGAGCTGCGCGGCATCGGCGGCCAAGTCGAGGCGGTGCAGGCCGATCTTGCCACCATCGAGGGCGTCGACAAGCTCTACGCCGCGATCCAGGGCCGGCCGGTCGCCGCGCTGCTGGCCAATGCCGGACGCGGCCTGGGCAAGGGCTTCCTGGACGAGGATTTCGCCGAAGCGCGCCGCGTGATCGACACCAACATCACCGGCACGGTCTACCTGGTGCAGAAGGTCGGGCGCGACATGCGCCAGCGCGGCCAACGCCGGATCCTGATCACCGGCTCGATCGCCGGCTTCATGCCCGGCAGCTTCCAGGCGGTTTATAACGGCATCAAGGCGTTCCTGGATTCCTTCTCCTTCGCCATCCGCAACGAGCTGAAGGACAGCGGCGTCACGGTGACCTGCCTGATGCCCGGCGCCACCGAGACCGAGTTCTTCCATCGCGCCAAGCTGATGGACACCAAGATCGGGCAGGAAGAGAAGGCCGATCCGGCCGACGTCGCCAAGGTCGGCTTCGAGGCGATGGAGGACGGCGAGGGCGGCGTGATCGCCGGCTGGAAGAACAAGCTGCAGGTCGCCATGTCGAGCATGATGCCGGCGGAGATGCTGGCCGAGCAGCATCGCAAGATGGCCGCGCCCGGCACCGGCAAGCATTGAGGCGCTCCCGGAACGAGAATCCACGCGATCGCGTGCCCGGCAGACTTTTTACAGCCTCGCGCCGCGCGATGCCGGGCGGCAGCGCCACTGGCCAGGTCCATGGCGCGGCGGTCGGCCGGCGCGGACCGTTGCGTCGGGCCGTCGCGATGGGCTACTTGCCCGCCTCCGCGAACACCTGGCGGGCGATGCCGACGGCGGTGGCGGCGGTCGGCCAGCCGGAATAGAACGCCAGGTGGGTGATCAGCTCGCCCAGCTCCTGCTGCGTCACGCCGTTCTCCAGCGCCCGCTTGAGATGGAACGGCAGCTCGTTGGTGCGATAGAGCGCCACCAGGGTGGCGACCGTGATCAGGCTGCGGTCGCGCGGCGACAGGCCCGGTCGCTTCCACATGTCGCCGAACAATACCTGCTCCGTATAGTCGGCCAGGCCGGGAGCGATATCGGCGAAGGGGCGGGGCGTCGGCTTGTCGGACATGGCGGTCTCCTTGGCTGGATTCCTGCCGACCGTAACGCTTTTCCGGGCTTTTCGGCCAGCCACCGGCGGGTCTTCGTTGCGTCATATCAATGTTGCCCTGCCGGCTATCCTCCATCGTGACGCTGGAAGATTGGGAGAGGTCCCCCGTGTCCCTGCGCGATATCGTCCTGGTGGTCGACGACGACGCCGCAGTGCGCAACGCACTGCAGTTCGCGCTCGAACTCGAAGGATTCCATGTCGTGCTCTACGACGGCGCGGCGGCGCTGCTGGCCGACACCCTGCCCAAGCGCGCCTGCCTGGTGATCGACCATCACATGCCGGAAATGAACGGGCTGGACCTGGTCGAGCGGCTGCGCGCGCGCGACGTGGCCCTGCCCACCATCCTGATCAGCGGCCGCATCGAGGGCGATCTGCGCGCCCGCGCCCGCCGGCTGGGCGTCGCCAAGGTGCTGGAAAAGCCGTTGTCCGATGCGACGCTGGTCGACAGCATCCGCAGCAGCTTCGCGCCGCCCGTCTGAGGCGTCGACCCCCGCCGGTGTGGCACTATCGGACATGACCGATCGACAGGCCGACTTCCTGAGCCGGGGGCTCGACGAAGCGGAGGCGCAGGCGCGGCTGCGGCGCGACGGCTACAACGACCTGCCGTCGGCCGACCGCCGTTCGTTCTGGCGCATCGCGCTGGGCGTGCTGCGCGAGCCGATGTTCGCGCTGCTGCTGGGCGGCGGCGCCATCTACCTGGCGCTGGGCGACCTGGCCGGGGCGCTGACGCTGTCGGCCTTCGCCACCTTGTCGGTTTCCATCGCCGTGATCCAGGAAAGCCGGGCCGAGCGCGTGCTGGAGAGGCTGCGCGACATCGCCAGCCCGCGCGCGCTGGTGCTGCGCGATGGCCAGCGCCGGCGCATTCCCGGCCGCGAGCTGGTGCGCGGCGACCTGATGCTGCTGGTCGAGGGCGACCGGGTGTCCGGCGACGGCGTGCTGGTCGGCGCCAAGGGCCTGCTGCTGGACGAATCGCTGCTGACCGGCGAATCGGTGCATGTGGCCAAAAGCGCCGTGGCGCGCGACGCCATCGAAGCGACCGACGGCGAACGGGCGCTGCCGCGGCCGGGCGGCGAGAACACGCCCTATGTCTATGCCGGCACCTTGGTGGCGCGCGGCGAGGGCATGGCGCTGGTGGCGGCGACCGGCGCGCGCAGCGAGCTGGGGCGCATCGGCGTGGCGCTGCGCGGCATCGAGAGCGAGGCGCCGCAACTGCAGCGCCAGACGCGGCGCTTCGTGCGCGGCTTCGCGCTGCTGGGCGTGGCGGTGAGCCTGCTGGCGGTGGTGCTGCACGGGCTGGCCAGCCACGACTGGCTGCAGGCGGCACTGGGCGGCATTGCGCTGGGCATGTCGCTGCTGCCGGAGGAGATTCCGCTGGTGCTCACTGCCTTCATGGTGATGGGCGCGCGGCGGCTGTCGCAGGCGCGGGTGCTGACCCGGCGGGCGGCGGCGATCGAGACCCTGGGCGCGGCCAGCGTGCTGTGCACCGACAAGACCGGCACCCTGACCGAGAACCGCATGGCGCTGATCGAGCTGCGCGCCGCCGGCGCGCCGCACGAGGCGTCGTGGCGGCAGACCTGGCGCGCCGCCGAACGCGACGAGGTCGCGCCCGGCGCGCTGGGCCAGTTGCTGCGCGTGGCGGTGCTGGCCAGCGCGCGCCATCCGGTCGACGCCATGGACCGCGCCGTGGTCGAGCTGGCGCGCCGGCAGGGCGGGCTGGCGGCGCATTACGACGGGCTCGAATTGCTGCGCGACTACGCGCTGCGGCCGGAACTGCCGGCCATGACCCAGGTCTGGGCCGAGCCCGGCCAGCCCCAGGCCGAGGCCTGCATCAAGGGCGCGCCGGAAACCGTGGCGCGGCTGTGCCGGCTCGATGCGGCGCATCTGGCGGCGCTGCATGGGGCGATCGACGCCATGGCGGAGGAGGGCGTGCGCGTGTTGGCGGTGGGCCGCGCGCTGTGCCCGCGCCAGGACCTGCCTGCGCGACAGGACGGCTTCGCCTTCGAGCTGCTGGGCCTGCTGGGTTTCGCCGATCCGCTGCGCGCCAGCGTGCCGGCGGCGATCGCCGAATGCCGCTCCGCCCGGCTGCGCGTGGTGATGGTCACCGGCGACTATCCGGTGACGGCGCGCGCCATCGCCCGCCAGGCCGGGCTGGGCGAGGGCCGGGTGCTGGACGGCAAGGCGGTGGCGGCGCTGGACGATGCGCAGCTCGCGGCGCGGGTCGGCGCGGTCGACGTGTTCGCGCGCATCCTGCCGGAGCAGAAGCTACGCATCGTGCAGGCGCTCAAGGCCAATGGCGCGGTGGTGGCGATGACCGGCGACGGCGTCAACGACGCGCCGGCGCTGAAGGCGGCGCATATCGGCGTCGCCATGGGCGGGCGCGGCACCGACGTGGCGCGCGAGGCCGCCTCGATCGTGCTGCTGGACGACGATTTCGGCTCGATCGTGCGCACCATCCGGCTGGGCCGGCGCATCTACGACAATCTGCGCAAGGCCACCGCCTATATCGTGGCGGTGCATGTGCCGATCGCCGGGCTGGCGCTGCTGCCGCTGCTGTTCGGCCTGCCCTTGATGCTGCTGCCCGTGCACATCGCCTTCCTCGAGATGGCGATCGATCCGGCCTGCTCGATCGTGTTCGAGGCCGAGGCCGGCGAGCGCGACGTCATGGCGCGCCCGCCGCGCCGGCCCGACAGCCGCCTGCTGTCGGGCGCGATGATCGGCTGGAGCGTGCTGCAGGGCCTGCTGGCGCTGGGCGCGGTGGCGGCGATGCTGGCTTTCGGCCTGGCGCGGCAGATGCCGGTGGAGCAGTTGCGCGCGCTGCTGTTCCTCACTCTGGTGAGCTGCAATGTCGGGCTGATCTTCGTCAATCGCAGCTTCTCCGCCTCGCTGCTGACGGCGCTGCTGCGGCCCAACCGCGCGCTGTGGGTGCTGCTGGGCGGCGTGGCCGCGGTGCTGGGCCTGGCGCTGGCCTGGCCGCCGGCGCGCGCGCTGTTCGGCTTCGCCCTGCCCGATGCGGTGGCGCTGGCGGCGGCGCTGTGCTGCTGCGTGGCGCTGGTGCTGGGGCTGGAACTGCTCAAGCCGCTGTGGCGGCGCGCGCTCAGGGGCTGAGACGGAAACCGCGCAATTGTGCGGTTTTCGGGCTAGGTAGAATCCCTTAAGCACAAGACCCGAATGGTGAGATCAAGGCCCCAGCGGCAGGGTTGCTTCAACGCAAATCCATGGAGCCGCCATGCAGATCCATACCGCCGCCACCCAGGCCCATCGCGTTCCCGCCGCCGTCGCCCTCGGTCTGACCCAGCGCCCGGCCCAGTCCCCGGCCCAGTCCCCGGCGCCGTGCCGCGCGCCGGCGCACGATCTGCAGCGCGCCCTGGTCAAGGGCGAGGAACTCTATGTCGAGGGCGACGACGCGGACTGTTTCTTCAAGGTGATCTCCGGCGCGGTGCGTACCAGCAAGCTGCTGGACGACGGCCGCCGCCAGATCGACGCCTTCCACCTGCCGGGCGACATCTTCGGCCTCGAGGCCGGCGCGGCGCATCGCTTCTCCGCCGAGGCGGTGGGCGATGCCGTGGTGATCGGCTTCCGCCGCTGCCGGCTCGACACGCTGGGCAGCGCCGATCCGGCGCTGCGCGAGCAGGTGCTGCGCGCCACCCTGGTCAGCCTGGAGCGGGCGCAGGAGCATCTGCTGCTGCTGGGCCGCAAGTCGGCGCAGGAGAAGCTGGCCTCGTTCCTGCTCGAGATGAGCCAGCGGCTGGGCAGCCAGAGCTTCGACCTGCCGATGCAGCGCGGCGACATCGCCGACCATCTGGGCCTGACCATCGAGACCGTGTCGCGCACCCTGACGCGCTTCGCGCGCGAGGGGCTGATCGGGCTCAAGGGCCTCAGCCGCCATGTCGAGCTGCGCAACAAGTCGGCGCTCAGCCAGCTCGACGCCTGATCGGCGCTTCCCCCGCCGGTTTCCGCCGGTCCCCACCGGTTCCCCTGCCGGCGGACCGCTGGCGAGCCTTGCCGATCGGACAGATCCGGCCCCTGTCCTCCCGCGAAGGGCCGCCTCTTGCCGATCGGCAGGATCCGGCTTGAACTCTCCACCGCGCGCCGCGCCCGTCGCGGCACGACGGAGGCCGGCATGAAAGCGATGGTGCTGCACGGCATCGGCGGTCCGCTGCAGATGGAGCAGCGTCCCGATCCGGTTCCCGGTCCGGGCGAGATCCGCGTGCGGGTCGAGGCCTGCGGCGTGTGCCGCACCGATCTGCATGTGCTGGACGGCGAACTGCCCGGGATGCGCTACCCCATCGTGCCGGGCCACGAGGTGGTCGGCATGGTCGAGGCGCAGGGGCCGGGCGTAACCGAGCCGGCGATCGGCCAGCGCGTGGCGGTGGCGTGGCTGGGTTCGGCCTGCGGCCATTGTCCCTATTGCGCCGAGCGGCACGAGAATCTGTGCGACCATCCCAGCTTCACCGGCTACAGCCGCGACGGCGGCTTCGCCAGCCACGTGCTGGCCGATGCGCGCTTCGTCTTCGCCCTCGATGCGGCGGCCGATCCGGTCGCCACCGCGCCGCTGGTCTGCGCCGGGCTGATCGGCTGGCGCGCGCTCAAGCTCGCCGGGCCGGGCCGGCGCATCGGGCTGTACGGTTTCGGCGCGGCGGCGCACATCCTGGCCCAGGTGCTGCGCTTCCAGGGCCGCGATACCTACGCTTTCACCCGCGACGGCGATGCCATGGCGCAGGATTATGCGCGCGCGCTGGGCGCGGCGTGGGCCGGCTCCTCGCAAAGCCCGCCGCCCGAGCCGCTCGACGCCGCCATCATCTTCGCGCCGGTGGGCGGGCTGGTGCCGCTGGCGCTGCAGGCGGTGCGCAAGGGCGGCCGCGTGGTGTGCGGCGGCATCCATATGAGCGACATCCCGACCTTTGCCTATCGCCTGCTGTGGGAAGAGCGTCACATCCTGTCGGTGGCCAATCTCACGCGCGAGGACGGCCGCGAATTCCTCTCCTTGGCGCCGAAGATGAACCTGCGGATCGGCGCCACGACCTATTCGCTCGCGCGCGCCAACGACGCGCTCGACGATCTGCGCCACGGCCGCTTCACCGGCGCGGCGGTGCTGGTGCCCTGAAGCGGATCCTCGCGCAACATTCGAAGCGGTCTCCTGCAACCTTTCGCGGTAGGGCGCGTTCAAGCCCTTGTGCGACAACGCCGTAGCAGGAGGAAGCGATGGCTCGAAAATATTCCAGGAGCGCGGGCAAGGACGTGGAGAGCGCCGTGCGTCGCGAGAAGAAGGGCACCTTGAAGAGCGGCCCGGGCGGCAAGGGCGGCACGGTGAAGAGCCGCAAGCAGGCGATCGCCATCGGCCTGTCCGAGGCGCGCGCCAAGGGCAAGAAGGTGCCGAGCAAGAAGAAGAGCAGCAAGAAGAAGAGCAGCAAGAAGAAGGCGGCGAAGAAGAAGCGTTAGCTTCGCATTGGCGGCGGGATCGCCGGGCGCGGCGGGGTCATTGCCAAGGATCATGGCGGCCAGCGGCATCATGCGGTCCGGCAGCCGCGGCGCCGGCGCGGAGGATCTCCGGTCGCCGGCGGCCGCGCTGCCGCCGGTGCGGCGCAAGGCGCGCCTGCCATGCCGTCCAGCGTGATCCGCGCCTTCGACTACGACGCCACGACGCGCCACCTCGACATCGTGTTCGTGTCGGGCCGGCGCTATCGCTATCGCGGCGTGCCGCCGCAGGTGGCGGCCGATTTCCGCGCCGCCGCCTCGCGCGGCGCGTTCTTCAACGCCGCCATCCGCGACCGCTTCGCCTGCGAGAGGCTGGATTGAAGCGGCGTCGACGATTGGGTGGCGGTCGGCGCGGGCGGCTAGAGCCACTTCTTCCTGGTGGCCGAGTCGGTGACCCAGGCGCCGGCCACGAGCCCGATCCACATATACATCCAGACCGATGTGTCGGCCTGCGTGCCGTTGCGCTGCGACGACAGCGCCGGAACGGCGGCCGGGTCGAGCAGCAGCGACCAGAATTCCATGCCGTTCCACTGCGCGGCGAGGGTCACGTAGCAGAGATACCAGGTGGCGGCGCCCAGTATGCCGCCCAGCAAGGCGAAAGGGATGCGCCGGCGCCTGCCGGCGATCGGCCACGGATCGCGGCCGGCCGACAGGCGATGCGAGAGCACGGCGCCGGCCACCACGCCGAATACGGGCAGCACCGCTCCCGCCAGCAGCCAGCTGTCGCCGATCGATGCGCTGCCGGCGACGACGACGCGCACCAGGATGCCGGCCAGGATCATGCCGACGATGCCGAGGATTGCGGCGAGACAAAACTGGCGCATGGTTTCCCCCAAGGCGATCGGAAGTCGCGGTGCCGGACGCGCGCGCCGGCATCGGCCATGTTGACAGAAAGGACCATGTGAAAAATTTATATTCGAGGCGCGCCGGAAAATTCTTGTGGCGTATGGCACGGGCGCGGTGGACATCGCCGCCGCCGCCGCCGGCGAGCGGGCGGCATGCCGGTGGCGCCGCACGGCGCCGCCGGGTTCGCGTCGAAGACCGCCGCTGTGGTGTCCGCGCGCGAGGGACGGGATGGGCCGACCGGTCGGGCCGGCCAGCCGCCTGGCGCATATTGGCGTCAGGCGGACCTGGCCCGCGCGCCGCACGATACAAATCGATCCGGCCGGTCCATCATGGATCGGCTGGCGTAGCGCCAGGGCGAAGGAGACAGGCATGCTCCGTCATATCGCTGCCGCGGTTGCCTGCGTCGGCTTGCTGCTGCTGACGACGATGGCCGTCCAAGCCAGGGAGCTGAAGCGGTGGCAGGGAGCCCATAGCGGCGCCCAGTCGCCGGCGACGATCGTCGCCACGGACGCCGATGGCTGGGCGCGCATCTGGCAGACGGTGGGACAGAAGCCCGACACCGATTTCGATCCGGCGCGCCAGTCGGCGGTCGCCATCTTCCTGGGCCAGCGCAACACCGGCGGCTACGGCGTCGCCGTCGTCTCGATGGGCGTGCGGCAGGATCGCTTCGCGATCGTGGTCGACGAAACGACGCCGGGCGATCGCATCGTCACCCAGGCGCTGACGACGCCGTGGCTGGTGCTGCTGCTCGACCGGCCGGAGCAGCCGATCGAGATCGAGCCCAGGTTTCGCATCAACAACTAGCTGCCGGATGGAGATCGGCATAGCCCGACGATGGTTCGCGGTTCGGCCTGGCCGGAGAGGCGACAATGCGCAGATCTTTCCGCGATCGCGAGCCGAATGCCTCGACCGAGGGGGGCCGCCCGGCTGTCGTCGATCGGCCAAAGCAGCATCCGCGGACTTTCACGTTAAGGCGAAATCGAAGGCACGGATGCCGCTACGCGCCTTGCGCTGTCGCCGAACGGCAGGCGCGCAGGCAGCGCGGGTCAGGCCATATCGGCCCGCAGCAGGCTGCGGTGGTAGCGCTGGCGATCGCCGCGCTCTTCGTGCTCGATCTCGGCGATCAACTCGTCGAGATCGACCGCCTTGCGGCTGATATCGGGCCCGTCGCGCGCGATGCGGAAGACCAGCGGCTCCTGCTTGCCGGCCAGCGCGTGCCGCACCGCTTCCAGGTCGGCCAGGTCGTGGCAGGTGAAGATCTCGCCGCCGATCACGCTGCTCGGGGCGAACGGGACCGGCTGGCGCCAATAGGCCTGGAGCTGCAGGAACAAGGGGACACCTCCGCGGTGGTGCGGCGGCATTATAAGCAATACTTAAGTAGCCGTCATCGTCTGCGGCGACCGGCCGCTGCCGGCATTTCGCTGACGCGCCGGCGCCGATGGCGCGGGCGGCGCGACCGCCGCCCGTCCGGGCCGTCGATCCTGCCATTGCCGCCCGGTATGCTGGATTGGGCTTTGCCGCGACCGATCTTCGGGCGCGGCGCCAGGATACGGCAAGCGAGGGTGTGATGGCCGAAGATGCGGTTGTTGGCGTTGTCTCCCAGCTCTGGCGCTTCCCGGTCAAGTCGATGGCGGGCGAACGGCTCGAGGCAGCGTCGTTGACGGCGCAGGGCGTGCTGGGCGATCGCGCCTACGGGCTGATCGACGCGCGCAGCGGCAAGGTGGTCAGTGCCAAGAGCGCGAAATCGTTTCCTGGCCTGCTGTCCTGCCAGGCGGCCTTCGTCGAGCCGCCGCAAGCGGGGCGCGAAATGCCGGCAGTCCGCATCACGCTGGCGGACGGGCATATCGTGAGGAGCGACGCGCCTGACGCGGACCGCGTGCTGTCGGCCCATTTCGGGCGCGAGGTGAGGCTGGCGCGCGCGGCGCCGGAGGATTTCACGATCGACCAGTATCACCCGGACGTGGCCGAGGTGGACCCCGGCGGCCACCGCGATACGGTGGTCGAGCAGAAGCTGGGCGCCGCCTTTTTCAGGCAGGCCGGCATGGAGTCGCCGCTGGCCGAGGGTTCCTTCAAGGACCTCTTTCCCCTATCGGTGATGACCAGCTCGACGTTGCGGCGGCTGGCCGAGCTGCGGCCGCAAAGCCGCTTCGACGCGCGGCGCTTCCGCATGAATGTGATCGTCGAAACGGCAGCAGCGGGTTTTGCCGAGAACGATTGGGTCGGCTCGCAGCTGCGGTTCGGCGACAGCGCCCGGCTGGTCGTCGTCCTGCCCGATCCGCGCTGCGTGATGACCGCCCTGGCGCAGCACGATCTGCCCAAGGATACCGAAGTGATTCGCGCCTTGACCCTGCACAACCGGCTGCCGGTCGCGGATGCCGGCCATTTTCCCTGCGCGGGCGTTTATGCGGTGATGATGACGCCGGGCACCGTGCGCCTGGGCGATTCCGCGTCGATGGGCTAGCCGGGCTGAGCGGAGAGGCCGAGCGGAGGGAGCTGGGCGGGGGCGCCGCTTGCGGAGGCGACGGCACGCGCGGCCGGCAAATCGGATGCCGGTCCGGTCGGCGCCCACAGCGGAGCACGATCGGACGGAAGCGCGGCAACGCTTCCCTCCGACCGTGTGAATCCGCTCTATCTCTCTAAAGTGTAGAGCAAATTCACGCCTGTTGACGGAATCCGGAACGATTCCGTCAAGAGGTGACTTGCTCTAGTCGGCGCGGGTGCTGCCGACGATGCGATAGGCGCGCTGCCAGATGCGGCGCGGCAGTTCGAAGCTCTGGTCGGGGTTGAACTGGCGCACCTTCCAGCTGCGCTCGGAAACCCGCATCAGCCGCTTGATCAGCGCATGGCGCGTGCCGTCCTTCTCCTCGCGCACGAACAGCACGTCCTTGCCTGGCGCGATCGGCTTGCCGGGATGGACATGCACCTTGTCGCCCGGCTCGTAGGCCGGAAACATCGAATCGTTGACCACATAGACGGCATAGCCGCCCTTGACCTCGCGCAGCTCGGTCGGTCGCTCCATGTACTCGATCGGGTCGCTGTCCAGGATCATCACGCCGTCGCCGCCCTCGGCGGCGCCGTAGACCGGCAGATCGCGCAGGCCCACGCCGCGCGGCAAGGGGACGAACGCCATATCGGCGCGGCGCTCCTCGGCAGGCCGCGGCGCATCGGCGGCGGCGACGCCGGGCAGGTCGTCGGCCATGGCGCCGCGCCCGGTCAGCAGCCACACGGCGCTGATGCTCAGATACTGCGCCAGCGCCTCCAGCCGGTCGAGCTTGGGCGCCTTGTCGCGCGCGATCCACTGGTTGACCGCGGACTGGGTGATGCCGAGATGCTTGGCGAGGGCCGACTGGCTGGCGCCGCGCGCGGCGATCGCCTGGCCGATCCGCTTGCCGATGCCGCCGGGGGTGGAGGTGCGCATGACGGCATCCTGCAAGCATTGCTTATAAAGTAAAGCTTAATTTTTGCTTGAGCGAGTCTATTAGCAATTCTTATAAGGGGAATATGTCGAGTTCCCCGTCGCCCTGGCCGCTTCCCGCGGCGCTCCTCCCCCATCGGGCGATGCGACTGGCCCGGCGCGCTTCGGCCCGCCGGGCCTTTTTTCTCCGTTCTGCCGCCCCCGGTTACCCCGCCGGGCGCCCAGCGGCCGCACGCGGGTTCCTCTCGCCGCGTGCGGTGGCGGCAGGCCCGGCCCGGTCGGCGCCGCCGCCAACGCGAGCGCGTCCGGGCCGGGTTGCGATCTTTTCCGTTGCGCCGCGAAGGACCGCCCATGGACCGATCGCTTCCGCCCGCTAGCGCCGCGCCGGAGTGGCTGGTGCGCAAGCCCAAGCCGGAAGCGGCGCAGGGCCAGCAGGTCGCGGCGGCGGCGCGGCTGGAGCGCATCCTGGAGGCGGTGGGCGCCTGCTTCGACACCTCGGCCGAGCTGCTGCGCAGCCAGCGCCGCGACCGGGCGCTGGCCCAGGCGCGCTTCGCCGCCGTGGCGCTGATCCTGGAGCTGTGCCCCGAACTGTCGCTGCCGCAGATCGGCCGGGCGATGGGCGGGCGCGACCACACCACCATCATCCATGCCCGCCAGCGCGCGGCCGAGCTGCTGCTGCCGGACTGGCATTCCGAGCCGTGGCGCAACCGCTACCACGCCGCCCGCACCCAGGTGCTGACCCAGCTGCCGACCGGCCGGCGCTGAGCCGCGATCGGCCTGTCGCCCCCCGAGCCTACGCCCGACCACGAGAGGAACCATGACCCGACTGCCCTGGATGAAATTCCACAAGAGCGACTGGCTGGGCGAACCCAGCCTGAAGAACTACGACTCGCCCTACCCGACGCCGTAGCGCTCGCGGTGATCGCACACGAGACCCCGCTGGGCGCGAGTCCGGCGGTGATTTTTGCGACGTGCCTAAATGTAGAGCCTCAACAGGTTGTCCTTGGTATGGGGAAGTCTGGTGACGGGCGGCTTGTCG
>CAYWLS010000015.1:0-105672 GCA_964458605.1 uncultured Hyphomicrobiales bacterium | reverse complement strand
CGTCTATCAGGATAGTACAATAGCGTAGACGTAGTTCTCATCGCTATCCCGCACGGCCCGCCAGGCTCAGTGGCCCTAAATTTCTCCGCCCTTTCGATGCCCCGACCTAGCGTAAGCTCCGGCCGACGTCCGGGAGGGAACCACATGACTGCCATCGCCTTCGACCTGCCTGAAGACGTGCGCCTGGCGCGCGAGGGCGTGCTGGGTTTCGTGCGGCGCGAGGTGCTGCCGCTTCAGGAGAAGCACCACGCGCTGCTGACCGACGGCCGCAAGCTGTACGGCGAAGACGGCGCCTATGTACCCGAGGTGGTCGAGCTGATCCGCGAGGTGCGCATGCGCTCGGCCCAGGCCGGCTTCTATGCCATGTGCGCGCCGCAATCGATCGGCGGCGGCGGGCTGGGCCACCTCGCCTACTACGCCGCCTGGGAGGCGATCTATCATCTGTGCGGCGGGCATTCGGTGCTGGCGCCGTGGGTGATCGCGCACTGGGCGTTCGGGCCGAGCCCGGTGCTGACCCAGGTCAGCGCGCGGGCGCGCGGCGAGATCCTGCAGGGGCTGGTCACCGGCACGAAGTCGATGTGCTTCGGCCTGTCGGAGCCGGGTGCCGGCTCGGACGCCACCATGATCAAGACCCGCGCCGAGAAGACCAATGCGGGCTGGAAGATCAGCGGCCGCAAGCTGTGGACCTCCAACGCGCCGACCGCCGACTGGTGCATCGTGTTCGCCATCACCGATCCCGAGCGCGCCGCGCGCAAGGCGGGCGGCATCACCGGCTTCCTGGTCCCCACTTCGGCCAAGGGGTTTACGGTCGAGAGCGTGGTCAAGCTGTTCGGCCATGTCGGTGGCCACGAAGGCGCCATCGTGATGGAAGACCTCGCGGTCGAGCCGTGGCAGGTGGTCGGCGCGGTCGACGAGGGCTTCAAGGTGGCGCTGCTGGGCGTGTCGCTGGGCCGGGTGTACAACGCCGCGCGCGCGGTCGGCCAGGGGCGCTGGGCGCTGGAGAAGGCGCTGGACTACGCCAAACAGCGCCAGGCCTTCGGCCACGCCATCGCCGACTACCAGGGCGTCAGCTTCCCGCTGGCGCAATCCGCCACCGAGCTGCACGCCGCCCACCTGCTGGGGCTGAACGCGGCGATGCTGCTGGACCGCGGCGAGCGCGCGGTCAAGGAGCTGTCGATGGCCAAGGCCTATTCGGTGCAGGTGGCGCTCAAGGCGATCGACCGGGCGATGCAGGTGCATGGCGGCATGGGCCTGACCAACGAAGTCGGGCTGGCGCAGGCCTGGCAGGATGCGCGCATCATCAAC
The DNA here is from genome assembly GCA_964458605.1 of uncultured Hyphomicrobiales bacterium. Taxonomy (GTDB): domain Bacteria; phylum Pseudomonadota; class Alphaproteobacteria; order Reyranellales; family JAQSWP01; genus JBBSNV01. Next base: position 104,367 of record CAYWLS010000015.1, on the reverse strand, counting down.
ATCGCCGACGGCACCAACGAGATCCTGGCCCGCACCATCGCCCAGCGCCTGCTGGCCGGCGACGTGGAGATCTGAGGGGCGCCGGAGCGTCGACACGGCGCGGGCGACGCGGTCAGGGCGATGGTCCGGACCGGGCGGGTTTGCGCGTCAGCAGCATCGGCCCGTAGACAAGCTCGAACAGGGCGAAGGCGGCGATCCACAACGAGCCGGCGACCGGCAGCAGCAAGGTCGCCAATTCGGCGTGCCATGAGGCGCAGACGCGCGCCAGCGCCGCAGCATTGGCCAGAACGAAGACCAGGATGGTGGCGCGGCCGGCCACCAGGTCGCGCCCGGTATGCCCCAGGGTCACGCGCGGCATCACCGCGAGAACCATGACGGCGATCGCCCCTGCCGTCAGCGCGTGGACCGCGGCGGATACCGGCACGCCGAGATCGAAGATCGAGAGGCCGAGAAGCAAGGTGCCCGCCGCCACCCAGCCATAGCCGACATGCAGGATGAACAGCAGCTTCTCGGGCCAGCTCGCCAGCCCGGCCCAGCGGCTGAGGCGGATGGCATTCAGCAGGGCGGCGCCGATCAGCAACGCGCCGGCGATGCGATGCCCGGGCAGGAGCGCCCAGGCCACGAAGGCGATCGCCAGGGCGACCAGCGCGGCCGTGTCGAGCGGGCCATGCGGCGCGGGCAGATGCGGCGCGGGCAGATGCGAGGTTTTGCGTCGCAGCAGCCAGTTGCGCGTAAAGCTGGGAATGATGCGGCCGCCGACCGCCGCGATCAGGATGACGGGCGCGGCCAGCCCCAGCCGCCAGCCCAGCCCGGCCGGGATCGGCCAGTCGAACGCGGCCGGGATCGGCCAGCCGAGCGCCTCCAGATGCATCAGCAGATCGGCGATGACGAAGATGGCCAGGGGCGCGGTCATCGGCAGATTGCGCCAATTCCTTCCGGCAACGATCTCCCGCGCGGCGACGCCGAGCAGGGTCGCGGGAAAGGCAAGGTCGGCCATCACGGCAAGCCAGGACGGCAGGACGGCCGAGACCAGGCAGGCGAGACGGCCCAGCAGCCACAGCAAGGCCAGTCCGGCCAGCGGCAGTCCGCGTACCGGCAGCCGGCCGGTCCAGTTCGGGATGGCGGTCAGCAGGAAGCCGGCGACCGCCGCCATCGCGAAGCCGAACAGCATCTCGTGGATATGCCAGGAGAGCGGATCGAAAAGCGTGGGCAGCCGCAGATAGCCGAAGACCATCGCCAGCCACAGGGCGAGCGCGACGATCGCCCAGCTGCCGGCGGCCAGAAACATCGGCCGGAAGGCATAGGCCAGCACCGCCAGTTGCCGCGCGCGGCGGATGGGTCGCTGGCCGGCCGCGCCGGTCACGACTTGCCGCCCGCATCCCGATCGAGGGCGAAGCGGTCCATATCATGGACCCGCCCGGCCCGACGACCGGGAGCCCCCCGGGCCATCGTCATTCCGCCGGCTCGCCGCCGGCCATGCGCAGGTCGGGAATGCTTTCGAAGCTGTGGAACGGCGGCGGCGAGGACAGCGACCATTCCAAGGTCTTGGCGCCCTCGCCCCAGGGATTGGCCGGGCAGGGCTTGCCGGCGGCGAAGGTGCGCCACACCACGATCAGGAACACGCCGAACCCGGCCAGCGAGATATAGCTGCCGATCGACGCCACCAGGTTCCAGTCGGCGAAGGCATTCGGGTAGTCGACCACCCGGCGCGGCATGCCGGCAAGGCCGAGAAAGTGCATCGGGAAGAAGGTGATGTTGACGCCGATGAAAGTCAGCCAGAAATGCAGCTTGCCCAGCCGCTCCGGATATTGCCGGCCGGACATCTTGCCGACCCAGAAATAGAAGCCGGCGAAGATGCCGAAGGCCGAGCCCAGCGACATCACGTAGTGGAAATGCGCCACCACGTAATAGGTGTCCTGCAGCAATTCGTCGACGCCGGCATTGGCCAGTACCACGCCGGTGACGCCGCCGATAGTGAACACCGAAATGAACCCGCAGGCGAACAGCATCGGCGTCTTGAACTGGATCGAGCCGCCCCACATGGTGGCGATCCAACTGAAGATCTTGATGCCGGTCGGCACGGCGATGACCATGCTGGCGGCCGAGAAATAGGCGCGCGTGTCGACATTGAGGCCGACCGTGAACATGTGGTGCGCCCACACCACGAAGCCGATGCCGCCGATCGCGATCATGGCGTAGACCATGCCCATGTAGCCGAATACCGGCTTCTTCGCGAACGTCGAGACCACGTGGCTGATGATGCCGAAGGCCGGCAGGATCATGATGTAGACTTCGGGGTGGCCGAAGAACCAGAACAGGTGCTGGTACAGCAGCGGATCGCCGCCGCCGGCCGGATCGAAGAAATGGGTGCCGAAGTTGCGGTCGGTCAGCAGCATGGTGATGGCGCCGGCCAGCACCGGCAGCGCGCCGATGATCATGAACGCCGTGACCAGCATGCTCCATACGAACAGCGGCATGCGGTGCAGGGTCATGCCCGGCGCGCGCATGTTGAAGATGGTGGTGATCAGGTTGATCGCGCCCAGGATCGACGAGGCGCCGGCCAGGTGCAGCGCCAGGATCAGGAAATCGACCGACGGGCCGGGCTGGCCGGCGCTGCTGAGCGGCGGATAGAGCGTCCAGCCGGTGCCCGCCCCGGTGCCGAGGAACACCGACGACACCAGCAGCAGGAACGAGCCGGCCAGCAGCCAGAAGCTGATATTGTTGAGGCGCGGGAACGCCATGTCGGGCGCGCCGATCAGCAGCGGCACCAGCCAGTTGCCGAAGCCGCCGATCAGCGCTGGCATCAGCACGAAGAAGATCATGATCAGCCCGTGCGCCGTCACCACGACGTTGAAGAACTGCGCGTCGGCGAAGATCTGCATGCCCGGCTCGGCCAGCTCGGCGCGCATCGCCACCGACAGCAGGCTGCCCAGCAGGCCGCAGGCGATCGACAGCACGATGTACAGCGTGCCGATATCCTTGTGGTTGGTGGAATAGACCCAGCGGCGCCAGCCCATCGGATGGGGCGCGGCGTGATGCGGATGCGGCATGCCGTCGTCGGCGGCGCGAGCCAGACTCATGATGGCCTCCTCCGGGGCGAAGCATCGCCGGCACCCCTGCAATCCGACTCACCGGCTCGGGCGCGCAGCGTCCGGCGTTGCGGTGGTCGGACAATCGTCGCCATGGCGACCTCGGCTTTCGGGGCGTCGAGGACATGAGGCGGAGGCGATGCGACGATTGACATGGGTACGGCTCGACGATGGACGGAACTCGACAAAGTGCCCGATGGCGTGTCGCGAAGGCCGAACCACCATCGGGGCGGCTAGAGGGGGCGGCCGCGTTTGAAAAGCTATGAACCGGCTATATATTTGACAAACGAAATTTATTAACATTACAAATCGTGTTTTTCGATATTAAATCGAAAGACACAGCAAGGCGGCACGACATGGACAGCGAACTGGCCCGCACCTTTCTGGCCGTGGTCAGCGCCGGCAATTTCATCGGCGCGGCGGAACGGCTTCACGTCACGCAATCGACCATCAGCGCGCGCATCCATACGCTGGAGCAGCACTTGGGCTGCACCCTGTTCGTGCGCAACAAGGCGGGCGCCACCTTGACCGCGGCCGGCAAGCAGTTCCAGAAGCACGCCGGCACGATCGTCCGCACGGTCGAGCAGGCGCGCCACGACGTCGGCGTGCCGCGCGGCTTTCGCGGCGCGCTGACCGTCGGCGGCCGCTTCGGCCTGTGGGAGGGCCTGCTGCTGCGCTGGCTGCCGCTGATGCAGCAGACCATGCCCGATATCGCCATCCGCGCCGAGATCGGCCTGGATGTGGAATTGATGCAGGCGCTGATGGAAGGCCGGCTCGACATCGCCGTGATGTACACGCCGCAAAGCCGGCCGGGCCTCAAGGTCGAGGCGCTGTTCGAGGAGAAGCTGGTGCTGGCGTCGACCGAGGAGCTGCGCCAGGCCGATCTCGGCGCCGGCTACGTGCAGGTCGATTGGGGGCCGGAATTCTACGCCAGGCACAGCGCCACCTTCTCCGGCTTCGTCGGCCCTGCCCTGACCGTCAATATCGGCTGGCTCGGCCTGACGCATATCCTGCAGCATGGCGGCGCGGGCTATTTCCCGCTGCGGCTGGTCCAGTCCTATTTCGACGAAGGAAGGCTGCGGCGCGTGAAGTGGGCGCCGGAATTCGCCCTGCCGGCCTATATGGTCTACGCCGCCGATCACGATGCCGCGCTGCTGGCACCGGCGCTGGCATCGATCCGCGATGCGGCCGAGGCCTGACTCCGCTCACGCTTTCGTCTTTCCCGCCCTCACCAGCCGTCCCGGCAGCGCCGCGGTCGGCTCGCCGTCGCGATAGGTGACGGCGCCGGACACGATTGTCGCCACGTAGCCGGTGGCGCGCTGCAGCAGGCGGTTGCCGCCGGCCGGCAGGTCGGACGCCATATAGGGCAGGCCGGCGTCGAGCCGGTCGAAATCGATCAGGTTGAGATCGGCCTTCATGCCGGGCGCGATGGTGCCGCGATCTGCGAGGCCGACGGCGCGGGCCGTGTCGTGCGTCTGGCGCTTGACCAGCCCGGCCAGGTCGAGCTTGGCGGCGCCGGCGTCGCGGCCCCAGTAGCTCAGCAGGAAGGTCGGATAGCCGCCGTCGCAGATGAAGCCGACATGGGCGCCGCCGTCGCCCAGCCCGACCAAGGTGTGCGGGCTCTGCAGCATCTCCCGGCAGACATCGAGATTGTGGGCGCGATAGTTGGCGATCGGCGTGAACAGGAAGTCGCGCCCGTCATGGGCGATGAGGCGGTCGTAGGCCACGTCCTGCGGCGCGCGACCCAGCTGCGCCGCTTCGGCGGCGATCGAATCCTCGGCGCGCGGCGCGTAGTTGGGCGGGTTGCCGAGCGGGAAGATCATGTCGAAATGCTCCAGCCGGCGGGCGATCGGATCGCCGCTATCGACCTTGCGCTGGCCCAGCAGCCGGGCGCGGAACGCCGGATCGCGCATGATGGCCAGCCGCTCGCTGAGCGGCTTGGCGGCGATTTCCTTGTAGGCCGGATGGTCGGAGAACGGGTTGCGGCTGCATTGCAGGCCCATCAGCACGCCGACCGCGCGCGGCGCCACCTGGCCCTTGATCGGCAGGCCCGCTTCCACCGCCGCCGCGGTGCGCGCCAGCAGCTCGCGCCAGACCTGCGGCGTGGCGTGGCGCTCGGCCAGCGAGAAGGAGAACGGCCGGCCGGCCTGGCGCACCACGCGATCGACCATGGCGAACTCGACATCGAGGCTGGGCGTGTCCCAGTCGGAGATGAACTCGATCACGCCGCTGCCCGCCTCGCGCAGGCCCTGGGCGATGCCGCGCAGCTCCGCCTCGCTGGCGCGCAGGGAGAAGGTGCTGTCGCCCGAGCTGGAGCGATGGTTCAAGGTGCGCGAGGTCGAGAAGCCGATGGCGCCGGCGCGCATCGCTGCCGCCGTGAGGCGGCGCATGGCGGCGATGTCCTGCTCGGTGGCCGGCTCCAGCCGCGCCGCGCGCTCGCCCATTACATAGAGCCGCAAGGGCGCGTGCGGCAACTGGGCGCAGACATCCATGTCGCGTGGCCGCCGCTCCAGCGTGTCGAGATAGTCGGCGAAGGATTCCCATTGCCAGTCCAGGCCCTCATGCAGGGCGATGCCGGGAATGTCCTCGACGCCTTCCATCAGCGCGATCAGCCGCTCGCGATCGGCGCGGCGCGCCGGGGCGAAGCCGACGCCGCAATTGCCCATCACCACGGTGGTGACGCCGTGCCAGCTCGACGGCGCCAGCCGCGAATCCCAGATCGCCTGGCCGTCGTAATGGGTGTGGATGTCGACGAAGCCGGGCGTCAGCAGCAGACCGCGCGCGTCGATCTCCTCCCGGCCCGACTGCGTCAGCTTGCCGATGGCGGCGATGCGGCCGCCGCGCACCGCCACATCGGCCTCGTAGAGCGGAGCGCCGGTGCCGTCGGCGACGGTGGCGTGGCGGATCAGCAGATCGGGGCGGTCATTGGCGCCATTGGGCATGGGGCGTTCCTCGGACGTCTTGGCTGACGTGAGGATCGCCGCATCGGCCGCGGAATGCAAACCCGACCGCCCGGTCGGGTGATAGCGGTCGGGCGATAGCGGTCGGGCAATGGCCGCCCGCCGATCTAGGCCGCCGAGCGCTCCTCGGCCCGCGCCGCGGTGTCGCCGCGCAGGAATTCCAGCAGGGTGCGATTGAACAGCCCAGGATGCTCCCAATAGGGCGTGTGGCTGGCGTTCTTGAACACCACCAGGCGGGATCGCGGCAGGGCTTGGTGCGCGGCGCGGCCGATCTCGACCGGCACCGACTTGTCCTCCTCGCCCCATAGCAGCAGCAGCGGGAAGCGGTCCTGCAGCGCGGCCAGCCGGTCCAGCACCAGATCGTCGTTGAAGCCGGTGCGGAAATAATCCAGGAAGCGCGCGAAGCTCTCCGCCGCGCCGGGCGAGGTGTTGACCGCCACGTCCTCGTGCACCAGATCGTCGGTGACGTGGCGCGGATCGCTGAACACGGTCAGCAGCCGCGCCCGCATCGCCTCGGGGCGCATATCGGCCAGGCCGGCGGCGCTGCGCTGCACCTTGTCGGCCGTGACCGGCTGCAGGCCCAGGCTGCCGATCATCACCAGCTTGTCGATGCGCTGCGGCTGCCTGGCCGCCACCGCGCCCACCACATGGCCGCCCAGCGAGGTGCCGACCAGGGTGGCGCGCTCGGCGCCGATATGGTCGAGCAGGCCGACGATAAAATCGGCATAGCCCGGCGTCGAATGGTTGAAATCGGCCGACTTGGCGGCGAAGCCATGGCCCGGCAAGTCGGGGGCGTAGACGCGATAGCCGGCCGCCGCCAGCGCATCCATGTTGTGGCGCCAGCGGTCGGCGCGCGAGGTCAGGCCATGCACCAGCACCACTGGCGGGCCGTCTGTGCCGGCGGCGAACAGGCGGGTGAGGGTCGAACCGATGGCGATGGGATAGGAGATCATGGCTGCAGACGCCTCTTGATGATGGAAGGGCTCAGTCGAATCGCGGCAACAAGGCCGCGGCCTGCGACGCCAGCTCGTCGGGCCACACGATCAGCCCGTCGCGCAGCACGTCCTGGCCGTCGATCGCCAGGGACTGGCGCAGCACCACGCCGTCGGGATGGTTCTCGCCGCCGCCCGGCTCCCACCACGGCATGCCCAGACCGATGGCGTTGGCGCCGATCGTGCGGATGTCCTCGACGAAGCATTTGCCGGTGAAGCGGGCGGCCGGATGCAAGCCGATCGAAAAATGGATGACGTAGCCGTAACCGCCGCGCCCGGCGCGGCGCAGGGCGCGGTCGAGCAACCGGGCATCCGGCCCGCTTTCGACGATGCGCTGGATCTGGCCGTCCACCTCCAGGGTCAGCGGCCGCTGCAGCGCCGTATAGTATTCGTGCATGGCGGCGACCAGGCGGATGGTGCCGCGCACGCTTTTCAGCTCGGGCAGCATCACCACCGAACCGGGAATGGTGTTCATGCCCGGCCCCTGGGCGCGGCGCTTCTTGGGCTGGCCGCCCGGCGCCAGCACGAAGCTGACATCGGTCCCCAGATCGTCGGTCAGGCGGCAGGTCTTGCCGGCCGAGTCGACGATCAGCCGGTCGAGCGCCGACTGCACCGCGAACAGGCCGTCGAGATCGGCCGCGCCGTAGAGCCGCGCCAGGCCGGACGAATCGAGCCCGCCGGCGCCCAGGCCGCGCAACCGGTTGCCCTTCATCGCCTTGTCGTGGGCGTCGGAGCCGGCGATGAAGGGATGCGTCATGTCGATCCACACGTCGCAATCCTGCAACGCGCCCGACAGCGAACCGGGCAGATAGGGATCGGCCAGCTTGCCCTGGAACGGCAGTTGCGGGATCAGCGCCACTATCGGCCGGGCGCCCTGGCGATGGGCGGCGGTCAGCACCGCCTCGACCGCCGCCATGTCGGAGGCGGTGTCGGCAGTGATCAGCACGCTTTCGCCGGCGGCCACGCCCATGTGATCGGCCACGAGAGCGGCGGCGCCGCGCTGCAGCCCGGCATTGTTCGACAATCGCACCATGGCAATACCTCCCGCGCCGCCTGTTGCGACGCCCCGATCGCGCCGCTTCAGGCAGCGCCCAGATAAAGATCCGTCATCTGCGGATCGGCCAGCAGCCGGTCGGCCGGCCCATCCATCACCGCCTTGCCGGCGTCCAGCACGTAGCCGCGGTCGCTGATCTCCAGGCTCTGCCGGGCACGCTGCTCGATGATCAGCGCCGCCACGCCCAGCGCCGGCAGCCGCTTGATGTGGCCGAATACCTGCCCGGCCAGGCTGGGCGACAGCGCCGCGGTGGGCTCGTCCAGCAGCATCATGCGCGGCCGGCTCATCAGCGCCCGGGCGAAGGCAAGCTGCTGGCGCTCGCCGCCCGACAGCACCTCGGCGCGCACCCGGCGGCGCTCGGCCAGGGCGGGGAACAAGTCGAACATCTCCGCCGCACGGGCGCGGCGGTCCTTGATGCCCTCGACCACCAGCAAGTTCTCCAGCACGGTGAGCGAGGGAAAGACGTTCTCGACCTGCGGCACATAGGCGATGCCGGCGCGGATACGGTCTTCCGGCCGCTGGCCGATCAGATTGCGGCCGCCGAACTCGACGCGGCCGCGGCAGCGCGGCACCAGCCCCATGATGGCCTTGGCCAGGGTCGATTTGCCGGCGCCGTTGGTGCCGGCGATGGTGACGATCTCCCGCGGCGCCACAGTCAGCGCGATGCCGGTGATGATGTCGACCTCGCTGTAGCCGGCCACCAGGCCGTCGACCGCCAGCAAGCTCATGCGCGACCCCCGATATAGGCCTCGCGCACCGCCTCGTCCTTCAGCACCGCGCCCGGCACGCCGTCGGCCAGCATGCGGCCGCGGTCCAGCACGTAGAGATGGCGCACCATGCGGCTCAGCACGGCGATGTTGTGCTCGACGATCAGGAAGCCGACGCCGCGCCGGTTGATCGCCAGGATGCGGTCGGCGATCTCCTGGTACAGCACCGGGTTGACGCCGGCGAAGGGCTCGTCGAGCAGGATCATGCGCGGATCGGACATCAGGATGCGGCCCAGCTCCAGCAGCTTGCGCTGGCCGCCGGAAAGCTGGCCGGCCGGCAGCTCGGCGACGGCGCCGAGGTTGAGCAGCGCCATCACCTCATCCGCCTTGTCGCTTATGGCGGCCTGCTCGCGGCGCAGCCCGGCCCGGGGCACGAAGGCGTTGATCAGCCGCTCGCCGCGCTGGTCGGGCGCCGCCACCGCCAGGTTCTCGCGCACCGACAGGAAGGCGAAAGGCCGCGGCACCTGGAAGGTGCGCATGATGCCGCGCCGGGCGCGGGCCTGCGGCGACAGCCCGCCCAGCGATTGCGATTCGAAGGCGACGCTGCCGGTCTCGGCCGGCTCGAAGCCGCTGATCACGGCGAACAGGGTGCTCTTGCCCGCGCCGTTGGGGCCGATCAGCCCGACCAGCCCGGCTGCAGGGACTTCGAGCGACACGTCGTGCAGGATGCGCAGGCCACCCAGCGACTTGGAGACATTGGCGACCTGCAGGCTCATCGCTGCGCCTTGTCGCCGATCAGGCCCTGCGGCCGGTAGAGCACGAACAGGATCAGGCACAGGCCGATCAGGCCGAGCCGGATGCTGGCCATTTCCGGGCCGAAACTGCCCGGCACGATGTCCTGCACGAAGCGGGTGCCTTCCAGGATCAGCACCAGGATGCCGGCGCCCAGCAAGGTGCCGCCGATCCGACCGGTGCCGCCGATGATCATGGCCATCCACACATAGAAGGTGATCAGCGGGATGAACTGGTCGGGCGACAAATAGGTGATGTAATGGGCGTAGAGCGCGCCGGCCAGCCCGGCCAGGCTGGCGCCGACCATGAAGACGCGGATCTTCACGCCGACCGGATCCTTGCCCAGCGACTGCACCGCCACCTCGTCGTCGCGCACCGCCTTGATCAGCCGGCCGAACGGGCTGCGCGTCAGCAGCACCACGGCGCCGATCGCCAGCGCATCCAGCGTCAGCACCAGGCCGAGATAGGCCCATTCGGCCTGGCCCACGCCCAACTGGCCGAACGGCCGGGGAATGCCGCTCAGCCCCTGCACGCCGCCGGTCAGTTCCTGCTCGCTCTGGATCACCAGGCGCACGATCTCGGCAAAGCCCAAGGTGACGATGGCCAGATAATCGTCGCGCAGGCGGATCGCCAGCAGGCCCAGCGGCAAGGCAGCCAGCGCCGCCAGGATCATGGCGGCGGCGAAGCCGCCCACGAACGGCGCGCCGTGCAGGGTCAGCAGCGCCGAGCCGTAGGCGCCGATGGCGAAGAAGCCGACATGGCCGAAATTGATCAGCCCGGTGAAGCCGAACTGCAGGTTCAGCCCCAGGGTCAGCAGGGCGTAGATGCCGACGACGATGGCGATGGCGGCGAGATAGCCCAGCATCAGCGCACCCTGCTGGCCGCGCCGAACAGGCCGCGCGGCCGCACCGCCAGGATCACGATCAGCACCACGAAGGACAGCGCGATCTTGTAGGTGAAGCCGACGAACGGCGTCGACAGCTCCTGCGCCACGCCCAGCGCCACGCCGGCGACGATGGCGCCGACCGGGCTGCCGACGCCGCCCAGCACCGCGGCGGCGAAGGCCGGCAGCAGCACGTTCCAGCCAGCCTCCGGCAGCACCACGGTGTTGATGCCCAGCACCATGCCGGCCACGCCGCATACCGCGCCGGCCAGCGCCCACATCGCCATCATCACCCGCTCGATGCGGATGCCGCCGGCCCGCGCCAGCGTGGGATTGTCGGCCACCGCGCGCATGCGCCGGCCGATCGGCGTCAGGTGCAGCACCATGAACACCGCCGCCATGCAGGCGATCGCCGTCAGCCCCAGCCGCAGCGTGTTGGGCTGCAGCGCCACGCCATGCACCAGGACGGCCCGCTCCAGCGGGATCTGGAACACCTGCTGTTCGGGGCCGGCCAGCAGGAAGATGGCGGCGCGGATCACGAAGGCGATGCCGATCGAGGCCAGCATGGCGGCCAGCAGGGAGCGGCCCTGCAGCTTGCGGAACACCAGCCCGTACATCGCCAGGCAGATCGTCATCCCGGCCAGGATGGCGACGACGAATTGCAGCACGGTGCTGGCTATGCCCAGGCTCTGGGCAGCGATGCCGGCATAGGCGCCGGCCGTCATGATGTCGCCGGTGGCGGCGTTGGGGAAACGCGCCACGGCGAACACCATGTTGAGCGCCAGCGCCGCCAGACCGATGATGAATCCCTGGATCAGCCCGTTGAGCAGCAGATTGAAGAACAGCACCGTGGTCATGATCGATCCCAGCATACACGCAACGGCCCGGTTGGGGCCCGCGCCAGCACGCCGACGCCGATCGCGAGCGAATCCCGCGCCTTAGAGGGCGATCATTTCGCGGAATTCCAGCTTGCCGCCCTTGAAGGTCGACAGCTTGAACAGCGGCCGCACGTCGCCGTTCTCGTCGAAGTCGATCGGGCCGCCGGCGCCCTCGTAATTGATCTTCTTGCCGGCCTTGAGCAGCGCCTTGCCCTGGGCGAAGCCGGACACCGTCTCGCCCGGCGGGTTGGCCACCTCGCGCAGCTTGGCGACGATCTTGAAATTGTCGGTCGCGCCCTGCGCCGCCTCGATCGCCAGTGCCGTGACCTGCACCATGTCGTAGGCGCAGGCGGCGAAAAAGTCGTCGCCCTCGGCACCGCCCACCACCGCCTTGTAGCGCTCGGCGAAATGCTTGTAGGCGGCGTTGTCCAGCGCCGAGACGTAGTCGACCGCCATCAGCCCCTCGGTGGCTTCCGCGCCCAGCGACTGCACCAGCTTGGCGTTGACGGCGTAGCCCGGACCGATGAAGCGCACCTTGGAGCCGAGCTGGAAGGCGCTGCGCACGATCAGGGTGGTGTCCGGCACATAGGCGCCCAGGATGATGACTTCGGGATCGCCGGCCAGCGCCTTCTGCAGTTCGGACTGGTAGCTGGGCTGGTTGGGCTCGTAGATCACCTCGCCCACCAGCTTGTTGCCCATCTTCTCCCACGCCGCCTTGGCGCCGGCGACGATGTCGCGGCCGGAGGCGTTGTTGAAAGCCATGGTGGCGACGCGCTTGACCCCCTGCCTGGCCAGGATCTGGGCGATCGCCGCGCCGGAGCGCTGGCCGGTGGTCGAGAAGCGGAACACCAGGTCCTTCTTGTCTTCGGTGGTGATCTGGCTGGCGCCGCCGCTGGTCATGTGGATGACGTTGGCGGCTTCCTGGATCGGCATCACCGCCAGCACCACGCCGGACGACCAGGTGCCCATGATGGCGTGCACCTTCTTGACCTCGATCAGGCGCTTGGCCGCCAGCACGCCGGCATCGGGCTGGGTCTGGTCGTCCTCGGTATAGACTTCCAGCATACGGCCGCCGGCGCCGCCCGCCGCATTGACTTCGTCGGCCGAGAACTGGATCGCCTTCTGCATGCCGGCGCCGTACAGGCTGCCGGCGCCGGTCACCGGATTGAGCGCGCCGATGCGGAACGGCTCGTTGGCGCGCAGCGGGAAATTGGTGCCGAAGGTCGCCGCGAAGGCGCCGGCGCCGGCCGCGCCCAGCAGCCGGCGGCGTGTGATCAGATTCTGCGACATCTTTGCCATCCCTGTTGTTGCGGCGCTATAGGCGCCTGTTTGATTGTACGCGACGGCCCGCGACACGCCGTTTCCGCCCTCGACTTTCCCTGGCTCGGCGGACCCTGCCGAAACGCCCGCTAAACGCGCCCGCGCAGATCGCCGTAGATGCGGTCGATCTGATAGTTGATGACGTTGTAGACGCCGTGCTCGAGATACGACATGCGGCCGGGCCGGAACTTGCGCGAATGGGCGCCTTTCTGCAGCGAATTGACCAGCTCGCGGTCCTCCTCGATCACCTGGGTCTGGAAGTCGCGATAGACCTTGAGCTTGTCCTCGAAGGCCGGATCCTGGAACACCGCCTCGGGAAACAGCACATGCAGCAGCAGCCGCGTCTTTTCCGGCGTCACCGGCCAGATCGTGTCGGTGACGATGGCGTCGCAGCGGCCGAACATCTGCAGATTGGGCGGCAGGTGGCCCAGGCAGGCGAAGGTCGGCGGCTTGTCGGCCAGCCACGGCATGTTGCCGAACAGGCTCTTGCCGCCGGGCACCAGCGCAGCGGAGTTGTAGTAGCCGATGGTCGAATCCTGGCCGCGCGCGGTGGCGAAATAGTCGACGTCGTCGCGGTACTTGCCGAAGGATTTCGCGTGCACCACCTTGGCGTGGTAGACGTCGAACAGATTCTCGACCACGAATTTCCAGTTGCAATCAAGATCGAACACGATGCGCGTGGCCAGCCGGCATTGCTCCGGGTGCAGGAAGGCGAACTCGCGATCGAAGCGGCCGATATACTGCTCGAACGGCAGCGGCTGGTCGGCCAGGCTGACGAAGATCCAGCCGCCCCACTGCCCGACCGGCAGCTTCGGCAGGCGGCACGAGCCGACGTCGAAGCCTTCGGCCTGGGCCATATGCGAGGCGCCGATCAGCTTGCCGTCGAGGTCGTAGCTCCAGGCGTGATAGGGGCAGACGAAAGCGCGGGTATTGCCGGCGCCCTTGGCCACCTCGACGCCGCGATGGGCGCAGGTGTTGGAGAAGGCGGCGACCTCGCCCTGGCGGTTGCGGCACACCACGATCGGCTCGTCGATCACCTTGAAGGTGAAATAGTCGCCGGGCTTGGCGATCTCCTCGGCGCGGCCGACGCACAGCCAGTCCTGGTAGAACAGCCGGTTCTTCTCGATCTCGAACACCTCGGGCGAGGTGTAGAAATAGGATGGCAGGTGACGCGCGCGCTCCAGCGGCACGCGGATGCCCTGAACGTCGGCCAGAATTTCCTTGTCCGCCATGCCATTGCTGCCGTTGGCCGTCACGTTGCGCACTCCATCATGGGCGCGGGCCACCGGCGGGCGGGCTGGTCGGCTGGCGCGCTTTGTCAGTTCGTATACTTACTCACAAAGGTAGCCATCCGGTCCCGCGCTTGTCAATTGCGTCTTAGTTTTATTCCGAACGGGCGCCGATGCCGCGCCAGGCCTCAATCCGAGCGAGCGGATTTCTTGAGGCGGGCCGCGGGCTTGGCCGGCATCTCGACCAGAACCGGCGGCTTGTCGGCGCCGATCAGCCGGCGCAGCAGCCGCATCAGCGCCGTACGCTCGCGCTCGGACAGGTTGTGCAGGATCTCCTCCTTGGAGCTTTCGACAACCGACTGCATGTCCAGCAACATTCTGCGTCCGGCGGCGGTCAGCGACACGGCGCGCGAGCGGTGGTTGCGGGTCGAGCGCGTGCGCCGCACCAGGCCGCGCTGCTCCAGCCGCATGACGATGTCGCCGGTGGTGACCTTGTCGAGCGCCACCATGCCGGCCAGCGCGGTCTGGTCGACGCCGGGACATTTGTAGAGCGTCGTCATGATGACGTGCTGCGGCCCGGTGATCTTGAACGGCGCGGCGGCCTGCTCGAACGCCGCCACCGAGATCTGGTGGGCGCGACGGATCAGGTGGCCCGGCTTGTCGAACAAATCGGCGATCTCGCGTGCGGAGTGTTTCATGGCGCGGGCTGCGCCCGATGGTGCGCGCCGACGCTTGGCTGGTGGCATGGCGGCAAGGCGAAGCGGCGCACTGGAATCGACTGTCCGGTCATGGGGCGTGGAATACTACGCGCCCCGTTCTCCGGCTTGCAAGCGCGCCGGCACGACCGCCTGCGGCACGCTTCCGGAACCACCGATGGTTGATATTGCCGCATCGGGGGAAAGCCGGTCGAGAGGTTCATGACTGGCGGCGGTGTGGCAGGGCGGGTCTGGCCGCCGACCGATGCCCGCGATTCCTTTCGACGACCGGCAAAGACATCGGCCGCGGCGCCGGCGGCCGGCGCCGAAAAATATGCGGCACAGATACACTCGTCGCCGCTCAGGCGGCGGCGCGCTCGCGATCGCGCAGCACCTTGCGGTTGACCTTGCCGGCCGGGGTCTTGGGCAGCTCGGCGACGAACGCCACCTGGCGCGGATATTCGTGCTGGCTGAGCCGGTTGCGCACCAGCTCCTGGATCTCCTTGGCGAAAGCCTCGTCGCCCGAACGCGCCGACACCACGAACGCCTTGACCACCTGGCCGCGCGTGGCATCGGGCACGCCGATCGCGGCGGCCTCGCGCACGTCGGGATGCTTGAGGATGGCGTTCTCGATCTCGACCGAACTCATGGTCCAGCCGGCCGAGATGATCACGTCGTCGGCCCGGCCGGCGTGATAGAAATAGCCGTCTTCGTCGATGCGGCCGAGATCCTTGGTCGGGAACCATTCGCCGCGCCGCCACAGCTTGATCTCGCCGATCGTGCCGGGCGGGCACGGCCGGCCCTCGGAATCCTGCACCTCGATGCGCGCGCCGGGGATCGGCTTGCCCAAGGAGTCGGGCTTGACCTTGTGGTCTTTGGCGCCGGGATAGTCGACCAGGATGACGCCGATCTCGGTGGTGCCGTAGATGCTGCAGAGCGGCGCGCCGAACCTGGCCTCGGCGAATTTGCGCGTCTCGCTGTCGACCGGCTCGCCGGTGAAGGACAGCTTCTCGATGCAGAAGCGATAATTCTGCGCCGCGCCGGAATTCTTCATCATGCGGTAATGCGTGGCGGCGGCCGACAGGTTGGTGATCTTGAAATCCTGCAGCGCCTGCATCAGCCGCAACGGATCGAACCGGCCCGAGATGGTGCCGGTGGTGATGCCCAGCGCCAAAGGAGCAAGCGTGCCGTGCCACAGCCCGTGACCCCAGGCCGGCGACGACGGACAGAAATAGCGATCGCCCGGCCGGATGCCGGTGCCGTACAGCGCCGCCACCATCAGGGTGACGATCGAGCGATGGGTGTGGCGCACGGCTTCCGGCAGTTCGCGCGTCGTGCCCGAGGTGTACTGGAAGGCAGCCAGATCCTCGGCCCGCGTGTCGACGATATAGCGCGGCGTGAACCCGGCCAGTTCGGCGAAGAACCCATCGTCGGCCACCACCACCTCGACGCCGGCCAACCCCTGGCAGATCGGCGCCTTCTCGGCGTTGGTCAGCAGCAGCTTGGGCGAACAGTCGTCGACCCGCAGCCGCAAGCCGTCGGCGCCGAACAGGGTGAACAGCGGCACCGCGACGGCGCCCATCTTCATGGCGCCGAACAGCCCGACATAGAAGGCGAAGGACGGGTCGAGCATGATGGCGACGCGATCGCCGTGCTTGACGCCCCTGGCCACCAGGTAGTTGGCGAATTGCGCCGAGGCCTCGGCGATGCGCTTGAAGCTGATCGCCTCGCTGCTGCCGTCGGCAAAGGCCAGCCGCACCGCCACCTTGTCGGCGCCATCGGCATCGCGGCCGACATGGCGGTCGATGCATTCGTGGGCGATGTTCATCGCCTCACGATTGCCGTCCATCAGATCCCACAGGCCCTCGGCCGAGAAATGCGCCTGGGCGTCGGCGAAGCTCGTGTAATCGGTCAGCAGCGCCATGGCCGGCGGCTCCCTGCGCTCAGCCGCGGCTCTTGTCGGCGCGCGAGGGCAGCTCGACCACGCCGCTGCCGACCACCGACAGCTCGCCGTCCTGGTTGTGCGCCTGCTGCGAGATCTCGACCAGGTGCTTGCCGTTCTCGACGTATTTGCGCACCACCTGGGCCTTGAAATACAGTACGTCGCCTTCGGGGTTGTGGCGGCGGATCTTGCACGAGGCGCGGCGCACGAAGCCGGCATCGCCCATCCAGTTGGTCAGATGGTGGATCAGCCAGGAACAGCGCTCCGGGCCGTAATCGTAGACGCCGGGCGCACCGACCATGGCGGCGAAGTCGTGCTCCCAATGCACGCGCTCGGGGCAGTCGGGAATGCCGAAGCGGTTCTTGATGCCCAGGCCGGGATGCTTGCTGACCTGCTTGTAGTTCAGCTTGTTGGCGCGGATATAGAGGCCGCCCCAGCCCTGGGCATAGGCGATGAAGCCGGTCACGGTCATCGGCCCCTTGACCATGGTGCGCAGCTCTTCGCCTTCCTTGACATCTTCCCAGTAGCGCGGCGTGGCGCCGCGCACTTCCTCGTTGGCGTAGAGGTCGTAGACCTTGGCGATCTCTTCGTCGCTGTATTTGTGCGGCGGCCGGGCGCGCACCTCGGTGTATTTGGTGCCCTGCTCGCGCGCCATGTCGCGGTCGGTGCGGAAGCACCAGGAATCGGCCTCGGCCACCAGCTCGTCGTTCTGGTTGAAGAAGCGCACGTGATAGATCTGCTGCACCGCCTTGCCGGCGAAGCGCGTGTCGTGGACGATCAGATCCTTCAGCCACGCCTCGGTGCGGAAGCTGTCGTTGCGCCGGATCGGCTTGTGCCAGGTCCACTCGGCGCCGGCCCACATGGCATGCACGCCGGCCAGGCCGCCGACATAGCCGGAGATGATGCGGCTGCAGGCGAACAGGAAGCTGGGCGGCGCCACGATGGTGCCGAAGCGCGCCTTGGCGGCGTAGTCGGGATCGCACCATAGCGGATTGTCGTCGCCGATGCCGTGGGCGTAGTGGCGGATATTGTCGCGCGTGGCCTCGTAGCACCACGGCTCGAGCGTGTTCTCGATCTTGATGCCAATGCGCGAGCGCAGCTCGGCCAGGCCCTCGTCGGTGATCTTGGGGAACAGGGTGTTGGCGGGTTTCTGCGCGGCCTGCTGCGTCTGCTGCATCGTTTCCTCCATCGCGGGCGTCGCCGCCACCCTCGCCACGATGTTGCAGGTGCGAAGGACGGGCCACGCTTTTGTGCGTGACACAGAACAAGCCTTGAGGAACAATCGTTGTCAATATGAAATCATCATTTCATATAGACAATAGCAAAGCGACGCACCGGCAGCTTCCGGTTGCGCTGCCGCGCGCGGCTGTCCACGATGCGGATGGCATGAAGAAAATCGGCGAGAAGCCCCGCACCGAAGCCGTCGGCGGCCAGCGTGCGCCGGCGGTGACCCGCACCGTGGAGATTCTGCGCCTGCTGGCGCGCGCCGACCGGCCGCTCGGGGTCAACGCCATCGCCGCGCGGCTCGGCCTGATTCCCAGCACCTGCCTGCACATATTGCGCGCGCTGGTCGAGCAGACCGTGGTGACGGTCGAGCCGATCACCAAGCAGTACAGCCTGGGGCCAGGCCTGCTCAGCCTGGCGCACGACATGCTGCGCAAGAACACCTTCATCAACGTGGCCCAGCCGGTGCTGGACGAGCTGTCGGCGCGCCACCGGCTGACCGCGATCGGCGTGCAGACCGGCGGGCTCGACCATTTCATCGTGGTGGCGATCTCGCGCGCCAAGGTAGCCTATCGCATGCATGTCGAGATCGGCAGCCGCTTCCCGGCGCTGATCAGCGCCACCGGCCGCTGCGTCGCGGCGTTCGGCGATTTCGACGCCGCCACGCTGGAGAGAAAGTTTCGCGGCCTGCGCTGGGACGTGCCGCCGTCATTGGCCACCTGGCGCGCCGAGGTCCAGGCGACGCGCCAGCGCGGCTACAGCATCGACGAGGGCAACTACATCCGCGGCATGACGATCTGCGCCGCACCGGTGTTCGACAGCCATGGCCGCATGAGCCATGCGCTGATCGCGCTGGGCCTGAGCGAGCAGATGCGCCGCGCCAAATGGCTGGAAGTCGCCGAGGAGCTCAAGGAACGGGCCATCGGCATCGGCCAGCATCTGGGCAATCCGGCCGGCGAGGCGCCTGCCGCAAGCGCAAAACCAGCCGGCGCCAGGCGCGCGTCGGCGGGCAGAACATAAGGAGCGTCGCCGTTTCGCAAAGGTCGCCAACAACAACCAAAGTGGAGGAGAAAACGATCATGACGAGGAACATTTCACGTCGCACCGCGCTGGCCGTGACCGGCGCCGCAACCCTGGGCGTCGCCGGCCTGGCTATGCCACGGGGCGCCCGCGCCGCCGATTCGATCAAGATCGGCGCGGCCCTGTCGCTGACCGGACGGTTCTCCGATTCGGCCAAATACGTGCGCGAGGGCTACGAGCTGTGGGCCGAGCAGCTCAACAAGGCGGGCGGCATCAAGGGCAGCCAGGTCGAGCTGGTGATCTACGACGACGAGAGCAATCCCGACACCGCCCGCGTGCTGGCCGAGCGCCTGATCGATCGCGACAAGGTGGCGCTGGTGCTGGGCCCCTATTCCAGCCCGATCACCGACGCCATGGCCACGGTGATGGAGCGCAGCCAGGTGCCGATGCTGGGCACCATCGCCTCCGACACCAGCATCTGGGACCGCCGCAAGCTGAAATGGACGTTCCAGGCCTTCCCGTCGTCGAACTACGACCACGAGGGCTTCCTGAACATCCTCAAGGACAAGGCGCCCGGCGCCAAGCTGGCGATCGTCTACGAGGAGGCGCCGTTCTCGATCGGCGCCAAGAACTGGGCCATGACCAAGGCCAAGGAACTGGGCTTCACCGCCGAAGCCTATGGCTACAACCCGGGCAACCAGGACTTCCGCTCGATCATCGAGCGCATCGTCGGCTCGGGCGCCACCTACGTGTCGATGGGCGGCTACTACCAGCCCAGCATCGCCCTGACCCGGCAGATGGTGGAGCGCGGCTTCAACCCCACCGCCTACCATTTCATCCAGGCCTCCGACGGCGTCACCAAGGACGCGCTGGGCGCCAATGCCGAGGGCATTTTCGGCCGCTCCTCGTGGGAGCCGGGCGAGAACACCACGGGCAATTCGGCGTTCGTCGAAGCCTACAAAGCCAAGTTCAACCGCGTGCCGTCCTACCATTCGGCGGCGGCCTACTCGACCGGCCAGGTATACGAGGCGGCCATCAAGGCCAAGAGCGTCGATCGCGCCGCCATGCGCGACTTCATCGCCACCACCAAGGTACCGACCATCACCGGCACCTTCGGCGTCGACGAGGCGGGCCGTCAGACCGGCTATCGCTACATCATGATCCAGTGGCAGAATGGCCAATCCAAGATCGTCGGCGGCGGTTCGTCCACGCCGATCGTGTGGCCGAAACCGGCCTGGAAATAGTCAGTTGCGACGCGCGGGCGGCGGCCATCGCCGCTCGCGCTCCTTTGGAACGCAGGCGCCAGCGGCGACGATAGAATCGCGGCGGCGCGCGGGGGGCTTCCGGCGCAGGCGATGTCGACGACACTTTTCTTCCAACTTCTGGTCAACGGGCTGGTGTTCGGCGGCTTGCTGGGGCTGGTCGCGCTGGGGCTGGCGCTGATCTTCGGCGTCATGCGCCTGGTCAACTTCGCCCATGGCGAGTTCATCACGCTGGGCGCCTACGCCACCTTCCTGCTGGTGACCCAGGCCGGCCTGTCGCCGCTGCTGGGCGTGCCGCTGTCGCTGCTGCTGGGCGGCGCGCTGGGCTATGCCATCCAGTCGGGCGTGCTGGCGCGCATCGTCGGCCGGCCCGACCTCGACATGCTGATGGTGACCTACGCGCTGTCGGTGATCGGGCTGGGCCTGTTTTCCTTCGCCTTCGGCGGCGACTTCCGCAGCTATTCGCAAGGACCGTCGGGCTTCCTCAAGGTACTGGGCGTCAATATCGGCTGGCGCAGCCTGTCGGTGCTGATCGGTTGCCTGATCCTGGGGGCGCTGGTGCTGCTGCTGGTGCAGCGCGCCCGCATCGGGCTGGGCCTGCGCGCATTGGCGCAGAATCGCGATGCGGCTGCCGCCTGCGGCATCAACGTGGTGCGCAGCGAGCGCATCGCCTTCAGCCTGGCGGTGGCGCTGGCCGCCGCCTCGGGCTCGTTCATCAGCCTGATCGGCACCACCACCCCCACGGTGGGACACGACTTCGTGCTGGACGGTTTCGTGGTGGTGGTGCTGGGCGGCATGGGCAGCATCGTCGGCGCGGTCGCCGCCGCCTTCGTGGTCGGCCTGATCAACAGCTTCGCCGGCTTCGCGCTCGACGATTCCTGGGCGCGCATCATCATCTACCTGCTGCTCTACGCGGCGCTGCTGCTGCGGCCGCAGGGCCTGCTCGGCAAGCGGGAGGCGGTATGATCGCCCCCGCCTCGAGCGCAGGCCGCACGCTCTACGGCCAGATCGCCATAGTGGTGACGCTGGGCATCCTGGCGGCGGCGATGCCCTGGGTGGCGTCGTCCTACGCCATGACCCTGGTCTACTACATGGCCTATTACCTGATGCTGGGCCAGGCCTGGAACCTGATGTCCGGCTTCACCGGCTATGTCTCCTTCGCCCATGGCGCGCTGGCCGGCATCGGCGCCTATACCGCCACCATCGTGCTGAACCACGACGTGCCGGTGGCGGCGGCGCTGCTGTGCTCCGCGCTGGCGCCGATGCTGGCCTCGCTGGTGATCGGCATCACCAGCGTGCGGCTGCGCGGCATCGCCTTCACCTTCGCCACCCTGTTCTTCCAGGAACTGGCGCTGCTGGTATTCCGCAAGCTGCCCTTCGCCGGCGGGCCGGGCGGGCTGGTACTGCAGCAGATCTTCCCGACCTGGCTGCCGCATCTGCTGATGGTGATCCTGGCCGCGCTGGCGACGATCGGCGTGCTGCTGCTGCGCCGCTCGCGGCTGGGCATCAGGCTGCTGGCCATCAAGGGCGACGAATCGGCCGCCGCCGCGGTCGGCATCGACGCCACCCGGCTGAAGCTGGTGCTGTTCTGCGTCTCCGCCGGCATCGCCGGCCTGGGCGGCGGCATCCACGCCGTATTCGCCTCCTCGCTCTATCCCGACGTGGTGTTCTCGGTCGACCTGTCGCTGGTGGCGCTGGCGGTGCCGCTGATCGGCGGCGTGGCCACCGGCATGGGGCCGCTGGTCGGCGCCGCGCTCTATGTCGGCCTGCGCGAATTCCTGCAGATCGTGGCGCCGGGGCTGCACCTGGTGATCGTCGGCCTGCTGATCCTGCTGGTGGTGCTCTACCTGCGCGACGGCGTGGCGCCGGCGGTGGCCCGCATCCTGCGCCAGCGCCTGGCGCGGCCGGGGAGGGCGTCATGAGCTTGCTGGCGGTCAATGGCTGCAGCAAGAACTTCAGCGGCGTTGTGGCGGTGCGCGACGTCAGCCTGAACCTGGAAGAAGGCGAGCTGCTGGGCCTGTTCGGCCCCAACGGCGCGGGCAAGACCACCCTGTTCAACCTGATCGCCGGCAGCTATCGCAGCGACGGCGGCACCATCCGCCTGGACGATCGCGACATCACCCGGCTGCCCTCGTTCAAGCGGGCGCGGCTGGGCATCGGCCGCACCTTCCAGATCGTGCGACCGTTCCGCGCATTGACCACGCTGGAGAACGTGCTGGCGGCTATTCCCAGCCGCCGCGCCGGACCGCAGGGGCGCACGCCGCTCGACCTGCTGGCCGAGGTCGGCCTGGCCGATCGCGCCCACGACCTGGCCGGCGCGCTGACCTTGGGCATGCTGAAGCGGCTGGAGGTGGCGCGCGCTTTGGCGCTGGATCCGCGCCTGCTGCTGCTCGACGAGCCGCTGGCCGGGCTGACCACGCGCGAATCGCAGGACCTGCTGGATTTCATCGCCAGCCTGCGCCACCGCATCAGCGTCATCATGGTGGAGCACAATGTGCGCCTGGCGCTGCCGGTGTGCGATCGCGCCATCGTGCTCGATGCCGGCGCCATCATCGCGCAAGGCGCGCCCGAGGATATAAGGCAGAACCCGGACGTGATCCGCGCCTATCTCGGCCAGGATGCGGACTGACCATGCTTGAGATCGAAAATATCGACGTTCGCTACGGCCAGGCGCTGGCGGTCAACCAGGCCTGCCTGCAGGTGAAACCAGGCTCCTGGGTGGCGCTGATCGGCGCCAACGGCGCGGGCAAGACCTCGCTGCTGCGCGCCATCGCCGGGCTGGTGCCGCATCAGGGCAAGGTCACGTTCGACGGCCAGGACGTCTCCGCCCTGCCGGCCTGGGAACGCCAGCGCCGCGGTTTCGGCGTGGTGCCGGAAGGCCGCCAGGTATTCGGCCAGATGACGGTCGAGGAGAATCTGCGCGTCGGCGGCTTCATCCGCAGCGACTCCGAGATTCGCGCCGGCATCGAATCGGCCTATGTGCTGTTCCCGCGCCTGGGCGAGCGGCGGCGCCAGCTTGCCGCCACCCTGTCGGGCGGCGAGCAGCAGATGCTGGCGCTGGCCCGCGCCCTGATGATCCAGCCCAAGCTGCTGCTGATCGACGAGATCTCCTGGGGGCTGATGCCGCTGCTGGTCGGCCAGGTGTTCGCCAAGCTCGACGAGCTGCACAAGGGCGGGCTGACCATCCTGCAGATCGAGCAGAACGCCCGCGAGGTGCTGCGCCACGCCGACCACGCCTATGTCATGGCGGCCGGCCGCATGGAATTCGACGGTCCCGCCGCCCAGGTGGCGCGCGACCCAAGAGTCGTGGAAAGCTATGTCGGTTGACGCCGGCGCCGCACGCCGGGACCGCCTACAGGACTTCCCATGACCTTGACCTACGATCTCTACTGGTCGTTCCGCTCGCCCTATTCCTATCTGGTGACGCCCCGGCTGCGGCAGCTCGAGCAGGACTACGACGTGCGGGCCAATGTACGCGTGGTCTACCCCATCGCGGTGCGCCAGCCCGATTTCTTCGCCAAGAGCGACCCCTTGTGGTTCAGCTATTTCGCGCGCGACATCTTCCGCAGCGCCCAGTTCGTCGGCCTGCCCTTCGCCTGGGCCGCGCCCGATCCGGTGGTGATGGATCCCGCTACCCGCAGCTATCCCAAGGAGCAGCCCTATATTCACCGCCTGACCCGCATGGGCCAGGCGGCGGCCGAGCGGGGCAAGGGCCTGGCCTTCCTGTACGAGGTGAGCGGCACGATCTGGGGCGGCCAGGTCAAGGATTGGCACCAGGGCGAGCATCTGCAGCGCGCCGCCGAGCGCGCCGGGCTGGACTTCGCCGAACTGGAACAAGCCGTGGCGGCCGACCCGGAGGGGCTGGATCGCCGCATTGAGGCCAACCAGGACGCCCAGCGGGTGGGCGGCCACTACGGCGTACCGCTGATGGTTTTCGAGGGCGAGCCGTTCTTCGGCCAGGACCGCTTCGACCAGCTCAAATGGCGGATGGCGCAGAAAGGCCTGACGCGGCGGGACGCTCCGCGGTAAACGGTCTGCCGCCGCTTGGCAGGGAAAGCCTGTAGTCCTAACATTCTCCTCAACCGGCGATAGACCGGGCTGGAGGACGCCATGTGCCCAGACAGCAACGCCGTCGATTACGGTCGCGAAGAAGCCGCCATGCAGCGATATCTGCGCGAGGGCGAAAGCCGCGCCTACGCGCTGGGCAATCGCGGGCCGATCCGCTTCACCGCCGACGGCAAGATCCATCCCGACATCCTCGAGGCCTATTGGCGCTGCGGCTTCTACGTGTTCGAGGACGTGCTCAAGGCCGACGAGCTGGCCGATATCGAGGCCGACATCAAGAACATCCTCGACCGGCTGCCGCGCGAGAAAGGCTCGCCGGTCGATCGCCATGGCCGGCCGGCGCTGGCGGTCGACAACCAGGCGCAGACCCTGTTCTGGTCCAAGCCGCTGGGCGATCCGTTCGGCGGCACGGAACTCGCCAATGGCCGCCATCCGGTCAAGATGTTCGAGCCCAAGGCGGCCGCCGACGCGCCCAAGGAGATCGTCTATCTGATCCTGGGCTCGCTGCAATTCTCCGAGGCGGCGCTGCGGGTCTATGGCCATCCCGGCCTGCTGGCGGTGGCGGCGGCGATCAACGGCGAGGACTTCACGCCGTTCAACGAGGCGCTGTTCATCAAGGAGCCCGGCCGCGGCGCCTCGGTCGCCTGGCACCAGGACGGCGTGACGCATTGGGACAGTCCCGACTGGGACCAGGGCACGCATGGCTTCAACTTCATGGCCCAGCTCTATGGCTGCACGCCGGCCAACGGCTTGTGGGTGGTGCCCGGCTCGCACAAGGTGCGCGGCAAATGCGACATCAAGGCGATGGTGGCCAAGGCCGGCAGCGAGCGGCTGCCCGAAGCGGTGCCGATGATCTGCAAGCCCGGCGATGTCGGCATCACCAACCGCCAGGCGGTGCACGGCTCCTTCGCCAATACCAGCAAGGACTGGCGGGTGACGGTGAATTTCGGCTTCCACCGCCGCCGCTCGGTGCTGGGCGTCGAGGCCGGCGGCATCCACAACGCCCGCGCCGTCTACGACGCGGCGCGCATCGCCGAGCGGGCGCGGCTGATCGGCTACGGCATCGATGCTCGCCGCCAGCGCTTCCCGCACGAGACGCCCTATGTCTACAAGCCCCATGCCGAGGCCGGGCTGAGCTATCGCTGGGACGAAGCTGCAAAGGCCGGGCTCAAGGACTACAATCTGCTCGATCTCAGTATTTGAAAGCGTCGCGTCGATGGTGCGTTGGGTCGTTGCGTGGTTGGCGTTGCTGGTCGGCGGCCTTTCCGCCGCCCGGGCTCAGGACAATCCGGTGCAAGTGCCGTTCGTCGGCTGCCCTTCGGACGGCCAGCAGGGCCCGCTGGAGCCGCCCCCCGCCGGCAAGCCCCCACCCCTGCCCCAGGCCACTGCCGGGCGGCTGGCCTGGTACAAGGGCAACGACCTGGGGGTGCTGGCGCCGCGCGGCTGGAACTGCATCGAGCTTTACGGCTCCAGCGGATCGGCCCTGCTGGTGACGCCCGAGCGCCATGACGCGGACGGCCTGTTCGGCGGCCCCGGCTTCGACGGTCCGTTCGTGATCGTCAGCGTGGCCTTCGGCAGCACATCCGGCCGCTTCACCATAGCCAGCATCGCCGGGCCGCTGTTCCCGGTTGCCGCGCCATTCGTCAACGACGTGCTGCACGAGCCCGATACCGATACCAAGCTGGTCTCCGTCGCCCACGACAAGCTGACGCGCCGCAGCGACACCAGGGTCGATTTCGTCACGCCGCCCGACAAGGACGGGCTGGGAACGGATGGCTGGGCGCGCAAATCGGCGCTGCCGATCTACGGCACCGTCATCCTGCTGCCCGACGAGGATATGGATCTGTTGATGGTGCGGGCGCGCCTGCCGGATGCGATGGCCGCCTTGGCGCCCGTCATCATCGCCCAACGCGCCGGCGTGGCCAGCGACTGTCGCTGCTCCAACGACGAGTGACGCTGGCCTGCCCTGGACCTACTTCTTGGCCGGCTGCGGCGGCTGTTCGATCAGCAGGCGAATCACGGTAGGTGCGTCGGGCACGCCCGTGACCGGCAGCTTCTCGGCAGTCTGGAAGCTCTTGACCGCCGCTTCGCTCTGGGCGCCGTAGCTGCCGTCGGGCTTGGACTTCAGATAGCCCTTCTCGTTCAGCCGCTTCTGCACCAGCAGCAAGGTCTCCTGGCGGATCTGGGCGGTGGCATTGCCCGACTTGGCCTCGACCATCGGCGAGTCCGTCCTGACGCGGGCCCGACCCAACGCCGCCAAGGTGTCGCTGGCCACGGTCTGCACGCGCGCCTCCGGATGGGCCTTGCAGAGCCCCACCAGCACATTGAACAGCGCCTGCGGATCCATTACGGGCGAGATATCGAAGGTATCGGGCTCGTAGCGGTTGGTGGCCGACATGTAGCCCAGCAGCCAGGAAGCGGCGATCGGGGCCGTGCCGGGCGCCTTCTGCAGTTCCTCCAGCATTTCCTTGCAGCTCTGCGAACCGATGCCGCGCAGGGCGAAATTGCCCTTGCTGTCCGCCGCCTGGGCAGGCGCCTGGACAGCAAGCAAGATGGCGGCCGCCGCCGCGGCGGAAACCACAAGACCAGCACGCAAAGCCAACATCGTTACCTACCTCTACTCAAATTGCCGAGTGTGGATAAAAAAAGGGGGCACGCTTGCGCGTGCCCCCTGCCTTGTATTGAGGCTTAGTGGATGCCGACGGTGTTGGCGACCGAGTTGCCGACCGCGACCGCACCGATGGTATTGTTGCTCGACACGCCGCTGGAGCCGGTGTTGGCGCCAACGTTGATGCCGATCTGCACGCCCGTCACGGTCGACGTCACCGCCCCCGTGTTGAGCTGCGAGCTGGTCAGCGACGCGCTCGGCAAGGTGCCGACGCCGGCACTCATGGTGATCGAGTTGCTGGCGCTGTTGCCGTAGGCCGACGCCACCACCGAGTTGCCCGACACGCTCATCGGGCTGTTGCTCACCGACGGCGGCGTGGACGCGCCGACATTGATGCCGATGTTCAGCCCCGTCACCGAGGAGTTCACCGCGCCGTTGTTCTGCTGCATGTTGAGCACCGCATAGGTGGCGGTGGCCTGGTAGCCGCCGCCCACCACCGTGCCGCCCGATGCGGCATTGATCGGCGTGGTGTAGTTGGTCGCTGTCACACTGACGCCGTTGCTGGCGGTGTTGCCGCCCGCCGAGGCGATGAAGCTGTTGCCCGACACGTTCAGCGGCGAGTTGCTGATCGCGCCGCCGCCGCTGAAGCCCATCGCACCCGAGGAGACGGTGGCCGTGGAGGGATTGTAGCTCTCCTGCCAGTTGCCCAGCGCCGCCGAGGCGCCGACATTCTTGCCGCTGAGCGACAAGGTGTTGATGGCATCGTTGACCCGGGCCTGCGCCGTCACCGTGTTGTTCTCGATGGTGGTGGCGCTGGTGCCGGTGGTGCCGTCGACGTTCACGCCCCAGCCGCCCGGGTTGGCGGTGGCGGTGATGGCGCCCTGCACGGCGTCCTGCACGTTGAACAGCGAGAAGTCCGCCGTGACCGCAACGTTGGGGTTGCCGGCGTTGGACGGATCGGCGTTGGCGACGACGGCCTTGCCGCCGACGCCCGCGCCGGACAGATTGGACGTGGCCGTCGCGGTCAGCGTGTTGGTGGCGTCGTTGTTGCCCGCCACCGCGCTCAGGCTGTTGCCGGACACGCTGATCGGCGTGTCGATGGCGCTGCCGGCCTGCACTCCGCCGAAGGCGAGGTCGGAGCCGTAGCCCGCGGTCGCCGTCGTCGTCGGCGCGATCGAGCGCTGTTCGGACATCAGGACGCCGCTGACAGAGGTGGTCGTGGTGGCCGCGATGCCCAACGTGTTGACCACGTTGTTGTTCTGGGCAAAAGCCAGCATGCTGTTGCCCGACAGCGTGGCGCTGCCTTCGCCGATCGCACCGCCGGCCAGGTCGAGCTGATAGACGCCCGACACGCTGGCGGTGACGTTGTTGGTCGTACCCTGGTAGCTGCCCAGCGCGTAGTCGGCGGTCGCCGTATACACATTGAACAGCGTGCTGTCCGGCACCTGCAGCAGCGACGCCGAGGCGCCGGTGGTGCCGGCGTTGCCGCCCAGCGAGGTGCTGCCGACGCCGACGCTGTTGAACGCCGTGTTGGCGATGGCGCGGGCCGTCGAGCTGTTGTCCGACACGGTGACGGCCGAGCCGAACACGTCGTAGCCGTCCGCATCCAGACCGACCTTGCCGTTGACGACGCTCGAACCGACCGTCGATACGGAGTTCTGGAAGTTGATCAGCCCGGCGCTGGTGCTGAGCGTGGAGAACCCGGTCAGGCCCAGGGCGTTGGACGCGTAGTTGTTGCGCGCATCGGCGTCCAGCGAATTGCCGCTGACCGTCAGCGGCGTGCTGCCCACGGTTCCGGCCGCCGTAAGCGAAATGCCGATGTTGCCACCGGTGATCGTCGCCGTGCGCGATCCGGCCGAGTTGTTGTTGGCCGGCGAGTTGTCGAACTGCGCGTTTTGCAGCGCGAATTCGGCCTGCACGCGGGTGCCGTTCTGCATCACGCCCTGCAACGCGGTAGCGTTGCTGGCCGCGCCATAGTTGGTGCCGGTCGCCGTCAGCGTATTGGTGCCGAAGTTGCCGGCGGCGAAGGTCGACAGGCTGTTCGAGTCGACCGTGATGCCCTGGCCGCTGGTGCCGGCATTGACGTTGCCGTTGACGATCACGCCCATCGCACCGGGAGCGCCGGTGGCATCGATGCCGGCCGAGATCGTCACGCCGGTCGAGTTGGTGCCGCCCTGATACTGGACGCTGCCCAGGGTGGCGATCTGGTCGATGTTGCCCGAAGCGGTGGTCAGGTTGCCGCCGCCCAGGGTCAGGCTGTTGGTCGCCTGCGACCCGATCGCGGAGCTGCTGGCGCTGTTGCCGGTGACCGCCGTCGAGTTCAGGGCGGTGCCGGGGGTGATGTTGCCGTTGACCACCACCGAGGCCAGGCCGAAGCTGCCCGGGGCGGAAATCGCGGCGGCAACGTTGCCGTCGTTGGTCTGGTTGTTGTCCACCGCCAGCGCGCCGATCACCTCGTTGGTGAAGACCGGCTGGAGGCCGCCCACGTCGTAGTGGGTGTTCATCAACAGCCCGGTATCGCCCGCGCCGCCCACCGTCAGGTTGGCGAAGCCGGTGGCCGACAGGCTGTTGGTGGCCGAATTGGCAGCCGCCGAAGCGCCGAAAGCGTTGTTCGACACCACCAGGCTGGACCCGGCGACGTCGCCGTTGACGAAGCCGTTGACCGTGCCGCCGCTGACGGAAGCGGAGATCGGATTCTCGCCGTACTGCGCGTTGGACACGCCGGCCGAGAAGGCGCCGTTGCTGCCGCTCAGCGCCACCGAGGTGTAGCCCACGTTGCCGGAGGCCGCCGCCGACAGCGAATTGCCGCTCAGCGCGAGCTTCACGTTGGCAGCATCGTCGTCGAGCGACGCGGTGACCGACGAGCCGGAGACCTGGGCGGCGATCGGCAGGTTGGCGCCGAAATTGGCCTGCACGTTGGCGGCGGAAATGCCGCCGCCGGTGTTGGACTGGACCGGACTGCCCGCCTTCCACTGCGAGACGTTGTCGATCTGCGCCAGGGCGGTGGTCGAGGTCAGGTTGGTGGCGTTCAGCGAGATGCTGCGCACCGTCGGGTCGCCCGAGGTGTTGCCGGTCGCCGTCGCGCCGATCGCATTGCCGTTCAGCGTGATGGTGCCGTTGACGGTGTCGTCGACGCCGCCCGTCAGGGCGGTCGAGACGGTGGCACCCGTCACGCTGGAATGGATCGAGGTCTGGTCGT
Organism: uncultured Hyphomicrobiales bacterium; assembly: GCA_964458605.1. GTDB lineage: Bacteria > Pseudomonadota > Alphaproteobacteria > Reyranellales > JAQSWP01 > JBBSNV01. The sequence continues at coordinate 74,448 of CAYWLS010000015.1, read as the reverse complement.
TGGCCTGCAAGCTGGCGAAGGTCACGGTGCCGTTGACGCTGGAGCCGCCCAGCGCCTGGATCGTGCCGACCGCGGAGTTGCCGGTCGCCGCGCTGCTCAGCGCGTTGCCGTTGAGATTGACCGTGCCGGCGGCCGTCAGATCGCCGCCCGTGACGGAGACCGCCACGCTGTCGGTGGACGAGCCGACATCGGTCTGGGTGTTGCCCTGGCCGTTGCCCAGGATCAGGTCGCCGCCCAGGGTGCTCTGCACGTCCTGACCGCTGACGCTGTGCGGAACCGACAGCAGGTTGCCGGCGGTCGAGCCGCTGCCGGCCACGTTCAGGCCGTTGCCGAAGGCGATGGCGTTGCCGATGGTCGGCGCGCCGCCATTGACGCCGGCCGTACCGGCGGTGTTGCCGGCGGCCGAACTGCCGACGGCGTTGTTCGACACGTCGGCGGCGCCGGCGATGACGGTGTACAGGGCGACGTTGGTCTGGTCGTCGATGCCGACGGACACGCCGCTGACGCTGGCGACGTTCGGGTTGAACAGGTTGCCGCCGTTCTCGATGTTGGCCTGGTTGTTGGACACCAGGACGCTGCCGGCGAAGGTCGGATTGTCCCCGACTTCGGCCAGGAAGATGTTATGCGCGGAGTTGACGGCGAAATTCGCCTGCACCGTGTTGTTGTCCACGGTCTGCGGCGCGCTCACCGTGATGGTGACGCCGCTTGGCGTGAAGGTGTTGCCGATCGAAGCGCCCGTGATGGACGAGACCGATTCGCCGAAAGCGCTCGACATGAACGAGGTCTGCACCGAGGTGACGACCACGCTGGCGCTGTTGGAGGCCGACAGCGTGCCGTCTACGAAGCCGGTGGTGCTGGTGCCCTGCACCGGCGAGGAATAGCCGGTCGGCACGGTGCCGCGCACCTGGTAGTCCGGCGAGATCTGGTTGACGTTGACCGTCGTCGCCATCGTGTTGTTCGACGTGTCGACCGAACCGCTGGTGAAGTCGCCGGTATTGGTGTTCGAGTTGGTGAAGGCGCCGCCGGCGATAGTCGCCGTCACGGGGGCCGGGATACCGGTGGCGGTGTCGCCCACCACCAGGGCGTGCAAGACGCCAATACCGTCGTTGGTGCCGTCGCTGCCGATCAGCGACAGATCGACGATGCGATCGCTCGGCGCCACGCTGGTCGACTTGTTGCCGATGGCGGTGGCGGTGAACAGGTTGTTCGACGCCTGCGCCGGGAAGCCGGCGCTGTTGCCGAACACGTTGGTGACGCTGGAGCCGTCGATGGTCGCGGTCGTCGGCGCGGTCTGGGGATCCGGCAGCGCGTTGACGTCGATCAGATAATTGGTCTGGGTCGCGACTGTGGCGGTTACGCCGGTGACGTCGAGCGTATAGGTGGTGACGGGCGGCGCGGCCCAGACGGCGCCGGCGGCGATCATGGCAGCGGCGCTGACGCTGGCCAGCGCAATAGCGCGCACATTCATGCAATTTTGCTTTTTCATAGCCATATCCTTCTTTGTTCCCCTCGTGGTTATCCCTGAAAAGAGCTGACTTATCTTTCGGATGTAAATTTCGTAGCTAGCGATCCAAAGGCTGGCATCTCCTTCGCCGGCAGTCTGGCTTGCCAGACCCGTTGGCGATGTCGCCCAGCCGCGACCTTTCGGTCGGACCGGAGCGCCTGACGCGGCGACGGAGATTTCGGAGCTGCCCGGCAGAATTCATGCATCCCGCGTACGGCAAACAATTCTCATTATCAATGCATGTGACGCCATCAGACCCGCCCTTGCCAAGACTGCCGCCGGCTACGTCGACAACGACGTTCCGGAGGGTGGAGGTCTGAATGGGGAAAGCACGCATGGGTGGCTACTTCTTGGCCGGCTGCGGCGGCTGCTCGATGAGCAGGCGGATGATGGTGGGCGCGTCCGGCACGCCGGTGACCGGCAGTTTCTCGGCGGTCTGGAACGCCTTCACGGCAGCCTCGGTCTGGGCACCATAGCTGCCGTCGGGCTTGGATTTCAGGTAGCCCTTCTCGTTCAGCCGCTTCTGTACCAGCAGCAGCGTCTCCTGGCGGATCTGGGCGGTGGCATTGCCCGACTTGGTCTCGACCATCGGCGAGTCGGCCTTGACCCGCGCCTTGCCGAGCGCCGCCAAGGTGTCGCTGGCCACGGTCTGGACCCGCGCATCAGGGTGGGCTTTGCACAGCGCCATCAGCACGTTGAAAATCGACTGCGGATCGGTGACCGGGGAGATGTCGAAGGTTTCGGGCTCGTAGCGGTTGGTGGCCGACATGTAGCCCAGCAGCCAGGAGGCCGCGATCGCCGCCGTGGCCGGCGTCTTCTGCAGTTCCTCCAGCATCACCTTGCAGCTCTGCGAACCGATGCCGCGCAGGGCGAAATTGCCTTTGGTATCGGCGGCCTGAGCCGGCACCAGAACGAGCAGGCCGATCGTGGCGGCGGCCGCCGCCGGGATGCAGAACCGCAACGCCGAACCAAGCATCGGTACAACCTTGAAGACAGAGCGATCCGCGAGACCGCCTGAGAATGGAACGGTCGGGGGGCACGTGTGCACGTGCCCCCCGATTGCGATTTGGCTTAGTGGATGCCGACGGTGTTGGCGACCGAGTTGCCGACCGCGACCGCACCGATGGTATTGTTGCTCGACACGCCGCTGGAGCCGGTGTTGGCGCCAACGTTGATGCCGATCTGCACGCCCGTCACGGTCGACGTCACCGCCCCCGTGTTGAGCTGCGAGCTGGTCAGCGACGCGCTCGGCAAGGTGCCGACGCCGGCACTCATGGTGATCGAGTTGCTGGCGCTGTTGCCGTAGGCCGACGCCACCACCGAGTTGCCCGACACGCTCATCGGGCTGTTGCTCACCGACGGCGGCGTGGACGCGCCGACATTGATGCCGATGTTCAGCCCCGTCACCGAGGAGTTCACCGCGCCGTTGTTCTGCTGCATGTTGAGCACCGCATAGGTGGCGGTGGCCTGGTAGCCGCCGCCCACCACCGTGCCGCCCGATGCGGCATTGATCGGCGTGGTGTAGTTGGTCGCTGTCACACTGACGCCGTTGCTGGCGGTGTTGCCGCCCGCCGAGGCGATGAAGCTGTTGCCCGACACGTTCAGCGGCGAGTTGCTGATCGCGCCGCCGCCGCTGAAGCCCATCGCACCCGAGGAGACGGTGGCCGTGGAGGGATTGTAGCTCTCCTGCCAGTTGCCCAGCGCCGCCGAGGCGCCGACATTCTTGCCGCTGAGCGACAAGGTGTTGATGGCATCGTTGACCCGGGCCTGCGCCGTCACCGTGTTGTTCTCGATGGTGGTGGCGCTGGTGCCGGTGGTGCCGCCGATCGTCACGCCCCAGCCGCCCGGGTTCGCCGTAGCCGTAACGGCCCCGTTGGTCGCGTCCTGCACGTTGAACAGCGCGTAGTCCGCCGTCACGGCCACGATCGGACCGGTGGTGCCGACGATCGCCTGGGCGCCAGTGCCGCTGCCGACCAGGTTGGACGTGGCCGTCGCGGTCAGCGTGTTGGTGACGTCGTTGTTGGCCGCGATCGCGGTCAGGCTGTTGCCGGACACGCTGACCGGCGTGCCGGACACGCTGCCGGCCTGGATTCCGCCGAAGGCGAGGTCGGAGCCGTAGCCCGCCGTCGCTGCCGCAGTGGAACCGTCCGAACGCTGTTGCGACATCAACCCGCCGCTCAGGGCGCTGGTGGTGCCGGCCAGGATGGCCAGCGTGTTGACGCCGTTGTTGCCCTCGGCATAGGCCAGCATGCTGTTGCCCGACAGCGTGGCGCTGCCGCCGCTCAACGCGCCGTCGGTCAGGTCGAGCTGGAACACGCCCGACACGGTGCTCGTGATGTTGCCGTTCACGCCCTGGTAGCTGCCCAGCGCGTAATCCGCCGTCACAACATAAGGCGTATTGACGTTCGGCAGCGAGGTCATCGACGCGCTGGCGCCGGTATTGCCCGAGTTGCCGCCCAGCGTAGTGCTGCCGACATCCAGGGTGTTGAACGCCGTGTTGCCGATCGCCCGGCCACGCAGCGAGTTGTCCGACACGGTCAGCGCCGAGCCGGTCACGTCGTAGCTGTCGGCGTCGATACCGATCTTGCTGTTGGCGATCGTGGCGGTAACCGGCGACACCCCGTTCTGGAAGTTCTGCAGCCCGGCGCTGGTGCTGAGCGTGGAGAACCCGGTCAGGCCCAGGGTGTTGGACGCGTAGTTGTTGCGGGCGTCCGCATCGAGCGAGTTGTTCGACACGGTCAGCGGCGATGCCCCCACCGTGCTGTTGCCGGTCAACGCGATTCCCACGTCGGCCGCCGTGATGCTCGCGGTCCGGCTGCCCGTACCATTATAGGTCGAGTTGTCGAACTGCGCGTTCTGCAGCGCGAACTCGGCCTGAACGCGCAGGCCGATCAGCTGGACACCTTCAAGCGGCGTGCCCGGCGCCGTCGAACCGTAGTTGGTTCCAGTCACCCTCAGTGCGTTGGTGCCGAAATTGCCGGCGGCAAAGGCGGTCAGCGAATTGGAATCGACCGTCAATGTGCTGGTAGCGACACTGCCGCTCGACAAGATGCCGAGCGCGCCAGCGGCGCCGGTCAGGTCGATGGTGCTGGAGATCGCGACACCGCCGTCGACGCCGCCCTGGAACTGGACGTTGCCCAGCGAGGCGATCTGGTCGGCCGCACCCGACACGGTGGTCAGGTTGCCGCCGCCCAGGGTCAGCGTGTTGGTGGCCTGCGCGCCGATCGCCGAGGTGCTGACCGAATTGCCGGTCAGCGAGACCGTGCTGCCGGTGAGGGCTCCGGTGGCGCTATAGAACAGAGCGAAACCGTTCGCATCGAGCGGGTTGGTGCCGGAGTCCGCCACCGACGCCGTGACGTTGCCGTCGTTGGTCTGGTTGTTGGACAGCGCCAGCGCACCCGTCACGCGGTTGGCGAACTGGGCCGGCGAACCCGGATCGTACCAGGCGTTCTGGTTCGGGAAGCCCCAGGTGTTGGCCGAAGCACCGCCCACCGTCAGGTTGGCGAAGCCGGTGGCCGACAGGCTGTTGGTAGCCGAGTTGCCCAGCGCCGAGCTGCCGATGCTGTTGTTCGACAGCACCAGATCGGAGTTGTTGATCGTGCCCGAAGTCGACCAGATGTCGACCACCACACCGGTCGCCGATGCGGTGACCGGATTGGCGTTGTACTGCGTGCTGGATACGCCGGCCGAGAACGCGCCGTTGCTGCCGCTTAGCGCCACCGAGGTGTAGCCGACATTGCCCGACGCCGAAGCGGCGATCGAGTTGCCGTTCACATCGGCGCTGGCGTCGGTCAGGCCCGAGGCGAATAGCGCACCGATCGCGCTCAGGCTGACGGTACCGGTGATCGGGGTAGTGACGCCGAAATTGGCCTGCACGTTCGAGGCCGAGATGCCGCCCCCGGTATTCGCCAGGATCGGCCCCACTTCCCACTGCGACGTCGTCGCGATGGTCGCCAAGCCGCCGGTCGAGGTCAGGTTGGTGGCATCCAGCGCGATCGTGCGCACGGTGGGATCGCCGCTCAGGCTGCCGGTCGCCGAAGCGCTCAGCGTGTTGTTGGACACGCTCGTGGCGCCGTTGGCCGCGTTGTCGCCACCGCCGCCGACGGGAACCGCACCGATGTGATCGTTGGTCGTCGTCGCGTGGATCGGCGTCGCGTCGTTGGTCTGCAGATTGGCGGCGACAACCGTGCCCTGGATGCTCGCCCCGCCCAGCGCCTGGATCGTATCGACCGCGACGTTGCCGGTCGAAGCGGTGCTGACGCTGTTGCCGTTGACGTTGATGCTGCCCGTGGCCGCCAGGTCATTGGCCTGCACGAAGATTTGCGTACCCGAGTTCACCGAGCCGATCTCGGTGCCCTGGTTGCCCTGGCCATTGCCCAGGATGAGATCGCCGCCGAGCACGCTCGACAGCACGTTGCTGGACGGAATGCCGAGCGAATTGCCTGCCGTCGAGCCCGTGCCGAGCACATTCAGCCCGTTGGCAAACGCGATGGCGTTGCCGATGGTCGGCGCGCCGCCATTGACGCCGCCGGCGCCGGCAGCGTTTCCGGTAGCCGACGCGCTCACGGCGTTGTTCGACACGTCGGCCAGGCCGGCGACGGAAATGTCGGTGTCGAGGTTGTTGATCGAGATATGGACGTCGGTGACCGAGGCCGCGTTGATCAGACCGGTGCCGCCGGTCTCGATGTTGGCCTGGTTGTTGGACACCAGAACGCTGCCGTTGAACGTCGGATTGCCGCCGATCTCGGCCAGAAAGATGTTGTGCGCACTGTTGGCGGCGAAGTCCGCCCGCACCGTGTTGTTGTCCACGGTCTGCGGGGCGGTTACCGAGATGGCTCCCGTCGCCGTGATGGTATCGCCGATGGTACCGCCGACGATCTTGGCGCTGGAGCCGCTGACGGCGCCGGCGTTATACGCCGTCTGGACCGAAGTGATGGCCACGCTGGCCGCGTTGGTGATCGACAGCGAGCTGGTTGCGAAGCCGGCGCTGCTGCTGCCCTGCACGGCCGAGGCGTAGCCGGTCGGGATCGTGCCGCGCACCGCGTAGTCCGGCGTGATCAGGTTGACGGTGGTGCTGGCCGCCAACAGGTTGTTCGACGTGTCCACCGACCCGGTCGAGAAATTCGTCAGCGAATTGGTGAACGCGCCGCCGGTGACGCTCGAAGTGATCGGCACGGGCGTGACGGCGCCGGCGACGCCGGTCATCTGGTCCTGCAGGATGCCGATGCCGTCGTTGGTGCCGTCGTTGCCGATCAGCGACAGATCGACGATGCGATCGCTCGGCAACACGCTGGTTGCCTTGTTCGAGATCGCGGTCGAGGTGAAGACGTTGTTCGACGCCTGCGCCGCAAAGCCGGTGCCGCTGCCGAACACGTTGGTGACGCTGGAGCCCGTGATGACCGCAGCCGTCGGCGCGATCTGGGGATCGGGCAGCACGGTGACGTCGATCAGATATTCGGTCTGGGTCGCGACCGTGGCGAGGACGCCGGTCAGGTCGAGGCTGTAGCTGGTCTGCGGTGCGGGCGCCGACCAGACGGTGCTGGCGGCGACGATCAGGGCGGCCGCGCTGACACCCGCCAAAGCGGAGGCGCGAATGTTGAAACGATTGGTTTTCATGGTCATTACCCTCTTTCTTCCCCTCGTTGTTCTGTGTTCTGTCTAAATGAGAAGAGTTGACGCAATGTTGCCGACTATCTTTCCGACTTCGGTCGGCCGGAAGCTTGGGTTCTCCCGGCCTGCGGCTTGGCCGGAACCAAGCGGTTCGTCACGTCATTCCGCATCGCGGCGCGCTCAGGGCTTGCCGATCAGCAGGATGGCGAAGATCTGGTAACCGGCGCCGTCGCGGCGAATACCCTGGTCGCTTGGACCCGGACGCCACTGCACCCGGATGCGCGAGGCCTGAACGCCGCGCGCGGCAAGCGCGTCGGCGAAGGTGCGGATGCGCTGGGCGGCGATGTCCTGCCGCTTCTGCGGCGACCAGGTTTCGGTGTCGCGCCCGACGATCTGCACGCTGACCGGATTGCCCTTGGCGGCGGTGGCGGCGATTTCCTCGATCGCCGAGGCGGCATCGGCGCCCAACGAGGTGCTGCCGAACTCGAACGGCACCGTGACCATCGGGCCATTCACGCCGCCATTGAGATTTTCCGGCGGCAGGGTGTTCTGCTTGCTGTCGGCCACCACGACCGCGCCCGACGACGGCGGCGGCGGCGGCGGCGCGGCGGCTGCCACGGGGGCCGGCGGCGGCGGATTGCCGTTCGACTTGCCGGTGACCGCCGCGGTCGACTGGTCGATGCAGGGCTTGGCGTTGAGGCCGTAGACGCTGGCGATCAGATCCAGCGTGCCCTGCTCGAGCGCGGTGCGCACGCCCAGCTGCAACGGCTCCTGGCTCTTGGCGCCGATATTGATGTCGAACAGGTTGCTGCCGAAGAAGCGGAACAGGTTGAAGCCGACCTCGTAGCCGACGATCTGCTTTTCCAGGCTGATGGTCTTGGCCACCACCAGGGTCTGCGTGTCGATGATGCGCAGATCGATGCCGACGTTGAGCGTGAAGACGCGCGCCTTCGGCCCGATCAGGTTCATGTAGCCTTCGACGCCACCGGTCTGGATGTTGTAGTTCAGCTCGGTGATGCCGCCGACGATGTAATAGTTGGTGCGCAGGATGGAGCCGCCGAAATACGGCACCCACGGCACGACCTGCTTGTTGTTGATCTGGTGGCCCTTGCCGTCGCCCAGCTGGCGACGATCCATGTAGGCCAGCTCCAGTTCGGCGATACGGGTATCGAAGCGCTCGTGCAGTTGGACGGTGTTGCCGAGCTTGCCCAGCGCCGAATAGACCATCAGCGCGCCGCCCTGGGTGATGGTGCTGCCTTCGTCCTGGCTATAACGGCCGGTGTAGTCCTTGACGTCGCCCACCGCCACGGCAAGACGCGGACGATTGGTGCGGCGAATCTCGTCGGCCAGGCACTTGAAAGCGCCTTCCATCGGCGTGGTGTTGGCCCGCACCGCCGGCCCGGTCACCACCGGCGCCTCGTCGGGCGCCATCTGCTGCAGGCCTATATCGGCACAACCGCCCAACAAAGCCATCGCCAGCGTCACGGACGCCAAGGCACCGTATTTGCGCTTTGCTGCCACTAGAACCCCCCTAAACCTAATCGACCAACAGGACGGCTGTGCGGCAACGGCGGCGATGTCTCCGCCGTTGCCCCGCACCCAGTTGTTCAGTTGAGCGGCGCGCCGCTCGTCAGCGAGCAGGCCGTACTGCCTACAATGCTCGCCGTCTGAGTCGAACCGTTGTTCGACTGCGACGAGTTGATCGCTTGGTTCGTCGTGCCGCCATTGGCGCTGATCTGCCCGGACGTGGCGCTGGTCGACGAACCGTTCACACCCGAACCCAGCGTTCCGGTGTTGGTCTGGTTGTTGTTGAGATTGTTCGGATTGCTCGGATCGGAGGTCGACAGCACCACGCCGGAGGGCGAGCCCACGGCGACGCCGTTGGTGGCGCTGTTGCCGGTAGTGGTCGAGTTGTTCGAGCTGGTGTTGGTGACGGTCGGCGACGAGGCGCTGCCGGTCATCGTGTTGCTGCCGGTGTTGCCGCTGGCAGCCGATGTCACCGAACAGTTCACCTGATGGTCGATATAGGTATTGTTCGTATTGGTGGTGTTGTAGATGTTCTTGGTCTTGAAGGAGTCGTAGTAGCCCCCCTTCTTCTTCTCGATCAGGTCGGTCACCGCCGCCTTGTTGGCCTGGTCGGTCGACGTCTGGAATTGCCAAGGGCGGTCTTCGAGCCAGCCATTGGCATTGGCCGATACCACCGGATAGGACGCTCCAACGGCAATCGCCGCGAGCAATACCACCTTCAGCCGAGTTTGTTGCCGTACCGACATAGCACCTCCCCCAAATGGCCGGAGCGGACTATACAGACAACCGCCGCAGAGCAGAAGTAAAAAACCGATTAAGTCTCTTATTAAGACGATAATTTTGTTATGCTTTATCCGGCAAGTATTGTGAAGTTATTGTGTATAGACTGCGCGACCGCAACCATCAGAAGCAATATGCAACTGATTACGATTGGGGCGATTGCCGACTCATCCCCCGTGGCCCGATACCGCAGCTTGCCCCCGATTGGTGGCTGCCACCGCGAATTGAACAGCCGGCTGGCCTGTCAAATTTGCGCGTGTCAGACAAGCGCGGCAGCAAAAGAGTCGCAGCGATTCGCTCGCGGTCCGGCAAAATTCGCGCCCCCTCAAATGGTCGTCGATCGAAGCACAGGTCCCAGGCACCGGCACGCGGCCACGCATCGGTCCGTCCGAAGCCCTGCGCCCGGATGGCGGGGGACCTGCCGGCGGAGAAGAAAGCTGGCCAGCCTCCACGGCGCGGGCCAATCTCGGTCTGCCGCCGGCTACGGTCGGCCCCGCCTTGTCCGAACAAGCCTCGAGTAGAGTAACAAGCCGATGCACCACTCCGACATGATCGCCGTGCGTGACCTCGAGGCGGCGCGCCGTCGCCAGGCCGGCATCGATATGCTGGCGACGTTGCGGCAATTGGGACCGCAGACGAGTTTTCCCGGCCTGATCCGCGCCGCCACGGCCGACCGGCCGCAACACACCGCGCTGATCGACGGCGACCGGCGCTACAGCTACGCCCAACTGTTCGCCGCTATCGATGCCGCCGCGACCGCGCTGCAACTGGGCGGCGTCAAGCCGGGCGACGCGGTGGCGCTGCTGCTGGACAATTCGGACCGCTACGTCGTCTGGTATTTCGCCGCGCTGACGCTGGGCGCGGTGGCGATCCCGATCAACACCAAGCTGGTCGAACGCGAGGTCGCCCACATCGTGGCCGACAGCCAGGCGATGCTGGCGGTAGTCGACGACATCTATATGGCGCTGATGCAAGGCATCGCCCGCAGTCGGCCGCAGCCCTTGGAGATGATGGGCTCGACCTTGCCGCCGGCCGGCCTGACCTGCCGGCGGCCCGCGACGCCGCCCTGCCTCGACCGGCCGGCCGCGGTCTATTACACCTCCGGCACCACGGGCATGCCCAAGGGCGTGGTGCACAGCCATCGCACTTTCATCGCCGGCTGCCTGCAGGCGCCCTATGCCTGGCAGTTCCCGGCGCGGGACTTCGTGTCGCTGGCGGTGACGCCGCTGTTCCACATCGCCGCCCACACCCTGTTCTTCCCGGTACTGCATGGCGGCGGCACCTTGATCATCGCCAGCTTCAAGCCAGCCGAAGTGTTCGAGCTGATCGAGCGGCACAAGGTGACCTCGTTCTTCGGCGTGCCGTCGATCCTGCTGATCATGGCGCAGCGCGCGCGGGAGATGGGCCTGACCTTGCCCGGCGTGCGGGTGGTGCAGTTCGGCGCCGCGCCGATGCCGATGGAGAAGCTGGGCGAGGTGCAGGCGCTGTTCCCCAACGCCGCCCTGCTGCACGGCATGGGCCAGACCGAATCCTGCGGCACCCTGGTCACCCTGCCCGGCAGCCTGGCCCTGGCCAAGATCGGCTCGGTCGGCATCCCGCTGCCCGCCACCGACATCGCGATCTTCGACGACCAGGACCGGCCGGTGCCGGCCGACACGGTGGGCGAGCTGGTCGGACGCAGCCCCTCGGTGATGACCGGCTATCTCAACCGGCCCGAGGCCAGCGCCGAGACGCTCAAGGGCGGCTGGCTGCACACCGGCGATCTGGGCTATCTCGATCGCGACGGCTTCCTGTTCCTGGTCGATCGCAAGAAGGACATGATCATCCGCGGCGGCCAGAACATCTATTCCAACGAGGTAGAGCAGGTGCTGGCCGGCCACCCTGCCCTGGCTGAAGTGGCGGTGGTGGGCCAGCCCAGCCCGATCCTGGGCGAGGAAGTGTGCGCCTTCGTGGTCGCCAAGCCGGACGCGCCGACCGATGCCGCCGCGGTGCAGGATTTCTGCCGGCCGCTGCTGGCGGCCTACAAGATACCGGTGGCGGTGCATTTCCTCGACGCGCTGCCGCGCAACGCCACCGGCAAGGTGCTGAAGCCGGAGCTGCGCAAACGGCTGGCCGGCTGACCGGAACGCCGCCGACGGCGCTGCCGTTGGAGGGACATGGCCGGCACAATCCGCATCGGGCTGTCGGGCTGGACCTATGCGCGCTGGCGCGGCGTGTTCTATCCCGACGACCTGCCGCACAAGCGCGAGCTGGACTACGCCGCGCAACGCTTCGGCTCGATCGAGATCAACGGCACGCATTACAGCCTGCAGCGCCCGGAGAGCTTCGGCCGCTGGCGCGACCAGACGCCGGCGGATTTCGTGTTCGCGGTCAAGGGCTCGCGCTTCATCACCCACATGCTGAAGCTGCGCAACGTCGAGACCGCGCTGGCCAATTTCCTGGCCAGCGGCGTGCTGCGGCTGGGCCCCAAGCTGGGTCCGCTGCTGTGGCAGTTTCCGGCGCGGTTCGAATTCGACGCCGCCGTGTTCGAGGATTTCCTGCGCCTGCTGCCGCGCGACATGAAGCAGGCGCGAGCTTTGGCGCGCCGGCACGACGAACGCATGGACGGCCGCGACTGGCTGCAGGTCGACGCCAACCATGCGCTGCGCCACGCCGTCGAGATCCGCCACGACAGCTTCCTCACCGAGGAATTCCTGGCCCTGCTGCGGCGCTACAACACGGCGCTGGTGGTGGCCGATTCGGTCGAATGGCCGCTGGTCGTGGATCTGACGGCCGATTTCGTCTATGGCCGCCTGCACGGCTCGCACAAGCTCTACACCTCCGGCTACGGCCCCAAGGCGCTCGACGAATGGGCGCGGCTGGTGCGGGGCTGGGCGCGCGGCCAGGATCCGGCCCGCAATGCCATCGGCGCCCGGCGCATCGGTGCCCGCCAGAAGCCGCGCCAGGGCGGCCGCGACGTGTTCCTCTATTTCGACAACGACGCTAAGGTTCGGGCACCGAAGGATGCCCTGGCGCTGATCGGGCGCCTGGCCACAGCACAGGGGGAAACATGACGGGCAAGGTCGCCATCGTCACCGGCGCGGGCACCGGCATCGGCAAGGCCGTGTCGCTGGCGCTGCTCAAGGAAGGCTATAGCGTGGCGCTGGCCGGGCGGCGGCGCGCGCCGCTCGAGGCCGCGATCGCCGAAGCGGGTGCGGCGGAGGCCGGCCGGCTGCTGGCGGTGCCGACCGATGTCGGCGATCCGCAATCGGTGGCGGCGCTGTTCGCCCAGACCAAGGCCCGGTTCGGCCGGCTCGACCTGCTGTTCAACAACGCCGGCATGGGCGCGCCGGCGGTGCCGCTGGAAGACCTCAGCTACGCGCAGTGGAAAGCAGTGGTCGACGCCAATCTGACCGGCGCCTTCCTGTGCACCCAGGAAGCGTTCCGCCTGATGAAGGCGCAGGAGCCGCGCGGCGGGCGCATCATCAACAACGGCTCGATCAGCGCCCACGCGCCGCGGCCCAATTCCGCGCCCTATACCGCGACCAAGCACGCCATCACCGGCCTGACCCGGTCCTGCGCGCTGGACGGACGCAAATACGACATCGCCTGCGGCCAGATCGATATCGGCAACGCCGCCACCGACATGACCGAGCGCATGCGCGCGGGCATCCCCCAGGCCAACGGCCAGATCGCGATCGAGCCGACCATGGATGTCAAGGCGGTGGCCGATGCGGTGCTCTACATGCAGAGCCTGCCGCCGGACGCCAACGTACTGTTCCTCACCGTGATGGCGACCAAGATGCCGTTTGTCGGAAGGGGGTAAGATCGTCACCCCGGAAGCGCGAAGCGCTATCCGGGGCCATGTCGATCCACAGCACGGCCGCCATTCGCTGAGAAATAGGCCCCGGCTCGCGCGCTCATGTTAATTTGTGCGCAGCCGCCACACCAACCCTGCGCGGCGAATGAGCGCTTGGCCGGGGCGACGATTTTTTATCTGTCTACCGATTCAACTCGCGCATGCCCTTGTCCAGCCCCTCCAGCGTGAGCGGGAACATGCGCTCGGACATGAGCTGCTTCAGCAACTGGATCGAGGGCGTGTAGGCCCAGTGCCGCTCCGGCACCGGGTTGAGCCAGATCGCCTTCTGGTACAGATCGGTCATGCGCTGCATCCAGACCTGGCCCGCCTCCTCGTTCCAGTGCTCGACGCTGCCGCCGGGATAGACGATCTCGTAGGGGCTCATCGAGCCGTCGCCGACGAAGATCACCTTGTAGTCCGCGGCATAGGTGTGCATGAGCTGCCAGGTCGGGATGAAATCGACATGGCGGCGGCGGTTGTCCTTCCACACCTTCTCGTACAGGCAGTTGTGGAAATAGAAGAACTCGAGGTGCTTGAACTCGGTGCGGGCGGCGGAGAACAGCTCCTCGCAGACCCGGATATGGGCGTCCATCGAGCCGCCGATGTCGAACAGGATCAAGAGCTTGATCTTGTTGTGGCGCTCCGGGACCATCTTGATGTCCAAATAGCCCGCGTTGTTGGCGGTGCTGCGGATGGTGTCGGGCAGGTCGAGCTCGATCTCGGCACCCTCGCGCGCGAAGCGCCGCAGCCGGCGCAGCGCCACCTTGATGTTGCGCGTGCCCAGCTCGACAGTGTCGTCGAGGTTCTTGTATTCGCGCTTGTCCCACACCTTGACGGCGCGGCCCTCGCGGTTCTTGTCCTGACCGATGCGCACGCCTTCGGGGTTGTAGCCATAGGCGCCGAACGGCGAGGTGCCGGCCGTGCCGATCCACTTGCTGCCGCCCTCGTGGCGCTTCTTCTGCTCCTCCAGGCGCTGCTTCAGCGTCTCCATCAGCTTTTCCCAGCCGCCCAGCGCCTCGATCTGCGCCTTCTCCTCCTCGGTCAGGAACTTCTCGGCCATGGCTTTCAGCCAGTCCTCGGGAATCTCCGCCGTGCCGCCCTCGGACACGTAGTCGAGCCCCTTGAAGACGTGGCCGAACACCTTGTCGAACTTGTCGATGTTGCGCTCGTCCTTGACCAGCACGGCACGGGACAGGAAGTAGAAGTCATCGACCGAATAAGCGGCGACGCCCTTGTCCATCGCCTCCATAAGCGCAAGGTATTCCTTGATCGACACCGGCACCTTGGCGTCGCGCAGCTTCAGGAAGAAATCGATGAACATGGGCCGCTCTCCTGGGATCCGCGGAGCCTAGCTCTTCTCCCGCCGCGCCATGAAGGCCAGGCGCTCGAACAGGTGCACGTCCTGCTCGTTCTTCAGCAGCGCCCCGTGCAGCGGCGGGATCAGCTTGCTGGAATCCTTCGACCGCAGCGCGTCGGCCGGGATGTCCTCGACCATCAGCAGCTTCAGCCAGTCGAGCAGCTCGGAGGTCGAGGGCTTCTTCTTCAGGCCCGGCACCTCGCGGATGTCGTAGAACACGTTGAGCGCCTCGCGCACCAGGTTGCGCTGGATGTCCTTGAAGTGCACGTCGACGATCTCGGTCATCGTCTCGCGGTCGGGGAAGCGGATATAGTGGAAGAAGCAGCGGCGCAGAAAGGCGTCGGGCAGCTCCTTCTCGTTGTTGGAGGTGATGATCACCACCGGGCGCTGCTCGGCCTTGACCACTTCCTGCGTCTCGTAGACGTAGAACTCCATGCGGTCGAGTTCGAGCAGCAGGTCGTTGGGGAATTCGATATCGGCCTTGTCGATCTCGTCGATCAGCAGCACCGGCCGTTCGGCGGCGGTGAAGGCGTCCCACAGCTTGCCGCGCTTGATGTAGTTCCGGATGTCGTGCACCCGGTCGTCGCCCAGCTGCGAATCGCGCAGGCGCGAGACCGCGTCGTATTCGTAAAGACCCTGCTGGGCCTTGGTCGTGGACTTGATGTGCCACTCGATCAGCGGCGCGCCGATCGCCTTGGCGACCTCATGAGCCAGGATGGTCTTGCCGGTGCCCGGTTCGCCCTTGATCAGCAGCGGCCGCTGCAGCGCGATAGCGGCGTTGACAGCCACTCTAAGGTCTTCGCCCGCAATGTATTTGTCCGTACCCGTGAATTTGGTCGACATGATCCCTTCCGCCTTGAGCGCCATTTTGCTATCGCGAAAATCGAGACTAGGGGTTGGGCCGGAGCCGATCAAGGCCGCCGCGCCGGCCCCAAACCGCAGGGCGGAAGCGATCCGGGCCGCGGGCCAGCACTGTGAGCCCGATTTCACGCCAACGTGACGGAATACGGCCGCGCCGACGGTGTTCTTCGGTCGTCGTGATGCAATAGGCTGAGCGTGGAAATGCAGCAGGAGGGAAGATGTTGGGAGTAGTGAAAAGCGTTGTCGCCGGCGCCATTGCCGTATCGCTGATCGGCGGGTTGGTCGCGGTCGCGCAGGCGCAGAGCGATATCGTCAAGGCGCGTCAGGACAACCGCAAGGCGATGAGCGCCGCCGGCCGGCAAGTCAGCAAGCTGGTAAAGGAAAACGGCGACCTCAACGAGATCGCCGACCAGGCGAACAAGATGGCCGAACTGGACAAGGCCTTCGCCGGTATGTTCCCGCCGGGTTCCGACAAGGATCCCGACACGCTGGCGGCGCCGGCGATCTGGAGCGACCGCGCCGGCTTCGACGCGGCGAACCAGCGCGCCACCGATGCGGCGCTGAAGATGGCCGCGCTGGCCAAGGACGGAAAACGCGACGCACTGGCGGACCAGCTTCGCGACCTCGGCAAGACCTGTGGCGAATGCCACCGCGCCTATACCACCCGGGACCCGTTCAGGAAGTGATGGCGGCGTCCGGCTGGACGGCGGGCGCTGGGCCTAGCCGCCCAGCCGGACGATTCCATAGACGATCGCGGCGCACACGATCAGCACCAGCAGCGCCAGATACGGGCTCGACTGCTTGGGCTCCATGCCGGGCGGCAGGTCGAGCTGCTTCTCGCCGCTGAACATGGCCACCACCAGGTTCTCGCGCTTGAACACCAGATAGAACAGCACCGCCGCGACGTGCAGGCCGATCAGCACCAGCAGGATGTTGACGGTGGTCTCGTGGATTTCCTTCAGGAAATGACTGGTCTTGTCGGACACCAGCAGCGCCAGCGGTCCGAAATTGAGATTGCGGTCCTGCGCGAACAGTCCGGTGATCACTTGCACCAGCAGCAGCAGCAGAAGCGCGACGATCATCAGACCGCCCAGCGGATTGTGCCCGACGTCCCTGCTGCGCGCGGTGCTGAACATGTCGCGCAGATGATGCAGCGTGACGCCCGGCCCTTTGATGAAATCCGAAAAGCGCGCGGTGCGGCTGCCGACGAAGCCCCACACGATGCGATAGAGCACCAAGGTCATGATCGCGTAGCCGGACAGGAAGTGCCAGCGCAGCATGTCGTCGCCGATCTCGCCGCTGATATAGGAAAACGCGAACAGCACGACCAGCAGCCAGTGGAAAAGGCGAGTCGGCAGATCCCAGATGCGAACGGCGCGCAGCGCCGATTGTGTGGATGTCATCGCATCAGTTTGCTGAAGCGGTATCTCTCAGGTCAACGCAACTGCGGCGGTTGAGAACCGTTATCGCCCGCCTTGCGGTGCATGCGCCACAGTCGCTGGCCGGCCGCCCATAAATTAGGCACGAGATTTGCGCACGCAGGCACGCAACGGCTCCCTTCGGCGGTTCGACCGACCGACGCGGAAGCCTGGCTGACATATGGCTGACCGCGGCCGCAATCGGGGCGGCGGCGGGGGGTTGTGGGGCCGGCCGCCGGGGCAGCGCGGCAGCCGATTCGCGGACCTTTTTGGCATTGCGCAATCGTGGCGCCGCGCGCTTATGATGGGATATGCAGTCCGTATCGTCGGCGTTCGCCGTCCTCATGCCGCCGGTGCGTCTCCTATCGATTTCGCTACTCGTTGCCCTCACCTGCGCTGGCCTGGCGCGCCCGGTCCAGGCCCAGGACGCCGCCTTGCGCGCCGCCGCCGAATCGGGCGACCCGCAGGCGCAACTCGAGATCGGCCTGGCCTATCTCAACGCCGCCGGCGTGGGCCGCGACCCGCGCCTCGCCGCCATGTGGTTCGACCGCGCCACGCGCCAGGGCAATGCCGAGGCGATGAACCAGCTGGGCTATCTCTACAGCGCCGGCGAGGGCGTCAGCCGCGACGACACGCGGGCCGCGGCGCTGTTCGAGCAGGCCGCCCAGCTGAAGCTGGCCCGGGCGCAATACAATATCGGCACCGCCTACGCCGTGGGTCGCGGCGTGCCGCAGGACGACAAGCGTGCGGCCTATTGGTACGGCGAGGCGATCAAGTCGAACGATCCGCTGGCGGCCTATGCGCTGGGCCGGCTGTACGACACCGGCCGGCTCGGTCCGCCCAATCCCACCGAAGCGGCGCGCCTCTACAAGCTCGCGGCCGACCAGAACAACATGCTGGGCCAATACCGCTTCGCGCTGGCGCTGGCCAATGGCCGCGGCGTGGCGCCCGACGCCAAGCAGGCGGTCGAGCTGATGACCCGCGCCGCCCAGGCCGGGCTGGACGAGGCGCAGCTGGCGCTGGGCGACATGCTGGTGGGCGGCATTGCCGGCCAGCCCGATCTCGGCCAGGCGGTCAAATGGTACGGCATGGCCGCCCAGCAGGGCATGGCGATGGCCCAGCTCAAATACGGCAATGCCTATTTCACCGGCGCCGGGGTCGAGCGCAACCTGCCGGTCGCCTATAGCTGGCTGCACCGCGCCGCGCTGCAGGGCCAGACCGATGCGATGTATCTGATCGGAGTGTTCCTGGCCGGCGGCGTCGGCGTCGAGCGCGACCCGGTCGAAGCCTACAAGTGGATGCTGCTGGCCGAGCGCAACCGCTTCGTCCGCGCCGCCAGCGTGCGCGCCGCCATGGCCAAGCAGCTGACGCCGGCACAGATCGCCAAGGCCGAGACCGCGGCCAACGAATTCCGGCCGCGCTTCGAACGCGCCAACGACATTCCGCTGATCGCGCCCAGCGCCGCCACCCGGCCGCAACAGCTTCCGGCCACGCCCTCGACCGCAACCCCGCCACCCGGCCCTGCCGTTTCCCCTCTGGGGCCGGCGGCGCTGCCGCCGCTCGCCGGGCCTTCGCCGATGCCGGCGCGGCCGCAGCCCTATGTCAACGGCATCGACAACACCCCCTATTTGACCACGCCCAATGGCGCGAACGGTTCGCAACCGGCCTCCCCGGCCGATGGCGGGCCGGTCCCGCTCTACAAGTCGAGATAAGCTTTCCCGGCTGTTGTCAGGTGCATCGCACATTTGCCCCGTATAGATTGGGCAGGACGGCGGCCTGCCGTCCGCAAGCAATACGTTGTTCGCCAATGTGTTGTTTAGGTCTGCCTCAGACGACCGCTTGACATGATGGATATGAAGAACGCCGAGTTGGGCGAACGGATCCGGGGGGCGCGCAAGATGCTGGGCCTCACGCAGCAGCATTTTGCCGATCAGCTGGGTGTGACCCAACCCACCGTGCATCGCTGGGAAAAAGGCTTCTACGATCCGGACGAAAAGGCGCTGCAGCGCCTGGCCGCGCTGACCCAGCTTTCGCCCGCCTATTTCCGCTACGGCGAAGCGAGCGATCCGGGCGTGCATGCCGCGCCGCTGCTGGGACGCGTCGGCGGCAGCGCGCAGATCCATCTGTACGGCGAACAGCAACCCGACCGGCCGGTGGAGAAGACCGAGGCGCCGGTCGGCATCGCCGGCACCGTGGCGCTGCAGATCGAAGGCGATGGCCTCTATCCCGTCTATCAGAACGGCGATGTGATCTTCTATGTCCGCAGCCTGGCCCTGCCCGAGAGCGAATTCCTGGCGCGCGAATGCGTCGTCAAGGTGGCCGACGGGCCAATGCTGCTGCGACGGGTGATGCGCGATTCGCAGCGCGGCCGCTACATCCTGGTGTCGCACCACGTCCCGCCGTTGAACGGCGTCAAGATCGACTGGGCCAGCCCGGTGCGCTGGGTGCGGCGCGCCTGAAACCATCCGCGATCGGATCGCGCTCGCGGCTTCTCTCCGTTCCGACCTCTGCGATGAAGCCGCGCGCCGGCCGGCAGGCGTTCTTCCTGCCGCAAAACGAAAGCGGCCCCGCAGGGCCGCGCGCAACTGCCGCCCTGCGCCGAATTACGGCGGGCAGGTCGGCGGGTTGTTGGTCGGATTGTTGTCCTGCTGCGGGCAAGGGGTGGAGAACATGATCTGCGCATTGACGTTGCGGTTGATGCGCAGCACCGAGGGCGCGGCATAGGCCACGACGCCGGCAATGCCGAGTCTGGCCAGAGCGCGTCGACGCGACACCCCGCCATCCTTGTCGCTGGAACTGCGTTCTTGCTCGGCCATGTGTCGCGCTCTAACGGTTCGATCCGGCGGGTCGCGGCGGGATGCCGGCGGCCTCGAAACCGGGCAGGTGACAGAGCGTCAGAATGCCAGATACCGGCTTGGCGGTAAAGGCAGATTTTCGCATTGCAACTGACCCTTGGAGCAGCTAAGCCACCGGTCCAGCGGGCTTTTTTCGCCGGGCCCGGCGCCGACGCGGCGCCGGCCGGGCGGCAGCGGCCGCGTTGTCGCGCAGCTGCCCGATCGTGCCCGTGGTGGAGTGGCCGGGACTGAGCCTGGCCAACAACACCTGGCCGCCATAGGAGCGCACCAGGGCAGCCCCCACCACCTCGCTCTCGCGATAGTCGGCGCCCTTGACCAGCAGATCCGGCCGCAGCGTCTCGATCAGCGCCATCGGCGTGTCCTGTTCGAAGATCACCACGGCATCGACGTCGCTCAGCGAGGCCAGCAGCGTGCCGCGCGCCTGCTGGCGTTGCACGGGTCGGCCTTGGCCTTTCAGGCGGCGCACCGAGCGATCGCTGTTCAATCCCACGATCAGCCGGTCGCAGGCGGCGCGCGCCTGGCGCAGCAGCCCGACATGGCCCGGATGCAGCAGGTCGAAACAGCCGTTGGTGAAGCCGACCTTCAATCCGCCGCGCCGCCAGCGCGCCGCCAGCAACGCGGCATCCTCGAGCGACATCAGCTTGGCTTCGCCCTGGCGCGCGCGCTGGCGCGACAGGGCGACGCGCAGCTCGGGCAAGGCGACGGTGGCGGTGCCGATCTTGCCGACGACGACGCCGGCGGCCTCGTTGCCGAGCAGCGCGGCGATCTCCAGCGGCGCACCCGCACCGATGGCGGCAGCCACCGCCGCCATCGCCGTGTCGCCGGCGCCGGCGACGTCGAACACCTCGCGGGCGTCGGCGCGGATATGGACCGGCCCGGCGGTTCCCGCCACCAAGGTCATGCCGCGGCTGGAGCGCGTTGCCAGCACCGCGCCGAAGCGGTGACGCGCGATCAGCTGGCGCGCGGCGCGTTCGACTTCGGCATCGCTGCCGGTCGGCAGGCCGGTGGCCTCGGCCAGCTCGCGGCCGTTGGGCGTCAGCAGGCTGGCGCCGGCGTAACGGCCATAGTCGCTGCCCTTGGGATCGACCAGCACCTTCTTGCCGGCGCGCCGCGCGGCGCGGATCAGCCGCGCCGCCATGTCGCCGCCCAGCACGCCCTTGCCGTAATCCGACAGCACCAGCACGTCGCAGCGCGCCAGAGCGCGCGTCGCCCGCGCCAGCACCCTGGCCCGCGTCGTCGCTGCCAGCGCCGCCTCGCTCTCCCAGTCGGCGCGCAGCAATTGCTGGGCGCCGCCGATAAAGCGCGTCTTGATGGTGGTGATGCGACCGGGCTCGGCCACCAGGCCGCTCACGATGCGCTTCTGCGCGCCGACCAGCCGGCGCAGCTCGGCCCCGGCCTCGTCGCGCCCGATCACCGCGATCAGGCCGGCGCGCGCGCCCAGCGCCGCCAGGTTGCGCGCCACATTGCCGGCGCCGCCCAGCGCGCTCTGCTGGCGATGCACGCGCAGGATGCCGATCGGGCCTTCCGGCGAGATGCGATCGACGCTGCCGTAGACGAAGCGGTCGAGCATGACGTCGCCCACCACCAGCACGCGGACCTTGGCGAGCCGGTCGAGCCAGTCGAGGGGATCCAATGGCGGATCGGCCGGCGGCGCGCTCAATCGAAAGCTCCGCGCGGGGCATCCGCCGGCGCCAGGCCCAGTGCGATCTCGATGGCGCCGCACAGCGCCTGGCCGAGCAGGATGTGCATTTCCTGGATGCGCGCCGTCACGGTGGACGGCACCAGCAGCAGCGGATCGGCCAGCCCCGCCAGCCCCCCGCCGTCGCCGCCGCCCATCGCCGCAGCCACCAGGCCGTCGGCGCGGGCCCGTTCCAGCGCCGACAGCACGTTGGCGCTGCGGCCGGAGGTCGAGATGCCCAGCGCCACGTCGCCCGGCCGGCCCAGCGCCTCGATCTGCCGCGCGAACAGCTGCTCGAAGCCCAGATCGTTGCCGATCGCCGTCAGCGCCGAACTGTCGGTGGTCAGCGCGATCGCCGGCAGGGCGCGCCGGTTGCGGCGGTAGCGCACGGTCAGCTCGGCCGCCAGGTGCTGCGCGTCGGCGGCGCTGCCGCCATTGCCGAACAGCAGGATCTTGCCGCCGCCGGTGATGGCGCCGCTGCAGGCTTCGACCAGCCGCGCGAATTGGCCGCCCAGCGCGCGGGTGGCATCGAGCGCGCGAGCGTGTTGGTCCAGCTCGGCGGCGAAATAGGCCTCGATGTCGAAACTGCCGGCCAGGGGAACTTTGGAGCTCATGCGATGGGGCGATCGATGGAACGGGTGGCGCGGCCGATGGCGCAATTGTGAATCAAAACCGGCGGCGCGTCGAGCGAGGGCCGGCGATCAAGACAGCAGCGCCGGATTGTCGGCGGCCTGCGGCGGCACGCCCGAGCGCGGCACCACCAGCCCGCGCAGCCGGCGCAGCGACAGCCGGGCGGCCACGCCCGGGTGAGCGGCCAGAAGCCATTCGCGCGCCAGCAGCGCCGGCAGCGGCGCTGCACGCTCGTCGAATCCCCGCCATTGGCGCTGCAGGCTGCGCCAGGCCCGCTTGCGCAGCCGGCCCGGCGGCGGCGCGCGCCAGCGCTGCGGCACGCGATCGGCGGCCAGCCCCAGCGTCACCGCCAGCGACAGCGCCGTGTGCAGCGGCAGCAGCAGCCGGGCCCGTCTCGCTCGCGATTCGATCTGCGCCCAATCGACGGCAGCGGCGCGCTGCAGCAGGCGGGCGATGTCGATCAGCTTGCGCGCGCTGCCCAGCGCGAACTTGTCCTTGGCCAGATTGGCGACCGCGATCAGCAGGCTGTGTTCGGCGGCGGGGATGCGGATGGTCTGGCCGCGCCAGCTCAGCGAAGCGGCGCCGGCGAACACCGCCGCCGCGTCCAGCCCCTCGTGCAGGGGATAGGAATCGGGTTCGACATGCAGGTCGATGTTGCATACCCCGTCGGGCGAATGGAACGGCAAATAGCTCGCATCGGGCATGAAGCCCCAGTGCGACTTCAGCACGCCGCCGAAGCGAAAGCCGTGTCGCCCGAACAGCGCCACGATCGCCGGCAGCGCCTGGCGCTGCACCAGCAGATCGAGATCGCCGACAATGCGCTGGGCGGGATGCGGCCAGTCCGACAGCGCTGCCGCCAGCCCCTTCATCGCCACCACCGCGATACCCGCCTCCTCCAGCCAGCGCATCGCCTGCAACTGGCGCGACAGCATGTAGCGGCAGAACTGCTCGATCTCGCGCGCCTGCAAAACAAGGGTAGCATCGGCGCGCTGCCCCAGGATGGCGACCAGGCTTGCCGGCGGCGCAAAGCGCATGGCGCGCGCCAGCAGCGGCGCCGGCGGCGCCCCGGCCGGCATCGCTTGTTCTGTCGCCGCAGGCGCATCGCCGACCGCGGCCAGGGGCGTCGCGCCCAGCAGGCCGCGCCACAGAAATTCGCCCCACAGCCGGTCCTGGCGGGCCAGTTCGCGCATCGGCCAATGCTAGAGCAAATCGCCTTTTGACGGAATCGTCCGGGATTCCGTCAAAAGGCGTGAATCCGCTCTACACTTGAGGAATAGAGCGGATTCACCTGATCGGATGGAAGCGTTGTCGCGCTTCCATCCGCTCGTGATCCGCTCTACCGGTCCGCGGTCACGAGCGCGAGAGGCGCCGGGCGCGGTGCTGGCCATGCTTCCACCGGCCGGCGATCCGCTCTAGGTTGCTGGCGGGGCTGCAACCGGACTGGGGCGATGTCGCGGCTGGCATATTGGGGATTGCTGGGTCTGGTCGTGCTGGTGCCGTTGCCGCTCGCCGCCGACCGGCCGCTGCCGTGGAGCGCGATGGCGCTGTGGGTCGGCCTGCTGCTGGTGCTGTGGGCGATCTTCGCGGCGCGACGGCGTTCGGAGCATGGCCGCGCGGCGGATCGCTATCTGCTGCCGATCGCGGCGGTGTTCGGCCTGGCGATCGCCTGGCTGGTGTTTCAGACCATAGCCCCCGCGCCGCCGCCGCTGCTGCCCGAGGCCGCCCGGCGTGCGGCGGCCCTGCTCGACGAAGCGCCGCCGCCCGGGCTGGGACTGGATGCCGACGCCGCCTGGACCACGCTGATGCGCATCCTGGCCTATGGCGGCGTGGCGTTCCTGGGCTGGGAATACGGCCGCCGTCGCGCCGACGCGCAGGGGCTGGTCTGGGCGACGCTGGCGGCCACCGCGATCTATGCCGTGTACGGGCTGGTCGTGCAGCTAGCCGGGCTGAACACGGTGCTGTGGTTTGCCAAGACCGCCTATCACGACAGCGTCACCGGCCCCTTCATCAACCGCAATTCCTTCGCCACCTATATCGGCATCGGCCTGGCGGCGGCGCTGGGCCTGGCCGCCAGCCGCTGGCTGCGCCGGCCGACGCGCCACCGGGTCGGCAGCCCCACCGCGCATGGCGACCTGGGCCTGGCGCTGCTGGTGCTGGTGGTGGCGCTGCTGGCCGTGACGCTGGTGATGACGCGCTCGCGCGGCGGCTTCTACAGCTTCGGCTTGGCGGTGCTGGCGGGCGGCATCGGGCTGGCGGCAAGCGGCGCGCTGCGCGGCCGGCGCCTGGCACTGGCGATCCTGGGCGGCGGCGCCGCGCTGGTGGCGGTGCTGGCGGCAGGCGGCAGCGGACTGGCGACGCGGCTGGAGACCGATCGCATCTCCATCGAAGGCTCGCGCGGCGACATCTTCGGCCCGACCCTGGCGGCGATCGGGCAGCGGCCGCTGCTGGGCTACGGGCTGGGCAGCTTCCAGGGCGTGTTCGAGGCTGGCAACGACGGCGCGCTCTATCGCCACGGCTACAACCTCGACAAGGCGCACAACACCTATCTCGAGCTGGCGCTGGAAGGCGGCATTCCCGTCGCCGCCGCGCTCACCGGCTGCGTGCTGGCGCTGGCGGCGCCCTGCCTGCTGGCGCTGTGGCGCCGGCGCAGCATCGTGTTCGGCCTGACCGGCTCGGTGGCGGCGATCGGCGTGGGCGTACACGCGCTGGTCGATTTCAGCCTGCAGATGCCGGCCGTGGCGGTGACGTTCCTGGCCCTGCTCGGGGCCTGCGCCGCGCAGTGCCGGCGCAGCCTGGGCGAACCGCCTCAGAGCTGAAGGTAGCGGGCCTCGAACTGTTCGCGCAGCCCGGGCGTGCCGGCCAGCGCCTGGCGCGCGGGATCGGGCGCGCCCAGCTGGCGGGCCATGCGCACCAGGTAGTCGAGCCCGAACAGCTGCACCATCATGCGCATCTGCTCGGCGGCGATGGCCCGGCTGGGCCCGTCCAGGCGATCCCACAATTGCAGCGCCAGCCAGGTGCGGTTGGGCGCCAGCCAGACGTCGTAGGGCGAGGCACGCAGCGATTCGGCCAGAAACGCCACCAGCCCCGGCGCCGCCAGCCCGTCGCGCGCCAGCCCGGCCTCGGCCAGGATCAGCCAGCCGCGCGCCTGCGCCGGCCCGCGATGCAGGGCGAGCTGCGCGGTGGCGATGGTGCGATCGAGCAGCGGCCGGGCATTCAGCCCCGCCTCGAGCTGGCGGACGGCCAGGATCAGGTCGATGCGCGCCAGCTCCACCCCCAGCAGCGCGTCGCGCTGCCAGAGCTGCGCCATCTGCAGCGCCTCCTGCGCCTGGACCAGTTCGGCGGGCGTCGGCTGGGGCGCGCTGGGCTTGTCGAGCGCGGCGATCACCGGGCGGGCAGGCAGCGCATAGAGCGCCGCCATGATGCGCGGCGCGGCCAGCACCACCAGCCCCGCGCCCAGCGCCAGCGCCGCGGCAGTCAGCAGCAGGTTTCGCGGCGGACGGGGCGGACCGGCCCGACCGGCGGCCAGGCGCAGCCGGGATCCGGCTTCGCGCCGCGCGCTATTCGACATAGTAGCGCTTGTAGCCGCGGTAGTAGTAAATGCCGGAATCGGAATAGTCGTACTGGGCGTGCTTGCGCAGATTGACCTGGGTCAGCACCAGTCCGCCGATCCGCGCGCCGGCGTCGAACACCGATTTCAGGCCGTTGAGCGCCACGTCGCGCCGCGTCTTCTCCCAGCGCACCACGAAGATGGTCTTGTCGACCGCGCGCACCAGCAGCAGCGCGTCGGACACCGCCAGGATCGGCGGCGTGTCGAGCATCACCATCTGGAACGCCGCCGACAGCTGCTGCAGCAGCTGCTTCATGCGGTTGGAGCTCAGCAGGTCGGTCGGCGACGGCGGCAGGCGGCCGGCGCAGATGTAGTGCAGGCCCGAGCGGTCGTCGATGTGGATCAGATCCTCCAGCCGCGCATTGCCGGTCAGGTAGTCCGACAGGCCAAGCTCGTTGCCGGTGCCGAGATTGGTGTGCATCGAGGGCTGGCGCATGTCGCAGTCGACGATGATGGTGCGCTGCCCGGAGGCGGCGGCGGCCGAAGCCAGCGCCAGCGCTGTCGTGGTCTTGCCCTCGCCCGGCACCGACGACGTCACCAGCACGGTGCGCGGCGGATGGTCGACGCTGGACAGCAGCAGCCCGGTGCGGATGGTGCGGATCGCCTCGGCGAAGGAGGAGTTGGGCTTGTCCAGCACCGTGTCCCAGGGCCGCTTGTCGCGGCCGGCCTTGCCGGTCTGGAACGGCACCATGCCCAGCGCCGGCGCATTGGCCAGCTGCTCGAGCTGGTTGACCGAGCGGAAGCCCGAATCGAGCAGCTCGATCATCACCGCCAGGCCGACGCCGATACCCAGCGAGATGAACAGCGCCATCATCATGTAGAGGTCCTTGCGCGGCGCGATCGGCCCGCCCGGCACCGCAGCCGGCGACAGGATGCGCGCATCGGGCTTCTGCACCTTGTCGTCGGTCAGGCTGACTTCGTTGAAGCGCGCCAGCATGGCTTCGTAGACCTGGCGCGAGGTCTGGGCGGCGAGCTGCAGCTCGCGCAGCTTGACCTCGGCGTCGGCCTGGGTGGCCTGGTCGCCCTGCAGCCGCTTGATCTCGCTCAGCAGGCTCTGCTCGCGCTGGCGCGCCAGCGCCAGGTCGTTGCCGATATTGGCGGCGATCTTGGCGATCTCCGCCCCGATCTTGCCCTGCACCTCGCGCAATTCGTTGCGCAGCGCGATCACCTGCGGATGGTTGTCGCGCAGCTGGGTCTTGAGCTCGGCCAGCTTGCGGCTGAGTTCGACCTCCTGCTGGCGCAACTGGCTGATGAACGGATTGGTCATCACCGCGCCGACGGCTTCCATGCTGCCTTCGGAGCGCTGCACGCCCTTGACCTGCTGCTGGCTGGTCTCGAGGTTGCGGATCAGGGCGCGCACCTCGACCAACTGCTGGTTGTAGGAGCTGAGCTGCTGCTGCACCGGCGACTGCTCGGTGCCGCTCTGCAGGATGCCGTTCCTGGTGCGGTATTCGGTCAGCGCCTGCTCGGCGGCGATCATCTTCAGCCGCAGCTCTTCGACCTTCTCGCTGAGGAACTTCAGCGCCGACTGGGTCGACTCGCCGCGATTGGCGACCTGATCGTCGATATAGACCTGGGCCGCCATGTTGGCCGCCTTGGCTGCCAGCACCGGATCGGTCGAGGTGAAGCGGATCAGCATGACCTGCGAGGCGCCGGCCTGCACCGCGCTCAAGCCGCCCAGATAGCCGCCGACGATGTTCTGCACCAGCTGCTCGCGCTCGGCCGGCGTCAGCGGCGCGATGCTGACCGGATTCCTGGGCGTCTCGGGCTTGGCCTCGCCGAACAGGGCCGTGATCGGCGCCAGGATCGATTCCAGCGTCGAGGGCTTGGGCTTGGCCAGCGCCGGGTTGTAGAGCGGATGGTTGACCAGATCGAGCCGGCGCACCGCCTTGACCGCCAGGTCGCGCGAGCGCACCAGCGCCAGCTGGGTCTCCATCATGGTCCAGGCCTGGACGATGCCGGGATTGACCGGCTGGAACTTGGTGATGGTCTCGCGCGAGGGATCGACCAGCACCGAGACTTCGGCCTGGTAGATCGGCGTCAGCTGGTTGACCCACAAGGCGGTAAGCGCCGTGCCGACCACGGTGATGGCCGCGATCATGATGTAGTGGCGGCGCAGGATGCCGATGATCTCGCGCACATTGATGCCGCGACCGGGCTCGGGCCCGCCCTGGTCGGGCGGCAGCATGTCGGGAACCTGCGAATTCAGACGGGCGATGTTGCTCATGACCTGCTCAAATTGCGCGATGCCGTTCCATCGGGGCCTTGCCGGCCGCCGCCGTCGGCACCGACGGCGAAAAGGATGCGGGCAACCCGTCGCTGGCCGCGCGGTCAGAAGAACCGGCGCGGAATCTCGATCGTGTCGCCGGGCTGTACCAGAGTCTGGGGCGGAACCTCCAACTCCTGGTTGTTGCGGTAGATCGTGGCCGAAGAGGAACTGGCGCGCTTGTCGTAGCCGCCGGCCAGCGCCACCGCCTGTCGCACGTCCATGCCGGCGGCATAGGGATAGCGGCCCGGCGTCTTGACCTGGCCCAGGATGGTGATCGGCCGGTAGGCCACGATCAGCACGCTGACCTTGGGATTGACCAGGAAGTCCTTGTCGAGCCGCGTGCGGATGTCGTTCTCGACCTCGCGCGCGGTGCGGCCGACGGCCTGCACCTCGCCGATCAGCGCCATCGCCACCTTGCCGGTGGCGTCGACCTCGGTCTCGTTGGTCAGGTCGGGCTGGCCGAACACCACGATCTTGACGCGATCGCCGACGCCCAGGCGATAGTCGGCGCCGCCGGCCTGGGCAACGTTGAAGTTGGGGCCGACCGGCTGCACCTGCGACTGCGCATCGTCGCAGCCGACCAGCGCAGCCATGAGAAGGATTGCAACAATGCCGGACGCAAGCCGGGCGATCATCCGGAGCATGGGCTACCACTCGATATCAGCATGGACGCACGGCGCCGCATTAGAGCTGGCCGCCGACGGTCAACATAATACGATTATCGTTATAATTCAACGTACTGTCTGACGAGGCGCGATGTTCGAAATTGTAGCGCAGGCCGGTGAAGATGTACTGGTTCAGGTAGTAGCGACCGCCGATATCGAACACGTAGAAATTGTCGCGCCGGCTTAACACGTTATAGTTGAAGTTGTACCAGGTGAGGCCCGTATCGAAGATCAGGTTTTCCGCAGCCTCCCACCCGGCGCGCAGCTGGGCGCCGGTGGTGACGGCGGTGCCGGAGTTCACGGTGGAGTTGACGAAGGCATCCGATTCGGTGACGCCGCGGCTGAACTCGGCCATGAAGCTCAACGTGTCGGTCGGGTTCCACCAGGCGCGCACCAGCGCCGACACGCCGCTCGCCGGCTTGAAGAAACGGTCCTGGAAGGTGCGGCGGAAATAGCCGACGCCGGCTTCGAAATACAGCAGCTCCGAGGCATCGTAGCCGATGCCGACGCGCAGGTCGTAGCCCTCGGAATTGCGGTTGTGGCCGAAATCGTCGACCGGCGAGTCGTAGCGCACCCAGATATAGGACGGATCGAAGAACACCGAGGTGTTGGCGCCCACCTTGTAGGCGAAGCGCGCGTCGAGCTGGTATTCCTGCCGGTCGCGGTCGTCGTTGTTGACGCCGCCGGAATTCTGGAAGTCGTAGCGGCGATAGACCGGCGAGAAGCGGAAGGCGAACGGGTCGCCCTGGTAGGCCAGGTTGCTCTGCGCGGTGTAGTACCAGTAGGTCGTGGCCTCGTTCGAGGTGTTGTCGACGTCCAGGCCGCGGCGTGCCAGCGAATGGCCGAGCTGGCCGGACACGCCCCAGCTCCAGTCGTCGTCGATCGAGTAGGTCAGGTCGGCGTTGGTCTGGAACGCCTCGTAGTTCTCGCCGCTGTATTTGACGTAGCGGCCGATGTCGCCCGAGGCGCCGACGCTGAAATTGACGATGTCCCAGCCGTCGGTGGCCAGCGAGATCGAAGGGCTGACGTGATAGGCGAAGTCGTCCTTGCGGCCGTGCTTGGTGCGGAACACGTTGTCGTCGTATTCGCCGCCCACCGTCAGGCCGGGCTTCATCACGAAGCCGCCGAGCTGGATGCCCTGGGAGGCGTAGTCCTTGCCCGGACCGCGATTGAGCACCGAATCGTCGCGCGCGATCTGCGCCTGCGCGATGGAACTCGACGCGATACAGGCCGCCGCGCCCAGCGCCGCGGCAAGCCCCAGGAGCGATGCCGTGCCGGCCAGTCCGCGCCGCCGGTTGATACGCTGCGTGTCGGGGTTGACGGGCATGCGGCGCGGCCTAGTGCGGACTGCCGCCGGGGCCGCCGCCGCCGCCGGGACCGCCCGAGACCGGGCTGCCGAGATAGGGCGATCCGCGCGGGATATACTGGCCGATGCGATTCTCGTAGTTGAAGCACTGGTCGATCAGCGCCGGGCCGTTGCGCGCGCCGCCCACCAGCTGCAGGCTGCTCACCGCCTCGGCCGGCTCCAGCACGATGCCGACCAGCGAGGCCGGCGAGGAGAAGGTCAGCCGCAGATTGCCGTTCATCACGTCGGTCTCGAACACGATGGCGCCGGCTTCGTCGGACATCAGATCGGTGCGCGCCAGCATCGGCGCGCCGCCCGGACCGACCGCGCCGGCCTGGGCCAGGCCCGGCTGCACCACCTTGTTGGTGAGATAGCCCTGCACCAGCCAGCTGGGCGGCGGCACGTTGCCGACCCCGACCCGCTGGCCATTGGCGTTGATCTCCACGCCGAACGGGCCGCGATTGACGAAAGCGCCCAGCTTGTCGGTCATCAGCACCACCCGCCAGCGGCCGTTGGACACCGGCGTGCTGAAGGAGGTGACGTTGTCCAGACTGTCGCCGAACAGCGCCTGGCTGGGATTGCGCACCACGCCGCCGCTGGCCGTGATGCGCGGGTCGCCGATGGTGATGGGCGTGAAGCCGCGCGCCAGCTGCCCGTTGGTCGGCTGCAGGTCGAATGCCAGCGAGGTGCGCGGCGGCAGGAAGTCGCGATCGATGTCGGTGTTGATGACGATGGCCGAGCAGGCGCGGCGGCGGATCTCGCCGCGCGCCCAGTCGATCAGGAACGGCGAGGCGTTGCGGCGCTGCATGTCGTAGAGCAGCGACTGGCCGCGCGCCACGACGGCGTCGCGATCGGGCAGGGGCTGGCCGAGATAGTCGCCGACCACGCGCTGCGACTGCAGGTCGTCTCGCAGCGCAGCATCGCTGACCGTGGATGGCACCGGCTCGTTGGGCGCCGGCGTCAGCGGCGCCAGGCGCGCCGTCTGCGCGCCGGCCAGGCCGGGGGCGACAACCAGCGCGATGCCAAGCAGCATCCACGCCATGCTCCGTCTTCTCGTCGCGATCCCCATCGACATCCCCCGCCGCAAAGCCCCGCTCCACACAGACAGTCTATACTACGAACTAACTCACCTATACGAATAGATTAAACAGTCTAATTTTCCATTAAAACTTTACCTCACAACCTATAGAAAACAACGCAAAACCCGTTGTTCTGCAACCGGAAATTGGCCGCATGTGACTGCGTTGCAACAAGTGCCGCATTTTACTCTACGACCTGTAGCTCCGTTACCAAATGTTCTCGCAACATGTTGATCTGGCCTAATTTCACGGAAAATTTCGTCAGGTTTTTTATGAGACTGTGCGGCTACCATGTTAAGATCGATCGCTGAGGAATGTTCTAAGTGCGAACTATTTTGGGGACCGCGATGGGGGGCTTCTGCAACCGCTCGGCAAGAGGAGCGGGTCATGCTAGTGACCGCACGCGCATCCCGGCGTCTTTGCAGGCGCGATAGATCCCCATGACCCCGCCCGATCGTCCCATGGCTGGCGGCGCGGCCGATCCGCTCGGTCGGCCGGGCATTTCGGCCGCCGCCAAGACCACCATCGTCGCGCCCGAGCCGCCGCACGCCCAGGCCGGGCCGCGCCCCAAGGTCGACGTGCTGCTGCGCTGCCTGCTCTACCTGAGCCAGCAGTTCGGCCGGCCGGTCAGCGAGGCCGATATCCGGGCCCTGGCGCCGATCCCCGACGGCGGGATGACCGAGACCACCTTCCAGTACATCGCCCAGCGGCTGGGGCTGAAGGTCGGCGCCTTCGAGATCGACATCAAGAGCCTGCCGCAGGCCCCCGCGCCGTTCGTCCTGCTGTGCAGCGGCGAGGTGCCGCCGGTGGTGGTGAGCGCGGCGACGGCGCGCGGCTACACGCTGGTCGACGTGGTGCAGGGCCGCAGCCGCACCGTCTCGGCCGACGAACTGCTCGAGCTCGGCTATCGCGTGCTGCTGGTCAAGGCGCCGGCGCCGGGCAGCGCCGCGGCGGCGAGCCATACCGGCCAGGGCTGGCGCGCGCTGTTCAACGAGCGCGTGCGCCGCGTGCTGGGCGAGCTGATCGCCGCCTCCTTCATCATCAACATCCTGGCGCTGGCCACGCCGCTGTTCATGATGGTGGTGTTCAACAAGATCATCGGCCAGGGCGCGATCGACACGCTGAACGTGCTGCTGATCGGCATGCTGGTGGTCTATCTGTTCGATTTCGCCTTGCGCGCGGTGCGCGGCTATATCGCCAGCCACACCGGCGCGCGGCTCGACGCGCTGATCAGCGGCGAGGTGGTGCACCACCTGGTGCACCTGCCGTTCCTGCATTTCGAGCGCACGCCCACCGGGCTGATCGCCGAGCGGCTGCGCCAGCTCGACGTGCTGCGCGCCTTCTTCACCGGCCAGATGCCGGTGCTGATCATCGACCTGCTGTTCGTGGTGTTCTTCCTGCTGGCGCTGTTCGCCATCAGCCCGACCATGGGCGCCATCACCGTGGCCGCGATCCCGTTCTTCGTGCTGATGTCGTGGCTGGCGCATCGCAGCCAGCGCCAGATCATGAACGAGAGCTTCATGGCGCTGGCGGCCAAGGGCTCGGCGCTGTCGGAGACCGTGACCAATGCCGTCACGGTCAAGTCGCTGGGCCTGGAATCGGAGATCGAGAAGCGCTGGCAGAGCCGCGTCGCGCTGGCCGCCTGGACCGGCTTCCGCGCCAACAACCTCTCCAACATCATCGGCACCTTGAGCGGCATGCTGCAGGTGCTGGTCACCCTGCTGATCGTCTATGTCGGCGCCGCCTCGATCGTCGACCACACCTTGAGCATCGGCGCGCTGGTGGCCGCCAACATCCTGGCCGGCCGGGCGCTGGCGCCGATGCGCCAGGTGGTGGGCGCGCTGCACTCGCTGCAGAGCGTGCAGCTGGCGTTCAAGCGGCTGGACGAGATCATGCTGGTGCCGACCGAGACGCCGCCGGGCGAGCTGGCGCCGCTGCCGCCGCTCAAGGGCGAGATCGGCTTCGAGCGCGTGTTCTTCCGCTTCGACGAGGACAGCCCGCCGGTGCTGCACAATGTCGACCTCAAGGTCGAGGCCGGCTCGGTGATCGGCATCATCGGCCCGTCGGGCTCGGGCAAGACCACGCTCAGCAACCTGCTGCAGGGCCTCTACCCGCCCAGCGCCGGCCGCGTGCTGGTCGACAACACCGACGTCGCGCATATCTCGCCGGCCCAACTGCGCGCCCAGTTCGGCGTGGTGCCGCA
The DNA here is from genome assembly GCA_964458605.1 of uncultured Hyphomicrobiales bacterium. Lineage (GTDB taxonomy): Bacteria > Pseudomonadota > Alphaproteobacteria > Reyranellales > JAQSWP01 > JBBSNV01. The sequence goes on along the minus strand of CAYWLS010000015.1, from coordinate 41,222 downwards.
GGACGTGCAGCTGTTCGCCGGCACGGTGCGCGAGAACATCGCCATGGGCGTGGCCGACAAGGACCCGGCCCGCGTGGTGGCGGTGGCCCGGTTCGTCGGCGCGCACAATTTCATCCAGCGCCTGCCGCAGGGCTACAACACGGCGATCGGCGAGCGCGGCGTCGGCCTGTCGGCCGGCCAGCGCCAGCTGATCTGCATCGCCCGCGCCCTGATCCGCAACCCGCGCGTCATCATCCTGGACGAGGCCACCAGCGCGCTCGATCCGGCCACCGAGGAGCAGCTGCTGCGCAACCTCAAGCGCAACGCGCGCGGCCGCACCATCGTCATCATCACCCATCGCCTGGCGCCGCTCAGCATCGCCGACAAGGTGGCGCTGGTGATCGACGGCCGCGTCGAACGCTACGGCGCGCCGCAGGACGTGGCGAACTTCGCCAAGACGCGCATGGCCGAGGCGGCGCGCGAGCCGGGCGAAGACCTGACCGGCCAGCTGACGCGAGGGCTGTGACATGAGCGACCCGGCGCGCGAGATCGTCCCGCTGTCCGACGGCACGCAGCTGCCGACGCGGCGCGGCGGGCTGGTCAACCTGCTGGCCGACGGCCACTTCGCCAACGCCAACAGCAAATTCGTCGAGTTCATGCCCGATGTCGAGGCGATCTCGCGCCGGCGTCACTCGCCCTTCGCCACCGCGCTGGTGATCTTCTGCTGCCTGTTCATCGCCTGCGTGGTGGCCTGGATGGTGCTGTTCGACGTCGAACAGGTGGTGACCGCCCCGGGCGTCGCCCGTCCCGCCAGCAAGGTCAAGAACATCAACCATCCCGACGGCGGCCGCATCGTCGACATCGCGGTCAAGGACGGCGACCGGGTCAATGCCGGCGACGTGCTGATGCGGCTGGACGCCGAGCAGGTGAAGCAGGAAATCGCCAAGCTGGAGGCCGCCTGGTACAACGTCGGCACCGAGGTGGTGCGCCTGCAGGCCGAGGCCAACGGCACCAAGCCGGTCTGGGACCAGACCTTCGCGGCGCGGCCCGACATCGTGGCCGGCGAGCAGCGGCTCTACGAGGCGCGCCAGCAGGAGCTGCAGAGCCATCGCGCCCAGGCCGACGCCGTGATCGCCCAGCAGCAGGCCAAGATCGATTCGCTCAACGCCCGCATCGCCTCGTCCAGCAAGTCGCTGGCCGTGCTGCGCAACCAGGAGGCCAAGCTGCGCAGCCTGGCGCAGGAGAAATACTTCCCCGAGCTGCAATGGCAGACCACGCAGCGCAAGCTGATCGAGGAGGAAGGCAACCTGACCGCGGCCAAGAACGACCTGATCCAGGCCCAGAAGGAACTGGCCCAGAACGTCGAGCGGCGCGACGCGGTCGACAAGGAATGGCAGTCGCAGGTGCTGAAGCGGCTGGGCGACGCCATCGCCGAGCGCGACCGCGCCGAGAGCGCGCTGCGCCAGCAGAACATGCTGCTGCAGAACCTGGTGATCCGCTCGCCCATCGCCGGCATCGTGCAGGGCCTGCGCTTCAACACGGTCGGCCAGGCGGTCAAGCCGGGCGAGGCGATCATGAACATCGTGCCGGTCGACGACAACCTGCTGATCGAGGTCAAGATCACCAACGAGGACATCGGCTACATCAAGGTCGGCCAGGCCGCCACGGTGAAGATCCAGACCTACGACTGGGCGCGCTACGGCACGCTGAAGGGCGTGATCGAGCAGATCTCCGCCGACGCCACCTTCGACGACAAGACCGGCGCGGCCTATTTCACCGCCTGGGTGCGCACCGACAAGAGCCAGCTCAGCCGCGACGGGGTCAACTATCCGGTGCTGCCGGGCATGTCCGGCACGGTCGACATGAAGATCGGCGAGCGCTCGATCATGTCCTATTTCCTCGACCGGCTGACCCGCACCATGGGCGACGCGTTCCACGAACGCTGATGCCTCATGCCTCGCTCGCGGCGCGCGCCGGCGGCCGGCGGCGGCCCGGCACCGGGCGGACCTGGCGCGGGCCGGCCAGCCAGATCGCCACGGCCGAGACCAGGCAGCAGCCGATCACCGCCAGGAACGCCCAGCGATAGCTGCCGGTGGCGTCGGCCACCGCGCCGGCCAGCCATGGCCCTGCCGCGCCGCCGCCAATCAGGGCGATGGTGATGGTGCCGAAGATCGCGCCGTAATGCCTGCCCTGGAAGATCTCCGCCACGATCGGGCCCAGCACCGAGGTCAGGGCATAGCCCAGGAAGCCTTGCGCGAACACCATGGCGTAGAGCAGCGCCTGGGACGGCCAGTGCTCCAGCCCGATCAGCGCGGCATAGGACAGGGCAAAGCCCAGGCAGCCGATGGTCCAGATCCATTCCCGCCCGATGCGATCGGACAGCGCGCCCAGCAGGATCTGGCCGGGGATGCCGATGACGCTGACGGCGCCCAGCGCCCAGGCGGCGACCAGCGGCGAGAAGCCGACCTCGACCAGATAGTTGGTCTGGTGCACCTGCACGGCGTACCAGGCGACCAGCGCCAGGAAATAGCCCAGCACGATCCACCAGAAGCGCGCGGTGCGCAGCGCCGCCGCCAGGGTCCAGTCGGTCGCCGCCCATACCGGGTCGGCGACGGCGGCCGCGCCGTGCGGGACGGCCGGATCGGGCGCGGCGCGATCGCCGTCGGGCTTCTGCCCGACATCGGCCGGCGCCTTGCGCACCAGCAGGGTGATCGGCGCGATGCCCAGCAGCACCAGCCAGCCCATCGCCACGCAGGAGGCGCGCCAGCCCTCCCTGACGATGATGCCCTGCAGCCAGGGCAGCAGCACGATGGCGCCGACGCCGGCGCCGGCGAAGGCGATGCTGATGGCCAGCGCCCGGCGCCGCACGAACCAGTTGGGCAGGAATTGCGAATGCGCCGTGTAGGTCATCATGTTGGCGCCGCCGCCCACCGCCACGCCCAAGGTGGCGTAGAGATGCCACGGGCTGGCGACATAGGGCGCCAGCAGCAGGCCGGCCGACATCAGCGCCACGCCGGTCAGGATGACGATGCGGGGGCCGCGCGCATCCATCACCCGGCCGACGAACGGACTGAGCACGGCGGAGACCAGGAAGCCGAAGGAGAAGGCGCCGGCGGCCAGGCCGCGGTCCCATTTGAACTCGTCGATCAGCGGCGGCAGCAGCAGGGAGAACGCCGTGCGGCCGGTGACGCCGATCGCCATGGTGACGAAGGCGATGCCGACGATCAGCCAGCCGTAATAGAACGGCAGGCGCGCCGCCCAATGCTGCGGTGACGGGTTCATCCGGTCAGGGAATGCCGACCACCAGGCCGCGCTCGTCCATCTCGGCGATGGCGGCGGCGACGTCGCGATCGATCTGGTCGGCCGCCTGGTCGGGAAAGGCCTCGCGCACCACGCGCTGCAGCTCGGCCATCGAGCTGGCCTCGGCCATCAGCCGCCACAGGCCGCGCGAAACGGCGTCGAGGAAATAGATCTCCTGGCTGCGCGGCTCGACCAGGAACACGCCGTCGTCGATCTCGGTTTCGCTGACGCCCGCCTTGCGCATGTACCGCATGTTCATCCCGCCATCATGTCCCGCACCGCCAGCGCAGCCTTGGCGCTGTCGTCGTAGCGCAGCAGCCATAGCGGCAGGCGATCGACCAGCGCGCGCACCGCCGCCAGGAACTCGCCCGCCGGCAGGCCCGGCGCGTGAATCTGCTCCAGCATAGCACGGGCCGCGACGGTGGCATGGGCCGGCGCCAGGCTGACGCCGCCCTGCTCGCGGCGTTCGGGCAGGATCAGCGCGCCCAGCCGCGCGGTGGCGGCGAACGGCGCGACGGCGGCGCCGACCGGGAGCGGCATGAAGCCGATATTGCCCGGCGCCTCGATCACGTGGCGCGCCACGAATTGGGCGAACAGCGCGCCGGCGGCGGGATGGGGCGGACGGCGCACGCGCGGCGTCAGGCCCAGCGCCATGCCGATCGGCGCGGCCGCGGCATCGCCGCCCCGCGCGGCAGTCCCATCGAGCGGACCGACCAGCAGGCGGTCGTCGCCGAACAGCAGGCAGCCGCGCGCCGCCAGTTGCAGCGCCAGGGTGCTCTTGCCGCTGAGCGAGGGGCCGACGAACAGCGCCAGCCGGTCGCCCAGCAGCACCGAGGCGGCGTGCAGCTCGACCAGCCGGTCGGCGCGCGACGCGGCCAGATGCGACAGCAGATCGGCCAGGCGGTTGACGCCGTCCAGCTCGCCCAGCGCCACCAAGCCGTCGGCCTCGCGCCCGGCCAGCGCCACGCCGAGGCGGCCGTCGCGATGGCGCATGACGATGTCGGGCACGCCTGTCGCCGCGATGCGCTCGACCGGCCAGCCGGCCAGGAACAGCTTCAGGAAAGGCTCGATGGCGTAGTCGCTGTGCACCACGGCGCGCGCGCCACCCGAGGGCGGCGCGGCGAAGGCGTAGGCGAAAGGCACCGGAGGAAGCGCCGCGCGATGTCGGTGGAGGGGGGCTATTCGCGCGGCGCGTGCTTGGAGAGGATGCGCTGCAGGGTGCGGCGATGCATGTTGAGCCGGCGCGCCGTCTCCGACACGTTGCGGTCGCATTGTTCGTAGACGCGCTGGATATGCTCCCAGCGCACGCGATCGGCCGACATCGGATTCTGCGGCGGCGGCGGCAGGTTCTTGCCGTTGGCCATCAGCGCCGCCTCGATGGCGTCGGCATCGGCCGGCTTGGCCAGATAGTCGACCGCGCCCTCTTTCACCGCGGCGACGGCGGTGGCGATGTTGCCGTAGCCGGTCAGGATGACGATGCGCATGTCCGGGCGCGCCTGGCGCAGCGGCGCCACCGCGTCGAGCCCGCTGCCGTCCTCCATGCGCAGGTCCAGGATCGCATAGGCCGGCGGCTCGAGCGCCGCCTCCTTGGCCTCGGCCACCGTGGCGGCGACCCGCACGACGAAGCCGCGCGCCTCCATGGCCCGCGCCAGGCGCTGGCGGAAGGCCGCGTCGTCGTCGGCGATCAGCAGGGTGCGTTCGCCCGGCGCGGCGCCGGCGGGCGCCTCGTGGTCGGCAAGGGGTTTATCGTTCATCATGCGGTTGCTTCCTTCGACGATTGACCGGCCGGAGCTTCCTTGAAGCGAAGGTCGATCCATTCTACGACAACGCGGGCGCCGCCGGAGGCGGCGTTGGCAAAGGCCAGGCGGGCGCCCGATCGCTCGAGCAGGCTTTTGGCAATGAAAACGCCCAGGCCCATATGGCCGCCGTCGCCTTCCCTGGTCGATATATACGGTTCGCCCAGCGATTCCAGAACGTCGGGCGGAAAACCCGGGCCGTCGTCCTCGATCTCGACCCAGGCGCGGCGCTGGGTCCAGCTGGTATGCACCAGCACGTCGGCGCGCGCGAACTGGATCGCGTTCTGCAGCAGATTGCCCAGCCCCTGCAGGATCTCCGCCGAACGCGATTGCAGCGGCGCGGCGGCCGGACCGTCCGGCTCCGCCGGATCGGCCGAGAAATGGACCGCGATCTCGGCCCGCTTATAGGGCGCGGCGGCGGCTTCGACAATCGCCGGCAGCGGCACCAGGCGATAGGCGTCGGAGGTGTCCTGGGTCGGCTGCAGGGTGAGCCGGGTCAGGATATCGCGGCAGCGCGCCGCCTCCTGGGCCAGCAGCGCGATGTCGTCGCCCAGCGCGGTGCCGGGCGCGACCTCGCGCTGCAGCTCGCGCGCCACCAGGGTGATGGTGCCCAGCGGCGTGCCCAGCTCGTGCGCCGCCGAGGCGGCCAGCGCGCCCAGCGCCGACATCTGCTGCTCGCGCGCCAGCGCGGCGCTGGTGGCCGACAGCGCCGCGGCCATGCGGCGGGCCTCCTCCGCCACGCGCCAGGCATAGACGGCGATCAGGAAATTGGTCAGCACCAGCCCGACCCAGATGCAGGCGACGTACATCTCCGGCAGGGCGGGCTCGGCGCCGATCCAGGGCAGCGGCCGGCGCACCAGCGCGATCAGGCTGATCGCCACGATCGCCAGGAAGCAGATCGCCAGGGTGCTGGCGAAGCTGAGGATGGTGGCGGCGATCGCCACCGGCGCCAGCAGCAGGATGGCGAAGGGATTGTGCAGGCCGCCGGTGAGATAGAGCAGGGCGGCGAGCTGGATCACGTCGAAGCTGAGGAACACCGCCGCATCGCGATCGTCCAGCCGCGCGGTCGGCGCACGGCCGATGCTGACGGCGAGGTTGAGCAGCGCCGAGGCGCCGATCACCGACAGCGCCGCGGCGATCGGCAGGTGGAAATCCATGCCCCAATGCACGATCACCACGGTGAACAGCTGGCCCGACACCGCCGCCCAGCGGATCAGCACCAGGGCGCGCAGACGCACCGCGCGGGGCGAGGCATGGGGCAGGTGCAGCGAGGCAGGCAAGGCCATGATCGGACGCGAAAAAGAGCTCACGGGGCTGGTGACGGCGGCCTCGGGGTAGGCCTTTCGCGGGGTCGGGTCAAGACCCTCCGCGGCGCGGAAATACCGTGACCGGGCGCTCTGCCCCGGCCGCGGCGGGGTCAGAGGGTGTCGCTGCAGACGCAGGTAATGCCGTTCCAGTTCACGATGGTGGCGATGTCGTTGGGATCGAAGGCGACGTAGGAGCCGGTGTAGAGCGACTGCAGGGTCCAGGTGCCGTTGCCGGCCGGCGCTGCGGCGTTGCCCTTGGTCTGGACGGTGTAGCCCGAGATATCGATGTCGATCGCGATCCGGCTGGTGCCGGCCTCGTCATGGGCCTGCATCTTGGCGCCCCGCTGCGCCGGCGCCTCATCGATCCGCGCGCGCCTTCCGCAAATCGTCATGGGCCTGCATCTTGGCGCCCCGCTGCGCCAGGGTGGTCTCCACGTCGAGGCTGACCCGATCGGACAGGAGCAATGGGAATTTCGCCACGGCCTCCCCCCGCATGCCTGGCCAATGCTCAAAAAATCGCTTTTCCGCCCGTCGATTGCCGGAGGGGTCGAATAGAAAGTCTTGGAATATCATAGTTGTTTTATTTATCGCAATTAGAGACTGATTCGGTTGCAAATCGCGCAGATGATCCGTGGACAAAAAGAGCGCCAAGCGGCGGGATCACCGCCAACCCGGCGCGCCAGTTCCATTTTCGCCGCCGGCACGAGGGGAACTCGAACCCGGCGATACTCGAGACGGCGCGGTACTGTGGGAGTTCCCCGCCGTCCGCTACTCAGGAGACGAACGTGTATTGCGAGCCGTCCCACTCGTAGTACTGGATCACCGGCGTCGATCCGCTGGCGTCGTTGTTCCACAAGGCGATGCCTTTGACGTCGTGATAGTCGAACGTGACGCTGCCGCCGCCGCCGCTGATGTAGCTCAGCGTGTACAGATCGCCCGAGCCGTGCGTCACCTGCACCATGCCCGAGCCGTTCATGATGTTGTGGTCGATCTCGTAGACGCCCGAGCCGTTCTGGATGAAATCGGCATTGGCGCCGGACTCGGTGTTGTCCCAATAGCCGAACGCGACGATATAGTTGCTGGTGCCGTCGGCGGGCTGGCCCGAGCGCGTCAGGTCGTAGATCTGGTCGCCGGTGCCGTCGCCGCGGCTGACGTAGTAGTAATCCTCGCCCTGCCCGCCATACATGACGTCGTTGTTGCCTTCGCCGCCGTACAGGTAGTCGGTGCCGGTGCCGCCATAGAGCGTGTCGCCGCCGGCGCCGCCCCACAGCACGTCCTGGTTGTCGCCGCCGTAGAGCAGGTCGTTGCCGGTGTAGCCGGCGATGGCGTCGTTGCCGCTCTCGCCGGAGATGCGGTCGATCTGGCCGCTGGCATTGGTCGAGGACGAGCCGTAGAATCGGTCGTCGCCCGAACCCATCGTCATGCTGGTGCTGCCGTAGGTGCCGGTGGTGAACACGCGGTCGTTGCCGTCGGTGCCGTTGTCGGCGCCGGTGGTCGACACGCCCATGTTGAAGGTGGCGTTGGTGAAGTTCAGCACCGCCAGGTCGGCGCCATCGTCGCCGGTGAACTGGATCAGATTGGAGCCGAAGATCAGGTCGTTGCCGGCACCGCCATTGACGTAGTCGGCGCCGTCGCCGCCGTAGATCGTGTCGTCGCCGCCGCCGCCGTAGATGGTGTCGTTGCCGGCGCCGCCGTAGATCGTGTCGCTGCCGCCGTTGATCTGGTCGCCGTAGTCGTCGCCCCAGATCACGTCGTTGCCCGCGCCGCCGAACAGCACGTCCGAGCCGTCGGTCACGCCGCCGGTGGCGAGATGGCCGCCGACGATCAGGTCGTTGCCGCTGCCGCTGTAGACCGTGTCGTTGGCGTCCTCGCCGGCGATGGTGATGTCGCTGCTGTAGATCTGGCTGGTATCGGGTCCGCCGCCGTCGCTGTCGAAGTGGTTGAGCGAGATCAGGTCGCTGCCGGCGCCGGCCAGGATGATCTCGATGCCGGTCAGCCGCGCGGTGCCGAAGGTGCCGAAGCCGCTGCCGCTGTTGATGTCGCCCAGCGACTGGACGAACACGTCGTCGTTGCCGGTCAGGCCGAGCGTGTCGATGCCGTCGCCGCCGTCGAACAGGTCGAAGGAATAGTGCTGGCCGGAAGCGGCGATGGTGGTGGCGGAGCCGCTGGCCCCGTCCCACACCTTGACGCCGCGTCCGCCGCCGCTGGCGATGGTGGCATCGTCGCTCGACCACAGCAGGTCGTTCTCGGTGCCGCCATAGAGCGAATCGGTGCCGGTGCCGCCATAGAGCGTGTCGTTGGCGTCGTAGCCGTAGACCGTGTCGTTGCCGGCGTCGCCGTACAGCGTGTCGATGCCGGTGGTGGTGCCGCCGTAGCCGCCGTCGATCCAGTCGTTGCCGTCGCCGCCATAGCCGTGGTCGGCGGCGATCAGCCGGTCGTTGCCGGTGCCGCCATAGCCCCAGTTGTCCAGCCCGCCCGAGGCATCGAGCGTGTCGTCGCCGGCGCCGCCATAGGCAGTATCGGTGCCGACGGTCTGGTCGATGTAGTCGTTGCCGCCCTCGCCGTACAGCGTGTCGTTGCCGCTGCCGCCGTAGATCGTGTCGTCGGTGCCGTTGGTCTCGTTGGGATCGGTGCTGCCGTTGTCGCCGAAGATGGTGTCGTTGCCGGCGCCGCCGAACATCGTGTCCTTGCCGGGGGTGGTGCTGGTCCCGTCGGCCTGCAGGTCGCCCCAGATCGAATCGTTGCCGCCGCTGGTGGCGATCACGTCGTTGCCGGCGCCGCCATAGGCGGTAACGTCGCCGGAATAGGCATCGGTACTAGTGTCCTTGGGATGGAAGCCGCCGGAAGTAGTGTATTCCCAGGTCAGGTTGAGGATGTCGTTGCCGTTGCGGAGGTCGAAGACCTCGAAATCGCGATTGTTGCTGGCGGTATCGTCGTACAGCCGCTCATGCGTCGTGCTGGTGGTCAGCGACAGACCCGAGGTGGTCTGCGAATCCCAGAACACCAGGTCGTTGCCGGTGCTGCCGATCAGCGTATCGACGCTGCTGCCGTTATTGGCGCCCCAGAAGGTGCTGGGCAGCGAGGAGATGTAATTGTAGTTGTTGACGCTGATCGCCGAGCCGATGGCGCTGCCGCTCTCGTCGTAGATCGTGATGGAGGCATTGCTGTCGGTCGTGGTGGTGATCGAAATGTCACCACCCGAGCTGCGGTGGATCGTGAAAGCCATAAAAAAATCCCCAAGACGAAAAGTTCTACAGAAATCGACCGGCGTTAATGCCGCTGGTTAGTTCGGTCAGCGAATCCCATACCTTCGTATTAGATTTTTGCTGACGAGACCGTCAGATATTGAATTGTGACGGGGCGGTCAAAGAAATCAGGATTCATCGACAGTGCAGATGGGCCCACCAAGAATCCGCAGTATTCCGAGAGTGAATGACGGTACTGTAATCAGATACCGCTACTATGCTGGCCTATATGACGCTATGGTCATGAAAATCATTTCGGTTTTATTTGGAAATGGAATTAGAAACTCACGGTAAGTCTACGCCTAAAGCATAGCCGTCCGGATAGTGCGGCATCCGGTCGCCGCCGATTTGCAACTGTGATTTAGATAGTATCTTCGCTGCCGCCGCTAAGCCTTTGAGAGCCGCCTATTTTGTGCAACGCACAACGTTCCGGCTGAAATTCCCACCGGCTTTGCAACCGCCCTGCCATGGCGCGAGGATGGCCTCAGGCTTTGCCGCTCACCCCGGCCTCGGCGAAGGTCGCCATGCCGGTGTGGCAGGCGACGGCGGCCTTGAGCAGATTGACCGCCAGCGCTGCCCCGGAGGCTTCGCCCAGCCGCATGTCGAGGTCCAGCAGCGGCCGCTTGCCCAGGCGCTGGCACAGCAGCGCATGGGCGGGTTCGGCCGAGCGATGCGACACCAGGCAGTGATCGAGCGCGTGATGGTCGAGTGCATGCAGCACCGCGGCTGCGGCGGTGCAGGTGAAGCCGTCCAGCAGCACCGGGGTGCGCGCCAGCCGCGCCGCCAGGATGGCGCCGCAGATCGCCGCCAGCTCTTCCCCGCCCAGCGCGCGCAGCACCGTGAGCGGATCGCGAAGCGGATCGCCGAACAGCGCGGCATTGGCCGCCACGCCCTGGGCCACCACACGCTGCTTGTTGGCCAGCGCCGCGCCCTCGACGCCGGTGCCGGGTCCGGTCCAGTCGGCCGCCTCGCCGCCGAACAGCGCCAGGCAGATCGCCGAGGCCGACGTGGTGTTGGCGATGCCCATCTCGCCCAGGCACATCACGTCCAGCGCCGGCTCGACCGCCATCATGCCGTAGGCCATGGCGCGGGCGCAGCGTTCCTCGTCCATCGCCGGGCCTTGCGTGAAATCGGCGGTGGGATGGTCCAGATCCATCTCGTAGACCCGCAGATCGGCGTCGAGCATTTTCGTCAGCTGGTTGACCGCCGCGCCGCCCGACAGGAAGTTCTGCACCATCTGCGCGGTGACCGAGGCCGGATAGGCCGACACGCCCTGCGCCGCCACGCCATGGTTGCCGGCGAATACCGCCACGCGCGGCCGCTCGCAGCGCGGCGGATGACGGCCCTGCCAGGCGCACAGCCACAGCGCGATCTCCTCCAGCCGGCCGAGCGAGCCCGGCGGCTTGGTCAATTCCTGCTGGCGCTGGGCGGCCTGGGCATAGGCCTCGCGATCGGGCCCGGGCAGGTGGCCGAACAGGGCGCGGATTTCGGCGAAACTGGCTTGCTCTGCCATGGCTGTCACATCGTTACGCTACAGGGAGTCCCCGGTGCCGGGCGGGGCTAACAAAGGCGGGCGCACTGTCCTATAACCAAATGACGATGGAAAGCCCCGATCCGCCCTGGTCCGATACCGAGAGCCAGCCGCAGATGCCGGCCGAGCCGGTGCCCTTGCCACAGGCCGTGCTGCGCTCGATGGCGTTCTTCACCCGCCTGCCGGTCGCCCCCTCGCCAACCGGGGCCCCGACCGATCCGCTGGCGGCCTGCGTCATGGGCTTCGCCCCGGTCGGGGCGCTGATCGGGCTGATCGTCGGCGTCGCCAATCTGCTGGCGCGCGGGCTGGGCCTGTCGGGCCTGCTGGCGGCGCTGTTCGCGATCGCCATCGGCATCGTGCTGACCGGCGCGCTGCACGAGGATGGGCTGGCCGACACCGCCGACGCGCTGGGCGGCCGCGACATCGCCACCAGGCTGGCCATCATGCGCGACAGCCGGAGCGGCAGCTTCGGCATCATCGCTCTTATTCTCTCGATCGCGCTGCGCGCCGGCGCCATCGCCAGCCTGAGCGGCGGGGCGGCGCTGTTCGTGCTGATCGGCGCGCATGCGCTCTCGCGCGGCGGGCTGGCCGCCATGCTGCATGCGCTGGAGCCGGCGCGGCGCGAGGGGCTGGGCGCCGCAGCAGGTCGCCCGGCGCTCGATCGCACCCAGATGGCGGTCGGGCTGGGCGCGGCCATCCTGCTGGTCGCCTCGCTGTTCGCCTCCCTGCCGGCCGGGCTGCTGGCGCTGGTGCTGTCGGGCATCGCCGGGCTGGTGATCGCCAACGTCGCCACCAGCCGCTTCGGCGGCTATACCGGCGACGTGCTGGGCGCGCTGGAGCAGAGCATCGAGATCGCCGTGCTGCTGGCCTTCGCCCTGTGGATCGGCGCGTGAGCGCGCCCCGTCTTTCGTTCGCCAAAGCCTCTCTTCCCGTCGCGTAAACGGATTACCGCCATGTCATCTGCAAGACTGCACGCTCCTGGCAAACCCGATCCCGGCGCCGTCACGCGCTGGTGGTGGGTGCGCCACGCCCCGGTGCCCAATCCCGAACAGCGCTGCTACGGCCAGCTCGACAAGCCGGCCGACTGTTCCAACCGCGCCCTGTTCGAGCATCAGGCGGCGCTGCTGCCCAAGGGCGCCGTCTGGTACGCCTCCAACCTGCAGCGCGCCATCATGACGGCCAACGCGCTGGCCGCGGCCGGGGCGGCGATGCCCGGGCTGGAGATCGAGCCCGGCCTAGCCGAGCAGAGCTTCGGCGACTGGCAGGGCATGACCTACGAGGAGCTGGGCCGGCTGCACGGCGAGAACCATCACTTCTGGCTGGTGCCGCCCAACAAGCGCGCGCCCAATGGCGAGAGCTTCGCCGATCTCTACGACCGCACCGTCGATGCCGTGGCGCGCATGACCGAGCGCCATCGCGGCGGCGACATCGTGGCGGTGGCGCATGGCGGCACCATTCGAGCAGCCCTGGGCCTGGCGCTGGGGCTGGATCACGAGCAGGCGGTGCGGTTCGAGACCGCCAACGTGTCGCTGACCTGCATCGAGCATCTGGACGCGGCCGATCCGCGCCACGCCTGGCGCGTGGTCTGCGTCAACATGATGCCGAGCTTCGCCAGCGGCGCCGGCAGCAAGGCCTGAGGGCGGACATGGATCATCGCCCCGGATTGCGCCTGCCGCCCGCCACTTTGGTGCTGGGCGGCGCGCGCGCCGGCAAGAGCCGCTACGCCGAGGGGCTGATCGACAATAGCGGCGCGGCCAGCGCCGTCTATATCGCCACCGCCCAGCCGGGCGATCTTGAAATGGCCACGCGCATCGCCGCCCATCGCGCCCAGCGCTCCGATCGCTGGGTCACGGTCGAGGAGCCGCTGCGCCTGGTCGAGGCGATCGAGGCCAACGATGCGCCCGGCCGGCCGATCCTGGTCGACTGCCTGACATTGTGGCTCTCCAACCTGCTGGGCGCGGGCGAGGATCCGGACGAGGAATGCGACCGGCTGCTGCAGGCGCTGCAGCGCAATGTCAGCCCGGCGATCCTGGTCAGCAACGAGGTCGGGCTGGGCATCGTGCCCGACAACGCCCTGGCGCGCGAATTCCGCGACCATGCCGGCAGGCTGCATCAGCGCCTGGCCGCCGCCATCGAGCGGGTGGTGTTCGTGGCCGCGGGCCTGCCGCTGCTGATGAAGGACCGGCCGGTGGCGACCGACTGGGCGGCGAAGCGCGCCGCCCTGCCGCGACGCGACTGACGCCGCCTGCGCGATCGAATGATGCATCCCCGCGACGAACCGCATTATCGCCGCTTCGCCGCCATCGCGCGCAGCCTGGGCCGCAGCCTGGAACAGCATTACGCGGCGATGCAGGCGGAGCAGCGCGACGCCAATGGCGCGGCGCTCGAACTGGCGTCGCACGAGCAACGCGGCCTGGCCTTCGCGCGGCGCTTCATCGAACCAGGCCAGAGCATCCTGGTGCTGGGCTGCGGCGCGGGCGCGGAGATCGGCTATCTCAAGGCGCATGGCCACGGCGCCATCACCGGCGTCGATATCAGCCCGAGACTGGCCGCGCTGACCGCGCAGCGTCATGGCGTGCCGACCGTGGCGGCGGATTTCGCCCATACCGGTCTCGCCGATCGCAGCTTCGACGTGGTGCTGTGCCATCGCGCGCTGCATCACCTGCTCCATCCCTTCGCCGCGCTGGAGGAGATGGCGCGGCTGGCGCGCCACACCGTGGCGATCGTCGACGAGCCGGCGCGGTCCTGGCTCAAGGACGCCGCGCGGGGGCTGACGCGGGCGCCGGCGCTGGGACCGGATGGGGTGCACGAATACCAGTTCGCCTGGGCCGACCTCGCCCGCTATATGGGGCTGAACGGCTTTGCCCCGCTTGGTCATCGGCGCTACTGGGAAACCCGGCACGCGGGGCTGAATATTTTCGGCAATTTTCTCGCCCGGCGGGCCGGCAATCGATTCGTCGGCGTTTTTCAGCGGCTTAAGGTGATGGCATAATTCTACCGCGCGCCACAATTTGGCTAAACTAAATGGCCAGGCTGTGCGTTGTACCGTGGTTGCCATACCCGAGAGGACCATTTCGATGATCAAGCAATCCCGCCTGGGACGTTTCATGACCGTGACCTTGGCGGCGCTGGGCCTGACCGCGGCGCTGGCCGCGCCGGCACTGGCCGACGCCGAGCGCCAGGCGCTGGTCAACGACGCCACCAAGACCGCCACCATGCTGATCGACGGGCCCGACTTCCCCGACGTCGCCCGCCTGCTGCCACGCGCCAAGGCCGTGGTGATCTTCCCCAACATGGTGCAGGCCGGCTTCATCGTCGGCGGCGCCGGCGGCCGCGGCGTCATGCTGGCGCGCAGCGGTCCGCATAACTGGAGCTACCCGGCCTTCTACTTCATCGGCGCCGGCAGCGTCGGCCTGCAGATCGGCGGCAAGGTTTCCGAGTCGATCCTGATCGTGCTGACCGACAAGGGCCTCAATGCCCTGCTGCAGGACAAGTTCAAGTTCGGCGGCGAGATGGGCGTGACCGTGGTCAGCCTGGGCGCGGGCGTGGGCGGCAGCACGACGGCGGCGCTGGGCGCCGACATCGTGGCCTATTCCAAGTCGGTCGGCCTGTTCGCCGGCGGCGCGCTGGAAGGCTCCTACCTGTCGCCAGACGGCGACTGGAACAAGCTCTATTACGGCGGCGCGCCCAGCACGCGGCAGATCCTGTTCGAGGGCCGCTATTCCAACCCCGGCGCCGAGCCGCTGCGCCAGCTGCTGTCGAAGTACTAGAGCAAATCACCTTTTGGATGGAAGCGTTGTCGCGCTTCCGTCCGATCGCGATCCGCTCTAGCAGCCTCGGCCCCGGACGAGAAACAGGCCGGACGAGAAACAGGCCGGGACGACAAAAGGGAGCCGCCCGGGCGATCGGGCGGCTTCTTTCTTTGGCGGCTTGCGGCGGCAGATCGCGACAGCGCCGCACGATCGTGGCATCCTTGCGGTATCGAAATGCCGCAAGGGGATGCCGCGATGGGCCTTCACATCTTCACCCTCATTCACGCCGCCATCAGCCTGCTGGCGCTGCTGGCCGGCATCCCGGTGGTGGCGGCGCTGTCGCACAGCCGCATCGCCACGCCCTGGACCAGCGCGTTCCTGGTGCTGGCGATCCTCGCCAGCCTGACCGGCTTCCTGTTCCCGATCCACGGCCTGACGCCGGCGCTGACCACCGGCATCGTCGCCTGCCTGGTGTTCGCAGTGGTGCTGATGGCGCGCTATTCGCTGCAGCTGGGCGGCGCGGGGCGCTGGCTCTACGCCGTCGGCATGGTGATCAGTCTCTATCTGCTGGTGTTCGTCGCCATCGCCCAGGCCTTCCAAGAGATCGGCTTGCTGCGCGACCTGGCGCCGACCGGCAAGGAGGCGCCCTTCGCCATCGTGCAACTGGTGGTGCTGATCGGCTTCGCGGCGCTCGCGGTCAGGGCGGCGCGCCGCTTCCGGCCGCGCCCGGCGATGTAAAGGGGCTGTTGCGGCCGCGGCGCCCCAGCCGTTGCGCCGGCTGCCGCGGCGGTTCCGATCCCCGGGCGATGCGCCGAAACGAGACCTCGGGCGATACGCCGAAACGAGAAAGGGAGCCGGCAGCGGCTCCCTTTTCGTTGCGCGGGAAAGCTGCTTTCTAGCGCTTCTTCTTGGCCAGGGCCTTTTCCACCTTGGCACGCGAATTGCCGACCTTCTTGATCGCCTGTTTGACCGCCTCGGGCGTCGTCTTGGCCTTCTTGGCCGCGTAGGCGACTTCGTATTTCTCGCCCGCCGCGATCTTGCTGCGGTCGGCCTTGCCACTCTTGGCTTTGTTGTCTGCCATGAATACCCCCCCTGTCGCGAAAGCCTTAGCCTAATCACGTCGCCAAGGCGTTGTCACCTGCGTCGTCGCCTTCACTCCGTGCCGCCGGCCTTCTCGATCAGGCGCATGGCCGCCTGCTTGTGGCTCTGCTTGGCGAAGGTCAGCGCGGTGCGGCCGGTATAGTCGCTCTTGTTGAGGTCGGCCTTGTAGCGGATCAGCAGGTCGATCAGGTCGGTGGCGCCGCGGCGCGCGGCGATCATCAGCGCGGTGGTGCCCTGCTTGTTCTGGGCGTTGACCTTGGCCTTGTATTTCAGCAGCACCTCGGCGAGCTGGATGTCGTCGTGATCGGCGGCGCGCAGCAGCGGGGTGTTGCCGAACTCGTCGGTCACCTCGGTCAGCGCTCCGGCCTTGAGCAGCACCTCGGCGACGGCGGCCTGGCCATAGGCGGTGGCGGTGATCAGGATCGACCAGCCGCGCGGGTCGACGGTGTTGGGGCTCTCGCCGCGCAACAGCATGAGCCGCACCTGGTCGGCGCGGCCCTGCTCGACGGCGGTGACGATCGGCTTGGTGATGTCGATCTGCAGCTGGGCCAGCGCCGGCACGGCGAGCAGGCAGGCCAGCGCCGCAAGCGGCAGGAACAGCTTTCGCATACCATCTCCCTGACTGAACGCGGGCCGATCCCCCATCGGCGAGCGGCCATTAGAGAAGCCGATGCCGGCCGGGTCAAGCGATCCGGCCCGTGCCCGGCGCGACCGTCCGCCCGACCGCGGCGCGACCATCCGCCCCGCATCGGCGGCCGGTTATCGGCGCTGCGCATATCGGGCCCGGGGCGCAACGCGGCGCCCATCCGCGCGACGCATGGGCCCGCCGCGCCGCTGGCAGGACGCCGCGCCGGAGGCGCCGCTGCTCAGGCTATATCGGCGGCGCTAGATCGGCGAAAGCTACATCGGCTTGCGGTCGGACTTGGCCGCCACCCGCTCCTCGATGCGGTCCCAGATCTGGCGCTCGATATGCACGCCGTCGAAGCGGGCGATCTGCTGGATGCCGGTCGGCGAGGTGACGTTGATCTCGGTCAGGTAGTCGCCGATCACGTCGATGCCGACGAAGATCAGGCCGCGCTCCTTGAGCGAGGGGCCGATGATCTCGCAGATCTCCAGGTCGCGCTTGCTGAGCTTGCTGGGCACCGGCTTGCCGCCGGCATGCATGTTGGAGCGCGCCTCGCCGCTGGCCGGGATGCGGTTGATGGCGCCGGCCGGCTGGCCGTCGACCAGGATGATGCGCTTGTCGCCCTCGCGCACCTCGGGCAGATAGCGCTGCACGATCACCGGCTCGCGCGAGATGCGGGTGAACATCTCCAGCAGCGACGACAGGTTCTCGTCGTCGGGCTTGAGGTGGAACACGCCCGCCCCGCCGTTGCCGAACAGCGGCTTGACGATGATGTCCTTGTGCTCGGCGCGGAACTCGACGATCTGGCGCATGTCGGAGGTGATCAGGGTGGGCGGCATCAGCCCCTCGAAATGCGTCACGAACAGCTTCTCCGGCGCGTTGCGCACCTCGGCCGGATCGTTCACCACCAGGGTCTCGGGATGGACATGCTCGAGCAGGTGGGTCGAGGTGATATAGGCCATGTCGAAAGGCGGATCCTGGCGCATCAGCACCACGTCGAGCCCGGCCAGGTCGAGCACTTCCGATCCGCCCAGCTCGTAGTGGTTGCCCTTCTCGCGCTTGACCCGCAGCGGCTGGGCGCGCGCCAGCAGGCGATGCTCGCGGAACGACAGGTCGGCGGGCAGATAGTGGAACAGCGCGTGGCCGCGGCGCTGTCCCTCCAGCGCCAGGGCGAAGGTCGAATCGGCGTCGATATCGACGGTGGAGACGTGATCCATCTGGATGGCGACGGCGAGACTCATGGCGCTCTTCTCGTTGCTTGGATTCAGTTGAGGCGACGTTTCAGGCTCTGCAGCAGCTGGGCGGCGCGATAGCGGCCGTCGGACTGCGCAGCGCCGGCCGGCACCAGCTCGAGGAAGCGCTCCAGCGCCCGCACCGCGAAGCCGACCCGCTCGGCCTGGGCGCCGATCAGGCCCGCTTCGTACCACAGCTCCGGCCGCTCCGGGGCGATCAGCAGCATGCTCTGCAGCACGCCGAGCGCGGCCGGGCCGTTCTCCTGCTGCAGCAGGCGCAGCTTGATGTTGTTCTGCAGCCGCAGCAGCACGTCGGCATCGGCCACCGGGGCGAAATGCTGCGGCTCGATCTCCGCTTCGGGCCCGCGCAGCTCGCGATAGAGCCGGCGCAGATCGGCCGCGTCGCGGGCGATGCCGCCATGGAACGGGTCGAGGATGGCGCGCTCGGTGCCGCCGCCGGCATCGCTGGCTTCGAGGCGCACCACGAAATGGCCGGGGAAGTTCAGCCCGACGCAGGTGAAGCCCAGGGCGCGGGCAATGTGGATATAGAGGATGCCCAGCGCGATCGGCAGGCCCTTGCGCCGATCCAGCATGCGGGCGAAGTCGGCATTCTGCAGATCCTCGTAGGTATCGCTGTCGCCCCTGAAGCCGAAGCGTACGCCCAGCACCTGGCGCAGCGCCTCCGCCGGCGTCGCCTGTCCCAATGCCTCCTCGGCCGCCGCCGCCAGCCGGGCCAGGAAATCGCGATGCGGCTGCAGCGCCACGCCGGGCCGCCGCTCCGCGCTCAGCAGCAGCGCCGCCTCGGCCAGGTCGATGACCCGGCCGTCGGCGCAGAGCGCGCGCAGGGCGGCGTGGCGGGCTTCGGTGTCGGGATCGCTCATGGCCGGCAGTGTAGCGCGGGGCGGCGGCGGTAGCGACAAGGACGGGCAGGCCGCCAGCCGCGCCGCCAGGACAGGATTGACGGGGCCGCCGCCAACACCGACATTGCCCTTCATTCCCATGCGCAAATTCACCGAACAGGAACTGGTCCTGGCGACCCACAATCAAGGCAAGGTCGACGAGATGGTCGAGCTGCTGCGGCCCTATGGCGTGCGGGTGGCAAGCGCCGCCAGGCTGGGGCTGAAGGTGCCCGAGGAGACCGGCGCCACCTGCCGCGCCAACGCCATCCTCAAGGCGCGCGCCGCCAGCGAGGCCACCGGCCTGCCGGCGCTGGCCGACGATTCGGGGCTGGAGGTGACGGCGCTGGGCGGCGCGCCGGGCGTGCATACCGCCGAGCTGGCCGGGCCCGAACGCGACTGGATGCTGGCCATGCGCCGCATCAACCAGCAGCTCGGCGACAGCACAGACCGCAGCGCCCGCTTCGTCAGCGTGCTGGCGCTGGTGTGGCCCGACCACCATCTCGAAGTGGTCGAGGGCGAGGTGCGCGGCACCCTGGTGTGGCCGCCGCGCGGCGAGATCGGCTGGGGCTTCGATCCGGTGTTCGTGCCGCGCATTGCCGGTCAGGAGGGCGAGACCCGCACCTTCGCCGAGATGGGCCAGGCCGAGAAGAACGCCCGCTCCCATCGCGCCGCCGCCTTCCGCAAGCTGGTCGATGCCTGCTTTCGCTGAGCGCGAGAGCGACGCGACGGGCGACGCGACGGGCGACGCCTTCGGCGTCTATCTGCACTGGCCGTTCTGTCTCGCCAAATGTCCCTATTGCGACTTCAATTCCCATGTGCGCGAGCGCGTCGAGCAGTCGCGCTGGCGCGACGCCTTGTTGGCCGAGATCGACCACGCCGCAAGCGAAGCGCCCGACCATGTCGTCACCAGCATCTTCTTCGGCGGCGGCACGCCCAGCCTGATGGCGCCCGACACGGTGGCGGCGGTGCTGGCGCGCATCGCGCAGCGCTGGCCGGTGGCGGACGATGTCGAGATCACGCTCGAGGCCAACCCGTCTTCCGTCGAAGCGGCGAACTTCGCGGCGCTGGCTGAGGCCGGCGTCAATCGCCTGTCGCTGGGCGTGCAGGCGCTGGACGATGCGGCGCTGAAATTCCTCGGCCGCGTGCACGACCGCGACCAGGCGCTGGCGGCGATCGAGGTCGCGCGCCGGCATTTCGCCCGCTACAGCTTCGACCTGATCTACGGCCGGCCCGGCCACAGCGTCGCCGCCTGGCGCCGGGAGCTGACGCGCGCGCTCGCGCTGGCGGGCGATCACCTGTCGCTCTACCAGCTCACCATCGAGCGCGGCACGCGCTTCCACACCGAGCATGCGCGCGGCGCCTTCGCGCTGCCCGACGAGGACACGCAGGCGGCGCTGTACGAGACCACGCAAGGCTT
Organism: uncultured Hyphomicrobiales bacterium; assembly: GCA_964458605.1. Classification (GTDB taxonomy): domain Bacteria; phylum Pseudomonadota; class Alphaproteobacteria; order Reyranellales; family JAQSWP01; genus JBBSNV01. The sequence continues at coordinate 21,038 of CAYWLS010000015.1, read as the reverse complement.
GCTGGGCGACGCCGGCATGCCGGCCTACGAGATCTCCAACCATGCGCGGCCGGGCCAGGAATCGCGCCACAACCTGGTCTACTGGCGCTACCAGGACTACGTCGGCATCGGGCCCGGCGCCCACGGGCGCTTCACCACAGGCGCCCACGGGCGCTTCGCGACGGGCGGTCGCTCCCCTGTGGACGGCCCCTGGGGCACCAAGCGCGCCACGCGCCGGCACAGCGGGCCGGAGGCGTGGCTGGAGGCGGTCGAGCGCCACGGCCACGGCACGGCGGAAGAATTCGATGTCGATCGCGCGGAGATGGCGCGCGAGGCGCTGATGATGGGGCTGCGCCTGGCCGAAGGCATCGACCGCCATCGTTTCGCCGGCACGATCGGCCGCGACGTGGTCGAGGCGGTGGGCGAGGCCAGGCTGACGCCGCTGCTCGAGGGCGGGCTGCTCGAACTGGACGACCGGCATCTGCGCGCCACCCCGTCAGGCCGCGCCGTGCTCAACGCCCTGCTGCAGCGGCTGATGGATTGAATTTCGCCTCTGCCGCCGGAAGAGGCGAAGAAAATCAGTTGGTCAGCTGCTGGAACGAGGTCGGCGCGGCGCTGACCGTCTTGACGCCGTCGCGGGTGATCTCCAGCACCGCCAGGCCGCGCTGCGGCTGGCCGTCCGGCGTGAAGCGGAAGATGCCGTCCAGCCCGGCGAAGCCGTTGGGGTTGGCGATCGCGGCGGCCGAGAAATCGGGCCCGTTGGGTCCGCTCAGCGCGCCGGCCAGCGCCACCGCGTCGTAGGCCAGGGTGGCCAGCCGCGGCGGGCGATGGCCGTAGGTGTCGTTGAAGCGCTTCTCGAAATCGGCGCGCAGCTCCGGCGGCGGGGCGGCGTACCAGGCGCCCAGCAGCGCGCCCTCGCGCCAGATGCCGGCCACGTCCCACAGCCCGGTGCCCAGATACTTCACCTTGCGCGGATCGAGGTCGCGATAGGCCAAGAGCGGCGCCACCGTCGACAGGCGCGGGCCGCCCACCGGGATCATCACCGCCTGCGCGCCGCGGGCATTGGCGGCGAAGCCGGTGACGGCCTGGGTGACGTCGGGCGCCTGGGCGTCGAAGAACCCGGCCTGCACCGTGGCGCCCTGCCGGGCGGCGGTGTCCTGCATGACGTTGACCACGGTCTGGCCGTAGCTGGAGGAAGGCGCGATCACGGCGAGCTGGCGCAGGTTCTGCGAGATGGCGTAGCTCACCACGCGCTGCACCTGCGGGCCGACCGTGAAGCCCATGACGAACACGCCCGGCTGGGCCACGGCGGGATCGTTGGAGAAGGTCACGACATTGACGCCGGCCTGGCGCGCCACCGGCGCCACCGCCTGGGTCGAGGTGCTGAACAGCGGGCCCAGGATGATCTGCGCGCCCTGGTTCAGCGCGTTGCGCGCGGCGTCGACGGCCTGCTCGGGCGTGCCGCCGCTGTCGATCGGCAGCAGCACGATGTTCTTCTTGCCGAGGTCGAACAGCGCCATCTGGGCGGCGTCCAGCATGCCCTGGCCGATATCGCGGGTATCGCCGCTGAGCGGCACCAGCAGGCCCACGCGCACCTTGCCGTCGGGCGACGGCGGCGTCATGGTCGGCGGCGGCAGGGCGGCGACCGGCGGCGGCGGTGCGACGACCGGCGCCTGGGAGCTGCCCTGGCGCGAGCCGGACGAGCCGCAGGCGCCCAGCGCCAGCACGCCCATCAGCGCCACCGTCGTCACGCCCATGCGGCGCACCACCGAGATCAACGAGCTTGCCCGTGCCACGAATTCCCCCTCCGAACCCTCGATCCCAACCATCCGGCGAGCCTAGCCACGGGGTCGAGCCAAGTAAACCGCGGCCCGGCCTCTACCTGGTGGCGACGCCGATCGGCAATGCCCGCGACATCACCCTGCGCGCGCTCGACGTGCTGCGGGCGGCCGACCTGATTGCCTGTGAAGATACGCGCATCAGCGCCAAACTGTTCACACTTTATGGCATTTCGGGGACCACCCTGGCCTATCACGACCACAATGCCGCTCAAATGCGCCCGCGCCTGCTGCGCGCGCTGCAGGAGGGCAAGATTGTTGCGCTGGTGTCGGATGCCGGCACGCCGCTGATCGCCGATCCGGGCTGGCGGCTGGCGCGCGAGGCGGTGGCGGCGGGCCACTACGTGACGGCGCTGCCGGGCGCCTCGGCGCCGGCGATGGCGCTGACCTTGTCGGGCCTGCCCAGCGACCGCTTCCTGTTCGCCGGCTTCCTGCCCGAGCGCTCGGCCGAGCGCAAACGGGCCCTGCGCGAGCTGGCCGCGGTGCCCGCCACCTTGATCTTCTTCGACTCCCCGCGCCGGCTGGCCGACAGCTTGGCCGATGCGCTTGCCGTGCTGGGCGACCGGCCGGCGGCGGTGGCGCGGGAGCTGACCAAGCTGTTCGAGGAGGTGCGGCGCGGCTCGCTGGGCGAACTCGCCGCCCGCTACGCCGCCGCCGACACACCGAAGGGCGAGATCGTGCTGCTGATCGGTCCGCCGCCGGAAGACGCCGCGCCGCAGGACCAGGCCGGGGCGATCGATGCGGCGCTGCGCCAGGCCATGCGCGGCAGCTCGCTGAAACAGGCGGTGGCCGATGTCGCTGCCGAACTGGGGCTGAAGCGACGCGAGGTCTATGCCCGCGCGCTGCGGCTGAAGGCAGATGGCGGCGCCGACGACAATGCCCCCGATGGCGCCCCCGATGGCGCCCCCGATGGCGCCCCCGATGGCGCCAACGACGGCGCGTGAAGGAACATGGGCAGGCGCCGATCCGATTCTCCGCGTCGCCATGGCGGCAACAATCGCCGTGACGAGCGTGGCAATAGCGAGCGCCGGATGGCCAACCGCTTCGGCCGCTGGGCCGAGAGCCTGTGCGTGCTGCGCCTGCGGCTTGCGGGCTATCGCATCCTGGCGCGCCGCTTCCGCTGCGCGGCGGGCGAGATCGACCTGATCGCGCGGCGCGGTGCGCTGCTGGCGATGATCGAGGTCAAGGCGCGCGCCGGCGGCGACGGGCTGGAGGCGGTGACGCGCGCACAGAGCCGGCGCATCGAGGCGGCGGCGCTGGCTTTCCTGGCGCGCCATCCGCGCCTGGCCGGGCTTGGCTTGCGCTACGACATCATGCTGGTGGGCAAGCGACGCTGGCCGCGCCATCTGCGCGATGCCTGGCGGCCGATGGCGTAATCCGTCGCCGGCCCGATCGCGGAGATCGTTGCCGCCACCCCTTATCTGCCCGCTGCGCCCGCGACCCTCTCCCGGCGGAAGAGGCGAAGATCACACCAGCCCCAGCGCGTGGCGCTGCAGGGTGGCCAGCTCGCCGATGCCCTTGCGTGCCAGCCGGAACAGCTCGGCGAATTGCGCGTCGGAGAACGGTTCCTTCTCGGCCGTGCCCTGCACCTCGACGATCTGGCCGGCGGCGGTCAGCACGAAATTGGCGTCGGCATCGGCGTTGCTGTCCTCGGCGTAGTCGAGATCGAGCACCGGCTGGCCCTGCCAGATGCCGCAGGAGATCGCCGCCACCTGGCCGACGATGGGAATGGCGCCCAGCTTGCCCAGGCTCTTCCACTTGGCGAAGGCGGCGTAGAGGGCGATCCACGAGCCGGTGATGGCGGCGGTGCGGGTGCCGCCATCGGCCTGGATCACGTCGCAATCGATCTTCACCTGCATCTCGCCCATCGCCTGCATGTCGGTGACGGCGCGCAGGGCGCGGCCGATCAGGCGCTGGATCTCCTGGGTGCGGCCGCTCTGCTTGCCGCGCGCCGCCTCGCGGTCGGTGCGGGTGTTGGTCGAGCGCGGCAGCATGCCGTATTCGGCCGTCACCCAGCCCTGGCCGGTGTTGCGCAGGAAAGGCGGCGCGCGCTCCTCGATGCTGGCGGTGCACAGCACATGGGTGTCGCCGAACTTGGCCAGGCACGAGCCCTCGGCATGCTTGGAAAAGCCGGTGACGAACTCGACCTTGCGCAACTGGTCGGCCGGGCGGCCTGAGGGACGCGGCATTTTTCTCTCTCCTGCTGATTTGGCCTGCTGATTTGGCGCGCACCCTATATCCCCGCCCACCCGCGCAAAAGCCCATAATCGCCGCCCCGCTCATTGACCTTCGAGGGGTGCGACCCTAGATTTTCGGCTTGGCCTTCCCGAGGGTCCGATGCAATCGCCCGCGCGGCCAAAAATCTACCATATCCTTCACGTCGACCGGCTTTCGTCCGTCGTCGCGGATGGCTGCCTGTGGGCGGATTCGCAAATTGCCGCACGCGGCCGCCCCGGAACGACAATCGGCATGAGCCATATCAAGCAGCGTCGCATGACCCTGCCGGTTCGATCGCGGCCGGGACTGCATGTCGGAGAATGCGTTCCGTTCTATTTCTGTCCGCGCTCGGTGATGTTGTTCATGATCCACCGAGGCAATCCCGAATTGGCGTACCGCGATGGACAGGAGCACATCGTGCATCTGGAGTTCGATCTGCATGAGGTGGTTGCCTGGGCAAATGCCCAATCTCACAGATGGGCATTCACCCTATCCAATGCGGGCGCATTCGCCATCGAGGATCGCTGCGATCTGGGCCAGTTGGGTGAAATCGACTGGGCCGCCGTGAACGCACGCCAATGGGCAGGCCCGGGTGTTCCATCGTCGGTCAAACAAGGCAAACAGGCCGAATTTCTGGTCGAGCGATCGGTGCCTTGGACTCTTGTCGAGCGGATCGGCATCAGCCAGGCGGCGATAAGCAAGGATATCGGGCTCGCCATGGCAAATGCCAGCCATCGGCCGGTGGTCGAACGGCGGCCCGACTGGTATTATTGACCATGGCCATCGAATTCACCACCGGCGATATCTTGCAGGCCGATGCGGAAGCCTTGGTCAATACCGTCAACTGCGTCGGCATCATGGGGCGCGGTATCGCGCTGCAGTTCAAAAACGATTTCCCCGCCAATTTTGCCGCCTATGCCGCAGCCTGCAAACGCGGCGAGGTCGTGCCCGGCAAAATGCTGGTGTTCGAGACCGGTGCGCTGACCAATCCCAAATACATCGTCAATTTTCCGACCAAGCGCCATTGGCGGGGCAAGAGTCGCATCGAGGACATCGAAGCGGGCTTACAAGCGCTGCGGTCGGAAATACAGCATCGAGATATCCGCTCCATCGCCATTCCGCCCTTGGGTGCCGGTCTTGGCGGACTGGACTGGCCGCTTGTCCGCTCACGCATGGAAACCGCGCTGGCAGGACTGCCGACGGTTCGCATCCTGGTGTTCGAGCCGGTCGGCGCACCGGCAAAGACCCAATCGCGCACCGTCCCGCAAATGACAGCCGGGCGTGCGGCGCTGGTCTTTCTCATTCACCGCTATCTTGGCGGGCTGCTGGACCCCTTCGTCACCCTACTTGAAGTTCATAAACTTATGTACTTCATGCAAGAGGCCGGAGAGCCGCTGAAGTTACGATACGCCAAGGCGCCTTACGGCCCTTATGCGGAAAACCTGCGGCACGTCCTCAATGCGGTGGAGGGCCATTTGCTCTCGGGCTATTTCGACGGCGGCGATGCGCCGGGCAAGCAGCTCGAACTGGTTCCAGGTGCCGTCGGCGAGGCCGAAAGGTTCTTGAGCGACAAGCGGGATACGCGCACGCGCTTCGAGCGCGTCGCCGCATTGGTCGACGGATTCGAGACCCCGGATGGGCTCGAGTTGCTGGCGACGGTGCACTGGGTGGTCACCCGAGAGGGTGCGAACTCCCAAGAGGACGTCGCCGCCATGGTGCATGCCTGGAACCAGAACAAGCGTCGCTTTTCGCGCCACCAGATCGATGTCGCCTTCGGCAAGCTGAAGGAACGCGGCTGGCTTGCGCTCGGGCGGGCCGTCTAAGCTACCCGAATTGGCCATTCGGTCGGCCGCCCCATCTCGTCCGGGCGCGCACCCTATATCCCCGCCCACCCGCGCAAAAGCCCATAATCGCCGCCCCGCTCATTGACCTTCGAGGGGTGCGACCCTAGATTTCGTGCGGTACGGAAATGAGCAAAATGCAGCGGATTCTGGCGCAAATCGGCGGCATCGCCAGTCCCGACGGACTGGCCGCCGCCCCTCGCACGGGCCCCGATCGGCGGATCGCGGAGCTCGACGAGCGCTCGCGCGAGATTTTCCGGCGCATCGTCGAGGCCTATGTCGAGACCGGCGAGCCGGTCGGCTCGCGCACCATCGCCCGCCGGCTGGGCGAGCCGCTGTCGCCCGCCACCATCCGCAACGTGATGAGCGACCTGCAGGATCTGGGCCTGCTGTTCTCGCCGCATACCTCGGCCGGGCGGCTGCCGACGGATATCGGGCTGCGGCTGTTCGTCAACGGCCTGCTCGAGGTCGGCCATCTGACGCAGGAGGAGCGCGAGGCGGTCGACGCGCGCTGCCGCAGCGTCGGCCGCAGCGTCGGCGACGTGCTGGAGCAGGCCTCCGGCATGCTGGCCGGGCTGTCGCGCGCCGCCGGCATCGTGGTGGCGCCCAAGAGCGACCGGCCGCTCAAGCACATCGAATTCGTCAGCCTGGGACCGGGCCGGGCGCTGGTGGTGATGGTCAACAGCGCCGGCGTGGTCGAGAACCGCATCATCGAGGTGCCGCTCGGCCTGCCGCCGTCCTCGCTGGTCGAGGCCACCAACTATCTCAACGCCCGCATCGCCGGCCGCACCCTGGACGAGGCGCGCCAGTCGATCATGGCCGAGATCGCCCAGCAGCGCGCCGCGCTCGACCAGCTCACCCAGCGCGTGGTCGAACAGGGCCTGGCGAGCTGGGCGGGCGAAATCGGCTCGGCGCTGCCCGGCTCGGCGCTGATCGTGCGCGGCCAGGCCAAGCTGCTGGAAGACGTCACCGCGATCGAGGATCTGGAGAACATCCGCCGCCTGTTCGAGGCGCTGGAGCGCGGCGAGACCTTCATGAAGCTGCTCGAGCAGGCCAACTCGGCCGACGACGTGCAGATCTTCATCGGCGCGGAGAACCCGCTGTTCGCCCATTCCGGCTGCTCGGTGGTGATCGCCCCGATCAATGCCGGCGGCGGCTCCAGCGGCGGCGGCGGGCGCAACGAGCGCATCGTCGGCGCCATCGGCGTGGTCGGCCCGACCCGGTTGAACTATGCCCGCATCATTCCGTTGGTGGATTACACCGCCAAAGTCATCGGCCGGCTGATCGGCTGATCCCCGTTAGTAGAGCGTGAAGGATTTGGTCATGTCTGCGTCGCAGAACGACAAGAGTTGGCAGGACAAGAGCTGGCAGGATCTGGAGGGCGACTTCGACGACGAGGCGCCGCTGGACATCCCGACCACGCCGGCCGGCGAGGCCCGGCCGCCGCAGCCGGGCGACGCCGCGCAGCAGAAGATCGCCGAGCTCGAGGCCCAGGTGGCCGAGCTCAAGGAGCAGGTGCTGCGCAACCTGGCCGAGACCGAGAACGTGCGCCGCCGCGGCCAGCGCGAGATCGAGGATGCCGGCAAATACGCCGTCACCCGATTCGCCCGCGAACTGCTGAGCGTGGCCGACAATCTGGGCCGCGCGCTGCAGGCGCTGCCGGCCGATCGCCAGGCGCTCGACCCGGCGACCAAGAACGTGATCACCGGCGTCGAGGCCACCGAGCGCGAGCTGATGGCGATCTTCGAGCGCAACGGCATCAAGCGCATCGACCCGCTGGGCCAGCCGTTCAACCCGGAATACCACCAGGCGGTGGTCGAGATCCCGACCGCCGAGCATCCGCCGGGCAGCGTCGCCCAGGTGATGGCGCCGGGCTACATGCTGAAGGACCGCCTGCTGCGCCCGGCCATGGTCGGCGTCGCCAAGGCGGCGGGGTAAGGCGGGGGTAGCGAGGATCGCTCGGCCGCCGCTTTGCAAGCTTAGGGGCGGCGCCCGGCAAGCCCCAGGCTGTCCCTGATTCCGGTCTGCCACGCCTCCAGCAGGCGATCGCCGATCTCCGGGTGCGCGGCTCGTTCCTTGAAATACCTCGTCACGCTCGGCGCCAGGGCCGTCAGAACGTCCGCCGTCTGCTCCAACACTGCATTGATCGCCGCAAGGCTCAACGCGCATCGCGTCAGGCCCAATCGCGTCAGCGCCTTGCGGTCGGGCCAGCGTGTCGATCCGTTCAAGGTCAGCGCCATGGCATCGCGCGGCAGATAGGGCGTCGTGCTCGCCAAATCGTATACCGGCGCCAGTCGCGCAGCGCCCATGACGTCTTCATAGATCAGGCCGAAATTCTTCAGATGGGCATCGCCATTGCGCAGCGCGCAATTGAGAACGAACAGGCGAAACAGGTCGTGCAAGGCTCGGTCACGCTCGGCGGCGCCGACGAAGTCGCCGACGCGCCTGAACAGCCGCGTTTCGTATCCGCCGGCATATTTTTCTTCGGTGGACAGGCCATTGAGCACGCAGAAATCCTCGAAGCCCAAATAGCCGCCGTCGGACTTGAGGTCGAAACGCGCCACGACCAGCGCGATGCCATTGTCCGACAGCTCGAAATCGGGCACCGCCAGTTTCAGGTCGCGCGCCGCCGACAGGCAGAAATATTCGTTCGCCGCCAGTTCGGGAAACTCCTCGGCCTTCCACAACTTCACGATATGCGTGGCGCTGCGGAAGCTTTGCGCCCGGCGTTCCGCAAGCGGCGGATCGCCGGCGCGGATCATGACCTTGGGCTGCACGCCGGACAGGCCGGAATGGGTGGCGAACTTTTCGAGCAGATGGTCGAACAGATCGCTGTCGCGTTTGGCGCGCAGGATGTCGTCGATCGACTGGAACGGCACGTCTTCGCCGAGCTGGGCGTCGGCAGCGGAATAGCGGATGCGACCGATCTGGGTGCGGCCGACCACTTCCAGCAGATCGAGATCGTCGAATGCGCCGGTGGCCTTGGCGAATTGCCTCAGCAGGTATGCGCGCAAGGCCCCCTCGGGCAGATTCATCTGAAAGATCGGCGTCAAGCCGAACGGCACGTTCCACGAGGCGGTTCGCACAGGCATGGTGATCGACACGGCCCGTTGCGCGGGCGCCGTGGGCTCGTAGACGAAGGTGGTTCCGCGCGACTGGAAGCGGTCGAGATAACCCGCCGACGCACGATCGGTCCACACGCGCAGCATCAGCCCGTGCGCTCCGCCCGCAAATCTTCCAATGTCGGCCGGTCGAGATTCTGCTCGGTCAGCCGAAGATCGAGATTGGCGGCGTTCAGGATCCTCATCAGCGTCCTGACGCCAATCTCGCCTATACGGCCGTTTTCCAAAGCCTCGAGACGCGCCCGACTGACCCTGGCCGCGCGCGCCAGATCCGCCTGCGTCAGCTTCTTGTCTTTGCGGTAATGCTTGACTTTCTGCCCTACTTCAATGAGGTCCATTAGCCCTCTATCTTAGTCATTTATACTCATATAGGTACAATTGACTCATATGAGAGTCAATTAATGACTTTAATATTAGTCAATTTGAGGGAATAGTGACATAATGACTTATATATAAGGCATTCAGGCGCGGCGGCGAAAAGACCCTTCATTCGGCAGACTCGCCGCCCAGACGATCCCATCCAAAGGCGAAGAAGCGGCCCAAGCGCCAGCTATCGTCAAAACCGATGCCCCGCCGCACCCGTCCCCAGGATTCTATTCACAGCCCCCCGTCAATTGCTGCGCGAAGGCCTCGGCTTGGCCCGAATCGATGGCGTGCCCGCCAGCATCGGGCGCGCCCGAAACCGCCCGGAGAGCCCTGCATGAGTCCCAGCGACGCCCTGCCCGAACCCCTGCCGCACGCCTTGCCCGCCACCCCGCCCGCGCCCGAAGCGCCGCCCGAAGCGCCACCCGTCGCCGACGACAACGCCCCGCCCGCCGACTGGGACGCGCGCGCCCCCGCCTTCGACGATCGCGCTGGCGATCTTGCCGACGCGCCGACCGACTGGCCCAAGGTCAAGCATTGCACCCTGCCGGCGCTGGACTGCGAGGGCGCGGTGCTGGGCGCCATCCTGCTGCAGCCGGCACGCTACTGGGAATGCCACGGCGAGGGGCTGCGCGAGAGCCATTTCGCCAGCGAACTGCATGCGCGGCTATGGACCACGATCGGCGACATGCTGCAGGCCGGGCTCGAGGTGACCGGCATGTCGCTGACGCCGCAATTCGCCGGCGACGGGCAGTTCCTGGCCGTCGGCGGGCATGTCTATCTCGGCCGGCTGATGCTGACGGCGGCCGGCATCCGCGACGTGCGCGGCTATGCCCGCACGGTGCGCGACTGGGCCGACCGGCGGCGCATCGCCGAGCTGGCCGGCCATGTCGAGGCCGAGGCGCTGCACGGCCAGAGCGCGCTGGACGAACTGTGCGGCGAGATGGAAGCGGCGATCGCCGAATGCCGGCTCGACAGCCGCGACGATGCGGTCAAATCGATGGCGCGCGCCGCCGCCAATGCCCAGGCCACGCACGATCGCGCCGCCGAGCGCGGCGCGGTGGACGGCCTGCCGTTCGGGCTCGCGGCGCTGGACAACGTGACCGGCGGCGCCGGCAAATCCGACCTGGTGATCCTGGCCGGGCGGCCGGGCATGGGTAAATCGGCGCTGGCCATGCATGTGGCCCTGCACAACGCGCGCGCCGGCCATGGCGTGGTGCTGTTCAGCCTGGAGATGTCGGCCGAGCAGTTCGCCAGCCGCGCCATCGCCCAGGCCACCGGGCTGAGCGCCGACAAGCTGCGGCGCGGCGACATGAACGCGGCCCAGCGCGAAGCGGCGCATCGCGCCACCGACGCGCTCGACATCCCGCTGACCATCGACGATCGCGGCGGGCTGACGGTGAGCGACATCCGGAGCCGGCTGAAGCGGCTGCTGGCGCAGAGCCCGATCGGGCTGGTGCTGATCGACTATGTGCAGCTGCTGCAGGGCGAGGGCCGCGCCGACAACCGGGTGCAGGAGCTGACCGCGATCACCGCCGGGCTGAAGCGCCTGGCCAAGGAGTTCGACCTGCCGGTGATCGCCCTGTCGCAGCTCAGCCGCGCCGTCGAGCTGCGCGACAACCGTCGGCCGCAACTCGCCGACCTGCGCGACTCGGGCAGCATCGAGCAGGACGCCGACACGGTGGTGTTCCTGTATCGCGACCATTATTACCTGCAGCGCGCCGAGCCCCGGAACCGCACCGACGATTCCTATTTCGACTGGCTCGACCGGCTGAACGAGAAGGCCAGCCAGGCCGAGCTGATCGTGGCCAAGAATAGGCACGGTCCCTGCCAGACCGCGCTGGTCGGCTTCGACGGCGCGCTGACGCGGTTCTACGACCGGGACGATGCGCGATGAGCCTTCCGGCCTATCGCTGGGCGATCAAACAGATGGTGCGCAACGCCGCCGAACGCGCGGTGCTGTCGGTGCTGGCCGATTTCGCCGACGATCGGGGCGTGTGCTTTCCCTCGGTCGGCACCATCGCCGCGCTGTGCGGCATGAGCCGGCGTGGCGTCGGCTATACGCTGCAGCGTCTGGTCGAGCACAAGCTGTTGGCGATCACCGGTAAGACCAGCCGGCGCTTTTTCCACTTGGCGATGGCGCCACTCGCCACGCCGACTGTTCCCTATGAAACTCGCGCAGGCGCTGCGCAAGGGGACGCGGGCACTTGCGCAAATCCTGCAGTTGCTTGCGCAGAAGCTGCGCGGGACTTGCGCAACCCTTGCGCACTAACCAGTCAGGAACCAGTCAATGAACCTTTGGGCGCTGACGCGCCCGACCAGGACATGCCATCAGGAAAGACGAAAGGCACGGCGAAAGGCACGACGATACCGGCGACGACGGCGAGGCACGGCATGCGTCTGCCGCCGGACTGGCAACCGCCCCAGGATCAGATCGCGCGCATCGAGCGGGAACTGCCGCAGGTCGATTGGCGCGCCGAGACCGAGAAGTTCCGCGACTACTGGATCGCCAAGCCGGGGCAGCACGGCACCAAGCTCGACTGGCCGGCGACCTGGCGCAACTGGATGCGCAATGCGCAACGCTTCGCCCCGCGCGGCGGCGGCTTCGGCGGCAACGGTGCCGCGGCCGGCGGCTATGGCGCCAATGCCGCCCCCGGCACGACGTCGGACGATCCCTGGGACATGCGCCTGCGCGCCTTCCGCGAACGCGGCATCTGGCTGGGCGAATGGGGCCCCAAGCCGGGGGAGGCGGGGTGCCGGGCGACGCTCGCCGCCGGCGGCGCGCAACGCGATCCGCTTTAGCGATCGACGAGGAGAGCGACGATGACGACGGACGGGGAGATCAACGAGCTGGTGGAAACCCTGGAGCGTCAGCACGTCGGATGGTGCAAAAGCAACCTTATGCGTGGTCGATATCAGCGATCCGATTGCGATTCGGCAAACAGGGCGATATACGGGCGATAAAGGAAGACGCGGTTGCGTGCATTGCCCGTCACCTCCGCCAGGATTTCGTGCTCGACGAATTTGGCCATCAGCGCATTGGCGTTGGGATAGCTGACATCCAGAAGGGCTTTGGCGGTGTTCACGGTGATCGCCGGCGCTTTGTAGAGAGTTTCAAGCAGTCGCAGCGCCTTGCCGCTGTGATTGCCGAAGCGGGTCGCGATCAGTTGCCAATGGCTTTCGCGCAAGGCGACGATCCGCTTGGCCGTATCGGCGGCCTCGCCGGCAACGTCGCGAATGCCGCGCAGGAAGAACTTCAGCCAATTCTCCCAATCGCCGGCGTCACGCACCTGCTGCAACCGCTCGTAATATTCGTCGCGGTGCTTCTTGAGATAGTGCGACAGGTAGAGCACCGGCGTTTGCAGAATGCCGTTGGTGCAAAGAAAAAAGGTGATCAGCAGTCTCCCGACGCGTCCGTTACCGTCGAGGAAGGGATGAATGGTTTCGAACTGGGCGTGCGCCAGGCCGATCTTGATAAGCGCAGGCATCGCATCTTCGCTGTTGAGAAACTTTTCCAGTTCTCCCAGCGCCTGCTCGGCAACGTCGTAAGGGGGCGGAACGAACGTGGCATCCATCAAGGTGCAGTTCGCCGGGCCGATCCAGTTCTGCGAACGCCTCAATTCGCCGGGATTCATCTTGTTGCCGCGCACGCCCTGCAGCAGTCGCGCGTGGATTTCCTGGATAAGCCGTCTGGAAAGCGGGAGTTCCTTGAGTCGGGTCAAGCCGTGGTTCATCGCCGCGACGTAGTTGGCCACTTCCGATACGTCGCTCGACCGCTTGGGATCGAATATATCGGCTTCGGCCTTGATGAGATCGTTGAGCGATGCTTGGGTGCCCTCGATCTGGCTCGACAGCACGGCCTCTTTGCGAACGTACATGAAGACGAACAAATCCGGATTGGGTAGCGTCTGAATCGATCCGTCGAGACGGCCCAAGGCGCGATCACTTTGCGACAGCAACAATCGCAATTCGCTGTCGAAATTGAGCGGCAGGTCGAGTGCTAGATTTTCGGGGATGAACGCGCGGTAACCGCTCGGCTGACGAATATACCGTCCCGCCCGATAGCGCAGTCCGTCACTGCGGCCACTATCCTTAGTATCGACTGCCATTAATAAGGAGCGTAGCGTTCCTTATATTATTGTCAAACGATAATATAACCCATGAATCATCGTATAGAGCCGGCTGTCGCCAATAGCCTTCCCTACCTCAACCCCTCCGGCAGCCCCCGCCCCATCAGGTCGATGAAGTTGTCGCAATAGAAGCGCTGCTGCGCGCCGGCCGGGGTGTCGCGCAGGGCATCGCCGAAGCGCTTCATCGGGTTGCGGCCGCCCTCGACATGGGGGAAGTCCGACGAGAACAGCGCCACCTCCTCGCCCGCCTGTTCGATGATCCAGCCGGTGTCCTCGTGCGGATAGGGCGTGACGCGCACCTGGCGGCGCACGAATTCGCTCGGCCGCATCGACATCTTCTGCAGCCGCTCCTCGTTCTTGTAGAACGCGGCATGCGCGCTATCGAGGCTGCGCATCCAGCCCGGCAGCCAGCTCGCGCCCTGCTCGATCACGCCGAATTTCAGCGCCGGGAAGCGGTCCATCACCCGGTCGAGGATCAGCGTGGCCAAGGTCTGCATCGGCGGATAGGGGATCGCCATGTAATCGACCGACCGGAAATTCTCCGCCCCGCCATGGAAGTCGGGCACCGCCGGCCGGCCGTTCTCGAAATAGTCGGGGCTGAGCAGCGGACCGCCGCCGCCGACATGGAACACGATCGGGATGCCGGCCTCCTCGGCCTGCGCCCACAGCGTGTCGAGCGCGATGTGGCTGGGCGAATGGCCCTTGGGGCAGCGCGAGGGAATGAGCAGCGCCGCCGCGCCCATGGCGATCGCCCGCTGCGTGAATTCCTCGGTGCGCGCCAGATCGGCCAGCGGCACGTAGAGGCTGGGCAGCAGCCGGGGATCGACGGCGCAGAAAGCGGCCATCGCCCGGTTGTGCCCTTCCGCCAGCGCATAGGCGAAATCCAGATCGCCGCCGTGCTCGGCATCGCTGATGAAGCCCGACAGCATGGTGTTGAACACCAGCTGGCTCCTGAAGCCCAGCAGGTCGAGCGCGCGCGGCCGGTCCTCCTTGAGGAACGAGCCGATCGCCTCCCAGTTCTTGCGCAGCAGGATCTGCGCGGCCTCCTCGGCCCGCCAGCCGGCATCCCTGTGGTTGGCCAGCAGCTGCGCCATGCGGCCCTCATAGCCCGGCACGGCGCGGAACGGATCGAGCGCCGCCACCTGCTCGTGGAAGCGCCGCGCGACATGCTCGCGCAGCATTTCCGGCGTCTCCATGATGTGGGCGTCGGCATCGTGCACGATGCGGTCGTGCACGTATGGCTTCTCGCCCCTGGGCTTCCCGACCGTGAGCTTGCTCTGGATCGTCGCTGCCGCCGGATGGGCCATGGCGCTGCTCCCGTTTTGCCTTTGCGCCAAGCTTAGAGCGGCCCCGGCCGTTTTTCACCTCCCCCCTTTGTCGGGGAGGAGGAAGAGCGGATCGGGCGCCGGTTTTCACCTCTCCCACGGGGAGAGGTCGACTGCATGAGCGGCAGCGAAATGCAGTCGGGTGAGGGGCCTGACGCACGACTCTTCGCCGGCCCCTCACCCGCTCGCTGACGCTCGCGACCTCTCCCGGAAGGAGAGGTGAAGAAAGGGCACCGCCGCGCTCGTCCTGCACCTTCTCGTACGGGGAGAGGTGAAGAAGGGCGTGCGTCTTTCACCTCCCCCCTTGTGGGGGAGGTCGCCACGCAGTGGCGGGAGGGGGGTGCCGCACAGAACGCCTGTGGTTCACCCCTCTCCCGCCGGCTCTCGCTTCGCTCGCGCCGTCGACCTCTCCCACAAGGGGAGAGGTAAAGAAAAGCCGCCCGCCCCCGGCCGGGTTTGCGCCAGATCGCTCCGCCGCCGGCGCCGGGCGTGGCATGATGGGCCATGCTGCGCCTGCGCCGCCTGGGCATCGACGCCTATCGCGAGAACATCGCCTTCCTGCGCCGCGACTGCCCGTCGCTGCGCGCCGCCGATTTCCGCGTGCTGAACCGGGTCGAGATCTTCGCCCTGGGGCCGGACGGCCGCAGCCTGCCCGGCAGCCAGCGCATCCGCGCCACGCTCAACCTGGTCGATCCCGGCGCCATCCTGGCGGCGCAGGAGCTGGGCCTGTCCGACGAGGCCTATCGCCAGCTCGGCCTGGGCGAGGGCGCGGCGGTCGGCATCGAGCCCGCCTCGCCGCCGGTCTCCGCCGACGCGCTGCACGCCAAGATCCAGGGCCGCTCGCTGAGCCCGGCCGAGCTGCGCGCCCTGGTGCAGGACGTGGTGGCCAACCGCTATTCCAAGATGGAGCTGGCCGCCTTCGTGGTGGCCGCCGCCAACGCTTTCGGCCGCGACGAGGTGCTGGCGCTGACCCGCGCCATGATCGAGGCCGGCACGCGGCTCGACTGGGGGGCGCTGGGCAGCGGCCCCGGGATCGGCCCGGCCAGCGGCCCAGGCAGCGGCCCGGGCAGCAGCGTGGGCAGCGGCCCGGCCAGCGGGACCGGCGCCGGCCGCATGATCGTCGACAAGCATTCGATCGGCGGCATCCCCGGCAACCGCACCTCGATGATCGTGGTGCCGATCGTGGCGGCGCACGGGCTCTATTGCCCCAAGACCTCCTCGCGCGCCATCACCTCGCCGGCCGGCACCGCCGACACCATGGAGGTGCTGGCCAATGTCGAGGTCGACGAGCATCGCATGCGGCGCATCGTCGAGACCGCGCATGGCTGCCTGGTGTGGGGCGGCCACGTCAACCTGTCGCCGGCCGACGACATCTTCATCGCCGTCGAGCGGCCGCTGTCGATCGACAGCCCCGAGCAGATGGTGGCCTCGATCCTGTCCAAGAAGGCCGCCGCCGGCGTCACCCATCTGGTGCTCGACCTGCCGGTCGGCCCGACCGCCAAGCTGCGCAGCGAGGCCGCCGCCACCGAATTGCGCAAGCTGTTCGAGTTCGTCGCCGGCGAGATCGGCCTCAGCCTCGACGTGGTGCTGAGCGACGGCAGCCAGCCGATCGGGCGCGGCATCGGCCCGGCGCTGGAGGCGCGCGACGTGCTGGCGGTGCTGCGCAACGAGCCGGACGCGCCGGCCGATCTGCGCGACAAGGCGCTGATGCTGGCCGGCCGCATGCTGGAGTTCGATCCGGGCTTGCGCGGCGGCGACGGGCTGGCGCGCGCCACCGATCTGCTGCGCTCGGGCGCGGCGCTGCGCAGCTTCGAGCGCATCGTGGCGCTGCAGGGTCCGCCGCCCGCGCCGGTCGAGCCGGCGGCGCTGACGGTGGAGATTTCCAGCCCGCTCGAGGGCCGCGTGGCGCAGATCGACTGCCTACGGCTGGCGCGCATCGCCCGGCTGGCCGGCGCGCCCTTCGTCAAGGGCGCGGGCCTCGACCTGCTGGCCAAGACCGGCGATCGCGTCGGCGCCAACCAGCCGCTCTACCGCCTGCACGCCGCCTCGGCCGCCGATCTTTCCTTTGCGCTGAAATACGCCGATCTCGACAACGCCTATCGCATCGCGCCGATCGCCTCGACGCCCGCGCTGGTGCCGGCGTAGAAGACTCATCGAGGCTGCACGAAGCGGCGCGACTGTCTTTCGCCTCTCCCGCCGGGAGAGGTCGCGAGCGACAGCGAGCGGGTGAGGGACCGGTGAAGAGTCGTCGGGCCCCTCACCCGACTGCTTTCGCTTCGCTCGCGCAGCCGACCTCTCCCCGTGGGAGAGGCGAAGATCGCGACGGAACCTTTGCGCCAGATCAGTCCGCCGCCGGCGCCGGCCGTGGCATGATGGGGCGATGACCGCCAGGCTCACCTTCCACGGCGCCGCCGGCACCGTCACCGGCTCGTGCTACCTGCTCGAGCATGGCGGCCGGCGCGTGCTGATCGATTGCGGCATGTTCCAGGGCAGCAAGTCGCTGCGCGGCCTGAACTACGGCCCCTTCCCCTTCGCGCCGGGCGAGATCGACGCGGTGCTGCTGACCCACGCCCATATCGACCATAGCGGGCTGGTGCCCAAGCTGCTGCGCGCCGGCTTCGACCGCCGCATCCTGGCGACCGAGGGCACGCGCGACCTGCTGAGCTACATGCTGCCCGATTCGGCCGCCGTGCAGGAGGCCGACGTCGCCCGCCTCAACCGGCGCAACGCCAAGCGCGGCTTCAAGCCGGTCGAGCCGATCTACAGCCGCGACGACGCCGAGCGCGCCATTTCCCATATCGACGCGGCGGGCTACGAGCACTGGCACGCGGTGACGCGCGGGATCCGCGCGCGCTGGTGGAACGCGGCCCATATCCTGGGCTCGGCCTCGATCGAGCTGGAGCTGGACGGCCCGGGGAGCGGCCAGGGCACGGGCCAAGGGAGCAGCAAGACGCGGCTGCTGTTCTCCGGCGATATCGGCTCGGGCGACGGCGTGCTGCAGGGCGTGCCGCAGGGGCCGCAGCTTCCCGACCTGCTGGTGATGGAGGCCACCTACGGCGATCGCGACCGGCCGCGGCTGGACGCCGCGCAGCGCCGCGCGGTGCTGCGCCAGGAGGTGGCGGCGGCGATGGCGCGCGGCGGCAATCTGGTGATCCCCGCCTTCGCCGTCGAGCGCACCCAGGAGCTGCTGGCCGATCTCGCCATGCTGTTCGACAGCCGTGCCCTGCCGCAACTGCCGGTGTTCATCGACTCGCCGTTGGCGCTGCGCGCCACGCAGGTGTTCGTCGAGCATGCCGAGGAGCTGCCGCCGGGCATCGATGCGGCATCCTTCCGCCGCGCCAATTTCCACGCCACCGAGACGGTCGAGGACAGCAAGGCGATCGCCCGCGTGGCGCGCGGCGCCATCATCGTCGCCGGCAGCGGCATGTGCGACGGCGGGCGGGTGCGCCATCACCTGAAGGACAATCTGTGGCGGCCCGAATCGACGGTGCTGCTGGTCGGCTACCAGGCCGGCGGCACCCTGGGCCAGGTGCTGCTGTCGGGCGCCCCCGCCGTGCGCATCCATGGCGAGGAGATCGCGGTCAAGGCGGCGATCAGGAGCATCGACGTCTATTCCGGCCATGCCGATCGCGCCGGCCTGCTCGACTGGGCGAGCCAGCGCCTGGCGCTGCAGGCCGGGACATCCGCAGCGCAGCCGCCCCATACCGCAGCGCTGTTCCTGACCCATGGCGAGCCCGACGGGCTGGCCGGGCTGCGCCAGGGCCTGATCGAGCGCGGCGTGCCGGCCGAGCGGCTGCTGGTGCCGGCGCTGGACGAGAGCTTCGAGATCGCCGCCGCCGGCGCGCATAGCCTGGGGCGGCCGCGGCCGCGCCTGGGCGCTGCCCGCGCCGCCGGACCGGACTGGCACAACCGCTACGCCGATCTGCTGATGAAGCTGGCCGGCAGGCTGCGCGGCAGCAAGGACGATGCCAGCCGCGAGGCGCTGCTGGAGCGGCTGCGCCGCGACCTGGAATAGCGGCGCGGTTTCCCGCGCGGCGTTCTTCCGCCTTCCCGCTGGGCCGCTCCTTCGCCTTCCCTTCGCGTAGCGCGGATCACGCTCTATCTCTCCGAAGTGCAGAGCAAATTCACGCCTTGTGACGGAATCCGGAACGATTCCGCCAAAAGGTGATTTGCTCCAGGCGACTTCACCTTGCCGTCGCGGCGGCGAAGAAAAGCGCGGCAATCGTCCTCGCCATCGCCGCTTGCCCGGTGGCGGCGCCAAGCCCACCATCGGCACGGGCGCCCCGGCAGCGTGCCGGCGCCCCGAGGGCTGCCATGGCATGTTCCGCTGCGCCCCGCCTGCTGCTGCTGTCGCTGCTCGCCCTGCCGGCCGCCGCCGCGGCCCAGGACGCGCTGCCGCCCGACCATCCCACCGTGTCCTTCACCGCCGAGTACCGGCTCGACCGCAACCGCGGCGGCCATTTCGAGTGGGGCCTGCGCCGCCTCTATCTGGCGATCGAAGGCCCCCGGCTGCGCGACGAGCTGGTGAATGGCGATCTCGACCGCGCCAGCCTGCTGGCCGACCTGGGGCGCGGCTGGGTGCTGCGCTTCGAGCCGGACGATCCGGACCGCCAGGTCGCCCGCCAGGCGCTAGGACCGCAGCGCGAGCTGGTACTGCCGGCCATGGCCCAGGGCTACCGGGCGGTCAGCCGGCGGCTGGGTCCGCCCCGGCTGCTGGGCCCGCGCCGGATCGCCGGACAGGATTGCGCGCGGCTGCTGTGGGAGACGGTGGGCGAGAAGCAGGAATGGTGCGTCACCCAGGACGGCATCGCCCTGCTGGCGCGCCGCCAGGTCGGGGTCCAGGAGAGCCGGGTCGAGGCCAGCCTGCTGCAGATCGGCCCGCCCGATCCGGCCCTGTTCGCCCTGCCCCCCGGCTTCGCGCCGCCGCCCGAGTAAGCCCGCCCCAGTGAGCCTGCCGCCGGAACGAGCCCGCCGCCGCTGGCCGCCCGGCCCGCCCGGGGCGGCGGTTTCTGGCGGCCGCGCGCCGGCATCGGCGGCTGCCGGGCCAAAATTTGCGCCGCCGGGGGCCTGGCGGACGTTGCAGGCCGGGAAACGGCTGCTTATATACCCGCGTGACGGCCGGGGTCTGCCGACTGCCGGCTTTTTCGCGAGACATTCCAGACCCAAATGGGGGGTTGGGGAGCGCCGTACGAGGGCTCCGCGGACCCTGCCGAGAAGAGAGGACAGCATGTCGAAAATCATCGGTATCGACCTTGGCACGACGAACTCCTGCGTCGCCGTGATGGAGGGCAAGGACGTCAAGGTGATCGAGAACGCCGAGGGCGCACGCACCACGCCCTCCATGGTCGCCTTCACCGAAGGCGGCGAGCGCCTGGTCGGCCAGGCCGCCAAGCGCCAGGCCGTGACCAACCCCAACAACACGCTCTACGCCATCAAGCGCCTGATCGGCCGCAACTACGGCGACCCGATGGTCCAGAAGGACATCGGCATGGTGCCCTACAAGATCGTCAAGAACGCCAATGGCGACGCCTGGGTCGAGGTGCGCGGCCAGAACTATTCGCCCAGCCAGGTCTCCGCCTTCATCCTGCAGAAGATGAAAGAGACCGCCGAGAGCTATCTGGGCGAGAAGGTGACCCGCGCCGTCATCACGGTCCCCGCCTATTTCAACGACGCCCAGCGCCAGGCCACCAAGGATGCCGGCCGCATCGCGGGCCTCGAGGTCTTGCGCATCATCAACGAGCCGACGGCGGCGGCGCTCGCCTACGGCATGGAGAAGAAGGGCACCGGCACGATCGCGGTCTATGACCTCGGCGGCGGCACCTTCGATATTTCGATCCTCGAAATCGGCGACGGCGTGTTCGAGGTGAAGTCGACCAACGGCGACACCTTCCTCGGCGGCGAGGATTTCGACGCGCGCATCATCGATTACCTGGCGGACGAGTTCAAAAAGGAGCAGGGCATCGATCTGCGCAAGGATCGCCTGGCGCTCCAGCGCCTGAAGGAAGCGGCCGAGAAGGCCAAGATCGAGCTTTCGGGCACGATGCAGACCGAGGTCAACCTGCCCTTCATCACGGCCGATCAGAGCGGACCGAAGCATCTCAACATCAAGCTGACGCGCGCCAAGCTCGAGGCCCTGGTCGACGACCTGGTCCAGAAGACGGTCGAGCCCTGCCGCGCGGCCCTCAAGGATGCCGGCCTCAAGGCCTCCGAGATCAGCGAGGTG
>CAYWLS010000014.1:0-106452 GCA_964458605.1 uncultured Hyphomicrobiales bacterium | reverse complement strand
ATCGTCGGCAAAACAAAAACCCCGCCGAAATTCGGCGGGGTTTGTCAGCGGTCTGGGGCGGGAAATCCCGCCCCTTCGATACCGCGATGGAAACCGGTTCAGTTCAGGGCGGCGCAAGCGCGCTGGATGCGCCGGCAGGCTTCCTCCAGCGCCTCGGTGGCGGTGGCGTAGGAGATGCGGAAGAACGGCGCCAGCCCGAAGGCCGAGCCCTGCACCACCGCCACGCCTTCGCTCTCCAGCAGGTAGGTGACGAAGTCGGTGTCGGTCTCCAGCAGCTTGCCCTGCGGCGTCTTCTTGCCGATCACCCCGGCGCAGGACGGGAACACGTAGAATGCCCCCTCCGGCCGGTGGCAGGTGATGCCCTTGGCCTGGTTCAGCATCGACACCACCAGGTCGCGGCGCTCCTTGAACGTCACGTTCTGGCGCGCAATGAAATCCTCCGGTCCGTTGAGCGCCGCCACCGAGGCCGCCTGGCTGATCGAGGAGGCGTTGGACGTGCTCTGCGACTGCACCGTGTCCATCGCCTTGATCAGCGCCGCCGGCCCGGCCGCGTAGCCGATGCGCCAGCCGGTCATGCAATAGGCCTTGGATACGCCGTTCATGGTCAGGGTGCGGTCGTAGAGCTTGGGCTCGACCTGGGCCGGCGTGCAGAATTTGAAGTCGTCGTAGACGATCTTCTCGTACATGTCGTCGGTCAGCACCCAGACATGCGGGTGACGCACCAGCACGTCGGTCAGCGCCTTCAGCTCGTCGTGGCTGTAGGCTGCGCCGGTCGGGTTGCTGGGCGAGTTCAGGATCACCCATTTGGTGCGGGGCGTGATGGCGCGCTCGAAATCGGCCGCCTGCATCTTGAAGCCCTTGTCCTCGGGGCAGGCGACGATCACCGGCTTGCCGTCGGCCAGCACCACCATGTCGGGATAGGACACCCAGTACGGTGCGGGGATGATGACCTCGTCGCCCGGGTCCAAAGTGGCCATCAGGGCGTTGTAGATCACCTGCTTGCCGCCGTTGCCGACGATCACCTGGTTGGGCTGGTACACCAGGCCATGGTCGCGTTTGAGCTTGGCGCAGATCGCCGCGCGCAGCGCCGGGGTGCCGGCAGTGGGCGTGTATTTCGTCTCGCCGGCCTGCATCGCCTTGATCGCCGCATCCTTGATGTGCTGCGGTGTGTCGAAATCGGGCTCGCCGGCGCCCAGGCCGATCACGTCGCGGCCGGCGGCTTTCAGCTCCGCGGCGCGGGTGGTGACGGCGATGGTGGGCGAGGGCTTGATGCGCCCAAGGCGTTGCGACAGAAAGGCCATGATTCTCCAGGCTCCTTGAGACAAACGCGGCGGACCTTAGCCCCGGGCCAATCGGGCCGCAAGCCGGCCGGGCTGTGCGGCGGCGGCCCCACCTGTGCAAAATCCGCAAAGGGACGGGCCGGTTGCCGCCGGCCCGATTCCCCCGCAGCATGGCGGCGGGGAGGACAGCCCATGAAACAGGTGCAGTTCAGCCGCTTCGGCGTGCCGCATGAGGTGGCGCAATGCGTCGAGGTGCCGGATGTCGGCGCGCCGGGCCCGGACGAGGTGGTGTTCGAGGTGCTGGCCTTTCCGATCAACCCGGCCGACCTGTCGTTGTTCACCGGGCGCTACGCCAACAAGCCGCCTTTCCCGGCGACGCCGGGCGCCGAATGCATCGGCCGCGTCGTGGCGGTTGGCGCCAATGTGCGGCATATCGGGCCGGGCGACCGGGTCATCAACCTGTTGCGCGAGAACTGGACCCAGCGCCGCAAGGCGCCGGCGTCGAGCGTCGTCAAGGTGCGCAACGATATCGGCCTGAAGCAGGCAGCCATGCTGCGCATCAATCCGCCGACCGCGTTGCTGCTGCTCGACGATGTGGTGAAGCTGAAGCCCGGCGACTGGATCGTGCAGAACGGCGCCAACTCCGCCGTCGGCAAAATCCTGATCGGCCTGGCCAAAGATTGCGGCCTGCGCACGATCAACGTGGTGCGGCGCGAATCCTTGCGCGGGCTGATCGAGGGACTGGGCGGCGACGCGGTGGTGGTCGACGGGCCGGACCTGGCGGCGCGCATCCGCCAGGCGACGGGTGGCGGGCCGGTGGTCTATGCCATCGATTGCATCGGCGGGCCGGCCACCAAGGTGATGGTCGATGCGGTGGCCGACAATGGCACGGTCTGCGTCTATGGCGGGCTGTCGGGCGAGGACAGCCAGGTGCCGACCCTGGCGCTGGTCTATCGCGGCGTCAACGTCACCGGCTTCATGCTGGGCCGTTTCCTGGCCAGGCGAACGCCCGCGCAGATCGCGGCGATCTACGAGCAACTGGCACAGCGCATCGCCGACGGCAAGATCGATGTCGCGGTGGAGAAGATCTATCCGATCGAACAGATCGGCGCCGCATTGGCCCATGCCGAGCGGGGCGGGCGGGACGGCAAAATCCTGGTGGCGCCCAATGGGACGGGGATGCTGAGCTAGTTATCGATCGCTTGGATGCGATCAGGCCGGTGCCGATCCGGAGTGGCCCTCGACCGGGACGAGATCGACCGAGACGCCGAAGCTCTGGTGGCCGCCGCCCAGGATCACGCCGCGCACCGGGCTGACGTCGGAGAAGTCGCGCCCCCAACCCACCAGCACGTGCTGGTCCGACACCACCAGATCGTTGGTGGGATCGACATCGATCCAGCCCGCCGCGCCGCACCACACCGAGACCCAGGCATGCGAGGCGTCGGCGCCGCGCAGCGCCTGCTGGCCCGGCCGGGGCCTGGTGCGGATGTAGCCCGAGACGTAGCGCGCCGCCAGACCCAGCGAGCGCAGGCAGCCGATCTGCAACTGGGCGAAGTCCTGGCACACGCCGCGCCGCTTGTGCAGCACCTGCAGCAGCGGCGTGGAGATGTCGGTGGCGCCCGGATCGTAGGCGAAGTCGCGCTTGATGCGATGGGTCAGGTCGATCACCGCGTCCAGGATCGGACGGCCGGCGTTGAAGGACGGCCGCGCATAGTCGTGCAGACCCGGATGGGCCGCGACCAGCGGCGAGTTGTAGACGAATTCGTTGGTCTCGACCGCCTGGGGGAAGCCGTCGCCGTCGAGATCCTGCGCCACCTGCTCCCAAGCCTGGCCGGCAAGCGGATCGGGTGCGGCGGGAAAAGCGACATCGACTTCGGCCCGCATCTCGACCGTGAAATGATCGTGGGTCTCGTTCAGCATCAACTGGGCGATGTTGTTGCCGAAATGATCGACGTCTTCGTGGCTCTCGGCCGGGCGGGGCGAGGAGACGATCTCGCTGCTCGCCACCTTCTGGAACGGCAGGGCGCGCGGGCGCAGATGCAGCACATGCCAGGCCAGGTCGACGGCGCTGGCGTAGCGGTAGGAGGTGCGATGGGTCAGCTTGTAGCGCATCTGCTCCTCACAGCCGCATGGCGGCGCGCGCCGAGCCCAGTGCCTGGGCGGCGGGCACGTGAGTGAAATAGGCCCGCGTGATGGCATTGGACAGATCGCGCAACCCGTTGCCGGTCTCTTCGAGCAGATCGCGTAGCATCACCAGGGTCGGGCTGTCCTGTCCCTGGTTTCGATCGTCGCCGTCGAACTGGCTGGTGACGGTCGCAAGATCGCGCAGGATCTGCGACACCGGAATGATGGCGAGTTCGCCCTGGCGCCGCGGCAGCGCCGCCAGGTTCTCGTCCAGCCGCAGCAGTTGGAACGCCAGCGAGCGCGGGTTGCTGTCGTCGGCCAGCACCAGGTCGAGCACCGGGCCGGGCTGCAGCGCCGCCAGATAGCGCGAGCGATAGGTGATGGTGCTGTCGCACAGCTCCAGCGCCAGCCGCATCGCCGATTCCCAATTGACCGGCACCAGGGCGAAGCCGCCCAGCGCGCCCTGGGCGGTGAAGATGCCGCGCTCCAGACGGCGGCCGATATCGAGGAAGCGCCAGCCCGCGCCGCGCGTCATGTTCTCCGAGGCCATGCCGGCAAAGATGGCGGCGAAGCGGATCAGGTCGTCGAACGAGGCGATCAGCCGGTCGATGTCGCCGAAGCCGCCCTCCAGCCGGCCGCGCACCTCGCCCAGCAGCTGCTTGACCGCCTGCCACATATCCATCGACAGCCGGTCGCGGGTCGAGGCGGCCAGGCGCTGGATCGAGCGGAACACGTCGAGCAGCGGCTGGTCGGGCTGGGTAGCGCGGGTCAGCGCATTGGCCAGCATGTGCGAGTCGGGCGGCGCGTTGGCGGCAGCGGTGTCGATCAGGTTGAAGCTGTCGAGCGACTGGGCGATGGTGCGCAGCTCGACCATGTCGCGCGCGCCCATCGTGCCGCCGGCCAGTCGCCACAGCGCCGCGCGCAGCAGCCGGGCGCCGTTGTCGAGCCGCTCCATGTAGCGGCCCAGCCAGTAGAGATTGTCGGCCACGCGGCTGGGCATCACCGCGCTGCCGCGCTGGATGGCGACGCGCGAATGGCCCGCGCCGGTGCCGGCGACGATTGTCGGCGCGTCCTCGTCGGCCAGCACCCAGACGTCCTTGGTGGTGCCGCGATGCTGCAGCGGCGAGCGGAAATAGGCCTCGCGATTGGTCGGCACGCGGGCATGACCGCCGGGCATGGCGACATAGTCGCCGTCATGGCGCACCAGGAACACGCGCAGCACCACCGGCCTTGGCGTCAATCCGTTGTCCGACCAGGTCGGCGCCACCGACGGCACGATCGGCCGCTGCGCCACGAAGGAAGCGGGACGGGCCCGGATCTTCTCGATCAGCTTGGCCTGGCCCTTGGCGTCGAGCGCGGCGCCGATCACGGGTTCGACCGCGCTGCCGAAGCTGCGGCGGATCACATAGTCGGGCAGGTCGTGCAGCACCGCATCGAGCGGCGTTGCCTGGCCGCACCACAGCAGCTCGGCCGACGGCACGGCGAGGTCTTCGCCGTTCAGCGCGCGGGACAGGCCGGGCAGGAAAGGCATCAGCGCCGGCGTCTCGATCACGCCGCTGCCGATGGCATTGGCCAGCACCAGCTTGCCGGTGCGCACCGCCTGCAGCATGCCGACCACGCCGACGGCGGAATCGGCGCGCAGCTCGAGCGGATCGCACAAGGCGCTTTCGACCCGGCGCAGCAGCACGTCGACGCGCTGCAGCCCGTCGAGCGTCTTCAGCATCACCTTGGCGTCGCGCAAGGTGAGATCGGCGCCTTCGACCAGGGTGAGGCCCAGCTCGCGCGCCAGATAGACATGCTCGAAATAGGCCTCGTCGTCGGGCCCCGGCGTCAGCAGGCCGATCTGCGGGTTGTCGCGTCGCGCCAGGCCATGCAGCGCGCTCTGCCAGCGGTCGAAGAACGGCCGCAACTGCTGCACATGGCGGCCGCGGAACAGCTCGGGCAGGGTGCGCGCCTGGACCCGCCGGTTCTCCAGCGCATAGCCCATGCCGGCGGCGAGTTGCGCCCGGTCCGACAGCACCACCCACTGCCCGTCGGGCCGGCGCATCAGATCGACGGCGTAGTGATGCAGCAGCGGCCGGTCGGCTTCGGCCTCGGCGTCGCGGCAGGGACGCAGGAATTCGGGATTGGCGAACACCAGCGCCGGCGGGATCAGCCGGTCGCGCAGCAGGCGTTGGGGCCCGTAGATGTCGTTCAGCACCGCGTTGAGCAGCCGGGCGCGCTGCGCCAGCCCGGCCGCCAGGTCGCGCCATTCGCCGGCTTCCAGGATCAGGGGCAGCGGATCGAAGGTCCAGCGCTGGCTGGCGGCGCGCGGGTCGCTGTAGATGTTGTAGGTGGCGCCGTCCTCGTCGAGCACGCGGCGGGCGCTGTCGACGCGCTCGGCCAGGCCGTGCGGCAGGGCGTTGATCAGGCTCAGCACGCCCTGCCAGTGGCGGCGCACGCCGCCCTGGCCGGTCACCATCTCGTCATAGGCCTGGTCGAGGTGCGAAGCGTCGGCCGCTGCCCCGTTGGCTATACTGATGCCCATCGCCTGTGCCGATTTTCCCCGACCGTGCCCCGTCCGCAAGTCTATCAGGCTTTGTTGCGCCAACGAAGATCGAGCGTCAGCGGGTGCTCGGGCGGCGCGTTCTCGAGCTCGGGCTGCAGCACGCCCTGGCTGTGGCCGATGGGGAAGAAGCGGGCGCGACGGCGCGCCTCGGCGGCGTTGGCATTGACCGGGAATTGCTGGAAATTGCGGCCGCCGGGATGCGCCACATGATAGGTGCAGCCGCCGATCGAGCGGCCGTTCCAGGAATCGAAGATGTCGAACACCAGGGGCGCGTGTATGCCGATGGTGGGGTGCAATGCCTCCGGCGGCCGCCAGGCGCGATAGCGCAGGCCGGCGACGTATTGGCCCATGGCGCCGGTGGCGCGCATCGGCACCTGCCGGCCGTTGACCACCAGGCAATGGCGCGGATCGACCATGCCGGCAAGCCTGACCTGCATGCGCTCGACCGAGGAATCGACGTAACGCACGGTGCCGCCGATCGCGCCTTCCTCGCCCAGCACGTGCCACGGCTCAAGCGCATGGCGCAATTCCAGCTCGATGCCGCCATAGGCGACCTTGCCGATCTCGGGGAAGCGGAATTCGAAATGCGGCGCGAACCAGTCCTGCTGGAAGGCGTAGCCGTGGCGGTCGAGATCGGCCAGCACGTCGGCGAAATCCTGCGCCACGAAATGCGGCAGCATGAAATCGTCGTGCAGGCGGGTGTGCCAGCGCACCGGCGCTTCCTCGTAGGGCTTGCGCCAGAAGCGCGACAGCAGCGCGCGCAGCAGCAATTGCTGGGTCAGGCTCATGCGCCAATGCGGCGGCATCTCGAAGGCGCGCAGCTCGAGCAGGCCGCGCCGTCCCGCCGCGCTGTCGGGCGAGAACATCTTGTCGATGCAGAACTCGGCGCGATGGGTGTTGCCGGTGGCGTCGACCAGCAGGTTGCGGAAGATGCGGTCGACCAGCCAGGCCGGCGCCGGCTGGCCCGCCCTGACCTGCTGGAAGGCGATCTCCAGCTCGTAGATCGCATCGTTGCGCGCCTCGTCGACGCGTGGATGCTGGCTGGTCGGGCCGATGAACAGGCCGGAGAACAGGTAGGACAGCGAGGGATGGTTGAGCCAGAAGCCGACCATGCTCTTGAGCAGATCGGGCCGGCGCAGGAACGGCGAATCCGAGGGCGTGGTGCCGCCCAGCACCATGTGGTTGCCGCCGCCGGTGCCGACATGGCGGCCATCGAGCATGAACTTCTCGGTGCCCAGCCGGCAGGCGCGTGCCTCCTCGTAGATTGCGGTGGTGCGATCCACGCTTTCGTCCCAATCGTGCGAGGGATGGATGTTGACCTCGATGACGCCCGGATCGGGCGTGACCGAGAAATGCGTCAGCCGCGGATCCGACGGCGGCAGGTAGCCCTCGATGAACACCGGCTGGCCCAGCTCGGCGGCGGTCTCTTCCACCGCGGTCAGCAGATCCAGATAGTCCTCCGCCGTGGATGTCGGCGGCATGAAGACGAACAGGTGGCCGTTGCGCGCCTCGAAGGCCATGGCGGTGCGCACCACCCACGGCGCCGATTCGCCGCGCTGCGGCGGCAGATGCTGCTCGCTGCGCCCGCCGTCGCCGCCCGACAGCGCCATGGCCTGGCGTCGCTCGAACACCTGGCGGCCGGCCTGCCCATGTTCCAAGGCCTGGCGCGGCGGGAACGGCGTCTGCGGCGCCATCGGGTCGGGCTCGACATGCCAGGGAAAATCCTTCTCGACCACCCAGGGCAGCGAATCCAGCGGCAGGCGGTAGCCGACCGGCGAATCGCCGGGAATGAGATAGAGCCGCTCGGGCCGCAGGAACCAGGCGCCGCTCATCCAGCGCCGGCCGTTATGCTGGGCGCGCTGGATCGGCAGCACGGTGCCGACCTCCGCGTCGATGCCCTGCTCGAACACCCTGGCCAGCCGTGCCCGTTCCAGCGGGTCGCGCAGGCAGGATTCGTGCGGATCGACATTCACCGGCAGGCGCCGCTCGCGCCACAGGTAATACCAGGCATCCTCGTAGGCGGGGATGGCGAAGCCGGGATTGAGCTCGAGCCGTTGCGCCAGTGCCTCGGCGAAGGCCTGGGCGGTCGCGGCGGTGGCGCCGGCGGGCTTGTCCTCCTTGGCGATCAGGTCGGGGTCGTTCCACACCGGCTGGCCATCCTGGCGCCAGACGCAGGTCAGCGCCCAGCGCGGCAGCTGCTCGCCCGGATACCATTTGCCCTGACCGTAATGCAGCAGGGGGCTGTTGGCGAAGCGATCGGCCAGGCGGCGGAACAGGCGTCCCGCCAGGCGGCGCTTGTTGTCGCCCAGCGCCTCGGTGTTCCACTCCGCGCCGTCCATGTCGTCGATCGACACGAAGGTCGGCTCGCCGCCCATGGTCAGGCGCACGTCGTTGCGCTGCAGGTCGAGATCGACCTTGTGGCCCAGATCGACGATCGACTGCCATTGCCGCTCGGTATAGGGCTTGGTGACGCGCGGCGATTCGTAGATGCGCGTGACCTTCATGGCGAAGTCGAACTCGACCTCGGCCTTTTCGGTCAGGCCGTCGATCGGCGCCGCGCTTTGCGGCTCGGGCGTGCAGGCCAGCGGAATATGGCCTTCGCCCGCCATCAGGCCGGAGGTGGGATCGAGCCCGATCCAGCCGGCGCCGGGCAGATAGACCTCGCACCAGGCATGCAGGTCGGTGAAGTCGTGGGTCGGACCGGCCGGCCCGTCGAGCGGCTTCTCGTCGGCCACCAGCTGGATCAGGTAGCCGGACACGAAGCGCGCGGCGAAGCCCAGGTGGCGCAACAGCTGCACCAGCAGCCAGCCGCTGTCGCGGCAGGAGCCGAGCTTCTTCTCCAGCGTCTGCTCGGGGGTCTGCACGCCCGGTTCCAGGCGGATGACGTAGCCCACTTCCTGCTGCAGGCGTTGGTTCAACGCCATCAGGAAGTCGACCGTCGAGCGCGGCGACGGATCGATGCTGCGCAGGAAGTTGTCGAACAGCCCACCGCGCGGCAGCACTTTGCGGTAGGGCGCCAGCTCCTCGGCCAGCGAGGGATCGTAGGCGAAGGGAAATTTTTCGGCGCTCGGTTCGAGGAAGAAGTCGAACGGATTGATCACCGCCATGTCGGCGACCAGGTCGACCGAAACGCGCAACAGGTCGGTCTTCTCCGGGAACACCAGGCGGGCGATGTAGTTGCCGGTCGGATCCTGCTGCCAGTTCAGGAAATGGGTCTTGGGTTCGATCTGCAGCGAATAGGACAGGATCGGGGTTCGCGCATGCGGCGCCGGGCGCAACCGCACCAGCTGCGGACCAAGCGAGATCAGCCGGTCGTAGCGATAGGTGGTCTGGTGATGCAACGCGACGTGAATGCTCATGGCCCCCGCCCGACCCTCGACGGCATGCGTACCGTCTTCCGGCCCATGAAATGCAAACAGCGCGCCAAGCGCTGCGATCAGCATCCCCGGGCCGCGATGCTGTAGCGGCAACGCCTGCGGCCAGCAAGCCCGGCCCCGACACAGCACACCGGCCAAAAACTCGCATCTGCCCAAATCTTGTGCAATGGCAAGTCCGGGGTTGCAGTCGATGGACGGGAGCCCGACCTAAAGGCAGGGCACGGCTTACGGCCCGGGAAGGGGTGTCCGATGCAGGACAAGGCCTTGGTTCTGGGGGCAAGCGGCAGTTTCGGCGGTGCCATGGCGGCCGAGCTGCTGCAGCGGGGCTGGCAGGTCGCGGCGCTGGCGCGCGATCCGGCCAAGCTTGACGGATTGGCGGTGGCGGGTCTGGGGGCGGGCCTGGTCGTGGTCGCGGGGGACGCCCAGGATCGCGAAGTGCTGATGAAGGCCGCCGCGGGATGCAGGACCATCGTGCACGGGGTGAACTATCCCTATCCGCAATGGATCCCGCACATGCAGACGGTTACCGAGAACGTGATTGCCGCGGCACGCCAGGTAGGCGCGCGCATCGTCTTCCCCGGCAATGTCTACGGCTTCGGCGCGCAGACCTTGCATCCGCTTCCGGAAACTGCGGCGGTTTCGCCCATCGGCAAAAAGGGGCGGTTGCGCGTGAAGCTGGAGCAAGCGCTGCACGAGGCTACGCTCGACGGCAAGGCTTCGGTATTGATCGTGCGCGCGGGCGATTATTTCGGGCCGACCGTTCGCAACGGCTATGTCGACCGGCTGTTCGGCAACGCCCGTCGCGGCAAGAAGATGCAGGTGCTGGGCCGGCTCGACGTTCCGCACCAATGGGCTTACGTGCCGGACCTGGCGCGTCTCGCCGCCGACTTGCTCGAGCAATCCCTTGCGCCGTTCGAGGTGGTGCATTTCAGGGGCGACGTGATGGATTCGCAATTGCAGTTCCTGCGCCTGATCGCACGCCTGGCCGAGGCGCCCGACCTTCGCGCGCAGCGCCTGCCGTGGTGGCTGCTGCGCCTGGCCGCCCTGTTCGACCCGCTGATGCGCGAGGTGCTGGAGATGCGCTATCTGTTCGATCGAGCGGTCGTCATCGACGATCCGCGCCGGCGCGAGCTGCTGCCGCATTTCACTGCCACGCCGCTGCCGCGCGCGGTGCAGGCAACCCTGGCGAGCTATCCCGCTTGAGGCCGTTCGGCCGGCTCAGGCCTGGGCGCGGCCGAAGGTCTCGGTGGTGAAGCGATAGGCGCGGAGCCGGCTCGACCAGTGATCGGCCGGCAGGCCGGCCTTGGCTTTGAGGTGCAGCAGGAAGTCGTCCGGCTGGGGCAGGGCTTCCCATACCTTGGGCAGGAACAGCGCGCGTCGTCCCGCATCGTCGATGATCAGCCCGTCCTTGTCGGGCCGCAGCGCGGCCAGCAGTTCGTCCTGGCTGGCGGCCGCAATCTGTCGCGGCATGCTGAGGATCGAGATCTCGATGTCGAGGCGTTGCAGTTCCTCCGCGGTAAGCGGCGCGAAGCGCGGATCGGCGAAGGCTGCCTTGTAGGCGCTTTCCGTCACGTCGAGGATCAGCGGCCGCTGCGCGACATACGAGCCGATGCAGCCGCGCAATTGTCCGTTCAGGGTCAAGGTGACGAAGGTGGCGCGCATCGCCGCCAGGGGCCGCGGCAGATTGCGGAACGTCACGGAGGGCATGGCGCCGTTCTTGATGCCATGGTCGATCGAGGCAATGGCGGCATCGAGGAGGCCGCGCCGTCCTGCTTCATCCAGCCGGGCGGTTTCGGCGTATTCCGCGGCAAAGCTGCCATAGCCCACCACGCGGTCCTTGTCGCCGGCCGTGTCGCCGGAATTGCGCAGGTCGAGCGTGGTGATCCGCAAGTCGCGCCGCCGCGCCTCCAGCATGAAACCGCGCAGGGCGCGGTTGCCGCAGGCCTGCTCGTCCTTCAGCAGGTCGGGACGCAGCATTTCGATGGCCTGCGCCGCAGCACCATCCAGTCGCTGCGCGCCGGCATAGTCGTGGTAGTGGCTGAGATCGCTGGAGATGACGATCAAGGTCTCCGGGCCGCCCCAGGCCTCCTGCAGCAGGCGGGCCACGCTCTCCGGGGCGGCGTCGCCCACCAGCACCGGCACCAGCGCGAAACCGCCGAGCACGTGTTGCAGAAACGGCAGGTGAACCTCGAGGCTATGCTCCTGCCGCAGGGCCGCATCGGAGGTCTCGACATCGGGAAGCTGCGCCAGCCGGTCGAGCATCGGCCGGTCGAGCGCAATGTCGCCCAGCGGCGTCCGCCAGCTCTGCGCGCTGCTCAGCGCCATGCCGCGCACTGCCATGCGGTGGTTGGGTCCCAGCAGCACGATCCGGGAAATCTGGCCGCGCCTTGCTGCAATCGTGGCATAGGCGCTTGCAGCGATGGCGCCGGAATATATATAGCCGGCATGCGGCGCGATCAGCACCTTGGGCGTCACGGCGGCGGGTGCCGCGCCCTGCAGGCAGGCCTGGACCTGGGCCGCGCACTGGGCGGTATCGCCCGGATAGAACAGGCCGGCGACGCCGGGCGGCTTGCTCCAGGCGGGGGTGGTCTGGGCGGAAGTCATGGCACGCGATCCGGCAACATGGCGATCAACACAGAATAAACCGATGGACGAGACCAACGAAGCCCTGGCAGGGGCGCATCCAACCAAATTCTGGCGCCGCCTGCCCGATGGACGAGTGCAATGTGATGTCTGCCCGCGCGAATGCAAGCTCGGCGAGGGCCAGCGCGGCCTGTGCTTCGTACGCGCGGCGCAGGGCGGCCAGGTGGTGCTGGCGAGCTACGGCAAGTCGTCCGGCTTCTGCGTCGACCCGATCGAGAAGAAGCCGCTCAACCATTTCCTGCCCGGAACGCCGATCCTGTCTTTCGGCACGGCGGGCTGCAACCTGGCCTGCAGCTTCTGCCAGAACTGGGACATCTCCAAGTCGCGCGAGGTCGAGAAGCTGTCGGCCGGCGCTTCGCCGCAGACCATCGCCCGGGCGGCGGCCGCGCTGGGCTGCCGCTCGGTGGCGTTCACCTACAACGATCCGGTGATCTTCCACGAATACGCCATCGACATCGCCCAGGCCTGCCACGAACTGGGCGTCAAGGCAGTGGCGGTGACGGCGGGCTACGTCAATGCCGAGCCGCGTGCCGAATTCTACCGCCACATGGATGCGGCCAATGTCGATCTCAAGGCGTTCAGCGAGGAGTTCTACTGGAAGGTGACCAAGGGCCATCTGCAGCCCGTGCTCGACACCTTGAAATATCTCAAGCACGAGACCGACGTCTGGTTCGAGATCACCACCTTGCTCATTCCCGGCGAGAACGATTCGCCCGCCGAGATCGAGGCCATGACGCAGTGGATCGCGGAGCATCTGGGCCCCGACGTGCCGCTGCACTTCACGGCGTTCCATCCCGACTATCGCATGCGCGACAAGGCGGCGACGCCGCACCAGACCCTGATCGAAGCGCGGCGCATCGCCATGAAGAACGGGCTGCGCTACGTCTATGTCGGCAATGTCAACGACCTCGGCCGGCAGAGCACCTATTGCGCCTGCTGCGGCGAGCGGCTGATCGGGCGCGACTGGCATCGCCTGAGCGAGTGGCGGCTCGATCCGTCCGGCGCCTGCCTGTCCTGCGGCACCAGGCTGGCCGGCGTGTTCGAGGCCCAGCCTGGCGACTGGGGCGCGCGCCGCCTGCCGGTCGATCCCAATCGCATTGCCGTCGCCGTTGCCCCGGCGCCGCATTGAGCGGTCGGCAGACCGCTTCCCCGTACCGTATTGTCCCGCTACCCTGGTGATACCGGCGCGGTCGCGCCGGCAGCAGGGGGGCTTCATGATCAGTATCCGCAAGAGCGGGCAGAGGATTCTGGCCGCGATGGCGTTCGTGTGTGCGTTGGCGCTCGGTTTTGTTGCCGAAGCGCGCGATTTCAGGGTCCAGGGTACCGATCTGGGCGGCGGCGGCGCCTATACCGGACGGGTCTCGGCCGAGGTGATCGGCAATACCGTCAAGGTCACATGGGTGGTGGGCAATTCGCGCTACACCGGCACCGGCGTGCTCGACGGCGACTGGCTGGCGGTCTACTTCACCGGCCCGACCACGGGCGTCGCGCTCTATCGCGTCGACGATCGCGGCGCATTTCACGGCAAGTGGACCACGGCGGGTTCGACCCAGGTGGGCACCGAGGACTGGATTCCCGTCCGGTAGCGGCGCGGCAGTCGATAGAAAAAAAGCGGCGGGATCGCTCCTGCCGCTTTCGTTTGCCGCTTGTCGTGGCCGTTATTTCTTCTCCTCGTCGGCGGCGACGGTGACCTTGATCATCTTGTCGGGATTGGTGACGGCGCCGCTGCCTGGCGCGCCCTTCTTGATCATGTCGACGAATTCCATGCCCGACACGACCTTGCCCCATACGGTGTACTGGCCGTTGAGGTGCGGGGCGTCGGCCAGGCAGATGAAGAACTGGCTGCGCGCGCTGTTGGGATCGGAGGTGCGGGCCATCGACACCGTGCCGCGCACATGCGGCGTGTTGGAGAATTCCGCCGGCAGCCGGTCGCCCGCGCCGCCCGAGCCGGTGCCGGTCGGATCGCCCGTCTGGGCCATGAAGCCGGCGATCACGCGGTGGAAAACCACGCCGTCATAGACGTGTTCGCGCGCCAGCTTCTTGATCTGCGCCACGTGCTTGGGCGCCAGCTTGGGGTACATTTCGATGACGACGCGGCCATAGGGCAGGTCGATATAAAGAGTGTTTTCCGGATCCAAGGCGTATCCTTCCTTCGCTATGAACAGCGTCGCCATCAGCAGCGACAGCACCAAAGCCAGACGTTTCATGGCAACTCGCTCGATACCGCAGAAGGGGCGACCTTGGCGGCATGCGGCATGCCGGTCAAGGCTCAATGCAGGCGGAAATCGATCGGAATCTCGATCCAGTCCTCGACGAAGTTGCGCGGCGCGCCGTTTACCGTGAAGTGCCACAGCCACACCGCGCGCACCGCCGATTCGTCGAGTTCGTCGTAGCCGCTGCTCTTGACGATGTTGATGCGCCGCACCGCGCCGTCGCGCGTCACCAGCGCCTGCAGCACGACGCGGCCCTGCAACCCGTTGGCTCGTGCCGAGCTCGGATAGGATGGAGAGGCGCTGTTGCCGGCGCGCCCGCTGATATTGTCGGGCCGCACCACGACCGGCGCCATGACCTGATGGCGACCGCCGCCGTCGGTCTTCGATGGCGGCGGCTTGCTGGGCAAGGTCGCCGTCTGGGTCGGCTTGGCGGGCGTCGGCTTGGGCGGCGCGGCGGGCAGGATGCCATTGGGATCGGCCGGTTTGGGATCTTCGGGCGGCTTGTCCTCCGCCTTCTGCGGCTCCTCCGGCTTGGGATTCTCGGGCGGCTTGGGATCCTCGGGCGGCTTGGCGTCGGTCTTCTGCGGCTCCTCGGGCTTGACCTTGTCCGCGTCGGGCGTGGGCGGCGCCTTGGCTGCCGTCTGGCTGTCGGGCTTGTCCGGGCTATCGCTCTGGCGCTGCGCCGTGGTCGGGGCGGCCTGGTTGCCCTCCGGTCCGGTCGCCTTGTCGCGCGTGGCGGGCACCACCTGGGACGGGTCGGCCTTGAAGGGCGGCGGTTTGGGCTTCTCGGCCTGCGGCTTGGGGGGCTCGGTCTTGGGCTGTTCGGTCTTGGGCTGTTCTGGCGGCTTGGGCTGCTCGGGCGGCTTGGGCTGCTGGGCCTGCGGCTTGGGCGCTTCCGGCGCCTTGGGCAGCATGTCCGGGGTGACCACGGCCACTTCCAGCGGCGGCTGGTCGGATGCCGGCTTCGCCGGGTGGGTGAATTCGATATAGATCGCGCTGGCCACCAGCAGGTGCACGGCAAGCGACCCCAGCGCGCTGGCAAGGATGAATCGCCAGGACGGCCCCCTGGATGTGGGTGCTATCGGATCGTTGTCCGTCATCGTTTCTGCGGCAAATCCCGTGGCGTCGGCGGTCGATCTGGCCTGAGCCGCATCCTGGCTGTTAAATGGCGCGTCACGGCCGGGGAAGCAACCGGCACAAGCGCACATCGATCGGGAGGAAGTCTGCCATGGAATTGGGTCTGGCGGGAAAAACAGTATTGATTACAGGTGCTTCCAAGGGAATCGGCCGGGCTGTGGCGGAATCCTTCGCGGCCGAGGGCTGCAATCTGGTTCTGGCGGCGCGCACCCGATCGGCTCTGGAAGCGGCCCAGAACGAGCTGCGCGGGCGGTACAATGTCGGGGTGGCGGTCCGGGCCATCGACCTGTCCCAGCAGGGCAACGCCAAGACGCTGGCCGGTGAATTTCCCGACATCGACATCCTGGTCAACAACGCCGGCGCCATTCCCGGCGGTACTCTAGATGCGATCCAAGAGCCGGCGTGGCGCGAGGCGTGGCAGCTCAAGGTGTTCGGTTACATCAATCTGAGCCGCGAATATTTTGCCCGCATGGCCCAGCGCAAGTCCGGCATCATCGCCAACGTCATCGGCCTGGCTGCGACGCGGCCGATGTTCGACTACATCGCCGGCACCACCGGCAACGCCGCTCTGGTGGCCTTCACCCGGGCCCTGGGCAGCAAGAGCGTCGATCAGGGCGTGCGCGTGTTCGGCATCAATCCCCCCAGCACCTCGACCGACCGCCTGATCACCCTGGCCCGGACCCGCGCGCAGAAGGAATTCGGCGATCCGGAACGCTGGCAGGAGACGCTCAAGGGCCTGCCTTTCGGCCGCCCCGCCACGCCCAAGGAGATGGCGGACATGGTGGTGTTCCTGTCGTCGGATCTGTCGGGCTATGTCAGCGGGGTGGTGCTCGACGTCGACGCCGGAATAGGCAGCCGCAATTAAAGGTTGGAATCACTCCGGGCTGCGCCACTGTAGCGTTGCCTAACCGCAACCGGCATGGGCATTATCCGGCGTTGATACGCTTTTGCGTCTCATGGGGAGGTTACACGTGAAACGATTTATCGTCGGTGCGGCGCTCGCCGCCATGGCGTTCGCGGCGCCTGCCGTCGCGCAAGAAAAGCCGATCAAGATCGCGGTGATCTACAGCAAGACCGGTCCGCTCGAGGCCTATGCCAAGCAGACCGAGGCCGGCTTCATGCTGGGCCTGGAATACGCCACCAAGGGCACCATGATGGTGAACGGTCGCAAGATCGAGGTCACCTTCAAGGACGACCAGTTCAAGGCCGACCTGGCCAAATCCGCCCTCGAACAGGCCTATTCCGACGACAAGGTGGATCTGGCGGTCGGCACCACCGGCTCGGGTGGCGCGCTGGCCATGCTGCCGGTCGCGGCCGAGTACAAGAAGCTGCTGATCGTCGAGCCGGCGGTGGCTGATTCGATCACCGGCGCGGCCTGGAACCGCTACATCTTCCGCACCGCGCGCAACTCCACGCAGGACGCGGTGGCCGGCGCGCTGACCCTGACCGGCGAGAAGGTCTATATCGCTACCCTGGCGCAGGACTACGCCTTCGGCCGCGACGGCGTCGCCAGTCTCAAGGAAGCGCTGAAGCTGGCCAACAGCAAGGCGGAGATCGTGTTCGAGGAATACGCCCCGCAGCAGACCACCGACTTCACCGCCTCCGCCCAGCGCCTGTTCGATGCGCTCAAGGACAAGCCGGGCCGCAAGATCATCGCCGTGATCTGGGCCGGTCCCCATCCGCTGACCAAGCTGATGGACCTGAAGCCCGAACGCTACGGCATCGAGATCGCGCCGGGCGGCAACATCCTGCCGGTGATGGCCGGCTGGAAGCAGTTCCCCGGCCTGGAGGGCGCCATCTACTACTACTGGGCCTTCCCGAAGAATCCGGTCAACGACTGGCTGGTGGCCGAATACAAGAAGCGCAACAACGGCGCGCCGCCCGACTTCTTCGTGGCCGGCGGCATGAGCGCGGCCATGGCGGCGGTGACGGCGCTGGAAAAAGCCAAGTCGACCGACACCGAGAAGCTGATCGCCGCCATGGAGGGCATGGAGTTCGACACGCCCAAGGGCAAGATGGTGTTCCGCAAGGACGACCATCAGGCGCTGCAGGTCATGTATCACTGGCGCATGAAGAAGGATCCGCCCAGCAACACCGACCTGCTCGACCTGGTGCGCGAGATCCCGATCAGCGAGATCAACGTACCGATCCGCAACAAGAAGTAAGCCGGATCGAGACCGCCCGGTGGCCTGGCCGCCGGGCGATCTCTTTTGCGCCGTGACCGCTTCCGCCGCATCGCCGCATCCCGCGCTGCAGACCGACGGGCTGACCATTCGCTTCGGCGGCCATGTCGCGGTCAATGCGGTGAGCTGCGCCTTCCATCCCGGCACCCTGACATCCATCGTCGGGCCCAACGGCGCGGGCAAGACGACCTATTTCAACCTGATCTCGGGGCAACTGGCCGCCAGCGCCGGCACGGTGCGGCTGTTCGGCGAGGATCTGACCCGGCTGCCGGCCCCGGTGCGCACGCGCCGCGGCCTGGGCCGCGCCTTCCAGCTCACCAACCTGTTCCCCAACCTGACGGTACGGGAGAACGTGCGGCTGGCGGTGCAGGCGCACGCCGGCGCCAGAAGCAGCCTGTTCAGCATGGCTGCCGATCATGTCGAGTTGATCGAGCGGGCCGAGCACTACCTGGAGCGGGTGTCGCTGATCGGCAGCGCCGATGCCATCGCCGCCACCCTGCCGCATGGCGACCAGCGCAAGCTGGAGGTCGCCATCCTGCTGGCGCTGGAGCCCGAAGTGTTCATGTTCGACGAACCGACGGCAGGCATGAGCGTCGACGAAGTGCCGGTGATCCTGGAGCTGATCCACCAGATCAAGGCCCAGGGCGACAAGACCATCCTGCTGGTCGAGCACAAGATGGATATCGTGCGCTCGCTCAGCGATCGCATCATCGTGCTGCACAACGGCAGCCTGGTGGCCGATGGCCAGCCCGAGGAAGTGATCGCCTCGCCGATCGTGCAGGAAGCCTATCTCGGCGTCGCGCCCGGTGCGGCGAGCGGAACGGGGGGCGCATGACCCGGCCGCTGCTCAGCCTGAAAGGCGTGCATACCCATATCGGCCGCTACCACATCCTGCACGGCGTCGATCTCGAGGTGCCGCGCGGCGAGCTGACCATGCTGCTGGGCCGGAACGGCGCGGGCAAGACCACGACCTTGCGTACCGTCATGGGGCTGTGGCGCGCTTCGGCCGGGCAGATCGTGTTCGACGGCGAGGACATCACCAGGCTGTCGACGCCGGAGATCGCCCAGCGCGGCATCGCCTACGTGCCCGAATCGATGGGCATCTTCGCCGACCTGACGGTGCGGGAGAACATGGTGCTGGCGGCGCGGAACGGGCCGCTGGACGAGGCGCGGCTCAACTGGATCTTCAGGATGTTCCCCGCCATGCATCGCTTCTGGTCGCTGCCGGCGGGCCAGCTTTCGGGCGGGCAGAAGCAGATGCTGGCGGTCAGCCGCGCCATCGTCGAGCCGCGCAAGCTGCTGCTGATCGACGAGCCCAGCAAGGGCCTGG
Source organism: uncultured Hyphomicrobiales bacterium (assembly GCA_964458605.1). Taxonomy (GTDB): domain Bacteria; phylum Pseudomonadota; class Alphaproteobacteria; order Reyranellales; family JAQSWP01; genus JBBSNV01. The sequence continues at coordinate 87,617 of CAYWLS010000014.1, read as the reverse complement.
CGCCGGCCATCATCGCCAACATGATCGCAGCCTTCGCCGAGCTGAAAAGCACCGACACCACCATCCTGCTGGTCGAGCAGAATTTCAATTTCGCCCGCCAGCTCGGCGACAGCGTGGCGGTGATGGACGACGGGCGCATCGTCCATGGCGGTGCCATGGCGGCACTGGCCGGCGACAGCGCCCTGCAGCGGCAATTGCTCGGCCTTAGCCTGAGCGCGCATCAATAGGGGCGGGGGATGAGCGCGACCGAACTCGACAAGCAGGATCTGGCGCCGCCAGCCAAGCCGCGGCTGGACTACCTGCCGCTCGGCATCATCCCGGTGCTGGCGCTGGTGGCGCTGCCGCTGGTCGGCGACCTGCCGGGCTGGCTGACCCTGACCGTGGCGGGACTGGCCATGGGCATGATGATCTTCATCATGGCCTCCGGCCTGACCCTGGTGTTCGGCCTGATGGACATCCTCAATTTCGGCCATGGCGCGTTCATCTCGGTCGGCGCCTATGTCGCCGCCACCGTGCTGGTGCCGATGGCCGGGCTGGTCCAGGCCGACAGCTTCTTCGCCAATCTGCTGGCGCTGCTGCCGGCCATCCTGGTCGCCATGCTGGTCTCGGGCGGGCTGGGCCTGGCCTTCGAGCGGGTCATCGTGCGGCCCGTCTACGGCCAGCATCTGAAGCAGATCCTGGTGACCATGGGCGGGCTGATCGTGGCCGAACAGGCGATCCGCGCCATCTGGGGACCCGAGCAGCTCAACCTGCCGCGCCCCACCACCCTGCGCGGCGCCTTCCTGTTCGGCGACGTGGCGATCGAGAAATACCGGGTGTTCGCCGTGGTGGTGGGCGGGCTGGTGTTCCTGGCCATGATGCTGGTGCTGAACCGCACCAAGATCGGCCTGCTGATCCGCGCCGGCGTCGAGAACGGCGAGATGGTCGAGTCGCTGGGCTATCGCATCCGCCGCCTGTTCGTCGGCGTCTTCGCCGTCGGCTCGGCGCTGGCCGGGTTGGGCGGCGCCATGTGGGCTTTCTACCAGGAGACCGTGACCGCGGCGATGGGCGCCCAGGTCATGGTGCTGATCTTCATCGTCATCATCATCGGCGGGCTGGGCTCGGTGGGCGGCTGCTTCATCGGCGCCCTGCTGGTCGGGCTGGTGGCCAACTATGTCGGCTTCCTGGCGCCCAAGCTGGCGCTGGGCTCCAACATCCTGCTGATGGTGGTGATCCTGCTGTGGCGGCCGCGCGGGCTCTACCCCGTGGCCAACAGGTAGCGCCATGCTGCGCCGAATCCTCTCGGGCGACATGCCGCGCAGCGCGGTGCTGGCCATCGTGCTGGTCGCCATCTTCGCGGCGCTGGCGCTGGCGCCGTTCCTGTTTCCGGGCGCGCGCTCGGCCAATGTGGCGGTCAAGATCTGCGTCTTCATCGCCGTGGTGGCGAGCTACGACCTGCTGCTGGGCTATACCGGAATCGTCTCCTTCGCCCACACCATGTTCTTCGGCATCGGCGGCTACGGCGTGGCGATCGCCGCGGCGCGGCTGGATTCGAGCTGGGGCAGCCTGGCGTTGGGCCTGGCCATCGCCCTGGTGTTGTCGATGGTATTGGCCGGGCTGATCGGCCTGTTCAGCCTGCGGGTGCGGGCGATCTTCTTCGCCATGATCACGCTCGCCGTGGCCAGCGCCTTCGCCATCCTGGCCTCGCAGCTTTCCTCGATCACCGGCGGCGAGGACGGCCTGAACTATTCGGTGCCGGCGGTGCTGCGCCCCAGCTTCACCCTGTTCGACGGCACCGTGCTGGGCATCGACATCAACGGCCGCGTCATCACCTACTACCTGGTGTTCGCCGTATCGCTGGCGCTGTTCCTGCTGCTGCTGCGGGTGGTGAACTCGCCGTTCGGCCGGGTGCTGCTGGCGATCCGCGAGAACGGCTTCCGCGCCGAGGCGCTGGGCTATCGCACCGTGGTCTATCGCACCCTGGCCAACTGCATCTCCGCCGGCGCCGCCACCATCGGCGGCGGGCTGCTGGCCATCTGGCTGCGCCATACCGGTCCCGACACCACCTTGAGCTTCGACATCATGCTGGACATCCTGCTGATGCTGGTGATCGGCGGCATGGGCACGATGTACGGCGCGGTGGTGGGCGCCACCGTGTTCCTGATCGCCCAGAACTATCTGCAGGACGCCATGGCCGCCGCCAGCAAGGCCACCGCCGGCATCCCGCTGCTGTCGCATCTGCTGCACCCGGACCGCTGGCTGCTGTGGCTGGGCGTGCTGTTCATCCTCAGCATCTACTTCTTCCCCACCGGCATCGTCGGCCGGCTGCGCACGATGGGCCAGGCGACGGGGCGGAATCGTCCCGACCAGACCGTGTGAACCGTCCTGCCCTTCGGAAGCAGAGCGATTTCTCGCTATTCGACGTCTGCTTCAGAACCGGCCGGCGGCGTCGACCCGCGCGAGATAGAGCGTACCGACGCTCGAGGAGCCCGCGCCCTCGAACAGGACGGCATAGCCGCCGGTGGGATAGGGCCGCACCATCAGCGTGCGGCGCATCTTGTAGCCGCGATAGTTGACGCGGGCCCGTTCGACGCCGTCGCCGTCGAGCATCACCAGCACCGCCACCCGGCCGTCGCCGTCGGCTTCGGAACCCGCCAGCACCAGCCAGCCATTGGGCGCCCGGGCGATGTCGTTGATCTCCTGATCGGCGGGTCCGGGCAGCGGGCGGGTCCAGCTCACCTGGCCATCGGGCCTGATGCGGGACAGCTGCAGGAACTGGGCCCCGCCTGAGCCCTCGCTCAGGCTGAGAGCATAGCTATCGCCGGCGCCCATGCCGACCAGGCCGGACACCATGGTAAGCCCCGCCTCATCACCCAGGCTGCGCTGCCACAGGATCTTGCCGTCGCTGCCCAGCTTGGCGAGCAGGCCGCGGCTGGACTCCACCGCGTTGCTGTCGGCAAAGGAGATGTCGGCCAGTCCGCCCACCAGATACGGTCCGCCCGGCTGACCGGTCACGGCGGCACGCACCAGATCGGCGGTGTTGCCGCCGTCCTGCCGGGTGCCGGGGATCTGCCGCCGCCAGGCGACCTTGCCCTCCGGCGTCACGCGCATCACCAGCGCGTCGAACCCCTTGCCTTTGCCCTTGTCCTTGTCGCGACGCGCGCTGCCGGAGACGATCGCGGCGCCGTCGCGCTCGACCAGGAGATCCGAAGGCGCGCCTGCCCCCAATTGACGGCGCCACAGCTCCTTGCCGGTGACGGCCAGGCGCAGCAGCACCAGTTGCGGCTGGTCGTCGGGCGTCTCGTCGTGCAGCACCATGGTGTCGCCGCCGGGCGCGGCGCGGGCAATCATGGTCGAGACCAGGTCGGCGCGGCTGGTGGGGCTGCGTTCCCACAATTTGCGTCCCGCGCCATCGAAGCGCGCCACCAGCGCCGTCGCCACGGTGTACAGGTCGCCGGGCACCGTCGCGGCCACCACGATATGGCCGTCCTCGCCGACATCCAGCGAACTGGGGGTATAGGTCGATTCCTCGTCGAATACCGGCGTGAGGAATCGGCCGATCGAGCTGCGCTGGGCCTGGCCGAACGAGGATTGTGCTGCCAGCAAGGCGCAGGCGAGCGTCAGACCGCAGGCGGCAATGGCGCTTGGCGTTTCCACGCGGGCGATTTTACGCCAGACCGACGGCCCCCGTCATCGGCGACCGTTGCCGCCCGCCCGTCACATCACGCTGACATGGGCGGCGACCACCCGCCAGCCATCCGCGGTGCGTATCCAGGTCTGGCTCTGCCGGCCGCCGCGCTGGCTGCCGTCGCGCTGGAATTCGGTATTGGCCGTGGCGAAGTCGCGGCCGAAAGTGGTGATGACCGTCTTGAAGATGCGCCGGCGCACGCCGGCGGGATTGCGCGCGGCGCGGAAGGCTGCGATGGCGGCATAGCCGTAGAGGTTCTCGCCGACGCCGTAGCGCAGGGTGAACGGGCTGTTCCAGAACAGCTCGTCCAGCACCTTGACGTCGTTGCTGTTCAGGGCGGTCTCGTAGCGGCTGAAAGCGGCGGTGACCTCGGCCACCACCTCGGGCAGATTGATCTCAAGGCTCATACGACAAACCTCTCCGGTACCACGGCGCTTGCGATGCCTTCGCGCTCCAGGCGGCGCGCGACGCGCAAGGCGACGATTTCATTCCAAGGCGCTGCAATTATCTGCACGCCGATCGGCAGGCCGCCGATGCGCTGGATCGGGACCGCCACCACCGGCAGGCCGACGAAGGAAATCGGCGGGATGAATATACCCATATTCGCGCGCACTGGCACGGTCTGACCGGCAAGTTCCATCGTCATCTGCTCGATGCGCGTGGCGGTGCAGGGCGTGGCCGGCGCCAGGATGACATCGAGGCGGCCGGCCAGGTTGAACTGGCCGCGCCGGTCGATAGCGCCATCCGCTCGATTGGCTGTTGTGGCAGCCGCGATAGATCGCGGCATGGAGCGGCTGTTGTTGTAGTCGTCGCGATCCCCGCCGCGCATCGGCCCAGCCGACTGCAGGTGCAGCGTTTCGAGCTGCTTGCGCTCCGGCGCGTTCATGCGCCGCGCCGCCAGGCCGGCGCACAGCGCCTCGAGTTCGGCCATCGCCTCGAACAGCTCGACCAGTTTCTCCTGCGACAAGGTGACGGCGAACATCGAGCGTTGCGGGCCGGGCTCGGCCAGGCCGATCGCCGCCAGGTGCTTGAGCGCCTCGCGCGCCGACGTGCGCGACACGCCGAACCGGCTGGCCAGCATCGGCTCGTCCAGCCGCGCCCCGGGCAGGATGCTGCCGGTGATGATGTCGTCGGCCAGTTGCCGGCGCAGTTCCTCGGTCAGAGTCGGCCGGTTGGATTTCTGCGCCATGCCGCCATTGGTAACGGGCAACGGACCGGCCGGCCAGCACGCCCGCTTTGCAGCCAGGGAGCCGGTCACTATGCTGGCGTCAGAAGGGCCGCATTGGAGGAATGCCATGATGCGCACCAAACCGCCGTTTCGCGCCGACCAGGTCGGCAGCCTGCTGCGCCCGGCCGCGTTGAAGGCAGCCCGCCTCCAGCGCGCCGCCGGCCGGATCGACGACGCCGCGCTGAGGAAGATCGAGGACGACGCGATCGTCAAGGTCATTCACCGCCAGGAGGAGATCGGCCTCAAGGCGGTGACCGACGGCGAGTTCCGCCGCGCCATGTGGCATTTCGATTTCCTGGAAAAGCTCGACGGCGTGGAATCGTTTCAGTCGGATCACGGCATCCAGTTCAAGGGCGGCATCGAGACCAAGGCCAAGGGGCTGCGCGTCACCGGCAAGTTGGGTTTCTCCGGCCACCCGATGATCGAGCATTTCAAATTCGTCAAGAGCCATGCCCATGCCATCGCCAAGATGACCATTCCCTCGCCCAGCGTGCTGCATTTCCGCGGCGGCCGGAACGCGGTCGACAAGAGCGTCTATCCCGACATGGCCGCGTTCTATCGCGACCTGGGCCAGGCCTATCGCCAGGCGGTGCGCGCCTTCGCCGAGGCCGGCTGCCGCTACTTGCAGCTCGACGAGACCAACCTGGCCTATCTGTGCGACCCCGACCAGCGCGAGATGCTGCGCAAGCGCGGCGAGGATCCCGACGGCCTGACCGACATCTATGCCGACATGATCAACACCGCGATCGCCGACCGGCCGGCCGACATGGCCATCACCATGCATCTGTGCCGCGGCAATTTCCGCTCGAGCTGGATCGCTTCGGGCGGCTACGAGCCGGTGGCCGATGCCCTGTTCAACCGGATCGGCGTCGACGGCTATTTCATGGAATACGATACCGAACGGGCGGGCGGCTTCGAGCCGCTGCGTTTCGTGCCGCCCGGCAAGATCGTGGTACTGGGGCTGGTCACCTCCAAGGTGGGTCAGCTCGAGGATCGCGGCGCGATCCGCCGCCGCATCGATGCCGCCAGCAAGTTCGTGCCGCTCGACCAGCTTGCGCTCAGCCCGCAATGCGGCTTCGCCAGCACCGAGGAAGGCAACGTGCTGGGCGAGGAGGACCAGTGGGCCAAGCTCTCCATGGTGGTGGAGATGGCGCGCGAGGTGTGGGGCGATCTGTGACGGTCCCGCATCGGATTGCACGGACGGTCACGCCTTGGTGAGCCACGCCCGTCTCACGCCGGCTTGATCGGGCGTGACCGCTTGATTGGCTATGGTGGCCCGGCAAATCGGAGGGGCCCCATGAAGAAGCTGATCGACGTTCTGATCATCGCGCCGGCGCGGCTGTCGGCGGTGTTCGACGACCTGCCGCCGATGGTGGCGCGGCTCACCGTCGGCTATGTGTTCCTGATCGCCGGCTGGGGCAAGCTCAACGCCCTGCCGCAGGTGACCAAGTATTTCACCGAACTGGGCATTCCCCTGCCGCACATCCTTACGCCCGTCACCGCCGGCGTCGAATGTTTCGGCGGCGCCTTGCTGATCGTCGGGCTTTTCACCCGGCTGGCGGCGCCGATGCTGGTGGTGGTGATGGTGGTGGCGATCGTCAGCGCCAAGGCGGCCGATGTCGACAGCTATTTCACCCTGGCCGGCTTCGAGGAAGTGACCTATGCGGTGGTGTTCGGCTATCTCGCCGTGCTGGGGCCGGGGCGGGTATCGCTCGACGGGCTGCTGACGGCATGGCGCCGCGCGATCGAGCCGCCCGCGCCGTTCGCACCGCGCGTGTGAATCCGCTCTATTCCTCAAGTGTAGAGCGAATTCTCGCCTTTTGACGGAATCCGGAACGATTCCGTCAAAAGGCCATTTGCTCTAGCGGCGGCCGCTGCCCAGATAGACCGTCTGCACCTCGGGATCGGCGGCGATCTGCGCCGGCGATCCTTCGCGCAGGATGCGGCCACCCACCAGCACGGTGATGCGCCGGGCGAAGCGGAACACCAGCTCCATGTCGTGCTCGATGAACAATATGGCAAGATCGTCGGGCAGCGCGGCGATGGCGGCGAACAGCGCCTCGCTCTCGCCGCGCGGCACGCCGGCCGCCGGCTCGTCCAGCAGCAGCACCCTGGGCCGGGTGGCCAGCGCCAGCGCGATCTCCAGCAGGCGCTGCTGGCCATAGGCCAGTTCCCGGGTCGGGCGCAGGCAATCCTCGGCCAGCCCCAGCGAGGCCAGCAGGGCGTGGGCTTCGTCGATCGCGGTATCCTGCCGGCTGAGCGGCGCCAGGAAGCGATAGGCCAGGCCCCGGCGCTGACACACCGCCAGGGTCGCCGCCTCGAGCGGCGTCAAGGCCGGGAACAGCGCGTTGATCTGGAAGGTGCGCGCCAGGCCGTGGCGGCTGCGCCGGTGCGGCGCGGCGCGGGTGATATCGCGTCCCAGCAGCCGGATCGTGCCGGCGCTGGGCATCAGCATCCCGGTCAGCAGGTTGATGAAGGTGGTCTTGCCCGCGCCGTTGGGGCCGATCAGCGCGTGGCGGGCGCCTTGCGGCAGGGCGAAGTCGATGCTTTGCGCCACGGCCAGCGCGCCGAAGCTTTTGCTCAAGCCGCTTGTCTCGAGCGCGTTCATGCCGGCCGGCGCCTTGCCCGGCGCCGCATCGCGTCGAGCGCGCCCAGCAGGCCGTTGCGCGCAAACAGCACCACGATCACCAGGATCAGGCCGAGCCAGAAGAACCAGTATTGCGGCGAGACGTCGGCGAAGCGGTCGCGCAGCACCAGGAACACGGCGGCGCCGATCAGCCCGCCATAGAGCCGGCCGGCGCCGCCCAGGATCAGCATGATCAGCACTTCGGCGGAGCGCTCGAAATTCAGCACCTCGACCGATACATAGGCGGTGGTCTGGGTCAGCAATGCGCCGGCGATGCCGGCCAGCACGGCGGCGATGGTGTAGACGGTGGCGCTGGCGCGGCCGACCGAGACGCCGATCGCCGGCAGGCGGCTTGCATTCTCGCGCAGGCCGCGCAGGGTCAGACCGAACGGCGATTGTACGATGCGCCGCGCCAGCAGGAAGCAGGCGAACACCACGATCAGCGTGTAGCAGAAGGCGGTGCGACCATAAAGGTCGAAGCCGAACAGCCCCAGCACCGGGTCGATGGCGATGCCCTGCAGCCCGTCGTCGCCGCCGGTCAGGCCGCGCGCCTTCTGGGCGATCTCGTGCAGCACCAGGGCGATGCCCATGGTCACCATCAGCAGGGCGATGCCGCGCAGCCGCACCACCACCACGCTGGTCAGCAGACCCAGCAGCCCGGCGGCGGCGGCGGCGGCCAGCAGGCCGCTGATCGGCTCTTGCCAGCCATTGGCGGCCAGCAGGCCGGCGGCATAGGCGCCCAGGCCGAAGAACGCGGCATGGCCCAGCGAGACGATGCCGCCATAGCCCAGGATCAGATCGAGCGACAGCGCGAACAGGCCGGCAATGAGGATCTGCGTCACCAGCACGCGGTTGCCGGGGAAGGCGACATAGCAGGAGGCGACGGCGAGCCAGAACAGCGTGTCGTGCCAGCGCCAGGCCTCCTGGCGGCGGAAGAAGCCCTGCGGCCGTGCGGCGGAAGACTGTGGAGTCATCCGCGTTTGCCGAACAGGCCGCGCGGGCGCCACAGCAGGATGGCCACCATCAGCGCATAGATGATGAAGGCGCCGGTCTCGGGCACATAGTATTTGCCGGCGACGTCGGCGATGCCCAGCAGCAGCGCCGCCAGCAGCGAGCCGCGGATCGAACCCAGCCCGCCCACCGCCACCACGATCAGGAAATAGGTCATGTATTTGACCGGAAAATTGGGATCGAGCCCGACCAGATTGACCGCCAGCGCGCCGCCCAGCCCGGCCAGGCCGCTGCCGATGGCGAAGGTGACGGCGAACACCCGATCGACGTCGATGCCGATGCCTTCGGCCATGCGCGGCGAATCGACCGCGGCGCGGATGCGCGCACCCAGCCGCGTGCGCTCCATGCCCAGCACCAGGCCGAGCGTCGCGAGCAGGCCGATGCCGATCAGGAACAGCCGGTAGCGGCCCAGATCGATGCCGGCCAGGCCGGTCTCGCCGGTCAGCCAGCCGGGCACGCGGATCGGCTGCTGGCCGGTGCCGAAGAAATAGCTCGTCGCGCCGATCGCCATGAACACCAGCCCGATGGTCAGCAGCACCTGGTCGAGCTCCCCGGCGCGATAGAGGCGGCGATAGAGCGCGCGTTCCAGCACCAGCCCGACCAGCGCCGCGACGGCGAAGGCGATGGGCAGGGTCGCCAGAAACGGCACGCCCCAATGCAGCATGAGCTGGGCGGTGACATAGCCGCCCAGCATGGCGAAGGCGCCATGGGCCAGGTTGACGAAGCCCATCAGCCCCATGGTCACCGACAGGCCGACGGCGATGACGAACAGCAGCATGCCGTAGGCGATGCCGTTGAACAGCACATTGGCCAGCCCTGCCACGATCGGCGTTTCCCCGCGTTGCTTCTCTGACGGAAGTTGGCGCCAGCCTAGGGTATTTTGCGCGGGGGTCTGCGCGGAAAAATGGCTTGCCGTTGCAGCAGACGGATGATACTTAAGTGAATGCTTAACTATCAAGCCAGCCTCGATCCCCTGTTCCAGGCGCTGGCCGATCCGACCCGCCGGGCGATGGTGCAGCGGCTGAGCCGGGGGCCGGCCTCGGTCAGCGAGCTGGCCCAGCCGCTCGACATGTCGCTGTCGGCGGTGCTGCAGCATTTGCAGGTGCTCGAAGCCAGCGGGCTGGTGACCTCGCAGAAGGAGGGGCGGGTGCGGACCTGCCGCTTCCAGCCCCAGGTGCTGCAATCGGCCGAAGACTGGCTCGCCCAGACCCGCGCCGGATGGGAACGCCGGCTCGACCGGCTGGCGGCGTTTCTGGCGGAAGACGCCGACAGCAAATCGGAAACGGAAACGGAGTAAAGGCAGGCCATGACCGAACGCAACGCCAGCCACGCCATGTTCACCATCAAGCGCCAGCTCGACGCGCCGCCGGCCCGCGCCTTCGCCGCCTGGGCGAAAAAGGAAGCCAAGGCCCGCTGGTTCGTCGGCCCCGATGGCTGGGAGCGATCCGACTACCGGTTCGATTTCCGCGCCGGCGGGCGGGAGCATTTGAGCGGCGGTCCGCCTGGCCAGCCGCCGCACGTATTCGACGCGATTTATTTCGACATCGTGCCCGACCGGCGCATCGTCTACAGCTACGAGATGCATATCGGCGAGCGGCGCATCTCGGTGTCGCTGGCCACCATCGAGTTCAAGCCGTCGGGCGGCGGCACGCAACTGGTGCTGACCGAGCAGGGCGTGTTCCTGGACGGCTACGACGATGCCGGCTCGCGCGAGCAGGGCACCAGGCAGCTCGTCGAGCAACTCGCCGCATCCCTCGCCAGCAACGCCTGAAACGGGAGAGTATCGTGACCGACCGCAACATACCCGGCGGCAAGCCGGCCGAGGGCGAATTCGTCATGACGCGCGTGTTCGACGCGCCGCGCGATCGCGTGTTCAGGGCCTGGACCGACCAGGACGAGTTGAAGAAATGGTGGGGGCCGAAGGGTTTCAAGGTCCTGCACAGCAAGGTCGATCTGCGGCCGGGCGGCCTGTTCCTCTACGGCATGGAATCGCCTGCAGGCGAGCCGATGTGGGGCAAGTTCGTCTATCGCGAGATCGTCAAGCCGGAGAAGCTGGTGTACGTGGTCTCCTTCTCCGACGCCCAGGGCGGCACCACGCGTCATCCCATGGCGCCCAATTGGCCGCTGGAAATGCTGAACACCACCTATTTCCAGGCCGAGGGCGACAAGACGCGCCTGACCCTGCGCGCCCAGGCGATCAACTGCACGGCCGAGGAGCGCCAGACCTTCATCCAGGGCCACGAAAGCATGCGCGGCGGCTGGGGCGGCACCATGGATCAGTTCGCGGCCTACCTGGCGCAAGGCCGAAGCGGAGACAGGGCGTGACGACATTCCGCGTCGAACGGTCGATCGACATTGCCGCAGCGGCGGACCGGATCGCGCCGCTGATCGAGGATTTCCGTGCCTGGCGGTCGTGGTCGCCTTACGAACAGTGCGATCCCGGCATGAAGCGTTCGTATGGCGCGATCGGACGTGGCCCCGGCGCCAGCTATGGCTGGGAGGGCAACAAGAATGTCGGCGCCGGCCAGATGGAGTTGCTGCAGTCGAGCCCGTCGCGCATCGTCATCGATCTGCGTTTCCTCAAGCCCTTCAAGGCGCACAACCAAGCCGAGTTCACTTTGCAGCCGCAAGGCAGCAGCACCCGCCTAGCCTGGGCCATGACCGGCCCCACCTCTTTGGTGATGCGGGTGATGGGGCTGTTCATGAATATGGACAAGACGATCGGCCGCGACTTCGAGGCCGGCCTGGCCAATCTCAAAGCCGTTACGGAGAAACAGCAAGCAACGCCTTTCGCCACAGGAGAAGCACGATGAACATCGATCCCTATCTCACCTTCAACGGCAATTGCGGCGACGCCTTCCGCTTCTATGAGAAAGTGCTGGGCGGCAAGATCGAGATGATGATGACTTACGACCAGGCGCCGCCGGAAGCCGGGCCGGTCTCGCCCGGCTCGGAGAAGCGGATCATGCATGTGCGCCTCAGCGTGGGCGGTCAAATCATCATGGGTTCCGACGCGCCGCCGCAGCATTTCACGCCGATGGGCGGCTTCAGCGTTTCGCTGGCGCCCGACAGCAAGGACAAGGCGGAGAAAACCTTCAAGGCCCTGAGCGAGGGCGGCAAGGTGATGATGCCGTTCCAGAAGACGTTCTGGGCCGAGGGCTTCGGCATGGTGGTCGACCGCTTCGGCACGCCATGGATGGTCAACTACGCCGGCAATGCGAGCGTCGGTTAGCGCCATGGCCGAGCGGGAGGTCATGCTCGAGCGGCTGCTGGATGCGCCGCTCGAGCGCGTGTTCCGTGCCTGGATCGATCCGGCGCAGCTCAAGCAATGGTGGGGTCCGCATTGCTTCACCAATCCGGTGTGCGAAGTCGACGCCCGGCCGGGCGGCATGATGCGCATCGTCATGCGCAGCCCCGATGGCACCGACTATCCGATGAGCGCGACCTTCCGCGCCATCGAGCCCGATCGGCGACTGGTATTCGTCGCCGTGGCGAAAGATGCCGCGGGCGATGCGCTGCTGGAATCCTTCACCGAGGTGCTGTTCGAGGCCAGCGGCGACAGGACCAAGCTGACGGTCAAGGCCAGCGCCGTCGGCCTGGCGCCGGTAGCGGCCCAGATGCTCGAGGGCATGGAGGCAGGCTGGTCGGGCAGCCTCGATCGGCTCGCCACCCTGGTCGACGGCTGATGCGCCGGACGGGCGAGCGACGCATCGCGCGGCGATCCTGGGCGGCCGGCCTTATTTCCGTGCCTGACGGCGGCGAATGATGCTATAGGCGGCGCCTTTCCGGCAAACCGCGGTCGCAAGCGCCGCCTGTAGCGCAGTGGTAACGATGCAAGCATCCGCTCCCGGCAAAGCAATCTTCTACCGCAACGCCATCGTGCTCGGCCTGCTGACGGCGATCGGGCCGTTCGCGGTCGACATGTACCTGCCGGCGCTGCCGGCGATCGGAGCCGGGCTGAAGGCCGATTCCGATTCGGTGCTGATCACGCTGACCGCGTTCTTCATCACCTTCACCATCGGCCAGCTGATCTACGGGCCGATCTCCGACGTGGTCGGGCGCAAGAAACCGCTCTATTTCGGCATCGTGGTGTTCGCCATCGCCAGCGTCGGCTGCGCGCTGGCCCCCGATATCGAGACCCTGATCGCGTTCCGCGCCCTGCAGGGCATCGGCGGCGCCGCCGGCATGATCGTCGCCCGCGCCATCGTGCGCGACCTGCATGGTGGGCTGGACGAGGTGCGGCTGCTGTCCCTGCTGATGCTGGTGGTCAGCATATCGCCGCTGCTGGCGCCGCTGGTCGGCAGCATGGCGATCGCGGTGGCGAGCTGGCGCGGCGTGTTCTGGCTGGTCACCGGCACGGCCGGGCTCGGCCTGGTGCTGGCGCTGCTGTGCGTCGGCGAGACGCGGCCGCCCGAGGCACGCGCCCGCAGCAGCTATCGCGGCATGGCGCGGGCGGCCTGGATGCTGCTGCGCGATCGCGACTTCATGGCCATGACCCTTGTCAGCGCCTTCGCCATCTCGGCGTTCTTCGTGTTCCTGTCCAACTCTTCCTTCGTGCTGACCCGGCAATACGGCCTGACGCCGCTGCAATACAGCCTGCTGTTCTCGCTCAACGCTGCCGCGTTCTTCATCTGCAGCCAGTTCAACGGCCGGCTGGGCGCCCGCTTCGGCCTGCGCCGCATCGTACGGCCGACGGTCTGGGGCTTTGCCGCGGCGATGGTCGCCAGCCTGGCCGTCACCGCCGCCGGCATCGACAACCTGGCGGTGCTGATGGCGATCCTGTTCGTCGGCTTCGGCTTCCTGGGGTTCGTCATGCCCGTCACTTCGGTGCTGGCCCTGACCCGGCATGGCGAGGTCGCCGGCACGGCGTCGTCCCTGATGGGCACCATCCAGCTTGCGATCGGCTCGGCGATCATCGCCCTGAGCGGCGCCTTCGTGGACGGCACCGCCCTGCCGATGGTGGCCGGCATCGCCGCCTGCGCCGCGGTGGCCCTGGCGCTGTCGGAATTCGCCGTCAGCCATGGCGAGCCGGGGCAGGCCGCGCCGCCTTCCTGACGGTCCGCCCGACGGCCTGGCGTCCAACGCGGCCGGATGCCCAGAACGAGGCTGGAGCGGCTGGCCGGCCCGGCCTAACATGGCGCCTTCAGGCGCCGCCAGAGCGCCGCCGAGCGGAGGGACCATGAGACTGCTCAACACGCTAGCCGTAGTTGCCGCCACGATTCTCGCTGCAATCGCAGGCGGCGGCCCGGTTCGGGCCGCCGACCCGGTCAAGATCGGGCTGATCCTGCCGATGTCGGGACCGTTCGCCTCGACCGGCAAGCAGATCGATGCCGCGGTCAAGCTCTACATCAAGACCCATGGCGATGCCGTCGCCGGCCGCAAGGTCGAGGTGATCCTCAAGGACGACACCGGCACCGCGCCCGACGTCACCAAGCGCCTGGCGCAGGAGCTGATCGTCAACGACAAGGTCGACATCCTGGCCGGCTTCGGCCTGACGCCGCTGGCCTTCGCCGTGGCACCGCTATCGACCGAAGCCAAGAAGCCGATGATCGTCATGGCGGCGGCCACCTCGGCGATCACCACCAAGTCTCCCTATATCCTGCGCACTTCCTTCACCCTGCCGCAGGTCACCTTGGGCGTGGCCGACTGGGCGGCCAAGAACGGCATCAAGAAGGTCTATATCCTGGTGACCGATTACGGTCCGGGCATCGATGCCGAGACCCAGTTCAAGAAGACCTTCACTGCCGCTGGCGGCGAGGTGGTCGGCGCGGCCCGCATCCCGCTCAAGAACCCCGATTACGGCCCGTTCATGCAGCGCGCCAAGGACGCCGCGCCCGATGCGGTGTTCGCTTTCGTGCCGTCGGGCGAAGGCACCGGCTTCATGAAGGAGTTCGCCGAACGCGGCCTGGCCAAGGCCGGCATCAAGCTGATCGCCACCGGCGACGTGCTGGACGACGACATCCTGGACGCCATGGGCGATCCGGCGCTGGGCGTGATCTCCTCGCACCACTATTCGGCGGCGCACAAGTCGAAGGAGAACCTGCAATACGTCGCCGATTTCCAGAAGGCCAATCCCGGTATGCGCCCCAACTTCATGTCGGTGGGCGGCTGGGACGGCATGGCGCTGATCTACCAGGTGCTGGAGAAAACCAAGGGCGACGCCGATGGCGACAAGTTCCTGGCCGCCGCCAAGGGCCTGAGCTGGATGAGCCCGCGCGGCCAGATCAGCATCGACGCCGATACCCGCGACATCACCCAGACCGTCTATATCCGCAAGGTCGAGCGCATCGACGGGCATCTCTACAATGTCGAGTTCAGCCAGCTCGACAACGTCAAGGACCCCGGCAAATAGGAGCTGGCCGATGTCCGATCCGATCGGCTACCGCCGTCCCAGGCCGGGCACGCAACCGGCCTATCTGCACCCGCCCTACAAATCCTCGGTCAAGCGCGCGCCGGCCAAGCCGCTGGTGCTGCTGCCGCACAGCCTGAGCGAGGTGACAGGGCCGATATTCGGCCATGACCGGGTCGGCCCCGACGACCACGACCTGACCCGGCAGCACGCGGGCGAGCCGCTGGGCGAACGCATCGTGGTGGGCGGCAGGGTGATGGACGAGAACGGCCGGCCGGTGCCCAACACCTTGATCGAACTGTGGCAATGCAACGCCGCCGGCCGCTACAACCATGTCGTCGACAATCACGACGCGCCGCTCGATCCCAACTTCACTGGCACCGGCCGGGCCATGACCGATGCCGAGGGCAACTACAAATTCATCACCATAAAGCCCGGCGCCTATCCCTGGGGCAACCATGCCAATGCCTGGCGGCCGCAGCACATCCATTTCTCGCTGTTCGGGCCCAGCTTCATGACCCGGCTGGTGACGCAGATGTATTTCCCGGGCGATCCGCTGCTGCCGCTCGATCCGATCTTCAACTGCGTCGACGATCCCCAGGCACGCGACCTGATGATTTCGAAATTCGATCTCGACAGCACGGTGCCCAGCTGGGCGCTGGGCTATCGTTTCGACATCGTGCTGCGCGGCCGCAACGCCACGCCGATGGAGCGGTCATGAGCCTGACCCCGACGCCTCTCATCCCCACGCCCCTCATTCCCACGCCATCGCAGACCGTCGGTCCCTATCTGCATCTGGGCCTGACCTGGCTGAATATCGACGACCTGGCCAAGGATGCGCCGGAGAAGGATCGCATCGTCATCAGCGGCCGCCTGGTCGATGGCGATGGCGCGCCGGTCCCGGACGCCATGCTGGAGGTGTGGCAGGCCAACGGCGCGGGCAGGTACGCCCACCCGGAGGATACCCAGGACAAGCCGCTCGATGCCCGGTTCGCGGGCTATGGCCGCATTCCGACCGACAAGGACGGCAAATTCCGGTTCGTCACGATTAAGCCTGGCCGGGTGCCGGGCCTGGGCAATACCCTGCAGGCGCCGCATATCGTGGTGGCGCTGTTCATGCGCGGGCTGCTGCGCCATCTCTATACCCGCATCTATTTTTCCGACGAGGCTTCCAACGCCACCGATCCGGTGCTGGGCCTGGTCGAGGGGAAGCGTCGCGACACCCTGGTGGCGCAGCGCGTCGGCGCCAACGACTATCGTTGGGACATCGCCATGCAGGGCGATGCCGAGACCGTGTTCTTCGACGCATGAGCGACCTGCTCGCCGTCGAGCGGCTGCGCGCCGGCTATGGCGAGGCGGTGGTGCTCGACGAGGTGTCGTTTTCCCTGCCCGACGGCGGCACCTTGGCGCTGCTGGGGCGCAACGGCGTCGGCAAGACCAGCCTGGTCGCCACCTTGATGGGCCACACAAGGCTGATGGGCGGCAGCATCGCGCTCGGCGGCCGGCGCATCGACAAGCTGCCGGCGCATCGCCGACCGGCCGCCGGGCTGGGCTGGGTGCCGCAGGAGCGCGACATCTTCCCGTCGCTGACGGTCGAGGAGAACCTCACCGTGGCGGCGCGGCCGGGCGCCTGGAATCTGGCGGCGGTCCAAGCGCTGTTCCCGCGGCTCCAGGAGCGTACGCGCCATCTGGGCAACCATCTCTCCGGCGGCGAGCAGCAGATGCTGGCGATCGGCCGGGCCTTGCTGCTGAACCCCAAACTGTTGCTGCTCGACGAGCCGCTCGAAGGCCTGGCGCCGGTGATCGTCGAGGAGCTGTGCGCGGCGATCGCCCGCATGGTCGCTGAGGGTATGGCGATGATCCTGGTCGAGCAGCACGCCGAGCTGGCATTGCGCCTGACCGAACAGGTCCTGGTGCTGGAGCGGGGCCGTGTCGTCCATAGCGGTCCGTCCGGCGCGCTGCTGGACGACAAGGCCCGGCTGCAGCGGCTGATCGGCCTGCGCGGCGATGCCGGGACGGCGGGGCTGCCGGCGCATGTCTGATATCCTCGATCCGCTGTTCGGCGCCGACCGGCTGCGGCCGGTGTTCACCGATCGCGCGCGCCTGCAGGCGATGCTGGATGTCGAGGCGGCATTGGCGGCGGCGCTGGCCAGGGCCGGTGCGATTCCCAAAGCGGCGATCAAGCCCATCGCCGCGCAATGCCGTGCCGACCGCCTCGACCTCGCCGCGCTGGCGCAAGCGGCCGCCAAGGCCGGCAACCTCGCCATCCCGCTGGTCAGGCAGCTTACCGGCCTGGTGCGCGCCGCCAACCCGAACGCGGCGCGTTACGTGCATTGGGGCGCCACTAGCCAGGACATCATCGATACCGGCCTGGTGCTGCAGCTTCGCCTGGCCATCGTCCTGATCGAGGCCGATCTGGCGCGGTTGGACAAGGCGCTGGCGGCGCAGGCGCGCAAGCACAAGGACACCGTCATGGTGGGGCGGACCTGGCTGCAGCAGGCGCTGCCCATCACTTTCGGCCTGAAAGCCGCCGGCTGGCTCGACGCGCTGCGGCGTCATCGTCAACGTCTGGCCGAGATCAAGCCGCGGCTGCTGGTGCTGCAATTCGGCGGCGCCGCCGGCACCCTGGCTTCGCTGGGCGACAAGGGACTGGACGTGGCGCAGGCGTTGGCTGCCGAGCTGGGCCTTGGGTTGCCGCCGCTGCCGTGGCACGCCCAACGCGATCGGCTGGTGGAGTTCGCCGGCTGGCTGGGCAGCCTCGCCGGCAGCCTGGGCAAGCTGGCGCGCGACGTGTCGCTGCTGATGCAGAGCGAAGTCGGCGAGGTCTTCGAGGCGGCGAGCGAGGGCAAGGGCGGCTCCTCGACCATGCCGCACAAGCGCAATCCGGTGGCCTGCGCCGCCATTCTGGCCAACGCCGCGCGCGCGCCCGGCCTGGTTGCCACCCTGATGGCGACGCCGGTGCAGGAGCACGAGCGCGGCCTGGGCGGCTGGCAGGCCGAATGGCTGGCGCTGCCCGATCTGGTCATGGCGGCGGGCGGCGCGCTCGGCCTGTCGGTCGGCCTGATCGAGGGGCTGGAGATCGATGCCGAACGCATGCGCGCCAATCTCGAGCTGACAAAGGGGCTGGTCATGGCCGAGGCGCTGTCGATGGCGCTGGCGCAAAAGCTCGGCAAGGAACAGGCGCATCGCTTGGTCGAGACGCTGAGCCGGCGCGCCGTGCAGGACCGGCGCCATCTGCGCGCGGTGGCGGCGGCGGACCCGGCCGTTGCCGCCCATCTCAAGCCGGCCGAGCTGGCCCGGCTGTTCGATCCGGCGCGCTATACCGGCCTGGCCGCAGATTTCGTCGATCGCGCGATCCGGCGCGCCGCCATCCGGCGGCCGGGATCGCCACGGCCGCGGCGCCGGTCGTAAAGGTCGCAGCGCGCTGGCCGCCGCGTCGCTTGCCGGCCGGCCGTAAAACAGCCATATCGAATATATCTTATCGGGACAATGGAGCGGCGCGATGGCTTGGCCGACGGGCGGACGCGGGCGGATGGCGGCGATCTTCTTCGTCGCCGTGCTGTGGCTGGGCCTGTTGCTGGGCGTGTCGTTCCTGGCGACGCCGGCCAAATTCCTGGCGCCCAGCCTGGCCCTGCCGGTGGCGCTCGATGTCGGCCGGCACACCTTTGCCTTGTTCAACAAGGTGGAATGGCTGCTGGCCGCGACCCTGCTGGTGCTGGCGCTGACGGCGCGCCGGCAGGAGGCGGTGCTGCTCGGCGCGGCGATCGCCGCGCTGCTGGTGATCGTGGAGACGGCGTGGCTGCTGCCGGCGCTCGATCGGCGCGTCGGCCTGATCATCGCCGGGCAGGTGCCGCCGCCTTCGATCCTGCACGATCTCTATATCGCCCTGGCGATCGTGAAGCTGGCCGCGCTGGGCGTGGTGGCGTTCGCCATCGGCCGCCGCTTGGCGCGTCCGGCCTAGCGTGTGCCGCGGCCAGTCCTGCCGTCAGGGGCCGGGTCGGGTCAGGCGGTGCAGCAGGGCATTGAAGCGCCGCCACTGCGCGGGATCGCGCCGGCGCAGCGCGGCACAGGCCTGCCCGGCCAGGCGGCAAGCCGTCTCGGTCTGGCCGGCCGCCGCCAGGGCCTGCAGCGCCGCCAACAGCAGATCGCCCAGCCCGGCCCGCCCGTCCGGCGGCCCGTCCTTGTCGCGGCCGATCGTGGCGGCACCGGGCGGCGCGGCCTGGTCCGGGCTCACCATCGCCCGTCATCGGCGATGCCCAGATGCCGCTTGGCGGCCGGGCTCATCATCTGCGGCTGCCAGGGCGGATCGTAGGTCAGCGCCACCTCGACCTGGTCGATGCCCGGCACCGCGGCGGCGGCCCGGTTGACGCCGTCGGTCAGGTAGTCGGTGGCCGGGCAGCCGCGTGTCGTCGTCGTCATGACGATTTTCGCGCGACCGCCTCCCTCGACCGAGACGTCGTAGACCAGGCCGAGATCGACGATGTTGTAGCCAAGCTCGGGATCGACAACCAGGCGCAGCGCATCCTTGATCCGCTCGGCGGACAGCGTGTCGGCTGGGTCGTTCATGCGGCCACCGCAGCGCCGATCCGCACCAGGATCCTGTAGGTCTTGCCGTCGGGCTCGAACGCGCCGCGCCAGCCATGGCCGCGCTTGGCCAGCTCGGGCAGCAGGAACACCGGCTCGCGGCACAGCAGCGCCGCCAGCACCTCGCCGCGCGCCATGGTCTCGGTGGCGGCCAGGATCCGCACCATCGGCTCGGGCGGATCGAGTTCGCGATTGTCCATGGTGCGCACCGGTTCGGGCCAGGCCGATAGGTCGGCGGGCGGGCGGGAAACGGTGCCGCCATCGGGCATCGCCTGGGCCGGCGGCGTGAACAGCACCTCCCAGTCGCCGCCGCCGATCTCCCGGGCCTCCGCCGTGAAGCCCTTGGCGCCCAGCACGTGCAGCAGCGGCGTCGGCCGGAAGGTCGCGCGCAGCCGCAGGCCTTGCCCCGGCTGCAGCGCCGAGACCGTGCGCATGATCTGTTCGAAAGGCTCGCCGCCGGCGCGCAGGGTCGGCCGCACGTCCAGCTCCACGAATGTCGTCGCCATGACAGCACCTCCTTCAGGTTTGGGTTGACGAAAGCAACAGCCGCGGCCGGCGCGCCTCACCAGGCAGGCGCCGGCCCGCCGGCACATCCAGCAGGCGCCGGGTGCGCACGAGCTGGACGACGATACCGGCGGTGGCGACCGCCATGGCGGCGGCGGCGATGCGGAAGGCCGATGCCTGCTCGAGCAGCAGGCTGGCGGTGGCGCACCACACCGCGGCGAAATAGAGCCAGAACCACTTGGCGGCGCGTGCCTCGACCACCAGGTCCTGAACCCGTGGCGTCGCCACCTTGCCGATGACCGGTCCGTAGCATTCCAGCCAGGTCATGAAGGCCACGATCTTGTAGAGCTTGGCCAGGCCCAGACCGGACAGCCAGCCGAAGGCGGCCAGAAACACCAGCGCCCCGGCGTGGCGGTCGAGCGCATCCAGCCCGACCAGCACGACAACCAGCAGCGCCGTGGCGGCCAGGCTGGCCAGCGCCCAGGCGGCCATGCGGCTGTTCAGCTCGATGATGCGCCGCTTGCGCGCGCGATAGAGATGCACGATGTCGTGCCCGTACAGCGCCAGGGCGGCGAGGCCCAGCAGCCCCGCCGCCGCCAGGCCGGCGGCCGGCGCGATATCTGCCGCGATCGCCGCCAGCCCGCCCAGGATGGCGACCGCCAGCGCGGCGCTGCCCAGCCACAGCACGCCGCGCGGGATGACGCCGTCGAGCTCGGGCGCCAGCATGAACATCGCCAGCAGCCGGTAGCTGACGCCGATCGCGGTGAAGCTGAGCCAGCCGGCCAGGCCAGCCACCACATGCAGCGGCAGGCCGGCGCCGGTCACGATCACCAGGGCCGGCGCGTCGGCGACGCCGCCCAGCACCAGGGCGAATACCACGCCCAGCGCCACGGTGGCGGCCAGGCTGGCCAGGCCGACCGCGACGAAGCGCGCCGGCAGCGGCAACGGGCGGGCCACCCACAGCGTGCTGGCGAGATTGCCGATCGCCAGCGCAAAGCCGGCCGCCAGCAGAATGGCGGCGGCCGGGAAATAGGGAATGTCGGGCGCCGCCGGTGCGGCCATCTGGCGGAAGCCGAGCAGCAGGGCGGCCAGCCCGACGATCAGGCAGCCCAGGGTCGGCAGCGGCAGCGCGTTGCTGCGGATCGGGTGCGCCACCAGCACCGGCACGAACTGGAACAACGCGCCGCACAGCAACAGGCTGAGCCAGCCGATCGCCACCAGGTGGACGACGACCAGCGTCTGCGGCGCGGCGAGCTGATCCACCGGAAAGCCGTAGCCCAGCGCCATCAGGCCCTGCGCTGCCAGCAGGCAGACCAGCGCGGCGGCGAAATAGGACATGGTCCAACGCGACAGCGTGACGCCCATGGCGGCGATTCCCTTTTGCGTCGGGACGGTGTCGGCAAATGCCGGCACCGTCGCCGACTGGTGCGGCCGGCCAGCGCGGGCCAGCCCGTGCGGCCAGCCCGTGCGACCGGCAGTGCGGCCGGCGTCAGGCGGCCTTCAGCAGCCGGCCGATCTGGACCCGCCACACGCCGGGCCCGCGCTCCAGGTACAGCCAAGAGAACTGCTTCGGGTACTCCGCTTCGAGCTGGTAGTAGAGCGGCTTGGGATCGTGATCGTTGACCAGCACGAAGGAAGCGCCCGGCGCCAGATCGGCGACCAGCTGGAAGATCTTCTCGTGACGCTGGGCCGGCACCAGGTGGCGCACGTCGATTTCGTTGGCGGCCGGGTTGCGGGCTGGATTGGGTATGGGCTGAGACATCTGGCTGCTCCTCGCGTCGCGTCCGAATCTCCCGCTGCCGGAATCGCGACCGAGCTTCCGGCGGCCTGGCGGCCGCCCGCGGCGGCGGTCGCTGACAACATAGTCCGGCGCTTAAAGATGTATTGTCAATACATGTTTAAATGCCGGGCGCCGGGACAGGGCAGGTCATGAGGTCGCAGCGCCGATGCGGCTTGCAAAACATGCTGATTGTGCGCACCTTTAAGCGCTGCACCTGTCCATTCTCTGATCGCGGCACCAGCGCCGCGCGGAACCGGCAATGCGACTGACGGATTTTTCGGACTACGCTTTCCGCATGCTGATGTACGCCGCCCAGCAGGACGGCCGGCTGATCACCATCGAGGAGACCGCCGCGGTCTACGGCATTTCGCGCGCCCACCTGACCAAGGTGGCCAACCGGCTGACGCGGACCGGCTACCTGACGGCGGTGCGCGGCCGTTCCGGCGGCCTGGCGCTGGCCAAGCGTCCCAACAAGATCCGGCTGGGCGAGGTGCTGCGCGTCACCGAGCCTGATTTCGCGCTGGTCGAATGCTTCACGCCGGACAATTGCTGCATCCTGTCGCCGCGCTGCCGGCTGCGCGGCGCGCTCAAGGAGGCGCTGGCCTCGTTCACCAAGACGCTCGACGGCTACACCCTGGCCGACCTGATGCAGAACTCCGGCCGTATCGGCAGCGCCGCCTGAGGGGCTGCGCGCAGCCGTCCAACCGCCTGATTCGATTGGCTTTTCGGCGCATGTCGCGGTTGTGAATATTCCGTCCGGGCATTCGCCTGTAAGCTGGCCGGCATGAACGATATCCAGGCCATGTTCGCCTTGTTGCGTCAGGCTGCCGATCCGCGCGCCGCCGAGGCGATCGAGAGTCTGATCCGCGACGGCGCCGATCACGAACTCAGCCGCGTCAACGTGCTGGCCTTCGCCAAGCAACACGGGCTGCGCGAAGATCAGTCCATCGCCGCCTTCCTTCACGCCGCCCGCATCGGACTGTTCGACCTGTCCTGGAACGTGCTGTGTCCGGGCTGCGGCGGCGTGCTGGAGATGGGCGAATCGCTGAAGCACGTCCACAGCGAACAATACAATTGCAAGCTCTGCGCCGCCGGCTACGAGCCCACCCTCGACGAGATGGTGGAGGTGACCTTCACCGTCGATCCGCGCGTGCGCCGCATCGCCGCGCACGATCCCGATTCGCTGTCGCTGTGGGAATATTGTCGCCAGGTGTTCTGGAGTTCCGGCCTCGACGTGCCGAAGGACGAGTTCGACGCCGAGATGCAGGAGATCCTGCTCGAGTCGCTCGAACTGCCGCCCGGCGAGAAGGCGATCGTATCGCTGCAACTGCCCGCCGAGTTCATCATCGTGTTCGAGCCGGTCACGCATTCGGTCCAGTTCCTCGACGTCAAGGGCGAGCCGACCAGGGAGCGACAGAATCTGTCGCTGATCGTCAATCGCGACACGCCGCCCAGCGGCACCATCGAGCTGCGCCCCGGTCCGCTGCGGCTGTTGGTGGAGAACCGCAGCGACCGGCGCGTCCTGCCGGGCATGTGGATCGCCAGCGACCGGCTGCACGATTTGATGAGCCGGCGCCGGCCGTTCCTCACCGCCAAGCAGCTGCTGAGCAACCAGACCTTCCGCGACCTCCACCACACCGACACGCTCGACGTCAACCAGCGCCTGAAGATCACCAGCCTGACGTTCCTGTTCACCGACCTCAAGGGTTCGACCGAACTCTACGAACGGGTGGGCGATCTGGCGGCGTTCGACATGGTGCGGGCGCATTTCCATGTGCTGCACGATATCGTCGCATCGGAAGCCGGTGCGGTGGTCAAGACCATCGGCGATGCCGTGATGGCGACCTTCCCGACGCCGGACCGGGCGGTGGCGGCGGCGCTGCGCATGCGCGAGGCCATGCGCAAGCTCAACGCGGCGCGCGGCGGAGAGGATCTGCTGCTGAAGATCGGCATCCACGAGGGGCCGTGCCTGGCCGTCACCCTGAACGAGCGGCAGGACTATTTCGGGTCGACGGTGAACATCGCCGCCCGCGTGCAGGGCCTGGCCAACTCGCAAAGCATACTGGCGACCGGCAGCGTGGTCGGTCATGCCAAAGCCGCCGATCTGCTGGCGGCGGGCGGGCTCGCGCCCAGCGTCCAGGATCGCGCGCTGCGCGGCATCGCCGACAAGATGGCGGTATACGAGATTCCCTGAGCCGCCTGCATCGAGCGCAAGCGGCGGATCAGCCTGGCGGGATAGGGGCCGCGCATCGCCTGGCGCGGACAAGCCGTCAGCTCGCGATCGAACAAGGAAAGGATGGTGCCCCAGGCCGGACTCGAACCAGCACGTTGTCGCCAACAACAGATTTTGAGTCTGCCGCGTCTACCAATTCCGCCACTGGGGCACGGGTTTGGACGGCGGATAAAACCCCAAGCCGCCCTCCGGGTCAACAGGCGCTTCGCAGGGCGGAACGGCGCATCGTTTCAAGGAGATAGCTCGCCCGATAGGGGGTTCGGCAGGCGGCGCTTTGCGCTATAAATCCAGGGTAACCCTGGAGTTGCCATGCATCCGTCGATCCACGCGCGCACCCATCCCGACAAGCCGGCCTATATCATGGCCTCGACGGGCGAGACGGTCACCTACGGCCAGCTCGAGGCGCGATCGAACCAGGGCGCGCATCTGTTCCGCTCGATCGGGCTCAGGCCGGGCGATCACATCGCGCTGTTCTCCGACAACAATGCGCGCTTCTACGAAGTGTGCTGGGCGGCGCAGCGCTGCGGCCTCTACTACACGGCGATGAGCTCGCGTCTGACGGCGGCGGAGATAGACTACATCGTCAAGGATTGCGGCGCCAAGGCGTTCATCGCTGCCAAGGCGCTGGAGCCGGCGGCCGGCAAGCTGGCCGGCAAGTTTGCCAATGTGCAGCATTACTATTCGATCGCCGGCGACATGCCGGGCTACGAGTCGTTCGAGGCGGCGCGCGCGGCGATGCCGACCACGCCGATCGCCGACCAGGTGGCGGGCCACGACATGCTCTATTCCTCGGGCACCACCGGCCGGCCCAAGGGGGTCAAGGTGCCGTTCGCCAACGAGCCGATCGACACGCCCAATCCGCTGCTGGTGCTGAACAAGATGCTCTACAACACCGGCGAGCACACCATCTACCTGTCGCCGGCGCCGCTCTATCACGCCGCCCCGCTGCGCTTCAACATGACGGTGATGCGGCTGGGCGGCACCAGCATCATCATGGAGCACTTCGACCCGGAGGAGTATCTGCGGCTGGTGCAGAAATATCGCGCCAATCTCAGCCAGCTCGTGCCGACCATGTTCATCCGCATGCTGAAGCTGCCCCAGGAAGTGCGCGACCGATACGACATCTCGTCGCTGAAATGCGCCATCCATGCCGCCGCGCCGTGTCCCATCAAGGTCAAGGAGCAGATGATCGAGTGGTGGGGGCCGATCCTGTCGGAGTACTATGCCGGCACCGAGGGCAATGGCTTCACCTCGATCAACTCGGAAGACTGGCTGAAGCACAAGGGCTCGGTCGGCAAGGCGCTGATCGGCAAGATCAAGATCCTGGACGAGGACGGCAACGAGCAGCCGACCGGCGAGCCCGGAACGATCTACTTCGCCGAGGGCCGCGAGTTCTCCTACCACAACGACAAGGACAAGACCGCCCAGGCCTTCAACGAGAAAGGGTGGTCGACCCTGGGCGATGTCGGCTATGTCGACGCCGAGGGCTATCTCTACCTGACCGATCGCAAGGCCTACATGATCATCTCCGGCGGCGTGAACATCTATCCGCAGGAGGTCGAGGATCTGCTGATCACCCATCCCAAGGTGGCCGATGTCGCGGTGTTCGGCGTGCCCAACGAGGATTTCGGCGAGGAGGTCAAGGCGGTGGTGCAGCCGGCCGACACGAAAGACGCGGGCCCGGCGCTGGCCGAGGAGCTGATCGCCTACTGCCGCAAGAACCTGTCCCCCATCAAGTGCCCGCGCAGCGTCGATTTCCAGGCCGAACTGCCGCGCCACCCCACCGGCAAGCTCTACAAGCGCCTGCTGCGCGACAAGTATTGGGCCAATCGCCAGAGCAAGATCGTCTAGCGGCACAAGGCGATGGACCAGCAAGACGCCAGCATCGCGCGGCGGCACGGCCGGCTTGGCCTGCTGCTGATCGTGCTGTGCTTCGTGCTGGGCGGGATCGCGCGTGGCATCACCGATGCCTTTTCCGTGTTCGTGCTGCCGATCGGCCAGGAGTTCGGCGTCGACCGCGCCGCCGTCACCGGCATTTTCGCCGTCACCATGCTGTGCATCGGCTTCGGCGGGCCGCTGGTCGGCCTGCTGGTCGACCGCTTCGGCCCGCGCGTGCTGGTGCTGACCGGCGTGGCGTCGCTTGGCCTCGGCGTCCTGGCCGCCTCGCTGGCGCATGCGGTGTGGCAGTTCTATCCCGGCTACGGGTTGCTGGCCGGCATCGGCTGCGCCTCGCTGGGCAGCGTGGTGCAGGCGGCGCTGCTGGGCCGCTGGTTCGACCGCCGGCTGGGCCGGGCGCTGGCGGTGTCGTACTCGGCCAACGGCGTCGGCGTGATGGTGATGACGCCGCTGGCGCAATGGCTGACGGGCCAGCACGACTGGCGTTTCGCCTATCTGGTGCTGGGGCTGTTCGTCCTTGCCCTGTTCGTGCCGCTGCTGTTCCTGCCGTGGAAGATCATCGAGGCGGGCCATCCGGCGGTGCATCGGCCGAGCTGGCCGACCCGGCCGGGCGAGGTGACGCCCGATCTCAAGGCGGCGCTGCGCACCGGAACCTTCTGGAACCTGTCCGCCGCTTTCGCGCTGACCTCGGTCGGCATCTATTCGATCTCGCCGCAGGTGGTGGCCTACCTGATCGAGCGCGGCTTCGCCCCGCTGGCGGCGGCCTCGGCGGCGGGCTTCGCCGGCCTGCTGATGCCGATCGGCATGATCGGCTTCAACTGGTTCGCCGATCGCGGCGGGCGGCGCGTGTCGGCGGTGGCTTCCTATGGCTGCTCGATGGCCGGCGTCGGCGCGCTGCTGGCGCTGGGCGGCCCGCAGGACCACTGGCTGCTGATCGCCTATGTCGTCCTGTTCGGCATCAGCATGGGCTCGCGCGGCCCGATGATCTCGACGCTCGCCACCTTGCGCTTTCGCGGGCCCCATCTGGGGCGGATCTACGGCAGCATGACCCTGCCGATGGGGCTGGGCGGATCGCTGGGCGCCTGGCTGGGCGGGGCCGTGCACGACCTGACGCACGGCTACACCGCGGTGATGATCCTGTCGATCGTGGCGCTGGTGTCGGCGTCGGTGCCGCTCTACTTCGAGGCGCGCCGCGCCGGCCGGCGCTAGATCGCCAGCTCTCGGATGGCTCAGGCGGGATGGCTCAGGCGGGTTGGCTGGCGGCCCAGTCGAGCGCCTGCTCGAGCCGGTCGTTGCCCCAGAACAGCTCGTGGCCGACCGTGAAGCTCGGCGCGCCGAACAGGCCCAGCTCGATGGCGCGCGTGGTCTGCTGCTTGAGCGCGTCCTTGTTCTCCGCACCCTGGGCCCGTTCCAGGATCTGGTCGGCCGGCAGGTCGAGCTCGCGCAGGATCGAATGGATCACCGCCGCGTCGGCGATGTCGCGATCCTCGGCGAAATTGGCGTGATAGACCGCCCGGGTGAAGGTCGGTCCCCAATCTTCCGATGCGCCGATCATGGCGACGCGGGCGGGCAACAGGCCGTTGCGCGGAAAGGCGCTGGGCCGAACCAGCTTCAGACCGGACGCCGCGGTCTGGCGCTCCATGTCGCGCCACATGTTGCGGCCCTTGGCCTCGAAGATGTTGAAGGGCGAGGTGGCCCAGCCCTGGGCGGCGAAGATCGGCCCCAGCAGGAACGGGCGCCATTGCACCGTCACGTTCCTTGCCGCCGCCAGCGCTTCGATGCGCGAAGCGGCGAGATAGGAATAGGTGCTGGCGAACTCGTACCAGAACTCGAGCGATGGCGTGGCCATGGCAGCCCCGTTCGATCAGCGCGGCAGGTCGGAGCGCCCCATCAGGAATTCGTCGACGGCGCGGGCGCATTGCCGGCCTTCGCGGATCGCCCATACCACCAGCGACTGGCCGCGACGCATGTCGCCGGCGGCGAACACCTTGTCGACGCTGGTGCGGTAGCCCAGCGTGTCGGCGGCGACGTTGCCGCGCGGATCCAGCGCCACGCCGAAATCCTTCAGCATCCCGCCCTGCACCGGTCCCGTGAAACCCATGGCCAGCAGGATCAGCTCGGCCGGCTTCTCGAACGCGCCGCCCGGCACGTCGACCATCTTCATCTGGCCGTTCTCGCCCTTGGCCCAGTCGATGTGTTTGGCGAACAGCTTCTTGACCCGACCCTGGCCATCGGCCTCGAAATGGGTAGTGACCACGGCGAAGTCGCGCTCGGCGCCTTCCTCCTGCGAGGAGGAAGTGCGCATCTTCAGCGGCCAGTACGGCCACACCAGCGGCTTGTTCTCCTGCTCCGGCGGGCGCGGCAGGATCTCGAACTGCGTCACCGAAGCGGCGCCCTGGCGGTTGGCGGTGCCGATGCAGTCGGAACCCGTGTCGCCGCCGCCGATGACGACGACATGCTTGCCCTTGGCCGAGATGAAGCGGTCGTCCGGAACGGCGTCGCCGGCGTTGCGCTTGTTCTGCGGCGTCAGGTAGTCCATGGCGAAATGCACGCCCCCGAACTCGCGGCCCGGCACCGGCAGGTCGCGCGGCAGTTCGGCGCCGCCGGTCAGGGCGATGGCGTCGAATTCCTCGAGCAGGTCGGCAGCGGCGATGTCCTGGCCGACATGGGCGTTGGTGCGGAAGACAACGCCCTCGGCCGCCATCTGCTCCATGCGCCGGTCGATCAGGTGCTTTTCCATCTTGAAGTCGGGGATGCCGTAGCGCAGCAGCCCGCCGATCCGGTCGTTCTTCTCGAACAGGGTGACGCTGTGGCCGGCGCGCGCCAATTGCTGGGCGGCGGCCATGCCGGCCGGGCCCGAGCCGATCACCGCCACCTTCTTGCCGGTGCGGCGCGGCGCGATCTGCGGCGCGATCCAGCCCTCCTCGAATCCCTTGTCGACGATGGCGCATTCGATGGTCTTGATGGTGACCGGATCGTCGTTGATGGTGAGCACGCAGGCCGCTTCGCAGGGCGCGGGGCAGATGCGGCCGGTTACTTCGGGGAAGTTGTTGGTCGAGTGCAACGTCTCCAGCGCCTCGCGCCAGTTGTTGCGATAGACCAGGTCGTTCCACGACGGGATGATGTTGTTGACCGGACAGCCGTTGTGACAGAACGGAATGCCGCAATCCATGCAGCGCGCGGCCTGGGCCTTGACGCCCTCGTCGCCCAGCGGCTTGACGAATTCCTTGAAGTTGCGGACCCGCTCGGCGACCTTGGCGTAGCCGCGATCCTGCCGATGCAGTTCCAGAAATCCCGTCGGCTTACCCATTGGCCGGCTTCCCATTCTTCATCGTTTGCTTGGCGGATCCCGCCGGTTGCGCCGTCTGGGCCTGCAGCTCGGTGAGCGCGCGACGATAGTCGACCGGCATCACTTTGACGAACTTGCCGACATAGCTCGGCCAATCGGCTAGGATGTCACGGGCGCGCGCCGAGTTGGTGTAATGCAGGTGGCGCTCGACCAGGCGCTTGAGGCGATGCGCGTCGTGGCGCAGCAGGTCGGAGAGATCGACCGGCGTCTCGGTGCCTTCCTCGACAGCCTCGACGTTGCTGAGCTCGGCCATCGACGTGTTGCAGCACTGCTCGAAGTCGCCGTGCTCGTCCAGCACATAGGCGATGCCGCCCGACATGCCGGCGGCGAAGTTGCGGCCGGTCCTGCCCAGCACCACGACGATGCCGCCGGTCATGTATTCGCAGCCATGGTCGCCCACGCCCTCGACCACCGCCGTGGCGCCGGAGTTGCGCACGGCAAAGCGCTCCCCGGCCACGCCGCTGAAATAGCATTCGCCGCTGATGGCGCCGTACAGCACCGTGTTGCCGACGATGATGTTGTCGGTCGGCACGATATGGCTCTCGCGCGGCGGGTAGATGGCGATGCGGCCGCCCGACAGGCCCTTGCCGACATAGTCGTTGGCGCTGCCTTCGAGCTCGATGGCGACGCCATGCGCCAGCCAGCCACCGAAAGTCTGGCCGCCCACGCCATGGGCCTTGATCGAGATGGTGTCCTCGGGCAGGCCGTTGTGGCCATGGCGCCGCGCCACCTCGCCGGACAGCATGGCGCCGACGGTGCGGTTGACGTTGCGCACTTCGAGCCGGATCGACACCGGCTTGCCGTGCTCCAGCGCCGGCCTGGCCTCGGCGATCAGGGTCAGGTCGAGCGCCTTGTCCAGCCCATGGTCCTGCTGTTCGCGATTGTAGATCGCCACGTCCGGTCCGGCCTCGGGCCGATGCAGGATGCGGGTGAAGTCCAGTCCTCTCGCCTTGTAGTGGTCGATGGCGCGGCGCATGTCGAGCCGGTCGGAGCGGCCGATCATGTCGTCGAATTTGCGGAAGCCCAGTTGCGCCATCAGCTCGCGCACTTCCTCGGCGACGAAGAAGAAGTAGTTGATGACGTGTTCGGGCTGGCCGGCAAAGCGGCGGCGCAACCCGGGATCCTGGGTGGCGATGCCGACCGGGCAAGTATTCAGGTGGCACTTGCGCATCATGATGCAGCCGGCGGCGATCAGCGGCGCGGTGGCGAAGCCGAATTCGTCGGCGCCAAGAAGGGCGCCGATCACCACGTCGCGGCCGGTGCGGAAGCCGCCATCGACCTGCACCGCGATGCGTGAGCGCAGCCTCTCGCGCACCAGCGTCTGATGGGTCTCGGCAAGCCCGATCTCCCACGGCGAGCCGGCGTGCTTGATCGAGGTGAGGGGGCTCGCGCCGGTACCGCCCTCGAAACCGGCGATGGTGACGTGATCGGCGCGGGCCTTGGCGACGCCGGCGGCGACCGTGCCGACGCCGATTTCGGAGACGAGCTTCACCGAGACCAGGCTCTGCGGATTGACGTTCTTCAGGTCGTAGATGAGCTGTGCCAGATCCTCGATCGAATAGATGTCGTGATGCGGCGGCGGCGAGATCAGGCCGACGCCGGGCGTGGAGTGGCGAACCTTGGCGATGTTCTGGTCGACCTTGTGGCCGGGCAGCTGGCCGCCTTCGCCGGGCTTGGCGCCCTGCGCCATCTTGATCTGGATGTCGTCGGCATTGACCAGGTATTCGGCGGTGACGCCGAAGCGGCCCGAGGCCACCTGCTTGATCGCCGAGCGCATGGAATCGCCGTTGGGCAGCGGCTTGAAGCGATCGGCTTCCTCGCCGCCCTCGCCGGTATTGGATTTGCCGCCGATCCGGTTCATCGCCACCGCCAGGGTGGTGTGCGCCTCGCGGCT
This sequence comes from uncultured Hyphomicrobiales bacterium, assembly GCA_964458605.1. Lineage (GTDB taxonomy): Bacteria > Pseudomonadota > Alphaproteobacteria > Reyranellales > JAQSWP01 > JBBSNV01. The sequence goes on along the minus strand of CAYWLS010000014.1, from coordinate 56,496 downwards.
GATCGAACCGAACGACATGGCGCCGGTGGCGAAACGGCGCACGATGTCCCTGGCCGGCTCGACCTCGTCCAGCGACACGGGCTTCTTGGCCTGCTTCAGGCTGAACAGCCCGCGCAAGGTCATCAGCCGCTCCGACTGATCGTTGATCAGGTTGGCGAATTCGCGATAGGTGGCAGCCGAATTGCCGCGCACGGCGTGCTGCAGCTTGGCCACCGTGTCGGGATTCCAGACATGCTCCTCGCCGCGCAGGCGCAGCGCATAGTCGCCGCCGACATCGAGCTGGTGGCGATAGATCGGGTTGTCGCCGAACGCCTGGCGGTGGCGCTCGACCGCTTCGCCGGCGATCTGCGCCAGCCCAGCGCCTTCGACCGCCGAAGCCGTGCCGGTGAAATAATGCGTCAGGAATTCGTGCGACAGGCCGATGGCATCGAAGATCTGCGCGCCGCAATAGGACTGGTAGGTCGAGATGCCCATCTTGGACATGACCTTCAGCAGGCCCTTGTCGAGCGCCTTGATGTAGGATTTGTAGGCCTTCTCGCGCGTGATCGCTGGGTTGGCCTGGGCCAGCTGGTCGATGGTCTCGAACGCCAGGTAAGGATTGATGGCCTCCGCGCCGTAGCCGGCCAGCAGGCACATGTGATGCACCTCGCGCGCCTCGCCGGTCTCCAGCACCAGCCCGGTCTCGGTGCGCAGCCCGGCCCGGATCAGGTGGTGGTGCACGGCCGAGACCGCCAGCAGCGCCGGGATGGCGATATGGTGGCGATCCGCGCCGCGGTCGGACAGGATCAGGATATTGCTGCCGTCGCTGACCGCCTTGTGGGCTTCGCCGGCCAGCCGCTCCAGGGCCTTTTCCATGCCTGCCGCGCCCTCGGCGGCGGGATAGCACATGTCGAGCGTCACGGTGCGGAAGGCATCGTTGACCAGCGTGCCGATGTTGCGGATCTTGGCGAGATCCTCGTTGGTCAGGATCGGCTGGCGGACTTCCAGGCGCCAATGCGCGCCGTCCTGGCTCATGCCCAGCAGGTTGGGCCGCGGGCCGATCATCGACACCAGCGACATCACCAGCTCTTCGCGGATCGGATCGATCGGCGGATTGGTGACCTGGGCGAAACGCTGCTTGAAATAGTTGTAGAGCAGGCGCGGCTTGCGCGACAGCACGGCGATCGGCGTGTCGGTGCCCATCGAGCCGATCGGATCGTCGCCGTCCCTGGCCATCGGCTCGAGGAAGAAATTGAGGTCTTCCTGGGTGTAGCCGAAGGCCTGCTGGCGATCGAGCAGCGATTCGCGCGTATTGAATTGCGGCGTCGGCACCGCCGGCAGCTCCTCCAGCACGAACTGGGTGCGCGCCAGCCATTCCTTGTACGGCTTGGCCGAAGCCAGCTCGCGCTTGATCTCGGCGTCGTCGACGATGCGGCCCTTGTCGAGGTCGATCAGCAGCATCTTGCCCGGCTGCAGGCGCCACTTCTTGACGATGCGCTCCTGCGGGATCGGCAGCACGCCTTCCTCGGACGCCATTACCACCGTGTCGTCGTCGGTCACGACATAGCGCGCCGGGCGCAGGCCGTTGCGGTCGAGGGTGGCGCCGATGGTGCGGCCGTCGGTGAAGGCCATCGCCGCCGGGCCGTCCCACGGCTCCATCAGCGCGGCATGGTATTCGTAGAAGGCGCGCCGCTCCTCGTCCATCAGCGGATTGCCGGCCCACGCCTCGGGGATCAGCAGCATCATGGCGTGCGGCAGCGAATAGCCGCCCATCACCAGCAGTTCGAGCGCGTTGTCGAAGCAGGCGGTGTCGGATTGGCCCTCGGCGATCAGCGGCCACAGCTTGGCCAGGTCCTCGCCCAGCACCGGCGAGCTCATCGAATGGCGCCGCGCCGCCATCCAGTTGACGTTGCCTTGCAGGGTGTTGATCTCGCCGTTGTGGCACACCATGCGATAGGGGTGCGCCAACCGCCACGACGGGAAAGTATTGGTCGAAAAGCGCTGATGCACCATGGCCAGCGCCGAGACCAGCCGCTCGTCCTTGAGGTCGAGATAGTACTCGCCGACTTGCGTCGCCAGCAGCATGCCCTTGTAGACCACGGTGCGGGACGACATCGACGGGATATAGGTGTCGACGATGCCGGGCAGGCGGCTCTCGCCGGACAGGTTGCGCACGCCGATCTGGATCTGCTTGCGGATCACGAACAGCTTGCGCTCGAAAGCATCGTCGGCGGCGCAGTTGGCGCCGCGCGCCACGAAGACCTGGCGCACCAGCGGCTCAACCGAGCGTACCGTGTTGCCCAGGATGGCGCTGTTGACCGGCACGTCGCGCCAGCCCAGCAGTTGCTGGCCTTCGCGCGCCACCGTCTTCTCGATCAGCAGTTCGGCCGCTTCGCGCGCCTGGGGTACGCGCGGCAGAAACACCATGCCGACGCCGTAGTCGCCCGGCTCGGGCAGGTTGATGCCGTGCTCGGCGCAATCGGCGCGCAGCAGCGCATCGGGCATCTGCAACAGGATGCCGGCGCCGTCGCCGCATAGCGGGTCGGCCCCGACCGCGCCGCGATGGTCCAGGTTGAGCAGGATCTGCAGACCCTGACGCACGATGTCGTGGCTTTTTCGATTCTTGATGTTGACCACAAAACCGATGCCGCACGAATCGTGCTCGTTCTTCGGATCGTACAGTCCTTGCTTAGCCGGCAGTCCCATAAGCCCTCAACCACATGCGGCCGCACACTCCAGCGTCGCCGGGGCGGCGACACTTTCCTACACGGCGAACATTGCAAAAAGGCGGCCAAACACGATCGCTCGCACCGGCCTTCGCTACCGGTTGCCAGGCGGTTGATGCACTGACCATCCCCAGTCCCGCCCGAACATGCCGGGCAGGATCTGTCCCTCGGTCCGTTTATAGCGCGTTCGGCCGGTGATTGAAGCAGGAAGTGCATCGCGGAGACCCGCAAATCCGGGGCGAATTGTCCGCTTTCGAGCCTATTTTTATTGCTCGGCTGCCTTGTCCCGTTCAGCTTTGCCTTGGCCCATGGCCGCCTGCAGCCGTCGACGCGGCCGCCTTGGCGCTACGGGCATGGCGTTCGCGACTGCCCGACAGCAGCATATAGGCGCTGGGCACCACGAACAGCGTCAGCAGGGTACCGAAGAGCAGGCCGCCCACGATCACCCAGCCGATCTGCTGCCGGCTCTCCGCTCCGGCGCCCGTGGCAAGGGCCAGCGGAATGGAGCCCAGCACCATGGCGCCGGTGGTCATGAGAATGGGTCGCAAACGAAGCGCCGCCGCTTCGACCACCGCCTGCAGTTTGCCTTCCCCCTGGTCGCGCAGCTGGTTGGAGAATTCGACGATCAGGATGCCGTGCTTGGTGATCAGGCCGACCAAGGTGACCAGGCCGATCTGGCTGTAGACGTTGATCGTGCCGTCGTTCAGGCGCAGCGCCAGCAAGGCTCCCACCGCGGCCAGCGGCACCGTCAGCATGATGATGAGCGGATCGATGAAGCTCTCGAACTGTGCCGCCAGCACCAGGAAGATGAAGATCATCGCCAGCACGAACAAGGTCAGGAAGCCGCCGCTGGCGGTGCGGAACTCGCGGCTCTGGCCGCCCAGGTCGTAGGTCGTGCCGGAGGGAAGGTTGCGTACCTGGTCTTGCAGGAACTGCAGCGCCTCGCCCAGCGAGTGACCTGCCGTCAGGTTGGCGTTGAGCGTGGCCGAGCGCAGCTTGTTGAAGTGATTGAGCTCGCGGGGCGCCACCGTCTCGGCGAACTTCACCAGGTTGGAGAGCGGAATCATCTGCCCCGAGTTGCTCTTGACGAAGATCGTGGTCAGGTCGTCGGGGTTGGTGCGATCGACGTCGGCGATCTGGACGATGACGTCGTATTGCTTGCCGTTCTGCTTGAAGCGCGTGACCTGACGGCCGCCCATCATGGTCTCGAGCGTGCGGCCGATCGCCTCGATCGGCACGCCCAGATCGGCTGCCTTGTCGCGATCGACCACCAGGCGGATCTGCGGCTTGTTGAGCTTGAGGTCGGTCTCGAAGTTCTGCAGCAGCCCGCTCCTGCCTGCCGCATCGACCAGCTGGTCCATCGCCTTTTCCAGGTTCTGGTAGGTGCCCGAGGTCTGCAGCACGAACTGCACCGGGCGGTCGACCACGCTCTGGCCCAGCGACGGCGGATTGCTCGGGAAGCCGGCCACGCCTGGGATCGAGGCGATCTGCGGCTGCAACTCGGCCACGATCTGCTGCTGGGAGCGGGTTCGCTCGTCCCAATCCTTCAGCCGGGCGAAGGAGGAGGCGCGGGTGACGAACGGATAGCCGGACTGGAAGAAGGCGGTTTCCACTTCCGGCACCGCGAACAGGTAGTCCTCGATCTTCTGGGCGTTGGCGAAGGTGTAGTCGATGGTCGAGCCCTCGGGCGCGAACGCGATCGTGTAGATCACGCCGCGATCCTCGACCGGCGACAGCTCCTGCGGCATGCCGGCGAACAGCGCCACGAACACGCCGACCATGGCGAACCACAGCACCACCACCGCCCAGCGCAACTTGAGCACCGCGCCGAGCGCGCGGCGATAGCCGGCATTGAGCCCGTCCAGCGCCCGCTCCCCGGCGCGGAAGATCAGGCCGTGCTGCTGGTGCTTCAGCAAGAGCGACGACAGCATCGGCGACAGGGTCAGCGCGGCGAAGCCCGACACCAGCACGGCGCCGGCCAGGGTCAGCGCGAACTCGGCGAACAGCCGGCCGGTGCGGCCGGTCTGGAACGCCACCGGCACGTAGACTGCGGCCAGGGTGATCGACATCGCGATCACGGCGAAGGCGATCTCGCGCGCGCCCTTCAGCGCCGCCTCGAACGGCTTCATGCCCCGTTCGACGTAGCGGCTGATGTTCTCCAGCATGACGATCGAATCGTCCACCACCAGGCCGATCGCCAGCACCATCGACAGCAAGGTCAGCGTGTTGATGGAGAAGCCGAACAGCAGCATGATCGAGAACGCGCCGATCAGCGACACCGGGATGGTGACCAGCGGGATGATCGTGGCGCGCACCGAGCGCAGGAACAGGAAGATCACCAGCACCACCAGCAGCATGGCCTCGCCGATGGTGTGGAACACGTTGCTGATCGATTTCTGGATGAAGATCGAGGTGTCGTAGGCGATGCCCACCGACATGCCTTGCGGCGCTTCGGCCAGGATGCGCGGCATGGCCTCGCGCACGCCCTTGGAAACGTCGAGCGGATTGGCGGTGGCCTGCTTGATGATGCCGATGGCGACCGCGGTCTTGCCGTTGAAGCGCACCACCGAGCGGGTATTAGCCGGGCCGAGCTCGGCCCGCCCGACGTCGCCCAGCCGCACCAGGTAGCCTTCGGCGTTGCGCAGCACGATCTTCTCGAACTCGGCGGGCGAGCGCAGGTCGGTCTGGGCCACGATCGTGAACTCGCGCAAGCGGCTCTCGATGCGGCCGGCGGGGATTTCCACGTTCTGGGCGCGCAGCGCGTTCTCGATGTCCTGCGGCGTCATCTTGTAGGCCGCCAGCCGCACCGGGTCGAGCCACAGGCGCATCGAATAGCGCCGCTCGCCGAAGATGCGCACTTCGGAAACGCCAGGGATGTTCTGCAGCCGGTCCTTGACGAAGCGGTCGGCGTAGTCGGTGATCTCCAGCGGCGAATGCTTGTCGGAGGAGAAAGCCAGATAGATGATCGGCTGGGCGTCGGCCTCGACCTTGGCGATCACCGGCTCGTCGATGTCGTCGGGCAGCTGCTTGCGCACGCGCCCGACGCGGTCGCGCACTTCGGCGGCGGCAGAATCCGGATCGCGACCGAGGCGGAAGCGCACCGTGATCTGGCTGGTTTCGTCGCGGCTGACCGAGCTCAGGATGTCGATGCCGTCGATGCCGGACAGCGAATCCTCCAGCGGCACGGTGATCTGGCTTTCGATGATCTCGGCCGAGGCGCCGCGATAGGTGGTCTGCACCGTGACCACCGGCTCGTCGATATTGGGATATTCGCGCACCGTCAGGCGCTGGAAGCTGATCAGGCCCACCAGGGTGATCACCAGGCTGAGCACGGTAGCGAAGACCGGCCGGCGAACCGAAAGTTCGGGGAGGGTCATGCCGGCGCCCCGTCAGTTGGTCTTGGCGGCAGGCGGGGGATCGTTCTGACCGGACGACGGGGCGCCCGGCTGGCCGCCGGTGCGCGGTGCGATGTCGGTGCGCGTCTCGCTGGGCACCACCGTAACGGCGGAGCCGTCCTTGATCTTCAGCAGGCCGCCCGTCACGACCATGTCGCCGTCCTTCAGCCCGCCCAGCACCTCGACCTGGCCGGTGCGTCGCATGCCCAGCTCGACCTTCGACAGCACGGCCTTCTCGTCGATCACCTTGAACACATAGGCGTCGTCGCCGACTGGCACGATCGCCTGCTCGGGGACGAAGATCGCTTCAGGCCGGACGTCGAGCGCCAGGTCGATGCGCGCGAACAGGCCGGGCCGCAGCACGTCTTCGGGATTGGCGATGCGGGCGCGCATGACGATCGAGCGGCCGGCCTCGTCGACCAGCGGATCGATGGCGTAGATCTCGCCCTCGAAGGCGCGGCCGGGAAAGGCGTCGGCCCGCACCGCGACGCGTGCGCCGACCTTGATCGCCGGCAGGAAAATCTCCGGCACGCGGAAATCGATCTTGAGCGGATCGGTCTGCTCGAGATTGACGATTTCGGCGCCGGGCGCCAGATAGGCGCCGACGCTGACCTTGCGCAGCCCCAGGGTGCCGTCGAACGGCGCCGTCAATGTCATCTTGTCCAACCGCGCCTGCGCCAGGTCGAGCGCCGCCTGGCTGGTCTGCAGCTGCGCGCGCGCCTCGTCCAGCGCCTTGACCGTGCCGGCATTGCGCGCCAGCAAGGTCTGGGCGCGCTCGAAATTCGATTTGGCGAGCTCGAGTTGCGACTTGGCCTGGGACAGCGTGGCCCGTTCCAGCGTGTCGTCCAGTCGGACCAGCACCGCGCCGGCTTTCACCTTCTCGCCTTCCTTGAAGGCGAACTCGACGATGCGGCCGGAAACCTCGGGTCGCACGATCACCGACTCGAAGGAGCGGAACGTGCCGACCGCGGTGGTCGAGCGGCGCGCCGGGCGCACCGTCACCTTGGTTGCCTCCACCGGCATGGCGAAGCCGGTCGTGGTCGGCTTGGGCGGCGAAGTATCGACCGGCCGCTGGTCGGCCGTGGAGCTGCTGCCGAGGCCCGACGAATCGCGGGTCTGGTACCAATAGGCACCGACCCCGACGACGATCAGCAGCGCCAGCGCGACGAAGGCTTTCCAGTGTTTCGTCATCAATCCCTGGCCGACAGGAACGCCCGAACTCCCGAGGCCTTTCCTTACAGGACAAAGCCCCAGGCGGCAAACCCGGCGGCCCGGATTTGCCGGTTGCCGGGCGCGCAGGCCCCGCCGCCAGTCGAACAGACGCCGCCGCGCAGCATGAGGCTGCGCCGGCAGGCTGCGCCGGCCGTTCGGCGCGGCGCCAGGCGATTGCCGCCCGGCGGGGCGGCTGGTACACAGCGCCACCGGATTGCGGACGGGATTGTGGACGGGCGGTTCATGAAGCGTCTTTACGACTGGATGATGCGACTGGCGGGCGACCGGCGCGCCCTGCCGGCGCTGGCGATCATTTCCTTCGCCGAGAGCTCGTTCTTCCCGATCCCACCTGACATCATGCTGGTGCCGATGGTGCTGGCCAACCGACGGCGGGCCTTCGCGATCGCCGCCACCGCTACCACTGCCTCGGTGCTGGGCGGGCTGCTGGGCTATGCGATCGGCTATTTCGCCTTCGAGACCATCGGCGAATGGGTGGTGCGGACTTATGGCCTGCAGAGCGCGCTCGACAATTTCCGCGCCGAGTTCGAGCGCTACGGCACCTGGATCATCCTGATCAAGGGACTGACGCCCATCCCTTACAAGCTGGTGACCATCGCCAGCGGCGTGGCGCATTTCGACCTGTTCACCTTCGTCTGGGCCTCGGCCGTGACGCGCGGCGTGCGCTTCTTCGTCGAGGCGGCGCTGCTGTGGCGCTTCGGCGAGCCGATCCGGCATTTCATCGAGAAGCGCCTGGCCCTGGTGACCTGGGCCTTCCTGATCGCGCTGGTCGGCGGCTTCGTGGTGGTCAAGTATCTGGCCTAGCCTGCGGCAAGCGCGCCGCTGGCGCGTCCGCCTCGCGCCGGCCATAGTTCGGGCAATAGGATCCGATCCATGAGCGCCATCGCTTCTGCAACAAACTGGCTCGACCGCCCGGCGCGGCTGGCCCTGGTCGTCTTCCTTGCCAGCGGCGCGCTGCTGCTGGGCGCGCTGGGCTTCCAGTTCCTGGGCGGGCTGGCGCCGTGCGATCTGTGCATGGACCAGCGCTATGCCCATGGTGCGGCGCTGGTGCTGGCGATCGCCGCCATCGCGGTGCGCGGCCGCCTCGGCTGGCTGCTGGCCGGCCTGGCCGTATTGGCGCTGGCCGTGTCGGGCGGCATTGGCATCTTCCATGCCGGCGTCGAACAGAAATGGTGGGCAGGGCCCACGGGCTGCTCGGGCGGCTCGCTGACCGGCCTGTCGACCGAAGAGGCGACCAGGCGGCTGATGGGCACGCCGGTGGTGCGCTGCGACGAGATTCCCTGGTCGCTGTTCGGCATTTCGATGGCCGGCTGGAACGCGATCGTATCCCTGGGCGTGTCCCTGGGCGTGGCTTTGCTGGCATCCTTGCCGGTGCTGCGCGGACGGAGAGCGGCATGAGCGACATCGACGTCAAATCGCCCGCCGTGACCGGCGAGGGCCGGCAGCCGGGCGATCGCGAACCGGCCGATACCATTGCCCGCATGCTGCGGGTCGATCACGCCGGCGAATACGGCGCCGTGCGCATCTATGCCGGCCAGCTCGCGGTGATGAAGCGGCGCCGGCGCACCCGGCACAAGAGCCAGCGCGCCATCGCCACCATGGCGCGGCAGGAGGAGGCGCATAAGGCCGCCTTCGACCGGCTGCTGGTCGAACGCCGGGTGCGGCCGACTCTGCTGCAGCCGATCTGGCATGTCGCCGGCTTCGCGTTGGGCGCCGCCACCGCCCTGCTGGGCGAGAAAGCGGCCATGGCTTGCACCGTCGCGGTCGAGGAAGTGATCGACCGGCACTATGCCGACCAGGTGGCCGCGCTGGGCGACGACGAGAAGGAACTGCGCAACACCATCGACGGCTTCCGCGCCGACGAGTTGCACCATCGCGACGAGGCGCTGAAGCACGGCGCCGAAGACACGCTGGGCTATCCGCTGCTGTCGGCCGGGGTCAAGGCGGCTTCGCGCCTGGCGATCTGGCTGTCGACCCGATTCTAGCACGACCGCGCCGGGCGCCACCGGACGCACAACGAACATTGGCCGGGGCCTTTTGGCGCGGCCGCCGCCGCTCTATCCTCGGACATGGGGAGCGAGATGAATCCGATCGACCAGGCGCGCATCGATCTGGCCGCCGCATTGCGCTGGGCGGCGCGGCTGGGGCTGCACGAGGGCGTGTGCAACCATTTCAGCGTCGTGGCGCCAGGCACGAGCGACCGCTTTCTGATCAATCCGCAGGGCCTGCACTGGTCCGAGGTCACGGCCGGCGACATCGTGCTGAGCGATGCCCGCGGCAAGGTGATCGAAGGGCGTCATCCGGTCGAGCCCACCGCCTTCTTCATCCACGCCCGCATCCATCTGGGCAAGCCCAATGCCAGGGCGGTGCTGCACACCCACATGCCCTATGCCACGGCGCTGACCGCGATCGAAGGCGGTCGGCTGGAGATGTGCAGCCAGAACGCGCTGCGCTTCCACAACCGCATCGCCTATGACGACGCCTATAACGGCCTGGCGCTGGACGACAGCGAGGGCGACCGGCTGTGCCGGGCGATGGGCGCGGCCGATATCGCCTTGCTCGGCAATCACGGCGTGATCGTCAGCGGTCCCAGCGTCGCCATGGCGTTCGACGAGCTTTATTACCTGGAGCGCGCCGCCCAGCTCCAGGTGCTGGCGATGTCGACCGGCCGCAAGCTGGCCGTCGTGCCGACCCAGATCGTGCAGAAGACCGCGCGCCAGATGGCCGGCGAAAGCCAGCAGGCCGACTACCATTTCGCCGCCCTCAAGCGCATCCTCGACCGCGAGGAGCCGGGCTGGTCGGCGCTGTAACGTCAAGGGAGATTGCCATGTCGCGTCTGGCGCCGCTGGAACCGGCCAGGCTCACGCCCGAGCAGAAAAAGGTCCATGACGACATCCTGGCCGGGCCGCGCGGCGGCATCGGCGGGCCGTTCGCCGCCTGGCTGCGCAGCCCGGCGCTGGCCGACCGGGCGCAGAAGCTGGGCGAGTTCTGCCGCTTCAACACCTCCCTGCCCAAACGACTCTCGGAGCTGGCCATCCTGATGACGGCGCGGCACTGGACGGCGCAGTTCGAGTGGTACGCCCATGCCCGCATGGCGCGCGAGGCCGGGCTGGCCGACGCGATCATCGAGGCGATCCGGGTGCGCCAGCGGCCGGCCGCGATGGCCGACGACGAAGCGGCGATCTACGATTTCTGCAACGAGGCCTATGCGCTGCACTACGTGACCGACGAGACCTATGCCCGCGCCGTGGCGCTGTTCGGCGAGCCCACCGTAGTCGAACTGGTGGGCGTGATCGGCTATTACTGCCTGGTGTCGCTGACCCTCAACGTGTTCCGCATGCCGCTGCCGCGCGGCGAAGAGCCGCCTTTAAAATAGGGCGAGAAGGAACAGTTGAAATAACCCCATGCTGAGCGAAGCATCTTGCTGCCGCGTTTGCCGCTCATCGCCGTGAACCGCGCGCCGCTGAAGCAAGATCCTACGCTCGGGATGATGTCTAACCCACGATCGCCGCGTGCACGAAGTTGGAGATCGTGTCCAGTCGCTGGGAATGCCACGGATCGGGCTGGCGGGCGTTGGTGAGATAGGCAAACGACACGCCCGAGCGCGGATCGGCCCAGCAATAGGACGAGCCGACGCCGCCATGGCCGAAGGTCTCCGGCGTCGCCAGCGCGCCCAGGCCGCGGATGGTCGGCGTGGTGCCGCGGCGGTGCGGGCCCAGGCCGCGATGCATCGGCATGCCCATATAGAGATCGACCCGGTCGCCGGTGAAATTCTGCGTGGCGTGGCGGATCACCGCCGGCGACAGCACGCGCGTGCCGTTGAGCGAGCCGCCGGCCAGCAGCATCTGATAGAAAGTCGCCATGGCGCGCGCCGTGGCATAGCCGCCGCCGCCCGGCGCGCCGGCCCGCCGCCACAGCGAGTTGTTGCTGTCCTTGAGCGGGATCAGCTTCAGCGGATCGTCGCCCTCGGGCGTGTGCATGTCGACGGCGCGGCCGTGCTCCGCATCGGGCAGGCCGACATGGATCTGGTCGGCCAGGCCCAGCGGTTCGAGCAGCTCCTCGCGGATCACGTCCTTGAAGTCGCGGCCGGTCACGGCCTCGATCAGCGCGGCGATCACCCAATGCGCCGCCAGCGGGTGGTAGGAGACCTGCGAGCCGGGGGTCCATTGCAGCGTCAGGTTGGCGGCAGCCTCCCGCCGCTTCTCGATGTCCAGCCAGCTATCGGGCGGAAAGCTGCCATCGGGGAAGCCGCCCTGGTGGGTGATGACCTGCAGCACCGTGATGTTTTGCTTGCCGTTCCTGGCGAAGCCCGGCAGGTGCTCGGCGACCGTGTCGGTGAAGCGCAGCTTGCCGCGCTCGACCAGTTGCCACAGCGCGGCGGCGGTGATCACCTTGGTGTTGGAATAGAGCAGCCACAGGGTGCGGTCGTCGGCCTTGACCGGCTGGGGCACGGTGCGGGCATTGCCGAAATGCCGCGTCAGCGCGAAGCGACCGTTGCGCGCGATGGCGATCTCGCAGCCGGGATACCAGCCCTCGTCGATCTGCTTCTCGATGGTTTCGATCAGGCGGTTGAGCGCGGCGGGATCGAGGCCCAGCGACCGCGGGTCACCGGCAGGCAAGTCGAACGGCATGGCATCCTCCCAGCAATCGCCACCCTGGGGCGGCGCGTCTGGAAAGATTATGCCGGCTCCAATTCGCTATCCCAATAAAGAAAGTCGCGCCAGCTCTGATGCAGGTAGTTGGGCGGAAAGCCGCGGCCGTTCTCCTGCAGCTCCGCCGAACTGGGCTCGTCGGGCAGGCGGATCGGGTGCATTCCGGCCTGATGGGCCAGCCGGTTGCCTTTGCGCAGATTGCAGGGTGCGCAGGCGGCCACGACGTTGAGCCAGGTGGTGCGCCCGCCCAGGGAGCGCGGGATCAGGTGGTCGAAGGTCAGGTCGTGGGCGCCGAAGGAGTGGCCGCAATACTGGCACTCGAACTTGTCGCGCAGGAACACGTTGAAGCGCGTGAAGGCCGGCCGGCGCGCGGCGGGAATGTATTCCTTGAGCGCGATCACGCTGGGCAGGCGCATCTGCAGGCTGGGACTGCGGATGGTGCGGTCGTATTCGGAGATCACGCTGACGCGGTCGAGAAACACCGCCTTGATGGCGTCCTGCCAGGACCACAGCGACAACGGGAAATAGCTGAGCGGCCGGAAATCGGCATTGAGCACCAATGCCGGGCAGGAGTCAGGCGGCGCGGTCACGCCTCAGTCTCCTGCGTTGTCGTTCTGCGATCGGACGCTCGAACATGCGGGTATTCTGGCCAACCGAATGGGAAAACACAATAGGTTGGGTGTGACGGTATCGTGTAACGCTACCGCCTTGTCATAACCCTGTAGCGAATTTATTGCCGCCACACGCCGCTGTGGTTGTCGCGATAGCCCAGGCAACGATAGGCGGCATCGACCAGCGCCTGGCCGCGCGGGTTGAGCAGGATGCCCGCGCCCATGCGGTTCATGCTGTAGCCGAAGCTCATGCCGCAGTCGGGATCGGCGAAGCCGATGCTGCCGCCGGCGCCGACATGGCCGAACGCGGCATCGCTCAGGATCACGCTGTCGATGCCCGGCATGATCGCCGCGCCGTCGCTGCGCTTCCTGTTGTCCATCGACTTCATGAAGCCCAGCGCGAAGCGGGTCGGGATGCACAAGGTGGCGTCGAAATGCGTCGCCATCGCCACCCGGCCCATCTCCGAAAGCGTGTCCCGGTCGACCAGCTTGCCGCCGCCATTGGCCAGCGGCTGATACATGCCGGCCAGGCCGCGGGCGTTGGAGATGCCGTTGGCGGCGCCGATCTCGGCGGCATGGCCGGCCCGGCTGTTAGCGCCGTTGGCCATGAAGCCGCCGCTGTTGAGCAGGAACAGCGCCGGGATCGAAGTCTTGTCCTTGACCACCGCCTGCAGGAATTTGGGCAGCGCGGTGTCGGCGGGCCAGGCATAGCGGATCATCGGCGCCACGCGATGTTCCTGGTCTTCGGGTAGGCCGATCCAGAAATCGATGCCCAGCGGTCGGGCGACCTCGTTCTGAAAGAAAGTGCCCAGCGACTGGCCCGAAACGCGGCGCACGATCTCGCCCACCGTCCAGCCGAAGGTCAGGCCGTGATAGCCGTTGCGCGTGCCGGGCTGCCAGAACGGCTCCTGCTTCTCCAGCAGGCCGACCATATAGTTCCAGTCGTTGGCGCCGTCCTTGCGCACGGTCTCGCGCAGCGCCGCCGCACCGGCGGAATGGTCCAGCATCATGCGCACGGTGGTGGCTTCCTTGCCGGCCTGCGCATAGTCGGGCCAATAGCGCGACGCCGGCGCGTCGTAGTCGATCTGGTTGCGACTTTTCAGGATGTGGGCACAGAGCGCGGTGGCGCCTTTGGTGCAGGAGAACACGATGGAGATCGTGTTCCTGTGCCACGGCCTGGTCCGGGCTTCGTCGGCGAAGCCGCCCCACAGATCGACCACAGTCTTGCCGCCCAGGGTCAGGCAGACGCTGGCGCCCAATTCCTCGCGGCTGCGAAAATTCTCGACGAAGGCATCGCGCACGGCCTGGAATTTCGGATCGCAGAACCCGTCAATCTGGCTTTCCGCCATCGCTTCCTCCACTGTGATTGGCACAACCTTCGATCACAGGACGCGCCATGGCAACCGCCAACGATCCATTAGCCCAGCCTCTCGCCCTGCCGTGCGGAATGGTGCTGAAGAATCGCTTCGGCAAGGCGCCGCTGACCGAGGGACTGGCGGACGGCATGAACCGGGCTACCCCGCGCCACGAGCGGCTGTACGGGAAATGGGCCCAGGGCGGCGCCGGGCTGGTGGTGACCGGCAATGTGCAGGTCGATCGGCGCTATCTCGAACGGCCGGGCAATGTGGCGATCGACGGCAATGGCGGGCTGGAACAATTGCGCGCCTATGCCAGGGCCGGCACGCAGAACGGCACGGCGCTGTTCATGCAGATCAACCATCCCGGCCGCCAGACGCCGCGCCGCATCTGCGAGCAGCCGATCGCGCCCTCCGCGGTGAAGCTGCGCAACCTGCCGGAGAGCGCCTTCGCGCCGCCGCGCGCCATGACCGAGCCGGAGATCGAGGACGTCATCCGCCGCTTCGTCCAGGCGGCGGCGACGGCCAAGGAAGCAGGTTTTACCGGCGTGCAGATTCATGCCGCGCATGGCTATCTGCTGAGCGAGTTCCTGTCGCCGCTGGTCAACCAGCGCGGCGACCAGTGGGGCGGCTCGCTGGAGAACCGCGCGCGGCTGTTGCTCGAGATTGTGCGCCAGACGCGCCAGGCCGTGGGGCCATCCTTCCCGATCTCGGTGAAGCTCAATTCGTCGGACTTCCAGCAGGGCGGCTTCAGCAACGCCGACTGCCTGCAGGTGGTGCGCTGGCTGGAGGCGGCGGGGCTCGACCTGCTGGAGATTTCCGGCGGCAATTACGAGGAGCCGTCGATGATGGGGTCGAAGACCTCCGAAGGCACCGCCGTGGCCGGCAGCACGGTCAAGCGCGAGGCCTATTTCATGGAATATGCCGAGCAGATCAGGAAGGTGTCGAAAGTGCCGCTGATGGTGACCGGCGGTTTCCGCTCCCGCGCGGCGATGGAGGCGGCGCTGGCATCGGGGGCACTCGATGTCGTGGGGCTGGGCCGGCCGATGTGCGTGGAGACCGACTTGCCAAATAAAGTATTGGCCGGCGGCGACGGCACGGCCTGGGAGAAGAGCATCAAGCCGGCCAAGGCGGGTCTGGCATGGTTCTGCCTGGCGCTGATCGCCCATGGCGACGGCCGGGCGCCCGACACGTCGCTGACCGGCCCGGAGGCGATCGAGCTCTACCAGAAGAACGAGGAAGCGACGGCGCTGACGCTGGTGGATCGCAAGGCGGCATAGAAGATGTGCTCTCTCCCGCTTGCAAGCGGAAGAAGGGAGGAATTTACCCCAGCACTTCTTGCAAGAACCGGGCGCCCAGCTCGACGCCCGACTCGTCGATGCCATGCTCGACGCCGCGCGCGACATGAGTATCGACCGCGACGCCCGCCGCCCTCAGCCCCTCGCTGGCCAATTTCAGGGCATAGACCGGCACCACCGGGTCGGCGTCGCCGTGGATCAGCAGCACTGGCGGACGGCTCTTGATCTCCTTGGGCAGGACCGAGGCCCCGGCCAGCGCGCCGGAATAGCCGACGATGCCGGCGAGCGGCCTGGCGCGACGCAGGCCGACATGCAGCGCCATGATGGTGCCCTGGCTGAACCCGACCAGCGCCAGCTTCGAGTCGTCCAGCCCGTGCTTGTCGAGCTGACTGTCGATATAGGCATCGAGGATCGGCGCGGCGTTGCGCGCGCCTTCGATCATGATCTCCGGATCGAGCCGGCCGATCGGGAACCACTGGAAACCCATCGGGTTCTCGGCGCAGGGCGAGGGCGCGTTGGGCGCGGCGAACAGGGTGCCCGGCAGCAGCGGCGCCCAGACTCCAGCCAGGCCGATCAGGTCGTTGCCGTCGGCGCCGTAGCCGTGCAGCAGGATCACCAGCCGCTCGACCGCGCCGCCCGGCGGCGCTTCCGGCCCGGTGAGTTCGAAGAAGCTGCTCATTTGTCTTTCGCTTTCCCGGCTTTCTTCCGCGCCGCTTTCCTTGCGACTTTCTTCACCGTCTTCTTCGCCGCCTTGGGCGCGGCCTTCTTTTGGCCCGGCTCGGACCAGTCCGGCATGTTGTGCCGGTAGTGCCACAGCACAAGGCTGGCCACCGAGCGCCACGGCTTCCACGCCTCGGCGATGCGGCGCAGCTTCTTCTCGTCGGGCCGCTTGCGCAGGCCCTTGAGGTGATGCGCGGCGGTGATCAGGCCCAGGTCGTTGCCCGGCATGATGTCGACCCGGCCCAGCGCGAACATCAGGTAGATCTCCGCCGTCCAGCGCCCCACGCCCAGCGCCTTGCTCAGCTCGGCGATGGCGGCTTCGTCTTCCATCAGGTGCACGCCATCGAAATCCAGCCGCCGCTCGACGATGTCGGCGGCCAGCGCCTTGGCGTAGCGCGCCTTCTGCGCGCTCAGGCCCGCTTCGCGCAAGGTGGCGTCGGAAGCCGCCATCATGGTCTCCGGCGTCATCGGCGATACCAGCCGGTTGAGTTTCTCCCAGATGCTGCGCGCGGCATGGACCGAGACCTGCTGGCCCATGATCGAGCGCAGCAGGGTGGCGAAGCCGGGATCGGAGCTGCGCATCGGCGGGTGGCCGACCTCGGCGATGGCACGCGCCATGTCGGGGTCGACGGCGGCGAGATGCGCCAGGCCTTTCTTCAGGCGCTTGGGTGTCAGCTTCAGCATCGTGGCCATGGCAGTCCCGGCAGGTTGCGGCGGCCGGCATCTTGGCTAATGTCGTGGACGTGGACAAGCTGGTGGACAAGCAGGTGACACGCTTCGCGCCCAGCCCGACCGGGCTGCTGCATCTGGGCCATGCCCGCTCGGCGCTGGCCGGGTGGCAGGCGGCCCGGGATAGCGGCGGCCGTTTCCTGCTGCGTATCGAGGACATCGATGCCGGCCGCTGCCGCGAGGAATTCGTCGCCGCCATTTTCGAAGACCTGGCGTGGCTCGGTCTGACCTGGGAGCAGCCGGTGCGGCGCCAGTCGCAGCATTTCGCCGATTATCGCGCCGCGCTCGATATGTTGGAGCGGTGCGGTCTGATCTATCCCTGCTTCTGCACCCGCGCCGACATCGCCGCCGCCATTACGGCACCGCATGGCCCCGAGGGCCCGGTCTATCCTGGCACCTGCCGTCATCTTACCGATGACGAATGCGACCGACGTATCATGACGGGGCAGCCTTATGCGCTACGGCTTAAAGTTCACAAAGCTCTAACGCTGACAGGGCCACTCCTTTGGCACGACGATGATGCCGGCACGGTGGCGGCCGATCCGCTGTCGCTGGGCGACGTGGTGCTGGCGCGCAAGGACGTGCCGACCTCCTACCACCTGTCGGTCACGGTGGACGATCATTTGCAGGGCATCACACTCGTCACGCGCGGCATGGATCTGTTCCACGCCACCCACATCCACCGCCTGTTGCAGGCGCTGCTGGGCTATGCCACGCCGCGCTACCGCCACCATGCGCTGGTGGTCGATGCCCAGGGGCGGCGGCTGGCCAAGCGCGACAAGGCGATGACCCTGCGCGCCTTGCGCCAGGTCGGCCGGACTCCGGCGGAAATCCGCGCTCTGGCCGGTTTCGCGTGACGATGGCAGGCGGCTTAACAAGCCGCCGCCTTGTCCGCATAATTGGACATCGCTTGGGAGTCGGGCCATGCAAAGAGAGCGGCAGAACGAATTGTTGCGCGAATTGTTCGGGTATCTCGATACGCGCAGCACCGCGCGCATCGACGATCTGATGCGCAACCCGGTGTCGGCCTATGTCGACCCGGAGCGGCTCGAGTTGGAACGCCGTCGCCTGTTCACCGAGCATCCGCAATTCGCCGGTTTGAGCGGCCAGCTCGCCAAGCCGGGCGACTACTACACCCAGATGTTCGGCACCATGCCGGTGCTGCTGGTGCGCGATCGCGACGGCAAGGCCAAGGCTTTCGCAAACGTGTGCCGCCATCGCGGCTCGCCGCTGGCCCAGGGCTGCGGCAATGCGCGCGCCTTCTCCTGTCCCTATCACGGCTGGAGCTACGGGCTGGACGGGCGGCTGCTGTCGATCACCGACGAGAAGGGCTTTGCCGGCATCGACAAGGACCAGCATCACCTGGTGCGGCTGAAGTCGGGCGAGAAATACGGCATGATCTTCGTCCAGCCGCAGCCGGTGAGGGACGGGCAATCGCCCGACCTCGACGTCGATGCCCATCTGGGCGGCATCGCCGAGGAGGTGGCGCCGTTCCATCTCGAGAATTACAGCCTGTTCCGCACCGAAGAGCTGCGGCCGCAGATGAACTGGAAGTTCGTCATCGACACCTTCCTGGAGTCCTATCACATAGCCTTCCTGCACAAGCAGACCGTGGCGCCGATCTTCTACGGCAATCTGTGTGCCGCCGCGCAATACGGCCTGCACGGCCGCATGGCGGCGCTGCGCCGCTCGTCCAAGGAACTGCACGACAAGCCGGAAGCGGAGTGGGACAATGCGCTGAAGCACGTCATCGTGCTCTATACGCTGTTCCCCAACGCCATGTTCATCTACCAGGCCGATCATGTGGAGACCTGGCGGGTGTTTCCCGGCGCCAAGCCCGACGAATGCATCGCCGAGTTCTCGCTCTACACGCCCGAGCCAGCCGAGAGCGAGAAGGCGCAGAAATACTGGAACGCCAATTTCGAACTGGCCACCCGCACCGTGCGCGACGAGGATTTCACCGTCGGCGCCGAGATGCAGAAGGGCTTCGCCAGCGGTGCCCAGAGCCACGTCGTCTATGGCCGCAACGAGCCGGCGCTGATCCATTTCCACCGCTCCATCCGCCGCGCGCTCGACCTGCCCGCGCTATGAGCGAGAAGCAGGCGGCGGATTTTCCCGAAACCGGCGCCGCCTTCGTCGCCGGCGGCTCGGGCGGCATCGGCCAGGCCATCTGCGCCTTGCTGGCTCGGTCGGGCTGCGACGTGGTTTTCACCTATCGCAGCAACAAGGCCAAGGCCGAGGCCACGACGCAGGCGGTGCAGGAAGCGGGCCGCAAGGCCACCGCCGTGGCGGTCGATCTGCGCCAGGATGGCGCGGTGCGCCAGGCGGTCGACGAGGCGGCGCACGATTTCGGCGGTTTGCACACGGCGGTCTACGCCGCCGGCCCCTACATCAACATGCGCCATATCAGCCGCATCGAGCCGGCGCTGTTTCGCGACACGCTGGAGCAGGATCTGTTCGGCTGCTTCAACCTGATGCATGCGGCGCTGCCCCATCTGCGCCGCTCGCGCGGCTCGTTCGTGGCGCTGGAGACGCCGGCCATCCGCCGCTATGCGGTCAAGGACGTGCTGTCGGCCGCGCCCAAGGCGGCGATCGAGGCGCTGGTGCGCGGCATCGCCGCCGAAGAGGGCCGCTTCGGCGTCAGAGCAAATGGAGTAGGTGTCGGCGTGATCGAGGCCGGCATGTATCACGCGCTGATGGAAACCGGCGATTTCGACCAGCGCTTCCTCGAAGCCTCGCGCCACAACATCGCGCTACGCCGGCTGGGCAGCGCCGAGGACGTGGCCGAGGCGGTGGTGTTCTTGGCCTCCAGCCGCGCGCGCTGGATCACCGGCCAGACCCTGATGGTCGATGGCGGCTACGCGCTGTAGCGCCTCGGTCTTGGGCTAATCCTTTTTGGGCCAGATCAGCCCGCCCTGGAACCAGTGGAAGAACACCGCCAGGCCGTCGCGATAGATCGTCTCTTCGCCGCGGAAGCTCTCGACTCCGCCATCCCATTGCGCGACGTATTTCCAATCCCCGCGCTCGAACTTGTGGGGCCCGCGCGGCTGGAAGGAGGCGCGTGGCTTGTCGGCCAGCGCCTGCTTGAGAAAGCCGAACGCATCCAGGGCGAAACGCGTGTCGCCGAAGCGCTCCTCCATCACGCCGCCGCGATATTGCTGGTCCCAGATCGGCCGCCAATCCGTCGCGCCGCCGCTGCCGAAGTTCCAATAGACGATTTCCTCGCCGCGCGAGCGGAAGAAGCCGGCGAACTCGTCTTCGTAGAGGAAATTATCGCGGCGATGGACGTGGCGCGTGTGCCCCGGCCGACGCGGCGCGGGCGTGCCCTCGCTGTCGCCCGAGGCGGCCCAACCGGCGATCGCCGCTTCGTGGAAGAACGCCGTCAGCTTGGGCAGAAAACCCTGCGGCAGCGCCATGACCTAAGACGCCATTGGCGGCGTGAACGTCCCGACCTCGTCCTCGAATGCCTTGGCGGCGCGTAGCACCAGCGCGTCCTTGTAGTGCGGGCCGACGATCTGCAGGCCGACCGGCAGGCCGGCCTTGGTCAGGCCGCAGCACACCGAGGCCGCCGGATGGCGGCTCATGTTGAAGGTCAGGGTGAACGGCGTCCAGGTCAGGCTGACATCGTCGGCCGCGCGCGGCGTGTTGTGGCCCACCGCGAAGGCCGGCACCGGCATGGTCGGGGTCAGCAGCAGGTCGTATTTGGCGAAGAACAGGTTGAGCGCCACGCCGATCTCCAGGCGCAGCTGGTTGGCCTTGATGTACTGGCTCTGGCTCTGCGCCGCGCCGATTTTGGCCGCCTTGATCAGGCCGGGATCCATCAGCGCCTGCTTGTCCGGCGAATAGCGCTCCAGCAGCACCGAAGCATGGCCTTGCCACAACGTGTCGAGCGCCTCGCGCGGATCGGCGATCCTGGGATCGACCTCGCTGACCTTGGCGCCCAGCCGGCTGAAGGTCTTGGCCGCCTTGGCGACCAGCGCCGCCACTTCGGGGTGCACGTCCTTGAACAGGCCCAGTGTCGGCGAATAGGCGACCTTCAGTCCCTTGAGGCTGCCCTTGAGTGCCGCGACATAGTCCATGCCGTCGTCGGGCAGGCTCCACCATTCGCGCGCGTCTGGCTTGGTGATGACGTTCATCAGCAGCGCCACGTCGGTGACGTTGCGCGCCATCGGCCCGATATTGGACAGGGTGGCCTGCGAGCTGGGCGGATAGACCGGCACACGGGCGAAGGTGGCCTTGAGGGTGGCCAGGCCGGTGAAAGAAGAAGGGATGCGCACCGAGCCCGCCGCATCGGTGCCAAGCGACAAGCTGCCCATGCCGGCGGCCAGCGACGCGGCCGAGCCGCCCGAGGAGCCGCCCGGCGTCATCGCGGTGTTCCACGGATTGCGCGTGATGCCGAATAGCGGCGAATCGGTCACGCCCTTGAAGCCGTATTCCGGGGTCGTGGTCTTGGCGAAGATGGTGGCGCCGGCCGCCCGCAGTGCGGCGACCGGCGGGGCGTCCTCGGTCCACGGGCCGGCCGGGTCGTTGGCCTTGCTGCCGAACACGGTCGGCATGCCGATGGTGTAGAGCGTGTCCTTGATGGTGGTCGGCACGCCGTCGATGGCCGAAAGCGGCTTGCCCTTCTTCCAGCGCTTCTCCGACTGTTTTGCCAGCTTCAGCCCGGCCTCGGCGTCGAGATGCTGGAAGGCATTGAGCGTTGGGTTGTGCTTGGCGATGCGCGCCAGCACCGCCTGCAGCGCCTCGACCGGCGAGGCCTTGCCGCGGCGATAGAGCTTGGCCAGCTTGTGGGCGGGCAGCAGGGCAAGATCGTCGCTCATGTCAGGCCGCCTTGGCCGAGGCCCGCGCCACCGGCAGCTTGGGGATGGCAAGCGGATGGGCGTCGCAATAGGCGCGGGCGGCGCGCAGCAGCAGCGCGTCGCGATAATGGCCGGCGACGATCTGCAAGCCCACCGGCAGGCCGGCCTTGGTCACGCCGCACGGCACGGTGATGGCCGGATGGCGCGTCAGGTTGAACGGGTAGGTGAAGGGCGTCCAGTTCTGGATCGGCTTGCCCTCGGCATCGTTCGGGAACGGTTGCCCGACCGGGAAGGGCTGCACCGCCACGGTCGGCGTCAGCAGCAGATCGTATTGGGCGAAGAACATGTTGTAGTTGTGCCCCAGGATGCGGCGCTGCTGCTGCGCCACCACCAGGTCGTCGGTGCTGTATTGGGCGCCCATCCTGCCGGCTTCGACCAGCCCGGGATCGTAGTCCTTGTGCTTCTCGCTGGGCGTGACCTTCAGGATATGCGCTACCGAGGTCAACCAATGGACCATGAAGATCGGGCCGGGATTGGGTTCGGCCACCGGTTTGTCGACCTGTTCGACCTTGGCGCCCAGTGCGGCGAAGGCCTTGGCCGCCTTGGCCACCAGCCGGGCAACTTCGGGATCGACCGCGTTGCCGCCCAGGGTCGGGCTGAACGCCACTTTCAGCTTCTTCAGATGGCCTTTGAGATGCTTGACGTAGTTGGTGCCGCCGTCGGCCAGCGCGTACCAGTCCCGCACATCGGGCCTGGCGATCGCGTTCATCAGCAGCGCGCAGTCGAGCGGCGTGCGCGCCATCGGCCCGGTATTGGCCAGGGTGCCGTGCATCGACGGCGGATAGGCCGGCACGCGGCCGAACGTCGCCTTCATGCCGACCAGGCCGCAGAAGCTGGACGGGATGCGCACCGAGCCGCCGCCATCGGTGCCCAGCGAGATCGGCCCCATGCCGGCGGCGATCGCCGCGCCGCTGCCGCCGGAGGAGCCGCCCGGCGTCAGGTCCGGATTCCACGGGTTGCGGGTGATGCCGTGCAGCGGCGAATCGGTCACGCCCTTGAAGCCGAATTCGGGCGAGGCGGTCTTGCCGACGAGTACGGCGCCGGCCTCGCGCAGCCGCGCCACCGCCGGCGCGTCGACCTCCCACGGTCCCTTGGGATCGATGTTCTTCGACGCCATGACGGTGGGCCAGCCCCTGGTCTGCAGCAGCTCCTTGACCGAGACCGGTACGCCGTCGAGCGGCGACAGCGGCTTGCCGCGCTTCCAGCGCTTCTCCGACTTGCGGGCGCCCGCCAGCGCGCCTTCGGCATCGACCGTCACATAGGCGTTGATCTGCCCGTCGACCTGGTCGATGCGGTCGACCACCGCGCGCACTGCCTCGACCGGCGACAGCTTGCGCCGCTGGTAGAGGTCCGACAGCTTCGCCGCGGTCATTTGCGTGATGTCGTCGGCCATGGATGGTCTCGCTCCTGTGGTCGCTTCAATTGGCGGCGCGCTGGCGCTGCAGCTCGGCCGCCGAGGTGGCGAACCGCGCCGCCAGCTCGCTCTGGCCCAGCCGGCGGTGCAGGTCGGCTAGGCCGCGCTTGGTGGCGGCGATGCCGGTGCGGGCCCGGTCGCGCTGGCGCAGCAGGGCCAGCGCCTTGTCGTTCCATTCGGCGCGGATCAGCGCGTCGAGATAGATCTGCTCGAACAGGTCGCGCTGGGCGTGGCTGCCGCCCACGCCTTGCAGATGCGGCAGCGCCTCGGCGAGATTGGTGACGGCGGCGCTCCAGTCGCCCTGGGCATGCGCCGCCAGGCCATGCGCCGCCGGCACCGCTGCCTTGAGCCAGGTGCGGCGCGTGAAGGCATCGGCCTGTTCGGCATGCGCTTCCAGGCTGGCCAGCATCTCGACCACCGCGGCCCGCTCGCCGGCGCGCGCCAGGCCGTAGAGATAATGCAGGTCGAGGAAGGGCGAGACGTGCTCGTCCGTGCGGGGCTTCAGATAGCTCGCCACGTCCCGCCAGCGCCCGCCCACATCGACGCCGCGCAGCTCCAGCCGCGCCAGCAGGGATACCGCGTTGACCTGATCCTGCGAGAACTCCTTCCATACGCCCCACACCCGCTTGTCGAGCAGGTCGAGCGCCAGCGCCGTCTCGTCGCGATCGATGCGGAACAGCGCCAGATGCCACCAGTTGTGGGTGTACATGAAGGAGTTGCAGCGATCCCAGCTATCGGTCAGGCCGCTCATCCAGGCCACGCCGTCGTCGAGCCGTCCCTGCGTCTCCAGCACATGGGCCACGGCGTGATGCGCCCAGGGGTCGTCGCGGTTCAACGCCACGGCCTGACGGCCGGCGTCCTCGGCCTCGTCCAGCCGATGGCATTGCTCGAGCGCGAAGGCGCGCATACCCAGCGCATAAGAGACGTCGGCATTGGCGTCGATCGTCAGGTCGGACAGGCGCAGCATGCCCTCCGCGTCGCCGACGTAGAAATAGTGCTTCTGGCCCATCTTGGCGGCGAAGATGTCGCGCGGGAATCGCTCGGCCAGCGTATCGAAGGCTTTCACCACCCGCGCCATGTCGTCGGCCGCTTCGGCTTCGAGTGCCGCCAGCCACAGCCTTTCGCGATCGTTCATGCGTCCGGCCATGGCGCCGGCACGCTTCAGATATGGCGCCGCGTCGCGATAGCCCTGGCGCGTTTCCATGGAAAGATTGAGCAGCGCCGCCATCAGCAGGATCATCGGACAGTCGCCGTGCCGTTCGACCGCCGGCAGGAAGTCGGCGATGCGGTTGCCGTAGCTCAGCCACTGATCGCGCAACTGGTCGAGCGCCGCAATCGCCTCGGGCGAGGCGGCGCTGACGTCGAGATCGCGTCCGTCCTTCATTGCCTTGATCTTGCTCGCTTTTGTCCCCGCCGCAGATTGTCATGCAAGGCGCGGCGAGTCGAGGCGGCGGCCGTCGCGGGTCGCGAGAATTTTGTTACAGTTTTACGACAGCGATGACGGCAAAAGTCGTCGGAACAAGGGCTTGCGACAGCGGTAGCGCTCAGCGACGCGCGCCGCCGGCAAAGGCGTGCAGGCCGGCACACAGCGCCACGTAACCGGGCTCGTCCGGTCCGATCAGGCCGTGGCGGATGAAGAAGTCGATCAGCACCAGGTTGCAATTGAACTTGAAGTCGAAGCTGTCGCGCACCCGTGCCACCACGTCCTGCGCCGGCCACAGCTCGAAGGACTCGATCTCGTCGTCGTTCGGCTTGGGCATGAAATCGGCGGGCAGTTCGAGATCGAAATTGTAGAGCACGTCCGGCTTCAGCCCGTCGCGATGCTCCTGGCAATAGCTGACGATTCCGATCGGCACCGCCTGGTGCGCCAGCGCCTCGGGGATGGACGCTTCCTCGCGGCACTCCTTGACCAGGTTGTCGACCAGGCCAAGGCCGGCCGGCTGCCCGCCGGCCACCGTGTTGTCGAGCATGCCAGGATAGGTCGGCTTGGTCCGGCTGCGCCGCGCCACCCAGATCAACAGCGCGCCGTTGCGGCGCACATAGCCGGTCAGATGCACGCCATAGGCGCGCAGACCGAAATGCGCTACTGCCGCCCGTTCCATCTCCATCAGCGGCGACCGGGCCAGATCGCTGGTCACCGGATAGCGTTCCTCGCGCCAGGCCGGGAACAGTCCCTCGCCGCGCAGCGCGCGCAGGAAAGTATCGACCGCCGCGGTCCGGGCCGCTGGCGTTTCGAGCGCCGGCGACAGGGTCACGGCGTGGGGCTGGATCATGAACAGGTCGGGACGGCGCGCCAGCACCGGCACGAAATCGTCGTGGATCCAGCCGACCGGCTGGCCGGCCACGCGGAACGGCCGGAACCGGCTCATGTCGTGCTTGTTGCAGGCGGCGATGTGATCGAGCAGGGCCATGGCGATTCCTCGAGCGCGGCTTTTCCTACCGGTTGGCCGGCAGCCGGGCAAGGCGGCTATTCGCGCCCTCTCGTTTGCACCCCCGTCACGGCCCTGTCATGATTCGCCGCCCGTCATGAACGCCATCCGTCCGTCTTCCGCGTCCCTCGATGCTCCGACCTTGCAGGCGCTGCTCTATCGCAGCCTGCCGCCGCGCGACCTGCATGGGCTGGCGGTGGAGTTGTGCGAGGGCGGCGAGGTGCGGCTGCGCTTTCCCTTCGATGCACAATTCGTCGGCCCGGGCGATATTTTTTCCGGCCCCGCCCTGCTGTCCTTCGCCGACACGGCGGTCTATGCCGCGGCCCAGGCCGCCTATGGCGAGGCGGCGCTGGCCCTGACCAGCTCGATCAACGCCACCTTCCTGCGGCCGGCCCAGGCCACCGATATCCTGGCCTTGTCGCGCGTGGTCAAGTGCGGCCGGCAACTGGCCCATGTCGAGGCCTGGCTGTTCAACCACGTTGCCGCCGATCCGGTTCTGCACGCGACGGCAAGCTGCACCATCGCGTCCGTCGGGGGCTGAAGCAGTCGAGCGTTGGGTAGATGACGATGCGTACCGCTCTTGCCGACACGCCCTATGTCCGCGGCATCCGCGCCGGCCTGCCGATGCTGGCCGGCATCCTGCTGTTCGGCCTCAGCACCGGCGCCGCCACCGCGCCGTCGGGCCTGTCGCTGGGTGTCCTGCTGGCCATGCCGGTGGTGATGTATGCCGGCGTCGGCCAGCTCATCTATGCCCAGCTCTTCGCCCTGGGCGCGCCGCTGCCGTCGATGATGCTGGCGGTGATGCTGGTCAACATGCGCTTCCTGGTCTACTCGACCATCGCCAGCACCTGGCCGCGGCCCAAGGGCAGTCGCTATCGCCTGCTGGCGCCGTATTTCATCACCGAAAACTCGTTCGGGCTGGCGCTGCGCGAGCGGTCCGAGGAGCGGCTGTCCTTCATGATGGGCGTCGGCCTGACCTTGTGGGTCGCCTGGCAGGTGTCGTGCATCGCCGGCGTGCTGCTGGCTTCGCAACTGCCGCCGCTCAAGCATGGCTATGCGGTGCCGGCCATCGTGCTGTCGCCGGTGATCGCCAGCCTGCTGCGCGAGCGCAAGCGCATGGCGACCGCCTTGCTGGCCTGCGCGATCGGCATGGCGGTGGCCAGCATGCCCTACCGGCTGGGGCCGCTGGTGGCCGGCCTGGTCGCGGTGACGGTGGTGGTGGCGGCCACGCAATTGCGGCGCCGCCGATGAGCGAGTGGCTGCAGATGGTCGTGCTGGCCGCGGTGATCTATGCCGGCAAGGCGCTGCCGCTCTACTGGCGCTTCGTGCCGCGCACCCCACTGGCCGAGCTGGCGCTCGACCTGATGCCGGCCGGGCTGATGACGGCGCTGATCTATCCTTCGGCCCTGCTGGGCGCGGTGCAGCAGGACTGGCTGCCCGGCGCGCTGGTACTGGGCGCGGTCGCCACCGCGGTGCTGATCTGCTATCGCACCAACCGGCCGGCGCTGGGCATAAGCGCCGGGCTGATCATCCTGGCGGTGGCGGAGCTTATCTAGGCAGCTTCCTCGTTGGAGCGGCCGACCACGCCCACAATGTCGCGCATGATGGCGGTGATGTCGTAGTCCTTGGGCGTGTAGACGCGGGCGACGCCGGCGCGGCGCAGCTCCTCGGCATCGGCCGCCGGGATGATGCCGCCCACCACCAGCGGCACCTCGCTTAAGCCTGCCTGGCGCATGCCGTCCAGCACTTCCTTGACCAGCGCCACATGGCTGCCCGACAGGATCGACAGACCGACGATGTGGACGTTCTCCTTCTGCGCGGCGCTGACGATCTGGGTCGGCGTCAGGCGGATGCCCTCGTAGATCACCGCCATGCCGGCGTCGCGCGCCCGCACCGCGATCTGCTCGGCGCCGTTGGAATGGCCGTCCAGCCCCGGCTTGCCGACCAGGATCTTGAGCTGGCTGCCCAGCCGGCGCGACAGGCGCTCGACCTCGGCCCGCACCCGCTCCAGCGCGTCGCTGCTCATGGCTGCGGCGGCGGCCACGCCGGTCGGCGCGCGATATTCGCCGAAGATCTCGCGCAGCGCCTGGCCCCATTCGCCGGTGGTGACGCCGGCATGGGCGCAGGCGATCGACGGCGGCATGACGTTGCGGCCTTCCTTGGCCGCCGCCTTCAGCGCGTCGAGCGCTTTACCGGCGGCGTCCGCGTCGCGCTCGGCGCGCCAGGCGCGCAGGTTGAGGATCTGCTCGCGCTCGACCTTGTCGTCGACCGTCAGGATGGCATCGCTGCCGGTCGACAGCGGCGAGGGCTCGCCGTCGGTGAACTTGTTGACGCCGACCACGATCTGCTCGCCGGCCTCGATGGCGGCGATGCGCTTGCGGTTGGCTTCGACCAGCGCCTGTTTCATGTAGCTCGATTCGATCGCCGCCTCGGCGCCGCCCATTGCGGCGATGCGCTGCATTTCGGCGCGGGCCGCGCTCTTCAGTTCCTCGACCTTGCGCGCGATCTGTTCGGAGCCGTCGAAGATGTCGCCGTAGTCCAGCAGGTCGGTCTCGTAGGCGACGATCTGCTGCAGGCGCAGCGACCATTGCTGGTCCCACGGGCGGGGCAGGCCCATGGCCTCGTTCCAGGCCGGCAACTGCACCGAGCGGGCGCGCGCGTTCTTCGACAGCACCACCGCCAGCATCTCGAGCAGGATGCGATAGACGTTGTTCTCCGGCTGCTGCTCGGTCAGGCCCAGCGAGTTGACCTGCACGCCGTAGCGGAACAGCAGCGCCTTGGGATCGCTGACGCCGTAGCGCCGGCCCAACTCGTCCCACAATTCGGCGAAGGCGCGCATCTTGCACATCTCGGTGACGAACTTGATGCCGGCATTGACGAAGAAGGAGATGCGCGAGAACACTTTGGAGAAATCGGCTTCGGGCACCTGGCCGGTGGCCTTGACCGCGTCGAGGATCGCCACTGCGTTGGCCAGCGCGAAGGCCAGCTCCTGCACCGGCGTGGCGCCGGCTTCCTGCAGGTGATAGGAGCAGACATTCATCGGATTCCAGCGCGGCACTTCGCGATAGGCGAAGGCGATGACGTCGGCCGTGAGTTTCAGCGACGGCTTGGGCGGGAAGATGTATGTACCGCGCGACAGATATTCCTTGATGACGTCGTTCTGCGTCGTGCCCTGCAGGCTCTTGCGGTCGACGCCCTGCTTCTCGGCGCAGGCGATATAGAGCGACAGCAGCCATGCCGCCGGCGCGTTGATCGTCATCGAGGTGTTCATGCGGTCGAGCGGAATGCCGTCGAACAGCGCGGTCATGTCGCCCAGATGGCCGATCGGCACGCCGACCTTGCCGACTTCGCCGCGCGCCAGCACGTGATCGGCGTCGTAGCCGGTCTGGGTCGGTAGGTCGAAGGCGACCGACAGGCCGGTCTGCCCGCGCGCCAGGTTGGTGCGATAGAGCTCGTTGGACTTCTTCGCCGTCGAGTGTCCCGAATAGGTGCGGATCAGCCAGGGTTGATCGCGCCCGGCGGCGGCTTTGTCGCTCTTGTTGACGGGGTTGGCTTTATCGACCATTGATTGCAATGCACCGGCTGGATTTCGAGGTTTCGCCTTGACCCTAGCGTATCTTGCCGCACTGCAACAAGAGACTCGCCGGATCTTTCGGCGGGATGCTCTGGCAACGGCTTGCCCTGCACGCAGCCCAGCGCGAAGGGGGGAATGACCGCGCCTGCCATCTCGCGGCGGCGGATCTACTGGCCGGCGGCCATCGGCGCCGGCCTGGCGGTGATCGGCACCGTGATCGTGGTCGCTTTCGGCATTTCCAATGCCACGATCGCCCGCGCCGTTCCCTACCAATGGGAAACCGCTATCGGCGATCAGATCGCCCAGGCCCTCGACGTCGAGACCTACGAGTGCCGCGCCGCGCCCGGCACGACGGTGCTGCAGAGGCTGGCCGACCGGCTGGCGCTGGCCGCGGGCTGGCAGCACAGGCTGCACATCCATCTGGTCAACAGCTCGCTGCCCAATGCCGTCACCCTGCCGGGCGGACATATCGTCGTGTTCACCGGACTGATCGAGCTAGCCAAGTCCGGCGACGAGGTAGCCGCCGTGCTGGCCCATGAGGTGGGTCATGTCGTCAATCGCCATTCCATGCAGCAGCTGACGCGGGGGCTGGGGCTGGCCATCTTGGCCAGCCTGCTGACCGGCGGCGCGGCGGGCCGTGCCATGGTCAACTACGGGGCGCAGATATGGCAGCTTGCCTATAGCCGCGACGCGGAGAGCGAGGCCGATCTGTTCGCGGTCGGCACGCTGCAGAAGGTCGGACTGCGCAACGACGGGCTGGTGGCATTCTTCCGCACCATCGAGGCCAAGCATGTCGGCGAGAACGATATAAGCTGGCTCGGTACCCATCCCGCCACGCCCGATCGCATCAAGGCGCTGCAGGACAAATCCTCCGCCAGCGGCCAGTCGGCGTTTACGGCCGAGGAATGGACGCGCCTCGGCGCGCCATGCCGCTCGACCCGGAAATTCGAGAAATAGGGTGCGGCCCGCGCTCTTGTGCAGCGCATTTACCGGGCAGTAGGATTGCGTGATCACGCCCTGTCATCCAGCGAATTCGTTCATTTTTTGGAATATAATTACCTGTTTGGTGGAATCTAAACAAGATTTCATCATTGTGCATTGCAATAGAATGTCGCCGTGTTTAAGGTTCGCGCGTTATCCAATCGGCCGCGGCCACGGCCAGCAGGAAAAGGGACTGCGACCATGAAAGACACCGCTGACGTGTTCGAGCTGACCGCCGGTCAGCCGAAGAAGGATTTGTACGAG
The DNA here is from genome assembly GCA_964458605.1 of uncultured Hyphomicrobiales bacterium. Lineage (GTDB taxonomy): Bacteria > Pseudomonadota > Alphaproteobacteria > Reyranellales > JAQSWP01 > JBBSNV01. The sequence goes on along the minus strand of CAYWLS010000014.1, from coordinate 26,280 downwards.
ATCGGCGAGATTCCGCCGCTGGGTCACGTGCCGTCGAAAATGTACGCCTGGACCATCCGCCGTGAACGTCATGGCGAGCCGGAGAAGTCCATGCAGGTCGAGGTGGTGCCGACCTGGCAACTCGATTCGCACGACGTGCTGGTGCTGGTGATGGCCGCCGGCGTCAACTACAACGGCGTGTGGGCCGGTCTCGGCACGCCGATCTCGCCGTTCGACGTGCACAAGGCGCCCTATCACATCGCCGGCTCCGACGCGTCGGGCATCGTCTGGGCCGTGGGCTCGAAGGTGAAGCGCTGGAAGGTGGGCGACGAAGTCGTCATCCACTGCAACCAGGACGACGGCGACGACGAGGAATGCAACGGCGGCGATCCGATGTTCTCGCCGACGCAACGGATTTGGGGTTACGAAACGCCGGACGGTTCCTTCGCCCAGTTCTGCCGGGTGCAGGACCGCCAGCTCATGGAGCGGCCCAAGCACCTGACCTGGGAAGAGGCGGCCTGCTACACGCTGACGCTCGCCACCACCTACCGCATGTTCTTCGGCCATCGCCCGCACATCCTGCGGCCGGGCCACAACGTGCTGATCTGGGGCGCCTCGGGCGGGCTGGGTTCGTTCGCCGTGCAGCTCTGCGCGGTGTCGGGCGCCAACGCCATCGGCATCATCTCCGACGAGAGCAAGCGCGACTTCGTGCTGTCGCTGGGCGCCAAGGGCGTGATCAACCGCAACGACTTCAAGTGCTGGGGCCAGATGCCCAAGGTCGGCACGCCCGAATACGATGCCTGGACCAAGGAAGCGCGCAAGTTCGGCAAGGCGATCTGGGACATCACCGGCAAGGGCAACGACGTCGACATGGTGTTCGAGCATCCGGGCGAGGCGACCTTCCCGGTGTCGTGCCTGGTGGTGAAGCGCGGCGGCATGGTGGTGTTCTGCGCCGGCACCACCGGCTACAACCTGACCCTGGACGCCCGCTATGTGTGGATGCGCCAGAAGCGCATCCAGGGCAGCCACTTCGCCAACTATCTGCAGGCCAGCCAGGCCAACCGGCTGATGCTGGAGCGGCGGCTCGACCCCTGCATGTCCGAGGTGTTCGCCTGGAGCGACATCCCGCGCGCCCACACCAAGATGTGGAAGAACCAGCACAAGCCCGGCAACATGGCGGTGCTGGTGCAGGCCAAGCGTCCGGGCCTGCGCACCCTGGAAGACGTGCTGGAAGAATAGCGCGCCGCATTTCATCATCAGCGGGCCGACTCCAATGTCGGCCCGTTTTCTTTGGAGATCGTCATGTCCGCTGTGCCGCGCCCCGTGTCGTCCGATCAAGCGATTCTCGATCGCCTGCTGCCGCTTTGCACCGAAGCCGCCGACGCGGCCGAGGCCTATGCCCAGGCGGCACGCAACGCGGTGCGCAACACGGTCTCGCCCAAGGGCAAGGTCGATGCCGGCCTGCTCAACGCCGAGCAGTTCGCCGCCCACGGCTTCGCCTGGATCGCCACCTATGCCGCGGGCTTGCGTCAGATGCTGGGCTGGGCCGAGCGGCTGAAGTCCGCTGGCCAGTTCGGCGAGCTGGAGCAGCTCATCCTGCAGGCGGCGTTCGGCGAATATCTCAACCAGATGGCCGGCGGCATCGCCATCAGCCAGGTCGAGATCGTGCGCCCGGCCGATCTGGGGCTGGGCGAAAAGGAAATCGCCGCGCTGCAGACCCCTGCGGTGCGCAAGCTGCAGGCCGCCGGCAACACCACCGCCGTGCGCCAGCGCATCGCGGCGCTGATCGCCGACGGCCTCGACACCGGCTATTTCGGCGCGCTGGGGCTGGACGACGAGGCGCTCGACATGGTGCGCGAGCAGTTCCGCCGCTTCGTCGCCGACGCGGTGATGCCCTACGCGCATGAATGGCATCTGAAGGACGAGCTGATCCCGCTGCCGGTGGTCGAGCAGATGGCCGAGCTGGGCGTGTTCGGCCTGACCGTGCCGGAGGAATGGGGCGGGCTGGGCATGGGCAAGCTTGCCATGTGCGTGGTCACCGAGGAGCTGTCGCGCGGCTATATCGGCGTCGGCTCGCTGGGCACGCGCTCGGAGATCGCGGGCGAACTCATCCGGCTGAACGGCACGAAGCAGCAGAAAGAGAAATTCCTCAGGAAGATCGCCACCGGCCAATTGCTGCCGACCGCGGTGTTCACCGAACCCAATACCGGCTCCGACCTCGCCTCGCTGCGCACCCGCGCCGTGCGCGAGGGCGACGCCTACAAGGTCTATGGCAACAAGACCTGGATCACCCATGCCTCGCGCACTGACATGATGACCTTGCTGGTGCGCACCAACGCCGACAAGCCGGGCTATCAGGGCCTGTCGATGTTCATCGCCGAGAAGCCGCGCGGTACCGAGGCCGATCCGTTCCCGGCCAAGGGCATGACGGGCGGCGAGATCAAGGTGCTGGGCTATCGCGGCATGAAGGAATACGAGCTGGGCTTCGACGGCTTCGAGGTGCCGGCGGCCAATCTGCTGGGCGAGCAGGAAGGCAACGGCTTCAAGCAGCTTATGGCGACCTTCGAATCGGCGCGCATCCAGACCGCCGCGCGCGCCACCGGCGTGGCGCAATGCGCCATGGAGCTGGGCCTGCGCTATGCCAAGGAGCGCCTGCAATTCGGCCAGCCGATCTACAATTTCCCGCGCGTGTTCGGCAAGCTGGCCTGGATGGCGGTCGAGACCATGGTGGCGCGCCAGCTCACCTATTTCTCGGCGCGCGAGAAGGACAGCGAGCGGCGCTGCGACATCGAGGCCGGCATGGCCAAGCTGCTGGCCGCGCGCGTGGCCTGGTCCAACGCCGACAACGCGCTGCAGATCCATGGCGGCAACGGCTACGCCCAGGAATATCCGATCAGCCGCGTGCTGTGCGACGCGCGCATCCTCAACATCTTCGAGGGCGCGGCCGAGATCCAGGCCCAGGTGATCGCCCGCGGCCTGATCGAGGGGCGCAACTAGTTCCTCAGTCCTGCGGCGCCGTGATCTTTGGATTGCGGCGCTGCAGCCACAAGGTGATGGCCCAGCACAGCAGCGCCCAGGCGCTGCCGATGCACCAGCCGGCGGCCACGTCGCTGGGCCAATGCACGCCCAGATAGACGCGGCTGACCCCGATCATCAGTGTGAGTACGACGGCCACGCTCAGCAGGTAGATCTTCAGCCGGCGATGCGGCTGGGCGCGCGACAGCAGCGCCGCCAGGGTCAGGTAGACGATCGCCGACGACATGGCGTGCCCGCTGGGGAAGCTCAGCGACGTCACCACGTCGCCATGCGGCACCAGCTCGGGGCGAGGCCGGGCGAAGCCGCTCTTCAGCGCCAGCGACAGCAGCGCCCCGCCGATCACCGCCAGCCCCACCAGCACGGCGGCGCCGAATTTGCGCAGCAGCGCCAGCCAGGCGACGGCCGCCACGGTCACCAGCGTCAGGATGGCGGTGCTGCCCAGTGCGGTGATCTCCAGTGCCGCCTCCTGCAGCCAGGCCGGTCCCAGCGGGTGGTCGGTGTTGGCCGGATCGCGCAACGCCAACAGCAGTAGCTTGTCGATGCCCTTGGTCTCGCCCTCGACCATCTCGCCGGCGATCGCCAGGAACAGCCACAGCGCCCCACCCATCAGCAGCAGGATGCTGAGCAGCACGATCTCGCGCCGCGCCAGGGCGATGGCGCCGGCTGCCATGCTGCGTCCGCTCTCGATCGCCTCGATCCATCGCCGGCCAGCAGGCATGGTAGCCTCCGTCTCGTGCGCCCGTCGGTCGGGCGGGTGTCATCATCCGGGGTTGGCGCGTTGGTGTCGACACCACCCCGGCGGCATCGCTATGCTCCCATGGCGGCGCGTGGCCGCAGAAGGATTCGATTGAGTCTCCCTCCTGGCACGGAACTGGCGGACGAGCCGCGCGGCATCGGTGGTTGGCTGATCCTGCCGGCCATCGGCATCGTGCTGTCGCCGATCGCGCTGACCATCGGGATCGTCCGCGACATCCTGCCGGCGTTCGGCGCGGATGTATGGCCGTTGCTGACGACGCCCGGCAATCCGATCTATCACCCGCTGTGGAAGCCGCTGATCATTTTCGAGCTGGTCGCCGACCTGATCCTGGTCGCGGCATCGATCTATATCCTGGTGCTGTTCTTCGGCAAGAAACGTCGCCTGCCCAGAACCATGATCGCCTGGCTGGTGGCGATGGTGGCGGTGCAGGTGATCGATATGCTGCTGGCCATGCAGATCCCGGCGGCGGCGGATTCGACCGAGCCCTCGGACTATCGCGACCTCGTTCGCGCCGTGATCGCCTGCGCGATCTGGGCGCCTTATTTCGCCATGTCGCGGCGGGTCAAGAACACCTTCGTCGAGTGATGGCGCCAGCTGCATCTGCACGGCCACCACTGCGTCGATATAAGTGGGGACTATCGAATGTCTGATCAGGATGATGCTCATCTTGTCGTCGTCGACAAGAAACGAAATTGCGTGGTCATTTTTCAAGTCATGTCGGACGGCCGAAAGATATTATTTACCGAATATCCTTTCCCCGAGGGTACTGATCGCGGCTGGACAGATCCGTTAGTAAAGCTTGCGCACACTATGGGCGAGGATTTGCTGATGGCGTCCCCGACAATTCGGAAGCGTTTTCTCCTCTAGAGTTTGGGTTTGAGCGGCGTCGACGCGACGGTCGGCGGACGGGGGAATGGCCGTGCTCGTCATTTTCGACTGCGACGGTGTGCTGGTCGATACCGAACTGCCTTCCAATCGCTGCTTCGCCGCGGCGCTCAACGAGATCGGGCTGGACTGGTCGGTCGAGCAGACCATGGCCCGGCTGGTCGGCCGCTCGATGAAATCCTGCATCGAGATCGTCGAGCGCGCACTGGGCCGTGCCGTGCCCGACGATTTCGTCGCCCGCCTGCAGCAGCGTACTTTCGCGACCTTCCGGCGCGAGGGCGTCGCCGCCACGCCAGGTCTGCCGGGCGCGCTCGATGCGCTGGGAGACGCCGGCGTTCCCTATTGCGTGGCCTCGTCCGGCGAGATCGAGAAGATGCGCCTGACCCTGGGGCTGTCGGGCCTGCTGCCGCGCTTCGAGGGTCATATGTTCAGCGCCACCATGGTGCCGCGCGGCAAGCCCTTTCCCGACCTGTTCCTGCATGCCGCGCGCCGCATGGGCGCGGCGCCGGCCGATTGCGTGGTGGTCGAGGACGCCGTGCCCGGGGTGACGGCGGGGCGGGCGGCCGGCATGCGCGTGCTGGCCTATGCCGCCGCGCCGCACGCCGATCGTGCCGGCCTGGCCGAGGCCGGCGGTGTCCTGTTCGACGACATGGCGCGCCTGCCGGCGCTGCTGGGCGTGGCCGGAGCGGCGTGACGTTTCGCCGTCGTTTCGCCGGATCGACCGGCCTATAGTGCCGTTATAGAAGTACGCCGCTACCGGCCCGCGAGGACTATCATGACCACCATTCTCTACATCCTGGTCGCAATCGGCCTGATCGGCACCCTGGCGACCTTGTTCGTCGGCGTGTTCTCGATGGGCAAGGGCGGCGATTTCAATGCCAAGTACGGCAACAAGCTGATGCGCCTGCGCATCTATTTCCAGGGCTTCACCCTGATCGTGTTCATCCTGCTGATGCTGCGGCTGCAAGGCTGACCATGGTCAAGCTTACCCGCATCTATACGCGCGGCGGCGACCAGGGCCAGACCTCGCTGGGCGACGGCACGCGCGTGGCCAAGGACGCGGCGCGGGTGGCGGCCTATGGCGCAGTCGACGAAGCCAATGCCTGCGTCGGCCTGGCGCGGCTGCACAGCGCCGGCGACGGCCAGATCGACGCCATGCTGATGCGCATCCAGAACGATCTGTTCGATCTGGGCGCCGATCTGTGCACGCCCGAATCGGACGAGAAGCCGAAATACGAGCCGCTGCGCATCCTGGCCAAGCAGGTGACGCGGCTGGAGCGCGAGATCGACGCCATGAACGCCGAGCTGGCGCCGCTCAACTCCTTCATCCTGCCCGGCGGCTCGCCGCTGGCGGCCCATCTGCACCTGGCGCGTACCGTGGCGCGGCGCGCCGAGCGCGACATGGTCGGTCTGGCGCGCGTCGAGCGGATCAACGCCGAGGCCATCAAATACATCAATCGCCTGTCCGACCATCTGTTCGTGCTGGCGCGGTATGCCAATGGACGCGGCAAGGCCGACATTCTGTGGGTGCCGGGCCAGACCCGAGGCGACTGAGCGCCGTCCCGGATCGCGGCAAGTCGTTGGCTCGATTGACGAAAGCGCCCCGATTTCGCAACCGCAGCAACGCCTTGACTTGCCTTGCCAAGCAACCTAAAGAACCATGTTCTTTTCAAGGGGACGCTGAACAATGAAAGTGCTGGTCGCGGTCAAGCGCGTGATCGACTACAACGTCAAGATCCGCGTCAAAGCCGACAAGACGGGCGTCGAGACCGCCAACGTCAAGATGTCGATGAACCCGTTCGACGAAATCGCCGTCGAGGAAGCGGTTCGCATGAAGGAAGCGGGCAAGGCCACCGAGGTGATCGCCTTTTCCGCCGGCCCGACGCAGTGCCAGGAGACCATCCGCACCGCGCTCGCCATGGGCGCCGACCGCGGCATTCACGTCGTGAGCGACGCCGAGCTGCAGCCGCTGGCCGTCGCCAAGCTGATGAAGGCGGTGGCCGACAAGGAACAGCCGGGCCTGATCATCGTCGGCAAGCAGGCGATCGACGACGACAGCAACCAGACCGGCCAGATGGTGGCGGCGCTGCTGGGCTGGTCCCAGGGCACCTTCGCCAACAAGCTGAACGTCGCCGAGGGCACGGTCGAGATCAAGCGCGAGGTCGATGGCGGCCTGGAGAATCTCAAGCTGAAGCTGCCGGCGGTGATCACCACCGATTTGCGCCTCAACGAGCCGCGCTACGCGTCGCTGCCCAACATCATGAAGGCCAAGAAGAAGCCGATCGAGCAGCTCAAGCCGGAAGACCTGGGCGTCGACATCGCGCCGCGGCTGAAGACCCTGAAGGTCGAGGAGCCGCCCAAGCGCAAGGCCGGCATCAAGGTCAAGACGGTGCAGGAACTGGTCGAAAAGCTGCACGACGAAGCGGGAGTGATCTGAAGATGAGCGTCCTGGTTATCGCCGATCACGACAACGCGTCGCTGCGCGCCGCCACCCTCAACGCCGTCACCGCCGCCGTCAAGCTGGGCGGCGACGTGCACGTCCTGGTCGCCGGGCAGAATTGCGACGGCGCCGCGCAGGCCGCCGCCAAGGTGGCGGGCGTGGCCAAGGTGCTGCAGGCCGACGATGCCGCCTACGGCCATGCGCTGGCCGAGGAGCTGGCGCCGCTGATCGTGCAGCTCGCGCCCAACTACAGCCACATCGTCGCCCCGGCCAATTCGTTCGGCAAGAACGTGCTGCCGCGCGTGGCGGCGCTGCTCGACGTGGCGCAGATCTCCGACGTCATCGTCATCGACAGCCCGGACACCTTCGTGCGGCCGATCTATGCCGGCAACGCCATGGCCACCGTGCAGTCGGCCGACAAGATCAAGGTGCTGACGGTGCGCGGCACCACCTTCAAGGCGGCCGACGCCAATGGCGGCGCGGCGGCGATCGAGAAGATCGGCGCGGCGGCCAAGGCCGGCCTGTCCGACTTCGTCGGATCGGAGCTGTCCAAGTCCGAGCGGCCCGAGCTGACCAGCGCCAAGATCGTGGTGTCGGGCGGCCGCGGCCTGCAGAGCGGCGAGAACTTCAAGATGCTCGAGTCGCTGGCCGACAAGCTCAACGCGGCGATCGGCGCCAGCCGCGCCGCGGTCGATGCCGGCTTCGTGCCCAACGACTACCAGGTCGGCCAGACCGGCAAGGTGGTGGCGCCCGATCTCTACATCGCCATCGGCATCTCCGGCGCCATCCAGCACCTGGCCGGCATGAAGGACAGCAAGGTGATCGTCGCCATCAACAAGGACGAAGAGGCGCCGATCTTCCAGGTGGCCGATTACGGCCTGGTGGGCGATCTGTTCCAGATCGTGCCGGAGCTCGACGCCGAACTCGCCAAGCGCTAATCCCGGCCGTCGCGGCCCAAGGAGTCGAACAACAACATGACCATTCAAACCGTTGGCGTGATCGGCGCCGGACAGATGGGCAACGGCATCGCCCATGTCTGCGCCTTGTCCGGCTACGACGTGCAGCTGATCGATATCGATCAGGACCACCTCGACAAGGGTTTGAAGACCATCGACGGCAATCTCGATCGCCAGATCTCGCGCGGCCGCATCAAGCCCGAGGAAAAGGATTTTGCCCTCAAGCACATCCATGCCGGGCTCGACTACGGCGCGCTGGCGGGCTGCGACCTGGTGATCGAGGCGGCGACCGAGAACGAAGCCGTCAAGCGCGAGATCTTCAAGAAGGTGTGCCCCAACCTGCGTCCCAGCGCGCTGCTGGCCACCAACACCTCCTCGATCTCGATCACCAGGCTGGCCTCGACCACCGACCGTCCGGGCAAGTTCATGGGCGTGCACTTCATGAACCCGGTGCCGGCCATGCAGCTGGTCGAGCTGATCCGCGGCATCGCCACCGACGAGGACACCTTCAAGGCGATCCGCGAATTCACCATCAGGCTGGGCAAGACGCCAGCCAATGCCGAGGACTTCCCGGCCTTCATCGTCAACCGCATCCTGCTGCCGATGATCAACGAGTCGGTGTATGCGCTGTACGAGGGCGTGGGCTCGGTCGAATCGATCGACACGGCGATGAAGCTGGGCGCCAACCATCCGATGGGGCCGCTCGAACTGGCCGACTTCATCGGCCTCGATACCTGCCTGTCGGTGATGCAGGTGCTGTACGAGGGGCTGGCCGATTCCAAGTACCGGCCGTGTCCGCTGCTGGTGAAATACGTCGAAGCGGGCTGGCTGGGCCGCAAGGTAGGGCGCGGCTTCTACGACTATTCCGGCCCCAAGCCGATCCCGACCCGCTAGAACGGATCGCGATCGGATGGAAGCGCGGCAGCGTTCCATCCGATCGTGGGAATCCGCTCCATGTTCCTTGAGTGTAGAGCAGATTCACACCTTTTGACGGGATCGCGAACGATTCCGTCAAAAAGTGATTTGCTCTAGCCGCTCAGGCCTTTCCGGCCGCCGCCAGCAACTGGCGCGCCCCGGCCAGCACCCTGTCCAGACTGCCGCCTTCGCCGCTCGCCTGGAGCCTGTGGGCGAGATCCTGCGCCCGCGCCATGCGTGTTTCCTCGCTGGCCAGGCGGCGGATGCCGTCGGCGGCGTCGCTGGCATTGGCGTAGCGGATGCCGGTGACGTCGGCCACGCCCAGCTCGTTGAGCTGCTGGGTGGTAACGGCCTGGTCGGCGACCGCCGACCACAGCATTTGCGGCCGGCCGATGCCCAGGCAGGCGGTGGCGGTGGCCATGCCGCCGTGATGGATCACGATGCTGGACTGCGTCACCGCCTCCTGCAGCGGCGGCGGACGGTCCAGCACCTGGACGCCGCGTTCCATCAGGAATTGCCGGATCGGCGGCGTGACGCGCTTGACGAACGCGCTGCCGGGCAGCCGCGCCCCGACCAGCGCATTCAGCACCTGGCGCAAAGGCCGATAGTCGGCGGCGAGATAGGCATAGAAACGGCGATGCATCGGCGGCGGGGTGGGCGTGTAGCGCTCCAGCGGGCCGACCGCCGGTTCCTGGCGCATCGTCGCGTAGGGATCGGTCACGCCATAGGCCGTGACGAAGCTCATGTCGCCGCCGATCGCCGCCGGCAGCGTCGGCGCTTCCGGCATGCCGCGTTCGCGCTGCATGGTCTGGACGATCTGCAGCATCACGTCCTGCGGCGTGAAAGGCTGGCGCGCAAAGTCGAAGATCGGGAATTGCGGCAGGTCCGGCGGCGGCACCAGGTAGCCGTGGCCCATCACCAGGGTGGGGATGCGCCGATAGGCGGCCAGCGCCAGCAGCGGCGCATATTCGCCGACGATCAGATCGGGCTGGATGACGTACAGCAGCAGGTCCCAGGCCCGCATCAGCCGGTCGAGTTCGATCGCGTCGTTGAAATTGGCCACCGCCAGCAGGTCGGCGAAGCTGCCGGGCTGGAATTGCGGCAGCACCGGATCGAGCACGCCGACCGGCACCGGCGCCTGGAACACCGGCCAGTCGGTGCCATGCAGCATGGGGGCGGCTGTGACGAGGTCGCGGATAGCCAGCGCCGGTTCATGCCCTTCGGCAGCCAGTGCCCTGGCCACCAGCAGAAGCCGGTCGATATATCCCGTGCCCAGCCCTTTGTCCCAGCCGAACAGGATTCTCGCCATACGCGCTTAGTGTACCTGAAGGTAGAACTTCAGCAATCGGGACGCGTCCTCGCCGTCCCACTCGGCTGGACCCTCGATACGGCCCAGCTCCTTGCCATCGCGCAGCAGGATAGTGGTCGGCAGCACCCGCACCATCGATCCGCCGAAAGTCTTGTTGGCCTGGTCGAACAGCACCGGCAGGTGGGTCAACTTGTTGTCGGCGAAGAACGGCTCGACCTTGGCCTTGGTGGGTCCGTCGAGCGACAGCGGGACCACCACCACGCCCTCGTTGCCCAGCGTGGCCTGCAGCCGGTCGAGGCTCGGCATTTCCTTGACGCAGGGCGCACACCAGGTGGCCCAGAAATTCAGCACCACCAGCTTGCCCGCCAGCCTGGCGGCGTCGAAGGCCTGTCCCTTGGCGTCCAGCGCGACGATCGCCGGCGCGCTCTTGCCCGCCGGCGCGACCTGGAACTTGGCCAGCGAGCCGGAGAGGGGAGGCGAGGCTTGCGGCGGCTGGGCCCAGCCGCTCTGCGCGCTTGATTGGCCCGCCAATATCGCCACAATCGCCAGCAGCAAAAAGCCAAGCCGGAAAGAGGGTTTGGCGGCTGACTTTGGGGATCGGGTCCAGACCGTCATGGCGAGAAAGAAGCACAAAGCGACCAATGGCGCCAGCGGCGCAACCGCCGCAGCCGCGGCGATGCCCAAGGCCCGGCGCGGGGCGCCGGCGCAAGGGGCCAACGCGCTGTGGGGCGGCCGTTTTGCCAGCGGCCCGGCGGCCATCATGCAGGCGATCAACGCCTCGATCGGCTTCGACAGGCGGCTGTACCGCCAGGATATCGCCGCCTCGCAGGCCCATTGCGCCATGCTGGTGCGCCAGAAGATCGTCTCGGCCAAGGACGGCGCGGCGATCGCCGCCGGTCTGGATGCCATCCTGGCCGACATCGACAGGGGCAAATTCGAGTTCTCGGTCGCGCTGGAAGACATCCATATGAATGTCGAGGCGCGGCTGGCCGAGCGCATCGGCGATGCCGCCGGCCGGTTGCACACCGCCCGCTCGCGCAACGATCAGGTGGCGACCGATTTCCGCCTCTGGGTGCGCGACGCCATCGACCGCAGCGAAGTGCAGCTCAAGGGGCTGCAGGCGGCGCTGCTGGCGCGCGCGGAGCAGCATGCCGGCACGATCATGCCGGGTTTCACCCATCTGCAGACCGCCCAGCCGGTGACCTTCGGCCATCACCTGCTGGCCTATGTCGAGATGTTCGGCCGCGATCGCGGCCGCTTCGCCGATGGCCGCGCCCGGCTCAACGAAAATCCGTTGGGCGCGGCGGCGCTGGCCGGCACGCCCTATCCGATCGACCGCGCCATGACCGCCAGGGCGCTGGGCTTCGCCCGGCCGATGGAGAATTCGCTCGATGCGGTGTCCGATCGCGATTTCGCGCTGGAGTTCCTGTCGGCGGCCGCGATCTGCGCCGCCCATTTGTCGCGCCTGGCCGAGGAGATCGTGCTGTGGTGCTCCGCGCCGTTCCGCTTCGTGGCGCTGAGCGACGCCTACACCACCGGCTCCTCGATCATGCCGCAGAAGCGCAATCCCGACGCTGCCGAACTCGTTCGGGGAAAATCGGGCCGCGTGTTCGGCGCGTTGATGGCGCTGCTGACCATGCTCAAGGGCCTGCCGCTGACCTATTCCAAGGACATGCAGGAGGACAAGGAGCCGACCTTCGAGGCCGCCGATACGCTCGAGCTGGCGCTGGCGGCGATGATCGGCATGGTGCTGGACCTGCAGCCCAATGTCGCGCGCATGCGCGAGGTCGCGGCGGCCGACTATTCGGTGGCCACGGATCTCGCCGACTGGCTGGTGCGTCGGCTCAACCTGCCGTTCCGCCGCGCCCATCACGTCACCGGCCAGATCGTCGCCCTGGCGGCCCGGCAGGGCGTGTCGCTCGACCGGCTGGATCTGGGCGAAATGCAGAAGATCGAGCCCGGCATCACCCGGGATATTTTCAAGGCGCTCACCGTGGAGGCCAGCGTCAACGCACGCAGTTCCTTCGGCGGTACGGCGCCCAAGAACGTGCGCGGCGCGATCCTGCGTGCGCGCAAGCGTTTTTCGCTTTAGAGGACGGCCATGAAGACCAAGCATCTGATCGCGTTGACGGTGGCGGCGGCATTGCTGCTGCCGACCCTGGGCGCCTGCGGCAAGAAGGCCGACCTCGATCCGCCGCCCGGCGCGCCCAAGGAACGCACCTATCCCAAGCCGAACAATTGATCGCATGAGCGGGTTCAACCATCGCGACGGCGAGCTGCACGCCGAAGGCATCGCCCTGTCGCGCATCGCCGCCGAGATCGGCACGCCGTTCTACTGCTATTCGGCCGGCGCCTTGCGCGACAACTACGCCGAGTTCGCCCGCGCGCTCGACGGCATGAAGGCCAATGTCTGCTATGCGCTGAAGGCCAATTCCAACCAGGCCGTGATCCGCCTGCTGGCGCGCCAGGGCGCCGGCGCCGACGTGGTGTCGCAGGGCGAGATGATGCGCGCGCTGGAAGCGGGCGTGCCCGCCGATCGCATCATCTTCTCCGGCGTCGGCAAGACCGACCAGGAACTGGCCTTCGCGCTGAAGGCCGGCATCATGCAGATCAACGTCGAGAGCGAGCCCGAGCTGCGCGCCTTGAGTGCCGTGGCCAGGGGGCTGGGCCTCACCGCGTCGTTTGCGCTGCGGGTCAATCCCGATGTCGACGCCGGCACCCACGCCAAGATCACCACCGGCCGCAAGGAAAACAAGTTCGGCATCGATATCGACGAGGCGCCAGCGGTCTACGATCGCTCGCGCGATCTGCCCAATGTCAGGCCGGTCGGCGTGGCGCTGCATATCGGTTCGCAGATCACCGAGCTGGCGCCCTATCGCGCCGCCTACGATCGGCTGGCCGGACTGGTGATGGAGCTGCGCAAGCGCGGCCACGAGATAACCCGCCTCGACCTGGGCGGCGGCATGGGCATCCGCTACGCCGAGGAGACGCCGCTGCCGATCGGCGACTACATCAAGGTGGTCCAGGGCAGCGTCGGCAATCTGGGCTGCCACCTGTCCTTCGAGCCGGGTCGCCGGCTGGTCGGCGAGGCCGGCGTGCTGGTCAGCCGGGTGGTCTATGTGAAGCCCGGCCACGGCCGCAGCTTCGTGATCGTCGATGCGGCGATGAACGACCTGATCCGGCCGACGCTGTACGAGGCCTATCACGAGATCGTGCCGGCCCGGCAGCCGGCCCAGGGGGCGCCGCTGGCTCTGGCCGATGTGGTTGGCCCGGTTTGCGAATCGGGCGATTACCTGGCCCAGGGTCGGGAGTTGCCGCCGCTCGCCGCCGGCGATCTGGTTGTGATAAAGTCGGCCGGTGCCTATGGCGCTGTCATGGCCTCGACCTACAATACCCGGCCGCTAGTGCCGGAGGTGCTGGTCGAGGGCGAGCGGTTCGCGGTAATCCGCCCGCGCCAAACGCTCGAAGCGCTGATCGGGCTGGATCGGGTGCCCGACTGGCTGGCCTAGGTCGTTCGGCCGCAAATCGGCCTCAAACGCCCGCGAGGCTGCCTGGACTGGTCCGATACGCGGTCGGCCCGACGCGGGCCTGGATTTCTCGGAAAGGCTAGATGGGTTCGATCGGTTCCGCCCTCGCCAGCCTGCGCCGGAAGCTGTTTCTGGCGCGGCTCGCTATCGTCTGGGAACGGCTGTGGCCGGCGCTGATCGCGCCGCTGTCGGTGCTGGCGCTGTTCGTGACGGCGGCCTATTTCGAGCTGTTCGCTGGCTTCAGCGCCTGGGCGCATATCGCGGTCCTGGCTGTGTGGGGCATGGCCTTCCTGGTGGTGTGCTGGTTTCAGTTCCGCCACGTGCGCTGGCCGACCCGCGAAGAGGCGCAGCGGCGCCTCGAAGCCGACAGCAAGGTCGAGCACCGCCCGCTGCTGACCCTCGACGACCGGCTGGCGGGCGATGCCAGCGATCCCACCACCACCGCCCTGTGGCGCCTGCACCAGGAGCGCATGGCCGAGCGGCTGCGCCTGCTCAGGAATGGGCTGCCCCATCCCGGCGTGGTGATGCGCGACCGGATGGCGTTGCGCGTCGTCCCGGCGCTGCTGCTTCTGGTGGCGCTGATCGTCGCCGGCGGCTGGCGGCCCGATCTGCTGCAGGCGGCCGTGACTCCGACCTTCCCGCCGCCGCCGCCGGTCGGCTTCGAAGTGTGGGTCAACCCGCCGCAATATACCCATCTGCCGCCGCGGCTGATCGATCCCAAGCAGACGGCGCGCGCCGTGCGCGTGCCGGTCGGCAGCACGATCAGCGCCGTGGTCCAGGGCGGCGAAGGCACGCCGAGCCTGAACCTGGGCGGCGAGAAGGTCGATTTCACCGCTGTCGACAAGGAGAAGTTCACCCTGACCGCCAGCGTTGCCAAGGACGACGGCAAGCCGGAGCGGCTGTCGATCCGCCGCGGCGATAGCGAATTGGTGGGCTGGCCGATGGTGGTGGTGGACGACCTGCCGCCCACGGTCGAGTTCGCCAAGGATCCCGAGGCAACCACGCGCGCGGTCCTGCGGCTGGACTATATCGGCGCCGACGATTACGGGCTGAGTTCGATCCGCGCCGAGATCCACCGCGCCTTTTCGGCCGACGACGACACCGACCCGGCGCTGCTGGACGAGAAGATCACGCTTGACCTGCCGTTGTCGGCGTCCACGCCCAAGAAGGTCGAGCAGACCTACTACCAGGACCTGACCGCGCATCCCTGGGCCGGGCTGCCGGTCTATATCGTGCTGACCGCGGTCGATGGCGCGGGGCAGGAGGGGCGCAGCGAGAAGATCGACACCGTGCTGCCGGAGCGCGTCTTCCACCATCCCGTGGCCCAGGCGCTGGTGGTGTTGCGCAAGGCGCTGGTCAGGGATCCGCGGCAGCGGCCGCAGGTCGCCGAGGCGCTGGGCAAGCTCGACAGCCAGCCCGATCTCTACTCCCACGATCCGGTGGTCCATCTGGCGATGCGCACCGCCGCCAATCGCCTGCTGCTCGACCTGACGGATAACGGGCTGGTCGAAGTCGAGAAACTGCTGTGGGACACCGCGCTGCGGCTGGAGGAAGGCGGGCTGTCGCTGGCCGAGCGCGAATTGCGTCGTGCCCAGGACGCGCTGCAGCAGGCGCTGGACCGCAACGCGCCGGACGAGGAAATCCAGCGCCTGATGGACGACGTCAAGCAGGCGATGAACAACTACCTGCGCGAGATGGCCGAGAAGATGAAGCAGAACGGCCAGGAAATGACCGATCAGGGCGATCCCGACAAGGTCATCACCAGCGAGGATCTGCAGCGCATGCTCGATCAGGCACGCGAACTGGCCCAGTCGGGCAACCGCGACGCCGCCAAGCAGATGCTGTCGCAGCTGCGCAACATGCTGGAGAACCTGCGGCCGATGAACCAGGACCAGGCCCGGCGCATGCAGCAGCGCGGCCAGCAGGGCCAGCAGATGATGAAGGACATGGACAACATCATCCGCCAGCAGCACAACCTGCTGGGCCAGACCGAGCGGCAGCGCCGCGAGGGGCCGCAGGGTCAGGATCGCGGCCAGCAGCAGGGTCAGCGCGGCCAGCAGGGCCAGAAGGGACAGAAAGGCCAGCAGGGCGGCCAGCAGCCGGGCGACGACATGGGGCGGGGCCAGCAGGAACAGTTGCGCCGCCAGCTCGGCGACCTGATGGGCAAGCTGGGCGACATGACCGGCCAGGTGCCCGATTCGATGGGCGCCGCGGAGCAGGCCATGCGGGATGCCGAGAACGCGCTGGGCCGGGGCGACCTGGAAAGCGCCGAGCGCGCCCAGCGTCAGGCGCTGGATGCGCTGCAGCAGGGCATGGAGCAGTTCGCCCAGCAGATGCGCGGCAACGGCAACAGCGTCGACCGCCAGCCCTTCGCCCAGGATCCCAATCGCGACCGGCGCGATCCGCTGGGCCGCGAGGGCAATTTCGGCAATGCCGTCGACGACAAGGGCGTGAAGATCCCCGACCAGCCCGACCGCCAGCTCTCGCGCGAGATCCTCGACGAGCTGCGCCGCCGCGCCGGCGAGGCCGACCGGCCCAAGCTCGAACTCGACTATCTCGACCGGCTGCTGAAGAACTTCTGAGTCGGCGCCGCTGCGCTATCTTTTGATGGCGATGAAGGGCAGCCCGCGATGCATGTGGGCGTGGTCGAGCCCGTATCCGACGACGAACTCGTCCGGCACCTTGAAGCCCACGAAATCGGCTTCCAGCGCGACGGCGCGCTTGGTCGGCTTGTCGAGCAGGGTGCACAGCCACACCCGGCTGGCGCCACGGTCGGCGAACAGCTGCTTGGCGAACAGCAGGGTGCGACCCGATTCCAGGATATCGTCGATCAGCAGGATCTGCCTGCCGCCGACCTCCTCGGTGATGTCGCGCGTCAGCCGCACCTGACCGGAAGACTGGGTGCCGGCGCCGTAGCTCGACAGCGAGATGAAATCCATCGGCCAGTCGACGCCGTGGCGGCTGAGCGCGCGGATCAGGTCGGCGGTGAAAACCAGGCTGCCCTTGAGCACGGCCACCACCAGGGTGTCCTTCGGCAGCAGCCGGGCGATTTCCGCCGCCAGCGCATCCACCCGGGCGCCGATCTCGGCGGCCGAAAAGCGGATTTCGAATTCGGCCATGGCGGGCTCTAGGGTGTGGACTGGTCGAACTCGACGTTCAACAGGCTGGCTTCCGGCGGCAGGTTGTCGATCTTGATTTCGTAGTCGACCTTGCCGTTGGCGGCGACCTTCGATTCCTTGGCGTCGAACGACTTGGCCATCAGCACCTTGCCGGTGCCGTCCTTGATGGTGAGTTTCAGCCGCGGCACTGGCCGCTCGCGGTCGGTGCGATTCTGCACGATGCCGGCCACCGTGATGACGCTGCCGTCGCGGGTATAGGTGATCTTGTCGCGCGGAATGTCGAGGCCGCCGGCCGGCGACACGGGCGGCGGCGGTTCGATCATGTCGAACACGCGGGCCAGGCCTGGAACCTGCTCGACCAGGGCGGCGCGGTTGTACCAGGCCACCACCAGCGCCGCGATCAGCAGCGCCAGCAGCATGAGCCAGCCGACCAGTCGCGTGCCGCGACGCGGACGTGGCGGCTTGACCGCCGGCAGTTGCGCACCCGGCGTGCGCGGCCGGATGATGAATTCCGGCACCGTCTCCTGGATGCGGATCGACTCCGGTTCGGCGGGACCTTGGAACCAGGTTTCCTTGCAGCGACCGCAGCGTACCTGACGGCCGGTCGCGCCCAAGGCTGCGGCGTCGACCACGAAGCGCGCCGAGCAATTCGGGCAGGAAACGATCATCCCCAAGCCAACCCTTATTCTGGGTGATATTCCAACAGTTTAAGTTGTTACGATTCCCGTGACAAGCGATACCGGCGGCGCGGTCGCCGCACGCGGCGCGTGGCGCGGCGCAATCGACCGCGGCGTTGCTGGGCGGCCCGGGTATGACGCTGCGGCAGATCGCGAGTGCGGGCTCGCCAGTCTTTACGCTGCAAGGATGCCCGTGCCATGGTGGCGCGCCGTCGACAAGGAGCATGGCCATCGTCCGTTTCGAAAATGTCGGCATGCGCTATGGCATGGGCGCAGAAGTGCTGCGCGATGTCTCCTTTACGCTGCCCGCAGGATCGTTTCATTTCCTGACCGGCGCGACCGGCGCCGGCAAGACCACGCTGTTGAAGCTGATGTATCTGGCGCTGCGGCCGACGCGCGGATTGATCAGCCTGTTCGGCCGGGACATCGCCAGCCTGCCGCGTCCGGAGATGCCGGCCCTGCGCCGGCGCATCGGCGTGGTATTCCAGGACTTCCGATTGCTCGACCACATGACGGTGTTCGACAACGTGGCCGTGCCCTTGCGCCTGGCCGGCGCCGATGCCCAGCGCATCGACGCCGAGGTGGGCGAATTGCTGAACTGGGTCGGGCTGGCCGACAAGGTCAAGGCGCGGCCCAGTACCCTGTCGGGCGGCGAGCAGCAGCGGGTGGCCATCGCCCGCGCCGTGGTCGGCCGCCCCAAGCTGCTGCTGGCCGACGAGCCGACCGGCAATCTCGACGACAATCTCGCGGTGCGCCTGCTCTACCTGTTCGAGGCGCTCAACCAGCTCGGCACCACCATCGTGATCGCGACCCACAGCCGGGCCCTGGTGCGCCAGTTCCAGCATCCGGTGCTCACCCTCAGCAACGGCCAGCTTCGAGTCGGGCGCAACCGCAACCAGGCGGCCTGACCGTGCTGCGCGCCTTTTCCCTGGTTCGGGCCAGTCGCGACCTGCCGCTGGACGGCGACGAGACGGCACGTTTCCTACCCTGGATCGTGGCCTTCATCGTCTTCCTGGCGGCGTTGGCGCTGGCTGCCGCCATGGTGGCCGACGATGCGCTGAGCAGCTGGAACCGCGGGCTCAGCAACAGCCTGACCGTGCAGGTGCCGCCGCCGGCCGACGGTTCCGGCGCGCTCAACGCGCGGGTCGAGCAGGCGGTTGCACTGCTGCAGCAGACGCCGGGCGTCGCGAAGGCCGAGCGGGTCGGCGACGACAAGATCAAGACGCTGCTCGAACCCTGGCTGGGCAAGTCGATCGGCGCGGCCGATCTGCCGCTGCCGGCGCTGATCAGCGTCGAGCTGAAGGATGCCAAGGCGGTCGATCTCGATCTGCTGACCCACCGCCTGCAGGCGATCGCGCCCGACGTCTCGGTGGACAGCCACCGGCTGTGGCTCGATGCGCTGCTGGGCCGCGCCCGCGTCGCCCAGGCGGTGGCGCTGGGCGTGGTGCTGCTGAACGCGCTGGCCGCGGTGGCGACCGTGATCTTCGCCACCCGCAGCGGCTTGATGGTGCATGCCCGCATGATCGAGGTGCTGCACCTGATGGGCGCCAGCGACGGCTATATCGCCCGCCAGTTCGCCGGCCAGGCCCTGCGGCTGGGCTTGCGTGGCGGGCTGATCGGCATCGTGCCGGCGCTGTTGGCGCTGCTGCTGCTGACGGGCGCCGGCGGCCTGCTGGGCGGGGTCGGCGAATGGCTGGGGCCGCAAATCGAATTGCGGCCGCTGCAATGGGTGCTGCTGTTGGTCGTGCCGCTGATCACCGCGCTGATCGCGCTGGTGACGGCCCGGCGCACGGTCCTGACCATGCTGGCGAAACTGCCGTGATGCCCCGGCTGGTGATGCTGGATCGCGACGGGGTGCTCAACCGCGACCGGCCCGATTCGGTCAAGAATCCGGGCGAGCTTGAATTGCTGGACGGCGCCGCCGCGGCCGTGGCGCGGCTGAACCGGGCCGGCGTCAAGGTGGCGCTGGTGAGCAACCAATCGGTCGTCGGCCGTGGCATTATCACGCCCCAAATGCTCGAACTCATCCATCGGCATCTGGACGAGGCGCTGGCGCGTCAAGGCGCGCGGCTCGACGCGGCCTTTGTCTGCATCGATCCGCCGGGACCGCCCAGCCTGCGGCGCAAGCCGGCGCCGGGCATGCTGCGCGAAGCGATGCAGCGCTTCCGCGTCGGTCCCGACGAGGCGGCGATGATCGGCGACGCGTTGCGCGATCTGCAGGCCGCCGCCGCCGTCGGCTGCCGCCGCATCCTGGTGCGCAGCGGCAAGGGCGCGGCGACGCAGGCGGCAGGTCTGCCGCCGCAGGTGCTGCCGGTGGCGGTCCATGCCGACCTGGGACAAGCGGTCGACGCGCTGGTCGGGGAGGGGCTGTGATGTCGCGCAGCCTGCGCCATCCCTTTCGCCGTCCGCCGCCGCGGCGCACCTTCATGCGCCGGTTCGGGCGGCTGCTCAGCGTGGCGGCGCTCCTGGGGGCGGTGTGGCTGATCGGCCTGCTGGTGTTCATCGGCGCGCTGCCGCGCAGCGTCGAAGATCCGGAGCGGCGGACCGACGGCATCGTGGTGCTGACGGGCGGCAGCCTGCGGCTGGGCGAGGGACTTGCGTTGCTGCGCGCCGGCAAGGCGCCGCGCATGTTCATCTCCGGCGTGCCGGCGAATATCGATCTCAGCCAGCTCATGCAGTCGGTCAACGACGAGGCCGGGCCGCTCGCCTGCTGCATCGAACTGGGACACGAGGCGGAGGATACGCCGGGCAACGCGCGCGAGATCGCGGCTTGGGTGCGGCGCGAGAAGCTGCACAGCGTCCGCCTGGTGACGGGGGCCTACCATATGCCGCGCAGCCTGCTCGAACTGCGCAGCGTCGCGCCCGAGCTCGATGTCGTGCCCAATCCGGTGTTTCCCCAGAACGTGCGCCAGGAAGAATGGTGGCGGTGGCCGGGCACGGCCGACCTGCTGATCGGCGAGTATCACAAATTCATGCTGGCCTGGCTGCATCACCAGCTTGCCAGCGAGCAGCCTTCCTGAACGGTCCGTTCCGATGACCGCCTCATGACCCGTCCGCCCAGAGCCCTGCAGGGCATCCGCTCCGCGTCGTTCAACGCCGGCATGTACGCCCTCACTGCCGCGATGGCGATCATGGGGTTGCCGATTCTCGCCCTGCCGGGGCGCATTGCGGTGGCCTATTCGCGGCTCTGGGCCAGTCTGGTGCTGGGCTGGCTGGCGATCACCTGCGGGCTGCGCCACCGGGTGCGCGGCCAGGAGAACCTGCCGGCCGGGCCCGTTATCGTCGCCGCCAAGCACCAGTCGACCTGGGAGACCTTGTCGCTCGACGTTCTGGTCGACCATCCCGCTTTCGTCATCAAGCGCGAGTTGCTGTGGATCCCGGTGTTCGGCTGGTACCTGTCGCGCGCCGGCTCGATCGCGGTCGACCGGCGCGGCAAGGCGCTGGCGCTGCGGCGCATGCTGCTGCAGGCGCGCGCCATCGCCCGCAGCGGCCGGCCGATCGTGATCTTCCCCGAAGGCACGCGCGCCAGACTGGGCGCCAGCCTGCCCTACCAGCCGGGCATCGCCGCGGTCTATTCGCAGCTCGGCCTGCCGGTGGTGCCGGTGGCGCTGAACTCGGGACTGTTCTGGGGTCGCCGCACTTTCATCAAATGGCCCGGCACCATCACGGTCGAATTCCTGCCGGCGATTCCGCCCGGCTTGAAACGCGACGAGTTCATGCAGACATTGCGGCAGAGAATCGACAGCGCCACCGACCGGCTGGTGGCCGAGGCGCGACAAGAGTTCACCTGACGAGCGAGTTGACATGACCCAGGCAAGCGACGCCCTTCTGATCATCGACGTGCAGAACGATTTCTGCACCGGCGGCGCGCTGGCCGTGCCGCAGGGCGAGCAGGTGGTGACGCCGATCAACCGGCTGTCGCCGAAATTCGCCACCGTGGTGGCGACGCAGGACTGGCATCCGCCGGCGCATAATTCCTTCGCCTCCCACCACCACGGCAAGGCGCCGTTCCAGACCACCGAGCTGAGCTACGGCACCCAGGTGCTGTGGCCCGATCATTGCGTGCAGGGCACGGCGGGCGCCGAGTTCCATCCCGATCTCGACCTGCAGCCCTGCCAGACGATCGTGCGCAAGGGCTTCCGGCCCGGCATCGATTCCTATTCGGCGTTCTGCGAGAACGACAGGACCACCACCACCGGCCTGGCCGGCTTCCTCAAGGAGCGCGGCGTGCGGCGCGTGTTCCTGACCGGGCTGGCGACCGATTTCTGCGTGTTCTATTCGGCGCTGGATGCCCGCAAGGCCGGCTTTGCGGTCGTGCTGGTCGAGGATGCCTGCCGCGCCATCGACCTGGATGGTTCGTTGGCGGCGGCCCGCCAGGCCATGACCGAGGCCGGCGTGACCGCCATGCGGTCCGACGCCATCGCCTGAACGTCGGCCGACGCCCGCCAGGCTGTGGATCGTTCTGTCGAAAAGCGGCGGATAAGCGTGGGGAAAATCTGTGAATCGACGTTGCGTGGCTGACGGCAAAAAGAGCGAATCTGTAATTAATTGTTAATGAAGGAAGAATTTACGGAGGCCAAAGGAACAATACAGGAACATCGGCTTGACGCTGTGGGTCGTCGCTCTTACGTTTGATGACCAATGACGATCCAGCCTCCTCCTTCCGTCGCCCCGATCGCCCAGCAGATCTGGGACATGAAATATCGGCTGCGCGGGGCCGACGGCGCTGCCCTCGACCAGACGGTCGAGGATACCTGGCGGCGCGTGGCCAAAGCCCTGGCGGCGGTCGAGCCGCGCGATCGCGAACGCTGGGAAGAAAAGTTCTATTCGGCGCTGGCGGATTACCGGTTCCTGCCCGCCGGCCGCATCCTGGCCGGCGCCGGCACCGGCCGGCAGGTGACCCTGTTCAATTGCTTCGTCATGGGCGACGTGCCCGACGATATGGCCGGCATCTTCGAGAATTTGAAGGAAGCGGCGCTGACCATGCAGCAGGGCGGCGGCATCGGTCACGACTTCTCGACCTTGCGGCCCAAAGGCGCGCCGGTGAAGGGGGTCGGCGCCGATGCCTCCGGCCCGCTCTCCTTCATGGATGTGTGGGACGCCATGTGCCGCACCATCATGAGCGCGGGCTCCCGGCGCGGCGCCATGATGGCGACGATGCGCTGCGACCACCCCGATATCGAGGCGTTCATCGAGGCCAAGCGCGAGCCCGGCCGGCTGCGCATGTTCAACCTGTCGGTGCTGGTCAGCGACGCTTTCATGGAAGCGGTCGAACGCGACGATTCCTGGCCGCTGGTGTTCAAGGGCACGGTCTATCGCACGGTTCGCGCGCGCGATCTGTGGGACAGGATCATGCGCGCCACCTACGCCTATGCCGAGCCGGGCGTGATCTTCATCGACCGCATCAACAAGGCCAACAACCTCCACTACGCCGAGCACATCCACGCCACCAATCCTTGCGGCGAGCAGCCGCTGCCGGCCTATGGCGCCTGCCTGCTGGGCTCGATCAACCTGGCGCGGCTGGTGAAAGACCCGTTCACGCCGCAAGCGGCGCTCGATCTCGATGCGCTGGCCGGGCTGGTGCCGTTGGCCGTGCGCATGATGGACAACGTGGTCGACCTGTCCCGCTATCCGCTGCCGCAGCAGGAGCACGAGGCCAGGGCCAAGCGCCGCATCGGGCTGGGCGTCACCGGCCTGGCCGACGCGCTGATCATGTGCGGCGCGCGCTACGGCAGCGCCGACGCGGTCGCCCTGACCGAGCGCTGGATGTTCGAGTTGCAGCGCCTGTCCTATCTGGCCTCGGCCGATCTGGCGGCCGAGAAGGGCGCTTTCCCGCTGTTCGACAAGGATCAGTACCTGGCGGGCGAGACGGTGTCGCGCCTGCCGGCGGACGCCAAGGCGGCGATCGGACGCTACGGCATCCGCAACGCGCTGCTGAACTCGATCGCGCCGACCGGCACCATTTCGCTCTATGCCGACAACGTGTCGTCGGGCATCGAGCCGGTGTTCGCCTTCACCTTCACCCGCAATATCCTGCAGCCCGATGGCTCGCGCCTGCAGGAAGAGGTCAGCGACTATGCCTGGCGGCTCTACCGCCGCCAGTTCGGCGAGGAGGCGGCGCTGCCGGATTATTTCGTCGATGCCCAGTCGCTCAGCCCACAGGACCATGTGGTGATGCAGGCGGCAGTGCAGAAATATATCGACAGCTCGATCTCCAAGACCATCAACGTGCCCGAGGAGACGCCGTTCGAGGCGTTCAAGAACGTCTACCTGCAGGCCTACCGGCTGGGCTGCAAGGGTTGCACCACCTATCGGCCCAACCCGGTGACCGGCGCGGTGCTGGAGACCGGCGAGCGGGCGAGCGGCACGGTCGCCACCGCTTCCAACAATCGTGTGGTGCCGCTCGATCCGCTGCGCGCCCGGCCGTCCGATCCGCTCGAGGCCGGCATCGTCTACATGACCCAGCCGCTCGACCGGCCGGGCGAACTCGCGGGGCGCACCTACAAGATCAAATGGCCCGAGAGCGACCACGCCATCTACATCACCGTCAACGACGTGGTGCAGGACGGCCGGGTGCGGCCGTTCGAGATCTTCATCAACTCCAAGAACATGGAGCACTACGCCTGGACCGTGGCTTTGACCCGCATGATCTCGGCGGTGTTCCGCCGCGGCGGCGACGTGTCCTTCGTGGTCGAGGAGCTGAAGGCGGTGTTCGATCCGCGCGGTGGCCAATGGATGGAGGGGCGCTACGTGCCCTCATTGCTGGCGGCGATCGGCGAGATCATCGAACGCCACATGGTCGAGATCGGCTTCATCCCCTCGCGGCACGACGGCGCCGAGGCGCAGCCGGCAATGCTGAAGATCGCCGCCGGCGCCGAGCGTCATCCCGCGCGCGGCGACGATCTCAAGCTCAAGCAATGCCCGCAATGCGGCTCGGCCTCGCTGACGCGGCGCGAGGGCTGCGACGTGTGCCTGAGCTGCGGCTACTCCAAGTGCAGCTGAGAGATTCGCCGTCGTCCTGAGCGAAGCGACGGAGCTTTTCTCGACACGACGTTCGGTGGCATTGAAGCAGGATGCTTCGCTGCGCTCGGGATGACGACTATTGGGCCGCCAGCCGCTCCTTCAGCACCTGGTTTTCTTTTTCCAATTCCAGAATGCGCGCGTAGAGCTTCTCCACCGCCGGGCGGATCTCCGCCTCGGTGTAGCGCGCGGTGATGTGCTGGCGGCAGTTGATGTCCCAGGTCTTCAGCTCGAAGATAATGGCGCGGGCGGGCGGCTTGGCCAGGGTCAGGCCGTCGCCGAGCCTTGCCAGCAGCGCCGTATCGTCTTCGACTACGCGGGCTTCGCCCCACAGCTTCACGCGCGTTTGGTTGGCGTAGTCCATCAGGAAGATAAAGGCTTTGGGATTCTCTGCCAGGTTGCCGATAGTGATGTAATGCCGGTTGCCTGGCAGGTCGGCGAAGCCGAGCGTGGTTCGGTCCAGCACGCGCAGGAAGCCCGGCGGGCCGCCGCGATGCTGGATATAGGGCTGACCCGCGGCGCTGGCGGTGGCGAGATAGAAGGTGTCGCGCCGCGACAGGAAGGTGGCCAGATCGTCGTTGATCTCGGTCGGCCAGGGCCGGCGTTCGGCCTGCAATGCGTATTGCCGGCGCGAGCCCAGCCGCTGCTGCGCCGCCTTGACGCTGTCGGAGAAGGCAACGTCGCTGGGGGTACCGTCGGGGGGTGTGCCGTCCATTGTGGCCTCCTTGCCGACCAACATAGACTGCCGTCGTGCCGCCGCCACTGTCCGGCGCGCATGGCGGCGCTGCGGCCTTGCGGCTAGACCACCGGCCCGTCGAGCTTGAACTTGCCCTGGCGGTCCCACACGTCCAGCACCCAGATGTCCCAGTCGCGCTCGCGGGCGCGGCCGACATAGGCGGCGGCGGTGGGGGAATCGACCGGCTCCGGCCCGGTGCCGCGCATCCAGCCGCGCTCGCCCTCGGCGGTCAGGATCTGGGTCCACACCACATGGCGGCCTTGGGCGTCCTCGACATCGACCAGGATGGCGCCGGAATCGGGGTCGCCCTTATGCGCCACCGTGGCCTGGATGTGCAGCCGGTCGCACAGCCGCACCTGGGCCAGCACCCAGAGCTCGGATTTCAGTCGCGGCGTCATATATAGAGCGTTAGCCGCCCGCCCGGCGCGGCGCAAGCGCCGCTTGACGCCGGGGGCCCCGCCCTTTACCCAAACGCCGGCCCGGCCCGCGGGCCGGGCCCGTCCAGGAGACCGTTTTTGAGCCAGTCCGCTGCCGTCCCGAAATCCGTTGGCGCCGTGAAGCAAGCCGCGTTGCCCGAGCCGGTGACGCACCGGCGCACCTTCGCCATCATCTCCCATCCCGACGCCGGCAAGACCACCCTGACCGAGAAGCTGCTGCTGTTCGGCGGCGCCATCCACATGGCGGGCCAGGTCAAGGCGCGCGGCGAGAACCGGCGCGCCCGGTCGGACTGGATGAAGATCGAGCAGGCGCGCGGCATCTCGGTCACCACCTCGGTGATGACCTTCGCCTACGACGACCATATCTTCAACCTGCTCGACACGCCCGGCCACGAGGACTTCTCCGAGGATACCTACCGCACCTTGACCGCGGTCGATTCGGCGGTGATGGTGATCGACGCCGCCAAGGGCATCGAGGCGCGCACCC
>CAYWLS010000013.1:0-110879 GCA_964458605.1 uncultured Hyphomicrobiales bacterium | reverse complement strand
CCGGCCTGTCGCGGTCCACCATCTATCGCAAGATCGCCGAGGGCACTTTCCCGGCCCAACTCAAGATCAGCACCAACGGCGCTGGATGGCGGGAATCTGACATCAACCGCTGGATTGCCGATCCCGCCGGGTGGCGGCAGCGTCCGCGCAACGAGTTCGACTTCCTCGATGACTATTGATCGCAGGGACGACGACAAGCCAGAGGCGGCATCCCGTTCCCGGCGCGCCAAACGCCTGCCCACGGCATCGGAGCAGCTTGAGGAACTGCTGGGCTATCCGTGGCCATTCCCCGGCAGACCGCCCAAGCACGACCTCAGCACATGGACCGTCACCGACGACTGGCCCGACCCCGTTCCGGTCACGGAAGCCGAGATCGAGGTTTTCGAGCGATGGTTCGGCGACCTGTTCGATGAACTATTCGGCCCTGACACTGCCTTGCCTGACGCCGGGACCGAAATCGACCTTGAAAACGGTACTATAAAGTGATACTGGATTCTCCATGAAAAAGCGTCACAGAGCCACGCTGGAACTGATCTTCGCCCGCCCGGTCAACGGCTCGATCCGCTGGGCCGACATTGAGGCGCTGTTTGTAAGCCTCGGGGCGGAGGTCAGCGAGCGGGAAGGTTCGCGCGTCGGCGTGTTCCTGTTCGGCGAGGTGCGCGTCTTTCATCGTCCGCATCCCTCACCGGATACGGACAAAGGTGCGGTTGCCAGCATCCGTAAATGGCTGGACGAACACGGAGTAAAGCCATGAACAATGTCGTTGAAATCAATGGTGAGAAGGCGGTCATCGCTTTCGATCCCGAGATTCAGATGCTGCGCGGCGAATTTGTCGGCCTCAATGGTGGGGCCGACTTCTATGCCGAAAGCGTCCACGATCTGATCGAGGAAGGCCGCAAGTCGCTGGCCGTCTATCTGGAAATGTGCCGGGAAAAGGGCATCGAGCCGCGCCGGAAGTTCTCCGGCAAGTTCAATGTCCGCCTCGATCCCAATGATCACGCCGCAGCCGTCATTGCAGCGGCAGCAGCGGGCAAGAGCCTCAATGAATGGATTGTCGGGACGATCCGGGAGGCCGCTGAATAGCGGCCCCGTTCGGGACGACCGGGTTTGATAGGAGACATCGCCATGATCACTTCCACCGTGTCGCTACGCGCCGCCCTTTATCTGCGCGTCTCGACGGCGCGGCAGGCCGAGCATGACGTGTCCATTCCCGACCAGAAGCGGCAGGGCGAAGCCTATTGCGAGGCGCGCAACCTGCAACTGGTCGAGACCTTCATCGAACCCGGCGCATCGGCGACCAACGACCGTCGCCCCGAGTTCCAGCGCATGATCGAAGCAGGGACGTCCAAGCCTGCGCCGTTCGACGTGGTGGTGGTACACTCGTTCAGCCGCTTCTTCCGCGATCACTTCGAGCTTGAGTTCTACGTTCGCAAGCTGGCGAAGAACGGCGTGAAGCTGGTTTCGATCACACAGGAAATGGGGGATGACCCCATGCACGTCATGATGCGGCAGATCATGGCGCTGTTCGATGAATACCAGTCCAAGGAAAACGCCAAGCACGTCATGCGGGCCTTGAAGGAGAATGCGCGGCAAGGCTTCTGGAACGGCTCGCTTCCTCCTATCGGCTATCGCACCGTCGCCGCCGAACAGCGCGGCGCGAAGGTCAAGAAGAAGATCGAGATCGACCCGCTGCACGCCGACACGGTGCGGCTGATCTATCGTCTCGCCTTGGAAGGTAACGGCACGACCGGCCAGATGGGCGTCAAGAACATCGTCTCCTATCTCAACAGCCGCCGCATCTTCACCCGCGACGGCGGCCGCTGGGGCATCGGTCAGGTTCACCGCATCCTGACCCGCCGCACCTATATGGGCGAGCACGAGTTCAACAAGCGGACCAAGACCAAGGAATTGAAGCCGGTCAGCGAGATCGTGACGGTTCCCGTGCCGCCGATCATCGACAAGGAGACGTTCGACACGGTTCAGAAGCTGCTCAAGGCTCGTAACCCCAAGGTCATGCCCGCCCGCGTCATCAGCGGCCCGACCATGCTGACCGGACTTATCCATTGCGCCAAGTGCGGCGGGGCCATGACCATCCGCACCGGCAAGGGCGGACGCTACCGCTACTATTCCTGCTCGATGAAGGCACGGCAGGGGCCGACCGCTTGCGAGGGCATGGCCGTGCCGATGGACAAGCTCGACGATCTGGTCGCCGATCACCTTGAGCAGCAGCTTCTCCAGCCCGAGCGACTGGAAACCGTTCTTGCCGCCGCGCTCGACCGCAGGGAGGAACACGCCGAGCGCCGCCGCGAGCATATCGCCGAGTTGAACAAGCGCTCAGCCGAATCGGAATTGCGTCTCAAACGCCTCTATGACGCCATCGAGTCGGGCGTTGCCGATCTGGACGACCCGGCGCTGAAAGACCGCATCGACGGTCTCAAGGCCATCCGCGATCAGGCCAAGGCCGATGCAGACCGCGCGCAGGCCATGCTCCAAAACACGGGACAAAAGGCTGTAACGCCGCAAATGCTCCGCACGTTTGCCTCAACTGCCCGCGACCGTATCCGGCTGGAAGGCGGCGGCTATCGCCGCGACCACCTGCGCGCGCTTGCCCAGCGTGTCGAGGTCGCCGAGGGCGAGGTTCGTATCATGGGATCGAAGTCCCGGCTGCTACAGACGCTTGTGGCGGGAAGTGGCGTAAACTCAGTGCCCACTCAGGGACTGAAGTGGCGGAGAGGGCGGGATTCGAACCCGCGATGGCTATTACACCATGCACGCTTTCCAAGCGTGTGCCTTAAGCCACTCGGCCACCTCTCCGGCGGGGCGCAGACTAGACCAAGCCCCGCTCGCTTTCAATTGATCGCGCGCCGCCGCGAAATGGCGTAAAGTGCCCGGTAATCGGCCGTTTGGGGCCGTTCCGGTAAGTCCCGATGCTGCGTCTTCTGGGCACGCTGTTCGTGGTCGCCGCCTGCGCCACCCTGGTCTACGACACCTGGGAATATATCGGCCGGCGCGACGCTTCGCTGGTGAGCGGCTACCAGCTGTGGAACCTGCTCGCGCCGGGCTCGCTGGGCGCGTTCCGCGCCTTCGTCGAGCAGGACATCTCGCCCGCGCTGTGGAGCAACTTCGTCGGTCCGCTGCTGGCCGTGCCGGCCGTGCTGGTGCTGGGCGTCATCGCCCTGATCCTGATGCTGGTGGGGCGTCGGCGCGGCTGACGCGCGGTGGGCCGGCGCACCGCGGTCCCCGGTCCCGCCTGCCGCAGTCTCCGCCATTCCTACCGGTTGTTGTCCATCTTCAGCGCCGCCAGGAAGGCCGATTGCGGGATCTCGACATTGCCCACCTGACGCATGCGCTTCTTGCCCTTCTTCTGCTTGTCGAGCAGCTTGCGCTTGCGCGTGATGTCGCCGCCATAGCACTTGGCCAGCACGTCCTTGCGCATGGCGCTGATGGTCTCGCGCGCGATCACCCGCCCGCCGATCGCCGCCTGGATCGCGATCTTGAACAACTGGCGCGGGATCAGCTCCTTCAGCCGCTCGCACAGCGACCGGCCGCGGCTCTCGGCGTGGCTGCGGTGGACGATGATCGACAGCGCGTCGACGATCTCCTCGTTGACCAGGATGCTGACCTTGACCAGGTCGCCCTCCTGGTAGCCTTCCATGTCGTAGTCGAAGCTGGCATAGCCCTTGGTGGCCGATTTCAGCCGGTCGTAGAAATCGAACACCACCTCGTTGAGCGGCAGCTTGTAGATCAGCATCGCCCGGCGGCCGGCATAGGTCAGCTCGACCTGCACGCCGCGGCGGTCCTGGCACAGCGCCAGCACCGCGCCCAGATATTCGTCCGGCACGATGATGGTGGCCCGGATCCACGGCTCCTCGATGGTCTCGATGCGCCCGGCATCGGGCATGTCGGCCGGGTTGTGCAGCTCGACTTTCTCGCCGTTGCTGAGCGTGAGTTTGTAGATCACCGACGGCGCGGTGGTCACCAGGTCGAGGTCGAACTCCCGCTCCAGCCGCTCCTGGATGATCTCCAGATGCAGCAGCCCCAGGAAGCCGCAGCGGAAGCCGAAGCCCAGCGCCGCGCTGGTCTCCGGCTCGAACTCGAAGCTGGCGTCGTTCAGGCGCAGCTTGGCCAGGGAATCGCGCAAATTCTCGTAATTGGCGGCGTCGGAGGGGAACAACCCGCAGAACACCACCGGCACGGATTTCTTGAAGCCCGGCAGCGGCTGGGGCGCGGGGTTGCGGTCCTCGGTGATGGTGTCGCCCACCTTGCAGTCGGCGATGGTCTTGATGCTGGCGACGATGAAGCCCACCTCGCCCGGCCCCAGCTCGGCCACGTCCAGCCGCTTGGGCGTGAACACGCCGACATGGTCGACGAAATAGGCCGCTTGCGTCGCCATCATGCGGATCTTCATGCCCTTGCGCAGCACGCCGTCCTTGACCCGCACCAGGGTGACCACGCCGAGATAGGAATCGTACCAGCTATCGATCAGCAGCGCCTTGAGCGGCGCCTTGGCCTCGCCCTGCGGCGGCGGCAGGCGGGTGACCAGCGCTTCCAGCACCTCGTCGATGCCGATGCCGGCCTTGGCCGAGACCGGGATGGCCTGGGAGGCGTCGATGCCGACCACCTCCTCGATCTCGGCCCGCACCTTCTCCGGATCGGCCGCCGGCAGGTCGATCTTGTTGAGGATCGGGATGATCTCGTGGCCGTTGTCGATCGCCTGATAGGCGTTGGCCAGCGTCTGCGCCTCGACGCCCTGGCTGGCATCGACCACCAGCAGCGAACCCTCGCAGGCCGCCAGCGAGCGGCTGACCTCGTAGGCGAAGTCGACATGGCCCGGCGTGTCCATCAGGTTCAGCGCGTAGGTCTCGCCGTCCTTGGCCTTGTAGAGCAGTCGCACGGTCTGCGCCTTGATGGTGATGCCGCGCTCGCGCTCGATGTCCATGCTGTCGAGCACCTGGTCGGTCAGCTCGCGTTCGCTCAAGCCGCCGCAGCGCTGGATCAGCCGGTCGGCCAGGGTCGACTTGCCGTGGTCGATATGGGCGATGATCGCGAAGTTGCGGATTTTGTCGCGCTCGAACATCAGGTCCTCAAGGTGGCGCCGGTCGCCTTGGCCGCTTGCGCAACGATGCGCAAGCTGATCGCCTCGATCTCGGCATCGGTCAGGGTGCGCTCGACCGGCTGCAGGGTGACGGAAAGCGCGATCGATTTCTTGCCCGGCTCGATGCCCTTGCCGGCATAGACGTCGAACACCGCGATGCCGGCGATCAGCGCGCGCTCGCCGGCCTTGACGGCCTTGACCAGCGCCTCGGCCGTCACGGTGTCGTCGACGATGAAGGCGAAATCGCGCTCGATCGCCTGGAACGGCGACAGCTTGAGCATCGGCTTGGCGCGGGTGGCGCGCGGCTTGGGCATCGGCACCCGGTCGACGAACAGCTCGAAGCCGACCACGCCCTGCAGGTCGTACGGGGCCAGGATGCTGGGGTGGAGCTCGCCGAAATGGGCCAGCACCACCGGCCCCAGCCGCAGCACGCCCGAGCGGCCGGGATGGAACCAGGCGGGCGCATCGGCGCTGGTCTGCGGCTGCTCCGGGGGCATGCCGAGTTCGCCGAGCGCCGCCAGCACCACGGCCTTGGCGTCGAAGGCATCGACCGCGCGCGGCTTCTGCGCCCAGTTGCGCGGCCCGCTCAGGCCCAGATGGATGCCGGCGGCCACGGTCTGCTGGCCGGCGGGCTCGGGCGAGGCATATTGCGGGCCGACCTCGAACAGGCCGAAGCCGGTCAGGCCGCGGGCCTGGTTGCGCCCGGCCGCCGCCAGCAGATTGGGCAGGATCGATGGGCGCATCATGTCGAGATCGGCCGAGATCGGGTTGACCACGCGCAGCGCGTCCTGGCCGCCGCCGAACAGCCGGGCCGGTCCGCTGGGCATGAAGGAGTTGGTCACCGCCTCGGTCAGGCCGCGCGCCGCCAGCGCGCGCCGCACCATGCCGGGCCGGCGCTGCGCCAGGGTGCGGGCGGGCAGGGTGACCGGCGTCAGCCGCGGCATCGGCACCGCGGGGATGTGATCGTAGCCATGGACGCGCACGATCTCCTCCACCAGATCGGCCTCGCCCACGATGTCGGGCCGCCAGGCCGGCACATCGACGTCCCATGGGCTCCCTGGGGCGCCCGTATGGGCCCCATCTTGAGTCGCGGCGCCGTCCTTCACGGCGAAGCCCAGGGCGGTGAGGATTTCCTTCGATCGGGCTTCCGGCACATCGACGCCGCTCAGCGCCGCCACGCGCGACGGCCGCAGCTTATAGGACCGCGCCGTGTCCGGCATGGTGCCGGCGGTGACGATCTCGCTGGCCTCGCCGCCGCACAGCTCCAGCACCAGCCGCGTGGCGATCTCCAGCCCCCACAGGCAGGAGGTGGGATCGATGCCGCGCTCGAAGCGATAGCGCGCGTCGGACTGGATGCCGAGCTTGCGGCCCGTGGCGGCGGTGCGCGTGGGATCGAAATAGGCCGCTTCCATGAACATGGTCGTGGTGGTCTCGGAGCAGCCCGAGGCGGCGCCGCCCATGATGCCGCCGATGGCTTTGACGCCGTCGTCGTCGGCGATCACCGTCATGGCGCTGTCGAGCGTATAGTCCTTGTTGTCCAGCGCCGTGACCGTCTCGCCGTCGCGCGCCAGGCGCATGGTCGGGTCGCCCTTGATCTTGGCGGCGTCGAACACGTGCAGCGGGCGGTTCTGGTCGAAGGTCAGCAAATTGGTGATGTCGACCAGGGCCGAGATCGGGCGCAGACCGATCGCCTTCAGCCGAAGCTGCAGCCACTCCGGACTGGGGCCGTTCTTCAGGTTGCGGAAATAGCGCCCGGCGACGAACAGGCAGGCGTTGCCGGTCTCGGCATCGAAATCGCGCCGCCACTTGATCGGGCTGGCGAAGCTGCCCTTGACCGGCGATCGGTCGCTGGCTTTCAAGGTGCCGATGCCGGCGGCGGCCAGGTCGCGGGCGATGCCGTGCACGCCCAGGCAGTCGCCGCGATTGGGCGTCACCTTGATCTCGAACACCGGATCGTCCAGCCCCAGCACCTTTGCGGCCGGCGCGCCGACCGGCGCATCCGCCGGCAGGTCGATGATGCCGCTATGGTCCTCGCCCAGCTTCAATTCGCGCGCCGAGCACAGCATGCCGTTGCTGTCGACGCCGCGCAGCTTGCTGGCCTTCAGCACCATGCCGCTATCGGGAATGACCGCGCCGACCGGCGCGAACACGCCCTTCATGCCGCTGCGCGCGTTGGGCGCGCCGCACACCACCTGGAAGGTGGCGCTGCCGGTATTGACCGTGCAGACCCGCAGCCGGTCGGCATTGGGGTGCTGCTCGGCCTTCTCGACATGGCCGACGACGAAGCCCTTGAGCAGGGCGGCGGCATCGATCATCGCCTCGACCTCGAGGCCCAGCATGGTCAGGGCGTGCTTGATCTCGCCAGCGGATGCCTGCGTGTCGAGATGCTGCTTCAGCCAGGACAGGGTGAACTTCATCGGCTCAACCCTCCGGTCAGGCTGGGCACGTCGAGCGCGGCAAACCCGTAGTGACGCAGCCACCGCAAATCGGACTCGAAGAAGGTGCGCAGGTCGGGGATGCCGTATTTCAGCATGGCGATGCGCTCGATGCCCATGCCGAAGGCGAAGCCCTGGTACTTGGTCGAATCGATGCCGCAATATTCCAGCACGCGGGGATGGACCATGCCGCAGCCCAGGATCTCCAGCCAGGAATCGCCGGCGCCGATCTTCAGCTCGCCGCCGTTCCACGAGCAGCCGATATCGACCTCGGCCGAGGGCTCGGTGAAGGGGAAGTAGGACGGGCGGAAGCGGATCGGCAGCTCGCTGACCTCGAAGAACGCCTTGGCGAATTCCTGCAGGCAGCCCTTGAGGTGCCCCATATGCGTGGCCTCGTCGATCACCAGGCCTTCGACCTGGTGGAACATCGGCGTGTGGGTCTGGTCCGAATCGAGGCGGAAGGTGCGGCCCGGCACGATGATGCGGATCGGCGGCTTGCTGCTCAGCATCGAGCGCACCTGGACGGGCGAGGTGTGGGTGCGCAGCAGCATCGGCGTGCCGTCGGCGCGCGGCGGCAGGTAGAAGGTATCGTGCATCTGCCGCGCCGGATGCTCGGGCGGAATGTTGAGCGCGGTGAAATTGTGCCAGTCGTCCTCGATGTCCGGACCCTCGGCCCAGACGAAGCCCATGTCGCCGAACACCGCCACGATCTCGTCGATGGTCTGGCTGATCGGATGGACGCGGCCCTCGGCGGTGGGGCGCGGCGGCAGCGACACGTCGACCCGCTCGTTGGCCAGGCGGCTATCCAACGCCGCGCTTTGCAGCGCTTGCTGGCGCGCCTCGATCAGGCCGGCGATCTCGTCCTTCAGCGTGTTGACCTCGGCGCCGAAGGCGCGGCGCTGCTCCGGGGGCAGGGTGCCCAGTTGCTTCATCAGCGCGGTGATCGAGCCTTTCTTGCCCAGGGCGCCGACCCGGATGGCGTCGAGCGCCTCCAGCGTGTCGGCGCCGGCAATGGCCGCCGCGGTATCGCTCTTCAGTGTCGCAATCTGGCTCATGACTCGATCGGTCCCGATCCTGCTGCCGCCGCCGGCGCCCCAGGCGTTCCGGCTTTCCCCAAAAGACAAAGGGGCCGTGGCGGCCCCTTGCTCTTTTTCTCCTTCGGGCGGCGCACCGCCGAAAGCGAATTTACTTCAGGGCTGCCTGGGCCTGGTCGACCAGCAGCTTAAACGATGCCGGCTCGTGCATGGCGATGTCGGCCAGCACCTTGCGGTCGATGTCCAGCCCGGCCTTCTTGATGCCGTTCATGAACTGCGAGTAGGTCAGGCCGTGCTCGCGCACGCCGGCATTGATGCGCTGGATCCACAGGCCGCGGAAATTCCGCTTCTTGGCGCGACGGTCGCGATAGGCGTATTGCAGCCCCTTCTCGACCTTCTCGACGCCGACGCGGAAGGCGTCCTTGGCGCGGCCGCGATAGCCGCGGGCCAGCTTGAGAACTTTCTTGTGACGGGCGTGCGCGGCGACGCCCCGGCTTACACGTGCCATGGTTCGTCTCCCCTTCAGCCGTTCGGCAGGAAATATTTCTTGATGTTGTCGCCGTCGGCCTTGAAGCAGATCGTCGTGCCGCGCGCCTGGCGCAGCATGCGATTGGGCCGCTTGCTCATGCCGTGACGCTTGCCGGCCACGTTCATGCGCACCTTGCCGGTGCCGGTGAGGGAGAAGCGCTTCTTGGCGCCGCTCTTGGTCTTCATCTTGGGCATTTTCAGTCCTTTCTGCCGCCTGGGCCGAAGCCGGCGACGAAAACTGCAGTTGGGCGGCGGAGGCATGCCCTTTTCGCCATGCCGCCCGGTTCAGGCGCGTGGTTATATCGGCCGCGCCCGCCAAAATCAAGCGCGGAAAATACCGCAATTACAGGAGGTTAGATCGAGGTTGGCGCGGAAAACCGGGCCGGGAGCGCAAAGCCCGGCGCGGCTATTGCCGGCCGGCACCCCCGAACGGCCCGACGACCGGGGCCGCCGCCGCCTATTTGGGCGACAGCACCATGGTCATCTGGCGGCCTTCCATCTTGGGCATCTGCTCGATCTTGGCAGCGGTTTCCAGATCGTCGCGCACGCGGTGCAGCACCTTCATGCCCAGATCCTGGTGGACCATCTCGCGTCCACGGAAGCGCAGGGTGACCTTGACCTTGTCGCCTTCGTCCAGGAACTTGCGCATCGCCCGCATCTTCACATCGTAGTCGTGATCGTCGATGCCAGGCCGCATCTTGATCTCCTTGACCTCGATGACCTTCTGCTTCTTGCGCGCTTCGTTGGCTTTCTTCTGCGCCTCGTATTTGTACTTGCCGTAGTCGGCGATCTTGCAGACCGGCGGCTCGGCATTGGGCGAGACCTCGATCAGGTCGAGCCCGGCTTCCTCGGCCATCGAGATGGCCTCCCGCACGCCGACCACGCCGATCATTTCGCCGGTCTCGCCGATCAGGCGCACCCGGGGCGCCATGATCTCGCCATTGATGCGCGGCCCGTCCTTGGGCGGCGCAGATTGTTGCATTGGCCTAACTATGAACTTCTCCCTCGTTGGTTGCCGGCGCCAATACGGCTGCCGGTCGGCATGAGGCGGCGACCGGACCCCGGCCGCCGCCCCAAATCTCGTCTTCGACCCGCCTTCAAGCCGGCGGCTTGGCTTCCCCGGCGAGTCTAAGAACTGCGTCGTTGAGCGCAAGCGATTCTTGCTTGTCCGAGCCCAGCCGGCGCAGCGAAACGGTGCGTTCCTGGGCCTCGCGCTTGCCCAGCGCCAGCAGGATCGGCGTCTTGGCCAGCGCGTGCTCGCGCACCTTGTAGTTGATCTTTTCGGGCCGGATATCAAGCTCGACCCGCAGCCCGGCCGCCTTCAGCGCATCCGCCACTTCCCGCGCATAGCCGTCCGAATCGTTGGTGATGGTGGCGACCGTCACCTGCACCGGGGCCAGCCAGAGCGGGAATTTGCCGGCGAAATTCTCGATGAGAATACCGATGAAGCGCTCGAACGTTCCCAGGATCGCGCGATGCAGCATCACCGGACGGTGGCGCTGGCTGTCTTCGCCGATATAGGTGGCGTCGAAGCGCTCGGGCAGCACGAAATCGACCTGCAGGGTACCGCATTGCCAGTCCCGGCCGATGGCGTCGCGCAGCACGAATTCCAGCTTGGGGCCGTAGAACGCGCCCTCGCCGGGGTTGAGCGTGTAGTCGATGCCCGCCTTGGCGCAGGCTTCCTTGAGCGCGGCTTCCGCCTTGTCCCAGGTCTCGTCGCTGCCGGCGCGCACCGCCGGCCGGTCGGAGAACTTGACCGCGAATTCGGCGAAGCCCAGGTCCCTGTAGATCGCGCGCAGCAGCTCGCAGAAGATCACCGTCTCGTCGGCGATCTGCTCGTTGGTGCAGAAGATGTGCGCATCGTCCTGCGTAAAGCCGCGCACCCGCATGATGCCGTGCAGCGCGCCGGACGGCTCGTAGCGGTGGCAGATGCCGAACTCGGCCATGCGCAGCGGAAGTTCTCGATAAGACCTCAGGCCCTGGCGGAAGATCTGCACGTGGCACGGGCAGCTCATCGGCTTGAGCGCGAAGACGCGTTCGTCCTCGGTCTGGGTCACGAACATGTGCTCGCGGAACTTGTCCCAATGGCCCGACTCGATCCACAGCGAGCGGTCCATCAGCTGCGGCGTCTTGACCTCCTGGTAGCCGGCGGCATCGAGCCGGCGGCGCATATAGGCCTCGAGCGTGCGATAGACCGTCCAGCCCTTGGGATGCCAGAACACCATGCCCGGCCCGTCCTCCTGCAGGTGGAACAGGTTCATCTCGCGGCCGATGCGGCGATGGTCGCGCTTCTCCGCTTCCTCGAGCTGGGTCAGATAGGCCTGCAGCTGCTTCTGGTCGAACCAGGCGGTGCCGTAGATGCGCTGCAGCTGCTGGTTCCTGGCGTCGCCGCGCCAATAGGCGCCCGACACCTTCATCAGCTTGAACGCCTTGCCCAGCTTGGCGGTGGAATCCATGTGCGGGCCGGTGCACAGGTCGAGCCAGTCGTTGCCCTGGCGGTAGATCGAAATCTCCTCGTCGCGCGGCAAGGTCTCGACGTGCTCGGCCTTGTACTTCTCGCCCTTGTCCTTGAACAGGCGGATGGCATCGTCGCGCGAGATCACCTCGCGGCGGATCGGCAGGTTGCGGTCGACGATCTCGGCCATGCGTTTCTCGATGCGGGCGAAGTCGTCGGGCGTGAACGGCTCCGCGCGCACGAAATCGTAATAGAAGCCGTTCTCGATCGCCGGGCCGAAGGTGATCTGGGTGCCGGGATAGAGCTCCTGCACCGCCTGGGCCATGATATGGGCGGCGTCGTGGCGCAGCAGTTCCAGCGCGTCGGGGTCGCGGCTGGTGACGATCGCCACCTTGGCGTCGCGCTCGATTCTCGTGTCGAGATCCTTCATCTCGCCATCGATGCGCACCGCCAGCGCGGCCTTGGCCAGACCCGCGCCGATGCCGGCCGCGATATCGCGGCCGGAAACCGACTTGTCGAATTGGCGGACGCTGCCGTCCGGCAGAGTGATGTTAATCATCACTAAAACTCTTTCACTTTCAGGAGGTTACCCCAGATCCGCATCGCGCGGCCGAGGGCTTGGAGAAAACGGCGGCCGCAAACGAAGCCTAGCGACTTAGGGCGCGGCCCGGGGGCTGTCAAGCAGCCAGTCGCCGAGCGTCACGTTCGGGCTTCCGCCCACAGCGTCTCCAGCACCGCATCGTAGACCGCCAGCATCTGCTCGCCGACCACCTCGAGCGCGAAATTGGCGCGCGCGTGGCTGATCGCGGCTTCGGCCAGTTGGGTGCGCTGGGCGGTATCCAGTCCCAGCACGGCGCGCAGCGCCTGGGCCAGGGCGTCCGGGTCGCCGACCGGCACGGTCCAGCCGGTCTCGTTGGGAATCAGCGGCTCGGCGATGCCGCCGGAGGAACAGGCGATCACCGGCCGGCCCATGGCCTGGGCCTCGATCACCACGCGACTGAAGGCGCGCGGCGCGCGGTCGGCGATCACCACGGCGTCGGCCAGCATGTAGGCGGCCGCCATGTCGTTGCAGTGATCGACGATGTAGACGAAGCCGCCCAGATTCTTTTTGGCGATCAGCTTCTCGAGTTCCTCGCGGCGCGCCTGGGTCTCCGGCTTGGCGCCCACCATCAGGCAATAGATGTCGTTGTGCTCGATGCGGCTCAGCGCCTCGATCACCACGGTATGGCCGCGATTGGGCTCCAGCGGCGAGGCGACCAGTACGATGCGGCGGTCGTCGGGCACGCGCCATTGCTGGGCCAGCCGGATGATGCGCTCGGCCCGCACCGCGGCCGGCGCGAAGCGGGTGATGTTGACGCCCGCCGGCACCTGCGCGATGCGCGTCGGCTCGAGCCGGAATTCGGTGCGCAGATAGGCGGTCGAAATCGCCGAGGGCGCGATGACGCGGTCGGCGCGGGTCATCAGCCTGAGCTTGCGCCGCTTCAGGTAGGAAAGCGGCTCGACGGTCTCCAGGTAGGAGCTCACCACGCGGGTCGGCCGGCCCATCGCCGCGCGCCGCGCCGCCATCGTCGCCATCAGGCCGAAGGTGTGGACGATGCTGACGTCCTCCTCGCGCACCAGCCGGCGCAAACGCCGGATCGAGGACCAGCGGCCGAAATCTTTATCGGTTGCGATTGGCAATGTTATGTGACGAATACCCGCCCGCTCCAGCTCGTGCAGATAGGGTCCGCCACCGGAGGCGACCAGCGCCCTGCCGCCGGCCCGCGATACGGCCACCGCCGAGTCGATGGCGATACGCGCGGCAAGGCCCGCGTCCAAGCGACTAACGAGTTGCAGGACAACGGGAATTCGCGCTGCACCGGCCGTTGCGACCATGCTAGGTTCTGCGGCGACGATGTCGGCCATGGCTGGATTGCCGTTGCACAGCTGTTCACTACTTCAAATGACTGATTCTACACAAGATTTTTCGACGATGCCACGGCCGGGCGGAGAGCATCTCGCCTATGTGTCGCGCGCTGGGCGCAAGCCCAGCGTGGTGTTCCTGGGCGGCTTCCGTTCCGACATGACCGGCACCAAGGCGATCGCGCTCGACGCCTGGGCGCGGCGCAGCGGTTTTGCTTTCCTGCGCTTCGACTATTCCGCGCATGGCCGTTCGACCGGCGACTTCGCCCAGGCGACGATCGGCCGCTGGATCGACGATGCCATGGCGGTCATCGAAACGGTCGTGCCGGAAGGCAAGGTGATCCTGGTGGGATCGAGCATGGGCGGCTGGATCATGCTCAACGTGGCGCGTCGGCTGGGCGATCGGCTGGGCGATCGACTGGGCG
This sequence comes from uncultured Hyphomicrobiales bacterium, assembly GCA_964458605.1. Classification (GTDB taxonomy): domain Bacteria; phylum Pseudomonadota; class Alphaproteobacteria; order Reyranellales; family JAQSWP01; genus JBBSNV01. Next base: position 97,005 of record CAYWLS010000013.1, on the reverse strand, counting down.
ATCGACTGGCCGGGATGGTCGGCATCGCGGTGGCGCCGGATTTCACGCAGGAGCTGATCTGGCCCGAACTGTCGGCCGAGGATCGGGCGACGCTGAAGCGCGATGGCCGCTTGCTGCGGCCCAGCCGCTATTCGGATCAGCCCGACATCCTGACGATGCGACTGATCGAGGAGGGCGCGCGACACCTGGCGCTGGACAAGCCCCTGGCGCTGCCCTGTCCGCTGCATCTGCTGCACGGCACGCGCGACATGGAAGTGCCGTGGCGCCATTCGCTGCGCGTGCTGGAGCATGTCGCCGCGCCCGAGGCGACGCTCGCCCTGGTCAAGGACGGCGATCACCGCCTGTCGCAGCCATCCGATATCGACCGGCTGCTGCGGCTGGTCGAGCGGCTGGCCCGGGCCGCCGCCTGATCGCCGCTGCCTGATCAGCCGCCGCCTGATCGCCGCCGCCTGATCGCCACTGGCCGGTCAGCCGCCGCCGTCGAAAATCGCACGCAGACCGGCGCGATAGTCGGGATAGAGCAGCCGCACGCCCAGTTCGCGCTTGATCTTCCCGTTGCGCACTTTGCGATTGGCCGACCAGAACTCGCGCGCCATCGGCGACAGGCTGGAAGCGATCTCCGCGAACGGCACCAATGGCGGCGGCGCGACGCCCAGCAACGCGCAGGCGAAAGCCACGACATCGGCCGAGGGCGCCGGCAGGTCGTCGCAGGCATTGTAGATCGCGCCCGGCTGGGGCCGCGCGATGGAGGCTTCCAACACCCGGGCGATGTCTTCGACATGAATGCGGGAAAAATCGTGGCCCGGTTTGAGAATGCGGCGCGCGGTGCCGGCGCGCACGTCGTCCAGCGCCGAGCGGCCGGGCCCATAGATGCCGGCGAGACGGAACAGCTGCGTGGCGATGCCGTGCCGCGCGCCCAGTTCCAGCCATTGCCGCTCGGCCGCGACGCGGCGCTGGCCGCGCGCGTTGTTGGGCGCGGTCGGCGTCTGCTCGTCGACCCAGCCGCCATCGCGGTCGCCATAGACCCCGGTGGTGGAGAGATAGCCGATCCATTGCAGCCGGTGCGATCGCTCGAGCAGGGCCTGCACCGACGCCAGCACCGGATCGCCTTCGGCGGTCGGCGGGATCGAATGCAGCAGATGGGTGGCCTCAGCCAGTGCATTGGCGGCCGGCGTGCCCGGCGCCAGCTCGGCCGGCGCGGCGAGGCGGAACATCGTGACGGCGCCGTCGGCGACCGGATCGCGCGAGGTGCCGAAGGCGCGCCAGCCCTGGCGGTGCAACCGCCCGGTCAGCGTCGCCCCGGTATAGCCATGGCCCAGCACGAAGATGGTTCCTGGATCGCTCAAATCCTGCCCCTTATGTCGCGCCCGCCTGCCTTGCGAGCGCCTTGATCTTGCGGCCATCCTAGCGCGATGACCGCTTTCCGATTCCCAGCGGCGCTGCTGCTGGCGCTGGCCGCTGCGCCCGTCCTGGCGACGCCCGTCCTGGCGCCGCCCGCCTGGGCCGCGCCGCGCGCTGCCGACGCGCCGCTCGGCAACGAGCAGCAATATGACGCCTGCATGAAGCTGGCCAAGAGCAATCCGCGCCAGGGCCTGGCCAGCGCCAATGCCTGGTCCGACAAGGGCGGCGGCGCGGCGGCCCAGCACTGCGCGGCGGTCGCGCTGTTCGAAGCCGGCGACTATATCGAGGCCGCCAACCGGCTGCAGCATCTGGCCGAGGACGGGCTGATCCTGCGCCAGGATCTGCGTGCGGCGCTCTACGCCCAGGCCGGCCAGGCCTGGCTGCGCGGCAGCCTGATCGACCAGGCGTTGCGGGCCCAGACCAACGCCCTGCTGCTGGCGCCCGACAACGTCGAATACCTGATCGATCGCTCGGTGACCTATGCCGGCACCGGCCAACTGAACGAAGCGATCGCCGATCTCGACAAGGCGTTGAAGCTGCAGCCGCGCAAATACGAGGCGCTCACCCTGCGCGCCACCGCCTATCGCCTGCAGGCCAGGACCGCGCAGGCGGCCAGCGATGTCGACCAGGCGATCAGGCTGGCGCCGGACTATCCGGAGGCCTATCTCGAACGCGGCATCCAGCGCAAGATGCGCGGCGACAAGGGCGCGCGCGAAGACTTCATCAAGGTGCTGCGCCTGGTCGGCAAGGACAGCGACCTGGCGGCGCAGGCCAGCAAGGAACTGCAGAGCTCCGACGTGAAGAAATAGACGAGGCCCCGAGCGGCATCGCTCAGCGCTGCCTGATGTCGCGCCTGCCGTCGACGAATTGCTGCAGCAAGGGCTGGGCCTCGTCGCTCACCAGCAGGTCGAGGAACAGGGTGCGCTCCAGCACCAGATTGTCGGCCAGCGGCGCGGCATGGGCGCCGCGGATCAGCCGCTTGATATGCTTCACGGCCGGCGCCGACTTGCCGGCCAGTTCCTTCGCCAGCGCCAGCGCGCGATCCAGCACCGGGCCGTCCACGGCTTCATGCACCATGCCCAGCCGCGCCGCTTCGGCGGCGTCGACCGTCCTGCCGCACAGCACCAGTTCCAGCGCGCGGGCTTCGCCCACCAGCCGCGCCAGGCGCTGCGTGCCGCCGCCGCCGGGCAGGATGCCGATATTGATTTCCGGCAGGCCGATCGAATAGGGGCCGCGCTGGGCCAGGCGCAGATCGCAGGCCAGACAGAATTCGAAGCCGCCGCCCATGGCGTTGCCGTTTATGGCGGCGATGGTCGGCTTGTCCATGCTGCCCAGCCGGTCGAACACGCGGTCGAGCTTGCGCGGCGGCGCCGGCCGATCCTCGCGGAACTTCAGCTTTCGAGCCCGCAGGCTGCGGGCGATGGTCTCGAGTTCCGCGACGCTGTAGTGCTGGATGAACACGCCCTCCAGCGCGCCGGTGAAGACCAGGGCGCGCACGTCCTTGTCGGCGGCGAGCGTTTCGGTCGCGGCGTCCAGCTCGTCCACCATCGGCTCGTCCATGTAGCCGTGCGGCGGATGGTCGAAACGGATGATGGCGATGCCGTCCTGCCGCTCCAGTTGCAGACGCGCCATTGCGAGACCTCCATAAGCAACTTTACTAGTTAGCGCCTCTTGGGTGACCACTTGGTGTCGCGCAGAAACTGCGAATAGACGCGAGTGGACTTCATTCGCTGATGCTGCGGCTGTTCAGCATGACAACCGAGACACAATACCTGCAGATTGGTGGATCTGTTGTCCGATCTCACACCGTTCCGATGATGGACGTGGAGATACTTCTTTTTGTGGACTTGAAGTACCAGTCCACAAACTGAGCATGTCCAATCGGCCGCCAGACGCGCCTGTCTGCTGATCTCTCCCCAATTCTCGGGATAATCATTGACCGGCGCAGTGGCCGCTGATGGTTGGCCTCCTGCAATTAGCAACGATTGCGGATACTGATTGAAAAACTTCTGAGGAAGAAAATGCGACACATATCGTTCCCGCCGAACTCTGGTATCCCTGAGCGTGAAGCCGTCGAAATGAAGTCCGTTTAGACAGTTTTGGCAGACACTGAGCTTGAATCGTTCCGTTCGATGACGCCGATGTTCAATAATATTAATCATAAATGAACCTGTGACCTCCGTTGCCACCACATAGCGCTCGAAACGGCCACTGTCTTTCATCTGTCGTAACGTTCTACAATTGTAGAAGTGATATCGGGGCGGGTTTATCTCCCCCTGGTATGCTTCGTGATCCCTTATGTAGAGAAGCACCCGACTATTTTTATATGCGAGTGTTCCATCAGAGAGGATCGTGAGCTCACTGAAATTAACGTCTATTCCCTCACCAGTAGACAGCTTATGCAACTCTTCGAGGGTAAGACGGTTAGGCGGAAGATTCGCCTCAAAGGAGCCAAATTGATCAGCCGGGATGCCCATCGCTCTTCGGAGCGCGTTCATCTCTACGTCAAGGAGAAAGTCGGGAAGTTTCATTGGCTTGCCGCTCGCAAAATTTCACCAATCTTGGCGTCGGCATTGGTCCGGACGCGAAATTCCACCCTTTGAGAAGCTTCGCGATTCTCGGTTCCGTCTGGATTGAAGCGCAAGCGTGAAGATGACAGGCCATTGGCTGTAAGTCTGCTTATCAGCCATTGTCGGTTCATAGCTATTTTAGGAATCGCGAGTACATACTCGAGGGTAGATCTCGTTCTTGATTGCGAGAGTTCCATATTCAGAAAATAGGCGTCGTTGTTGCTAGCGTTTGACCAAAAACTAGACGTGTGGCCTTCAATTCGAATCTCCTCAATCGACGATTTGTAGCGGTCGCTGGAGAGAATGCGCACATATCGAGGAAAGAAATCTTCGAGGATATTCTTGAACTGAGGGCTTAGGTCCGCCTTTCCTGTGCGAAACAGTACATCGGGCTCTTCGAAGCGGATCGCAAGGTCATGATCGAGAGTGGCGCGCCAGCGCTTCAGATCGTCTTTGAATTCACTTTCCAAATCTCTGTAGAGCTGCTCTCGCATCTGATCATACAGAAGGGCAATGTCCTTTATTCGAATGGTCTCTTCTTCCGCTCTCTTCTGCTGTGCTTCAGCATTCCGTTGCTGTGCTTCTGCCTTGACCATGAAGATTATAGCGACGAGCAGGAACATCATCATTAGTCCTGTCATCAGATCGCTCAACGGAATCCAATGATCATCCGTTGCAATTCTTTTGGTTCTCTTTTGGAAGAGACTCATTGCATCCCTGCCCTTCTGGCGAGCTCGACGACCTGCCGCAGGCTATTCGTAAGTGGCAAATAATCGTCCACAAACTGCTTCGAGAGCGCCGTCAGCTGGCGACCCAGACTTGTCAAGGATTTCTCAAGTTCTTCACTCAACGCTTTGTCGAGCAGAGCAACGTTCTCTTTGGTTTTGCTGGTTAACTCGGATATCTGCTTATTGTTTTCCGAATTCGCTGCGGACATCGCCTGAATGGTATTGTCCATAGATTGGCGTAACGTCTGGGCGCCGTCCGCCATGGACTTTGAAAGGGCCGCTGTGGTCTTGTCGACGACTTCGCCCATGGATTTCGTCTGGGTAAGCAGAGCGGCTTCGACGATGCTTTTGCTTTGAGTCAGTCCGTTGGCAAGTTGCCTGGCGAGGTCGACGATCTTCTTCTCGATCTCAGGCAAACTGCCCGACGCCTGGAGTAACAAGAGTGCTAAGGCTTCACCTTGCTTTCGGAGTTCATCTTGCCTTGCGGACAGTTCGGTTAACGTCAGACCTAAGGCAGTTGCATGCTTCGAGAATTCGCTGGAATTGACCACTACCTGTGCATAGTGTTCTGTAATCTTTGATAGTAGCTGGTGAATTTCGCTTAATTGTGTCGTGGTGGTTTCAACGTGAGAGCGATATTGTTCCTGCCATTCGACAAGTTTGCCCACGGCGAGATTGAGCTGTTTGAAATTCTCGCCGAACTGCTCAGTAAGTTTGTCATTGAAGTCCCGGATTACGTCCTTGAGCGCCTCGATAAGTGTCTTTGAGCCCATCTCGGAAAGCTTCTCCAGTGCCTTCGTCTGTGCGTCCCGGAGTTGCCGCAGTTCGTCCCGCGTTTCGGTTCGGAGAAATTTGATCTGAGATAATAGAGAGCCTTCTTCGTCCCCCACTAAAGCGTGCTCGACGCGACCTACCCCTTGTACAATTTCCGCAGCCCCCACATCGTCGTGCCCTGGCAATGCCAACGGGTCATGCGCGTGGCCGAACAGGTGATCGCGGAATTTGATCGTCAGTGCGCAGCCAACGCCAACTACCGATGCCCAAAACGCCGTTTTTAGGCCTGCCAGTAGTTGCGGAATGCTGCCTTGAACATCAGCGGTGTTAAATCTCGATAGTCCAAGCGCGATGCCAAAGAACGTGGCGAATATGCCAACAGTCGTGAGGATGGTGGGGCCGTTGGACACCGCTCGAGCATTGAAGCGGATATGAAGCAACACGGCGGCGAACAGAATGAAGCCGATGAAGACTTGGGTTTCTTGCGGTAGGGATCTAAATTCCTCCAATATCGTGTTGGTATTCACTGGTTCCCCCAATTGCCGGTTGTATTATTCACACAAGTTATAGCGGCTACGGGCTATGTGGCTATACGGCAATGCTCGTTTCATCTTCTGAGGGGTACAAATGGAAGTTCCCGACGATATCTTCACCGAGCCTGAAGACGTCGATCCGAACGCCCTGGCCCATCTGGGGCCGCTGCGCCGGCTGGCCGGGGTGTGGATGGGGCGGCGCGGCGTCGACGTGGCGCCCAAGGCGGAGGGCCCCGAGCAGCGCAATTACTACGAGCGCATCGAGATGCAGCCGATCGATCCGCAGGCCAACGGCCCGCAGCTATTCTACGGCCTGCGCTACCACGTTCACATCAACACCGAGGAGGAAGACACCACCTTCCACGACCAGGTGGGCTACTGGCTGTGGGAGCCGGCCACCGGCTTGGTGCTGCAGACCCTGGCCATCCCGCGCGGCCAGATCGCCATCGCCGCCGGCCATGCCGCGCCCGACGCGACCCGACTGGTGGTCAAGGCGGAGCGCGGCCAGACCGAATACGGCATCTGCTCGACCACCTTCCTCGAACTGGCGTTCCGCACCGATTCCTACCAGCTCACGGTCGATTTCAACGCCGACGGCACGTGGAGCTACGTGTCCGACACAACACTGATGGTCAAGGGTCAGGACAAGCCGTTCCTGCATCGCGACCGCAACACGCTCAGCAAGATCGCCGAGCCCGATCTCAATCCGTGGCTCAGGATCGTGCGCGGCGGCAAGAAGGATTAGGCTCAGGCGCGCCTGGCACGATCGAGCGTCACCGGATTCTCCAGCCGGTCGATCATCTCCTTCGGCACCACCTGCCAGAACCTGGCCTTCTCGCGGCCCCAGTCGTTGAGCAGCTTGGCGGCGTGCAAGGAGTTGGTGGCGGCGACGTGCTGGGCGATCAGGTCGTGGCACCAGCTCTCCCAATACGGCGTCTCGATGCGCTGGGCGATCGCCGTGTCGGGATTGAGCCGCACCGCGAACTGCTCGTCCGGGTCGTAGACGAAGGCCATGCCGCCGGTCATGCCGGCGCCGAAGTTCGAGCCGGTCGCGCCCAGGATCACCACCGTGCCGCCGGTCATGTATTCGCAGGCATTCGAGCCGCTGCCCTCGATCACCGCGCTGGCGCCGGAGTTGCGCACGGCAAAGCGCTCGCCCGCCTGGCCGGCGGCGAACAGCTTGCCGGCAGTGGCGCCGTACAGCACGGTGTTGCCGATGATGGTGTTGCGGTTGCTGACCAGCTTGCTCGACACCATCGGCCGCACCACGATTGTGCCGCCCGACAATCCCTTGCCGACATAGTCGTTGGCGTCGCCGAACACTTCCAGCTTCACGCCCTGCACGGCGAACGCGCCCAGGGACTGGCCGGCCGAGCCGCGCAGCCGCACGGTCAGGTGATCGGCCGGCAGGCCGGTCATGCCGTATTTGCGGGTGATCATCGCCGACATGCGGGTACCGACGGCGCGATGCGTGTTGCGCACGTTGTACTGCAACTGCATCTTCTCGCGGTCGCGGAACAGCGGCCCGGCATCCTTGATCATCTGCGCGTCGAGCGTGTCGGGCACCTCGTTGCGCCCCTCGACCGTGCAATAGCGCGCCTCGCTGCCGGCATCGGCCCGCGCCAGCAGCGGGTTGAGGTCGAGGTCGTCGAGATAGCCCGCGCCGCGGCTGACCTGGGCCAGCAGGTCGGAGCGGCCGATCACGTCCTTCAAGGACCGGAAGCCGAGCTGCGCCAGGATCTCGCGCACCTCCTCGGCCACGAAGCTGAACAGGTTGACCACCTTCTCCGGCGTGCCGTCGAACTTGGCGCGCAGCTCGGGCAACTGGCTGCACACGCCCACCGGGCAGGTGTTGGAATGGCACTGCCGCACCAGGATGCAGCCCATCGCCACCAGCGAGGAAGTGCCCAGGCCGAACTCCTCGGCGCCCAGCATGGCGGCGATGACGATGTCGCGGCCGGTCTTCAGCCCGCCATCGGTGCGCAGCACCACCTTGTCGCGCAGCCGGTTGAGCGTCAGCACCTGGTGTGCTTCCGACAGGCCCATCTCCCAGGGGATGCCGGCATACTTGATGCTCGACTGGGGCGAGGCGCCGGTGCCGCCGCTATGGCCGGAGATCAGGATCACGTCGGCTTTTGCTTTCGCGACGCCGGCGGCGATGGTGCCGATGCCCGAACGCGCCACCAGCTTCACGCACACCTTGGCGTCGGGGTTGATCTGCTTGAGGTCGTAGATCAGCTGCGCCAGATCTTCGATCGAATAGATGTCGTGATGCGGCGGCGGGCTGATCAGGGTCACGCCCGGCGTGGCATGGCGCAGCCGCGCGATCAGCGAGGTCACCTTGATGCCCGGCAACTGGCCGCCTTCGCCCGGCTTGGCGCCCTGCGCCACCTTAATCTCCAGCTCGCGGCAACTGTTGAGATATTCGGCGGTGACGCCGAAGCGGCCCGACGCCACCTGCTTGATGGCGGAGGAGGGGTTGTCGCCGTTGGGCCGCGGCCGGTAGCGCGCCGGATCCTCGCCGCCCTCGCCGGAATCGGAGCGCGCGCCGATCCGGTTCATGGCGATCGACAGGGTCTCGTGCGCCTCCGGCGACAGCGCGCCCAGCGAGATGCCCGGCGCCACCAGGCGCTTCCTGATCTCGGTGATCGATTCGACCTCGTCGACCGAGACCGGGCCCTTGCCCGGCTTGAAGTCGAGCAGGTCGCGCAAATTGATCGGCGGCAGGCTGCGCACGCCGTCGCTGTAGCGCTTGTAGGCGCCATAGGATTCGGTGGCGACCGCCTGTTGCAGGGTGTGGATCAGCGAACCTTCATAGGCATGGGCCTCGCCGCCGCGGCGATAGCGGTAGAAGCCGCCCACCGGCAGGGTGGCGACGTCCCGGTCCCAGGCCTTTTCATGCAGCTCCAGCACCTTTTGCTGGATGCCGATCAGGCCGATGCCGGAGATGCGCGAGGGCATGCCGGGGAAATATTCGGCCACCAGGGCGCGGCTGAGACCCAGCGCCTCGAAATTGTAGCCGCCGCGATAGGAGCTGATCACGGCGATGCCCATCTTGGACATGATCTTCAGCATGCCCTCGTCGAGCGCCTTCTTGTAGTTCCTGATGCACTGCTCGAGCGGCAGCTTGCCGAACAACCCGCGCGCGGCGCGGTCGATCACCGATTCCTCGGCCAGGTAGGCGTTGACGGTGGTGGCGCCGACGCCGATAAGCACGGCGACGAAATGCACGTCCAGGCATTCGGCGGTGCGCACGTTGAGCGAGGTGAAGGTGCGCAGCGACTGGCGCACCAGGTGCGAATGCACCGCGCCGGCGGCCAGGATCATCGGGATCGGCGCGCGCGCCGGTCCCATGTTCTGGTCGGTCAGGATGACGTGCAGGCAGCCGCCGCGCACGCCGTCTTCCGCTTCCTGGCGGATGCGGGAAAGCGCATCGCGCAGCGCGTGCTCGCCGCCCGAGGGGTTGCCCTCTTCGACGCTGAACGTGCAATCGATCTCGACCGCGGTGTCGGCCATGTATTTGCGCATGGCGTTGAACTCGGCGGTCGACAGCACCGGCGATTCGAGCTGCAGCAGCTCGCACTGGTCGGCCGATTCGTCCAGGATGTTGCCCAGATTGCCCAGCCTTGTGCGCAGCGACATCACGCGCCGCTCGCGCAGCGAGTCGATCGGCGGGTTGGTGACCTGGCTGAAATTCTGCCGGAAGAAATGGTGCAGGCCGCGATAATGCTGCGACAGCACCGCGATCGGCGTATCGTCGCCCATCGAGCCGACCGCTTCCTTGGCGTCCTCGACCATGGGATGCAGCAGCATCTCCAGGTCTTCGATGCTCCAGCCCACCGCCACCTGGTGCTGGCGCAAGGCGGCGCGGTCGTTGCGCGGCGCGGCCGGCTTGGCCGAGCGGATCAGGCTGTCCAGCGCCACGGTGCGATGGCGCCATTCGGCGTAAGGCTTGCCGGCAGCCAGCATGTCCTTGAGCTCGGCGTCGCGATAGAGCCTGGCGCTCTCGATATCGACGGCGATCATCTGGCCCGGCCCGAGCCGGCCCTTCTCGACGATGCGTCCGTCGTCCAGCCACACCAGTCCCGATTCGGAGCCGCAGATCAGCAGATCGTCGGAGGTGATGGTGTAGCGCATCGGCCGCAGGCCGTTGCGGTCCAGCCCGGCCAGCACCCAGCGACCGGCGCAGGCCGCGATCGCCGCCGGCCCGTCCCACGGCTCCATCACGGCGTTGACGTAGGAATACATCGCCCGCCAGCTATCGGGGATGGTGGTGTTCTCCGACCACGCCTCCGGGATCATCATGGTCTTGGCCATGGGCAGCGGTCGGCCGGCGCGGATCAGCAGCTCGAACACGTTGTCGAGCGCCGCCGAATCGGACCCGCCCGGCTGGATCACCGGCTTGAGATCCTCGATGTCCTTGCCGAATACCGCCTGGCCCAGCCGCGTCTCGTGGCTCTTCATCCAGTTGATGTTGCCCAGCAGGGTGTTGATCTCCCCGTTATGGGCCAGGATGCGGAACGGCTGCGCCAGCCGCCAGGTCGGGAAGGTGTTGGTCGAATAGCGCTGGTGGAACACGGCGAAGCGCGACACGAAGCGCTCGTCCTTGAGGTCGGGGTAGAACTCGGCCAGGTGCTCGGCCAGGAACATGCCCTTGTAGATCACCGAGCGGCAGCTCAGCGAGCAGATGTAGAAATCGGTGATGTTGGCCGCCAGCACCGCGCGCTCGATGCGGCGGCGGATGATAAAGAGCTGGCGCTCGAAGTCGCGGTTCTCCACCCCCAGGTGGTTGGCGATCATGATCTGCTCGATCTCGGGCCGCGTGGCATTGGCCTTCTCGCCGATCACCGAGATGTCGACCGGCACCTGGCGCCAGCCATAGATGGTGTGGCCGTAATTCAGGATCTCGGTCTCGACGATGGTGCGGCAGCGCTCCTGCGCCGCCAGGTCGGTGCGCGGCAGGAACACCATGCCGACCGCCAGCCGGCCGATCTTGGGCTCGTGGCCGGTATGGCGGATATGTTCCTTGAAGAAATCCTGCGGGATCTCGACATGGATGCCGGCGCCGTCGCCGGTCTTGCCGTCGGCATCGACCGCGCCGCGATGCCACAGCGAGCGCAGCGCATCGATGCCGGTCTGCACCACCTCGCGCCGCGCCTTGCCGTCCAGCGCCGCGACCAGCCCGACGCCGCAGGCATCGTGCTCGTCGCTGCGGCGGTAGAGGCCGTGCCGTTCGAGGAAAGCCGCTTCGCGCCGGTATTGTTCGATGGTGTTCATGTAAACCTCGTGATGCGCGGTCATGGGGCGCTGCGCGCGTCGGTGATGGCGATGTGGTTGGGCTGGCCGGATACGCGATCCAGCCAGGCGCCTATGTTGGGATAGCGGCCGAGGTCGAATTCGCCCTCAGGCGCCACATGGGTGTAGGCATAGAGCGCGATGTCGGCCAGGCCGTAGCGGTCGCCGACGAAGAACCGATGCCGGGCCAGATGGCCCTCCATGACGTCGAGCGCCTGGTAGCCGCGCCGCGCGCGTTCGGGCAGCTCCATTCGCTGCAGCTCGGTGAGCTGGCCGCCGACCACATGCTTCCACGCCCGCACCACGGCGATATAGGGCTCGTGGCTGTATTGCTCGAAGAACATCCATTGCAGGGTCTGCGCCCGTTCCAGCCGGGTTGCCGGCATGAACTTGGTGCCCTCGGCGAAGTACCACAGCAGCGCGCCCGATTCGGCCAGGTGGCTGCCGTCCTCGAATTCGACGGTCGGGATGCGGCCGATCGGATTGCGCGCCAGGAATTGCGGCGTGCGGGTGGCGCCCTGGAAGATCTCGAGCTGGACCAGGCGATAGGGAATGCCGAGCTGGGTCAGCAGCAGGCGCACCTTGTAGCCATTGCCCGAAGGCAGGAAGTCGTAGAGCGTGATCATGGTCGTTCCGGGGGGCGCGCTACTCGGCGGCCGCCGGCGCGGCCTTGGCGCGGGCGGCGATGTAGCGGTCGATCTGCTCGGCGGCGTCGCGGCCGTCGCGCACCGCCCATACCACCAGCGAGGCGCCGCGCACGATGTCGCCGGCGGCGAACACGCCGTCGAGCGAGGTCATCATGCTGCGATGGTTGATCTTCAGCGTGCCCCAGCGGGTCACGCCCAGATCGGCGCGGCCCGTCATCGCCGCCATGTCGTCGGGATCGAAGCCCAGCGCCTTGATCGCCAGGTCGGCGTCGAGGGTGAAATCGGCGCCGGCGATCTCCTGCGGCGTCTGCCGGCCGGTAGCGTCGGCCACGCCCAGATGGATGCGCGCGGCGCGCACGCCGCTCACCTTATCGTCGCCGAGAAACGCCTTGGGCGCGGCCAGCCAGACGAACTCGACGCCTTCTTCCTCGGCATGCTTCACCTCGCGCAGCGAGCCCGGCATGTTGGCGCGATCGCGGCGATAGAGGCACTGCACCGACGTTGCACCCTGGCGCACCGCGGTGCGCACGCAGTCCATCGCCGTGTCGCCGCCGCCGATCACCACCACCTTCTTGCCGCGCGCGTCGAGCGCGCCGCAGTCGAATTCCGGCACGGCGTCGCCCAGGCCCTTGCGGTTGGAGGCGGTGAGATAGTCGAGCGCCGGCACGATGTCGGCCAGCCCGCTGCCCGGCACCTGCACGTCGCGCGCCTTGTAGACGCCGGTGGCGATCAGGATGGCGTCGTGCCGGGCGCGCAGCTCGTCGAGGCTGGCATCCTTGCCGACGGTGAAATTGAGATGGAACTTTATGCCGCCCTCGGCCAGCAGCCGGGCGCGGCGTTCGACGATTTCCTTCTCCAGCTTGAAATTGGGGATGCCGTAGATCAGCAGGCCGCCGACCCGGTCGTAGCGGTCATAGACATGCACCTGGTAGCCCTTGCGCCTTAGCTGCTCGGCCGCGGCCATGCCGGCGGGGCCGGCGCCGACGATGCCGACCGAATGCTTCAGCTCGCGCCGGGGCTTGGCGGCGCGCACCCAGCCGCGCTCGAAGGCGGTGTCGGTGATGAACTTCTCGACCGAGCCGATGGTGACCGAGTCGAAGCCCTTCTCGATCACGCAATTGCCTTCGCACAACCGGTCCTGCGGGCAGATGCGGCCGCAGATCTCCGGCATGTTGTTGGTCGAGGACGCCAGCTCGTAGGCCTCCTCCAGCCGCCCCTCGGCGGTGAGCTTCAGCCAGTCGGGGATGTGGTTGCCCAGCGGACAATGGATCTGGCAGAACGGCACGCCGCATTGGGAGCAGCGCGCGGCCTGCTCGGCGGCCTTTTCCTGGGCGAATTCGCGGTAAATCTCGTCGAAGTCATGCACGCGCTGCGCGGCCTGCCGCTTCTCGGGCATTTGCTGCGCCTGGGTGACGAATTTCAGCATCCGCTCGGCCATACCGCGCTCCCTTCGGGGCCGGGATGCTGGGAATTCAATGCCTTACGGCAGCATCATGCCCCCTGTCGAATATAGGACAAGTTATCTGACATATTTTGCGGTCCGAAAAGCGGAATCTGAATCACATTCCTGCTTTTTTGCTTCGGCATTTTCCTATTAGATCCGAAATGGTACTAATTTTTCCGCTAAAATCGCCCGTTGATGTAGCCTTAGGCGTGAAATTTCAGGATTCGGCGGCGGTGGGGCTGTAGCTGCCCGCGGGCCGGAAGCGCTCCAGATAGGCCGGCAGGATCACTTCGGCGGCGGTCGGGGTGATGCCCAGCTCTTGCAGGCCGGGCAGGCCGGGATGCACCAGACTGTCCTTTTCCAGCATATAGGCCTGGTCGAAGGTGATCGGCGGGCGCGGCAGGAACTGGCCCACCAACCCGGCCAGCTTGGTCAGGGCGAAGGGGGCGTAGCACACTCGCTTGTTGGTGCGGCCGGTGGCGCGCAGCACCAGCTCGGCCAGTTGCCGCATGGTGTAGATTTGGGCCCCGCCCAGCTCGTAGGTCTGGCCCGCCGTGGCCGGATCGTCGAGGCAGGCCAGCACGGCGGCCGCCACGTCGCCGACATAGACCGGCTGGAACTTGGTGTGGTCGCCGCCCACCGCCGGCATGAAGGGCAGCATGCGGCCGGCCGCCGCCAGGTTGTTGAAGAAGGCGTCGCCGGGGCCGAACACCACGCTGGGCCGCAGGATCGCGGCGGCGGGAAAGGTCTGGCGGATCGCCTGTTCGGCGCCGGCCTTGGAGCGCACGAAATGGGAATTGCTGTCGTTCTCGTCGCCGCCCAGGCCGGAAATATGCACCAGGCTTTTGACCCCGGCGGCGGCGCTGGCGCCGCCGATATGGCGGGCGCCCTCGACATGCACGGCGTCGAAGCGCTGCTTGCCGCGCTGGAAATAGATGCCCACGGCATTGACCACCGCGTCGGCTCCGGCCACCGCCGCCGCCACCGAGGCGGCGTTGCGGATATTGGCCTGGACCAGGCCGATCTGGCCGACATCGCCCATCGGCTGCAGGAAGGCGGCCCATTCGGGCCGGCGCACCGCGGCGCGCACCCGCCAGCCCTGACGCGCCAGCAGCCGCACGACATTGCGACCGATGAAGCCCGATCCGCCGAAGACGGTCGCCAGACGCTGCGCCATGTCCAATCCCCTATGCCGTTGACGGGCCGGACTATCGCCCAGCCGCCGGCCGATGAAAAGCCACCCTGTTGCCGCCCGCCGCCGGTCCGCGCGGGCGCGGCCGGATGCGGCGCGCCGGCGGCTTGCTCGCCGCGGCTTTCGCGCGGCTATTGACAAGCCGCAGCAAGGGCTTTACCGAAGGCGCCCCGCGGGCCATTCAGGCTCGTGGAACTACCGGGCAGGCTTCGGCCTGTCGCTTCCTGGGCCCAGGTGGCGGAATTGGTAGACGCGCAGGTTTCAGGTACCTGTGCCGCGAGGCGTGAAGGTTCGAGTCCTTTCCTGGGCACCATCGCATGACTAAGCTTGCGGCCGACCTCCGGGTCGGCCGTTGCTTTTTGAAGGGGAAGGACACCGGTTTGGCCAACCATCTGCATATCGGCGATCTGCCCGAGGGCGTGAGCTTCGGGTCCAGCGTCGCCATCGACACCGAGACGATGGGCCTCAATCCGCATCGGGACCGGCTGTGCCTGGTGCAGCTCAGCGCCGGCGACGGCAACTGCCATCTGGTGCAGCTGCGGGCTGGCGAATATGGCGCGCCGAATCTCAAGAAGCTGCTGGCCGATCCCGACTGCCTGAAGATCTTCCATTTCGCCCGCTTCGATGTCGCCGTGCTGAAGCACTATCTGCGCGTCGACACCCAGCCGCTCTACTGCACCAAGATCGCCTCCAAGCTGGTGCGCACCTTCACCGACCGTCATGGGCTGAAGGACCTGTGCAAGGAGCTGTTGAACGTCGACCTCAGCAAGCAGCAGCAGAGCTCGGACTGGGGCGCGACCGATCTCACGCCCGAGCAACTCGCCTACGCCGCGTCCGACGTGCTGCACCTGCATGCGCTCAAGCGCAAGCTGGACACCATGCTGGCGCGCGAAGGCCGCAGCGAACTGGCCCAGTCCTGCTTCCGCTTCCTGCCGTGGCGCGCCGAGCTCGACCTGCTGGGCTGGCCGGAGATCGACATCTTCGCCCATTGAAGGGCTGGGCTGCGGTGGTCCGACACCCCGCGCGCATTGGTCGCGCGGAGGAAAACCGCGGATTTGACGTTCTGCCTGCCCCGCTTTTGCCATGTTCCTGCGGGATTTTCCGATTTGGCGCGAAATTTGCACAAGCCGGGCGTCCCGGTTTAAGCTTTCCCGAGCTTTGCGCCCCCAGCAACGTCAGCCAAGCCGAGCGATGCAGACCAAGCCCAAAACCGGCGCCACGCCGACTTTGCCCGCCGATCTGGCGGCGGCGCGCCGCGTGCTGGAGCTCGAAGCCGAGGCCGTGCGGGGTCTGATCGGGATGCTGGGCGAGCCATTTACCGCGGCGCTCGATCTGCTGGCTGCCGCAGCCGGCCGGGGCCGGGTGGTGGTCAGCGGCATGGGCAAGAGCGGCCATGTCGGCCGCAAGCTGGCCGCGACCTTCGCCTCCACCGGCACGCCGTCGCAATTCGTGCATCCCGGCGAAGCCTCGCATGGCGATCTTGGCATGATCACGCGTCACGACGCGGTGCTGGCGCTGTCCAATTCGGGCGAGACCGCCGAGCTGGCCGACCTGATCGCCTATACCAGGCGCTTCTCGATCCCGCTGATCGGCATCACCGCCAAGCCGCAGAGCGTGCTGGGCGAGCAATCCGACGTGACGCTGATCCTGCCGCCGATGGCCGAAGCCTGCCCGCTTGGCCTGGCTCCCACCACCTCGACCACCGCCATGCTGGCGCTGGGCGATGCGCTGGCCGTGGCGCTGCTCGACCGGCGCGGCTTTAGCCAGGAAGATTTCCAGATCCTGCATCCGGGTGGGCATCTGGGCCGGCACCTGCTGCGGGTCGCCGATCTGATGCATGGCGGCGCGCAGTTGCCGGTCTGCGGTCCCGACACGCCGATGGCCGAAGCCTTGCTCGTCATGACGGCCAAGAGTTTCGGCTGCGTTTGCGTGATCGACGCCGATCGACGCCTGCTGGGCATCGTCACCGATGGCGACCTGCGCCGGCACATGCGCGGGGGCCTGCTGCAGCTCCCGGCGCGCGCCGTGATGACGGCCAATCCCAGGACCATCCGGCCCCAGGCCTTGGCGGCCGAGGCGCTGGGCCTGATGAACAGCGCCAACATCACCTCCCTGGTCGCCGTCGAAGACGGCCGCGCGGTCGGCATCATCCATATGCACGACTGCCTGCGCGCCGGCGTGGCCTGAGCGGAGCGCCTATGGCCAAGCCGGTTCGTCTCGTCGTCTCCAATCCGTCGCCTGGCCAGGCGGCGTCGCCGGATCATCCCATGGCGGCCAACGCCTCGGTCGAGGTCGCGCCGCGCGACGCCGCGCCGCGCCTGGGCAGCGTCGACCATCTGGTATTCGCGCCGCGCCAGACCCCGCGCGAGCCATTGCTGGCGCGCTACGTTCCCTATCTCATCATCGGCCTGCCGGTGATGGCGCTGCTGGTGGTGATGGCCGGCCTGATCTGGCCGCTGATCAGCTCCGACGGCGGCTTCCGTCTCGGCAAGGCGCCCGTCGCGCCCAGCGACGGCGCCTATATGAGCATGAACAACCCGCAGATCACCGGCAACGACGCCAAGGGCCGCAACTTCAACCTGACCGCGCTCAGCGCCCGCCAGCAGATCGCCGAGAGCAGCGTGCTCGACCTGAAATCGCCCAAGGGCGACATCACCCTGTCGACCGGCAACTGGGTCTCGCTCACCGCCGATGCCGGCAAGTTCGACCAGAAACAGCGCCAGCTCGACGTCGCGGGCAACGTGCAGCTGTTCCACGACGCCGGCTACCAGATGACCACCGAAGAAGCGCATATCGATCTCAAGCAAGGTTCCGCCTCCGGCGACAAGCCGGTCCATGCCCAGGGCCCACAGGGCGTGATCGACGCGGAGGGATTCCGCGTCACCGGCTTCGGCGAGCGGATCGAATTCACCGGCAAGACCAACGTCACGCTCTACGACGGCAACCAGGCGATGCCGGACAACAAGACCGACGACGCCGCCTCCGGCGCCTCGCCCGGCGCCGGGCCGGACGCCCCCGGCGGTGCGGCTGGCGGGAGCGGCAAGCCATGACCGTTCGGCTGCTCGTCGCGTCGCTGCTGGTCGGCCTCGCTCTGCCGGCCTGGGCGCAGAACGCCCCGCCGGCGCCTGCGCCGGCCCCGGCGACCGCCGCCACCGCCGGCAAGACGCCGCTGCAGGTCAGCGCCGACAACGGCGTCGAATGGCAGAAAGACACCAAGCTCTATATCGCGCGCGGCAACGCGGTGGCGACGCGCGGCGACATGCGGGTGCGGGCCGACACGCTGACGGCGCATTATCGCGACGTCGCCGGCGGCAAGACGGAGATCTATCGCGTCGATGCGGTGGGCGGCGTCGTGCTCAAGCAGGGCGACGGCACCGCCACCGGCGGGCAGGCGATCTACGACGTCGACAACCGCTCGCTGAACCTGACCGGCGGCAACCTCAGCTACAGCACCAACGACAGCAAGATCACGGCGCAGAAAAGCCTGGAATACTACGACGGCAAGCGCATGGCCGTGGCGCGCGGCAGTGCCGTGGCGGTGCGCGGCAGCGACCGGGTGCAGGCCGACGTGCTGACCGGCCATTTCACCGATGGCGGCGGCAAGCGCAGCCTCTCGCGCATCGACGCCAGCGGCAACGTCGTGGTCACCAGCAACCAGAACGTGGCCCACGCCGATGCCGGCACCTACGATCCCAACAGCAAGATCGCGACCTTGACCGGCAATGTCCGCATCACGCGCGGCAACGATCAGCTGCTGGGCGAGCGCGCCGAGGTCAACATGAACACCGGCACCTACAAGCTGCTGCCCGGCGCCAAGGGCGGGCGCGTCACCGGCGTCATCCAGCCCGACCAGAATCTCAACAACAACGCGCCCGCCACCGGCACCGGCAACGCTCCGGCCAACGGCAAGGCGCCGGGCAAGTCCAAGCCATGAGCCTGTCTCCACGCGGCGCGTTGCGGCGCAAATCCAACGGCCACGACGCCGCTGCCGCCGCATACGAAGGCCATCCGGCGGCGCTGGCCGGCGACGGCAGCGGCCTGGTCGTCCACGACCTGGAGAAGAGCTACAACAAGCGCAAGGTGCTGAGCGGCGTGTCGCTCAGCCTGCGCCGTGGCGAGGCGGTCGGCCTGCTGGGCCCCAACGGTGCGGGCAAAACCACCTGCTTCTATATCGTCACCGGGCTGATCGCCGCCGAACGCGGCACGATCCTGCTCGACGGCATGGATGTCACGCACCTGCCGATGTATCGGCGCGCCCAGCTCGGCCTGGGCTATCTGCCGCAGGAATCCTCGGTGTTCCGCGGCATGACGGTGGCCGACAATCTGCGCGCGGTGCTCGAGCTGGTCGAGCGGGACAAGGCGGCGCGCGAGGATATCGTCGAGGCGCTGCTGCAGGAATTCCGCATCGCATCGCTGCGCGACGCGCCGGCCATGGCGCTGTCGGGCGGCGAGCGGCGCCGCGTCGAGATCGCGCGCGCGCTGGCGGCGCGGCCCCATTTCATCCTGCTCGACGAGCCCCTGGCCGGCATCGATCCGATCGCCGTCAACGACATCCGCAACCTGGTGTCGCATCTGAAGGACCGCGGCATCGGCGTGCTGATCACCGACCACAAGGTGCGCGAGACGCTCGATATCATCGACCGCGCCTACATCATCCACGACGGGCGCGTGCTGACCGAAGGCTTGCCGGCCGAGATCGTCGCCAACCCCGATGTTCGCCGCGTCTATCTCGGCGAAGGCTTCAGCCTTTAGGCGCGCGCCATGAGGCAGGTTCCATGAGGCAGGTCCGGTGAGGCACGTCCCATGAGGCAGGTTCCATGAGGCACGTTCCATGAGTCTGGCGCCCAAGATGCTGATGGCCCAGCGCCAGACGCTGGTCATGACGCCTCAGCTTCAGCAGGCGATCAAACTTCTGCAGCTCAACCAGATCGAGTTGGCCGCCTTCATCGAAGCGGAGCTGGAGCAGAATCCGCTGCTGGTGCGGGCCGGCGAGGGCGGCGAGGGCGAGGCGGGCCGCGAGGATTCCGACCAAGTGCCGGAAGCGACGGTGCCGCCGGCTGTAGCGGCGCCGGCCGACGAGCACGACGAATCGGCCGAGCCGGCCGATCCGCGCGATGAAGCGGCCGGGGCCGCCATGGGCGATACCGCCTTCGAGACCGGCCGCGACGGCGGCTTCTCCGGCGACGACGCGTTCGATCCGGTCCAGGCGCTGGGCGACACGCCCAGCCTGCGCCAGCATCTGCTGCACCAGATCGGCCTGGAATTCGCCGATCCCGGCGAGCGGCTGATCGCCATTAGCTTGACCGACATGCTCGATGGCGCGGGCTACCTGACCGGGGACCTGGCGGCGCTGTCCGAGCTGCTTGGCGTCGCGACGGCGCGCGTCGATGCCGTGCTGCAGCGTTTGCAGCGCTTCGAGCCGGCCGGGCTCTATGCGCGATCGCTGAGCGAATGCCTGGCCCTGCAACTGGCCGACCGCAACCGGCTCGATCCGGCGATGCAGGCCCTGCTCGACAATCTCGACCTGGTGGCGCGACGCGATCTTGGCGCGCTGATGCGCCGCTGCGGCGTCGACGCGGAGGACCTGGCGGAGATGGTGGCCGAGTTGCGGCGGCTCGATCCCAAGCCCGGCCATCGTTTCGATGCGCCGCCGGCCCAGCCCATCGTGCCCGATATCTTCCTGCGTCCCACCAGCGGCGGCTGGACCATCGAACTCAACACCGAGATGCTGCCGCGCGTTCTGGTCAATCGCCAGTATTACGCGACCTTGGGTCGCGCCGGCCGCGACAAGGCGCAGGACAAGGCGGCGCGCGAGTTCATCAGCGAGCGCATGCAGACCGCCAACTGGCTGGTCAAGGCGCTCGACCAGCGCGCCAACACCATCCTGCGCGTGGCGCGCGAGGTGGTGCGTCAGCAGGACGGCTTCTTCCGTCGCGGCGTCAGCGGGCTCAAGCCGCTGGTGCTGCGCGACATCGCCCAGGAAGTCGAACTTCACGAAAGCACCATCAGCCGCGTTACCGCCAACAAATACATGGCCACGCCGCGCGGCATCTTCGAACTCAAGTATTTCTTCACCTCCGCGGTCTCGGGCGTGACCGCGGGCTCGTCGGTGACCTCCGAAGCGGTGCGCGATCGCATTCGCCTGCTGATCGAGGGCGAGCCGCCCGGCCAGCCGCTGTCGGACGATCGCCTGGTCGATTTGCTGCAGCGCGAAGGCGTGGCGATCGCGCGGCGCACCGTGGCCAAGTACCGCGACACCCTGGGCATCGCTTCCTCCGCGCAGCGGCGGCGCGACAAGGCCCTGGTGTTTTTCGCCCGGCGCGGCGGCGCGATGCAGGACTTGCGCAAAGCGCCGGAAGCCTTATCTGCAGAATAGGCGCCGGTTGAAATCGGCTCGCAACGGTGGCGGCCGGCCAACCTTGACTCGTTTGGGGGTGATCACTATGGTGCGCGCCTTGCCGAGCGGCCGCGTCGAATCGCGTCGCAACGACTATAGCTAAATATCTGGATAAGTTGATGAATCTATCGGTTAGCGGCAAGCAGATCGACGTCGGCGATGCGTTGCGCCAGCATGTCGAGACGGCGCTGGAAGATGCGGTGGGCAAGTATTTCGACGCTGCCATCGACGGCGCGGTGACCTTCAGCCGCGAGAATTACCTGTTCTGCTGCGACATCCAGGTCCATGCGCGTCGCGGCATCTTCATGCAGGCCGAGGCCGATGCCGACGACATCTACGTCGCCTTCGACCGGGCGCTGGATCGCATCGCCAAGCGCCTGCGTCGCTACAAGCGCCGCCTGCGCGACCACCACCAGAGCAACGGCCAGGACGCCGAGGCGGTACCGGCGGCGCAATACCTGCTGGCTGGCGCCGGCGCCGAGGAAGCCCATCACGAAGAGCCGGCCAAGCTCGACCCCGTGGTGGTGGCCGAGATGCAGACCAGGCTGCTGACCCTGACGGTCGGCGAGGCGGTAATGCATCTGGATCTCATCGGCCAGCCGGCGATGATGTTTCGCAACCGCGCCCATGGCGGCTTGAACATGGTCTATCGCCGCAACGACGGCAACATCGCCTGGGTCGATCCGCAGAACCTGGATCAGGCCGCCGGTCGCGCCGCGCGCGGCAAGGCGCTCAACGGCTGATCGGCGACGCCGAAGGCGCCGACGACAAGAACGATTTGGGGTGGGAACGGTGACATGATGGACCTCGCCGAGTTGATCGGGCCCGAAGCGATCGTTGCCGATCTGCGCGCCACCAACAAGAAGCAGGCTTTGCAGGAACTGGCCGAGCGCGCCGCCAGGCTCACCGGACTGCACGAGCGTCAGATCTTCGACGTGCTGCTGGAGCGCGAGCGGCTGGGCACCACCGGCGTGGGCAACGGCATCGCCATCCCGCACGGCAAGCTGCCGGGCCTGACCCGGCTCTACGGCCTGTTCGCGCGGCTGGCGACGCCGATCGATTTCGAATCGATCGACGAGCGGCCGGTCGACCTGATCTTCCTGCTGCTGGCGCCCGAAGGCGCCGGCGCCGACCATCTCAAGGCGCTGGCCCGCGTGTCGCGATTGCTGCGCGACCAGGCGGTGTGCGAGAAGCTGCGCAAGACCGACAATCCCGAAGCGTTGTTCATCCTGTTGACCCAGTCCGCCGCATCCAGCCACGCGGCGTAAGTCCGATGCCGTGCCGCGCGCAGCGCCGCATCTTGCCTCGCCACAGATAGCGCTACGGACGAACCAAGATCCTTCGCTTCGCTCAGGATGACGAATAAAAAACGCCGGGCATCGCTGCCCGGCGTTTTCGGCTTCAGGGGACCGCGCTGCCGTCAGTGCAGCAGCATCGGCTCCAATTCGTTCTGGCGGATCAGCGCCAGCGCCATTTCCTCGGTCGGCGCCATCGCCACGGGGCGGCCATCGGCGGAGTACACGCCGAAGCCGGTCACGCCTTCGGGCAGTTGCACCTTCTTCACATACGCCATGTTCTCGAGCCCGATGGCAGCGAATTGCTGCGTGCTGAGATGGCGAAGGTCGATCGCGTTTTCCATGATGTCACCTGTCTTTCGTTCTTCTACTGCTACGCTTTGGTCGTTGGCGTCGGATCGGCGCTGACGTCGATGGTCTGCGGCGCGTGGGGGCGCGTGCCGTCGCCGGTCTTGATGGCGACGCTGCGCACCTTGATCTCGACCGGCGGTCGCTCCAGGTCGATATGGAGCAGGCCGTTGTCGATCGAGGCGCCCTTGACCTCGATGCCCTCCGCCAGCACGAAGCTCTTCTGGAACTGGCGGGCGGCAATGCCGCGATGCAGGAACACGCGTTGCGGCTCGTCCGTCTGGCGACCGCGCACCAACAACTGGTTTTCGGCCACCTCGATCGCCAGATCGTCGGCGCTGAACCCGGCCACGGCCAGGGTGATGCGCAAGCCGTTCTCGCCGATCCGTTCGATGTTGTACGGGGGATAGCCGTCCGCGCCGTTCTTGGCGATGCGTTCCAGGGTGCGCTCGAAGTGATCGAACCCCAGCATCAGCGGGCTGTTGAACAGGGACAGTCTGGTCACGGCAACCTCCTCAAGCGAGCGAAGTGCAAGATCGGGCCCCGAAGGCACCCTTTCCGTTGGCCCGGCCTCCTGCCGGACGTGGCAAAGATGTGGGCAGGATTTGCGCCGAATCAAGGGGGCGAGGCCGATGCCGGCCGCCTGCCATGCATTCCCGGGCCGCCAGAACAATCGTTGTTCTTCAGTGGCTTGGGTCAGGGCAGCAGGCGCATGGCGCGCAGCCGGCCGAACCAGTCGGCGAACATGGCCGCCGTGTCGCGGCACGGCGCGAAGCCGGCCTGGCGCAGCTTGATGGTGCTGAGCAGCACCGGCGGCGGCGGTTCGGTCTGTTTTGGCGCCAGCACGAAGTCGGCGTAGTGGAAGGAATCGCCGACCAGGCTTTGCAAGGTGGTGGGCTGCAGGCCATGGCGCTGCACGATGGCCTGCCATTGCGCTTCGCGGTGGGGCGCTTCCTGCGACAGGAACAGCGGCCGCGGCGGACCGATTTCGACGCCGAGCGCCGCGGCGATGGCGGGCCACATATCGGGCCAGCGGAACACGTCGCCATTGGCGATGTTGAAGATCTGGCCGCGCGCGCTGGGCGTCTCGGCAGCCCACAGCAGCGCCTCGGCCAGCAGATCGGCATCGATCGCTTCGCCCAGATAGGGCGCGCCGCCGCAATACGAGAACGGCCGGCCCTCGTCGCGGCACAGCGCCGCCCAGGCGCCGAGCGCCGCCAGCAGGTTCATCGGACTGCCCAGCGCATGGCCGAACACGATCTGCGGGCGGAAGATGGTGAAATCCCAGTCGCGGCCGCGCTGCGCCTGGCGCAGCCAATCCTCCTGCAGCCAGTAGAAATTGGCATGCGGATCGCGCGGCGCCTGCTCCCGCGCCGGCACAGGAATGGGATGCAGATGCGCGCCATAGGCCTTGGTGCCCTGCAGCAGGGTGACATGACGCAGGCCCTTGGCCGCGCCCAGCAGCGGCGACATCAGGTTGCGCAGCATGGCGAGGTTGGCCTGCATCTGCGCCTCCTCGCGCCAGCCGCGCACCAGGCCCGGCCGCTCGTACAGCGCGGCGAACACCACATGGGTGACGTCGCCCAGCCCGGCAACGGCAGCCTGGCAGGCGGCGGCATCCGCCAGGTCGAGCGCCAGGTGCCGGTAGTCGCCCGCCGCATCGGGCTTGCGGCGCGACAGGGCAATGGTTCGCCAACCCGGCGAGCAGGCGAAGCGCTCGACCGCGGCGCGACCGACCACGCCGGTGGCGCCGGCGATCAGCACGGTATTCATGGCGCCATCATGCTATGATCTGGATTGCGAAGCATCATGTCGGCACCATCCGTCAGCGACACCGATCCGGTCGATCCGCCGAGCTATTTCGTGCGGCATTGGCGCGGCGCGCTGTCGCTGGAGGTGTCGTTCTGGGTCAACGGCTTTGCCTTGTGGCTGCTGCTCTTCTTCGCCATCGCCAAGCTCTATCCCCGTTACAGTTCCTCGTTCTACGACGAGATGAATTTCCTGCGCACGGTGCTGATCGTCGTCCAGTATCCGGTCGCCATCTGGCAGATGGTCGGTATCTGGCGCGCCGCCGATCGCCGCGACCGCGCCAGCCGGCCAGGTCTGTGGGCCAGCCTGGCCAAGGCGATGGTCATGCTCATCCTGTTCCGCCTGCTGTCCGGCATCGTGCTGGGCACCTATTGGTGAGGCCTCAGATCTGCGTCGCGCCCAGCCGGCCGGTCAGCACCTCGAGCGCTTCGAACAGGTAGTAGTCGGGCCAGATCGCCTCGCAATCGACGGCATGGCCGATGGTCGGATGGTAGCAGGCGCCGATCAGCATGCCGGCGGGCCGATCTTCGTTCGCGCCCAGCGGCGTCAGCCATTGCGTGATCATCGTGCGCACGCCGCGCTCGGCGGCGGCGCGATAGCGGGCGGCCTGCGCGGCATCTTCGGTGAGACCGGCGATCTTCAGCAGCGCCGCCGACACCATCGCCGGCGCCGAGGTGTCGCGCCAGGTGTCGGGGATGCGCGGATCGCCGAAATCCCAATAGGAGATTCCGTCGGCCGGCACGTGATCGATCCACCAGTCGGCGATGCGCTGCGCGGTTTCGAGGAACCGCGGCTCCTGCGGCTGCCACAGCGCGGCGAGCGCATAGCCCAGCATGGCCCAGGCCTGCGCGCGGCCCCAGGTGCTGTCGGGCGAATGGCCCTTGTGGGTGTAGCGCCGGGTCAGCGCGCCGGTGTCCACGTCGAACGAGGCCGACTGGCACACCGAGCCGTCGGCGCGCACGCACCACTCGATGTGCTTGAGCGCGTGGCTGCGCGCCATGTCGCGCAGGCGCACGTCGCCGGTCTCGGCGGCGGCATAGGTCAGGCAGGCCACGATCATGCCGATGGCGTCGACCGTGGTTTCGCCCGGACCGAGATTGGAGGTCTCCTCGCCTTCCTCGCCCAGGCCGATTACGCCGGCCGCGTCGTTGAAATCGTCGGCCAGGGCCCGCGCTACGGCGATGGTCAGCGCGCGCTTCCTCTTCGCCATGCAGCAGGCGGCCCAGCAGGACGCCTTGATAGAACAGCATGCCGCGATAATGCGTCTTGCTGCGCAGCCGCCGCTTCAGCCCGTAGCCCCAGCGCCGCGCCGCCGGCAACAGCTCGGGATGGTCGCGGCCGGCCAGCCACAGCCAGCCGGCGAAGAAGCCGCCGGTGCAGTCGCCATCGCTCTTGGTGATCCAGCGTCCGGTGCGCGGATCGGCGTGGTCGGGCCAGCCCGCCAGATCCTGCGCTGCCGTGCCGCGCAGGCGATCGATCATGCGCCGACGGGCGGATTCGTAAGTCGCCGGCCAGTCCGTCTTGCCGTTCGCGTCGCTCATGGCATGCCTCCCCCGGAGGAGCTTAGCGCAGCGGCGCCGGGCGGTGGCCATGGGGATTGTCGAGAGCGCCGGCGGGCAACGAAAAAGGGCCCGGTCGTTGCCGACCGAGCCCTTGTCCTGTTTGGTGGAGCCAAGCGGGATCGAACCGCTGACCTCTACAATGCCATTGTAGCGCTCTCCCAGCTGAGCTATGGCCCCGAAACTCTGTGCCGGCCCCTGGGGGGACCGGGCGGGAAAATACGGACCTCTTCCCTGCCGCGCAAGAGGCAAGAAAGCGCGCTAGGCGTTCTCCTCCTCGTCCTCGACCACCTCGATCTCGTCGGCGTCCTCGGCCAGATCGTCGGCGTCTTCGATCAAGGCGTCGTCCGCCACATCGTCCTCGGCCGCCTCGTCGACCTGCGGCACCACCTTCTCGACCGGTTTCTTGGCCGGCGCCGGCGCTGCCTTGGGCGCGCTGCGGCTGCGCCTTGTCTTGATGAAGTCCTCCACGTCGTGCGAATGCCCGCATTTGGGGCACACGATCGGCGTGCGCTTGAGATCATAGAAGCGCGCCTCGCATTTCTGACAGGTGCGCTTGGTGCCCCATTCCGGTTTTGCCACCTAAGGGTCTCCCTCGAAAATCGGCCGAATTCCAGAAGCCGCTGCCTTTGCCATGTCCCCAACCCCCCTGTCAACCAATGCGGCAAAAGCAAATTTCCCGGCAAATTCGCGGCGAAGGGTATCGCGCGCGCATCGCTGGTTGACGGAGGAGGGCTATGCTAGGAACGCCTGCCTATATTGGCCGCTGCGCCGGCCGTTCAAGCCTCTGATTCCAAGGAGTTGGTCCTGCCCGCCTTTCGCTCCCAGCCGATCGCCGCCCTCGCCGGCGCTCTGCGCCCGCCCGGCGACAAATCGATTTCGCATCGCGCACTCATGCTGGGCGCGGTGGCGCTGGGCGAAACCCGGATCAGCGGCCTGCTGGAGGGCGAGGACGTGCTGCATACCGCGGCGGCGCTGCGCCTGCTGGGGGCCGAGATCGTCCGCCGCGACGGCGGCGATGGCGCCGAAGGTGGCGGCACCTGGCACATCCATGGCGTGGGCATCGGCGGCTTCAGCGAGCCGGCCGATATCCTGGACATGGGAAATTCGGGCACCTCGGCCCGCCTGCTGACCGGCCTGCTGGCAACCTCGCCCTTCACCAGCTTCATGACCGGCGACGCCTCGCTGCGGCGCCGGCCGATGAACCGCGTCATCGAGCCGCTGAGCCGGGTCGGCGCGCAGTTCTTGACCCGGGCCGGCGGCCGGCTGCCCATGGCGGTGACCGGTGCCTCGCTACCCATCCCGATTCGCTACGTCACCCCGGTGCCGTCGGCGCAGGTCAAGTCGGCGGTGCTGCTGGCGGCGCTCAATACGCCCGGCGACACCACGGTGATCGAGCGCGAAGCCACCCGCGATCATTCGGAGATCATGCTGGCGCATTTCGGCGCCGCGGTGAAACGCCAGCGGAGCGAGGAGGGCACGGTGATCACCGTCACCGGCCAGCCCACCCTGAACGGCTGCGACATCGTGGTGCCGGCCGATCCCTCGTCCGCCGCTTTCGCCGTGGTCGCTGCGTGTCTGGTGCCGGGGGCCAGCCTGATTGTCGAGAATGTCGGCCTCAACCCGTTGCGCGCGGGCCTGTTCGCGACCCTGGAGGAGATGGGCGCGCGGATCGAGCGGCGCAACGAACGCCAGGTGGGCGGAGAGATCGTGGCCGATCTGCTGGTGCGCGGCGGCGAATTGCAGGGCGTCGACGTGCCGCCCGAGCGCGCCCCCAGCATGATCGACGAATACCCGATCCTGGCCGTCGCCGCCGCCTGCGCGCGCGGCACCACCACCATGCGCGGCCTGGCCGAATTGCGGGTCAAGGAAAGCGATCGGCTGGCGGCCATCGCCAACGGCCTACAGGCCAACGGCGTCAAATTCGACATCGCCGGCGACACCTTGGCAGTGCACGGTGCGGGCGATGCCAGGGGCGGCGGCATGGTGCCGGGCGGCGGGCTGGTGGCCACGCATCTGGATCATCGCATCGCCATGTCGTTCCTGGTGCTGGGCATGCGTGCCCGCGACGGCGTGGCGGTCGACGATGTCGCCATGATCGACACCTCCTTCCCCGGCTTCGTCGCGCTGATGAATTCGCTGGGCGCGAAAATTGCGCCGGTGCAGCCGTGAGGGCCGCTGCAGCCGTGAGGTCGGCGTGATCATCGCCGTCGATGGTCCGACCGCCGCCGGCAAGGGCACCCTGGCCAAGCGCCTGGCCGCCCATTACGGCCTGGCGCTGCTCGATACCGGCAAGCTCTACCGGGCGGTGGGGCTGAAGACCCTGCAGGCCGGCGCCGCGCCGGAAGACGCCGAAGCCGCCACCCGGGCCGCCCGAAGCCTCACCGCGGCCGATCTCGACCTGCCCGGGCTGCGCGCCGAGGCCGTTTCGCGCGCCGCCTCGGTGGTCGCCGTCAATGCCGGCGTCCGGGCGGCGCTGGTTGATTTTCAACGACAATTTGCCCATATGCCCCCCGGTGGCGCCCAGGGCGCGGTGCTCGATGGACGCGATATCGGCACGGTTATTTGCCCCGATGCGGATGTGAAAATATTCTTGACCGCCTCCCAGGACGCGCGGGCCGAACGGCGCTGGCGGCAGTTGCAGAACAGCGGGGCAACCACTATAAAGGCGCGCGTTTTGGCCGATTTGCAGGAACGGGACGAGCGCGACAGCGCCCGGTCCCTGGCGCCGCTGAAAGCGGCGTCCGACGCCTTCCTGCTCGACACCACGGCGATGGATGCCGACCAGGCATTCGCTGCGGCGGTGGCGTATATCGAACTGAAGCGCACCGGACGACGACCCTGAAAGCCGTCGCGTCGTTCGGCTCGATCACCTTCTCGATCGACGGTTGCGTCGGACAAATCCCAAGCGTCCGGCGTCAGGCATATCGGCACAGGATCCGTCGGGACCAACCGACAGCCGAACGGGCATAGGGGCCCGCCAGGATCATTACAGGAGATAAAATGGCACGTGGAGCCGCACGGGCAGAGTCCGCTCTGCCGAAAGAAGATTTTGCTGCAATGCTGGACGAGTCGCTGGGCAGGGCCCAGGGCTTCGAAGGCAATGTCGTCCAGGGCCGCGTCGTCGGCGTGGTGGGCGACTTCGCGGTGGTCGATGTCGGGCTGAAGTCCGAAGGTCGCATCCCGCTCAAGGAATTCGCCGTTCCCGGCCAGCCGGCCGCGAACATCAATGTCGGCGACACCGTCGAGGTGTTCGTCGAACGCATGGAAGACCGCAACGGCGAGGCCATGCTGTCGCGCGACAAGGCGCGGCGCGAGGAAGCCTGGACCCAGCTCGAGAAGGCCTTCACCAACAACGAGCGCGTCACCGGCGTGATCTTCGGTCGCGTCAAGGGCGGCTTCACCGTCGACCTGTCGGGCGCGGTGGCGTTCCTGCCGGGCAGCCAGGTCGATGTGCGGCCGGTGCGCGACGTCGGTCCGCTGATGGGCACGCCCCAGCCGTTCCAGATCCTCAAGATGGATCGCCGCCGCGGCAACATCGTGGTGTCGCGTCGCGCCGTGCTCGAGGAGAGCCGCGCCGAAGCCCGCTCCGAGCTGGTGGCCAGCCTGCAGGAAGGCCAGGTGCTCGACGGCGTGGTCAAGAACATCACCGACTACGGCGCTTTCGTCGACCTGGGCGGCGTGGACGGCCTGCTGCACGTCACCGACATCGCCTGGAAGCGCATCAACCATCCGTCCGAGGCGCTCAGCATCGGCCAGCACGTCAAGGTGCAGGTGATCCGCTTCAACCCGGAAACCCAGCGCATCTCGCTGGGCATGAAGCAGCTGCTCAGCGATCCGTGGGAAGGTGCCGAAGCCAAGTACCCGGTGGGCATGAAGCTCAAGGGCCGCGTTACCAACATCACCGACTACGGCGCCTTCGTCGAGCTGGAGCCGGGCGTGGAAGGTCTGGTGCACGTGTCCGAGATGAGCTGGACCAAGAAGAACGTGCATCCGGGCAAGATCGTCTCGACCTCGCAGGAAGTCGAAGTGATGGTGCTCGACGTCGACATGGCCAAGCGCCGCATCTCGCTGGGCCTCAAGCAGTGCCTGGACAATCCCTGGGACAGCTTCGCCGCCAAGTACACGCCGGGTTCGGAACTGGAAGGCGAGGTCAAGAACATCACCGAGTTCGGCCTGTTCGTCGGCCTGCCGGGCGACATCGACGGCATGGTCCACCTGTCCGACCTGTCGTGGGACGAGCCGGGCGAAGCGGCCATCCAGAAGTTCAAGAAGGGCGACCAGGTCAAGGTCAAGGTGCTGGACGTCGATGTCGAGAAGGAGCGCATCTCGCTCGGCATCAAGCAGCTCACCAACGACCCGTTCGAGAAGGTCAACGACACCGTCAAGAAGGGCGAGGTCGTGACCGTGACCGTCTCCGGCATCCAGGAGAACGGCATCGACGTGATGATCGGCGAGCTGCCGGGCTTCATCCGCAAGTCGGAGCTGTCGCGCGACCGCTCCGAGCAGCGCCCCGACCGCTACGCCCTGGGCGACAAGATCGACGCCAAGATCACCAACATCGACAAGGCCACCCGCCGCGTCGTGCTGTCGATCAAGGCGCGCGAGATCGACGAGGAGAAGCAGGCGATGGCCGAATACGGCTCGTCCGACTCGGGCGCCTCGCTGGGCGACATCCTGGGCGCGGCGATGTCCAAGGCGCAGCAGGACAAGAAGTAAGCCCGCCCGTTCCAGCCGGCCGAAAAGCCCCGGGGTGCCGCCCCGGGGCTTTTTTTGTCGCCGAGCGCCCGCAAGCGCCGATCCACACCCCGATACCGCCGATTTGCCGCCTGCCGATGGCTGCCGGGCGCTATCGAATCGATACACAAAATTTGGGAATTTTCCGCGGCTTTGCGCCATATCTGGCCGGCGGGGCAAAAAAAGCCAAGCAAATCAAATGGGTTAATCTTGACTTGCGGTTAAGTGTTTGCCACGCTTTGGCAATTAGGCCGTCCACTCCGGGCGGTCGGGGGCTTCCACCGTTCTTGAGACGACGATGACCAAGTCGGAACTGATCCTCAAGCTGGCGGAGATGAATCCTCATCTCTATCAGCGCGACGTGGAGCGTATCGTCCAGACCATCTTCGACGAGATCACCGGCGCCCTGGCGCGCGGCGATCGGGTGGAGCTGCGCGGATTTGGCGCGTTCTCGGTCAAGAAGCGCGATGCGCGTCAGGGCCGCAACCCGCGCACCGGTTCGACCGTGTCGGTGGCCGCCAAATACGTACCCTATTTCAAGACCGGCAAGGATTTGCGCGAGCGTCTGAACGATGCCGTGCAGGCGCAGGCCGCTGCCCAGGCCGGCGATACCACGCCCGGCCAAGGCTGAGTTTCCGTTCGATTGTTGCAACATCGTGGCGCGATTGTCGCGCCTTGGCGTTATGCCTTGGTCTTGCGGCGGGCGGGCTGGGTCGCTTAACTGCGCATCGGCGTCGTCGCCCGATCGATCCGTGATCGGCATTGGCGCCCGGCTTCGAAGGTATGGCGATGAAAAAACTCCTGGTGCGGCTGATCCTGCTGCCGATCCTGCTGGTGGTGGCGGTGTTTGCCATCGTCAACCGTGCGCCGGTGGATCTGTCGCTGTGGCCGCTGCCCTGGGACGCCCGGGCGCCGCTGTTCATCGTGCTGCTGGGCAGCCTGCTGCTGGGCGTGCTGATCGGCGCGGCGCTGGTCTGGAGCGGAGCCCGTCGCCAGCGCAGCGCGGCGCGCGAACACCGCCGCGCCAACGAACGGCTGCAGCGCCAGATCGACCGCATGAAGACGCAGCCCTCGGCGCCACCGCCCAGCGCGGCGCTACCGCCGCCGGGCTCGGCCTCGATCATGCCGCCCGAGCCGCGCAACGCCGAGCGCCAGCCGCCGCCCAGCTTCACGCCGGTGCAGCGCGTGCGCTAGCCATGCGCATCCTCGACGCCACGCAGACCGATCGGCTGCTCGACGATCGGGCGCTGATCGACGCCATCGCCGCCATGTTCCGGGAGGGCGCCGAGGTGCCGCTGCGCCACCATCACGGCATCGCCACCGCGGGAACGCCCGCCACCTTGCTGCTGATGCCGGCCTGGACCGGTCAGGCCGCCAGCCAGCGCCATCTCGGCATCAAGATCGTCACGGTATTCCCCGACAATGGCGCGCGCGGCTTGCCCGCGGTCCATGGTCAGTACCTGCTGCTGTCGGCCGAGACCGGCCAGCCGCTGGCGCTGCTCGACGGCACCGCGCTGACGCAGCGGCGCACGGCCTGCGCCTCGGCGCTGGCGTCGCGCTTCCTGTCGCGCCCGGATGCGTTTCGCCTGCTGATGATCGGTACCGGAGCGCTGGCGCCGCATCTGATCCGCGCCCATGCCAAGGTCAGGCCGATCAGCGAGGTGGCGATCTGGGGCCGCTCCGCCGACAAGGCCAAGGCGCTGGTGGCGCGATTCGCACCGGGGGGCGACCTGGCCATTCCCCGTGTGGCGGTGTTTCATGCGCCGGATATCAGGGAGGCCC
Organism: uncultured Hyphomicrobiales bacterium; assembly: GCA_964458605.1. Classification (GTDB taxonomy): domain Bacteria; phylum Pseudomonadota; class Alphaproteobacteria; order Reyranellales; family JAQSWP01; genus JBBSNV01. The sequence continues at coordinate 64,494 of CAYWLS010000013.1, read as the reverse complement.
TGCCGATCGCCGATATCGTGTCCTGCGCCACCTTGTCGAACGAGCCGCTGGTGAGGGGCGACTGGATGGGTCCGGGGCTGCATCTGGATCTGGTGGGCGGCTTCACGCCGGCCATGCGCGAAGCCGACGATGCGGCCGTGCGGCGGGCCCGCGTTTTCGTGGACACCCGCCAGGGCGCCACCGCCGAAGCGGGCGACATCGTCCAGCCGCTCAAGAGCGGCGCGCTGCAGCCCGACCGCATCGTCGCCGATCTGTTCGAGTTGTGCCGCCGGCAGGACGCCGGGCGCCGCAGCGCCGGCGAGATCACCCTGTTCAAGTCGGTCGGCACCGCGCTGGAGGATCTGGCGGCGGCGGAACTGGCCTATAGCGCGATGGGAGCAAGCGATGCGACGTCGTGATCTGCTGGTCGGGACGATGGGCACGGTCCTGGCCGCGATGGCCGGCCGCGCCTCGGCGCAGCCGGCGCCGCATTGGCTGGTCGGCACCTGGATCGGCGAAGTCAGGATCCCGCAGGAGAAGAACGGCACCGGCCGACGCATGGTGGTGCTGTCGGTCAAGGGCGAAGACGTGCGGCTGCGCTATGGCCTTAGCGACACCGAGCAGCCACCGATCGTTCACGGCACCCTGAAGGGCGAGGAACTGCGCTTCGTCGGGCCCGGCACCAAGCTGGGCGACAACCCGGTGGTGGTGAGCCGGGTCGGACCGGACGAACTGACCGGTACCTGGCAATCGAAGCAGACCGGCAAGAGCTATCCCATCACCTTCCGACGTCAGAGATAGCGCCGCTTCCCTGGCTCTCATCCCTGTCCGATCGCGGTGCGCAACTGCGCGCGCACATGCTCGCGCTCGGGATAGATCGGATGGTCGAGGATATCGTGGCGCACCGCGTCCTGCGGGCACACCAGGTCGAAACGCAAGGACTGGCCCAGCTCCAGCACGCCCAGCCCCGTCACCTTCTCGCCCAGCCGGTCCTGGATCGAGTCAGGCAGGTAGAAGGCGGTCGACGGCACCCACAGCTGGCGCAGGTCATTCACCATATGGTCGAGATGCTGATGGCGATGGCGCTCAGCGCCGCTTTCACGTCCATGATCGCCATGGCCTGGCGCAGGCGCTGGCGCGGCACGAAGGGCAGGTAGCTGATGCCGGGGTTTCCGGTCGGCCATGTCGTGCGGCACAACGGCTTGTGCAGCATCAGCACCACCGGCCGTTCGCCGGCCTCGCCGGCGCGGTCGAACAGCCAATGCCACGGCTCCTCTTCGGCCGGCAGGGCGCTGCCCATGAGCTGGGCGTTGGGCCCGATCAGCCGCCAGTCGTCGATGTCCAGAGCCCAGTAGTCGGCGCCGAAGGCGGCGCGATAGCGCGCCAGCCGCTCGGCGGTGACCGGCTGGTCGATCGCCGCGCCCGGCGCCGGCGGGTTATCGCCGATGTCGTGATTGCCCGGCAGGAAGCAAAGCTCCGTCGGCCAGTCCGCGCAGAAGTGCCGCACCCATTGGTATTGCGTGGGATCGCCGGCGCCGTCGACGATGATGTCGTTGAGGGCGCTGGCCTCGGGCGCCAAATGGCTGTCGCTGACGATGGCGATGCGCATGGCAATGCCTCCTCGGGAAACCGCGTCGGATGTCGAGGGAGCGAGGCTGGCGCGACTGCGTTGCAGGCTCGTGTCAATCGCATGGCACCTGCAGGAAGCGGTGCCATGGTCCGGCGCCGCTTCGACGTTGCGCAGGGACGGGTTGGTTCGGGAGGAACCGCCGCTCGCAGCTCGTCCGGAACCGATCGGTTCTAGATCGGGCAGTCCGCTTCGCCGCTGCGTGTCTTGTCGATCGATTCGACGAGCTGGTCGATCATGGTCTTGCCGGTGGCTTGGGCGATGGCAAAGGGCGTGTTGCAGGTGGCCTGGCCCGTCCACACAACGGTGCCGCCCTGCTCGCGATAGATGGTAACGGTGAGGTGCAGCGGGGTGGTCAGGCCCGGCGAGGGCGTACCCTGCTGGAAGGCCGGTGCCCTGCGGTCGGGGATCGGGCTGCCCTGGCTGAGCGGCGTGCCCTGGCCAACGCCCGGCGGCGCCGGCGGCGGGTTGCTGCCGCCGCCGACATTGGGCAGCGGCTGGGCATACTGCACTTCGAGCTTGGCGGCCAAGGTGCCGGAAGAGCCGACCGGGTTGCCGCGCGACTGCAGGCGCTGCTTGAAATAGTCGTGCAGGGTGCGTTGCAGGTCGCCGGCATCGACCACCGTCAGGTCGACCCGAATCTTGTTCTTGCCGATGGGCTGGAAGGATTTGGTCTGCAGCCGGCCGGCGGCCGCCGTTGTCGCCGCGCCTGGCGTGGTGGTGGGCGGCTTGACCGGCTGTGCGACGGTCAGCGAGGCGAGCACAAGGCCGGAGAGGGCCAATCCGGCCGTCGCCAGCGCAGCAATCGTTCGTTTCATGGCGGCTCTCTCCCTGCCGAAAATGACGGGCAGCTACGACTCTGCCGCAGCGACGCGGCGCCGTCCATCGATCCTGCCGCGGGTCATGCTAGGGTTGCGCCATGCATGTGGTGATCGTTGGCGGTGGCATCTACGGCGTCTCGGCCGCCTGGGCATTACGCCGTAGCGGATGCCGGGTTTCCTTGATCGAGCGCAATCGCGTGCCCAGCCCCCTGGCGTCGTCGAGCGATCGGCACCGGCTGATCCGCTACGCCTATGGCGACCAGTTGGGCTACATGCGGATGGTGGGCGACGCCTATGCCGCATGGGGGCGGGTATGGGCCGATCTCGGGCAGCGGCTCTATGTCGAGACCGGCACGTTGGGCCTGGGCGAGGCGGCCGACGGCTGGTCGAGCAGATCTTTCGAGGCGCTTTCCGGCGATGGCCATGCGGTCGAGGAATTGTCGCGTTCGCAACTGTCGGAACGTTTTCCGCTGCTCGATCCGGTCGGCGTCGAACACGCCTTCTATCTGAAGAGCGGCGGCACCTTGCTGGCGCAGCGCATCGTCGCCGGGCTGGCGCGATGGCTGCGCGAGCACGGCGCGGAGATTCACGAAGGCGTGGCGGTCACGGCGATCGATCGCGACACAGCGCGCGTCACCGTGGCCGACGGCCGGGTGCTGGCGGGCGACCTCGTGCTGGTCAGCGCCGGCGCCTGGGCCCATGAGCTGGCGCCCGAACTGGGCGCGCGCGCCGTTCCGTCGCGCCAGGTGGTGACCTATCTGATCCCGCCGCCCGGCACGGCGCAGGCCTGGGCGCGCCATCCCATGATCCTCAATATCGGCACCGGCTTCTACCTGGTGCCCTCGGTGATCGCGCCCGATGGCCGCGCCACCGGGCTGAAGATCGGCGATCACAGCTTCAGCCGCGTCGGCCATCCCGAGCGCGATCGCGACGTGGCCCGGAGCGAGACGCTCGAACAGCTCGAGCTGTGCCGGCGGCGTCTGCGCAATTTCGCCCAGTACCGGGTGGAAGAGACCAAAACCTGCTTCTACACGGTGACGATCGACGACAGCGAGCAATTCATCGCCCGGTCGCTGGGCAAGGCGGCGTGGCTGCTGTCGTGCTGCTCGGGCCACGGCTTCAAGTTCGGCGCGGCGATCGGCGAGGGCTTCGCCGCCATGGTCGGCGGCCGCATCGCCCCCGACGCGTTCTCGCGCTGGGTTGCCGGCGCGACCGACGTGCCCAGCCCGGTGCGGCGGTAGAGCGGATCACGATCGGATGGAAGCGCAACAACGCTTCCATCCGATCGTGTGAATCCGCTCCATTCCTCTAAAGGCAGCGAGCCTTACGCGGCGTCCACCATATCGACGCGGATTTTCTTGCCGATCGCCTTGGCGGCCTGGACGATGGTCGTGAGGTTGACCGACGTGTTCTTCGGGTCGAGCAAACGATCAAGCTGCGAGCGGCTGGTGTTGAGCCGGGCAGCCATCGCTTGCTTGGTTATTTTCCGGGCCTTCATTGCCTTGGTCAGTTGCCAGGCGATCACGCGCTTGATGGCTATCGCTTCGACTTCGCCCAGAACGCCGTCTTCTTCCGGAAGGCTGTCCAATGTCGAGCCTGTATGGTTGACGGAAGCTTTTGCCTTACTCATCGCGTAGCTCTTTCATGCTTTCGTTTGTTGGCGCGAGCCAGTTCCAGATCTCCTGCCGGTGTCGCGCGCGTCTTTTTGACGATGCCGTGCGGCAGGATCAATTGCTGCTGACGGTCGATATAAAAGAAAACGCGGGCAATTCTGTTGCCGGACGGAACGCTGCGGACTTCGTGCAATCCGCTGCCAAGAGACCGACAGTTGGCATGCCGATCGGCCAGCCGAACTCCACTGTCTTGATGTCTTCGCCGATACGCCGCCTGTCCTGGCTGGATAGGGATTTCAGCCAGTCCCGGACAGGTTCGTTGCCGGCTTCCGTCCGAAAGAAAGCCGCCGGAACGCGCTTCATGTCGATATGTACCATATTAGGTACATAGATCAACAATCGTGGGTCGCCCGCTTGCCGGCGGTCGCGCCAGCCCTTATACCGGCGCCGCACAGCAGGAGAGCGCCATGAGTCAGGCCAGCGAAAAGACCTTTTGCGCCGTCGATACCGTTGATATCGGCGTGGCGGCGCGGCTGGTCGACCAGCTCAAGGGCGCGGTGGGCGGCATCAAGCTGGGCCTGGAATTTTTCACCGCCCACGGGCCGGACCTGGTGCGGCGGCTGGTGGGCCGGCAGACAAGGCTGTTCCTCGACCTCAAGCTGCACGACATCCCCAACACCGTGGCCGGAGCGGTGCGCGCGGTGGCGCCGCTGCAGCCCGACCTGCTGACCATCCATGCCGCCGGCGGCACGGCGATGATGCGCGCCGCCCGCAAGGCGGCCGAGGAGGCCGCGGCCCAGGGCAACTGGCGCCGGCCCAAGCTGCTGGGCGTGACGGTGCTGACCAGCCTCGACCAGAAGGATCTGGCGGCGGTGGGCGTTGCCCAGGCGCCGCTCGATCAGGTGCGCAAGCTGGCGGCGCTGGCGCAGAACAGCGGCATGGACGGTGTGATCTGCTCGCCTTTCGAGATCGGCGCCCTGCGCGGCGACTGCGGCGAGGGTTTCCTGCTGGTGGTGCCGGGCATCCGGCCGGCCGGCAGCGCCGCCGGCGACCAGAAGCGCATCATGACGCCGGCCGAGGCGGTGGCGGCGGGCGCCGACCATCTGGTGATCGGTCGGCCCATCACCGAAGCCGCCGACCCGCGCCAGGCGGCGCTGGCCATCGCGGCCGAGATCGATGCGGCGCTGCAGGGCGGCCGCGCCCGGGCCCTGGTCTAGCCATGGCCGTCGTCGCCAAGATCTGCGGCATCAATTCGCCCGAGGCGATGGCGGCGGCGCTCGAGGGCGGGGCGCGCTATGTCGGGCTGGTGTTCTATCCGCCCAGCCCGCGCGCCATCGCGCCGGCCGAGGCGGCCAAGCTGGCAGCGCCGGTCCCTGGCCATGTCGCCAAGGTCGGGCTGTTCGTCGATGCCGACGACGCCACGATCGATTCCACGCTGAACCAGGTGAAGCTCGATCTGCTGCAGCTCCACGGCAGCGAGACGCCGCAACGGGTTGCCGAGATCAGACGCCGGTTCAAACTGCCGGTCATGAAGGCGGTCAAGATCGCCGAGCGGGCCGATGTCGAGGCCGCCGCCGGCTTCGTCGATGTCGCCGACCGGCTGCTGTTCGATGCGCAGGAGCCCAGAAGCGCCGACGCGCTGCCCGGCGGCAACGGGCTGGTCTTCGATTGGTCGCTGCTTTCGGGTCGGCAATGGCCCTTGCCGTGGATGCTGTCGGGTGGGCTGACGGCCGACAACCTGGCCCAGGCGGTGGCCGCCACCGAGGCAGCCTGCGTCGACGTCTCCTCCGGCGTCGAGGTGCGACGCGGCGTGAAGAGCCCGGACAAGATCGCCCGCTTCCTGGCCGTCGCCGGCACGCTGTAAGCGGCCGGCGCGGGAGCCGATCCCGCGGCTTTGACAGGGTTTTGCCGGTCTGCTACGGGAGCGCCCTACCCCGGGGACTGAGCATGGCTTTGCCCAATACCTATCGCGACGGGCCCGACGAGCGCGGCCATTTCGGCATTTTCGGCGGCCGCTACGTCGCCGAAACCCTGATGCCGCTGATTCTGGCGCTGGAGAAGGCCTATAACGCGGCCAAGGCCGATGCCAGCTTCCAGAGCGAACTCGACTACCTGCTGGAGCATTATGCCGGCCGGCCCAGCCCGCTGTATTTCGCCGAGCGCCTGACCGAGAAGCTGGGCGGCGCCAAGATCTACTTCAAGCGCGACGAGCTCAACCACACCGGCTCGCACAAGATCAACAACGTGCTGGGCCAGGTGCTGCTGGCCCGGCGCATGGGCAAGACCCGGGTGATCGCCGAGACCGGCGCCGGCCAGCACGGCGTCGCCACCGCCACGGTCTGCGCGCTGTTCGACATTCCCTGCACCGTGTTCATGGGCGCCACCGACGTGGCGCGCCAGGCGCCCAACGTGTTCCGCATGAAGCTGCTGGGCGCGGAGGTGCAGCCCGTGACCGCCGGCGCCGCTACGCTCAAGGACGCCATGAACGAGGCGCTGCGCGACTGGGTGGCCACGGTCGAGAACACCTTCTACGTGATCGGCACGGTGGCCGGCCCGCATCCCTATCCCGCCATGGTGCGCGACTTCCAGTCGGTGATCGGCAAGGAAACGCGCGTCCAGATGATGAAGGCCGAAGGCCGGCTGCCCGACACGCTGGTGGCCTGCATCGGCGGCGGCTCCAACGCCATGGGCCTGTTCCATCCCTTCCTCGACGACCGCGACGTGCGCATCGTCGGCGTCGAGGCGGCCGGCCACGGCATCGAGACCGGCCAGCATGCGGCCTCGCTGACCGGCGGGCGGCCCGGCGTGCTGCACGGCAATCGTACCTATCTGCTGCAGGACGACGACGGCCAGATCATCGAGGCGCATTCGATCTCCGCCGGCCTCGACTATCCCGGCATCGGGCCCGAGCATTCCTGGCTGAAAGAAATCGGCCGCGCCGAATACGTCTCGGCCACCGACAACGAGGCGCTGGAGGCGTTCCAGCTGCTGTGCAAGCTGGAGGGCATCATCCCCGCGCTCGAGCCGTCGCACGCGCTGGCCCATGTGCTGAAGCTGGCGCCGACCCTGCCCAGGGACAATCTGCTGGTGATGAATCTGTGCGGCCGCGGCGACAAGGACGTGTTCGCCGTCGCCGAGCGGCTGGGAGTCAAGCTGTGAGCCGCATCACCGAACGCTTCGCCGCCTTGAAGAAGGAAGGTCGCGGCGGGCTGATCACCTTCACCACGGCAGGCGATCCCGATCTGGAGACCTCCTACCAGATCCTCAAAGGCCTGCCGCAGGCCGGCGCCGACCTGATCGAGCTCGGCATGCCGTTCACCGATCCGATGGCCGACGGCCCCTCGATCCAGGCCTCCGGGCAGCGCGCGCTGAAAGGCAATATCAAGCTCGACGCCATTTTCGGCATGGTGCGCCGCTTCCGCGACGAGACCGGCGACGATGGCACGCCGATCCTGCTGATGGGCTACTACAACATGGTCTACAACCGCGGCGCGGAGGCGTTCTGCAAGGCCGCCGCCGCCGCCGGCGTCGACGGGCTGATCATCGTCGACCTGCCGCCCGAGGAGGCCGACGAGCTCAAGCCCTCGGCCCAGCATTGCGACATCGACACCGTGCTGCTGACTGCGCCGACCACCGATGCCGCCCGCCTGCCGGCGATCCTGGAATACGCCTCGGGCTTTCTCTATTACGTCTCGGTGCTGGGCGTGACCGGCACGCGCTCGGCCACCGAAGACGCGGTGCGCCAGGCGGTGGCGCGGCTGAAGCAACACACGCAATTGCCGGTCGGCGTCGGCTTCGGCATCAAGACGCCGGAGCAGGCGGCGGCGGTGGCGCGGGTGGCCGATGCCGCGGTGGTGGGCTCGGCGATCGTCGATCGCGTCAAGGCCAATCTCGACGCCAACGGCAAGGCCCGGCCCGGCCTGGTGGCCGATGTGCACAGGCTGGTCGGCGAACTGGCGGCCGGCGTGCGCGCGGCACGCAAGTAACCGCCGCAATATCGTTCGAGCGCTGCTAGCGCAGCAGCGCGAATGTCAGCTCGTGCTTGTTGTGATGCAGGTGCATGAGCTGCGCACCGGGGATGGCGGCGAATTGCGCTGCCGTTTCGTGATCGGTGTCGTGCTGGAATTTCAGGGTGCAAAGAAAATTGCGCACCTGGCCTGACGCCAGCCAGCGTCCCACCAGTTTCAGCAGGCGTTCGGGATAGCAGGCGATATCGCTGAGCAGCCAGTCCGCCGGTCCGGTGTCTTTCGGCTCGAGCGCGAAGGCGCTCTGGCCGCGCCATTCGATGCCGGGCAGGGCGGCGATCTTCGCATCGAGCGGTGCCTTGTCGACCGCGATCACCCGCGCCCCGAGCTTCGCCAGCACCCAGCTCCAGCCGCCCGGGCTGGCGCCCAGATCGAGACAAGTCTCGCCCGGCTGCGGATAGCGCCGCAGCACGGTGAAGGCTTCCCATAGCTTCAGATAGGCGCGGTTGGGCGGGTTGGCCTTGTCCTCGACGAACGCCACCTCGCCGTTGGGAAACGGGCTGGCACAATGCGGCGCGGCCAGCATCAGGTCCGGCGCCAGCAAGGTCCAGGAACCCAGCGACGCGGTCGGCGCCGGCTGGGGAAAGATCAGCGGCTTGGCCGAGACATGCGGCAGCCGTTCGGCGATCAGCTTGGCGCGGCCGGCATGGCCGCGGGCATAGAGCGCCCAGTTGCGCTGGATGGCGCGCAGCTTCTGCGCGGCGTCGCCGATCGAGGCGATGGCGATGCGCTGCGGCTCGTGCCAGATATTGGCGGCCCAGGCGGCTTGCCGTGCCGGCGCGTCGCTCAGCAGCAGCCGGCCATGCGTGGCGCTGACGGCATCGCCCAGCTCCGCGCGCAGTTGCTGTTCGAATCCGGCGGCGGCGAGATAGGCGGTGGGCATTATTGCGCGGCGAAGAAGGCGGCGGCCGTCTTGTCGGCGCCGGAGGGCAGGGCCGCGTCGTGGTCGAGCATCCAGGCCAGCGCATCGCGCTGCACCGTCTCGCCGTCGAGATCGCGCAGCAGCATGTGATAGCCGTGGGGATAGGCCGCGACGCGGATGCCGGGCTGCTTGGGCAGGCGGTCCAGCAGCAGCTTCATGACATCGTGCGGCACCAGCCGGTCGTGCTCGCCATAGAGGATGAGCAGCGGCGGCTTCAGGCGGGGCGCCGCCGCCAGCGCCGCATCCATGGCGTCGACCAGGCCCCATACCGTATCGACGCGCGGATTCTTGATCACCAGCGGATCCTTCGACAGCTCGCGCAGCATGGCGATGTTGTTGGACGGCTGGTAGTCCATGCCCACGGTCGAGACCGGAAACCAGGGGATCAGATGGGCGAACAGGCTCAAGCCGCCGCGGCCCAGCGCGCCCAGCGTTTCCCGCCCGCGCACCGCCGGGCCGATCAGCACCAGCCCATCGATCCGGGGCGGCTGGTCGCTACCCAGCGCCGCCATGGCGATCGAGCCGCCCATGCTCTCGCCCACCACATAGAGCGGCACGCCGGGATAGCGCGCCCGCAGCAGCGCCACCGCCGCCTTCATGTCGTCGACCATGACCGGCACGCCCGACCAGCGGTCGAAGCTCGCCGTGGCGCCGAAGCCGCGTTGGTCGTAGGCATAGGTGGCGATGCCGCCCCCGGCCCAGAGCGGGCCCGGCTGCTCGAAGGCGCGCGAATAGTCGCCGAAGCCGTGCAGGCCCAGCACGATCGCTTTGGGCGGCCCCGCGGGCAACCATTCGCGCAGGGGCAGAAGCGTGCCGTCGGCGGCGATGATGGCATCCTGCTCCAGCCGCGGCGTGCCGGTCATCGGGCCGGACGGCGCGACATAGGGCGCGCAGGAAGCCAGGCCCAGCAGCGCCAGCAGAACGACGGCGGCCAGCTTCATCCGGTCGCTTTGGCGCGGGTCAGCGCCAGGAAGGCGTCTTCCAGGTCGCTTTCCTCGGTGGTGAGATCGACGATGACCAGGCCGGCGGCGCGCGCCGCCTCGAGGATCTCGCCGACCCGGGTGCGGCTGGGCCGGTAGCGGATGTCAAGTCGGCGCGGCCCCTCGGGCTTGACATGCCATTGCGCCAGCCCGGCCGGCACCGCGTCGAGATCGCGATCGACCGTCAGGCGCAGGCATTTGTTGTCGAGCCGCGCCAGCAGCGCCTCGGTGCGATCGCAGGCGATCACCTTGCCGTGGTTGATGATGGCGACCCGATCGCAGAGCTGCTCGGCCTCTTCCAGATAATGCGTGGTCAGCAGGATGGTGGTGCCGCGCGCGTTCAGGCCGCGCACGTAGTTCCAGAGCTGCTGGCGCAACTCGATATCGACACCGGCGGTCGGTTCGTCCAGCACCAGCACCGGCGGGTTGTGCACCAGCGCCTTGGCCACCAGCAGCCGTCGCCGCATGCCGCCCGACAGGGCGCGGGCATAGGCATCGGCCTTGTCCTCCAGATGCAACGCGCGCAGGATTTCCATGGTGCGGCGTCGGGCCTTGGGCACGCCGTAGAGCCCGGCCTGCAGCTCCATGGCCTGGCGCGGGCTGAAGAACGGGTCGATGTTCAGCTCCTGGGGCACCACGCCGATGGCGGCGCGCGCCGAGCGCGGATGGGCGTCGATATCGATGTCCCAGATGCGCGCGCTGCCGGCGGTCTTGACCACCAGCCCGGCCAGGATGTTGATCAGGGTCGATTTGCCGGCGCCGTTGGGGCCCAGCAGGGCGAAGATCGAGCCGCGCGGAATCTGCAGCGATACGTCGTCGAGCGCCTTCTTGGCCTCGGTGTTGCGCTGCTTGCCGTAGATTTTGGTCAGGCCGGCGATATCGACCGCCAGCGCCGGCAAGGTGCCGGCATCGGGCAGGATGGGGGTGCTGTCTGGCATGGCCAGAAACTGCGCCAGCGAGGCGGCAAAAACAAGCCGCCACAAGGGGTTCTGCACGGTTGATTCCGGGGGCCAGAACGCTATGATCCGCGCGCAGTTCCTATTGCCGAAGCCCCCAGCACAGCAGGATCGTCATGGCCGTCGCCTCGTCAAAGGTACCGCCGCCGGAAACCATCGAAACCGACCGCACGACGGTATCCTGCGACGGCGGCGGCGGTGCGCTGGGTCATCCCCGCGTCTATCTCAATATGGGCCAGGACAACTTCGTCGAGTGCCCCTATTGCGACCGCCGCTTCGTGCTGAAAGCCGGCGCCAAAGCCGCCGCCCACTGATATCCCGACCTGTCGATAACCCGCCGCTGGCAGGGCGTGGAGCGTGGGGGCGGCAGGAGCGGATCAGGGTTGGATGGAAGCACGATGATGCTTCCATCCAACCCTGTGAATCCGCTCTAATCTTAAAGCGTAGAGCAAATTCACGCCTTTTGCCGGAATCCAGAACGATTCCGGCAAAAGGCGATTTGCTCTAGCAGACTTGTGAGCACCCATGGCCAAAGCCACGACCAAAGCCAAAGCCCCATCGCCGGCGACTGAGCGGGCCGCGAAACTTCCCGCGACCGAGCCGGAAAGCCTCGCCCGGCCGGACGCTGCGCCCAAGCTCAACAACATCCGCCATCTCTTCCTGGTAGACGGTTCGGGCTATATCTTCCGCGCCTTCCATGCCTTGCCGCCGATGACCCGGCACGACGGCACGCCGACCAACGCCGTGTTCGGCTTCGCCACCATGCTGATGAAGCTGCTGGAGGATGCCGGCGCCGACCATCTGGCGGTGATCTTCGATGCCGGCCGCGAGAGCTTCCGCAACGAGATCTACCACCAGTACAAGGCGCACCGGCCCGAGCCGCCGCCCGAGCTGGTGCCGCAATTCGCGCTGATCCGCGAGGCGGTGCGCGCCTTCAACGTGCCGTGCATCGAGCTCAAGGGCTACGAGGCCGACGACCTGATCGCCACCTATGCCGACCAGGCGCGCGAAATGGGCGCCGAGGTCACCATCGTGTCGTCCGACAAGGACCTGATGCAGTTGGTGCGCGAGGGCGTCGCCATGCTGGATCCGATCAAGAACAAGCCGATCGGCGCGCCCGAAGTGTTCGAGAAGTTCGGCGTGGCGCCGGACAAGGTGGTCGACGTGCAGGCGCTGGCCGGCGATTCGACCGACAACGTGCCCGGCGTGCCCGGCATCGGCGTCAAGACTGCGGCGCAACTGATCGGCGAATACGGCAGCCTGGAAGCGCTGCTCGAGCGGGCGCACGAGATCAAGCAGCCCAAGCGGCGCGAGGCGCTGACCGCCAACGCCGAGCTGGCGCGCATCTCGAAAAAACTGGTGCAGCTCGACCACAACGTGCCGGTCGAGCATCACGCCGACACCTTCGACAAGCGCGCGCCCGATCCGGCGGTGCTGATCCCGTGGCTGGAGTTCCAGGGCTTCAAGCGCATCCTGCCGCGCGCGGTCGAGCGCTTCGGCGCGGCGCCGGCCGGCGCACCGCTGCCCGATCTGGTGACGCAGAGCGAGGTCAAGCCGGTCGAGCATCCCTCGCCCGAGCAGATCGCCCGGCCGCTGGCGGTGCCGGAGACCGAGAAGGTGCCGCCGATCGGCGCCATCCCCTATACCCTGATTACCGAGCGCAAGACGCTCGATTCCTGGGCGGCCGAGGCGATGCGGCTGGGCTTCCTGGCGATCGACACCGAAACCGATTCGCTCGACGAGAGCGTGGCCAAGCTGGTCGGCATCTCCCTGGCGCTGCCCGATGGCCGCGCCGCCTATGTGCCGATCTGCCATCGCCAGCCGGGCGACGAGGGCGGGCTGGATCTCGAAGGCAGCGGTGCGGGGCGCCTGCTGCCGGGCCAGATTCCGCACGACGCGGTGGTGGCGGCGCTGAAGGATGTGTTGGTGCATCCCGGCGTGCTGAAGATCGGCCACAACATCAAGTTCGATCTCAAGATCCTGCGCCGCCATGGGCTCGACGTGAGCCCTATGGACGACACCATGCTGCTGTCCTTCGTGCTGGAAGGCGGCAAGCACAATCACGGCATGGACGAGCTCAGCGAACTGTTCCTGAGCCACACGCCGATCAGCTACGACCAGGTCACCGGCACCGGCAAATCGCGCGTCACCTTCGACCAGGTGCCGCTGGACAAGGCGCTGAATTACTCGGCCGAGGATGCCGACGTCACCATGCGGCTGTGGCAGACCCTCAAGCCGCGCATCGTCGCCGAGCGCATGGTAACCATGTACGAGACGGTCGAGCGGCCGTTGATCGGCGTGCTGGCCGACATGGAGCGCGCGGGCATCAAGGTCGATGAGCAGGCGCTGAAGCGGCTGTCGACCGACTTCGCCGAGCGGCTGGTCGAGCTGGAGAAGCAGATCCACAAGCTGGCCGGCCATCCCTTCAACATCGGCTCGCCCAAGCAGCTGGGCGAGGTGCTGTTCGAGAAGATGAGCCTGGGCGGCGGGCAGAAGAGCGCCAAAACGGGCGCCTATGCCACCGGCGCCGACGTGCTGGAGGAACTGGCGGCGCAAGGCCACGAGCTGCCGGCGCGGGTGCTTGACTGGCGGCAACTGGCCAAGCTCAAGAGCACCTATACCGACGCGCTGCTGCAGCAGATCGACGCCCAGGATCGGCGCGTGCATACGTCGTATCATATGACCGGCGCCTCGACCGGGCGGCTGGCTTCGACCGATCCCAATTTGCAGAACATCCCGATCCGCACCGAGGAGGGGCGCAAGATCCGCCATGCCTTCGTGGCCGAGCCGGGCCATGTGCTGCTGTCGGCCGACTATTCGCAGATCGAACTGCGGCTGCTGGCGCATGTGGCGCAGATCGAAGCGCTGAAAGAGGCATTCCTGAGCGGCGCCGACATCCACGCCATCACCGCCAGCCAGGTGTTCGGCATCCCGGTCAAGGGCATGGACCCGATGGTCCGCCGCAAGGCCAAGGCGATCAATTTCGGCATCATCTACGGCATCTCGGCCTTCGGCCTGGCGGCGCAGCTCGGCATCCCGCAGAAGGAGGCGGGCGACTACATCAAGGCGTATTTCGTGCGCTATCCCGGCATCCGCGAATACATGGAAACCACCAAGGAGTTCTGCCGGCGCAACGGCTTCGTGGTGACGCCGTTCGGCCGCAAGATCCATCTCAACGGCATCAACGACAAGAACCCGGCGCGGCGCGCCTTCTCCGAGCGCGGCGCCATCAACGCGCCGCTGCAGGGCGGTGCCGCCGACATCATCAAGAAGGCGATGAACAAGCTGCCGGCGGCGCTGGATCGGGCCGGCCTGAAGACCCGCATGCTGCTGCAGGTGCATGACGAATTGTTGTTCGAGGTGCCCGACGCGGAAGTGACCGAGGCATCGCGGACCATCAAGGGCGTGATGGAGGGCGTGGCCACACTGGCGGTGCCGCTGGTGGTCGAGACCGGCCACGGCGCCAACTGGGCCGAGGCGCATTGAGCGCGGCGCGGCCGGGTGCCGAAGCGGCCGATCAGCCCGGCTGGCGCCATTCCATGACATGGAACCAGGGCACGCGCGTGCCGCGCTCGATGAAGTCGGCATCGCCGCCCACCGGCTTGGGCTCGGCGAAGAAATCCAGCATCAGGCCCTGGCCCGGCAGCAGGCGCATGTAAGTCTCCATCGGCCGGTGCCAGTTGACGATGCGGATGCCGGCCCATTCGACCCAATGCGGCTTTTCGCTGAGATAACCGTCGATCCGCCAGAACGGCTGTCGGCCGCCCGCGTCCTTCTGCAGTCCTGGTCGATACAGGCGGTCAGATAGGGGTTGAGGTTGGCGATCGGCAGGCTGCCGCCGGGCGCCCGCAGCCGCGCCATCTCGGCGATGGCCGCGTCGAGCGGCGCCATGTCGATCACGGTCGGGTAGGACACCACCAGGTCGAACGCGCCGTCGGCGAAGTCGGGCCGCTCGGCCACGCCCCGCGATAGTCGCCCGCGGGGTCGCGCTTGCGCGCCTGGGCGATCAGCGCGGCCGTTGGATCGATGCCTGTCGTGGCGATGCCCATTCCCTGCATGACGCGGCAGAAGCGGCCTTCGCCGCAGCCTACATCCAGCACGTGGCGATAGGGTCGCGCCGCCGATCGCGCCTTCATCACCGGATCGAGGATATGGCGCCGGCTGTTGTCGCTATCTCGTCGCTATTGTCGATCCAGGCCTGGGCCGATTCGTTCCAGCCGTCGTTTATCGCCGTCCCCGCTTGATCCGGCGGGACTTTAGTCGCCGGCGATCAGCTTGGCCACCGCATCGGGATGGCTGTTCAGCATGCCGTGATTGGCGCCCGCCAGCGCGACGGCGCGGCCGTTGCCCAGCGAAGCGGCCAGGCGCTCGGCGATCAACCGTGCCACGGCGGGGCTGCGATCGCCATAGGCGACGGTTGCCGGCATGGTCAGCCGCTCGAGTGCATCCGGCGCATAGCGGTCGCGGAACACCGCCTCGACGTCGCGCACATTGACCGCAGCCTGCTGGCGCATGAAGCCCTGTACCGGCGGCGGCATCCGGGCGAAGGCGCCGGCGCCGAACCAGAAATCGGCCATGATCGCCACGGCATCGGCGTCGCCCGCGCGATGCCGGGCGGCGTAGCGCTCGAAGATCGGCTTGGCGGCGTCGAACGCCGCCTGCTCGCCGCTGGCCGGCAACACGCCGAACGCCACCGGCTCGAACAGCACCAGGCGCGCGATGGCGAGCTTGCCCGACAGCGCCATCTGCAGCGCAATCACGGCGCCGAAGGAATGCGCGCCGATCGTCACCGGCGCGGCCAGGGCGCCGAGCGCCGCCAAGGTGGCGGCGGCGATGTCCCCGGTGTCCTGCACCGTCGGCGGCTCGCCTGGGCCGTGGCCGGGCAAGGTCGGCGCCACGACGCTGTAGCGCCCGGCCAGGGTCTTGCCGATGGCGCGCCAGGTCTGGGCGCTGCCGGGCGAACCGTGCAGCAGCAGCAGGGTAGGGCCCGAACCGTAGCGTTCTGTCGTCGTCATGGTCGTCACACCTTCAGCCTGTGCACCGAGATCGATTGCGCCCGGCCGCGCAGCTCGTGCCAGTCGGCCGGCAGCACCACACCGTCGGGCAAACCCGAATGCAGGGTCAACGCCGCCAGGGTATGGCCCGATACCAGCACCACTACGTCGTCGCCGTCCTGCATGTAGTCCTTGCCCAGCTGCTCCATGCGCTGGGCGGTGTTCACCGTGTCGCCCACCACCGTGTAGTTGATGCGGCCGGGCGCCCCGATATTGCCGATCACAACCGGGCCGGAATGCAGGCCGATGCGCACCCGCACCGGCGCCTGGCCGGCCTTGCGCCGCTCCGCGTTGTCCGCCTTGACGGCCTTGGCGATCTCCAGCGCGGCGCGACAGGCGTGGTCGGCATGCTCTTCGGTCTGCTTGATGGCGCCCCAGGTCGCCATCACGGCATCGCCGATGAACTTGTCGATCACGCCCTGCTCCTCCTCGATGCAGCCGGCGACCAGGGCGAAATGGCGGTTGAGGAAATCGGCGGTCTCGTGCTCGGGCAGGTCTTCGGCCTGCATGGTGAAGCCGACGATGTCGGTGAACATCACGGTGACGTCGCGCCGTTTGGACAGCATGGTCTGCTCGCCCTCGGCCAGCAGGCGCGTGACCAGCTTGCGCGGCACGTAGTTGGCGAACCATTTCAGCGCCGCGCGCGAGGCGTTGGCGGCCTGCGCCGCCTCGTCGAGCTCCAGCAGCAGGCTGTGGCGCAGCGGCCGGCCCTCGAAGTCGAAATGCTGGATCTCCTCGGCGACATGGGCCAGCCGCCGCACCGGCCGGGCGATGGCGCGACCCAGCAGCAGGCCGACGATCAGCGCCACCACCAGCGCCGCGGCGCCGGCATAGGCGCCGTTCCACAACGCCTGGGTGCTGTCGAGCAGGTCCGATAGCGGGAAGTAGCGGCCGACCTTCATCGGCTTGTCGCCATAGCCGTCGACGGTGCGATAGATGAACACGTAGCGCACGCCCTTGACGTCGGCGACATGGCCTCCTTCCGGATCGTCGCCGAACAGGCGCTGGGTCTGGTCGCGCACCATATTGCCCATGCCGGCCAGGATCGGGTCGCCCACCTGGTCGATGCGCGGCAGCGTATTGCCGGCCAGCTGGAGGATGTGCGCCGGGTCGGACAGGCGCGGATGGGCCAGCACGTATTGCCGGTCGTACAGAATGAAGGTGCTGGCCGAATCGCTGGTCGACAGCGCTACGTAGCGCGACAGGCTGGCCATCGAGACCAGCGCCACGATGCCGCCCATGAACTCGCCCGATCGCCACACCGGCACGCGCAGATTGATCAGCGGCTGGCCCAGCTCCGGCGTCCAGATCAGATCGCCCCAGAACGGTCCGGGGGCGCGGCGTATGGTGTCGTAGCGCTGGGCGATGTTGGGGAAGTTGCCGAGATCGGCCCGCACGATCCTCACCGCGCCGCCGGGATCGCGATCGGCGCGCAAGGTCCTGTAGTCGGGCCAGGTGAAGGAGATCGCCGAAACCTGCGGCGCGGCAGCCAGCGATGCCGCCAGGAAGTCGGCCAGGCGCTGGTCGTCGCGCGCTTCCAGGTCGCCCGCGCGCAGGCGTTCGGCCAGGAAATTGGCCTGGGTCTGCACCAGCGACAGATGGTCCTTCAGGCGCGACACGGCATCGTCGATCAGCCGCTCGTTGCGGTCGCGCAGCAGCTCGACCGTGGTCCGCTGGGCGCCGTAAAGCGTGACGATCAGGGCGATCGCGCCGATCAGGGTGACGCCGAAAAACGCCAGGGCCAGCGCCACCGCGACGCTCAGGCGCAACCGGCGTCGCTGCGGCGGCGCCTGGGATGGCGTTGCCGGGGGAGCGGAGGCTTCGGTCACGCCGCTGCCCGAGATGCCATCGCAAGAGCCAGGCGGCGTGCGGTGAGACCCGGTCGATGGGCAAGGTGCGCCGTGGCCGGCCTGGAAAATCGCATGGTGCAAGCCTAGAGCAAATCGGCTTTTGACGGAATCGCTTTGGCTTCCCGATCCGCTCCGCTCGGCGGCAAGGAGTTGCGCGACATCGGGCCCGCCGCATTGCCGCCCGACGTGCCGCACCACGAATTTTTGGCAGGGCAGCGCTGCCAGCACGACAATTTTCGGTGCGTCGGGTTGGAGCGCGAGGCCGGAAAAGCCATATTGGGTGGCACACGCCACCGAATTGCCGGCCGTTGCTGGTCGCCAAGCTGCGCGGCCAGGGCACCGTGGCGATCGCCGGCGATGCAGTGAAGCCCGAGGTGATGGCGGCGTCGCGACTGGCCGAGGCGCGCCAGCTGGCGGTGGCCATCCCCAATGCCTTCGAGGCCGGCCAGCTGGTGCAGCAGGCGCGGCATCTCAACCCGGCGCTCCAGATCGTCGCCGCACTCATTCCGACGCCGAGGCGCATCTGACCCAGCTGGGCGCCGATCAGGTCATCATGGGCGAGCGGGAGATCGCGCGCCGCATGATCGGGCTGCTGGCCGAGCCGGCGGCGACCGAGCCGTCCGTGTCCGAGCCGCCTCCTGCCGCGCGGCGCCGGTCGCGGCCTGAAACGAAAAAAGCCCGCTTTGCGGCGGGCTCTCTCGCGATCGGGGTCTTGCCGCGGCGCCGTTCAGGCGGCCGAGCGGATGGCGATCTTCTTCACGTTGTCGCCGACATGGCTCTCGAACTGCTTGAAATTGCCTTCGAAGCGCTTGGCGACTTCCCGTGCCGCGCTGTCGTAGGCGCCCTTGTCGCTCCAGGTGGCTTTCGGGTTCAGCACGTTGGGCGGCACGTCCGGGCAGTTCTGCGGGATCAGCAGGCCGAAATTGGGATCGGCGGTGGTCGCCACCTGGGCCAGCTGGCCGTCCAGCGCGGCGCGGATCATGGCGCGGGTATAGGCGATCTTCATGCGCTCGCCGACGCCGAAACCGCCGCCCGACCAGCCGGTGTTGACCAGCCAGCACTTGGCGTTGTTCCTGGCCATCTTCTCGCCCAGCATCTTGGCGTAGACGGTGGGATGGCGCGGCATGAACGGCGCGCCGAAGCAGGTCGAGAAGGTGGCCTGCGGCTCGCTGCCGACGCCCTTCTCGGTACCGGCGACGCGGGCGGTGTAGCCCGACAGGAAATGGTACATCGCCTGTTCCGGCGACAGCCGCGAGATCGGCGGCAGCACGCCGAAGGCATCGGCGGTCAGCATGATGATGTTCTCGGGCGTGCCGGTCACGCCGCTGGCGCTGGCATTGGGAATGAAGTCCAGCGGATAGCAGGCGCGGGTGTTCTCGGTGTAGCGCGCGCTGTCGAGATCGAGCCGGCCGGTAGCCGGATCGACCACCACGTTCTCCAGCACCGTGCCGAAGCGTTCGGTGGTGGCGTAGATCTCCGGCTCGGCCTCGCGGCTCAAGCGGATCACCTTGGCGTAGCAGCCGCCCTCGAAGTTGAAGATGCCGCGATCGGACCAGCCATGCTCGTCGTCGCCGATCAGGGTGCGCGAGGCGTCGGCCGACAGGGTGGTCTTGCCGGTGCCGCTGAGGCCGAAGAAGATCGCCACGTCGTTCTTGGCGCCGACATTGGCCGAGCAATGCATCGGCAGCACGTTCTTCTCGGGCAGCAGGTAGTTGAGGATGGTGAACACCGACTTCTTGATCTCGCCGGCGTACCAGGTGCCGCAGATCGCCACCAGCTTGCGCGAGAAGTCGCAGATGATGGCGCAGTCCGAGGCGGTGCCGTCGCGCTTGGGGTCGGCCTGGAAGCCCGGCAGCTGCAGGATGGTGAAGTCGGGCTTGAAGTCCTGCAGTTCGGCCTGGGTCGGGCGCAGGAACATGTTGCGCGCGAACAGATTGTGCCAGGCGGTCTCGTTGACGACCCGCACGCCGATGCGATAGGCGGGGTCGGCGCCGGCGAAGCAGTCGCGCACGAACAGTTCGCGGCGCTGGGCGTAGGCCAGCATCTGGTCGACCAGACGATGGGCCTTTTCCGGATCGATCGGCTTGTTGGTCTTGCCCCAGTCGATGTTGTCGCGCGTCGTGGCGTCGGAAACGAAGAACTTGTCGTTGGGCGAGCGGCCGGTATGCACGCCGGTCAGCACCGCAAACGGCCCGCCATCGACCAGCACGCCCTCGCGGCGGCGGATGGCTTCTTCGTAGAGCGCCGAGACCGGCAGGTTCCAATGCACCGCGGCGGTGTTTTTCAAGCCGATGTAATCCAGCCCTTGCGGGCTGGCGATTGAACCGGACTTTGTCACGTCGATCCTCCCGAATGGGGCCGTTGCGGCCCCGTGACTCTTTGGCTGCTGAAAAATTGCCGGGAAATTACCCTCGCGGCCCCGGCCGGGCAAGCAAGCCGGCGGCTGTCGTGTGAATAAACGCAGCAGGGCGCCGCGTCGGGCCGGCATTCTCTGTAGAAACGGGTCGAAACTGAGGCGGTTTCATGGAGTTTGCCGCGCTCTTTTGACCAGCGAAACGAGGCTCTGGCGGGCGGCATCGGCATCGCTGACCGGCTCGGCGAAATCGAGCCGGGCGACCTGGCCCCCCAGCCGCAGATCGAAGCCGTCGCGGTCGATGCCGCTCATGCGCCAGCCCTGACCCGGCAGGCTCAGCAGCCGGTTGGCATAGAGGTCGAGGGCGTCGGCGTGATCCTCGTTCATATGCGCGACGATGCCGGCTTCGGCCTCGATCAGCCTCTCGGCCAGCGCATCCGGTATGCGGAGGGCGGCCCCGTCCAGCCAGCGGATCATGCCGAAGCCGGCCACCAGGTGGCCGCGCTCGATCGCGACCCGATAGAACGCGAAATCCTTGAAGCCGGCATAGCCGGCGGCATCGGGGTGACGGGCCAGGTAGCGGGCGCGCAGCCGGGGCTCGTCGGATTTGACGGCGCGTCCCACCAGGCTGAGCCGCGTCCCGGTCAGCGGCCGTTCGAGCCCGGCCGTGCCGTCGATCAGCAGCGACACCCGCTCGTCGCCCATGATCGCCTTGCTGTGCTCGGCCAAGGCCGAGATCAGCAGGATCGGCGCCAGGTCGTGATCGACCGCCAGCAGCACCAGGGAGACATAGGGGCGGCGCTGGTCGCCTTCGGCCAAGGCCACGCCCAGCGCCGCGCGGTCGGCACGCCGCAACAATTGACGTGCCAGCACGTCGGGATCGGGTTTGCTCATGATTGCCGTAGACAGCGCGGCAGCAGCCCTCCCAACAAGCCGCCGGTAAGCAGCCACACCGGC
This sequence comes from uncultured Hyphomicrobiales bacterium, assembly GCA_964458605.1. Classification (GTDB taxonomy): domain Bacteria; phylum Pseudomonadota; class Alphaproteobacteria; order Reyranellales; family JAQSWP01; genus JBBSNV01. The sequence goes on along the minus strand of CAYWLS010000013.1, from coordinate 43,357 downwards.
AAGGTCGTCGACAACACGACGGCGGCGAAATGCCGGCGCAGCTCGAGCGGCGCGCCGCCGCCGGTCGGGTCCATCGCCGGGCCGACCGGCGCGCCCACCACATGAGGCAGCGCGATCAGCACCAGCCCGGCGGCGATGGCATGGAAGCGCAGGCGGCCCCGTCCCAGCAGGATCAGCGCCAGGCCCGCGATGCTGCACAGCACGGTGGCGATCCACCAGACCTGCCGCGCCTCGAGCGGTCCGCTCGCCACGCCGGGCGGCACGGGCGGCAGTCCGAGCGCGGGGGCCAGCACCACCGCCGCATAGCCGGCCGCGCCCCAGATCAGCCCGCGGCGCCAGCCCAGCCTTCTGCCGGCCAGCACCATGGCCGCAGCCGTCAGCAGGGCAAAGCCCACGCCCACCGCGATATCGGTCAACACGCTCAACGCCACGCGCTTGACGGGCGAAACCGGCGCATCGGCGTGATCGTGACCGGCCGCGCCGTGGGTCGTGCCGTGCTCGGCCGCCTGTTCGTAGAGTTCGGCCTGGGCGATCAGCGGCCACACCCAGATGGCCTGCAGCGCGGTCGCCAGCAGCCCGGCGATCAGGCCCGCGATCAGCGCCGCGGTCAGAATGCCGGCCAGGGGACGGCCGCGGCCGATGTCGAGGGCGTCGGTCAATGGCAGGGAAAGGCCGCCGAATGACGTCCGTCATGGGCGGCGTCGTGCACGGCGGGCATGCTGGCGAAACCGGCGACGAAGATCAGCGCCAATCCCAGCAGCCCGGCCATCGCGGCGGCACGACGCTGGCGGCTGCGCGCCGAAACGGCGGGCGCAAGCGGCTCGGCGGGGCGGGCGATCGGTCGGCTCATAATGAGGAAGTATCGGCGTCTGGCGGCCCGCCGGCAAGGGCGCCGCCGGCGATCGCCCGGGAGCCGGACCAGGGCGGCGGATTGGCCGGAATCCGGGCTGCCGCATTCGGCTTGATTCGTCGCCATGATATGGTCACAACAAGGGGCACACTGGCGCCGCGGCCCTGCAGGAGGACGGAAAACTTGCGCAAAACCATTGCCTTGGTCGACGACGACCGCAACATCCTGACCTCGGTGTCGATGACGCTGGAAGCCGAAGGCTTCACCGTGCGCACCTACAACGACGGCGCGGCGGCGCTCGAGGGCATCACCGCCGATCCGCCCGACCTCGCCATCCTCGACATCAAGATGCCGCGCATGGACGGCATGGAGCTGCTCAACCGGCTGCGCAAGACCACCGCCATCCCGGTGATCTTCCTCACCTCCAAGGACGACGAGATCGACGAGGTGCTGGGCCTGCGCATGGGCGCCGACGACTACATCACCAAGCCGTTCTCCCAGCGTCTGCTGCTGGAGCGCATCCGCGCCCTGTTGCGGCGTAGCGATGCCGGCAGCGACAAGGGCGTCAAGGCGACCGACGCCATCGTGCGCGGCGACCTGACGCTCGATCCGTCGCGCCATCTTTGCACCTGGCAGGACAAGCCGGTGGCGCTGACCGTCACCGAGTTCCTGATCCTGAAGTCGCTCGCCGAGCGGCCAGGCCATGTGAAGAACCGCGACCAGCTGATGGACGCCGCCTACGGCGAGACGATTTACGTGGACGACCGCACGATCGACAGCCACATCAAGCGGCTGCGCAAGAAGTTCCGCGAGGTCGACGGCAATTTTGACCAGATCGAAACCCTCTACGGCATCGGCTATCGCTACCGCGAGAACTGAGCGGGCCGGCTTGGCCGATCAAGACGCCGCCGCGTCGGCCGACGCGGCGCGCCGCGATGCCGTGTCGGCGCCGGCCGATGCGCCCGCCGACCCACCCGACCCGCGCGACGATGCGCCGACGGGGGCGCCAACCGGGGCACCGACGGGAGCGTCTGCCGGCGCGCCGGCCAAGAAGCGCAAGCGCCGTTTCAAGAAGCGTCGTTTCTCGCCGCTGACGCGTCGCATCCTGGTGCTGAACATGCTGCCGCTGGCCATGCTGATCGGCGGCGTGTTCTTCCTCGACCAGTACGAGGAGGAACTGCTGGAGAGCGAGATCTCCGCGCTGCGCGTGCAGGCGGAGATCGTCGCGGCCGGTCTGGGCGAAGGCGCCACGCGCGGACTGGCCAATACCAGCCAGCGGCTCGATCCGGAACTGTCGCGCCAGATGGTGGTGCGGCTGATCCAGCCCACCGGGGTGCGGGCGCGGCTGTTCCTGCCGACCAACGAGCTGATCGCCGATTCGCTGAACCTGCCCGGCCTGGGCGCCCAGCATATCGAGGTCAGCGAATTGCCGCCGCCCGAGCCGCCGTCCTGGACCGACTGGCTCGACCATATCGGCGCCTGGTTCGATTCGCTGCTGTCCTATCGCCGCCACACCTATCCCGCCTACAGCGAATCGGCGGTGCAGCTGGCGCGCGACTACGAGGAGGTCGTGGTCGCCCTGCGCGGCGGCATCGCCAGCGCCATCCGCACCGATCGGCGCGACCGGCGCATCCTGTCGGTGGCGGTGCCGGTGCAGCGCTACAAGGAAGTGTTGGGCGCGCTGCTGCTGTCGCACGACGACGCCTCGATCGCCTCGAGCCTGCGCCAGGTGCGCCTCGACATCCTCAAGGTGTCGCTGGTGGCGCTGATCGCCACCGTGCTGCTGTCGCTCTACCTCGCCGGCACCATTGCCCGGCCGATCCGCCTGCTGGCGGCCGCCGCGCAGCGCGTGCGCTCGGCCGATGGCGGGGAACCCACCATTCCCGACCTGTCGGATCGGCGCGACGAGATCGGCGATCTGTCGCTGGCCTTGCACGAGATGACCAACACCTTGTGGAAGCGCATGGGCGCGATCGAAAGCTTCGCCGCCGACGTGGCGCACGAGCTGAAGAATCCGCTGACCTCGCTGCGCTCGGCGGTCGAAACCGCCTCGCGCATCGAGAACCCGGAGCAGCGCGCCAAGCTGATGGCCATCGTGCTGGACGACGTCAACCGGCTGAACCGGTTGATCAGCGACATCTCGCTGGCGTCGCGGCTGGATGCCGAGCTGATGCGGGTCGACACCGCCGCGGTCGATCTGGGCGGCCTGCTCGAGCGCATGGTCGGCATCTACGGCGCGCAAGGCTCCGACCAGCGCATTGCCGTCGAGTTCGTGCCCTCGGGCAGGGCGCCTTTCGTGGTGCGCGGCCAGGAAGGTCGCTTCAGCCAGGTGTTCAACAACCTGATCGAGAACGCCCTGTCGTTCAGCCCGACCGGCGGCAAGGTGACGGTCGGGCTGGCGCGCGACGGCGGCCTGATCGTGGCCACCGTCGAGGACGACGGCCCGGGCATCCCCGACAACAAGCTGGAGGCGATCTTCGACCGCTTCTACAGCGAGCGGCCCGCCGCCGAGGCGTTCGGCAAGCATTCGGGCCTGGGCCTGTCGATCGCCAAGCAGATCGTCGACACCTATGGCGGCAGCATCGTCGCCGCCAACCGGCGCGACGCCGCAGGCAAGACGCTGGGTGCGCGCTTCACCGTCACCTTGCCGGCGGCGTGACCGCGCCGCCGTTCGCTCCTCCGCCATCGGGCAGCACCAGCAGCAGCAGCAGCGGCAGGATGGCGAACACGATCAGGGTCGAGATCACGATCACGCCCGCCACGTCGGCCGGCTGGCGGCGATAGCGCAGCGCGAACAGGTAGTTGAACACGGCGGTCGGCATGCTGGCCTGGATCATCAGCACGCCACGGCTGGCGCCGTCCAGGCCCATCGCGCTGGCCACGCCCCAGCCGATGGCGAAGCCGCCCGCCACCCGCACCAGCGACAGGCCGAGCGCCAGCGGCAGGCGGGTCACGCGCAGTTGGGCCAGCGACACGCCCAGCGCCGTGATCATCAGCGGGATCGCCACGCCCCCCATCAGGTTGGTGGTGTTGATCAGCCAGGCGGGCGGCGTCGTATGCGTCAGCATGAAGGCCAGCGCCACCGCCAGCGCGTAGATGATCGGCGTGCGCAGCAGCCGCTTGACCGACCATTCGCCGGCGGCCAGCGCCATGCCGATGGTGAACTGGGTGAACGAGGCCACCGTGAAGCAGCCCAGCGCCAGCGCCAGCCCGGCCGGCCCGAAGGCGAACAGGCAGAGCGGCAGGCCGAGATTGCCGGTGTTGGGGAACATCAGCGCCGGCAGGTAGGAATGCGCGGGCAGTTTCAGGAACGCCAGCGCGATGCGGCCCAGAATGGCGAAGCCCACGCCGCACAGCACCGCCGCCAGCGCGATCTCGCCGAACGCATCGGGACTGATCTCGAGCTTGGCCAGGGTGGAAAAGATCAGGCAGGGCGTCGCCAGGTTGGTGACCAGCAGGGTCACCATCTCGCTGTCGAACGGCATGCCGAGCTTGCACCAGCCATAGCCGATGCCGGCCAGGATGAACACCGGGGCCAGGATGGTGGCGATCTGCAGAACGATTTCCATGCGGGGCGGCCGGCGGATTGGTTGTGCGCGGCGTGACAAAACGCTCGGCTCTGCAACCTGTCAAGCGCGGGCGATTGATTTTGCGCGCGAGCCAGCCCAGGCTTGGCGGCATGATTGCGCCCGCCAGCGTCACCGTCCACGCCACTGCCGTCGCCATCGGCCGTTCGGGCGTGCTGCTGCTGGGCCCCTCGGGCAGCGGCAAATCGGATCTGGCGCTGCGCCTGATCGACCAGCCGGCACGGCCCCAGACCGAACTGGCGCGGCTGGTGGCCGACGACCAGACCGTGCTGAGCGTCAAGGCTGGCCGCCTGCTGGCCAGCGCGCCCGCCGTGCTGCTGGGCCGGATGGAGGTGCGCGGCCTGGGCATCGTCAAGCTCGACGGCGGCCAGGTCACGCAGCGCGCGCCGATCGTGCTGGCGGCCGAGCTGGTGACGCCCGATCGGGTCGAGCGCCTGCCCGAGCCGGCACGCTACCAGATGCTTGGAGTTTCGCTGCCGCTGCTGCGGCTGGCCGGGCTCGAGCCGTCGGCGCCGGCCAAGCTGCGGCTTGCGCTCAAAACGCTGGCGGCTCGATAATCGGTCCATGCCCGATCCAAAGCCGTCCGTCGCCCGCAGCCTGGTGCTGGTCACCGGCCTGTCCGGCGCCGGCCGCGCCACCGCGCTCAAGGCGCTGGAGGATCTCGGCTACGAAGCGGTCGACAACCTGCCGCTGTCGCTGCTGCCCGACCTGGCGCGGCCGTCGGCGGCGGCGCAGGGCAGGCCGCTGGCGCTGGGCCTGGACGTGCGCACCAGGGACTTCGCCATTGCCCCCTTCCTGGCCGAACTCGAACGCCTGCGGGCGCGCAACGATGTGCGGCCCCATCTTCTGTTCCTCGATTGCGACAACGACGTGCTGCTGCGCCGCTATACCGAAACGCGCCGGCGTCACCCGCTGGCCGCCGACCGGCCGGTGATCGACGGCATCGTCGAGGAGCGCCGCATCCTCTCGCCATGGCGCGATGCGGCCGATCTGGTGATCGACACCTCGCTGCTGACCGCGGCGGACCTGAAGCGGGTGCTGGGCGGGCACTACGCGATCGAGCGCGGCGCGGGCTTGAACGTGTTCGTGGTGTCGTTCGCCTATCGCCGCGGCCTGCCGCGCGAGGCCGATCTGGTGTTCGATTGTCGCTTCCTGGCCAACCCCCACTACGTGGCCGCGCTCAGACCGCTCGACGGGCGGGACAAGGCGGTACGCGACTACGTCGAAGCCGATCCCGGCTATGGCGGATTTATCAATGGAATCAAGGGTCTGATTTTCCCGCTCTTGCCCCGCTTCGAAAAAGAGGGCAAGAGCTACCTGACCGTGGCCGTCGGTTGCACCGGCGGTCGGCATCGGTCGGTCAAGGTGGCCGAGGAATTGGCCGCGTGGCTGGGCGGACAGGGCGCGCGCGTATCGCTGGCGCATCGCGATCTTGCTTCGCCGCCGCAGGCGGTGGCCGCCGATGCCGATATGGGGGAGCGGTCTTAGGGAGTTCTGTGCATGATCGGTATGGTGCTGGTCACCCATGGCCGGCTTGCGGCTGAGTTCATCGCCGCTTTGGAACATGTCGTCGGGCCGCAACGCCAGGTGGCGGGCGTTTGCATCGGACCCGAGGACAACATGGAAGCGCGTCGCCAGGAGATCATCGACCGGATCGGCGAGTGCGATTCGGGCCAGGGCGTGGTGCTGCTGACCGACATGTTCGGCGGCACGCCGTCGAACCTCGCCATCTCGGTGATCGACCGCGCCAATGTCGAGGTCATCGCCGGGGTCAACCTGCCGATGCTGATCAAGCTGGCCAGCGCGCGCAATTCCATGCCGCTCGGCCAGGCCGTGCTGGCGGCTCAGGAAGCGGGCCGCAAATACATCAACGTGGCCTCCAAGCTGCTGGCCAAGGAGGCGTCGTGAACGCCGTCGCGGTCGCCCCGTCGCTTACCCGCACCATCACCATCGTCAACCAGCGTGGCCTGCATGCCCGGGCGGCGGCGAAATTCGTGCGCCTGGCCGGCACCTTCGATGCCGCCGTCACCGTCGGCAATGGCGAGAACGAGGTCTCGGCGCTGTCGATCATGGGTCTGATGATGCTGGCTGCCGGCAAGGGCAACGACATCGTCCTGCGCGGCTCCGGCCGCCAGGCCGCGGACGCGCTCGAAGCGCTGTGCCAGCTGGTGGCCAGCCGCTTCGGCGAAAAAGAGTAAGCGGAAAAATCGCGGATAAAGCCCGCTTTATATGCGCCGGTCCGGCCATTGTCCGGCCCCGGCGGCGCTGCTATAGGCGTGGCCGCACCACCACGGCATTCCAAGGAGCTGACGATGGCCAAGACGGAAGACTACAAGGTCAAGGATATCGGGCTGGCCGATTGGGGCCGCAAGGAAATCGCCATCGCCGAGACCGAGATGCCCGGCCTGATGGCCATCCGCAAGGAATTCGGCAAGAAGAAGCCGCTCAAGGGCGCGCGCGTCGCCGGCTCCCTGCACATGACGATCCAGACCGCGGTCCTGATCGAGACGCTGAAGGCGCTGGGCGCCGACGTGCGCTGGGCTTCGTGCAACATCTATTCGACCCAGGACCATGCCGCCGCCGCCATCGCCAAGGCCGGCACCCCGGTGTTCGCCTACAAGGGCGAGAGCCTGGAGGAATATTGGGAATACACCCATCGCATCTTCGAATGGGCCGATGGCGGCACGCCCAACATGATCCTGGACGATGGCGGCGACGCCACCTTGCTGGTGCATCTGGGGGCGCGGGCGGAGAAGGACGCCAAGCTGGTGTCCAGGCCGACCAACGAGGAAGAGGAGGTGCTCTACGCCGCCATCAAGAAGCGGATCAAGGCGCAGCCCGGCTTCTACAGCAAGCTGGCCAAGGCGATCCGCGGCGTCACCGAGGAGACCACCACCGGCGTGCACCGTCTCTACATCATGGAGAAGGAAGGCCGCCTGCTGTGGCCGGCGATCAACGTCAACGACTCGGTGACCAAGTCCAAGTTCGACAATCTCTACGGCTGCCGCGAGAGCCTGGTCGACGGCATCCGCCGCGGCACCGACGTGATGATGGCCGGCAAGGTCGCCATGGTGGCGGGCTTCGGTGACGTGGGCAAAGGCTCGGCCGCCTCGCTGCGCAACGCCGGCTGCCGCGTCATGGTGTCGGAGATCGACCCGATCTGCGCGCTGCAGGCGGCGATGGAAGGCTACGAGGTCACCACCATGGAAGATGCCGCGCCGCGCGCCGACATCTTCGTCACCGCCACCGGCAATGTCGACGTCATCACGCTCGACCACATGCGCAAGATGAAAGACCGCGCCATCGTCTGCAACATCGGCCACTTCGACAGCGAGATCCAGATCGCCGGCCTGAAGAACATGAAGTGGGTCAACGTCAAGCCCCAGGTCGACGAGGTCGAGTTCCCCGACGGCCATCGCATCATCGTGCTGTCCGAAGGCCGCCTGGTGAACCTGGGCAACGCCACTGGCCATCCCAGCTTCGTCATGTCGGCGTCGTTCTCCAACCAGACCCTGGCGCAGATCGAGCTGTGGACCAACCAGGGCAAGTACGACAAGAAGGTCTATACCCTGCCCAAGCATCTCGACGAGAAGGTGGCGGCGCTGCATCTGGAGAAGATCGGCGTCAAGCTGACCAAGCTGCGTCCCGACCAGGCCAAGTACATCTCGGTGCCGCAGACCGGCCCGTTCAAGCCGGACCACTATCGCTACTAGCGGCGCCGCGGATCCCGTCACAACGGTGGCGTGAGCCGGGCCATCATCAGGATGTCGGTATAGACGCCGTCGAGCTTCCTGGCTCGGCGGCGTTTTCCTTCCCGCTCGAAGCCTATTTTTTCGTACAGGCGATGGCGCGGGCGTTGTCGGCATAGACGTCGAGCTGCGCGCGCTCCAACCGGTGGCGCCGGCCTTGGCCAGCGCCGCTTCGGCCAGGCGCCGGCCCAGCCCCTGGCCGCGCCACTGGGGCGGCAGGCCCACGCCCAGCACGCCGCAATGGCCGCTGCCCGGCCGGCTCATGACGCCGATGTCGCACCAGCCGACGATGCGGCTGCCCGTCTCACTGATTGCCTCGGCACGAACAGGGGCCCGTCCCGGGCGAGGATGTTCTCGACGAACCCGATCGAGTCGGCGAGTAGCGGCGCGTCGATCATGCCCAGGTAGCGCCGCTCGCGCGCCACCACGCCGACGCAGGCATTGTGGCCTTCGGCATCTTCCAGGCGGACGGGCCGAATCGCAACGGACATGGCGATTCCTGGCTTCGGCCTGACCAGCGGAGCATGGCTGGCGGCGTCTTGCCAGGATTCGGCGGCGCCGTTACAACCGCGCCATGGCGTCCGCCCAGGCAATTGTGACGATGGCTCTGCCCGATGCTGCGGCCACGGCGGCGCTCGGCCGTTCGCTGGCGCCGCTGCTGCGGGTGCGCGACGTGGTGGCGCTGCGCGGCGATCTGGGCGCCGGCAAGACGAGTCTGGCGCGCAGCCTGATCCGCAGCCTTTGCGGGGACGACGAGCTGGCCGTGCCCAGCCCCACTTTCACCCTGGTCGAGATCTACGACACGCCGGCCGGTCCGGTCTGGCATCTTGATCTCTATCGGCTGAGCGCGGCGGAGGAGGCCTGGGAGCTGGGCATCGAGCAGGGCTTCGCCGAGGCGATCGCGCTGATCGAGTGGCCGGACCGGCTGGGCGATCTGCTGCCGTCGCGCCGGCTCGACCTGTCGCTTGCGGTCGATGGCGAGGGACGCCGGGCCACGTTCAGCGGCGATGCGTCATGGCGCGCCCGGCTGGCGGGGCTGGCGCCGGCATGAGCGGACGCGAGGAGCTGCGCCGGGATTTCCTGCGGCGCGTCGGCTGGCAGGATGCCGCCATTGCCGATCTGGCGGGCGATGCCTCGTTCAGGCGCTATTTCCGCCTGCGTCGCGCAGCGGAGCGCGCCGTGCTGATGGACGCACCGCCGCCGCAGGAAGACGTGCGGCCCTATATGCGCGTGGCGCGCCACCTGCAGGGGCTGGGTTTTTCCACGCCGCGCATCTTCGCCGACGATGCCGCCGCGGGCTTTCTGCTGATCGAGGATTTCGGCGATGCCACCTATAGCCGCGTACTGGCGCGCATATCGGATCAAGGGGGCGGCGACGAGACGGCGCTGTACCGGCTGGCGGCCGATGTGCTGATCGCCTTGCACGCCCTGCCGGCCGATCGCGCCGTGCCTCCAGACGTGCCGCTCTACGAGACCGAGGCGATGCGCCAGCGCGCCATGCTGCTGGTCGACTGGTATCTGCCGATGGCCACCGGCCGGCCGACGCCGGCCGAAGTGTCGCAGGAATTCGGCGCGCTGTGGCAGGCCGTCCTGCCGCGCCTGGACGCCGGACCGCGCACCCTGGTGCTGCGCGACTACCACGTCGACAACCTGATGCTGCTGCCGGATCGCTCCGGCGTCGCCGCCTGCGGATTGCTGGATTTCCAGGACGCCGGCCGCGGCGCCATGGCCTACGATCTGGTGTCGCTGATCGAAGATGCGCGGCGCGACATCGCGCCCGAACTGTACCGGGATATCATGCAACGCTACCTCTCGACGCTGCCGCCTGCGGCCCATGCCGAATTCCTTGCCTGCTGCGCCATCGCCGCCGCCCAGCGCCATGCCCGCGTGATCGGCGTGTTCGCGCGTCTGGCGCAGCGCGACGGCAAGCCGGCCTATCTGCGCCACATGCCGCGGCTATGGCGCCTGATGGAGCGCGCTTTGCGGCACGAGGCGCTGGGTCCGCTGCGCCAATGGTTCGACCGCAACGTGCCGGCCGGCGCGCGGAGCGCGGCATGATCGGGATCGAAAGCGCCATGGTGCTGGCGGCCGGCGTCGGCCAGCGCATGCGCCCACTCACCGACAGCAAACCCAAGGCGCTGGTGGATGTGGCCGGGCGCAGCCTGATCGACCGCGCGCTCGACCGGCTGGACGACGCCGGCGTGTGCAACTGCGTCGTCAACCTGCATCACATGGCGGCGATGCTGCAGCGCCACCTGCAGGCGCGCGCCACGCCCCGGATCGTGTTCTCGCCGGAGGAGACCCTGCTGGAAACCGGCGGCGGCGTGAAGCGGGCGCTGCCGTTGCTGGGCGCGCAGCCGTTCTATGTCGTCAATTGCGATGCGCTGTGGCTGGATGGCCCCAGCCCGACGCTGTCGCTGCTGGCCCGGCTGTGGGACGAGAAGCGCATGGATGCGCTGCTGCTGCTGCAGCCGGCCGTGGCGGCGATCGGCTATGACGGGCCGGGCGACTATTTCATGGAGCCGGACGGCAGCCTGCGGCGGCGAATCGAGGAGCGCGTTGCGCCCTTCGTCTTCACCGGCGTGCAGATCCTCGCGCCGCGGCTGTTCGCGGGCGCACCGGACGGCGCCTTCTCCTTGCGCGATCTATACGACCGGGCCCAGGAAGCCGGCCGCCTGTGCGGCGTGCGCAACGACGGGCTGTGGTTCCATGTCGGCACGCCGGGCGCGGTGGCGCTGGCCGAAGAGTCGATCGGCCACGGCAAGGGCCGGGCATGACCCAGGCAAAGCGCGCGCGCCAGCCTGCCCGCGTTTTGACCATCGATGGGGCGCTGCCCTTCGCCGACACTCTGGCCGCCGGCCTGCTCGAGCGCTATGGCGGCAGCGATAGCGGGCTGGCCGACGTGCTCATCCTGCTGCCCACCCGCCGCGCCGGCCGGTCGCTGCGCGAAGCCTTCCTGCGCCAGGGCGGCGGCACGCCGATGCTGCTGCCGCGCATGGCGGCGCTGGGCGATGTCGAGGAAGACGAGTTGCTGCTGGCGCCGGCGTTGGGCGAGGCCGGCGCCGAAGCGCTCGAGATTCCGCCCGAGATCGACAGGCTGCAGCGGCTGGGGCTGCTGACGCAGCTGATCCTCAAGCGCGCCCGGGCGCAGGATGCCGAGAGCTGGGGCGTGTCGACCCCGGGCCAGGCCGCCGCGCTGGCGGCGGAACTGGCGCGGCTGCTCGATTCGCTGCAAATCGAGGAGGTCGGCATCGACCGCCTGGCCGGGATCGTTCCGGAACGATTCGCGGATCACTGGCGGCTGACTCTGCGATTCCTCGGGATCCTGTCGGAGAACTGGCCAGCAATGTTGCACGAGATCGGCGCTGTCGATCCGGCGGCGCGGCGCAACCTGCTGCTGCGTGCCCAGGCGCGGCTGTGGCGCGCCCAGCCGCCGGCGCATCCCGTCATCGCCGCCGGCTCGACCGGCTCGATCCCGGCGACGCGCGAGCTGTTGACCGTGGTGGCCGGCCTGCCGCAGGGCAGCGTGGTGCTGCCGGGACTGGATCGCCATCTGAGCGCCGCGCAATGGCAGGCGCTGGAGCAGACCCATCCGCAATTCGGCCTGCGCGAATTGCTGGCGGCGCTCCACTGCACGCCCGACCAGGTGGCCGACTGGGCCTCGCCGCTGCGAGGTGGCGCGCCGACGCGCGTCCTGCTGTGGTCGCAGGCGCTGCAGCCAGCCGAAGAGCGCGCCCAGCCGGCGCCGCCGCCGGCGGAAGCGCTGCAGGGCATGACGCGGCTCGATTGCGCCACGCCGCAGCAGGAGGCGCTGGCCATCGCGCTGATCCTGCGCGGCGTGCTGGAGACGCCGGGCCGCAGCGGCGCCCTGGTCACCGCCGATCGGGCGCTGGCGCGGCGCGTGGCCGGCGAATTGCAGCGCTGGGATATCGCCATCGACGATTCGGCCGGCACCCCGCTGGGCGACACGCCGCCGGCGGTGCTGCTGCGGCTGCTGCTGGCGGCGGTCGAGAGCGAGCTGGCGCCGCTGCCGCTATTGTCCCTGCTGCAGCATCCGCTCTGCGCCGTCGGTCTGCCGCGCGCCGAGTCGCTCGATCGGGCGCGCGCGCTCGACCAGTTCCTGTTGCGCGGTCCGCGCCCCGGCGCCGGCATCGCAGGCTTGCGCCAGGCCCTGGTGGCGGCGCAGGACCAGGCGCCGCAGGGATTGCTGGCGGCGCTCGAGCGTATCGGCCGGCTGGTCGATCGGCTGGAAGAAGCGCTCCGGCCGCTGCAGACGGCGATGGGCCTCGGCGCCGCCAAGGTGCCGGAGCTTGCCCGCGCCCTGGTGCAGGCCGGCGAGGCGATGGCCGCCACCGCCGATATCGGCGGCGGCCAGGCGCTGTGGCAGGGCCAGGCGGGGGAGGCGCTGCAAAGCCTGCTGATGGATGCGATCGAACGCGGCGAAGCCTTCGGCCAGATCGACGGCAAGGGCTGGCCCGGCCTGTTCGACGAGTTGCTGCGTGGCCAGGTGGTGCGCTCCCGCTTCGGCCTGCACCCGCGACTCTATATCTGGGGTCCGCTGGAAGCCCGCCTGCAGCGCGCCGACGTCATGGTGCTGGGCGGGTTGAACGAAGGCAGCTGGCCGCCGCTGGTCGACGCCGGACCGTGGCTGACGCGGCCGATGCGCGAGGAGCTGGGCCTGCCGCTGCCGGAGCGGCGCATCGGCCTGGCGGCGCACGATTTCGTGCAGGCGGCCTGCGCGCCAGTGGTCTATCTCACCCGCGCCGAGCGGGCCGAGGGCGCGCCGACGGTCAAGGCGCGCTGGCTGGCGCGGCTGGATGCGCTGCTGGGGCGCGGCGAGAACGCGGCGGAGCCGCCGGCCGATATCGCCGCCGGTGCGCAATGGCTGCATTGGGCCGATCTGCTCGATCAGCCGGCCGATGTCGTCGGCGCCAAGCCGCCCCGTCCCGCGCCGCCGCTCGAGGCGCGGCCGCGCCAGCTTTCCGCCACCGCCATTGAACTGTGGCGCAAGGACCCTTACGCGCTCTATGCCCGCACGGTGCTGCGGCTGCGGCCGCTCGACCCGCTGGATATGGACCCGACGGCGCGCGATCGCGGCAACCTGATCCATGGCGTGCTGGACCAGTTTCTGGCCGATTGCGGCGGGATCGTCGGCGCCGACGCCGAACAGCGGCTGATCGCGCTGGGCTGGCAGCGTTTCGCCCAAACGCTCGACCGGCCTTCCGAGCGCGCCTTCTGGTGGCCGCGCTTCGAACGCGCCGCGCACTGGTTCGTCGCCACCCAGCGCGCGCGACAGGAAGAGAAGATCGCCCTGGCGCTGGCCGAGGCGGAGGGCCGCATCAGTCTGCGCGGCCCGGGCGGCGCCTTCGTCGTCACCGCCAAGGCCGATCGCATCGACCGCCTGGTCGACGGCACGCTCGAGATCATCGACTACAAGACCGGCGCCAGCCCGTCGCCCGACCAGGTGGCGGCCGGCTATGCGCCGCAGCTGCCGCTGGAAGCGCTGATCGCGCTGCAGGCAGGCTTCGCCCGCGACGGGCGCGCCGTTCAGGGCCGCCCGGCGCGACTGAGCTACTGGCGCCTGCGCGGCAAGGATGAAGGGGGCGAGATCGAGCAGGTGCTCGAACAGAACAAGCTCGCCAAGGCGATGGCCGAGTATGCCGAGCCGGGCGAAAGCGCGCTGCAGACCCTGCTGCGCCTGACCGAGCAGAGCCTGATCCGGCGCATCGCCCGATACGACAATCCGGCCACGCCCTATCTGTCCCAGCCGCGACCGGCCTTTGCCGGCTTCGGCGAGTACGACCATCTGGCGCGCGTCAAGGAATGGTCGGTGGCCTATGGCGACGACTAGCGCCGATATCGCCGGCGCGCGGGCGCAGGCGCAGCGCGCGGCGCACGACATCCAGCGCCTGGCCATCGATCCCGCCGGCTCGGCCTGGGTGATGGCCAATGCCGGCACCGGCAAGACCAAGGTGCTGACCGACCGGCTGCTGCGCCTGCTGCTGCACGGCACCGCGCCCTCGAAGATCCTGTGCCTGACCTTCACCAAGGCGGCGGCGGCGGAGATGCGCAACCGCTTGTCCGACAGCCTGGGCCGCTGGAGTCGGCTCGACGACGGGGAGTTGCGCCGGGAACTGCAGGAGATAGCGGTCGGCCATATCGGCAGCGACATGCTGGCGCGTGCGCGTGGCCTGTTCGCGCGCGTGCTCGATGCGCCGGGCGGCATCTACATCCTGACCCTGCATGCCTTCTGCCAGGCGGTGCTGCAGCGCTTTCCGCTCGAGGCCGGCGTGCCGCCGCATTTCCAGGTGCTCGAGGAAGGCCAGGCGCGCGAATTGCTGCTGGCGGCACGCGACCAGGTGCTGGAACGCGCCGTCGCCGACCAGGCGCTGAACGAGGCGCTGCGCAAGGTGGCCGGCCGCGTCGACGGACCGCGCTTCAACGAATTGCTGGAAGGCGTGCTGCAGCGCCCCGCCGCCATGCTGGAGGGCATGGTCAAGGCCGGCGGCCGGGAGCGCTACCTCAGGCGCATCGCCCGGCTGTTCGGCACCCGGCCCGACGAAACCGAGGCCGGGCTGCGCAGCGAGATGGCCAACCCCGATGCCATGATCGAACAGGGCCTGCGCGCCGCCTGTGCGGCTTTGCTCAAGGGCAGCAAGACCGATCGCAAGCGCGGCCAGGCGATCGCCGACCTGCTGTCCGCCGGCAACGACCGCGATGGCCGGCTCGACGCCTATTGCCGGCAGTTCCTCAAGACCGACGGCGAGATCCGCGACACGCTCGCCACCAAGGCCGTTGCCGCCGACATACGCGAACTGCTGCAGCGCGAGGGAGAGCGGCTTCACGCGCTCGAACGCCGCCGCCTCAGCCTGGGCGTGGTGGAGCGCAGCGCGGCTCTGCTGCGTCTTGCGCTGGCGGTGATCGAGGCGTTCCAGCGCGCCAAGCGCGCTCGCGCCGCGCTCGACTACGAGGACCTGATCGAGCATACGCGGGCGCTGCTGGCGGGCGAGGGCGGTCCGGGCTGGGTGCTTTACAAGCTCGATGGCGGCTTCGACCACGTGCTGATCGACGAGGCGCAGGACACCAGCCCGGCGCAATGGGAGGTGGTGCGGCGCCTGACCGAGGAGTTCTTCGCCGGCGAGACGGCGCGGCCGGAGCCGCGCACCGTGTTCGTGGTCGGCGATCTGAAGCAATCGATCTACTCCTTCCAGGGCGCCGAGCCGCGCCAGTTCGTCGAGATGCGCGGCTATTTCGAGCGGCGTGCCGAGGAAGCGCGGCAAGGCTGGCGGCGGGTGCCGCTGCAGGCCTCGTTCCGCTCCACGGCGGCGGTCCTGCAGGCGGTCGATGCGGTGTTCGCCGACGGCGTGGCGCGCGATGGCGTGGCCGAAGGCCCCGAGGACGAGATCAAGCACGATCCGGTGCGGCTGGGCGAGGCCGGCCGCGTGGAGCTGTGGCCGCTGGTCGAGCCGCTGCCCGACGAGAAGATCGATCCCTGGCAGGATCCGACCGAACAGGAAGGCGCGCTGCCGCCCTATCGGCGGCTGGCCCGGCTGGTGGCGGCGCATATCCGTTGGCAGATCGACGAGGAGGTGCTGCCGTCGCGCAATCGCAAGGTGCAGGCGCGCGACATCATGGTGCTGGTGCAGCGGCGCAACGCCTTCGTCGAGGCGCTGGTGCGCGAGCTCAAGGATCTCGAGGTCGGCGTGGCCGGCGTCGACCGGCTCAAGCTGACCGAGCATATCGCGGTGATGGACCTGATCGCGCTGGGCCAGGCGGCGCTGCTGCCCGGCGACGATCTGACCCTGGCGACGGTGCTGAAGGGGCCGCTGGTCGGGCTGGACGAGCGGCAGCTGTTCGATCTGTGCTGGAACCGGCCGCGTTCGGTCTGGGCGGCGCTGCGGGCGCGCGCGGAGAAGGGCGAAGCGCCCTACGCCCAGGCCTACCAATTCCTGGCGCGGATTTTCGCCCGCGCCGATTTCGTGCCGCCGTTCGAGTTCTACAGCGAAGTGCTGGGCCGCCACGGCGGGCGTCACAAGCTGCTGGCCCGGCTCGGGCCCGATGCCGCCGATCCGATCGACGAGTTCCTCAACATGGCGCTGGCGCAGCAGAGCAACGAGCCGCCCTCGTTGCAGGCTTTCCTGCACTGGCTCGCGGTCGGCCAGCCGGTCATCAAGCGCGAACTGGAGCAAGGCGCGCGCGACGAGGTGCGCATCCTCACCGTGCACGGCGCCAAGGGCCTGCAGGCGCCGATCGTCTACCTGCCCGATACCACCTTCGATCCGCTGCAGCGGCACGAGCCGATGGTGCCGGCGGCGGTGGACGGACATGGCCTGCTGATCTGGCGCGGCGCGGCGATCGACAGCGACGAGCATGCCGACCGGATGCATGGCGAGCGCCAGGCGCGGCGGCGCGAAGAGAACAACCGGCTGCTTTATGTCGCCATGACGCGCGCCGCCGACCGGCTTTACGTCTGCGGCGCCAAGGGCCCGCGCGATATACCGGCCAATTGCTGGTATCAGCTGATCAAGGTGGCTCTCGAGGAGACGGCGCTGCCGGCCGATGCCGTTGCCGCCGCTGCCGAAGAGCCGCGGCCGCTGCGCCTGCCCTTCACGCTGGGCCAGAGCCTGGTCGGCGATCCGGCGATCGGCGGCGACATGCTGCGGCTGGACAGTCCCGATATCTGGCGCCTGGCCAAGCCGGGCCGCGCGGCTCGCCTCGAACTGGCCAGCCTGCCGGGCTGGGCGCGCCGTTCGCCCGCAGCGGAGCCGGTGCCGCCCCGACCGCTGGCGCCCTCGCGCAGCGAAGGCGACGCTGCCGCCGAGGCGAGCGAGCCGCCGGCCTTCTCCCCGCTCAAGGCCGACGACCGGCAGCGCTTCAAGCGCGGCCTGATCATCCATCGCCTGCTGCAGTTGCTGCCCGGGCTGGCCGACGGCCAGCGTGCGGCGGCTGCCGCGCGCTTCCTGGCCCGGCCGAGCCTGGCGCTCGATCCGGCGACCCAGGCGGAATGGGCCGAGGAAACCCTGGCGGTGCTGCGCCACCCGCAATTCGCGCCGCTGTTCGGACCGGGTTCGCGCGCCGAAGTGCCGATCAGCGGCACCATCGCCGCACGGCACGGCCCTTACGTCGTGTCCGGCCAGATCGACCGGCTGCTGGTCACGCCGCAGCGGGTCCTGGTGCTGGACTACAAGACCAACCGGCCGCCGCCCAAGCTCGTGGAGCAGGTGCCGGCGCTCTATCTGCGCCAGATGGCGGCCTATCGCCGGCTGCTGGCGGAAATCTGGCCGGGCCGGCCGATCGAGGGGGCGCTGCTCTGGACCGACGGCGCCAGGCTGATGCCCCTGCCGGAATCCCTGCTGGAGGCCCATAACCCCTAGATTTAGCTATGCTTTCAGGCGGGTTGACCCAATCCCTGTGGCTACCTAGATTCTGGTCGTAACGGCGAGCGGTACCCCTCGAGGAGCAAAGACATGGCGACCGAAAAGACCACCGACAAAACCTTCGACCAGGACGTGCTGAAAGCCAGCGGTCCGGTGCTGGTCGATTTCTGGGCCGAGTGGTGCGGCCCTTGCAAGATGATCGGCCCGGCGCTCGAGGACATTTCCGGCGAACTCGAGGGCAAGCTGAAGGTCGTGAAGATCAATATCGACGAGAACCCGATGGTGCCGTCCAAATACGGTATTCGCTCGATCCCGACCCTGATCATGTTCAAGGACGGCAAGCCTGCGGCGCAGAAGATCGGCGCCGAGCCCAAGGCGCGGCTGTCGCAGTGGATCCAGTCGGTGCTGTAGGCGTCCGTTTCCGGTGCAATTCAAAGGCCCGCTTCGGCGGGCCTTTTTGTTTGGGTGACGATGGAATTCAGTGCTGTCCGACCAGCAGATTTTGGGGGCGGCTCAGGCCGGGCTGGTCGCGGCTACCGCGTCACGGCAAATCACCTTTTGACAAGATCGAAACCGATTTCGTCAAAAGCTGTGAATTGCTCTGTATGCCCGAAATGGAGCCGATCCATGCGATCTGGCGCAGCTCGGTGATCCTGCGGTTGGTGTCGAAAAGGTGCTGCTTGGATGATTCTCATAGTTGCAACTAACTTAGTTTGTCAAAGTATGAATGTAGTTGCTGAAGCAATTATCTTCATCCGGCGTCATGGGGAACTGTACTTGGGCGGGATTACATGAAGCCCTCTTTATCATCATAATGGCTCAATGCGCGTTCTTTTCGTTTGTACAGCCAACAAGCTCAGGAGTCCGACAGCCGAGGCTGTTTTTCGGGAGTATCCTGGTGTCGAGAGTTTGTCTGCAGGCACGGATGCGGACGCGCCAACGACTTTGACCAAGGAACTAGTTGCAAGCGCCGATCTAATCTTTGCGATGGAGACGCGTCACCGTGAGCGTATTCGCAAGAAGTTCAAGCAGCGACCGCACGACAGTTGCATTATTACGCTTCATATTCCCGATGAATATGAACGCGACGACCCTTGCCTGATTGAGCTTATCAAAAGGAAAGCAGGGCCTGTTATTCGGCAGTTTCAGCTACAGGGTTCGCGGTCTTGATGTCGTTCGAAACCTGTCCAACCGCATACTGGCTTCCAATACGGCTTCAGTGTTGAGGTGGCCACCGGCGAAAAGCCGGATGCCCCGGCCTGGACCCTCGCAAGGGGCGCCGCGCCGATGTCATCGCCTGGCTGCGCCGCGCGCAACACGGCGCAGTGTGAATTTGCCGCCTTGCCGGTCGGGCGCGGAAGATGGTGCGCCGATCCCAGGCTCGAAAAGATATCCGCTCGCGTCTCACCCGTTTTCC
Source organism: uncultured Hyphomicrobiales bacterium (assembly GCA_964458605.1). Classification (GTDB taxonomy): domain Bacteria; phylum Pseudomonadota; class Alphaproteobacteria; order Reyranellales; family JAQSWP01; genus JBBSNV01. The sequence continues at coordinate 24,377 of CAYWLS010000013.1, read as the reverse complement.
GCCAGCACGGTGCCGGCGAGATAGAGCGAGCCGCAGATCAGCACGCGCAGCGGCTTGTCCGTGCCGGCGCGCAGCTCGGCGATGGCCTGGGCCACGCTGGCGGCGGGCGTGCAGGGCAGGCCGGCGGCCTGGGCGCGCGATGCCGCTTCCGCCGCCTCGTACGATGCATGGCCGGGAATGGCCACGGCGCGCGCCCGCTTGGTCAGCGAGGCCATGGGATGCAGGAAGCCCTGGGCGTCCTTGGTGGTCAGCATGCCGAAGACGAGCGCCAGTTTCTTCTTGTCGGCCTGGCGCCATTCCTGGGCCTGTGCGGCCAGGGCCAGGCCGCAATCCTCGTTGTGCCCGCCATCGAGCCACAGCTCGTCGCCCTCGCGCAGCAGCGCCAGCAGCGGTCCATGGCTCAGGCGCTGCAGTCGCGCCGGCCAGTGCACCTCGTGCAGTCCCCGCGCGATCGCGGCAGGAGGAACCGTGAAGCCCTCGAGCCGGTCCAGCACCGCCACGGCGGTGGCGGCATTGTCGAACTGGTGATGGCCCAGCAGCGCCGGGGCGGGCAATTCGTATTCGGCCGTATCGCTGTGCCACAGGAAGCCATTGGCGGTAGGCGCCCAGTCCCATTCGCGGCCGAAGCGCATCAGCGGCGCGCGCCTTTCCTGCGCCACGTGCTTGATCACTGCCGCCGCTTCCTCGCGCTGACGGCCCACCACCACCGGCCGCCCCGGCTTGACGATGCCGGCCTTGTTGGCGGCGATCTCGGCCAGGGTGGTGCCCAGGAACTGCGTGTGGTCGATGCCGATCGGCGTGATGGCCGTCACCGCCGGATTGTCGATCACGTTGGTGGCGTCGCCGATGCCGCCCAGCCCGACCTCCAGCAGCACGATGTCGGCGGGATGGCGCGAGAAGGCGAGCAAGGCAGCCGCCGTGGTGGCTTCGAAGAAAGTGATCGGCGCACCGGCATTGACGCGCTCGCATTCGCGCAAGGTGTCGGCCAGCTCGTCTTCGCCGATCAGTTCGCCGGCCAGGCGGATGCGCTCGTGGAAGCGCACCAGATGCGGCGAGGTGTAGACATGGGCCCTGTAGCCCGCCGCCTCGAGCATGGCGCGCAGATAGGCCACCAGCGAGCCCTTGCCGTTGGTGCCGGCGACATGGATCGCCGGCGGCAGCTTGCGCTCGGGATGGCCCAGCGCCGCCAGCAGCCGGGCGATGCGGTCGAGCGTCAGGTCGATCGACTTGGGATGCAGCGCCAGGAAGCGCTGCAGGTATTCGTCGGAAGAACCGGCGGGCATCGCGGCCACCGTGGGCTGGTCGATCAGGCCACCTTGCCGGACAGGCGCTGCACGCCGACGCCGTTGTTCGCGGGCGCGGCGACGGGCGCGACCGCCGGCAGGTTGGGCGTCGGCCTGCCTTCGCCCAGCAGCGCCAGGATGCGGATCAGGGTGTCGCGCAGCTGGTGACGGTGCACCACCATGTCGATGATGCCGTGATCGCGCAGATATTCGGCGCGCTGGAAGCCCTCGGGCAGGGCCTCGCGGATGGTGTCCTGGATCACGCGCAGCCCGGCGAAGCCGATCACCGCGCCGGGCTCGGCGATGGCGATGTCGCCCAGCATGGCGAAGGAGGCGGTGACACCGCCGGTGGTGGGATCGGTCAGCACGACGATATAGGGAAGGCCCGCTTCCTTCAGCTCCTGCACCGCCACGGTGGTGCGCGGCATCTGCATCAGGCTGAGGATGCCTTCCTGCATGCGCGCGCCGCCGGAGGCGGGAAAGATCACCATCGGGCAGCGCTTCTCGACCGCCAGCCGGGCGGCAGCGACGATGCCCTCGCCGACGGCGATGCCCATCGAGCCGCCCATGAAATTGAAATTGAACGCCGCCATCACGACCGGCTTGCCGCCCATGCGGCCGGAGGCCACCACCAGGGCATCCTGCTCCGCCAACTCGCCCTGGGTTTCCTTGAGCCGGTCGGTATAGCGCTTGCGGTCGCGGAACTTCAGCGGATCGACCACCGTCTTGGGCAGCGGATGCTTGTCGAAATTGCCGTCGTCGAACAACAGCTCCAGCCGCCGCTGCGGTCCGATGCGCAGGTGATGGTTGCAGAACGAGCAGACATGCTGGTTCGCCTCGAGATCGCGATGGAACAGCATCTGCTCGCAGTTGGGGCACTTGACCCACAGATTGTCCGGCGCGGCCGGCTTGGGCGCGGCGCCGACCAGGGCCTTGATCTTGGGGCGGACGAAATTCGTGAGCCAGTTCATGGGCTTGGCGACCTCTTGGCGGCCCGCGAGCGGGCCCAGTCTGCCTTCCTAACGCCCAAACAAGGCAGAAGCAATGGCGATGTTGGGCACCGCCATTGCCGCTCGCGCGGGTCAGCCGACGATGGCGAGGAAGATCAGCACCATGCCGACCAGGGCGACCGCATAGGCCAGGGTGCGCAGATAGGGAATGCCGAGAATATAGACGATGGCATGCGCCAGCCGGCCCCAGAAGAACAGCTGCGCGCCCAGCAGCGTCATGGGACCGCCTTTGTTGAGCAGCGCCGCTGCGGCGATCAGTGCCGCGAATGCCACCAGGTTCTCCACCATGTTCATATGGGCCCGCTTGCCGCGACCCATCCAGCCGGTGGGCTCGGCAAAGCCCTCGCGATTGCCCGCCATCACCGGCAGGCCCCGCGTCAGGGTCAGGCCGGTCGTGTAAGGCAGCGCCAGCGCCAGGCACAACAACGCGCTCCACGCCAGAAGCATGAGTTCGGTATGCATGTCTCCTCCGTCCGCCGATTGGTCTTGCGGCATGGCCCGGCGGTGCGCATGCCATGGTCGAATCATACCATAGCGGCGGTTGACGCGCCGCCGGCGGGTAGGGAATGCTGCTCGCCGGAACGAGAATAACTTATGAAAAGCAAAGCCGATTCGCCGGATTGGCCGAAAAGCATCTGGGACGCGCTGCACAAATGGGATGCGCGGCTGATCGCCCATGTGCCCGATGCCGGCCACAAGCGGCTGCTGCAGCTTTGCGAAGCCGACCGTCGCATGACGGTGGCGCCGCTGGCCACCGAAGAGGACGGCGTCGCCCTGCTGGCCGGCGCCTGGCTGGGCGGATTGCGCGGCGCGCTGCTGGTGCAGTCCTCCGGCGTCGGCAATTGCATCAACATGCTGGGTCTGCCGCGCCTGTGCCGGCTGCCGCTGCTGATGCTGGTGACGATGCGCGGCGAATGGGGCGAGTTCAATCCCTGGCAGGTGCCGATGGGCCAGGCGGTGCCGGCGGTGCTGGAAGCGATGGGCAGCCTGGTGTTTCGGGTCGACGCGGCGGCGGAAGTCGGCGCCACCGCGGAGGCGGCGGCGCGCATGGCCTTCGAGGGACCGCAGCCCGTCGCCGTGCTGCTGGGACAGAAAATGATTGGCGCCAAGAGCTTTGCCAAATGAGCAAGCCGCTCGCCAACCCCCGACAGTTCCCGCTGCGCCGCCGCGCCGTCGTGCGCCAGCTGATCGCCGGGCGCAAAGACCTGCTGGTGGTGACCGGGCTGGGCTCCGCCGCCTGGGACGCCACTGCCGCCGGCGATCGCGATCTGACCTTCCCGCTGTGGGGCGCGATGGGCGGGGCGGTGTCGATGGCGCTGGGCCTGGCGCTGGCTCAGCCCAAGCGGCGGGTGCTGGCGATCACCGGCGATGGCGAAATGCTGATGGGCATGACCGCGCTCACCACGATCGGCGCGCTCGGGCCGGCCAATCTGGGGATCGCGGTGCTCGACAACGAGCATTACGGCGAGACCGGCGGCCAGCGCACCAATACCGGGCGCGGCACCGACATCGCCGCCATCGCCCAGGCCAGCGGCATTGCCGATGCCGGCACGGTGCGCGCTGCAGGCGAGGTGCCTGCTGCGCTGGCGGCCTTGACCGGCGATGGCGGGCCGGCGCTGCGCGTCTTCAAGGTGCGGATGGAAGAGCTGCCGCTGGTCATGCCGCCCAAGGACGGCGCCCTGCTGCGCGACCGCTTCCGCCGCGCCCTGGGCCTGCGCGACTGACTATTCGGCTGCCGCCGGCCGCAGCCCGGCGCCGGATTCCCGTGGGGCGCCGACATGCAGCTTCAGCAGGCGATGGAACAGCCAGGGCTGGGCCGCCAGCAGATCCATGACATGGTGGCGCAGGCCTTCGTGCCGCCCCATCAGCAACAGCAGCCGCGCCATGCTGCGCGGCAGGATGGCCATGCGTCGATGCGCGGCCTGATAGGCCGGCAGATTGTCGCGCGCCATCGCGTCGGCCAGCGCCAGCGCCTCGCGGAAGGCCAGCGCCATGCCCTCGCCGGTGATGGCATCGACCGAGGCCGAGGCGTCGCCTACCAGCGCCATGCGGCCGCGGATCACCCGTCGCCATTTGACGGATTGCGAAATGGCGCCGCGCGGCGGGTCGATCGGCTGTGCGCGGCGCAGGCGTTGCGCCAGGTCGGGGAACAGCGCCGGCAGATCCTCGAAGCTGAAATCGCCGTGCGCGGCGATGATCGCCACGCAGACCTCGTCCGCCGCGACCGGCGTGACATAGGCCTGGCGGCCTGGCTGCCAGTAGATCTCGACCAGGTCGGTCCACAAGGCGGCGCGAAAATGCCGGCGCAAGCCCACGCGACGCTCGCCGCGCCATGACGCGGCGATGCCCGCGTCGCGGCGCAGGCGCGAATTGCGGCCATCGGCCCCGACCAGGAAGCGGTAGCGCAGCTGGCGGCCGTCGATCAGCGCGACGTTGTCGCCGGCCGGTTCGGCATGGCGGCCCCAGCAGCTTACGACGCCCAGCGCCTGGGCGCGTTCGACCAGCAAACGATGCAGATCGGTACGGCGCAGGCCGCGGCCCGACCCCTGTGCGAAGCCCGCCTGGGCCGTGCGCTCGCCATCGACGAAGCGGATGCCGCGGAAGGGCGCGCCCGCGCCTTGCGGCAGGATGACCCCCAGCCGGCGCAGCGCGGCCACGCCATCGGGCATCAGCCCCTCGCCGCAGGCCTTGTCGATCGGCGGCTGGGCGCGATCGGCCAGCACCACCGCCAGCCCGGCCTGGCGGGCGGCGATGGCGGCGGCCAGACCCGCCGGTCCGCCGCCGATCACCAGCACGTCGGTCCGGCCCGGCAGGGGATTGCCGCTCATCGCCGCGCGCCTACCACTGCAGCAGCAGCATTTCCGAGCAGAAGCCCGGACCCATCGCCAGCAGCACGCCCAAGGTGCCGGGCACCGGCCGGCGCCGCTTGACGTGATCCTCCAGCACCAGCAGCACGGAGGCGGAGGAAAGATTGCCGTATTGCCGCAGGCACTCCCAGGAGGGTGCCAGCGCGTCCGGCGGTAGCGCCAGGCTGGCCTCGATCGCCTCCAGCACCTTGGGCCCGCCGGTGTGGATCACCCAGTTGCCGATATCGGCGCGCTCGAGCTTGTGGCGGGCCAGGAAGCCGTCGACGTCGCGCGCCAGGTTGTCGCGAATGAAATCGGGCAGCCGCGCCGACAGCACGATCTTGAAGCCGTTCTCGGAGATGTCCCAGCCCATGATGTCCTCGGAGCCGGGATAGAACACCGAAGACGTGCCCAGGATGCGCGGCCCGGGCTGGACCAGGCTGCGCGGATCGCCCGGCCGCTGCGCCGCCACGCTGTCGGCGCCCGAGACGATGGTGGCCGCCGCGCCGTCGCCGAACAGCGCCGCCGACACCAGATTGGCGGTCGACAGATCCTTGCGCTGCAGGGTGAGCGAGCACAGCTCGACCGACAGGATCGCGGCATTGTGGGTGGGATAGGCCAGCACGTAGTCCGCCGCCCGCGTCAGGCCCAGCGCGCCGCCGACGCAGCCGACGCCGAAGATCGGCGTGCGCTTGATGTCGGTGCGCAGGCCCATGCGGTTGATCAGCCGGGCATCGAGCGAGGGGCTGGCTATGCCGGTGACCGAGACCACGAAGATGGCGTTGAGGTCGTGACGCTTCAGCCCGGCGTGGTCGAGCGCCGCGTCGATGGCACGTTCGCCCAGAAGCTGCGCCACCTCGATCCAGGCGTCGTTGGCTTCGCCCCAGGAGGCGAACTGCTTGTAGCGCTCCATCGGGAAGGCGAGGTGCCGGAAGTCGACTTCGGCATTGGCGTGCAGCTGGTCGAGCAGCTCGGGCTTGCGCAGGGCGCCGGACCAGTAGTCCTTGAGCGCCTCGGCGATGGCGGGCTGGGCGAAGCGATGCTCCGGCATGGCGCTGCCGACGCCGGCGACGCGCATGGCGGTCTGGGTCGGCGCGGCGGTCGGTCGCGACGGAGATTGCACGGTCATGGCTTGCTCCGGGTTAAATGATTCAAATCGAACTCACGACGCGCTTGACCAGCTGCAGGCCTTCCGACCAGAAGCCACCGCCGTTGCCGTGCATCAGCTCGACCACCTTGCCGATGGCGTCGACATAGCGGTCGAGCTGGGCGTCGCTGACGATCAGCGGCGGCGCGACTTTCAGCATCATGAAGTTGTTGCCGCAGATCTGGCTCAGCACGCCGTGCTCGCGGAACAGGCGCATCACCAGCAGCTGGCCGAACACCGCGGGGTGGATCTTGTCGAACGCCTGGTAGGCCAGCCAGCGCCTGGGCGAGCGCGGCGGCTTGAACTGGATGCCGTTGAACAGGCCGATGCCGCGAATCTCGGCCACCATCTCGTGACCGGCGAGGCGCTCGCGCAACGCCTGGCGCAGCCGCTCGCCGCCCTGCAGCGAGCGTTCGCCCAGCTGCTCGTCCTCCATGATGTCGAGCGTGGTCAGGCCGGCGCGCATCGCCAGGCCGTTCTCGCTGTAGGTCGAGGTGTGGATCAGCGAGCGCTGCAGGGAGCTGTAGACCGACTGGTAGATTTCCTCGGTCATCAGCACGGCGCTCGAAGGCACCAGCCCGCCGCTCATCGCCTTGGCCAGCACCACCATATCGGGCTCGACGTCGAAGTGATGCGCGGCCAGGAATTTGCCGGTGCGATAGAGTCCGGTCTGCACCTCGTCCAGCACGAACAAGGTGCCGTAGCGGCGGCACAGCGCCGCCGCCTGGGCCAGGTAGCCCGGCGGCGGCAACAGGATCCCCGCCTCGGCCTGGATCGGCTCCAGCACGAAGGCGGCGGAGCTACGGCTGCGCAGCTTCTCCTCGAGCGCCGCCAGGTCGCCGAACCTGACGCCTTCGGTGTGCGGCAGGAACGGCCCGAAGCCCTTGCGCCAGAACGGATTGGACATCAGCGACAGCGCGCCGCAAGTCAGACCGTGGAAGCCCTCCTCGGCGTAGAGAATGCCGGGACGCTTGGCATGGGCCCGGGCGAACTTGATGACCGCCTCGACGCCCTCGCTGCCGGAGCTGCCGAAGAAGGCCTTGGCGACGCGGCCGCCGGCCAGCTCGCACAGCCGCTTGCCCAGATCGCCCGCGGTCTCGGCCACATGGCTCTGCAGCATGGCGGGGCCGTGCCGGTCCAGCTCCTGCTTCAGCGCCTGCACCAGGCGGGGATGGTTGTGGCCGATATTGTGGACGCAATAGCCCGAGTTGAAATCGAGGATGGTGCGGCCGTCGGCGGTGAACAGCTCCGCGCCCAGGCAGCGCGTGTAGTCCACGTTCATGCGCAGGACGTCGAGCAGGCGAACCCACTGCGGATTGACATACTGCTCGTACAGGCTGGCGTCGCTCTCGGCAGCGCTGGCAGTCATCGACATGACGGTCCTTTCCGACGAGGCGAAAGAAAAAAGAGAGGTGGCGCGGCCTCCGGCGGCCGCGCCGCGATCAGCTGCCGCTTTGCGGCCTGGTCGGCTGACTGCCCACCAGCGAGGGGATGTCGAATCGCTTGTCGATCAGGTCGGCATCGTCGAAATGGCGCCGGCCCACCAAGGCGGTGGCGTGCCGGCCCCATTCGCGCATCGCGCCGGCATCCTCCAGGCCGAGCGCCCAGGTGAACATGCGTTCGCCGCGATCGGTGCCGGCGACGATGCCGGTGGTGCCGAAGATGCTGCGCGTGCCCTGGGCGGTCGGCAGCACGCGCAATATGCCGTCGTCGGTCAGCGCATAGGGGATGCCCGAACTGTCGCCGGCCGCGGCGACGCGCAGGTCGGTGACGTAGTGGTCCCGGCTGGTCAGGCGCACCAGGATGCGCTGCGGCGCGGCCACCGCCGGCGCGTTGCGCGGGATGAACGCCCATTCCTCGACGCTGTTGGGCGAGGGCACGGGCGTCGCCGCCGGCGTCGGGAAGAACATGTGGTAGCAGCCGCAGGGATGGATGGTGTCGTAGATCAGCGGCTGGCCGCGCGCGTCGAGCGTGACGCGGAAGATCAGCCCGTCGAGCTTGCCGCCCACCAGGTCGGCCCAGCCGTTGAGCGGCCGTTCCGAGAACCACAGCAGGTAGACCAGCTGGGTCAGCGTCCGGCCGCGATAGCGCGTGAAGGCGAGGCGGGTATAGACCGTGGGATGGGCGGTATCGACCTGGGGCGTCGCGGCGCCGGCCCAGTGCAGCGCGCCGGGCTGGTCGAAGGAATCGGTGGTGTCGACCTGGAACACCGGCGCGAAGCTGTCGATCAGGGTCTGGACGTCGGCATCGCTGTACTGGGGAATGCCGAGCGCGTCACGCCTTGTCGCCGTCACGATGCGCGCCGCGGCGGCGGCGTCGACGCCGCGCGCTGCCGGACGGTAGAGCTGCAGGTTGTGCTGCGGGGCGTTGCCGGCGGCGGCCTGCTGGAACATGGTCTCCGCTTCGCTCTGCCAGCCCTGGGCGAACTGGTAGAAGGGCAGCTTGACCAGCGGGTAGAGGCCGACCACGCGCTTCCAGTCGGCATAGTCGTCGGGCACCTGGGCCTGCTGCAGCACCAGGGACTGCCGTCCGGCATCGGCCAGGTCGCGCTGCATCAGCACCTCGCCGCAACGGTCGGTCTGCCGGCCGGCCTGGGCGCGGTCGGCGACGCCCAGGCCGACGATCGCATCGCTGGGCAGATTGGAGATCTCGTAGCTACGGGTGCGGGCGTCGAGCGCCCGCATCTGCTGTTCCCATTCGGCGAAGGCGGCCGGATTGTCCTTGGCCTGGGCGCCGAACGAAGCCAGGAAGCGGTTGACGCGCAGATGCGGGAAGCCGGGCAGCGGATAGGCCTCCGCATCGCGCACGCCGGCCTGGTCGATCGCGGCATCGAGCCGCTCGAACCAGGCGGCGCATTGCTTGACCTCGCCGGCGCCGGAGGCCAGGTCCGATTGCAGCGGCTGCTGCATGCCGGCGCACCCGGCGATCGCCAGCAGCGCGCTCGCCGCGAGCGCCGCGCTGGCGCCGCGCCGCAGGAAGGAATCGATCGCCATGGCTGGATTTCCTATTGCTGCGTCGCTTGCTGCGGCTGCTCGTTGAGCGACCAGTCGTAGTGGTGCTCGGCGATATGGTCGACCGTGGCAAGCTGGCGCTGCAGGTCGGGGTTGGCGTATTGCTTCAGATGGGCGATCACGCCGGCGTCGCTGCCGCCGAAATCCTTCTGATACCAGACATAGATCGACGACACGATCAGCCTGCCGTCCTTGATCGTCACGCCGCGCGGGCTGTTGACGTATTCGTGGGCGCCCTTGTCGAGCAGCTGGTCGGTGTTGGCGGCGGTATAGGCCTGCGGCTGCAGGTTGGGGCAGCCCATCGAGGCGCAGTTCAGCGCGTAGTGGATGCGCGGGTCGCGCCAGCCCGGCCGCAGGATGCGATGCTCGATATCGTCGAGCGTCAGCTCCTCGCCCTCGATCGTGATCAGCTTGCGCTGCCAGGGATTGGCGGTGAACAGCTTCATCAACGCGGAGGTGTCGTTGATGCTGGGGATCGGGTAGTGGTCGAGCACGTATTTGACGGTCAGCTCGTTGTAGAGATCGATCCAGAAGGCGCGCTGTTCGTTGCGGTTGTAGCGGCTGACCGGCAACGCCGCCATCTGCTGCAGGTCGGCGGCCAGCGCAGCCTTGTCGGCCGGCGTCACGCTGCCATAGGCGACGCGCACGATGCCGTCGGCGTTGTTATGCGCGTAGCTGTGCAGGAAGCGGTCCCACACGCTGTGGTCGATCGCCGCCGTCGAGCTGTCGTCGTGCGCTTCCCATTTCGGCCAGGGCTTGGCGTCGGGTGCGGCGGTGGCGAGCGTGGGGGCGAGCGCGGTGGCGAGCAGGAGCGCGAACAGCGCAACAATCAGATGGCTTGGCCTGAACGATGCCATGTCGTGTCGATCCTCGAAGCTGCTGCAGGAGGCGGCGCGTTCGGATCAATGTCGAAGCGTCGGCCGCGAAGGCACGCTAAGCGAGCAAGCTGACAGGCAACTGGCGCTGGCGAAAAAAATCGCCGCAGTTCGGATTGAGTATCAATGACGCGTGCCGCGCACGATGCCGGCAGGCTGGCGAGGGCCACGCCGATCTCGTCGATTCAGATTGTTATGGATGCGAATGAAACGCAGTGCTGTTCTTCACAACGCCTTGAGCGCCGTCGCGGGCGGAAACAGTCACCCTGCGGGCGGCCTGGCCGACCAGAGCGCCGCCCGGCGCCGTCCAGAAAATGGCTTTGCGACCGTTTTCACGACCGTCTTCCTTGGCTTGGTGAGCGTTCGGCCGATCGACGCGCGGTATTCAAGGGCGGTTCCGGCCATCGGCAGCGGCAGCACCGGACGCGCCTGCCTCATCCTGCCGGGGTAGGGTGGATTTCGCCCGCGAAGCAAGGCATTACACGAATTGCCCTGGTGGCCGGTTTGGCCTATTGTCCGCCCCGTCCGGGCCGGGTCCGCCGCGCCCCTGGGGACCCGTAGCTCAGCTGGATAGAGCGCTGCCCTCCGAAGGCAGAGGTCGTGAGTTCGAATCTCGCCGGGTCCGCCAATAACTTCAATATGTTAGATGCTTTTGCCGATGGCGTCGAGGCTGCCAGGGAACCATGAGGGAACCGGCAAGCGGCCTTAAGTGCGCTCCGCGCCACAATCAATGCCGTTCCGGAAATAAAGGTTGCTCGATTGCGAGCGCGGGAAATGGCGGGTATGTTCGCTTGATAATTCAACCCAAAGGGGCGTCGTCCTTTTAACCACTGGGGGAAGTGATGAGGGGACTGGGTGCGATCGCAGGAATCGCTTTCTTTGCCATGGGCTGGCTTCAAATAGCTGCAATGTTCACCGGAGTGTCGCGGGCCCTGGATCTTGGGTTCATCCTTAATTTTCTGGCATGCATCTTTGTCAGTTATGTACCGATCCTGGGGACGGTCGCGGGAATTTGGGGGGCGACCACAGATTGGCATTGGCATTGGTACTGGGCCTGCCTGCTGTTTTTATGGCCATATGCGATCTATGTCGCCGTTATACTTGGCGTTGGGGCGACGGCCTTAGCCCAGCGTTCTAGGGGCTCGTTGCAATGAAGTTTGTCGTGCTACGGGATTGGCCGCTGGCGCGGCAGCACTACCCTTCGCGGCCGTAATGCTGCCAATCGGAGTTCCCCTGTTCGTCACTCGGGGCGAGTGCGCCTTTTCTATTGGAGGGTTTTGCCCGCTCGAGTCGATCGTCGGGACCGTCCTGCTAACGGGGGCGGTTACCGGCGTGGCGTTCGTCGTTCGCAAGCTATTTTCGTCCTCGGGGCCGGCCGAAGTGCGGCAACCGGCGATGTGGGAAGCACAGCGCGGTTACCTTGAAGCGGGTGTTCAGGCCGGGCTTGCAGTGCTGCAGCGAATCAAGGCCGCGAACGTGGCGCCCTCGAACGAGGAGCGCAAAAGGCAGCTCGATACGATGGCCGTGGACACGCAGTACAAGGTCGACCGCCTGCTGGCTGGATGCAGATGGTATGTGACCCGCAAGGAAATGCCGGATACCCCGTATCTATCGCTTCGAGCTGACGCCGCCGCACTTATCCAGAGGGCCAAGTCATGAGGCTGCTGGTGGCGTCTCTTCTGGGGCTGTTGCTTCCGTTCTCTGCCGGCGCCGCCGAGCTGGTCGGCCAGGCGACGGTGATCGACGGCGACACGATCGAGATTCACGGCCAGCGCATCCGCCTCAACGCGATCGATGCGCCGGAGAGCCGGCAGCTCTGCAAGGACGGGGCGGGGAAGGACTATCGCTGCGGCCAGGTCGCGGCCTTGGCCCTGGCGGACAAGATCGGCCGGCACACCGTCAGCTGCGACGACCGCGGCCGGGACCGGTACGGCCGGCAGATCTCGGTCTGCCAGGTGGCCGGGGTCGACCTAGGTGGATGGTTGGTGGAGCAGGGGCTGGCCGTGGAGTACCGCCGGTATTCTCAGGGGCAGTACCGTGCGGTAGAAGATCATGCCAAAGCTGCCCATACGGGGCTTTGGGCGGGCTCTTTTGACTGGCCTTGGGACTGGCGGCTGCGTCAGCACAAATCGTCGAGTCAAAATCAATAAGGAAGAACGATCATGCCGCGCAAGTTAGTCCGGGTGTCCAAATCGCTTTTTGAGCGAGTCGAGAAAAGCTGGGAGGCCGATGCCCAAGCGGTCGACCTACCCTTCGAGCCTTGGGGGATCCAGCTTGAGCATGCTCGCAAAGTCGTGAACGAGCCCGTTAGCGACCCGAAATATGGAATATATGCATTGGCACAGGTGACCAATGATGGTCGGATCCGTGCGCCTTTCGACCGTCTCGTACACGTGAATCACAAGTTGCCGAAGACGTCCGAGGAGGAAATTCGCTTTATTTGGACCCAGGTATCACCAAGTCTTGCGGCGCGACTAGAGGACGCTACCGTAGGTAGTGCGATGGCCGATTACGTCGTGGGCGCTATGCAATTGGCGCATGATGAATTGCAGTGTGCGGCATTACGCCTATATCTTCCTGAAGTGGCCGACCAAAAGGCTGCTACCCTGTTCGCACGGGTCTGGGCTACGATGGCTGAAAATTTGGATGCGGAGCGGCAGACGCGCGTATCTAAGCTACAGGTTAAGTCCGTACCGCAGTGGCTGTTAATCAGAAAGATTTGAGGGAGAATCAGATGCATCCGGACGTGGAAGCGTTCGTGAGGGAAGTGTGTGAAAAGGTCGTCGCGCTGATGGGCGACGAAGTTTTCAGCATGTCCTGGTTTTGTGCGCCCCAGAACAAGTCTGATCAGCAGGACGAGCTACCCAAAGCGGCATAGTCGGCGAACGGCGTTCGCCAGCCATTTCGGGAGGCGCACGCCGTGCGCCTCCCTTTTCATTTGCAGGCGCTTGCAAAACCCTTGGCGAACGGCGTTCGCCAGCCATTTCGGCAGTCGCACGCCGAGCGCTCCTTTTTCATTTAAGGGCGCGTATAAAAGTCGTGGCGAACGGCGTTCGTCGGCCCATTTTGCGCGCGGTTTGCCGGGGACAGGCGTCGCTGTTAATCGCCTCGTGGTAGCGCCGCAGCGCTATTCATAGCGTTGTAGAAACTTCGTCAGACGCGGCAGCCAGTGCCGGTCAAGCCGGCGGTGCAAAGCCTCAAGCCGATCGACCTTGCGCTCGTACGTTCCCCACCGCATCCACTTGGGCTTGTCCGGCGGGCCGTCCATCCAGTTTCCCTCCCCGCCCAGCGCACGGTGCAGCCGCCGCGCCCGCATATGGATCCGGTCGCTGGCGTCGATGCGCTGGCAGGCATAACCCAGGCGATAGGCCTGCCGGCTAAGAAACTGGCGTCCGCCGCGCGGCAGGAACAACTTGCTGACGCGTCGCCCTGTCCGGGGGCAGAGAAACCACCAGCGGATGCCGCCAAAGGGCGGCTGCGTCGTGACCAGCTCGACGCGATAGCGCAGGGCGCTTTCCTCGTCGGTGAACGGCTCGTGCTCCAGTTCGATGAAGGAATAGTGCCGGTCGCGCGTATCGAGGGTGAAGCCAAGCGCCAGTCGTTCGTGTTCGGTCGGTGCTGAAATGGCGAATTGGCCGTACCTGACCTTGCAGCGATGCAGGAACGCCGTTGTCAGCACATGCGCGCTACAGCCCTCCGCCGTCGGCCTGCCGCCGTATCTTCCGGAACCCCATCCGCCCATCTTCCGCCTTTCAGATTTTCCTAAATTTCTTGGCTAACTTGATTGGATGGCCTGATTTCATTTAAGGTTTCAGTGTCCCCGTTCAAGCACAATTTCCAATTGCAGAGAGGGTGATTGTTATAATCCGCAAGATAGATCGACCCCAATTCTCTGGAGTCAAACATGTCAGAGACCTCAAGCGATCAATCTAAGCCCAGCTCTGACAATTTGGAGTGGAGAGGCGACTCATGGTTCGATTCCGCAAGCAGCGTATCTTACCAAGTACCAGTACGGACATTCTGGATCAAAGTCACCAATCTTCGAGTGCTCTATGGAGCGTCGACCCTTTTCCGACGTGAAGAGAGACTCGGCCCCTTAGCGAAGCGTGTGACCGGCGAATGTGTGCAGAATGCCCGGCAAAGTGTATCGGTGATCGGGAACCCAAGCGTTGCAATAACTCGCTTTGCGGTAACCATTGACAATCGTGAAGCTGACCAAGGCCATACAAACGGGTTGGCAGAAACGGATGAAGGTACGTCGAATGCAACGACTCAGATTGAAAATCTGACTTCGAATGGTCACCGATCTACCTATGATGACTACGTGAAAGCCGCCATTGCCGGCGGTCAGCCGACCGGCATTCTTGGTTCTTTCAAGGCAGACCGGGAGCTTGGTCGTAAAGACGAATGGTATATTCAGGCGAATCTCCCGCCCGATGTTTTCAATGCGCTTTCGAACGCTATAGAAGAATCTTCCGCGTTAAATTTGACTCTAGCTTTTCGGTTCATAAATATTTTTGTTACCGATTACCATGCACCGCCTGCGTGGGAGGTGCGGTGGTACGTGCCGCCGCCTAAAAATGAATATGAATTGGCTGACTTAGTTCGAGGTTATGTCACCCATGTTTCGTGGTTTCGATTGGAAGACAAAGTCGCGACGACGTATGAAAATGCGGAAACCTACCAAAATGCGGAGCAAACCCGAAAGACATGGGTGGACAATCTTGTTGGCCAGTGGTTCGAGGATCGCAACCCCAAACACGGTGCCTATTCGGAGTATAAATATGCGCTCGACATCATAAGCAAGGCGGCACTCAAGCACGCTGAAATGATCCATGCGCCAGTTTCTGGCGGCAATTGCTCCTTTGAAAAACTATGTGATCAAGGGTTCGCTGTCGTTCGTAACTTGGAATATGGGATATGGGATTCACAGTCTGAGGACGACAAGAAGGCACTCAAACTGTGGTCACACCGCAAGTGGCCGGTTTATGATGTGCAAAACAAAAAAAGTCCCTTTCTTCGCCGTGAGCACATTGAGGAAGCCGTTGGAGAATATTTGGAGCTTCCTTATCGTGCTCGAGGCATGGACCGGCTTTTGGTCGATTTGCTTGTCGCCTTGGAACTTTACCAATACTCCAACGAGATGATTAACGAGGTGGTCACGCCCGGACTTCCCCCTAGATCTCCATTGAAAGTTCGGCATCCCTTAGTTAGCTACCTCAAGGGCCTATTGATAAATTTTAGTTTGTTCATACTGGTTGGCTTCATTCTTTACAAATCCCACGGGCTAGATGACAGCTGGGTGTGGCTCAGCTACATCGCGTGCGCCGTATTGTCTCTATTTTGGCCTGTTCTAGCGACGATTTCCTTACCGTTCAAATGGCGCGCACATCGGAACGCGGTAAAGCGGGTAGGGCTTCTGATAGCAGAAATGCAGAATTGCTATCGGGAGCTTGAATCGGCTGGACCGATCAGTGCGCGTCATATTCTTGAGCGTCTGAGAGTGGCTGACGACAAAGGCGTTTCCTGGCCACCATCCCTCTACGCTTTGCTCGACGATGTCATGCAGCGCGCGGGCCGCTTTTAAGCAAGCCGTGCCGTTTGGGAAGACTTTGGTCTTCCAGCGCGAATGAAAAAAGCCAAATGGATCGAATGAAGGTCTTGCTGGCTGGGCTACTGGATAAGCTGTGGCCCAGACAGCCACCCCCATTGGTAATATTAGCGGGCTATATTGGAACCCATAGAGGTGGCCAGAATGGCGCTGACGGGTGCTGTGACGGACCCAAGGCCTTGGCTTCGATCCGTTTCGGAACCCGTCGCGTCGTATCACGGGGCCGCTTGAGAACCGCGTTCTAATTTTTCAGGCGCGGCGGTGCATTGCGCCGGGCGCTTTCTCTGCGGCTGCCATCGTTTCCAATCGTTCGTAGGGAGGTTGCCGTCAATGGCGAGCAAGGTGATGGCCCAGGTACTCGCCTGTCGGCCGTACCACTGGCCTCGCTTTGTGCAGATCACGAATCCTTTGGCCTGCAATTCGGCAAATGCTCGTGCGACCGTGGCCTTGCCCATGGCTAGCAGCTTTGCCGCTTGTTCCAGCGAAAGCGCCAGTTTTCCGTTGTTGCTGCCGTTGAAGTGGGTCCGCAATTCGATAAACACCTTGACTGCCGCGCCAGATAAAGAGCGGAAAGCAGGCGACTGCAGCAGCGGATAGCCGAAATTGACATATTGCCCCGACCCGTCGCTGCGACCCGTGACGTTAGCGCGTCGGCCTCGGCGGCGGCTCATCTGGCACCTCGTGCCGGGCTATTGCGGCGTGGTTCTGTCTCGTCATTTTCACGGGGTTCGGCAGCCGTCTCTGCCGCTGGGGCAGGTTGGGCCGTTCCGGTTGGTCGCTGGTTCGCTTCCTCGTGATTTTGACGGTGGCCGGGCTGCAGGAAGCGGGCATTGCGCCGGGAGGCTTCCCGTTGGGCTTCCGTGGCTGTTCGCCAGGGATTGCGTCCGAGCCGAAATGGCCAGGACGGGCAGCGCGTTACGGTACATCGAGCAACTTCACTTGGATCATGCCCGCTGCAATCCACGCAGTGCGCTCGCAATGCCTGCAGAGGTGTCATTGGCCGATGGCCCAGTCTCCGGAGTTCGTCCTGAGTCATGCCGCCACCTCCTGACCCTTGGAGTGGATCGGCTGGGCGTTCCACGACTGGCAGAAGCCTTCGAGCGGTGTTGTCATCGCTCATCCTCCGGCCCGATGCCCGCCAGCCGACAAATTTCGACTGCACGTGACGGCCCAACGCCGCAGCGGTGACCGATGCGCCGGACCTGCCATGGCAAATCCTGCCAATGCTTTCGTGTGAGACTTTCGAAGAAATCGAGTTGGCCATCGCTGGCCTTGCGGACGGCGGTCCGCGATCGTATTTTGTGCATGCTTGAGCTTTCGTCTTTGAAGGGTGGGAGTTGAAGCAGATGACCCCGGTCGCGGTGCCAGCCGCGCCGGGGTTTTCATTTCAGGCCGCATCGGATGATGTTTCGGAGGTGTGGCGCTTCGGCCGCGATGTGCGCGACTCGGCCCATGCCAGGAGATCGGCTGCTTGGTAGAGCGGGCGCCTGCCAAAACTGACGAAGGATGGACCGCCGCCGATCACGGCCAGCTTGGCCAACGTCGTTGGTGCTATCCGAAACCCGCGTTCCGTTAGAAATTCACTCGCCTCTCGCCGGTTGAGGCGGCGTTCTCCGACTTGATTCATGCTTGTACCTCTCGCGATAGGCCGGATCATCCCGGCGTTTGCGAGAGAGATAAGGCAATTACTTGGCAGCGAAAAACCCCGGGAATTTCGTTGCCGGCAAAAAAGTCGGAAGCGAAATTACCGGCCCTATTCGCTATCTAACAATGGCTTGTCCGTGCCCGTAGTGAGAAGCGTTGGACGTGCAATTCCATCGGGAATGACGGTCGGCCTTTTCGGTAAATATGCCTGCGGGTTCCTGCGAATCTCGGGATCGATCTTGTAATACGCCTCCTTCAGAGAGTGTTCCGTTTTTAGCGATCTGAAGCGCTTGGGCAGCGTGTTCCGCTTCACGGCATTCTTCGAGAGAGACCGAAAGCCATCCGAAAGCCTCTTCCCCGCCGATGCAGAATTGACGGCAAGAACAAATTGCGCTTTCGCCATTTTCTCATAGTCAAAAAGGAGAGATGCGAAGAAACCGCCTGGCTGGGCAGCATCCGGATCGAAATATGACGCTTTCTTTCGCCCCCTTCGTTTGACGGTTTGAAATGCGGGGACAAAATCGCTCATCAGGGCAAACGACAGACTTCTCCACGCGTCTTGGGGATCAGTTTTTGTAAGCGCACCAAAACCATAACCGAACTTGAAAGCAAGTCCGTAGTGGGTGACTAACCGCTCGAAACAAGCGGCATAAGTTTCCGGGGTGTTTGCATAGTGCTTTCGAAGTAACGGATCGGAATAGGGCGGAAGAGTTACGGAAAGCTTCTTTGCAGCCATCGGTTCCCTTCTAACGGTCGGCCAACTGACCGTCTTTCGAGATCATCAGACTCGAATAGTAAGAGCGATGTGTAATATTGCCGTCATTCACGACGATTGCCGGCAATCGATTTTCCAAATTTTAAGATTCTTGTGGATTTTTGGCCCTGCAAGGCGTCGGCAATCGCGCTCGATACCCGGTCCGCTGCCGCGATGAGCGTTGCATCGATGTGGTGAACATACCGGCTGGTGACGCCGCGCCGTGAATGGCCAAGCAATGCGGCGATTGTCGGTTCCGATAGGCCGAGGTCGTTTGCGATGGTAGCAAAGGAATGCCGCAGGGTGTGCAGCGTCACGGCCTTGAGCTTGGCCCGTGCCGCGATCCGGACCCAGGCTTTCGGCAGGCCGGTATAGGGCAGTCCATCATCGCCGCTGGCTAGTACCTGGTCGCTCTTGTCATGGCGCGGTAGGCGTTCGAGCAGGTCAATCGCCGCCCGGCCCAGCGGTCGGACGCTGTATCCTTCCTTGGTTGTGCCCAAACGCAGCTGCTGCCGCTCCGCGTCCACTTCCGACCACTGCAGGCCGATGATTTCGCCCCGCCGGCAGCCGGTCAGCGCTAGCAATCGGACGGCATTGGTCGCCAGGGGGTTTTCGCCTTCGGTGTCTGCAGCGTTCAGCGCAGCACCCAGCGCCCGGTACTGGTCCATGGTCAAAAACGCGGTTCGCCGCTTGTCTGCCGGGCGCTCGATGCCCCGGACCGGGTTGTCGGTCCGCAGGCCGGTGCGAACGGCGTACGAGAAAATGCCGCCCAGCAGCCCGACAGTTCGGGCGGCCGTTCCCCGGCCCCCGGTTACCCGCGCCACGCCGCGCAGCTTGGTTTTGATCCTGGCGGCCGACTTGCCGCTCTGTACGCCGTGCATGAAGCGTAGAACGTCTGCGGGCGATACGCCGGCCACGGGCAGTCTGCCCATGAGCGGGATGATGTGGCGCTTGATCCGGCCCCGATCGGTTTCAAGCGTGGACTCGGCCTTGACCTGACCGCGTTTTCCCAAGACCAACCCTTTTTCAGCATCGGCCAGATAGGCTTTGCAAAGGTCGGCAACGGTCATGCCAGCCGGTGCGGCGCGGCGCTCTGCGGATGGATCCGCTCCCTCCCGGACGGCCTGCCGCTTCTTCTGGGCCTTGCTGCGGGCCTGGTCTGGGGTGAGCTCCCCTACCCCTCCCAGCGTGAAGCGGCGGGTTCGGCCTTGTGCGTTGCGGTATTGCAGCACATAGGAGAGCTTGCCGGACGGCTTGGCGCGGAGTCCGAAGCGGGGCAGCTCCGTGTCCCAATAGATCACGTCCTGGTCGGTGCCTTTGGCCCTAACCGCATCCACAAATCGCTTTGTCAGCTTCGGCATGTTCCGCCCCTCGCATCAGCCTGGATTGTTCGGGGAACCATCGGGGAACCACGGTGGCGAAATTACCCGAAATGTCCGATCTTTGCTATGTGGGGCAGATAATGGCTAAAACAGGCGGTTTCCGGCGTTTTCCCCATCATCGGTAGTTAGCGGGAAACTGGCGAATAGACTGGATAACTGCCCTCCGAAGGCAGAGGTCGTGAGTTCGAATCTCGCCGGGTCCGCCATAAACCAATGATATTACAGAGAAAATTGGCGAACGATGCAAAAGTCGCCAAACAACGCGAGTTATCCGAGGCTTACGGTGGAGCCCTTTCTAAAGACGATGCTGGAGAATGGAAAGTAAGCGCCCATATGCCGGTTGTATGGCGACTTTATCCGGCGATGATGCACTAGGTCCCAGCTTACGCCGCGTGTAGCGTCAACAAGGACGGTTGCGGGAGTTACTGCTCGGCTGGAATTAGACTTCTCGAGGAATAGTCGCAAAGAGATGAAGGTGCGCGACCGGCTGGCACGCTTATTGACATCCTGAACCGCAGCGAATGCGCACGGGATGATGCTGGCCGAAGTTTAAAGCGCGTCTTCTTCGGACGAACCGAAATCCTCATTTTCTTCGTCAATGCTGGTCTGGCTTTTGGCATCGACGTCAGGTTCGGTATAGCGGGGAACATGGCGTTCGCCGGGCGTCTTCCACGACTGAAAGAAATCCAGCGGATCTTGGGGGCCCAGAAATTCGCGGGCGAGTTTCAACCTTTCCATTAACGGAGCTCTATCGGCTTCGGGGACCTTGGCGACGCGCTGTTCCACGGTATATTCGGGCCTTATCACCGTAGTTACCAACCCGCTGCTGCAGACTCACAGCGAGACCAGGAACAGCCGCGGCGAGATCGTCGGCACCAAGGACAACCTCAACGGCATCACGTCGTATGCCTACGATCCGTTCGGCAATCTGGTTCAGACTACCGATCCCGCGGGTAACATCTCGTCGATGCAATACGACCTGCGCGGTCGCAAGACCGCCATGACCGACCCCGACATGGGGCACTGGACCTACAGCTACGACGTGCTGGGCCAGCTGGTGTCGCAGACTGACGCCAAGCTGCAGACCACCACCTTCGCCTACGATCTGCTGGGCCGCATGACCGGCCGCGTCGAGCCCGACCTGACCAGCAATTGGACCTACGACAGCACGACTATGGGCATCGGCAAGCTGGGCAGCGCCTCGGCCAGCAATGGCTATAGCCGCACCCACAGCTACGATTCCCTGGGCCGGCCCTCCAGCACCAGCCTGACCGTTGACGGCAATACACATGTCATATCGCAAACTTACGATGTCGATGGACGTGTCGCCACCGTCACCTATCCTTCCGGCTTCACCATCAAGTATGTGAACAACTGGCAGGGATATCTTCAGGAAATTCGCGACAATGCCACGGACACCATGCTGTGGCGCGCGGAAGCCCGGGACGCCTATTTCAATTTCGCGCAGTCGCGGCAGGGCAACAACGTCGTCACCAACCGCGCTTACGACCGCGGCATGAATCGTCTGATGTCGATCCAGGCCGGCCCCGGCAATGCCGTCCAGAACGACAGCTACACCTGGGACACCGCGGGCAACGTGCTGACGCGGTCGGATGCCACGCAGGGCCTGACCGAGACCTTCACCTATGACGGGCTGAACCAGGTGGCCACCGCCGCCATCGCCGGCGGGCCGTCCAAGAGCTTCACCTACGACGCCATCGGCAACATCACCAGCAAGTCCGATGCCGGCACCTATACCTATCCCACGACCGGCTCGGCCCGGCCGCATGCCGTCGCCAGCATCGCCGGCACGGTCAACGCCGCCTACAGCTATGACGCCAACGGCAACCTGACCGCCGGCGCCGGCCGCAGCGTGAGCTGGACCAGCTTCAACATGCCGGCCACCATCCAGCGCGGCACCAGCGTGCTGGGCTACGACTACGACACCGAGCACAACCGCATCCGCCAGGCCGACACCAGCACCACCACCCTGTTCTTCAACGACCCCGCCAGCGGCCTGACGGTCGAGAAGGTGGTGGGCTCAGGCGGCGCGGTCACCTGGAACAACTACGTCTATGTCGGCGGCGCCATCGTGGTGGCGTTCTACGAGCAGCCCGCCGGCACCAATGAGTGGCGCTACTTCCACCAGGACCAGCTCGGCTCGATCGAGGTCATCACCGACCAGACCGGCACCGTGGTCGAGCGCCAGGGCTACGACAGCTGGGGCAAGCGGCGCTATCCCGGCGGCGCCGACGATCCGACCGAGGCCATCACCAGCCTGACCGACCGCTCCTACACAGGCCACGCCTACCTGCAGGAGGTGGGGCTGATCCACATGAACGGCCGCGTCTACGACCCTGTGCTGGGCCGCTTCATGAGCGCCGATCCCAACGTGCAGAGCCCGACCCACACCCAGTCGTTCAACCGCTACGCCTATGTGATGAACAACCCCCTCAATGCGACGGATCCGACAGGGTTTGAGGGCGATGGTGATCCTTCACTGAGCTTCAGCAACGTGCCGAACGAATTCGGCTATTACGATATTTATGCAACCATTAACGGCACAACATTCATAATTGGAGCTACACAAGCTCCAAATCTATTCAATCGCAATCCGGCAACGAGTCCATCAGATTTACCAATACAGGGAAATCCTATTGCAAATGGCGGTGATTTGGCAAAGCAGATAAAGGGAAGCGGAACCACCGTCGCAATATTGAGTGGTTCTCACTCGACTAGTGTTACGACGTCAATATCTGAAGGAATCGATCAGCTTTCGTCCAGTTTTCCCCATAACCACAACGGCAGTCCTCCGCTCGATGATCCTAAGCCTGCCAACAAGTGGTTGTCTTGGCGGTACCGCCCAGGGATCGTAACATTCTTCGCGATAATACTGGATTCATCGCCAGCGGCTAGTCCACAGGAGCTCCAATGGGAACGAGATAATAGCTGGCGATGGGCTATGCAGGAGAGTCTGCGTTCCACTGCTCAAAGCATACCTGACAATATCGCGGGTTCAATACGCAACGTCAATCCGCTTAGGGGCACCAGTAATTGTGTTAATTGTGCAATAGCTACCGATGCCACACTCGGTGGCGCGCCTGCGAGTGCCTTGCTTGGATATCCAAGTAATATTACCGCGATCGGATACAATTGGATATCGGTTTCCGGTGAAGCAGAAATTAGGAGCATCCTTCTAAGGAATGGTCCAGGATCGCGAGGTGTAGTCTTCGGTGACTCTCCGGTTTATGGTGAACCCGGTCATGTTTGGAATGGCATTAACAATGGCAAATCGGGAGTAAACTTCGTCGATGGACAAGTTGGAGGTAACGGGCGACCTAACTTCGACTATTTCACTAATTTCCAATTCTTATTGACTCATTCCCCAAAGTGAGGATCGTTTGCATGATATCAAAAGAAGATGCAGTAGTAATCGTACAAAAGAAATTAGACGACATAGCGCCGATTGGAGACCCTTGGCGTATTGTGAAAGAAAAAACCGTGGAAAAGCCCTTTGGATGGATTTTCTTCTATAACACGGTTCGATTTCAGGACACCGGAAACCCAATCTTTAAACTTGCAGGAAATGGCCCAGTATTTGTGAACAAATTTACAGGTGATGTTAGAATGTACGGCTCTCTTCCGAGATTCGAAGATGTGCTTAGCCAATATGAAAACGAGTTGCTTTGTCATAAGAAATGAAAGCGTGTTGTAAGGATTCTTACGTCGTCCTGGAATAGTCACGTGTCGTTTCGAAATACCCGCAGAGTGAAGTTGGGAGTTGTCACACACCGGATGTATTGCCTTGCTGGGCTTTAAAGAAGTACCGGGCATGGCGAGTTTAGTTTGCGAGCTGGTGGTGGCGGTGTCGCTCACCCCTTATGATGTCTAGCATTCCCTATCCGCCTTGGGGCCCCCGCGGCGTCACCTTCAGAAGGATGCCGGAGTTTCTGTGTCCGCAACCTGCTGAGCCGGGCGGATGCCACGCAGGGCCTGACCGAGAGCTTCACCTATGACGGGCTGAACCAGGTGGCAAGTGCTGCCGTGACCGGTGGGCCGTCCAAGAGCTTTACCTACGACAGCATCGGCAACATCGTCGCCAAGTCCGATGCCGGCACCTATAGCTATCCCACGACCGGCGCGGCCCGGCCGCATGCCGTCGCCAGCATCGCCGGCGCGGTCAATGCCGCCTACAGCTACGACGACAACGGCAACCTGACCGCCGGCGCCGGCCGCAGCGTGAGCTGGACCAGCTTCAACATGCCGGCCACCATCCAGCGCGGCACCAGCGTGCTGGGCTACGACTACGACACCGAGCACAACCGCATCCGCCAGGCCGACACCAGCACCACCACCCTGTTCTTCAACGACCCCGCCAGCGGCCTGACGGTCGAGAAGGTGGTGGGCTCAGGCGGCGCGGTCACCTGGAACAACTACGTCTATGTCGGCGGCGCCATCGTGGTGGCGTTCTACGAGCAGCCCGCCGGCACCAATGAGTGGCGCTACTTCCACCAGGACCAGCTCGGCTCGATCGAGGTCATCACCGACCAGACCGGCACCGTGGTCGAGCGCCAGGGCTACGACAGCTGGGGCAAGCGGCGCTATCCCGGCGGCGCCGACGATCCGACCGAGGCCATCACCAGCCTGACCGACCGCTCCTACACAGGCCACGCCTACCTGCAGGAGGTGGGGCTGATCCACATGAACGGCCGCGTCTACGACCCTGTGCTGGGCCGCTTCATGAGCGCCGATCCCAACGTGCAGAGCCCGACCCACACCCAGTCGTTCAATCGCTATGCCTATGTGATGAACAA
>CAYWLS010000012.1:0-121220 GCA_964458605.1 uncultured Hyphomicrobiales bacterium | reverse complement strand
TGATCGGCAGGATGCCGTTCTTGAAGCAGTTGTTGTAGAAGATGTCGGCGAAGCTCTCCGCCACGATGACGCGGATGCCGAAATCGAGCAGCGCCCAGGGCGCATGCTCGCGGCTGGAGCCGCAGCCGAAATTGGGGCCAGCCACCAGGATCTTGGCGTTCTGGTATTGCGGCCGGTCGAGCACGAAATCGAGCTTCTTGCCGTCGGCCGAATAGCGCAGCTCGTAGAACAGCCCGTCCTTCAGCCCGGTGCGCTTGATGGTCTTCAGGAACTGCTTGGGAATGATCATGTCGGTATCGACATTGACCATCGGCAGGGGCGCGGCGGTGCCGCTGATCGTGGTGAACTTTTCCATCGCCTCAACTCGCTAAAGACCGGACAGGGCAGCAATAAAGCCCCCGCCGCGCCCCGGGTCAAGCCATGCCCCTTCGCATCGGCGCATGGCTGCCGCCTGCGGATAAACCATTAGGCCGGCTGGTAAATCCGTCGTCCGGCGGAATAGGCCACCAGCAGCACGGCATCCTCCCCGCCCGGCGCCCGGCTGCAATGGGGCTGGCCGGCCGGGATATGCGCGCTCTGCCCAGGCCCCAGCGCCAGCCAGCCATCGCCGATGCGCTGCTCGATGCGGCCGGACAGCACATGCACCGCCTCGTCGCAATCGGGATGGCGATGGGCCTGGCTGGTGCAGCCGGCCCGCACCGTCATGCGCGCCAGGCTGAGCGTCGCACCCGGCTGCAGCGCGTCCTCGACCAGCCATTCCATGCCGCCCCAGTCCGTCGTCTCATGCCGTTGGGCCATGGGATCAGAATAGCCCTGCCCGGATGCGACGGCGGTTGACCTTTTGTTACGGCCCGTGACGGCTCACGCCGGATCGACCGGCACCGCGACGCTGGCGCGAGCCTCGATCACCTCGGCCGCTTCCAGGCAAGTGTCCTCGCGATAGCGCTGGCCGACGATCTGCACGCCCATCGCCACGCCCCGGTCGATGCCGGTCGGCACCGACAGGCAGGGCAGGCCCAGCAGCGCCAGCGCCAGCAACGGCCGCTGCGCCGCCATGATGCGGCCCATGGCGTTGCGGCCCTGCAGGTCCAGCCCCTGCTCGAAGGGCGGCTCCATCGACACCGGCATCAGCACCAGCGGATGCTCTTCGAGAAACAGGTTCCAGGCGCGCAGGAGGGCGTTGCGCTTCTCCAGCGCCTCGAGATAGGCGGTGCCTTCCGCCGGCACCGAAAAATGCGCCATGTCGTAGAAGGTCTGCTGCGCCGGCGGGTCGCCGAACTGGTCCATCGGCCCCTTCAGGCCGCGCAAGCCGTCGCTCATGACGATGGTCGACCACAGCGCGGCCGCTTCCGGCAGCATCGGCGGCGCTTTCTCCTCCACCACATAGCCGGCGTCGTGCAGCCAGCGTCCGGCCTGCCCGATTGCGGCTTTCACCGTGGGATGCACGCCGTCGCCGAAAGCATCGGCGATCATCGCCACCTTGATCGGCCGCTTGAGCGGCGGCCCTTGCAGCGGCGCCGGCACCCACCACGGGTCGCGCACATCGCGCTGCGCCATGGCGTGCAGGCCCAGCCGTGCATCGGCCACCGAGCGGGCCAACGGTCCCTGCACCGACATGAGCTGGGCCGAGATGGCGCGCTCCTTGGTGCCGGCCATGGTGGGGTTGTAGGCCGGCACCCGACCCAAGGTGCCGCGCACGCCGACCAGGCCGCAGGCATAGGCGGGATAGCGCACCGAGCCGCCATAATCGTTGCCATGGGCCAGCGTGCCGATGCCGGCGGCCATCGCCGCCGCCGCGCCGCCGGACGAGCCGCCCGGGGTGCGGCCCCGGTCGAGCGGATTGAGCGTCTGGCCGTGCAGCGCGTTGTCGGTGAACCAGCGATGCGAGAATGCCGGCGTATTGGTGCGGCCGACGAACACCGCGCCGGCCTTGCGCCAGTTGGCGACGACGGGGCTGTCTTCCCGGGCGATCACGTCCTTGAACGCCACCACGCCGTTGGTGGTGGCATAGCCCTGCTGGTCGATATTGACCTTGATGGTGACCGGCACGCCGTGCAGCGCACCCAATTCCACGCCGCGCGCTACCGCCTGGTCGGCCGCGTCGGCGGCCGCCAACGCCTCGTCGCGCCGGCTCTCGACCACGGCATTGATCTTGGGATTGACCGCGTCCAGCCGGTCGAGCGAGGCCTGCACCGCCTCGCGACTGGACACCTTGCGGGTGCGGATTGCCCGCGCCAGCTCGACCGCGCCCCATCGCCACAGCTCGCTCATGCCTACCTCCACTATTTCGTTTGCGCGCCGCCGACGCCGCTATGCGCATAAGGCTGCCGCAGCGCCCGCTCGACCATCTCCAGCCGGTCCTGGCCGTAGAACATGTCGCCATCGACGAAATAGGTCGGCGAGCCGAACACCGACCGCGCGATGGCCTGCTGGGTATTGGCCTGGTATTGCCCCAGCACCTCGCCGCCGCGCGCCGCCCGCAGCAGCGCGTCGCTCTTCATGCCCAACCCGTCGGCCAGGCGCTCCAGGGTAGCTACATCGGCCAGATCGGCATCCTCGGCCCAATGTGCCTCGAGCAGCCGATGCGCCAGCGCATCGACATCGGCCCGAGCATCGATCGCGGCGATCAGCAGGCAGTTGGGCAAGGCGATGTCGTTGGCGTGATGGCGCGGGAAATGCCGCATCATCGTCACCCCGCGCTGCTCGGCCCAGCGTTCCATCTCGCGCCCGAAGAAATAATCCTTGTGCGCCTGGCTGCGCTGGCCGAACGGCACGGCGCCCGATTGCGCCACCACCGCGCGCAGATCCATCGGCCGGTGGACGATGCGCCGCCCGGCCGCGGCCGCGATCTGCATGAAGCGGCGCGAGCCCAGATAGGCGTAGAGCGAATGCGCCGAATAGAAATACTCGATCTCTTGCATGGCGACCCCCGCCTCAATTATGGCGGGACGCCCAAAAAGAAAAAGCCCCGCGGGCAGCGCCGGCGGGGCTTTTGTCGTAGATAGCCGAAGGCGACTACAGCAGCTCGCGCACGTCGGCCAGGTGGCCGGTGATGGCGGCGGCGGCGGCCATGCCCGGGCTCATCAGATGGGTGCGCCCGCCGCGGCCCTGGCGGCCCTCGAAATTGCGGTTCGAGGTCGAGGCGCAGCGCTCGCCCGGCTTCAGCTTGTCGGCATTCATCGCCAGGCACATCGAGCAGCCCGGCTCGCGCCATTCGAAGCCGGCCTCGAGGAAGATCTTGTGCAGGCCCTCCTGCTCGGCCTGGGCCTTGACCAGGCCCGAGCCCGGCACGATCAGCGCGTTGACATGCTCGGCAACGCGGCGGTCCTTGACCAGCTCGGCCACGGCGCGCAGGTCTTCGATGCGCCCGTTGGTGCAGGAGCCGATGAACACCTTGTCGATCTTCACGTCGGTCAGCCTGGTGCCCGGCGTCAGGCCCATATAGTCGAGCGAGCGGGTCCAGGCCTCGCGCGCGTTGTCGTCCGGCGCGGCGGCCGGATCGGGCACCACGCCGTCGATCGGCAGCACGTCCTGCGGGCTGGTGCCCCAGGTGAGCTGCGGCGCTATATCCATGGTCGACAGCTTCAGCTCGGTGTCGAAATGGGCGCCCTTGTCGGACGGCAGGCGGCGCCATTGCGCCACCGCCATCTCCCAGGCGCCGCCCTTGGGCGCCAGCGGACGGCCTTCGAGATAGTTGAAGGTGATGTCGTCGGGCGCGATCAGGCCGGCGCGCGCGCCCGCCTCGATCGACATGTTGCACATGGTCATGCGCGCTTCCATCGACAGTTCGCGCACCGCCTTGCCGGCGTATTCGATGACATAGCCGGTGCCGCCGGCGGTGCCGATCTTGCCGATGATGGCCAGGATCAGATCCTTCGAGGTGATGCCGATCGGCAGGTCGCCCTCGACCAGGATGCGCATGTTCTTGGCCGGCTTCTGCAGGATGGTCTGGGTCGCCAGCACGTGCTCGACCTCGGAGGTGCCGATGCCGAAGGCCAGCGCGCCGAACGCGCCGTGCGTGGAGGTATGGGAGTCGCCGCACACGATGGTCATGCCCGGCAGGGTGAAGCCCTGCTCCGGCCCGATGATGTGCACGATGCCCTGGCGGATGTCGTTCATCTCGAAATAGGGCACGCCGAAGTCGCGGCAGTTCTGTTCCAGGGTCTCGACCTGGATGCGCGATTCCTCGTCGGCGATGCCCTGGGTGCGGTCGGTGGTCGGCACGTTGTGGTCGGCCACCGCCAGGGTGGCCTCGGGACGATGCACCTTGCGGCCGGCGGCGCGCAGACCCTCGAAGGCCTGCGGGCTGGTCACTTCGTGCACCAGGTGGCGATCGACGTAGAGCACGCAGGTGCCGTCTTCCTGGCGATGCACCAGGTGGCTGTCCCAGATCTTGTCGAACATGGTGCGCGGCGGGGCCGGCGGCGGGGCTTCGATGACGACCTTCTTCTTGGCCATGACTGAACTGTTCCTCCTGATACAACTGCTGTCGGGCGCGGCCCGACCCGGCCGCCGGCGCCTGGAGCGCCACGACCGGCACCAAACGAACGCGGCCCGCAGGAGGACCTGGGGCCGCGTCGTGCTACTTCTTCTTGGCGGCGGGCCGCGCCGGCTTCTTGTCGCCGGCCATCGCCGGATCGCGGCGCGGACGCTCCTTCTTTTCCTTCTTCGGCTTGGCCTCGGCGGCCTGGGCCGCGACTTCGGCCATCAACTCGCGCTGCGCCTCGACGTCCTCGACGATGCGGGCCGACTTGCCCTTGCGATCGCGCAGGTAATAGAGCTTGGCGCGGCGCACCACGCCCTTGCGCGCCACTTCGATCTCGGCGATGCGCGGGCTGTGCAGCGGAAAGATGCGCTCGACGCCTTCGCCGTAGGAGATCTTGCGCACGGTGAAGGACGAGTTCACGCCCGCGTTCTTGCGCGCGATGCACATGCCCTCGAACACCTGGATACGCTCGCGATCGCCTTCGATCACCTTGACGTGCACGCGCACGGTGTCGCCCGGAACGAAGTCCGGCACTTTGCGCGCCGCCGCCAGCTTGGCCACCTGGTCGGCGTTGATCTTCTGAATGATGTTCATGACCTCTTCCCTTTCGTATTCGCCGCGCCGCCCAGATAGCGCTGCCACAAATCGGGCCGCCGCTCCTGCGTCGCCTTTTCCGCCTCCGCCAGCCGCCACTGCCTGACCTTCTCGTGATGGCCCGACAGCAGCACCTCCGGCACCTTTCTCTCCGTCCCGTCCGGCCCCGTCCACGAGGCCGGCCGCGTGTAGTGGGGGTATTCCAGCAGCCCCCGCTCGAAACTCTCTTCGGCCAGCGACTCCTGCTGGCCCATCGTGCCGGGCAACAACCGCACGCAGGCATCGATCATCGCCAGCGCCGCGATCTCGCCGCCCGACAGCACGAAATCGCCCAGACTCACTTCCTCCATCGCGAAGGCGTCGATCACGCGCTGATCGAGACCCTCGTAGCGTCCGCACAGCAGGACCGCTCCCGGTCCCGCGGCCAGCGCCGCCGCGCGCCGCTGATCGAACGGCCGCCCGCGCGGCGTCGGATAGATCAGCGGCAGCGTTGCATCGGCCTGGCTTCGCGCCGCCCGAACGGCATCGCCCAACACGTCGGGCCGCATCACCATGCCGGGCCCGCCACCGAAAGGCGTGTCGTCGACGGAGCCGTGTTTATCGCGTGCGAATCGGCGAATGTCCACCGCTTCCAGCGCCCAAACGCCCTCCGCCAGGGCCTTGCCCGCCAGGCTGGCGCCGAGCGGTCCCGGGAACATTTCCGGGAACAAAGTCAGCACCTTAGCCCGCCACACCATCCTTCTCCTTGGCGCTCTCCCCGGGCTCCCGCCCGCCTCCGTCGTCCTCCTCCAGCAACCCTGCCGGCGGATCGAGCACCAGCCGCCCGCCCGCCAGATCCACCTGCACCAGAACGGCTTTGGTGAAGGGCACCAGCACCGTCCTTTTTTCGCCCGGCCGCTCCAGTTCGAGCAGCGGCCCGGCGCCGTAATCCTCGACCCGGCGCACCCGGCCCAGCGCCGCGCCTGCCTTGTCTTCCGCCGCCAGCCCGACCAGGTCGGCCTGGTAGTACTCGTCCGCGCCCGGCTCGGGCAGCGCGGCGCGATCGACGTAGAGTTCGACCCCGCGCAGCGCCTCCGCCGCGTTGCGATCGGCAATCCCGCCGATGCGGGCGATCACCGCGCCGCGCGAGAAGCCTTCCGCCCTGACCTCGAACCGCCGCTGCCCGGTCTTGTCCTGCAGCGGTCCGTAGGCATCGATGTCCTGGGGGCTATGGGCGAAGCTCTTGATGCGAACCTGCCCGCGCACCCCCTGCGCGCCCACCACGACGCCGATCAGCACCCGCCGATCCCCAACGGGACTTGAGGCACGGCCGGCAGGATCGGGCGCGCGCGCCATGGCGCGTTAGCTTGCCGCGGCCTCGCCGCCGCCTTCGCCGCCTTCGGCCGCCTTGGCGGCTTCGGCCTTGGCGCGCTCCTGGGCCTTGGCCTTGGGCGCGCTCTTCTTGGGCTGCTCGCGGCGCGTCGGCGCCGGCAGCATCTCGGCGTCGTGCAGGAAGCGGTGCACGCGGTCGGACGGCTGGGCGCCGACGCTCAGCCAGTGCGCGATGCGCTCCTTCTTCAGAATCACGCGATCGGCGTGATCGCGCGGCAGCATCGGGTTGTAGGAACCGACGCGCTCGATGAACCGGCCGTCGCGCGGATCGCGCGAATCGGCGATGACGATGTGGTAGAACGGCCGCTTCTTGGCGCCGCCGCGGGTCATGCGGATCTTCACGGACATGGGTTGATCACTTCCTCTTCTTCGATTTCGACTTGTTCGATTTCGGTTTGGGTTTGGCTTTGCTCTTGGCTGGCGGCTTGACGGCCTTGGCCGCCGCTTTGGGCTTGGCCGCCGCCTTCCTGGATTTCGGTTGCGTCTTCGTGGCCGGCTCCTGCTTGGCCGGCACCTTGGCCACGGCCTGCTTCACCGGGGCCGCCGGCTTGATCGGAGCAGCAGGCTTGGCCAGAGCCGCCGGCTTGGCCACAACGGCGGGCTTGGCGGGCTGCTCGACCGGCTTGTGGACCACCGGCGGCGCAGCCTGCACGAAGCACACCGCTTCGACATGGTTGCCGTCGGGATCGAACACGAAGGCGGCGTAGTAGTTGGGCGCGTATTGGGTGCGCAGGCCGGGCTTGCCGTTGTCGCGGCCGCCATTGCGCAGCGCCACGGCGTGGAAGGCGTCGACCGCCAGGCGGGTGTCGGCGGCGAGCGCCAGATGCGCGCCGGAGGACGGCGCGTGCGGCCGCTGGTCCTGGCGATGATAGACGTTCAGCCACAGATGGATGTGCTGGCGGTCGGGGCCGTAGCCCGCGCCTTCGGGAAAGGTAAAGTGGCGCTGGTAGCCCAAGGTGGCCAGCGCCGCATCGTAGAAGCGCATGGCGCGGTCGAGCTGGCGCACGCCGAGCGAGACATGGGCGATCATGGTCATCGTCCCGTCTCCTCAACCGCGCGGAAAGCCGGGCGGCAGCATGCTGTCGAGATTGCGCATCAGGCCCTTCTCGCCCAGCTTGTTGACGCGCTTCATCATGCGGCCCATTTCCATGTGCTGCTTGAGCAGCTTGTTGACGTCCTGCACCTGCGTGCCCGAACCGGCGGCGATGCGCTTCTTGCGCGAGGCGTGGATCAGCGCCGGGTTGCGCCGCTCCTTGGGCGTCATCGACATGATGATCGCCTCCTGGCGCGACAGCACCTTCTCGTCGACCTTGGCGTCCTTCATCTGCGCCTTGATCTTGGCGACGCCCGGCAGCATGCCCATCAGGCCCGACAGCCCGCCCATCTTCTTGAGCTGGCGCAGCTGGGAGACCATGTCGTTGAGGTCGAACTCGCCCTTCTTGACCTTGGCGGCCAGGCGCTCGGCCTCTTCCTGCTCGATGGTCTCGGCGGCGCGCTCGACCAGGCTGACGATGTCGCCCATGCCCAGGATGCGCGAGGCGATGCGGTCGGGATGGAACGGCTCGAGCGCGTCGATCTTCTCGCCCACGCCCAGCAGCTTGATCGGCCGGCCGGTGACGGCGCGCATCGACAGCGCCGCACCGCCGCGCGCATCGCCGTCGACCCGGGTCAGCACGATGCCGGTGACGCCGACCTTCTCGTTGAACGAGCGCGCCAGGTTGACCGCGTCCTGGCCGGTCATGGCATCGGCCACCAGCAGCGTCTCGCGCGGCTTGGCCACGTCGCGCACCGCGGCGACCTCGGCCATCAGTTTTTCGTCGATCGCCAGGCGGCCGGCGGTGTCGAGCATCACCACGTCGTAGCCCTCGCGCCGCGCCGTATCGAGCGCGCGACGGGCGATGGCGACGGGCTGCTCCAGCGGCACGATCGGCAGGGTGGCGACCTGGGCCTGCTGGCCCAGCACCGCCAATTGCTGCTGCGCCGCCGGACGGGTGACGTCGAGCGAGGCCATCAGCACTTTCTTCTTGTCGCGCTGGCCGGCCAGGATGCCCTGGCCGCCCTGCGACAGGCGGTAGGCGATCTTGGCGGTGGTGGTGGTCTTGCCCGAGCCCTGCAGGCCGACCATCAGGATGGCGACCGGCGGCGTGGCGTTGAGGTCGAGCTCGGCGCCCTGGCCGCCCAGGGTCTCGACCAGGTGGTCGTGAACGATCTTCACCACCATCTGGCCCGGCGTGACGCTCTTGATCACGTCCTGGCCGACCGCCTTGGCGCGCACCGCCTCGACGAAATCCTTGACCACCGGCAGGGCGACGTCGGCCTCGAGCAGCGCGGTACGGACTTCGCGCAGCGCGGCATCGACATCGGCCTCGCTCAGCGCGCCGCGCCGCGTCAGCCGCTCGAAGACATCGCCCAGGCGTTTACTGAGACTCTCGAACATCCATCACCCTCGCCATGCCGACCGGAACAAACGATAAGGGCGCCGATGCGCGAAACTCGCGGATCAGCGGGGCCCCCCGATGCCAGGGTCGACCGGAAACCCAAGGATTTCCGTGAAAAGCGGCCGGACCATAAGCCCCGCCGCCGGCCCTGTCAACGCGCTGGCCGCCGCCTCATCGGGCTGGCGGGCGGGCCGGCCAAGCGCCAAAATGCCCGTTCCAACAACGGCTTCGCCCCCATATATAGGGCCCCATGACCGACGACGCCCCGCTGATCCCCGTGGCCCCGCCCGTGCCGGAGCATCCCGACCGCTGGGATATCGTGCGGTTCATCCTGCTTTTCATCCTGTTCCTGGTGCTGGCCGTCCTGATCCTGATCGCCATCGCCGCGGTCCTGGGCGGCCTGCCGGCCTCGGGCAAGATGTCCGATCTCAGCGCCGCCCAGCATGGCTGGCTGGTGATCGGCATCAGCGTCGCCTTCTATGTCAGCCTGGCCGGCAGCGTCTGGTTCGCCGCGTCCCGGCGGCGGCGCGATCCGGGCCGCACCCTGGCCTTCCGGCCGGTGCGCTGGTTCATCCCGATCCTGGCCGGGATCGGGCTGGTGATCTTCTCCGTCGTCGTCAGCCTGGTTGCCAGCCAGTTCCTCAAGGACATCCAGCCCCAGGTGGTCGAACTGATGGGCGACATGACCTTCACCCCGCTGATGGTGGTGATCGGGTTGCTGGTGGTCGGCGTGCTGGGACCGATCGCCGAGGAGATGTTCTTCCGCGGCCTGCTGTTCGGCTGGCTGCGCGCCCACTGGCCGTTCTGGCCGACCGCGATCGTCACCTCGGCGCTGTTCGGGCTGGTGCATGGCAGCCTGAGCTACGCGGTGGTGGCCGGGGCGCTGGGCCTGATGCTGGCCTGGCTGCGCGAACGCAGCGGCTCGCTCTGGACCTCGATCGCGGCCCATGTCATCAACAACCTGTTCGCCGGCGGCATGGCCATGCTGGCAGCGAGTGCGACGTGACCAAGCCCTTCATCATCATCAGCGCCGGCGATGCCAAGTATTTCCCGCTGCTGCGCGCCTGCCTCAGTTCGATCCGCGACAAGGCCGAAGGCCGCGACGTGCCGCTGGGCGTGCTCGACCTGGGGCTGGAGGACGGCCAGCGCCAATGGCTGGCCGGCATCGGCGCCAGCATCGTCAAGCCGGGCTGGGATATCGCGCTCAACCGCAGCCACGCTTTGCCCGAGCACTACAAGGCCCTGACGTCCCGCCCCTACCTGCCGCGCCACTTCCCCGGCCACGACCTCTATATGTGGCTCGACGCCGACGCCTGGGTGCAGGACTGGCGCGCCATCGAGCTGTTCCGCCGCGCCGCCGCCAAGGGCGCCATCGCCTGCGTGCCGGAGATGGACCGCTCCTATCGCAACTTCTTCCACGCCTGGCAGGAATTCCACGACGTGATCCATGCCTCCTATCGCGAGGCGTTCGGCGAGGAGACGGCGACGGAGATGGTGCGCCACCCGCTGATCAACAGCGGCGCCTTCGCGCTGCGACCCGATTCGCCGAGCTGGGATGTGTGGGCCAAGCTGATCGGCGAGGGCCTCAACCAGACCGACAATTTCCTCACCGAGCAGAACGCGCTCAACATCGCCATCTATCGCCACGGCATCGACAGCCACTTCCTGCCGGTGACCTGCAACTGGGCGGCGCATCACTCGACGCCAGCCTGGGACACCGCAAGCGGCTGCTTCGTCGAACCCTGCCTGCCGCACCAGAAGATCGGCATTCTGCACCTGACGGTGTGGACCAAGGACCAGCACGAGATCGACGTCGTGCAGATCGGCGGCCCCCAGGACGGCAAGGCCCGGCCGATGAGCCTGCGCTATGGCGGGCTATCGGGCGGAGCCGCCGCGCCATAGACCGGCCGCGACCCCCGGCGCAGAATGTCGCCGCCCGGGGATCGCCAGCGGGGCAAGGCGCACAATCTGCGCCACGCCGCGGCGGCGCCGGACGGCGTGCTGATTCCGCAGGACGCGGCGTTCGGTTTCCGGAAGCAGGTCGGCCACGGTGCTGATCGCGGCCTTGCCTTGGGCTGAGGCCCAAACCGGCCGGCGCCGATGGCGGCGGGCGCTACTTCCTCGCCGGCTGGAGCACCGGCAGGACCGGCAATCCCCGGCGCAGCTTGGCGCGCACCACCTTGCCCAGATCGTTCTTGGGCAAGGTCTGCACGAAGTAGTACAGGCGCGGCTGGCGGAAGACCGAGATGCGGGTGGAGAAATACTCGAGCAACGACTGCTCCGTCACCGCGCCATCGGCGACGACGAACGCCACCGGCACATCCTGGTTGTCCTCGCTGGGCTGGGCGACCACGGCGGCCTCGACGATCTGCGGATGGCGCATCAGCACCTCCTCGACCTCCTCGGGATAGATGTTCACCCCGTCGAAGATGAACATGTCGTCGGTCCGGCCCTTCAGATAGAGATAGCCGCGGCTATCCATCAGCGCCAGATCGCCGGGATAGAACCAGCCGTGGCGGAAACTCCGCGCGCTCGCCTCCGGGTCCTTGTAGTAGCCGGTGGCGCAGCCCATGCCGCGCAGGCGGATCTCCCCGATCGTGCCGGGCGGCACCGGCCGATCGTCCTTGTCGACGATCTCCGCTTCGGCGCCGATGGCGATGCGGCCGACGGCGTCGGGCGCGGCATCCTGGTCGGCGGGATACGACGTCGAATGCAGCCCGCCCTGCGCCGTGCCGTACTGCTCCACCAAATGCGGCAGGAGCAGCCGGCGCGCGGCGGCGCGCTCCTGCGCCGTCAGCACGGAACTGGCCACGACCAGCTGGCGCAAACCCTGCAGCACCGGCCGGTCGGCATTGGCGAACTCGCGCAGCATCTTGCGCAGGTGGAACGGCGTCACGAACAGCCAGGTGACGCCGTTCTTGGCGACCAGGGCCGGCAAGTTGGCCGGCGGAATCGACGGCGGCAGGACCAAAGCGGTGCCGCCGGTCTGCAGGGTCTGCATCACGTGGATGCGCCCGACATTGAACGACAGCGGCACCAGCGAAGCGAAGCGGTCCCACGGACCGTATCCCAGATTCGTCTGGCTGAAACCGACGCGACGCACCAGGTCGCCATGGCTGAACAGCACGGCGCGCGACTTTCCCGACGTCGTGCCCGAGGTCTGGATCAGATAGGCCGGCATGTCCTCGCCATGGGGCATGTCGTAGGGGTCGACCGGCCCTTCGGCCTTGCGCCAGGAATCGTCGACGCCGATCACGCCGACCGCGGCGGCGACGTCGGGCTGGCCGTTGGTGACCAGCCAGCGCGCTTCGAAGCCGGCCAGCTCGGTGCGCAGCTCTGCGTCGCTGTCCGCCGGCGTCAGGCAGAACACCACGGCGCCGATGCGGATCAGGCCGTAGAAGGCGATCATGTATTCGATGCGCTCGTCGATGGCCAGGGCGACCATGTCGCCCTGGCGCACTCCCTGGCCGCTCAGGCGAGCCGCCGCCGCATCGACCAGCTTGTCGAACTGGGCATAGGTGACGCCCGAGATCGAATCCAGGATGGCCGGGTGAGTGGGCCGGTTCCGGGCGTGATTGCGGAGGATTTCGCTATAGTTCATGTTCGATACTCGCTGGCGTCGAAAAGCCCGTCGTCGGCGAGCCAAGTCGCATGCTCAGCGACGCCGTCCTGTGCTATCAGGACGGCAGTATAGGACGACGCGAGGGCGGCGATGCAATTCGCGCACGTTGGAAGATTTCTGCGCACCCAGGTCGCCGCCGTGGCGGCGCTGCTGGTTGTCGGCTGCACGATCGTCGGCGCCGCCCGTGCCGCCGACAAGATCCGGCTCGGCGTATTCGCCGGCAATATCTCCTCCCCGGCCATCATCGCCCTGGAGACCGGCGCTTTCGCGGCCGAAGGACTCGACGTCGAATTCGTGCCGTTCGGCAACTCCTCGATCGCCACCATGGCGCTGGTTTCCGGCGACATCGACGTGGCCTCGATCTCCGTCTCCGCCGCCGCCTACAACCTCGCCGGCAAGGGCGGCGTGCGCATCATCGGCGGCTCGGTGCGCGAGATGCCCGGCTACGACTTCACCGCCTATGTGGTGAGCAACGCCGCCTGGGATGCCGGCATTCGCAGTCCGCGCAGCCTGCTCGATCGCCGCATCGCCCTCACCACCGTGGGCTCGCCGCTGCATTTCTTCGTCGCGCAGCTGGCGGAGAAGGCGGGCAAGGATCCGCGCACGCTCGATCTGGTGCAGATGCAGTCGATGTCGGAGGCGTCGGCCGCCCTGCAGTCGGGCAAGATCGACGGCACCATGCTGGTGAAAGCGCTGGCGCTGCGCGCCCAGCGCGAGGGCTTCGGCAGGATCGTCGGCTGGGTGGGCGACGAGACGCCGGGCCAGAACGGCGTGCTGCTGGCCTCCACCGACACCATCGCCAACAAGCGCGCCGTGATCCAGCGCTTCCTGCACGCCTATCGGGTCGGCGCCAAGGCCTATTTCGACACCTTCCTGCGACGCGACGGCGCCGGACAGTCGATCAAGGGGTCCGACTACGACCGCTTCCTGGAGATGCTGGCGCGTCGCAACGGCGTTTCGCTGGCGCTGACCGCGGCCGGCCTGGCCTACAACGATCCCGATGCGCGGCTCGATGTCGACAGCATATTGCAGCAGATCGAACTGGGCCGCAGGCTCGGCCTGGTGGACGGCAATTTCGACGCCACCAGGATCTTCGACCGGCCGCTGCTGGGCATCAACTGAGGCCACGCCGCCGCACCGCTACCGGGCCGGCGCCCGATCGAGCCGCACCGCTACCGGGCCAGCGCCCGATCGAGGAAGTCGAGCCGGTCCTGGCCCCAGAAGATCTCGTCGTTGTAGACGAAGCTGGGCGCGCCGAACACGCCGCGCGCGATCGCCGCCTCGCTCTCCCGCTTGCGCCGCTCGGCCAGTTCCGGCGCCGCGCCCTTGGCCAGCAGGGACTCCGCGTCGAAGCCCGCCTCCTCGATAATGCCTTTCAGGGTTTGCGGATCGGCGATGTTCTTCTCCTGCGCCCACACCGCGCGCAGCACGGCATGCCCCAGCTTGATTGCCGCCTTGTCGCCCTGCTCCAGCTTGAGCGCCCAGACACAGCCGGCCGCCAGCGCCTCGTTGGCGGGGAAGAACTTGGGATGGAGGTTGAGCTTGACGCCCAGGTGCTGGCGCCAGCGCTCCAGCTCCATCAGCCGGTATTTCTGCCGTTCCGGCGCGCGCCTGGCCAAGGGCAGTCCGCCGGTCGCCGGAAAGATCACGCCGAAATCGACCGGAAAGAAGCGCACCGTAGCGCCGTGCCGGGCCACGATCTGCTCGAACCGCGCCGAACCGAGATAGGCCCAGGGCGAGATCAGGGTGACGTAGTAGTCGAGGCTTTTGGCCATTTTCCTTCCCCCTTCGCAAGCACCGCATTAGAACCGGGCCCGCCCCCCAGCGGCAACGGCAAACGGCCGGAAATGCCATGGATTTGAACCGCCCGAACGCCTATATATCGCGCCATGAGCGACCTGCCGTTCACCAAGATGCACGGG
This sequence comes from uncultured Hyphomicrobiales bacterium, assembly GCA_964458605.1. GTDB lineage: Bacteria > Pseudomonadota > Alphaproteobacteria > Reyranellales > JAQSWP01 > JBBSNV01. The sequence goes on along the minus strand of CAYWLS010000012.1, from coordinate 106,787 downwards.
CTGGGCAACGATTTCGTCGTGATCGACGCGCGTCGCCAGGCGCTCGATCTCAGCGACGCCCAGGTGCGCGCCATCGCCGACCGCCACAAGGGCGTGGGCTGCGACCAGTTGATCGTGCTGGAACCGGCGCGCTCGACCCTGGCCGACGTGTTCATGCGCATCCGCAACGCCGATGGCGGCGAGGTCGAGGCCTGCGGCAACGCCACGCGCTGCGTCGCCGCCGTGCTGATGGACGAGAAGAAATCCGAGCACGCCATCATCGAGACCGTGGCCGGCCTGCTCGACGCCGAATCGAGCAGCACCGCGCGCGGCCGGCTGATCAGCGTCGACATGGGACCGGCCAGGCTCGACTGGCGCGAGATTCCGCTGCGCCAGGCTTGCGACACTTTGCATGTACCGCTGTCCCTGGGCCCACTCAGCGATCCGGTCGCTACCAACATGGGCAATCCGCACGCCACGTTTTTCGTGCCGGATGCCCAGGCCATCGCGCTCGACGAGCTGGGGCCCCGGCTCGAGCGCGATCCGATGTTTCCCGAGCGCGCCAATATCGAGGTGGCCGAGATCATCGGCGACAACCGGATCCGCCTGCGGGTCTGGGAGCGCGGCGCCGGCATCACCCTGGCCTGCGGTACCGGCGCCTGCGCCACCGTGGTGGCGGCGGCCCGGCGCGGCCTGACCGGACGCAAGGCCGACGTGACCCTGGACGGCGGCACCCTGACCGTCGAGTGGCTGCCCGACAACCATGTGCTGATGACCGGCCCGGTGGCGGTCTCCTTCGCCGGCACCCTGGATCGGTCGCTGCTGACATGAATCAGGTGAGCGCGCCGCGGCTGGTGACCTTCGGGTGCCGGCTCAACGCCTTCGACTCCGAAGTGATGCGCCGGCAGGCCCAGGCCGCCGGGCTGGGCGATGCCATCATCGTCAATACCTGCGCCGTCACCGCCGAGGCCGAGCGCCAGGCGCGCCAGCAGATCCGCGGGCTGCGGCGCGACCATCCCCACGCCACCATCGTCGTGACCGGCTGCGCCGCGCAGATTGCGCCGGAAAAATTCGCCGCCATGCCGGAAGTCGATCATGTGCTGGGCAACGGCGAGAAGCTCGAGGCCCGGACCTGGCAGGCGCTGAAGCAAGCCGATCGGATCCAGGTCGCCGCCATCGATACGGCGCGCGCGCTGGCCAGTCATCCGGCGCAGGAGATCGCCAACCAAGACATGGGGGGCCAGAGCCGCGCCTTCCTGCAGGTGCAGAACGGCTGCGACCATCGCTGCACCTTCTGCATCATCCCCTATGGCCGCGGCCCCAGCCGCTCGGTGCCGCCGGGCGAGATCGTGGCCCAGGCCCGCGCCCTGGCGGCGCGCGGCTACAACGAGATCGTGCTGTCGGGCGTCGACCTCACCGCCTGGCAGACCGACGGCATGGGCTTTGGCGCGATGGTCGCGCATGTGCTGGCCGAGGTGCCGGAATTGCCGCGCCTGCGCCTGTCCTCGCTCGACGTGGCGGAGATCGATGCGGCGCTGCTGCGCGTCATCGCCGAGCAGCCCCGGCTGATGCCGCATTTCCATCTCAGCCTGCAGGCCGGCGACGACCTGATCCTCAAGCGCATGAAGCGCCGCCACAGCCGCGCCCAGGCCATCGCGCTCTGCGCCACAGTGCGCGCCCTGCGGCCCGAAGCGACGTTCGGCGCCGATCTGATCGCGGGCTTCCCGACCGAGGACGAGACGATGTTCCAGCGCAGCCTCGATTTGGTCGAGGAATGCGGCCTGACCTTCCTGCACGTCTTCCCCTTCTCGCCGCGCGCCGGCACCCCGGCGGCGCGCATGCCGCAAGTGGCGGGCGACATCCGTCGCCAGCGCGCCGCACGGCTGCGCCAGGCGGGCGACCGAGCGCTCGGCCGGTTCCTCGACAGTCAGCTTGGCCGCACCGCCGAGATCGTGGTCGAGCGCGACGGCACCGGCCGCGCCGCCAACTGGGCGCCGGTGCGGCCGCGCCGGCCGGCGGCCGCCAAGAGCATACAGCGGCTGCGCCTGGTGGCGCGCGAGGGCAAAGAACTGATCGGCGTCATGGCATGAGTGGGGCGGCATGAGCGGCGAGAAGAAGTCCTGGCTGGGGCGGCTGAAGGCCGGGCTGAGCCGCAGCGCCAGCAAACTGGCCGGTGGCATCACCGGCCTGTTCACCACGCGCAAGCTGGACCAGGCCACGCTCGATCAGCTCGAGGAGCTGCTGATCGGCGCCGATATCGGCGTCGGCGTGGCGGCGCGCCTGACCGAGCACCTGGCCAAGGATCGCTTCGGCAAGGACGTCGACGAGCAGGAAGTGCGCGAGCGCTTCGCCGCCGACATCGCCGCCATCCTCAAGCCCGTGGCGCTGCCGCTGGCGATCGATCCGGCACGCCGGCCCCATGTCGTGCTGGTGGTGGGCGTCAACGGCTCGGGCAAGACCACCACCATCGGCAAGCTGGCCAATCTGCTGCGCAGCGAAGGCAAGCGCGTGATGATCGCCGCCGGCGACACCTTCCGCGCCGCCGCCGTGGAGCAACTCAAGGTGTGGGGCGAACGCGCCGGCGTCGAGGTGATCGCCGCCAACCAGGGCGCCGACCCGGCCGGCCTGGCGTTCGACGCGCTGAGGAAGGCCCAGGGCAACGGCACCGACGTGCTGCTGGTCGATACCGCCGGCCGCCTGCAGAACAAGGCCGGGCTGATGGAAGAGCTGGCCAAGATCGTGCGCGTGCTGCGCAAGCTCGATCCCGAGGCACCGCATTCCTGCCTGCTGGTGCTGGACGCCACGGTGGGCCAGAACGCGCATTCCCAGGTCGAGGTGTTCCGCGAGATGACCCAGGTCAACGGGCTGGTGGTCACCAAGCTCGACGGCAGCGCCCGCGGCGGGGTGCTGGTGGCGCTGGCCGAGAAGTTCAAGCTGCCGGTGGTGGCGATCGGCGTCGGCGAAGGCATCGACGACCTGCGGCCGTTCGACGCCGATTCGTTCGCCCGCTCGCTGCTGGGATTGGAGAGCGCATGAGGCGTTGGATCAGGCCGATCTGCGAGGTCGGGCCGCTGGTGCTGTTCTTCATCGCCAACGGCCGGTTCGGCATCTTCACCGGCACCGCCGTGTTCATCGGCGCGACCGCGATCGCCCTGCCGGTCAACTGGTATGTCGAGCGCCGGGTGCCGATCATGCCGCTGGTCAGCGGCTTCTTCGTCCTGGTGTTCGGCGGGTTGACCCTGTGGCTGCAGGACGACCTGTTCATCAAGCTCAAGCCGACCATCGTCAACCTGCTGTTCGCCGGCATGCTGAGCGCCGGGATGCTGATGGGGCGCAATTTCCTGCGCCTGATGTTCGGCGCGGCGCTGATCCTGGACGACGAGGGCTGGCGCGTGCTTACGCTGCGCTGGATCGGCTTTTTCGTGGTGCTGGCGATCCTCAACGAGATCACCTGGCGTTTCTTCAGCACCGATTTCTGGGTCAGCTTCAAGCTGTTCGGCGCCATGCCGCTGACCATCCTGTTCACCTTCTGCCAGTTCCCGCTGATCAAGCGGCACTGGGCCGGCGAAAACAATCCCTTCGTCTGACGCCGCACCGGGTGCCGACGGCTAGAGCAAATCGCCGTTTGACGGAATCGCTCCGGATTCCGTCAAACGGTGTGAATTTGCTCTACACTTTGGAGAGATGGGGCGGATTCCCACGATCGGATGGAAGCATTGTCGTGCTTCTGTCCGATCGTGATCCGCTCTAGGCGGCGCTGCGGCGCGGCGCCCGGCTGCGCAGCACGTGCCAGACGACGAAGGCCGCCGACAGCGCCAGGCCGATCTCGTCGAGCCAGCCCACCGACGCGACCAGCACGCAGGACACCGCGACCAGGAAGACGCGCTCCAGGATACTGAGTGCGCCGACGAACCAGCCGGTCATGGCCGCGCCCCAGAAAATCAGCGCCACCATCGCCTTGACCGTGACATATGCGGTGTCGAGCCAGGTACCGGTCTGCAGCATCAAAGATGAATCGTACACCGCCATGAACGGGATGATGTAACCGGCCACGGCGATGCGCGTGGCGATCCAGCCGATGCGCTGGGCATCGGCCTTGGCGATCACCGAGGCGGCGAAGGCGGCCAGCGCCACCGGTGGCGTCAGGTCGGCCATGATGCCGAAATAGAACACGAACATGTGGCTGACGATCAGCGGGATGCCCATCTGGAACAGGATGGGCGCCGCCATCGACGCGGTGATGATGTAGGTCGGAATGGTCGGCAGGCCGGTGCCCAGCACGATCGAAATGATCATGGTGTAGAACAGCGTCAGAAACAGGCTGTGCCCGGCCTGGTCGAGGATGATGCGCGACAGCGTCGGCCCCAGGCTGGTGAGCTGCATGATGCCGATCAGCACGCCGACCAGGGCGCAGGCCACGCCGACCGGCAGCGCCGAGCGGGCGCCGTCGCTCAGCGCCTGGACGCACATCATCAGCGAGCCGCGGCCCGCCGCGACGGTCGCCGCGGCGACCGCCAGCAGGCCGATCATGACGAACAGCGCGGTGACGTTGAACAGGTCGAACAGCAATGCGGCGGCGACGCCGATCGCCACCCAGAACAGCAGGCGCACCAGCAGGCTCGGCAGGCGCACCGAGGTCACCGAGCCCAGGATGAAGATGATGGTGATGGCGGTGCTGACGGTGCCGGCGAACAGCGGCGTGTAGCCGCCGAAGATCAGGTAGACCAGCCCGACCAGCGGGATCAGCAGGTGCCAGCGCTCGCGCAGGGCCTTGCCGACATCGGGCCGCTGCTCGCGCGACAGGCCCTTCAGGCCGTACCGGCCGGCCTCGAAATGCACCACGGCGAAAGCCGCTGCGTAATACAGCATCGCCGGGATGGCGGCGGCGATGCAGATATCGACGTAAGGCACGTTGATGGTCTCGGCCATGATGAAGGCCACCGCGCCCATCACCGGCGGCATGATCTGGCCGCCCATCGAGGCGGTGGCCTCGACCGCGCCGGCGAAGGCCGGGCGATAGCCGAAGCGGATCATCAGCGGAATGGTGAACTGGCCGGTGGTCACCACGTTGGCCACGCCCGAGCCGTTGATCGTGCCCATCAGGCCGGAGGAAAACACCGCCACCTTGGCGGGGCCGCCCTGGGTATGGCCGAACAGGCCCATCGCCACGTCGTTGAACAGGCCGATCACGCCGGCCTTTTCCAGAAACGCGCCGAACAGCACGAACAGGAAGATGTAGGTCGACGACACCAGGGTGGTGATGCCGTAGATGCCCTCGGTGCCGAGATAGAGATTCTGGATGATCTGCGACAGGTCGTAGCCGCGATGCAGGAACGGCTGCGGCAGGTAGCGGCCGAGCAGCGCGTAGGGAATGAACACCGCGCACATGATGACCAGCGGCCAGCCCATGATGCGGCGCGCCGCCTCGAACAGCAGCAGCACCACGGCCGCGCCCACCGCCAGGTCGATGATGGTGGGATCGCCGTCGCGCTGGATCAGCGGGATCTCGAAGAACCAATGGTAGAGGCCGAGCGCGAAGCTGGCGACCGCCAGGATCCAGTCGTACCAGGGAATCCGGTCGCGCCGGCTGTTGCGCGAGACGCGATAGAGCAGGAACGTCATCAGCAGCAGGAAGCCGACATGGATCGACCGCATCACCAGGCTGCTGAGCGGCGAATAGGCCGCGGTGTAGATCTGCCACACCGAGAACGCCACGCCGATCACGAAGATGGTCTTGACCGCGAAACCGGTCATGCCCCAGGTGGTGGCCTCGCCCAGCGCGGTGAGCTGCTCTTCGGTCTCCGGGGCGGCGACCGGGGCGATCTCGGGATTGGCTGTCATGGAAACCGCCGCGCAAAGAGCCGGAGGGGATGAGCCCCTCCGGTGATTGGGAGAACCGTTACTTGATCAGGCCCTTTTCGCGGTAATACTTCTCGGCGCCGGGATGCAGCGGGACCGGCATGCCCTTGAGCGCGTTGGCCAGCTTGATGTCCTTGGCCGCGGCGTGCGCCGCGACCAGCGAATCGAGATTCTCGAACAACTGCTTGGTCATCTGGTAGACCAGCTCGTCCGACACCTTGTCGGTGGTGACCAGGACGTTGGCGATGGCCACCGACGGCACGTCCTGGGTCTGGCCCTTGTAGGTGTTGGCCGGGATGACCACCGGCGAATAGGCCTTGTCCGGGATCTTGGCGGCGATGTCGGCCGGGATCGGCACCACCACGACGTCGACCGAGGTGGCCAGGTCGCGCAAGGCCGAGCTGCCCAATCCGGCCGATTGCAGGGTGGCGTCGAGCTGGCGGTTCTTGATCAGCTCGACCGACTGGTTGAAGTCGAGATACTCGACCTTGCCGAGATCGTTATAGGTCAGGCCGGCCGCCGCCAGCACGGCGCGGGTGTTGAGCTCGGTGCCCGACTTGGGCGCGCCGACGCTCAGCCGCTTGCCCTTGAGGTCGGCCAGGGTCTTGATGCCCGATTCCTTGCTGGCCAGAATCTGCACGTAGTTGGAATAGATCACCGCCACGCCGCGCAGCATCTTGAGCGGCTTGGGGAAGCCGACCTCGGGATTGCCGTTCCAGGCGAAGCTCAGCGAATCGCCCAGCGTGAAGGCCAGTTCGCCCTCGCCCTTGGAAAGCTTCTGCAGATTCTCGACCGAGGCCTTGGTGGCCTGCGCCGCCGGTTGGGTGCCGGGGATGGTCTTGGCATAGACATTGGCCAGCGCCACGCCGAGTGGGTAATACACGCCCCCCGTGCCGCCGGTCAGGATGTTGATGAATTGCTGCGCCTGCGCCTGTCCTGCCGTGAAGACGACGGCAGACAGCATCGCCACAAGGGCGACAAATGATTTACGCATGAACGTCCCTCCTGCTATGGCGCGCAAGCGCCCCCTGTTTGACCGACGACTTATGCAACCGCCGACCAGCCCTTATACCCGGCCGACATGATCGACGCTAGCGGCTGAGATGTTCGCCCGGCGGATTGGCGTGTGGCGAAAATTTCGGCAGCGCACGCGTCTCGCGCCAATGCTGCAGCGCCCACAGCACGCTGGGGAAGGCGAGCTCCTGCCATGGGATGTCTTCCCAGGCGAACAACGCGACTTCCGTACTCTCCGGTCCGGGCGCGATATCGGGCGACACCAGTCGCGCCCGATACATCATCTGCACCTGGCCGATGCGCGGGATGTTGTAGACCGCCAGCAGCGCATCGATCTCGATGCGCGCGCAGGCTTCTTCCCAGGCCTCGCGCTTGGCGCCTTCCTCGGTGGTCTCGTGCATCTCCATGAAGCCGGCCGGCAGGGTCCAGTAGCCCTTGCGCGGATGGATGGCACGGCGCGCCAGCAGGATGCGCCCATCGTGGATCACCACCGAGCCGACCACGATCTTGGGATTCTCGTAGTTGATGAAGCCGCAATCGGGGCACACCAGGCGCTCGCGATTGTCGCCATCGGGAATCTGGCGCTTGAACGAAGACGGCACGCCGGTATGCGACACCGTCGGCTTGGCGGGACTGTCGGTCATGGGCCGATGATGGGCCGGGCCGTGTCGCGCTGACAAGCGCCGATACGGGTCGCGCAACCCGCCGGACCCGGGCCGCACCCTGGCCGATACGGGCCGTTACTGGCCGACTACCACTGGCCGACTACGGGCCCTGCCACACGATGCGCCACAAGGTGCCGCTCATGTCGTCGGTGACGAACAGGCTGCCGTCGGGCCCGACGGCGATGCCGGCCGGCTGCCCCCACACCGTGGCGCGCGGCGCTGGCGCAACGAAAAAGCCGGTGGCGAAGGCCTGGTATCTGTTCTGCGGCGTCAACCTGCCGTCGGCGCCGCGCGTCGCCGGCACGAAGGCGACCATGTAGCCCTCCGGCTGCTGCGCGTTCCACGAGCCCTGCAGCGCCACGAAGAAGCCGCTGCGATAGGGCTCGGGGAACTGGCTGCCGCCATAGATCGCCATGCCGATCGGCGCCGAATGCGAACGGAACAGCACGTCGGGCAGACGCGCCTTGTCCGCCAGATCGGGCTTGCGCGCGGCATAGTCGGGCTGCGGATGCTGCCCGATATACGCATAGGGCCAGCCGTAGAAATCGCCGTCATGCACGGCGGCGAGATAGTCCGGCACCAGCCCGTCGCCCAGCCCGTCGCGCTCGTTGACCACGGCGAAGAGTTGGCCGCTGCGGTCATAGGCGATGCCGACGGCGTTGCGCAGGCCGGTGGCGAGGCTGCGCTGGCCCGAGCCGTCGAGCTGGAATTGCTGGATGGTGGCGCGCGGCGGCTGGTCCTCGCAGATGTTGCAGGACGAGCCCACCGACGCCACGAAGCTCTTGCCGTCGGGCGCGAAGGCCAGATTGCGCGTCCAGTGCCCGCCCAGCGCACCGAAGGCGCCTTGCTTGGTGATGCGCACCGGCGCGCCCTTGGCCTCGATATCGCCCGGCTGGTAGTCGAACCGCCACACCGCGTCGGCGTCGGCGACGTAGAGGCCTTCGGGCCGCAGCGCCAGGCCGAACGGCCGCTGCAGGCCGTTGGCAAAGATGAATTTGCGGCTGTAGCGGCCATCATGCCGCTCGTCGCGCAGGATGACGATCGTGCCCGGCGCCGATTGCGCGACGATCACGTCGCCGTTGGCGGCGACCGCCAGGTTGCGCGGATTGCTTAGGCCATCGGCCGCCATCGTGGCGACGAAGCCCTTGGGCACGTCGAGCCGCGCGTCGGCCGGCCGCTTGACGTGAGCGGCGGGGTTGCGCGCGCTGGCGGTGGCGTAGGGCGCCGGCAGCGTGGCGGGGTCGACGGCGAAGCTTTCGCCCGGCTGCGGATAGTGCGGATCGGCCCACGCCGCACAGCACAGCAGCGCCAAGGCAGCCCCGGCCGTGGTGGCGAAAGGAAATCGTAGCGGCATGTCGCCTCCCGGGAACCTCAGGACCACGCTTGCGTAGCGGCAACGATGGCGCGGCCCATACGGCAGATACCGATCATGCGCCGCCGCTGGATCACAAAAAACCTACTTCCTTTGCCTGATGGAAAGGCAACGCCGCCGATGGTAGTCAGTTCTCCAGCAGCGCAGGACACATGTCATGTCCGATAGCGACGCCTCGAACTCCATCGAACCGGGAATAGCCGCGAACCCGCCGGCCGATGCGCTTGGCCGCGAGGCCGACGCCGATGCGGCCGCGACCCTGGCAGCGCCGGCCGTGGCGAGCGATCCGGCCGGCGAATGGGACCAGGCCGGCGCCGACGCCCCGCCGTTATCGACCCTGGGCTTCGACACGATGAGCGCCGGCACCGAGGATTGGTTTCCCGGCGATCCCGCCGGACCGCTGGCCAGCGCCATCCTGGCCGACGAGGCGGAGGATCCGCTGGTCAGCCTGCCTTGCGAGAATCTGGCGGCCAGCCGCCTCCAGGGCGGAGCCCTGGACGATAGCGCCGGTGCCAGCGGCTTCGCCCAGCCCGACGCTTATGCGAGCGCGGGCCTGCGGCCGCTCGATGTCCTGGTCGGACCGCCCGACTACGGCATGCCCGTGGACCACATCGAATGGCACTTCGCAGGCCTGCTCAACCTGGCCTAGCGTTCGACAACCCCAGCGTCAGCGACAGATCGACGGCGGGCGCCGCGCCGAGCCCCGATCAGCGCACCATGCCGCAGGCGATGGCATCGCCGCCGCCGCCCATTGGCGGGTTGTCGCTGTAGTTGTCGCTGCCGGCAGTGACCAGCAGGGAACGGTTGCGCACGTCGTCGACCTTCAGCCGGGGCGCCACCATCGTATATTTCGCCTTGCCATTGGTGCCGACCGAGAGCACCGGCAGATCGCCCAGATAGCCGTTGCCATGCGGTCCGGCGTGATGGCCGGTGTGGAACGGATCGTATGGACCGCCGGCGGCGCCGGCCGGCACCACGCGCGCGCCGATCTGGGCCGGCGAGCAATCGGCCACGGTGTGCACATGGAAGCCATGCGGCCCCGGCGGCAGGTTTTCCAGGTCGATTTTCAGGCGCAGCCCGTCGGTGACGTCGCGCAACTCGATCGTGCCGAGCTTGGCGCCGATGCCGCGGGCATCGACCGCATAGATCGGCACGTTGCGCTTGACGATCGCGGTGCTCTGCGCCAGGCAGGGTGCCGTCGCGGCAGCAGCCATCATCCCGGCTGCAGCCAACGACCGACCTGTGAAAGCCATCTTCATGCAGCTCGCTCCAAGGCGGCGACGCCAGGCAGTTCCTTGCCTTCCATCCATTCCAGGAAGGCGCCGCCTGCCGTCGATACATACGAGAACTGATCGACCACGCCGGCATGGACCAGAGCGGCTACGGTATCGCCGCCGCCGGCCACGCTCAGCAGCTTGCCCTCGGATGTAAGCGCGGCAACCTTCCGCGCCAAGGCCGTGGTGCCTGCGTCGAATGGCGCCAGTTCGAAGGCGCCCAGCGGGCCGTTCCACACCACCGTCTTGCACAGCGACAGTTCGCGATCCAGCAGTTCGACCGTGCGCGGTCCGACATCGACGATCATCGTGTCGGACGGCACCGCATCGACGCCCACCGTGACATGGGCGGCATTGGCCTTGAATTCGCTGGCCGCCACCACGTCGACCGGCAACACGATCAGGCAGCCCGCCGCTTCGGCCTTGCGCAGGATCTCGCGCGCGGTATCGGCCAGGTCGGGCTCGCACAGCGACTTGCCCACCGCCATGCCCTTGGCGAACAGGAAGGTGTTGGCCATGCCGCCGCCCACCACCAGCCGGTCGACCCGCGCCACCAGGTTGCCGAGCAGCTCGAGCTTGGTGGAAACCTTGGCGCCGCCGACGATCGCCGCCACCGGCCGCTCCGGCTTGCCCAGCGCCTTGTTCAGCGCCTCGAGTTCGGCCTGCATCAGCCGCCCCGCCACCGCCGGCAGGCGATGCGCCAGGCCCTCGGTCGAGGCATGGGCGCGATGGGCGCAGGAGAAGGCGTCGTTTACGTAGACGTCGCCCAGCTTGCTGAGTTCGTCGACGAAGCCCGGATCGTTGGCTTCCTCTTCCTTGTGGAAGCGCAGATTCTCCAGCAGCACCACCTCGCCAGGCGCCAGCCGGTCGACCGCCTGGCCCGCTTCCGGACCGATGCAATCCTCGGCGAAGGCGACCTTCTTGCCCAGCACGGCCGACAGCGGCTCGACCAGCGCCCTCAGCGACATGGCCGGCACCGTCTTGCCGCCGGGCCGGCCGAAATGGCTCAGGATCACCACTCGGGCGCCACGCTGCACCAGTTCCTTGATGGTCGGCGCCACCCGCTCGATGCGCGTCAGGTCGGTCACCCGGCCGCTCTCCATCGGCACGTTAAGGTCGACGCGGATCAGCACCCGCTTGTTGGACACGTCGACATCGTTCAACGATTTGAAACCGCTCATACCCCACCGCTGATTGTTCTGATTGACTGGCTTCTACGAAGATTTCTTGCGCAGCAGGAACACCCAGCCCTCGCCCGCCCCCTCGCCCATCGGCTCGACCGACTCCAATATGTGGCCGGTGGTCTGGCAATAGGCGGGAAAATCCTGCTGCGCCGCCGGATCGGTGGCCCGCACCCGCAACAAGCCGCCTGGCGGCACCGTGCGCATGGCGCGATTGGCGCGCAGCACCGGCATGGGACATTTCAAGCCGGTGGCGTCGAGCTCGGTCACGGCCGAAGCGTTCGCGCGATCCTGGGTCTGCTGCATGGTTCCATTATGGGCGGCGCGGCGGCCCGTTAGAAGCCCGTCATTTCCCGCCCATCGGATGCAAAATCAGGCGCCCTTCTCCACCCCGCACCATTCGGCGACGAACAAGGCCATGGCCTGGGTCACCTTCAGCACCGATTCCAGGCTGACCCGCTCGTCGAAGCCGTGGATGTTCTCCGCCACCGGGCCGTAGACGATGGCGGGAATGTCGGCATAGAGGCCGAAGAAGCGGGCATCGGTGGTGCCGGTCGAGGGCACCGGCTTCAGCGCCGCGCCGAAGATGGCGCGATGCGCGCCGTCCAGCACCACGAGCGCTTCCTCGGCGCCCTGCAGCACATAGCCCTCGGCCTGGAAGCCGTTATAGACGACCTCCGGCGGCATGTTGCGCAGGAAGGAATCCTGGTCGGCCGCCTGCTTGATGCAGGCTTCGATCTCGCGCCGCGCCTGGGCCAGATCCTGGCCGGGGAACAGGCCGACCCGCATGTCGAACTCGCACCAGGCCGGCACGCTGGACGCCCAGTCGCCGCCGGCGATCTTGCCGACATTGAAGTTGATCGGGTGGTGGTGGTCGGCGAAATGCGGATCGCCCGCTTTGCGCCGGTTCCACTGCTCTTCCAGCCCACGCAGCGCCTGGATCAGGCGGAAGGCCGATTCGATGGCGTTGGCGCCGGAATCGGCGCGCAGCACATGCACCGGCACGCCGCGCACCCTGACCTGGAACCACATCACGCCGACCTGGGCCGAGGTATAGGTCTGGTTGGTCGGCTCCGGGATCAGCGCGGCTTGCGCGCGATAGCCGCGCTGCAGGCAGGCCAGCGCGCCGTTGCCGGTGCATTCCTCCTCGACCACCGATTGCACGAACACATCCGCCGTGGGACGCAGGCCTACCGCCTTCAGCGCATCGAGCGCATAGAGGCACGACACCAGCCCCGCCTTCATGTCGCCGCCGCCGCGACCGTACAGCCAGCCATCGGCCAGACGCGGCTCGTAGGGCGGGCTGGTCCACATGTCGAGCGGACCTTCGGGCACCACGTCGATATGGCCGTTGAGAATCAGCGAGCGGCCTTTCGGCTGGCGCGCGCGCCAGGCGCCGACCACGTTCCAGGCGTCGTCGTAGGAGATGCTGATCGGCGAGAAGCCGCGCATTCCCTTGATGGCATCGATCTCGACCTTCCAGCGATCGACCGCCAGGCCGCGCCTTCCCATCGCCGCGGCCATGAAGTCCTGGGCCGGCGCCTCGCACCCCCGGCGCGAGGGGAGGCGCACCAGCTCGGCGGTGAATCTGGCCTGGGCGTCGAAATTGGCGGCCACCGCCGCCACGATCCTGTCCTTCAGCGCGGCATCAAGACTGGTCGACATTTCGCACCTCGATTGCAGCCCAGGCGGGCGTGGCAGCGTCCTTATCCAACCCATGCTAAGCAGGGGCGGGAGTCTCGCCAACCGGAAAGCCAACACCATGAGCCTGCCGTCCATCCTGCAAGACCGACTGTCGATCCCGGTGATCGGCTCGCCGCTGTTCATCGTCTCGGTGCCCGATCTGGTGATCGCGCAATGCAAGGCCGGCGCGGTCGGCTCGTTCCCGGCGCTCAATGCCCGGCCGGCAGAGAAGCTGGAAGAGTGGATCGTGCGCATCAAGGAAGAACTGGCGGCGCATGACCGCGCCCATCCCGAGCGGCCGGCGGCGCCCTTCGCGGTCAACCAGATCGTGCACAAATCCAACGACCGGCTCGATCACGACATGGCGGCGTGCGTGAAGCACCAGGTGCCGATCGTCATTACCTCGCTGGGCGCGCGCGAGGAGGTCAACCAGGCGATCCATGCCTATGGCGGCATCGTGCTGCACGACATCATCAACGACAGATTCGCCCGCAAGGCGGTCGAGAAGGGCGCCGACGGGCTGATCGCGGTGGCGGCCGGCGCCGGCGGCCATGCCGGAGTGATGTCGCCGATGGCGCTGATCCACGACATCCGCCAGTGGTGGTCGGGGCCGCTGATCCTGTCCGGCGCCATCGCCACCGGCCGCGCCGTGCTGGCGGCCCAGGCGATGGGCGCCGACCTGGCCTATATCGGCTCGGCCTTCATCGCCACACAGGAGGCCAATGCCAGCGAGGCCAACAAGCAGATGATCGTGGCGTCGGACGGCAGCGACATCGTCTACACCAACCTGTTCACCGGCGTGCACGGCAACTACCTGCGGCCCTCGATCGTGGCCGCCGGCATGGATCCGGACAATCTGCCGGTGTCGGATCCATCGAAGATGGATTTCGGCAGCGGCGGCAACATGAAAGCCAAGGCCTGGCGCGACATCTGGGGCGCCGGCCAGGGCATCGGCGCGGTCAAGCATGTGCCGGGCGCGGGCGAGCTGGTGGCGCGACTGGCCCGCGAATACGACGCCGCGCTGGAGGAGATGGTGGCGCTGCAGGCGGCGCGGCGCGCCAGGCTGCGGCCGGCAGCGGAATAACCCCGGCGTTCCATAAGTTTACCTAATCCGGCGCGAAAATCTTCTCGCGCGCCGGATTGGGCCCGCTGCGCCTATCCTGGCTTCACAACCAAGGCATGGCATAAGCTTTGCTCATGTGGGAGCCGACCATGGACAGCAACCTCACCCTGCTCAGCAGCGTGCGCGCGCCGCTCAACTTCATTCGCCCCGGCGCGGCCAAGCCGCACAACTACCAGTACGAGCCGCCGCCGGGCACCGCCCGCATCAACGGCGACTATGCCGAGCAGGTGGTGAGCATCGCCGACGGACGGCCGCTGCGCGGCGCCTTCTCGCTCGACGTGCAGGGCTTCGAGCTGCTGCACAGCCCGACCCTGGCGCGCGACCTCTACGACGCGGCCGAGCTGGAATCGGTCTACCGGCCGGAGATCGAGCAACTGGTGGGCAGCGTCACCGGCGCCGACCAGGTAGTGGTGTTCGACCACACCATCCGCACCAATGCCGAGGCCTGGCGCGGCAAGGGTCTGCGCGAGGCGGTGCGGCGGGTGCATAACGACTACACCGACAAATCCGCGCCGCAGCGCATCCGCGACCTGCTGCCGGCCGAGGAGGCCGAGCGCCGGCTGACGCGACGCTACGCCTTCATCAATGTGTGGCGGCCGATCGCCGGACCGCTGGAGGAAGCGCCGCTGGCGCTGGCCGATGCGCGCAGCTTGCGACCCGCCGACCTGATCGCCTCCGACCTGATCTATCGCGACCGGGTGGGCGAGATCTATGCCGTGGCCTACCGGCCAGAGCAGCGCTGGTTCTACTTCCCGCACATGACCCGCGATGAGGTGGTGCTGATCAAGTGCTACGACAGCGACAAGGCCAAGGCCAAGCTGTCGGCGCATTCCGCCTTCGACGATCCCACCGCGCCCAGCCATCCCCGGCCGCGCGAGAGCATCGAGGTCAGGACCATCGCGTTCTGGGATTGACCAGATCGCCACGCCAATTCCGTCATGCTGAGCGCAGCGAAGCATCTTGCTTCGACGCAAAGGTCGGCAATATCGAGAGAAGATCCTTCGCTTCGCTCGGGACGACGGAAATTAAATCGCCGACAGGCCCTTGATGGCGATCCGCTGGATCTCCAGCGCGCGCGGATAGCATTTGTCGCGCCAGGCATCCTCGTCGGGATAGAAGGCGTCGCGGATCGCCGCCTTGATCCGGGCCGCGCCCTGGCCTTGCGGCTCGCCGTGCAGGTGCAGCCAGTTGTCGGCGATCAGCGACATCTCGACATCGCGCCAGTCGCGCGTGCCGACCTCGATGGCGAAGGCGGTGAACTCAGCTCCCGGGCACAGCCTGGTGAAGGCCATGCGCAGATTGCCCTCGATCACCGGCGAATCCGATTCGCCCGCCGCCGGCGAGGTGACGTCGTTGCCGAACCACTGACGGGCGCGCTTCAGCGCCACGCTGTCGACCGGGTGGCGGCAGATCAGCTCCGAATGGCCGTAAGGCCCCAGCCCGGTATGGAAGTCGATCACCACCATGTGCTTCATGTGCTTGAGGTAGCGGCCGGCGATGTAGGAAATCACGCCGTTGGACCAGCACGGCCGCGTGCCGCCATAGAACAGCCCGTCGGCATGGCTGTGCTGGCCAGCCGAGATGGCGGCGGAGGCAGCGCGACGGCCGACCTTCTCGGCGAAGGCTTCGAGCTTGGCGCGGGTGTCCCGGGCCACCTCGTCGTTCCAGGTCTGGGGCGTCAGCACCGGATGGATGCCGGCATAGCCCTTGTTCTGCGGCAACGGCTTGGTGAAGTCGACGAAGTTCCTGTTGATGTCCATGTTGTCTTCGTTGACCCGGCGCAGCCAGGAGAAGCCATAGGGGTTGATGGCATGGATCATCAGCACCGCCACGTTCTTGGGCAGGCTCTTGTAGTGGCCGTCGCGCAGGAAGCCGACCTGGCAGCCGGTGCCGTACAGCCCCTCGACGCCATGGGTGGCGGAATTGGTCAGCAATACGCGCTCGGCCTGCGGATCGCCGATCCACACGATATCGGTCGACAGCTCCTCGCCGTTCATGCCGGTCTCGGGATTGACCAGCCGCTCGACCTTCAACCCGGCCTCCTTGGCGGCCTCGCGGAATTTGTGCCGGGCGGTGACATAGTCGGGCGAGAAATGGTCGTGGATCGACATAACAACCTCTAGCTCATGTCGTTGAGATGGCAGGCGCTGGTATGGCCGGGCGCGATCTCGCGCAGCAGCGGCGTCTCGATCCTACAGCGCGGCATGGCGTGGGGACAGCGCGGATGGAAATGGCAGCCCGGCGGTGGATCGAGCGGCGAGGGAATCTCGCCCTTGATCGGCACATAGGCGCGCTTGCGCGCGTCGAGCCGCGGCACCTCGGCCAGCAAGGCCTGGGTGTAGGGATGGTTGGGCCGCGCGAACAGTTGCTCGGTGGGCGCGGTCTCGACCACCCGGCCCAGATACATGATCACCACCCGGTCGGACAGGTGCTCGACCACGCCCAGATCGTGCGAGATGAACAGATAGGTCAGGCCCAGCGCCGCGCGCAGCTCCATGAACAGGTTCAGCACCTGGGCCTGGATCGACACGTCCAGCGCCGCCACCGCCTCGTCACACACCAGGAAGCGCGGCTTGACCGCCAGCGCGCGGGCGATGCCGATGCGCTGGCGCTGGCCGCCGGAGAACTGGTGCGGGTAGCGCCGCTTGTAGGCGGGATCGAGCCCGACCCGGCGCATGATGTCGTCGACATAGTCGGGCAGGTCGCGGCGCGACACCAGCCCGTGCACCAGCGGCGCCTCGCCGACGATGTCGGCCACGCGCAGGCGCGGATTGAGCGAGGCGTAGGGATCCTGGAAGATCATCTGGATGCCCAGCGCGAAATCGCGATCGGTACGCTTGCCCCCGCTCTTGCCTTCCACCGGCTGACCGCGCCACAGCACCTCGCCGGCGGTGGGGGCATGGATGCCGGCGGCGACCCTGCCCAGAGTGGACTTGCCGCAGCCGGATTCGCCCACCAGCCCGACCACCTCGTTCTCGGCCACCGCCAGCGACACGCCATCGACCGCGCGCACGATCTCGGCCCGGTGGTCGGCGCCCAGCACACTGGCGATCTTGCCGGCCAGATCGACCCGCCGGCCGAAGAACTTGCAGATGTCGCGCAGCCCAAGGATCGGCGGGGCTTGCGGCGCGGACGCGGTCATGGCGCGGCCTCGCGATGCGGATGGAAGCAGCGGGCGAACTGGCCCGGCCGCAGCTCGGCAAGCGGCGGCGGCGTCCGGCAAATCTCCGTGGCGCGCGGGCAGCGCGAGCGGAAAGCACAACCCTCCGGCAGGTTCAGCAGCGAGGGCGTCATGCCGGGAATCTGCGTCAGCTTGCGGCCACGGGCGTTGCGCGAGGGCACCGAGCCGATCAAGCCATGCGTGTAGGGATGCAGCGGCCGGTCCAGCACGTCGTCGACCCGGCCCTGCTCGACCAGCCGGCCGGCATACATCACGCACACCCGGTCGGCCAGGCCGGCCACCACGGCCAGATCGTGGGTGATCCAGATCAGCGCCGTGCCGGACTGGCGGCAGAGCTGCTGCACCTCGTAGAGGATCTGGCCCTGGATGGTGACGTCCAGCGCCGTGGTCGGCTCGTCGGCGACGATCAGCTCGGGCTCGTGCAGCAGGGCGATGGCGATGGCGACGCGCTGGCGCATGCCGCCGGAGAACTGGTGCGGATAGGCGCGCAGCCTTGCGTCGGGACTGGCGATGCCGACCCGCACCAGCGCATCGCGCGCCTTGGCGCGCGCCGCCTTGTCGCTGACCTTGTCGTGCGCCAGCACCGTCTCGACCATCTGGGTGTCGATGCGCAGCACCGGGTTGAGCGTCATCATCGGATCCTGGAAGATCATGGCGATGCGCTTGCCGCGCAACTGGCGCAGCCGCGCCTCGCCGGCCCGGGCCAGATTCTCGCCCTGAAACAGGATGTCGCCGGCGACGATATGGCCGGGCGGATCGACCAGGCCCAACAGGGAGAAGCCGCACACCGTCTTGCCCGAGCCCGACTCGCCCACCAGGCCCAATATCTCGCCGCGCCCGACATCGAAGCTGACGCCGTCTACCGCCTTGACCACGCCGTCCCGGGTGAAGAAATGGGTGGCCAGATCGCGCACCGACAGGGTCGGCGTGCCGGCCGGCGCCGCGGGGAAGGCGGGCGTGATGGCGGCGCTCATCGCTTCAGCCGCGGGTTCAGCATGTCGCGCAACTGGTCGCCCACCAGGTTGATGGCGACGATGGCCAGCGCCAGCGCCACGCCGGGGAAGAAGCTGATCCAGTAGTCGCCCGACAGCAGGAAGCCGAAGCCGTTGCGCAGCAGCAGGCCCAGCGACGGCTCGGTCACCGGCACGCCGACGCCCAGGAACGACAGGGTGGCTTCCAGCGACACCGCCTCGGCCACCCGCACCGTGGCGTAGACGATCAGCGGCGGCATCGCGTTGGGCATGATGTGGCGGAACACGATGCGCCAGGTCGGCAGGGCCAGCGAGGTGGCGGCCTCGACATATTCGCGATGCCGCTCGGCCAGCGCCGCGCCGCGCGCCAGCCGGGCGAAATAGGCCCATTGCACCACGATCAGCGCGATCATCACCTTGTCGATGCCCTGGCCCACCACCGACAGCAGGATCAGCGCCACCAGGATGGCGGGGAAGCCGAGCTGGATGTCGACCAGGCGCATCAGCACCGTGTCGACGCGGCCGCCGAAATAGGCCGCCGCCAGCCCGACCAGCAGGCCCAGACTCATGGCCACCGCCACGCTGACCGCGCCCACCGCCAGGCTGATGCGCAGACCGTAGAGGATGGCCGACAGCATGTCGCGCCCCTGCGCGTCGGTGCCCAGCCAGTAGGTCAGGCCCGAATCCTGGCTGACCGAACCCGGCGGCAGGCGCACGTCGAAGATGTCGAGCTGGGCGAGGTCATAGGGATCCTGCGGCGCGATCAGCGGCGCCAGGATGGCGGCCAGCGCCAGCAGCACGAACAGCGCCAGCCCGGCCATGGCCAGCTTGCTCTCGGCGAACTCGGCGGCGAAGCGGCGCCAGGGCGAGACTGCGACGGCCGGCTTGACCGCCGCCTCGGGCCGGGCGTCGCCCACCGCACTCATTCGGACCGTCCGCCCAGGCGGATGCGCGGGTCGATCACCGAATAGAGGATATCGACCACCAGGTTCAGCACCACCAGCAGGCCGACCACGATCATCAGATAGGCCACCACCACCGGCCGGTCGAGGCTGACGATGGAATCGATCAGCAGCTTGCCCATGCCGGGCCAGGCGAACACCGTCTCGGTCACCACGGCGAAGGCGATCACCGTGCCCAGCTCCAGCCCGGTGACGGTGACGATCGGGATCAGGATGTTCTTCAGCACATGCACCAGCACGATGCGACGCGGCGCCAGGCCCTTGGCGCGGGCGAACTTGATGTAGTCCTGCAGCAGCACCTCGCGCACCCCGGCGCGGGTCAGGCGGATGTTCAGCGCGGTGTAGGACAGGCCCAGCGTGACGGCCGGCAGGATCAGATGGCGCCAGCCGTCCCAGGTCAGCACCGACAGCCGCGTGCCCAGCACCTCGACCGTGGCGCCGCGGCCCGAGGCCGGCAGCGACAGCCAGGACAGGAACTCGACATTCTTGAACCAGACGCCGAACAGCATGATCAGCAGCAGCCCGACCCAGAAATTGGGCAGGCTGAAGCCCAGGATCGAGCCCGCCATGATGCCGCGCGAGGAGATGGCGTTGGGCCGCAGCCCGGCCCAGATGCCCAGCGGCACGCCGACCAGGAGCGCCAGCACGGTCGACAGCAGCGCCAGCTCGGCGGTGGCCGGCACGCGCTCCAGCACGATGCGCATGGCCGGCTCGCCGAACACGAAGGACTTGCCGAACGAGCCGTGCAGGGCCTGCTGCACGAACAGCAGGTACTGATGCCACAGCGGCAGGTCCAGCCCCAGGCTGTGGATCACCGCCTGGCGCTCCAGTTCGCTGGCCTCGGGGCTGATCAGGATGTAGATCGGATTGCCGACCATGTAGACGCCGGCGAACACCAGCCCCGACATGACGACGATCACCAGCGCCGCCTGCAGCAGGCGACGGATGATGAAGGCCAGCATCCCCGCGTCCCGCGGCGCGCAGCGGCGCCCGGACGGCGCCGGATGCGCCGCCCGCGCGCCCGCCTTCCTATTTGCCCGTGACGACCACGTTCTGGGCCAGGGTGTTCTGGTCGACGCGCGGCTTGTAGGCCAGGCCCTTGCGGGTGGCCCAGGGCGTCACCTCGTAGTGCAGCGGCAGGATGCCGTAGTCGTTGATGACCAGGCGGCTGGCGTCCTGCAGCAGGGCCTCGCGCTTCTTGTCGTCGACCGTGCGCAGCGCCTCCTCCAGCTTGGCGTCCATCGCCGGGTTGGAGTAGCGCGCCCGGTTGGTGACGCCCATGCCCTTCTCCTTGTTGGGCGTGGCGACCAGCGAGCGAAGCGGCGAGGACATCTCGCCGGTGCCGGCGCCCCAGCCGGCGAGATAAGCGGAGTATTTGTATTCGTCGCGGTTCTTGAAGAACACGGTCGACTTCACCGCATCGACATTGGTCTTGATGCCGATGCGGGTCCACATCGCCGCCACCGCCTGCGCCACCTCCGCGTCGTTGATGTAGCGGTCGTTGGGCGTGCCCAGGGTGATGGTGAAGCCGTTGGGGTAGCCGGCCGCCGCCAGCAGCTTCTTGGCGCCGTCGGGATCGTATTTCTGCACCTTGGCGTCGGCCCGGCTGCCGAACATCGGCTGCGGCAGCAGGTCGCCCGCCGCCACGCCCAGATTCTGCATGATGCGCTTGACGATGGCGTCGCGGTTGATGGCCATCGACAGCGCCTCGCGCACGCGCTTGTCCTTGAGCGGGTTCTTGCCGTTGGCGTCGGGAATGCCGACCGAGGGCTCGGCGAAGCTGTCCAGCGCGATGTAGATCACGCGGTTGGACAGGCCCTGGCTGACCGTGACCTTGGGGTTCTCGCGCAGCTTGGGCAGGTCGGCGGTGGGCGGTCCCTCGATCAGGTCGACATCGCCCGACAGCAGGGCGGCGACGCGCGCGCCGTTGTCGGTGAAGGGGCGGAACGTCACCTTGGCCCAGCGCGCCTTGCCGCCCCACCAGTTGGGGTTGGCCGCCAGGGTCAGGTGGTCGCCGCGCACCCATTCGACGAACTTGTAGGGGCCGGTGCCGACCAGCCCGTCGCCCTTGTTGAGCTGCTCGGTGGTCTTGCCCTCCGGCGCGCTGCCGGAGGCCGCCTTCTTGCTCATGATATTGATCGAGCCCAGATCGTTGGGCAGCAGCGGATGGGGAAACGCCGTCACCATATGGATGGTGTACGGGTCGATCACTTTGATCTCCTTGATCGCCTTGGTGTAGATGGTGAAGGGCGAGGGGCTGTTGGGCACCTTGGCGACGCGGTCGATCGAGAACACCACGTCCTCGGCGGTGAAGTCGCTGCCGTCGGAGAATTTCACGCCCTTGCGCAGCTTGAATTCCCACTCCGTGTCGGAGATCGGCTTCCACGACACCGCCAGGCCCGGCACCAGCTTCTGGTTGTCGTCCTGCTCGACCAGCGCATCGAAGATGTGCTGGGAGATCTGCAGGTTGGGGCCCAGGTTGTGGTAGAAGGGATCGAGCGAGC
Source organism: uncultured Hyphomicrobiales bacterium (assembly GCA_964458605.1). Lineage (GTDB taxonomy): Bacteria > Pseudomonadota > Alphaproteobacteria > Reyranellales > JAQSWP01 > JBBSNV01. The sequence continues at coordinate 85,019 of CAYWLS010000012.1, read as the reverse complement.
TGGGCTCGGTCTTGAGTCCGATCTTCAGCTCCTGCGCCTGGGCGGCGCCCATGCCGAACGCCAAGCCGGTCGCCAACGCGGCGATCGCCGCGATCTTGCGGATCATCATCGCGAACCCCCTTGTCTGTTAACTGCGTCTGTTTGACTGCGCCTGTTTCGCTGTCGCTTGCGGCGGCAACGGCCGATGCGACAATTGGTAGATCAAACAGTGCAGGATTCGCGGGCGCGCGGCAAGCGGCCGACCGCAAACGGAAAAAGCGCCCGCAAGGGGCGCTTTCGGGGGCACTTTCGTCGGCCATCTTGATAGCAAATTTCCCCGACGCGGACAATCGACGACCGGTAAAGGCAGATGTGCGGCCTGGCCCCTTGGCGGGCTTCGCGGCCGCGCCATATCCCGCGCCGGGGTGGCGGGAGGATCGATGACGCGAAACGAACGGCTCAAGCTGGTGCGGATACTGGGCATGCTGGGATCGGATCACGCCGGCGAGCGGGCGGCCGCGGCGCTGGCGGCACACCGCCTGGTGCAGCGATGGGGCGGCAGTTGGGCGTCGCTGCTGGAGCCGCCGCTGCCGTCCCGGCCGATCGTGGTGCGGGCGCGTTGGGTCGATCCCTTCACCGACTATCTGCGCGCGGCGCAATCGCGGCTGCGCCAGGCCGAAGCGGAGAATGCCCGGCTGGCGCGCGAGAACCGCCGGCTGCGCCAGCGGACCATGGCGCGGAGCGGTGGGGCGGCGCGCTAGACCGCGCTGGCCCGACCCTAAATCTGCCGCGCCTGGCCCTGCCAGTAGCGGGCGCGCAGATCCTTCTTCAGCACCTTGCCGACCGGGCTGCGCGGCAGGGTGTCGACGAACTCCAGCGTCTTGGGCGTCTTCATGCCGCCCAGCTTCTGCCGGCACAGCGCCAGCAGTTCCTCGGCGGCGGCCTGGCGATCGGGCTTCAGCTCGACGATCGCCTTGACCGCCTCGCCCCATTTCTCGTCCGGCACGCCGATCACCGCGCAATCCTGTACCGCCGGGTGCGACCACAGCACCTGCTCGATCTCCGAGGGATAGATGTTGAAGCCGCCGGAGATGATCATGTCCTTCTTGCGGTCGACGATATAGACAAAGCCGTCCTGATCGATCACGCCGATATCGCCGGTGTGGTGCCAGCCGAATTTGGACGCCTCTGCGGTGGCCTCCGGATTGTTGTAGTAGCCCTTCATCACCAGACCGCCGCGCACCACCACCTCGCCGCGTTCGCCGCGCGGCAGAATGGTGCCGTTATCGTCCATCACCTCCAGCCGCATGAACGGCGTGGTGCGGCCGCACGAGGTCAGGCGGTGGCGCTGGTTGGTCTGCAGCGCCTCGATGTGCTCCTTGGGCGAAAAGAAGGTGCAGATCATGCAGGCCTCGGCCTGGCCGTAGGTCTGGGTCAGCACCGGCCCGAACACCTCGATCGCCTCGACCAGCTTGTCGGCCGACATCGGCGCCGAGGCATAGACCAGGTTCTTGAGCGACGAATAGTCGAAGTCGCGCGCCTGGGGATGGGCCAGCATCATGTAGATCAGGGTCGGCGGCATGTAGACATGCGTGACCTTGAAGCGCTCGATGTTGCGCATGATGGCCAGCGGATCGGCCTGGGGCATGAAGATGTTGGTGCCGCCGAAGGCCAGCATCGGGAACGAGCATACCCCGGCCGCGTGGGTCATCGGCGCCACCATCAGATGCACCGGCGGCGCTTCCAGCGGCATCAGCGCCATGAAATTGGCGTTCATGGTGTCGATCACGCGGTTGGTGATCATCACGCCCTTGGGCCGGCCGGTGGTGCCGCCGGAGGAAGCGATGAAGCAGACTTCGCCCGGATCGTCGGGCCGGTCGGGCGCGCGCTCGGCCTGGCCCGCCATCCAGTCCATCAGATAGGGAATGCCTTCGGGCCCGGCGCGATCGATGCAGACGAAGGTCGCGATCTTGGGACAGGCGGCGCGCAGCTTGGGCAGATAGCCCTCGAAGCTGGAATGGTAGAACAGCAGCACGCAATCGACGTTGTTCAGGATATAGGCGTTCTCGTCGACGGCGTTGCGGGCGTTGACCGGCGCCCAGGCCAGACCGGCGCGCACGATGCCGAGCAGGCAGGCATAGGCGTGGGCGTGGTTGGGACTGTAGACCGAGGCCACCTGGCCCGCCTTCAGTCCGGCCGCCAGCAGACCGCTGGCGATGCGATGGGTCCAGCCGGCGATCTCGCGATAGCTCCAGCCGCGCGTGCCGTCATGCAGGCAGTCGCGTTCGGGATAGCGGTCGACGCCCCGGTCGAAATAGTCGATCAGCCGCATAACGCTCCTCCTCGCCGGATGCCTTGATTTGGCCGCCTTGCCGGGCGCAACATTGCCGCATGCGCATCCCGGTTGGAAAGCTCCTCCTGCTGCTGACGCTGATCCCGCCCGGGGCGGCGCGCGCCATCGAACTGCCCGACCTCTACAAGGGCCAGGCCATCGTCACCGGCACCCAGGAGCCCGAGCGCAGCCGCGGCATGCGGCTGGCGCTGATGGACGTGCTGGTCAAGGTGTCCGGCGACGGCAAGCTGCTGGACGACAAGACGCTGGCGCCGGTGCTGGATCGGGCCAAGGACTACGTCATCGCCTTCGACTACGAGGACCGCAAGAAGGGTCTGAAGATCAACGACGAGCAGGGCACGCGCGACCGGCCGTTCGACCTGCGCGTGCTGTTCGACAAGGCCAAGATCGACGCCCTGCTGGCCGAGCGCGGGCTGAAGCCTTGGAGCGCGGAACGGCCGCAATTGCTGACCCTGGTGGTGGTGCGCTTCCCGGCCAGCAGCTACGTCATGAGCAGCGACGGCCAGTCGGGCTACGCCCAGCGCCTGGCGCTGGCGGACGCCAGCACGCGCCGCGGCGTGCCGACCCTGCTGCCGGGCCAGGCCGCGCTCGGCGCCGCCAGGCTCAATCCCGACCAGATCGCCAAGCTGCCGGCGGCCGACCTGCTCAAGCTGCCGGCCAGCCTGGGCGGCGAGCTGCCGTTGCGCGGCGTCATGGTGTGGGACGACAAGCTGCCCGGCTGGCGCACCGAGTGGACCCTGGTCGAGAACGGCCACGAACATCGCTGGCACGACGACAGTCCCAGCTTCGACGAAGCCTTCCGCCGCGTCGTCCAGCACAGCGCCGCGATTTTCGCCGGCCTGCGCGACTAGAACCCCCGGCAGCGTGCCCGCGCTGCCGGTGGCATCCGGTCGATCCGTCCGCTCGCCAGAGGCGGCCGAACCCTGGCGTCAGGCGATGACGCCCGCGCCGCGCAGTTCCTTGATCTCGCCCGCCGAGAAGCCGCTTTCCGACAGCACCTGGTCGGTATGCGCGCCGCGCTTGGGTGCGGCGCCCTGGACCTGCGGCTTGGTGCGCGAGAAGCGCGGCGCTGGCGCCGGCTGCAGGAAGCCGTCGACATCGACATAGCCGCCGCGCGCCTTGGCGTGATGGTGATGCGGCGCCTCGCTCATGGTCAGCACCGGGGCGAAGCACACATCGCTGCCCTCCATGATCGCGCACCATTCGTCGCGCGTCTTGGTCTTGATGACTTCGGTCATCTTCTTCTTCATCTCGGGCCATTTGGCCCGGTCGTGCTGCGCCGGAAGCTCCTGGCCCTTCAGCCCGGTCTTCTCCAGCATCAGGGCGTAGAATTGCGGCTCGATCGAGCCGATCGAGACGTATTTGCCGTCCTTGGTCTGGTAGGTGTCGTAGAAATGGGCGCCGCCATCGAGCATGTTCTGCTCGCGATCGTCGTCCTTCCAGACGCCCGCGCCCATCATGCCGTAGACCGCGCCCAGCAGCACGTTGGTGCCGTCGACCATGGCGGCGTCGACCACCTGTCCCTTGCCCGAGCGCATCGCCTCGATCAGCCCGCAGGCCATGCCGAAGGCCAGCAGCATGCCGCCGCCGCCGTAATCGCCGACCAGGTTGAGCGGCGGCACCGGCTTCTGGCCCTTGCGGCCGATGGCGTGCAGCGCCCCGCTCAGGGCGATGTAATTCATGTCGTGGCCGGCGGCCTTGGCCAGCGGGCCCTCCTGCCCCCAGCCGGTCATGCGGCCATAGACCAGCTTGGGATTGCGCGCCAGGCAGGCATCGGGACCGATGCCCAGCCGCTCGGCCACGCCGGGGCGGAACGGCTCCATCAGTCCGTCGGCCTTTTCGGCCAGGCGCAGCACCACTTCCGCGCCGCCCGGCTTCTGCAGGTCGACCGCGATCGAGCGGCGCGAGCGGCCATGCACATTGAACTTCTCGGCGCCGGCACGATCCATGACATGGCTTTGCGTGCGATCGACGCGGACGATGTCGGCGCCCATGTCGCCCAGCATCATGGCCGCCATCGGCCCCGGGCCGATGCCCGCCACCTCGATCAGTCTGATTCCCTTCAATGGACCGCTCATAACGCCCTCCCAGATACCCGTGGCGGGCGATGGTAACGTCTTGTCATGGAATGGGAAGCGTCCTGACGGGGCCGGGCTCGCGCTGCGAAAGCCCCTTGACGGCCGGGCGAGCGCCCCCGGACAATTCGACCAACAAAGGCGTCGAAACCGGACGCCGCCGGGGGAGGACCACATGAAAGCCGTTCTTGGCGCGGCCGCGGCCGCGTGCATCGCCTTATCCGGTCTGCTGACCGGCAGCGCATGGGCGCAGCAGAAGCTCGAATTCAAGTTCGTTTCCGCCGCGCCGCCCAAGACGCCGTGGGAGGCGCAGATCAATCGCTACCGCGACGACATCGCCAAGGAGAGCAACGGCGTGATCGTCATGGTGCCCTACATCAACTCGGTGCTGGGCAGCGAGCAGGACACCATCCTGCAGGTGCAGAACGGCCGGCTCGAATCGGGCGGCTTCTCGATCACCGCCGGCGCCCAGATCGTCAAGGAGATCGCGCTGCTGGCGGCGCCCTATCTGTGGGACAGCGAGAAGCAGGTCGACTGCGCCTACGACAAATACCTGTTCACCGAATACCAGAACCTGTTCGCCAAGAAGGGCCTGGTGCTGACCCAGTGGTCCGAAGTGGGCTGGGTCAACATCTTCGCCAAGAAGCCGATCCACCTGCCCGCCGACGTCAAGGGCTACAAGGTCCGCATGGCACCGGCCAATTCCTCCAAGGTGTTCTGGCAGGCGCTGGGCGCCAACGGCGTGCCGCTCGGTGTGCCCGACGTCAATCCCAGCCTGCAGACCGGCCTGGTCGATGGCGGCGACTATCCCAACCTGTCCTATGTCGCCACCGGCACCGGCAAGCTGGCGCCGTATTTGACCCTGACGCAGCACCAGCACCAGGGCGGCATCGTGGTCTTCAACAAGAAATGGTGGGATGCCCTGCCGCAGGCGACGCGCGACGAGCTGATCAAGGTATCCTCGCCGCCCACCCAGCTGCGCATCGAGGTGCGACAGGTCCAGGCGGCGATGCTGGCGCTGCATCAGAAGGGCGGCGGCACGGTGATCACGCTGACGCCCGCCGAACTCGACGCCTGGCGCAAGGCCGCGGCGCCGGCGCAGGCCGCGCTGGTCAAGGAGATCGGCGGCCAGGCCGCGCGCATCTGGCAGGTGATCCTCAAGGCCAAGAAAGAATGCCCGGTCTGACGCTTCGCTAGCGGACGGGGCACCGATCATGGAGGCGGCGCGGCGGCTGCTGCGCGTGCTGTACCGGGTCATGGGCGCGGTGGCGACGCTGTTCTACGCCGCGCTGGCACTGGTGCTGCTGGCCGACGTGGCGGGACGCGAAATCCTCGGCGAGGGCATTTTCGGCGCCCAGCGCGTGGCGGTGTTCTTCACCATCGTCGCCGGCAATTTCGGCCTGGCGCTGGCGACGGCGGCGGGCGCGCATATCCGCCCGCGCGTCGCCGACCACTGGATTCCCGAACGATTCGGTCCGGCCATGGACCGCATCGCCGACGTCGTCACCGCGATCGTGCTGCTGTGCGTGGCCTATTTCGCCACCCAGCTGGTCCGGGAATCCTACGATTTCGAGACCGTTTCGCCGACCATCGACTGGCAGATCTGGCCGGTGCAGGCGGTCATCCCGTTCGGCTATGCCATCGCCGCGCTGCACTACCTGGTCTTCGCGATCTATCCGGCGCTGCGGCCGCGCCAGCAACAGGTCAGCGAATGAGCGTGTTGCTGCTGATCGCCCTGATCGCGCTGCTGCTGTTCCTGCGGCAGAACCTGATCGTCATCCTGTTCGTGGTGGGCGGCTACATCCACCTGGTCTATGGCGACGGCAAGCTGGTCTATATCGTGCAGGACATGTGGACCGGCGCCGACAAGGAGGTGCTGCTCTCGATCCCGCTGTTCATCCTGGCCGGCAACATCATGACGCGCGGCTCGATCGCCGAGCGGCTGATCCGCATCGTCGCCGCCTTCACCGCGCCGCTGCCCGGCGGCATGGCGGCCGCCACCATCCTGTCCTGCGCCGTGTTCGCCGCCATCTCCGGCTCCTCCACCGTCACCCTGCTGGCGGTCGGCGCCATCATGTATCCGGCGCTGACCCGGGCCGGCTATTCCAAGCGCTATGCCATGGGCGCGGTCTGCGCCGGCGGCACCCTGGGCATCATCATCCCGCCTTCGATTCCGATGATCCTGTACGGCATCTCGACCGAAGCCTCGATCACCGACCTGTTCGTCGCCGGCATCGTTCCGGGCCTGATCCTGACCGCGGTCTTCACCGTCCATTCGCTGATCGTCAACCGGCACCTGCCGCGCCGGCGCTGGGAGCGGCGGGAAATCGTGCAGGCGGTGAAGCGCGGCGGGCCGGCGGCGCTGCTGCCGGTCATCATCCTGGGCGGCATCTATTCGGGCCACTACACCGCCACCGAGGCGGCCGCGGTGGGGCTGGCCTACGCGCTGCTGGTCGAGATCTTCATCCACCGCGAATTGAAGCTGCGCGATTTCTACACGGTGGCGCTGGAAACTACCAAGCTGCTGGGCTCGCTGTTCCCGATCCTGGCCATCGCGCTCAGCCTCAACCTGCTGCTGGCCGAGCAGCGCGTGCCGCAGGAGCTGGTGGCCTGGATGACCACGCTGACCACCAGCAAGCTGGCGTTCCTGATCGGCGTCAACGTGCTGCTGCTGATCATCGGCTGCTTCATGGACAGCAACTCGGCGATCCTGATCGTGGCGCCGCTGATCTGGCCGATCGCCGAGGCCTTCGGCATCGACAAGATCCATTTCGGCATCATCATGACGGTGAACCTGGAGATCGGCTTCCTGACGCCGCCAGTCGGGCTTAACCTGATCGTCGCGATGTCGGCGTTCCGCGAGAATTTCGGCTTCATCTGCCGCTCGGTCCTGCCCTTCATCGCCATGATGCTGGTAGTGCTGGCGCTGATCTCCTGGATCCCCGAATTGTCCATGGCGCTGGTGCGCTAGGCGTGCCGCGCCAGAGCAAATCACCTTTCGACGGAATCGTTCCGGATTCCGTCGAAAGGTGTGAATTTGCTCTACACTTTAGAGAGATAGAGCGGATTCACACGATCGGATGGAAGCGTTGTCGCGCTTCCATCCGATCGTGATCCGCTCTAGGACGACTGGCCGCGCCGCGAAACCATGGACCCGCCAGACCGCTTGACCGTAAAATAGCCAGGAACCCAATCGGATATCGCCATGACCTTGTCGTCTTCCGGGGCCGCTTCCGCCCGCCATCGCGTGCGGCTCCTCGCCGTCCTGCTGGCCGGACTGCTGCTCGCACCGGCCCTGGCGCTGGCCCAGCCCAAAAAGCCGGCCGACGCCAAGCCCGCCGCGCCGCCCGCCGCCGCTCCGGCGCCCGCCCCGGCCCAGCCGCCGGCGCCCGATGCAGCGGCGACCTACCTGACGCAGATCCTGGTGCCGGGCTCCCATTTCCATGGCGTGCACGGGCTGGCCTTCGATCGCGACGACCAGCTGTTCGCGGGCTCGGTGGTCGGCCAGTCGATCTACAAGGTCGAGCCCTATTCGGGCGAGGTCGATGTCAGCGTCGGCCCGCCCAAGGGCATGGCGGACGACATTGCCTTCGGTCCCGACGGCGCGATGGCCTGGACCTCGTTCCTGACCGGCCAGGTGTTCGGTCGCACCAAGTCCGACGAGCCGGTGCGCGAACTGGCCAACAACCTGCCCGGCATCAATTCGCTGGCCTTCAACAGGGACGGCCGGCTGTTCGCCAGCCAGGATTTCCTGGGCGACGGCCTGTGGGAGATCGATACCTCGCCGCTCAAGCCCGACGCGCCCAAGGCCGACACGCCGCCCAAGCCGGCCCGCAAGGTGCTGGACGATCTGGGCGGGCTGAACGGCTTCGAGTTCGGCCCCGATGGGTTGCTTTACGGGCCGCTGTGGTTCAAGGGCATGGTGGTGAAGATCGACGTCGACAAGAAGACGGTGACGCCGGTCGCCACCGGCTTCAAGATTCCGGCGGCGGTCAACTTCGCCAACGACAAGAGCGGCTATCTCTACGTGGTCGACACCGCGCTGGGCCAGGTGGTGCAGGTCGACGTCGCCAGCGGACAGAAGACGCTGATCGCCACCGTCAAACCCTCGATCGACAACCTGGCGATCGATTCGCGCAATCGCATCTTCATCACCAACATGGCCGACAACGGCATCTACCTGATCGACAAGACGACGGGCCAGAGCCGCACCATCGTCGAAGGCAAGCTGGCGATGCCGGGCGACATCGCGGTGTTCTCCGACGGCAAGAACGAGACGCTCTACGTCGCCGACCTGTTCGCCTATCGCTCGGTCGACGGCGCCACCGGCGAGGTCAAGACCCTGCTGCGCATGCACGCCGACCAGCTCGACTATCCGTTCAACGTCTCGGTCAACGCCAGGCACGTCGTGCTGTCGAGCTGGTTCACCAACACCGTCGAACTGGTCGATCGCGTGAGCGGCAAGCCGTTGCAGACCCTGCACGACTTCCAGACTCCCAGCGACACGCTCGAGCTCGACGACGGCACCCTGCTGGTGCTGGAGATGGGCAGCGGTTCGCTGCTGCGCGTCAAGGGCCAGGACGGCAAGGATCGCACGCCGGTGGTCAAGGACCTGAAGGCGCCGGTGGCGATGGCCTCGGCCGGCCCCGGCGCGGTCTACGTCACCGAACTGGGCACCGGATCGATCCTGCGCATCGACCTGGCGACCGGCGCCAAGACGGTCGCGGTCGGCAACCTGAAGGGCCCCGAAGGCATCGATGTCGGGCCGGACGGCAGGATCGTCGTGGCCGAGGTCGGCCTGCGCCGCGTGCTGTCGATCGATCCCAAGACCGGCGACATGACCGTGCTGGCCAACAATCTGGCGATCGGCCTGGACGGCAACAAGATCGGCGCCCCGCAATACGTCCCGACCGGCGTGGCGGTGGGCAAGTCCGGCGCGGTCTATGTATCGTCGGACATCAAGAACGCCATCTACAAGCTCACCCCGACCCCATAGCGACGGACCCGGCCATGGCCATTCCCTTCGTTCGCGATCTTGCCTTCAGCTACGGCGAGGCCGCGCCGGTGACGCCGCTGATCCGCCGCGTGGTGGCCAACAATCCCGGGCCCTTCACCTATTTCGGTACCGGCAGCTACATTGTCGGCCACGGCAAGGTGGCGATCGTCGATCCCGGGCCGGACGATCCGGCCCATATCGGCGCCCTGCTCGACGCCGTGCGCAACGAGACCGTCACCCACATCCTGGTGACCCACACCCATCGCGATCACTCGCCCGGCGCCGCAGCGCTCAAGGCCGCCACCGGCGCCGCGACCTACGGCTATGGCCCCCACCCGGTGCGCGAGGGCATGCCGCAGGTCGAGGAAGGCGGCGATCACGGCTTCCGGCCCGACGTGGCGCTGGCCGATGGCGACGTGGTCAGCGGCGATGGCTGGACGGCCGAGGCGGTCCATACGCCGGGGCATCTGTCGAACCACCTGTGCTTCGGCGTGCGCGAGGACCAGGCGCTGCTGTCGGGCGACCATGTGATGGGCTGGTCGACCACGGTGATCTCGCCGCCCGACGGCGACATGAAGCGCTACATGGCATCGCTCGACAAGCTTCTGGCGCGCGACGACCGGCTGCTGATCCCGACTCACGGCGCGGAGATAAAGGATCCCAAGCCCTTCGTGCGCGCCTATGCCGAGCATCGCCGCGAGCGCGAGCGGCAGATCCTGAAATGCCTCGACCAGGGCATCGAGCGCATTCCCGACATGGTCAGGAAACTCTACGCCGAGGTCGATCCGCGCCTGCACGGCGCGGCCGGCCGCTCGGTGCTGGCGCATCTGATCCATCTGGTCGAGACCGGCCAGGTCCAATCCGACGGGCCACCCAACACCGAAGCGCGGTTCAGGCTGAAGCGGTAGCCAATCCGCCTCCCTCGCGCCGGATTGCGCAAGCGGATCGGGCGCGGTTCGGATCGGGGGCGATTGGACTGGCCGCCTGCTCGCGGCCGCGCCATCATAGCGGCGGCAATGTCCGGCCGTTCGCAGGGACGGCGGGACCGACAACCGCGACCCCGAGGATGGAAACATGGATCAGGCGACCAAGAAGACCGCACTTCGCGCGATTCCCTACGGCCTCTACGTCATGACGGCGCAGCACGCCGACGGCAAGCTCGCCGCCGCGACGGTGAACTGGGTGACGCAGACGGCTTTTTCCCCGCCGCTCGTGGTGGTCGGCGTCAAGGCCGATTCCGGCATCTATGCCGCCACCAAGGAAACCGGCCGCTTCGCGCTCAACATGCTGGGCAAGGGACAGCAGGCCGTGGCCTTTGCCTTCTTCAAACCGGCCGCGGTCGAGGGCGACAAGATTTCCGGCCAGGCGTTCCGGCCCGGCGACAATGGCGCGCCGATCATCGACAGCGCCATGGCGACGGTGGAATGCACGGTGGTGCAGATCGTCGAGCGCGGTGACCACCACATCGTGATCGCCGAGGTCACCCAGGCCCATGTCCATCGCCAGCCGGCCGGCCGCCCCGATGCGGCGATCCTGGAAATGAAGGATCTCGGCGACAACGTGTTCTACGGCGGCTGAGCAGCCATCCCGGCGCCGCCCAGTTGGCGCCGCCCAGTTGGCGCTGCCCAGTCGGCGCTGCCCCATCGGTGCTGCCAGTCGGCGCCGACAGGAACGATCGGCTTTGCCGGCATCGACCATCGGCTCGGCCATGCCATCGGCCGAAACCATCGGCTGAGACGGGCGGCATGCGCCACGCCGTCCCGGACCGATGGTCACGTCCTCAGATGATGCCGAGCGCGGTCATGGCCGCCGCGACGCGCTCGAAGCCGGTGATATTGGCGCCCAGCACGTAGTTCCCCGGCACGCCATATTCCTCGGCGGTCTCGGCGCAGGTATCGTGGATGCTGCGCATGATCGAGGCCAGCCGCTGCTCGGTCTGGGCGAAGCTCCAACTGTCGCGCGAGGCGTTCTGCTGCATTTCGAGCGCCGAGGTGGCGACGCCGCCGGCGTTGGCGGCCTTGCCCGGCGCGAACAGCACGCCCGCGCCCTGGAACACCCGCACCGCGTCCGGCGTGCACGGCATGTTGGCGCCTTCGCCGACCGCGACGACGCCGTTGCGCACCAGCGCGCCGGCGTCCTTGCCGGTCAATTCGTTCTGCGTGGCCGACGGCATGGCCACATCGCAGGGCACGTTCCAGATCGAACCATGCTCGATATATTGCGTGCCCGTCTTCTTGAGCTGGACATAGCGGGACACGCGCTCGCGGCGGACTTCCTTGATCTCCTTGAGCAGGTCGAGATCGATGCCGTTTTCGTCCACCACGTAGCCGTTGGAATCCGAGCACGCCACGACGATGCCGCCGAATTCCTGGATCTTCTCGATGGTGTAGATCGCGACATTGCCCGAGCCGGAGACCACGCATTTGCGGCCTTCGAAGCTGGCGCCCCTGGTCTTCAGCATGCTGTCGACGAAATAGGTCGCGCCGTAGCCGGTCGCCTCGGTGCGGGCGCGCGAACCGCCATAGACCAGGCCCTTGCCGGTCAGCACGCCGGCCTCGTACCGGTTGGTCAGCCGCTTGAACTGGCCGAACAGATAGCCGACCTCGCGGCCGCCGACGCCGATATCGCCGGCCGGCACGTCGGTGTACTCGCCCAGGTGGCGGTAGAGCTCGGTCATGAACGACTGGCAGAACCGCATCACCTCGCTGTCCGAGCGGCCGCGCGGGTTGAAGTCCGACCCGCCCTTGCCGCCGCCGATCGGCATCCCGGTCAGGGCGTTTTTGAAGATCTGCTCGAAGCCCAGGAATTTGATGATGCCCAGGTTGACCGAGGGGTGAAAGCGCAGCCCGCCTTTATAGGGCCCCAGGGCGGAATTGAACTGCACCCGGAAGCCGCGATTGATCTGCACCTGGCCCTTGTCGTCGACCCAGGGCACCCGGAAGATGATCTGGCGTTCCGGCTCGCACAGCCGCTCGATCAGCGCGCGATCGAGATATTCCGGCTTCTTGGCGATGACCCGGCCCAGGCTTTCCAGCACCTCGATAACGGCCTGGTGGAATTCGGTCTCGCCGACATTGCGGCGCAGCACTTCGGCCAGGATTGGTTCGAGCTTTTCATCGATCTTGGACAACTGACTACCTCGACTTTTTTCAACGGCGCGGCGCCCCGGGGCGATGCCCGAGCCACAGCGCGGATTAACGGGAAACGCGATCGATCGGCAGATGCTTTGGACGGAACGGGCGGCAAGCCGTCGCGGCGTATCTCGCCGCCCAGGGGCTTATCGCGCCACGGCGTGGCCAAGCATGTAGCCCGATCTTGCTGGCGCGCCGGCCGCGGTCGGCGATTTTCGAATCCACTGCATAACTGCCCCAATCTTTTCCAGACGACGACCGGTTATCAGACCTGACACCGCCGATGGGAAGGGGCGAAATTGTCCCGACCGCCCCATCGCGCCGGGAGGCAGGTCTTCGCAAAGCTCAAAGCGATACTGGCAGCAGGGATATCGAAGCCTCCCGCAAAACGCATCGGCCCGCGTCGCAGATGCGGCCGCTCAGGCTAAAGCGCCAGGCCTGCCGGCGCCGGTTGGCGGCGCCGCCTTCTCGGCCTCGATCACCAGCAGCCAGCCGTAGCGGTGCTTGAGCGCCTCGTCGAGTCCGCGCGGCACCAGCGGCAGCATCTTCTTGGCCATGTGGGTCACGGCCACGCGGCGCGGCTGCAAGCCGATCGTCCGGCAGATCGCCGACAATTCGCGCGGCGTGAAATGACGGTGGTAGAAGCCGTCGGTGAAATGCCGCTGCACGCCGCGCATGGTGTCGCCGGCGAACAGTCGCCCGCGCAGCAGCAGCCAGATCAGCCCCTTGACCCAGTAGCGCAGGCTCGCCCTGTTGTAGACCATGACCAGCAGGCTGCCCGTGGGCCGCAGCACGCGCGCGGCCATGTGACAGGCCGCGCCGCCGGCGCCGCAGCGATCTCCAGCACGGTGCGGCCGCGATAGCGGCCGAAATCGAAATCCTGGGTCAGCCAGGATCGGCCGCGAGGAAGCGGGTGCGCGTCGCGAGCAGGTCGGCATCAGCCGCGGCGCCCCGGCCGCCATCCTCCCAGGCCTCGTAGGTCATCGGCAGGGCTTCCCACCAATGCCGGTTGCGCTGTTGTTCGGCCACGCCGCTGTCGCTGATGCGACGATGCAGTTTCTCGAATAGGGAGGACATGGCGTCAGGCCGCGGGATAGATGGTGGCGAACGCTTCCATGAACTGTCGCTCGAACAGGGCAGGGGTGTAGCGCTGCCGGATCAGGGCCACGCCGTTCCCCGCCAGCCGTCGCCGCAAGCTCGCGTCGTCGATCGCCTGCAACAGCGCATCGGCCAGGTCGTCGGAATCGAGATCGGCCAGCAGGCCGGTCTCGCCGTCGAGCACGAATTCCTCCGGACCGCCGCAGCGGGTCGACACCACGCAGCAGCCGCTCGCCATCGCCTCGGCGGCAATCTGCGACAGGCCCTCCTGGTAGGACGGCAGCACGAAGATATCGGCCTGGCGCAACATCTCCGGCAACGCCTCATGCGCCACCGCCGGCCGAACCGAAAGCCGGTCGGCGATGGCGGCGACGTCGTAGCGCTGGCGCAGCGCCTCCAGCGTCAGGTCGCCATAGATCACCAGTTCGACCGCAGCGCGCTGTGCCGCCACCCTGGCGAAGGCATCCAGCAGCAGCGGCATGCCCTTGCGCGGATCGGAGACGCGGCCGCTGAAGCACAGCCGCACCGGACGATCGTTGGAGGAAGGCCGACGATCGTCGGGATGGAAGCGCTCGATATCGACGGGAATGATGACCTTGCCGCGCACGCGATTGTCCGGCGCCAGGGCCCGCAGCGCGCGCGTGGTGTAGTCGCTGATGGTCCAGCTGTCGGCGTGGCGGACCAGCCGGCGTTCCTGGGCAAGGGCAAACGGACTGTTGAACACCCTGTCGTAGAGCCGCCGCCACAGCGGCCAGGTCTTCACCCGGTCGGCACGATCGGGCCAGTAAGGCGTGGCGATCCAGTTGAAGCTGGGCAGGCCCCGCTTGAACAGGCCCCAGGCCGGCAGGAAATTGCCCGAGATCACGATATGGTGGGCGAAGGCATCGATCAGCCGGTTCCAGCCGCCCCAGGCCTGATGATGCGCCCATTCGAATTCGGGCAGCCAAGTGCCGACCTGGGTGGCGCGGAAGCCTTCGAGGTCTTCCTCCACGACGCCCGGCCGCGCCCGGCCCAGACGCCACAACGGCACCGAGAGCGCGGGCCACTCCTTGTAGGACGCTCGCCACGCGAATTGCACCTCGTAGCCTGCGCGCTGCAATAGCCGTCCGGCCGCCAGGGTCTGCGCGGTGACGCCGCCCAGCCCCATCGGCAAGGTGATGATCAGAACCGATTTTTTGGGCACGTCCGAGGATCGTTGTGAAAGGAGACTTTATCTAACTCTTTCATCAAATATGCGCCGTCGCAATCCTTCTAAGGTCGCAGCAAGGCCGGACAGAAAGGAATTGTCCGACGATCGCCCGCCAGATCGGGCTCATTCCTGCAGCAGCAGGTGCTTGCCGTAGACCGTCTTGAACAGCGGGATGCGCCGGCTGAGGCTGCGCCGGGGCGGTTCCTTGATCAGGCGCGCCACCTCGCCCAGCACCAGGCTGGTAATGGTCGGGACCGGGAGCTGCTGGGCCTCGTCGAGCGGCACCCAGCGGATATCGCCCAGCTCGCCGTTGCTCTTGATGGTGCCGCCGGCGATCGAGGTGGCATCGGCCATGAAGAAGCGGGCGTTGAAGCGGCGCGGCCGGCCCGGCGGCGTGATGGCGCGGGCGATATAGTCGAGCGCGTCGAGGGCAGGCGCGAAACCGGCGTCGAGAAATCCCCGCCACGCCTCGTCGACCGGCCCGGCCACCGACTGCTTGGCCTTGCGCCCGATAATCAGCCCGGTTTCCTCGAAGGTCTCGCGGATCGCGGCGATCGCCAGGGCCCGGGCGCGGCTCGGCGTCGCGGCGCGCAGCAGGCGATCCTCGACATCGGCGCGCAGACCGCTGCCGACGGGAACATGGCCGTCCGCCAGATCGACCCGACCGCCGGGAAACACGTAGCGGTTGGGCATGAAGGCATGCGCCGCGTCACGGCAGCCGAGCAGGATTTCCGGCGCCCGTTTGCCCTGGCGCACGATGATCAGGGTGGCCGCGTCGCGCGGCCGCCGATAGGGATGCTTCTGCCCCTCATGCAGGGAATCGACCGGGCGTTCCACGCCCAGAAGCTTTGCCGCCGCGTTGCCCGCGTTCCTGCCGGTGGATGTCGCCTTGCCTGCCATATTGCCCGTTGCCCCAATGCTTTGGCGGCCACTTTAGCACGGCTGGAGGAGATGCAAGGGCGGCGGGCTCGACAGGCGAAATGGCGGCTTTGACGAGGCCGCCGGCGCGGCTATAACAGCCCCGTCGTGAGTCCCCGTAGCTCAGCAGGATAGAGCAACAGTTTCCTAAACTGTGGGTCGGAGGTTCGATTCCTCTCGGGGACGCCACGGCTTCGTCCGCCAAATCGCTATCGATCGGAGAGCCAACCGCGACGCCCGTCAAACGGGGACAAAGCAGGCGGTGGCTTGCTCCCTGGGGCCGAGCAATGTGACGGGCGCGGAATTTGGACTGCCCGCCGGGTCAGCCCTGCTTGGCGAGCAGACGCTTCAGGTCGGCAAGGGTATTGGTCCATTTCCCAAAATGATTGGATACGACCTTGCCGTCCCGCACGATCAGGAAGCGCGGCGTACCGACCTTCTTCGGCAACTGGTCGCGGATCGGGCGCAAATCGTAGGACCAGTAGGCATCTTCATAGACCTCGGTCAGATGAGGCGCCTCGATTTCGATCCACTTGATGCGCCTGAACTCCGGCGAGGCCAGCCAATCGGCCTTGTGTTCCCGCTTCCAGGCGGCGCAAGGCAGGCAATCCCATCCGCCGATATAGATCACCGTCAGCGGCGTGGCGGCCCGGGCGGATGGCGACAGCCAAGGCGCCAGACACAGGGTCAGCAGAAAGGAACGTCGTTGCATTGCCTTCCCTCCCCAGGATCGAAATTCGCCATCGCGATCGGGCACGCGCCGGCCGCTCGACCGCTGCGTTGTAGATCGCCGGAATGGGCGGTCGCGCATCCGCGGCATTCCTTCAGGCCAATTCCTTCGGATCGATCGGCACGGTGCCGGACCATAGCGGCGGGCTGGCCTCGTCGACGTAGTTGTCGACCATCAGGTTGAAGGCGATGCTGATGCGGTCACCGTTGGACCGGTTGATCGGCACCGAATGGCGCAGCCAGGCCGGGAACATGATGATGCGGCCCGGCTCGACGTTCATCGTGATGGTGTTGCCGTTGAAGCGATTGCCCTCGGCGATCGGCGGCATCATCACCTCGGCCTGCACGCGCGGATCGGCGAAATCGATCTTCCCCTCGCCGGGGGGAATGTCGACGTAATACACCCCCGACAGGAAGTTGTTGGGATGGGTATGGCCCGAATTGCGCGCCCCGGGCGGATTGATGTTGACCCACATGCCGGTGATCGACGCGGCGCGCTGGCGCAAGCCCAGAAAAGTCATGGCGCCGGTGGCGGCGCGGCTGATCAGGCTGACCAGCGGGGCGAAGGCCGGCAGACGGTGCACCACCGGATCGGTCTGCCAGCTGACGCCCGAGGGAATGGGCGGCCGCGGTTCGGTCAGGCGGCGGATCTCGGCCATCAGCCGGCCGTTCAGCTCGGCGGCGGCTTCCGCCTTCAGGGCGACCGACCAGATCGGCGTCGGAAACAATTCGGTGACTTTGACATCGGCGATCATGGCGCACCCGGAAGGCAGCTTGCCGCAGCGGCGCTCGGGCGGGCCGCGGATGGGCGATCCTACGCCCGGCCCGCCCCCGATTTAAAGCGCCGCCGAAACGAAAAGGCCGCCCGGAGGCGGCCTTCCCGGTCGATCGCCGAAGCGGCGGCTAGATTTCCTGGGAGAATACGTAGGTGTGGGAGATCGGGTCGTAGTTGTAGACCTGGAAAGTGTGGCCGGTAGTGCTGGCGGCGTCGCTGTTCCACAGCACGATCGAGGCGATGTCGCGGTCGTCGAAATTGACCGTGGTCTGCGGCCCGGAGGATCCGGTGCCGCTGATGACGCTGAGCGTCCACAAATCGCCGCCGCTATTGACCAGCTGCACCATGCCCGAGGCGTTCATGATGTTGTGATCGGTCTCGTAGACGCCGCTGCCCGCGACGTAGTTGCCGGTGGCCTGGTCGACGTCGGGCAGGATGAACAGGTAGTTTTCCGCCGTGCCGCTGTTGGCGATGCGCGCCTCGTCCCAGATCTGGTCGGCGGTGCCGTCGACGCGCGACACGTAGTAATAGTCGACGCCGGCACCGCCATACATGAGGTCCGCGCCGCCAGTGCCCGGATAGAGGTAGTCGGTGCCGATGCCGCCATAGAGCGTGTCGGTGCCGGCGCCGCCCCACAGCACGTCGTCGCCGTCGCCGCCGAACAGCACGTCGTTGCCCAGCCAGCCGGCGATGGCGTCGTTGCCGGATTCGCCGAACACGGTGTCGACCAGGTTGCCGCTGCCGGAGGAGGAGCCGTAGAACCTGTCGTCGCCCAGGCCGAGGCTGGAATTGACGTGATCGTAGCTGCCGGTGGTGAACACCCTGTCGGCCAGGTCCGAGCCGCTGTTGGCGCCGCCGTTGAGCACGGCGACCGCAGCAGTGTTGGTGAAGTTGGCGACGATCAGGTCGGCGCCGTCGCCGCCGTTGATCGAGGTGTCGGCCAGATGGGCGGTGCTGTCGACATCGAAGATGCTGTCGTTGCCGGCGCCGCCGAACACCGTGTCGTTGCCCTCGCCGCCGTAGATCGTGTCGGTGGCGCCCGAGGTGGTCAGCGAATCCTGCACGTCGCCGAAGATCGTGTCGTTGCCGGTGCCGCCGAACAGCGTGTCGCTGGCCACGCCGGCGATCAGCGAGTCGCCCACCATCAGATCGTTGCCCGAGCCCGAGAACACCACGTCCGCGCCGTCTCCGGCGAAGATCGAGACGTTCTCGGCATAGGCACCGTTGCTGCCGTTGGTCAGATTGATGACATCGGCGAAGGCCGTCGCCGCAATGATCTCGATTCCGGACAGCTGCAAAACGCCGCCGCCATAGGCATTGTAGAAGACGCCCTTGTTTGGGTTGTTGGCCGTGTCGTCCAGGAAGAGCGTATCGGTGCCGGTCCCGCCGGTGACGATATCCAGCGGCTGGAAGTGCCCACCCACTCCCAAGACGATGCCGGCGCTGCCGGTGGTGCCGTCCCAGCCGGTGGTATTGGCCGTGGCGTTCTGGTCGCCGCGCACATAGATCAGATCGTTGCCATCGCCACCATCGACAGTGTCCGTTCCCAGGCCACCATAGAGGGTATCGTTGGCCGAGCCGCCCCACAGCGTGTCGTTGCCTGCATTTCCGGAAAGCGTGTCGCTGCCGCCCAGCCCGCTGAAGAAATTGGCCTTGCCGTCGCCGATCAGCGTATCGCCCTGGGTGCCACCGACGATGCCTTCGATGCCGAAGAACACGTCGTTGACCGCGCCGCCGGCGCCGGTACCCAGCAGAGTGTTCTCCGGCACCGCCTGGCCTTCCTTGTCGGCGTGGTAGGCAACGCTGCCGTTGAGGTTGACGGTGATGGCGACGCCGGAATTCTGGTACGACACCACGTCCATGGTGCCGGTGTCGGCGCCGTTGGCGACCTGGACGAAATTGTGGTCGTTCCACAGCGCCGAGGGATTGCCGCCGAAGAAGAACTCCTTGGTGCTGGTGACGCCGTTCGAACCCACGTTGGCCGAGGCATAGAGCGTGTCGTTGCCGTCGCCGCCGAAGAAGGTGACCTTGTCGCCGTTGTAGCCCGATCCCAGCGTGCCGGTGCCGCCGGCGCCGGCGCCGTAGATCGTGTCGTTGCCGCCGTCGCCGTAATAGACGTCGCCGTCATTGGCGCCGTAGATGACGTCGTTGCCGGCATAGCCGTAGAGATCGTCGCCGCCGGTGTTTGACGGGGCGTCGGGGTTGACGGTGTCGCCCAGATTGGCGCCGCCATAGATCGTGTCGTTGCCGCTGCCGGCCCAGATGCCTTCGCCGATGCCGGTATGATCGTCGCCGCCATAGATCAGGTCGTTGCCTTCGCCGCCGATGATCAGGTCGCGGCCCGGACCGCCGATAATGGTGACGTTGGTGCTGTAGGCGATGCCGCCGCCGGCGGCGTTGTAGCCAAGATCGATGATGTTCTGGGACGTGTCGTAGCTCGAGCCCTGGCCCAGCATGATCACGTCGATGGCCGCGGTCTGGTCGGTGCCGCCGCCGGGCAGGCCGTAGCGGCCGTCGGCGTCGTTGTAGACGTTGCCGTGGGTGCCGCCGTAGAGGTTGTAAGGATTGTTCGGCTGCTGCGTGATGGTGCGCTCGTCCCACACCAGGATCGTGTTGCTGGCGCCGGAGTCGAGCGACAGGATGTCTGGATCCGCCAGGTTGTTGGAGTCGCCGGCAGGGATCGTACCGTTGATGTACTGGCTGCCGCTGACATCGCCGAAGGCGATGTGGAAGGAGCCGTTGTCGTACAGCGAGGCGATGACGGTCGTCGAGCCGATGACCCCCGGTGTGGTCGACTGGGTCAGGGCGACGTAGCCGGTGCCGCCGGACGGCACGAACATATAGGTGTAGTGCTTGGCCATGATCGTGATCCTTCAGATTTGAGGCGCGCGGCGGGTCAGTGGCGCGACGCGAGGCACGGCGCGACAATCGCTCGGAGGCGGTCGGCTGGCCGGTGCGGGGGAGCGGAAGGCGCGGTATGGCCTGTGGCCAGATTTTGCATGGTCGATCCCCATTCTCTAAAGAAACGGCTCAAAAATCGCAGATAGCCGGCGCTTAATCAGTGCGTGGCTTTTTGTACTATGGCTGCAAATTTACCGATTGCAAATCGATACTATTAAGTATCTGAAAAACAACGATTCCGTTGCTTTTATCAATCGAGTGGGAGCCGGCGCGGGCGAATGGCGAAAGGGGCGTCCATCCGCCGGCGCTGGGCGCGTCGCGGAACGAATCAGCGCCGATGTACCGGCTTTGGCGGAAAGGAAACCGGCGAAGGGCGTGTCGCGGCGCCGAAGATCTAGGGTGAAACCTGTTTGCGACGGGGCCGGCCGATCGCCTTGCCGGCTTCTATCTCGGCGCGGTCGATCGCCTGCCAGGCGGCGAAGTCGCTGGGCACGATGCCGCGCGCGGCGAGGAGGTCGTCGAGCGGCGGCCGCTGCGCCAGTGCGACGCCCTTGAGATAGGCCGTGGCGCGATCCGCCACGGCGAGCGAATCGGCGCGGTTGGTGGCGATCACCCCGCTGGGTCCACGCTTGGCCCAACCCACCACATAGAGGCCGGGCTCGATCTCGCCGTCGCGGCTGGCGATCACGCCGCGATCCTGGTCGAGCGCCAGCGTATCGAGCGCGGCGCTGCGATAGCCGATGGCGCCGATCACCGTGCCGACCGCCAGGGTCCTGGCCGCGCCGCCGGCCGACGGCTGAACTATCAGTCGCTCGACCTTGCCATCGCCCTCGATGGCGACCGGCTTGTGATCGAACAGCATATGAATCGTGATCGCCTTGCTGCCGGCGACGTTCGACGCAAAGCCGCGCATGATCTCCAGGTTCCTGTCCTTGATCCTGGCTTCGGCCGCATCCGCCGCACCCGACGCCGGTGGAACATCGGCGCCTTCGATCACCGGCACGGCGCGCGCCAGATGACCCAGCTCGGCCAGTTCGGCCGAGGTGAAGCTGGCCTGGGCCGGGCCGCGCCGGCCGATCATGTAGATATCGGTGAGCGTCGCGGCATGGATCGCCGCCGCAGCGTGATCGCACAGATCCGACGCCTGCATCTCCTGCGGCGTCTTGGCCAGCACCCGCACCAGGTCGATCGCCACATTGCCGTTGCCGATCACCGCCACGGCGCTGCCCGGCAGCTTGACATCGAGCGCGGCGAAATCGGGATGCCCGTTGTACCAGCCGACGAACTGCCAGGAGCCGAACACGCCGGGCAGATCCTCGCCGGGAATGCCCAGCTTGCGATCCTGCGCCGCGCCGATGGCGATCACCACCGCGTCGTAATGGGCGCGCAGCTCGGCCAGGCTGATGTCGCGGCCCAGCTCGATGCCGCCCAGGAAGCGGATGCCCGGCTTCAGCGCCAGGCGCTCGAACTGGCGCGCCACCGCCTTGGTGCCCTGGTGATCGGGCGCCACGCCGAAGCGCACCAGCCCGTAGGGCGTGCGCAACCGGTCGACGATGTCGATGCGGCAGCCCGGCAGGGCGCGGCTCAGACCGTCGACGGCGTAGAAGCCGGACGGGCCGCTGCCGACGATGGCGACAGACGGGGCGATGCGATGGCTCATGGCCTCACCCTAGCGCCAACCGCAACAGCCTGAAAGAAAAAGCAAAATCGGCATCCGCGGGTAGTGTCTCAGTTTGAAAATAAGCATCTTGACCAGCGCGTGTAATCCACAGGGCGTCAGTTTACATTGGGGCATGGCAAAAGGACCAAAGGGCGAGCGCCGGCCCGCAGACTTGAACAAGCGCGCGTTCGCCATAACCAAGATCGCGACAGGGGAAGATCAAGACCCGAAGGCCCCGCCGCGCGGCCGTCCCGGCGGAAAGGCCGGTGGGAAGGCGCGCGCCAAGACGCTAACATCCGCAGAGCGACGAGAGATTGCTAGTAGGGCCGCCAAGGTTCGCTGGAACAAACAGAAAACATGATTGCGGCATCAGATTTATGTTGATGTCTTTGTGATTCCCGGATACGGTTGGCATTATGGCTGACCATCACCGAGACGATGCGGCGATTTTAGCGGGGCTGGAGGCGAAATACGCCAGTCTTGTGCAGCGGCGCGAGCGCCTAGAACGCCTGCGCGGGAATATTGACCGCGACATACGCCAAGTTATAGCTGGGCTAACGCATCTGAGCGTTACGTCGCGGTTGTTTGGCGGCGATCTTCCAATGCCTCCTGGCGCAACATCAATGCCGCTTGCTGAGGCCACAGCGCGCGTCCGCGCGGCCCTAGAGAGGGCGGCCCTGCGGGCCGATCAGCCCGTCGCGCCCCAGCCGGCGCCGTCACAGGGACAGCATAAGATAAAAGATTTGGTGCTTGATAGACTAAAAGTAGCCAGTGATCGTGGTACGCGAGCGGCGGAAATCCGCCAATTTATTGCGGCCACCTATGGCATGGAAACCCACGAAAAGACCGTTGGAATGACGCTTTATAGACTCTTAAAGCGGGGGCTCGCCCGCCGCGAGGGAGTAACGTGGTTCTTCGTTCCGCCGGAGGCGGAAAAGAAGAACCCCGGCGCTGGAACGCCGGGGCAACGCCTAATCGATCTGGACTGAAAGGAGGCAAGCGTCATGTGGCTCATGACCGGTAGGAGGGTTTGACCCTCTCTGCCTCTGCGCGCCCGTGGTGGAATTGGTAGACACAGCGGTCTTTAAAACCGTGGTTCTTGGCGGAGCGTGTGGGTTCGAATCCCACCGGGTGCACACCTTTAAATTCGCATATCAGCAGCTAAAGTCAATTGGATTATTGAAGTGAATCAATAACTTAGCTGATTGCTTATTGATGGAATCAAAATGAACTAAATGCTTGACAAATACAGAGGGCGCCGTCATGTTGATTGACATGAACAAGCTCCCTGTATCGAAACGCGCCCAAATCCTCGGCTTTCTCTGCGAGGGGAATAGCCTACGCGCGGCTTCCAGGCTGGCCGATGTTTCAATCAACACCGTTACTAAGCTGCTGGTCGATGTGGGTCATGCGGCTTCGGAATATCAGGACAAGGCATTCCGCAATCTGCCCTGCAAGCGGGTACAGGTTGATGAGATTTGGTCCTTTGTCGGAGCCAAGGCCAAAAACGTCTCGGAGGATCAGAAGGCGAAGGGCTACGGCGATATCTGGACCTGGACCGCTCTTTGCGCCGATACCAAGCTGGTGCCGTCCTGGTACATCGGCAACCGGGATAGCGAGGCCGCGCAACTGTTCATTGCCGATCTGGCGACCCGGCTGGCGTCTCGCGTCCAGCTAACCAGCGACGGCTTCAAGCCCTACATCGAAGCGGTGGACGAGGCGTTCGGCATCGACGTCGATTACGCCATGCTCGTCAAAATCTATGGCCACCCGCACGGCACGGAAAAACGCTACAGCCCGCCCGAGTGTGTTGGCTGCGAGCGGCAGCCGATGGTCGGCCGCCCGGACAAAAAGCACATTTCCACGTCGTTTGTAGAGCGGCAAAACCTAACGATGCGTATGGGGTGCCGCCGGTTTACCCGCCTGACCAACGCCTTCTCAAAGAAGGTCGAGAACCACGCTCACGCGGTTGCGCTGCATTTTATGTTTTACAACTTCGCCCGCATCCACAAGACTTTGCGGATTACGCCGGCCATGGCCGCCAGCGTCAGTGATCATGTTTGGTCGCTAGAAAAAATCGCGGAGCTAACCGGCTAATGCCCATCCCATTCTTTCCACGAGCCGGCCAAATGTTCATGTGCGATTTTAGCGACTTCAAAGAGCCGGAAATGACTAAGGTACGGCCGGTGGTAGTGATCTCGCCGCGCCTCCCATACCGCTCCGAGATCACGACTGTAGTACCAATTAGCCTAACGCCGCCCCGGCATGCGTTGCCGTTTGTTTACAAAATGTCGAAGAACTACCACCCGCAGGAAGATGACGGTCTGGATTGTTGGGCTAAATGCGACATGGTTACAAATCTATCGTGCACACGACTCAATGGCTTCAAAGTCGGGCGCCGAAAATGGGAATATCCGATTGTTTTGCCTCATGATTTGCACGGTATTAGGATGGCGGTTATCCACGGATTGGGGCTTGCCGCCTTGATAAAATAGGAAGGTGATGCTATTTAATAGCTGTAGCCCGGCCTTCGGGCATTAAGACCTAGCTTGCTAGGCAGGCTGTTCACCGGGCGATGACAAGCCCAGAGCAGCCTAGATAGTGTCACGGTCCCAAAACCCGCCCCGCCAAGGGCGGGTTTTGTGTTTCGGGGCTGCTGAATCAATCCACAACCTCAAACTGAGACACTACCCATCCGCGCTACCGCTTTACAAGCGCCGGGCGTCAACGGCTTAGTGGCCGGCAGGATCGCAACGCGATGCCGCAATGAGATGCTGCAAGGAGATGCCCGAATGTCGCTCGATCTCTGGCTGGCTTTCGTCGCCGCCGCCTGCCTGCTGCTGGTGGTCCCCGGACCCACCGTGGCGCTGGTGCTGGGCTATGCGCTGGGCGAAGGACGGCGCGCGGCGCTGTTCATCGTTGCCGGCGTGGCGCTGGGCGACCTTACCGCCATGACGCTTTCGCTGCTCGGCGTCGGCGCGCTGCTGGCGGCCTCGGCGACGCTGTTCACGATCCTGAAATGGGTCGGCGCGGCCTATCTGATCTTCCTCGGCATCAGGCTGTGGCGCGCGCCGGCGGGCGACGGCGCGGCGGCCGCAACGACGACGCGCTCGGGCCGACGCATGTTCGCCCATGCCTATGTCGTCACGGCGCTCAACCCCAAGAGCATCGCCTTCTTCGTCGCCTTCGTGCCGCAGTTCATGCGGCCGGACCTGCCTTACTGGCCGCAGGCGGCGCTGCTGATCGCCACCTTCGTCACCCTGGCGGCGATCAATGCGCTCGGCTACGCGCTGCTGGCCAGCCGCGCCCGCCACATCATCCGCCGCCCCGCCGTGCAGCGCTGGGTCAACCGCAGCGGCGGCACGGTGCTGATCGGCGCCGGCGTGGTGACGGCGACTTTGCGACGCTAGCGGGTGCGATCGCCCGCGATGACATCATCGCGGGTGTGAATCGCTCCCGCAATAAAAGCTACAGTACCCGCTCGATCGCCATGGCGATGCCCTGCCCGACGCCGATGCACATCGTGCACAGCGCGTAGCGGCCGCCGGTCTGTTCGAGCTGGTTGAGCGCGGTCACCACCAGCCGCGCGCCGCTGGCGCCCAGCGGATGGCCCAGCGCGATCGCCCCGCCATTGGGGTTCACATGGGGGGCGGCGTCGGGCAGGCCAAGCTGGCGCAGCACCGCCAGGCCCTGGGCGGCAAAAGCCTCGTTCAGCTCGATGACGTCGAAATCGCCGATCTTCTTGCCGGTCAGCTCCAGCACCTTGCGGGTGGCGGGCACCGGGCCGATGCCCATGACCCGCGGCGGCACGCCGGCCGAGGCGCTGGCCAGGATACGGGCGCGCGGCTTGAGGCCGTATTTCTTCACCGCCGCCTCGGACGCCACGATCATGGCGCAGGCGCCGTCGTTGATGCCGGAGGAATTGCCGGCCGTGACCGAGCCGCCCTCGCGGAACGCCGCCGGCAGCTTAGCCAGGCCTTCGAGCGTGGTGTCGGCGCGCGGATGCTCGTCGGTGTCGAAGACCTTTGTGGTCTTGCCGGAGGGCACGGTGACGGCGATCACCTCGTGCTTGAAGAAGCCGCGCTCCATCGCCGCCTTGCAGCGCTGCTGGCTGCGCAGGGCGAAGGCGTCCTGGTCCTCGCGGCCAATCTGGTGCTCCAGGGCGACATTCTCGGCGGTCTGGCCCATGGTG
Organism: uncultured Hyphomicrobiales bacterium; assembly: GCA_964458605.1. Taxonomy (GTDB): domain Bacteria; phylum Pseudomonadota; class Alphaproteobacteria; order Reyranellales; family JAQSWP01; genus JBBSNV01. Next base: position 59,023 of record CAYWLS010000012.1, on the reverse strand, counting down.
TCGACGCCGTGCAGCCGCTTCATCGCCGGATTGACGAAGCGCCAGCCCAGCACGGTGTCTTCCAGCTTCATCGAGCGGTCGAACGGGCCAGCGGGCTTGCCCATCACATAAGGCGAGCGGGTCATGCCCTCGACGCCGCCGGCGATCACGATCTGCGCATCGCCGGTCTTGATGGCGCGCGCGGCGGCGCCGGTCGCCTCCATGCCCGAGCCGCACAGCCGGTTGACGGTCTGGCCCGCAACCTCGACCGGCAGCCCGGCCAGCAGGCCCGACATGCGCGCCACGTTGCGGTTGTCCTCGCCGGCCTGGTTGACGCAGCCGAACACCACGTCGTCCACGGCCGCCCAGTCGACCTTGGGGTTGCGCTCGATCAGCGCCTTGATCGGCAGCGCGCCCAGATCGTCGGTGCGCACCCCGGACAGCGATCCGTTGTAGCGTCCGATCGGCGTGCGCACCGCGTCGCAGATGAAAGCGTCGGCCATGTCTGTTCTCCTCGCAATTGCTGGGCGAGGCTTAGCACACCGGCCACGCTGCCGTCAGCGCGTCCTATTTGTTGAGGAAGTTCAGCGCCAGGCCGGGTCGCGGCCATTCCATCGTCACCAGCCGGCCGCTGCCCGACAGGGTGATATAGGCGGTGCGCAGATCTGGGCCACCGAAGCAGATATTGGTGGTCATGCTGTCGGGCATCGCGATGTGCTCGGTCTTCGCGCCGTCGGGCGCGATCACCGTAATGCCGCCATTGACCAGGGTGGCGACGCAGATATTGCCCGCGCCGTCCACCGCCAGCGAATCGAAGAACTGGTAGCCGCCCAGCCCCGCCACCACCTTGCCCTTCTCGCCGCGATAAGGACCGTCGGCCGACCGGATCTCGCCCGGCGCGCTGAGCGAAAAGCCCCAGCAGCGCGCGGTCGGCGTCTCCACGACATAGAGCGTCTTCTCGTCGGGCGACAGGCCGATGCCGTTGGGCCGCTCGAGCGGGAAGATCATCTCCTGGATCGAAGAGCCGTCGGCCTTGGCGTAGTACACCACGCCGCGATCGGCATGACGGGCATAGGTCTTGCCCAGGTCGGTGAACCAGAACCCGCCGGCGGCGTCGAACACGATGTCGTTGGGGCCGTTCAGCTTCTGGCTGCCGCAGCGATCGTAGAGCGTCTCGAACTTGCCGGTGTCGGGATCGACGCGCTGGATCGAGCCGGTGGTATAGTAATCGGGCGCCATGCCGGGATAGACCCGGCCGTTGCGCTCGTGCCACTCGAAGCCGCCGTTGTTGCAGACATAGATCTTGCCGTCCGGCCCCATCGCCGCGCCATTGGGCCCGCCGCCCAGATGGGCGACGATCCGGTGCGTGCCGTCCGGCATCACGCGGGTCAGGGTCTGCCGCTTGATCTCGACCAGGATCACCGAACCGTCCGGCATGGCGATCGGCCCTTCGGGAAACTGCAGGCCGCTGGTGATCTCGCGAATCGCCGTCATCGTCTCTCCCCCTTACCGCCGCGAGCGCGCCGTCAGCGGCCCTTGAAGTTGGCCTTGCGCTTCTGCAGAAAGGCGGCCACGCCTTCGACGAAATCGTGGCTGCGGCCCAGCTCGCTCTGCAGCTGCTTCTCCAGCTCGAGCTGCTGGGCCAGCGTGTTGTGCGGCGCCGCGTTCAGCGCCTTCTTGATGCTGCCCAGCGCCTTGGGCCCGTCGGCCAGGCGGCGCGCCAGCTTGTCGACCTCGGCCGGGAACTGCTCATCGTCGACCGCCTGCCAGATCATGCCCCATTGGGCAGCCTGCTCGGCGCCGATGCTGTCGCCCAGCATGGCCAGGCCGCGCGAGCGCGCGTCGCCCACCAGATGCGGCAGGAACCAGGTGCCGCCCAGATCGGGGATCAGCGAGATGGCGACGAAGGCCTGCTTGAAAGTGGCCGATTTGGCGGCGATGCAGATATCGGCCGCCAGCGCCAGATTGGCGCCGCCGCCCGCCGCCACGCCGTTGACCGCCGCCACCACCGGCTTTTCCAGCGCGCGGATGGCGCGGATCATCGGGTTGAACAGCTTCTCCATCGACGGACCGATATCGATATGGCCGCCGCTGGTGTCGCTGGGGCTGGGACCGATGCCGGTCAGGTCGGCGCCGGCGCAGAAGCCGCGGCCGGTGCCGGTCATCACCAGCACGCGGATCGCCTCGTCCTTGTCGCAGCGATCCAGCACCAGGTTGATCTCCTCGATCATGCGCGGCGACATGGCGTTGAGCCGGTCCGGCCGGTTCAAGGTCATGCGCGCGATGCCGTCGGCGGCAACGAAATTGAGCGTCTCGTAATGCATGCTGGTCCTCCCCGAAGGGCGGCAGCATGGCACGAGCGGCGCGGCCGGGTAAACAGCCGTTCACCCGTTCGGCCGGCGCCGCGACCGGGGACGGGAGCCGACCGCCGCGCGGCGCGTTTAACCTTGGCAGATCGGGGAATTCCCATGCCGACGATGGACGACGCGCAACAGCGCACCGACGCCTTTCTCAGCCGCGACATGCCGCTGGCGTTGCGCGCGGTTCAGGTCGAGCCGGTGCCGTTCGCCGACCAGGCGCAGGATCATCGCCTGGCCGATATGGCCAAGGCCAAGATCTCGCTGCGCTACGTCCACGGCGCCTGCGATGCGCAATACCGGGTCGAGGCGTTCGGCGACGTGCTGACCCTGACGGCGCAGCTCAACGCCTATCGCTTCGTGGTGGTCTATCGCGTGCCGGCCGGACCGGAGCTGGAAGTGGCGGCGATCGAGACCCGCTTCTCGCGCTGGCAGACCGGCGCGGCGCTGGCGGGCTGGAAGATCGGCTGGCGCGACACGATCGATCCGTTCGACAAGACGCAACGCTATGTCGAGGTCTATGCCTACGCCATGCTGCCCGAGGATTTCCTGTGGAACGAGCTGCACCAGCTCTACTGGCGCAACGACGCGGTGCAGATGACCCGCGCCTTCATGGTCGAGGCGCAGCGCTTCGGCGTATCGCTGGATCTGCGACGCTGATCAGGCGAAACGCAAATCCAGGCCGCGCAAGGTCGCGCCGACCTGTTCCTGCCATCGCGCCAGCAACACCTGGTTGGCTTCCTTGCGCAATCCGTAGCGCCGGTAGACGGCGAAACGCTCGGATTCCATGCGGCCGAAGGTGGCGGCAGCGCGCGGATACCAATAATCCAGCGCCACCTGCAGCGCCGCCTTGCCGCCCGGGCGCTCAAGTGCCGCCTTCAGCATCGGCTCGGCCAGGCCGGCCAAGGCAGCCTCGCGTTCCGCCATCCTGTCGACGATGGCGGCCAGCGGCGCATAGGAGGAGCCGCCCAGGTCGCGCAACTGCAGCGCCAGCGAGCGGCCGACCAGCAGATCGACCAGCAACACGTCCGGCCAGCTCTGCAGCGGGTAATGGAACGCGTTGAGCCGCTTGTCGCCGGGAATGCGGCGCAGGCCCAGATCGATGTCGCGGCCGATGCGCGCATCCCAGGGATAGGATTGCAGATAGAGCTCGGGCACCACGCCCGCCGGCCGCAGCAGGTCGAGCACCTGGCCGGCATGGTCGAGCTTCTCGCCGACGATGCGCAGCATGGCCTGGCGCTCGCCCAGGCTGGGCGCGCGGTTGATCCATTCGGCAAAACCCGCCGCCGCCGCCAGGCCCGAATCGAGCAGCACGCTCAGCAGGCGGACGATCTCGCCGCGATAGCCGGGCGACATCTCCTCCGGCGCCGCGACCTTGCCGCCGGCCGTGATATGAAGCTGCAGGGATTGCTCGTCGCGCACCATGGTCCCTCCCTCACCTGTCCGAGACGAAATCCGCATCGCGGATGCCTATTTTTCCGCGGCTTTCCGCTGCAATCATGGACTTATCGCCGGCACCGCGCTATTGGGAACCGCAACAGCCAACCGCATCGCCAGGGCAGCCGCGAACCATGGCCAAGATGGTCATTCTGGTCGGCACCGAATCGGGCAACGCCCAGATGGTGGCCGATGTCCTGAAGGACGAGATCCCGGATCACGAGATCACGGTCAACGACCGCGCCCAGACCGCGGCCGACCTGGACGGCTTCGACATCGCGCTGATCGTCTGCGCCACCCATGGCAACGGCGACATCCCGACCAACATCCTGCCGCTGGTGCAGAGCCTGGAACGGGACAAGCCCGATCTGTCGGCGCTGCGCTACGGCGTGATCGCGCTGGGCGACCAGACCTATTCCGACACGTTCTGCTTCGGCGGCAAGAAGCTGGATGCCGCCTTCGCCGCCTGCGGCGCGCAGAAGATCGGCGAGCGGCTGGAGATCGACGCCTGCATCCAGCCGCTGCCCGACGAGGAAGCTGTTCAATGGTCGAAAGACTGGGTGGCGCTCATCTAACGCATGGCTTGGCGGCTTGCGCGCCATAGGGGCTGCAAACTAACGTCAGCTCAAACCTATCGGAGGAATTCATGCCCGACGGCCAGATCCTGATCGGCGGCGATTGGCGCAAGCCGATCGAAGGCGACACGCTTCCCGTGTTCAATCCCAGCGACGGCGCGGAGTTCGCCCGCATCGCGCGCGGCGGCGCCATGGACATCGACGCCGCGGTAACGGCGGCGCGCAAGGCGCTGGACGGCGCCTGGGGCCGAACGACGGCGGTGGAGCGCGGCCGGCTGCTGACCAGACTGGCGCTGAAGGTGCAGGAGCATCACGAGGAGCTGGCGGTGCTGGAAGCCAAGGACACCGGCAAGCCGATCAGCCAGGCGCGCGCCGACGCCACCGCGCTGGCGCGCTATTTCGAGTATTACGGCGGCGCCGCCGACAAGGTGCATGGCGAGACCATTCCGTTCATGGCCGGCTACACCGCGCTGACCCTGCGCGAGCCCCATGGCGTGTGCGGCCAGATCATCCCGTGGAACTACCCGATGCAGATCTTCGGCCGCACCGCGGCGGCGGCGCTGGCCATGGGCAACGCGGTGGTACAGAAGCCGGCGGAAGAGGCCTGCTTGTCCATCCTGCGCGTCGGCGAACTGATGCTGGAAGTCGGCTTCCCGGCCGGCGCCATGAACATCGTGCCCGGCCTGGGCGAGGAAGCCGGCGCGGCGCTGTCGGCCCATCCCGACATCGACCACATCTCCTTCACCGGCTCGCGCCAGGTCGGCACCTTGGTGCAGGCGGCGGCGGCCAAGTTCAACCGGCCGGTGACGATGGAGCTGGGCGGCAAGAGCCCGCAGGTGGTGTTCGCCGACGCCGACTACGAGGCAGCCCTGCCCTTCATCACCCGCGCCATCATCCAGAACGCCGGCCAGACCTGCTCGGCCGGCTCCCGCCTGCTGGTCGAGGACCGCGCCTATGACGAGTTCGTCGGCCGGGTGGCGGAGAAGTTCAAGGCGCTGCGGGCGGGCCCGTGGGATCGCGACCTCGACGTCGGCCCGCTGATCTCCAAGCAGCAGAAGGAGCGGGTCGAGGGCTTCATCCGCAAGGCGACCGATGCCGGCGTCAGGCAGGTGGCCGGCGGCGAGGTCGCGGCCAACGCGCCCTCCGGCGGCTATTACGTGGCGCCGCAGGTCTATGGCGACGTGCCGCCCGATCACCTGCTGGCGCAGGAGGAAGTGTTCGGCCCGGTGCTGGCGGCGATCCGCTTCAAGAACGAGGAAGACGCCATCCGCATCGCCAACGCCACGCCCTACGGGCTGGTGGCCGGCATCTGGACCCGCGACGGCGGCAAGCAGATGCGCCTGGCCAAGGCGATCAAGGCCGGCCAGATCTTCATCAACAATTACGGCGCCGGCGGCGGCATCGAATTGCCGTTCGGCGGCATGAAGGGCTCCGGCTTCGGCCGCGAGAAGGGCTTCATGGCGCTGCACGAATTCTCGGTGGTCAAGACCATCGCCATCAATCACGGCTAACGAACGGGTAGGGAGAGAACAATGCGTCTGAAGGGCAAGGTCGCCGTCGTCACCGGCGCCGGACAGGGAATCGGCGAGGGCATCGCCAAGCGCTTCGCCGAGGAAGGCTGCGCGGTGGTGATCAACGACGTCAACGCCGAGGTCGGCAACAAGGCGGCCAAGGCCATCGTCGCGCAGGGCGGCAAGGCGGTCTATGCCGGCGGCGACGTCAGCAAGCTGGACGCCAACCAGGCGCTGGTCGAGGCGGCCAAGAAGAATTTCGGCCGGCTCGACATCTTCGTCTGCAACGCCGGGGTGGCGCATTGGAACAAGCCGATGCTCGACGTCACCGAGGACGAGTTCGACAAGATCTTCGCCGTCAACGTCAAGGGCCTGTTCCAGGCCTCGCGCGCGGCGACGCCGGCGTTCGAGGCGCAGAAATCGGGCAACTTCATCATCATCGCCTCGACCGCGGGCTTGCGGCCGCGGCCCGGCCTGACCTGGTACAATGCTTCGAAGGGCGCCGCGATCATCGCCACCAAGTCGATGGCGGTGGAATTGGGCGGCAAGGGCATCAGGGTCAACGCCATCTGCCCGGTGGCGACCGAGACGCCGCTGCTGCCGCAATTCATGGGCGGCGACAATGCCGACAACCGCGCCAAGTTCCAGGCCACCGTGCCACTGGGCCGGCTGGGCCAGCCGATCGATCACGCCAATGCGGCCCTGTTCCTGGCCTCGGACGAGGCCAATTTCATCACCGGCGTGGCGCTGGAAGTGGATGGCGGGCGCTGCATCTGAGACGCCGCGCCCCGAAGACCGATCGACGGGCGCCGCGCGGCGCCCGTTTTCGTTTCAGCCGGCGCTTTCGGTAGGCCTGGATCGCGGCAGGCACAGGCGCAACAGGCCATAGCCAAGCAGGGCCGACAGGATCGAGCCCGACAGCACGCCCAGCCGCACCTGCGCGGCAAAACCTTCGTCGAACGCCAGGGTGCCGATGAACAGGCTCATGGTGAAGCCGATGCCGCACAGCACCGCGACCCCGTAGATCATCGGCCAGGTCGCCTCGGCGGGCATGCGCGCCAGCCGCAGCAGCACCATGCAGCCGATGCCGACGAAGATGCCGACCTGCTTGCCGACGAACAGGCCGACGGCGATGCCCAGCGCGACCGGCTGGGCGAAGCTTGCCAGCGAGATGCCGGCCAGCGACACGCCGGCATTGGCGAAGGCGAAGATCGGCAGGATGGCGTAGGCCACCCAGGGATGCAGCGCATGTTCGAGATGCTGCAGCGGCGACCGCTCCTGGCCGTCGGTGCGCGCGGGAATGGCGAGCGCCACCGTGACGCCGGCCAGGGTGGCGTGCACGCCCGATTTCAGCACGCAGACCCATAGGAAGATGCCCACCAGCAGGTATGGCGCCAGCCGCCGCACGCCCAGCCGGTTGAGCGCGACCAGCGCCACGATGCCCAGTCCCACCAGACCCAGCGCCAGCGGCGACAATTGCTCGGTGTAGAGGACGGCGATGATGACGATGGCCCCCAGATCGTCCAGCACGGCGATGGCCATCAGCAGGATCTTCAGCGAGGCCGGCACGCGGCTGCCCAGCAGTGCCAGCACGCCCAGCGCGAAGGCGATGTCGGTGGCGGCCGGCACCGCCCAGCCGCGCAGCGCCGTCGGGTCGCCGGCATTGAACGCGACGTAGACGAGCGCCGGCGCGGCCATGCCGCACAGCGCCGCCGCCGCCGGCAGCGCGATCTGGCTGGGGCTGGACAGCTCGCCGCCCAGGATCTCGCGCTTGATCTCCAGGCCGACCAGCAGGAAGAAGATCGCCATCAGACCGTCGTTGATCCACAGGATCAGCGGCTTGCTGAGCCTGGCATCGCCCAGGCCGATGGTGAAGGGCAGATCGAGCAGCCGGTCGTAGAGCGGCGCCAGGGCGGAATTGTCGAGGATCAGCGCCAGCGCCGCCATCGCCACCAGGATGATGCCGCCCGAAGCTTCGAGGCGCAGGAATTCCTGGATGGCGCCGACCGGCTTGCGCAGCATTTCGTTGAACGTCACCGGAACCCCCGTCCCCATGAAACGAAAACGCCCGGACCTCGCGGCCCGGGCGTTTGCAGAAGCGATTGCTGCTAGTTGCGGTTGTTGCCGAACAGCATCAGCAGGAACTGGAACAGGTTGATGAAGTTCAGGTACAGCAGCAGTGCGCCGAACACGGCCAGCTTGCCGCGCGTGCCTTCGTCATGGGCCTCGTTGTACTGCTCCTTGATCGCCTGGGTGTCGAAGGCGATCAAGCCGGCGAAGATCAGTACGCCGAGGATCGAGATGACGAACATCACCGAACTGCTGCCGACGAAGATGTTGACCAGCGACGCGATGATGATGCCGATCAGCCCCATGAACAGGAACTTGCCGAAGCCCGAAAGGTCGCGCTTGGTGGTGTAGCCGTAGAGGCTGAGACCGGCGAACGAGGCCGCGGTGATGAAGAACACCCGCGCGACGCTGGCGCCGGAATAGCGGAACAGGATCGTGCTGAGGCTGATGCCCATCAAGGTGACGAACACCCAGTAGAACACCTGGGCGGACGTTGTCGATCCGCGCATGACTGCGCCGATGCCGAAGCTCATCAGCACCGGAGCGAGGATCGCGACCCAGCCCAGAATGGTGAAGGTGATCCCGCCCGTCAGCGTCGGCGCGTAGAACAGCGACGCCACCGAAGGCGACATGAAGATTACCAGCGCCACGATGCCGCTCAGCGCCAGGCCCGAGGCCATGTAGTTGTAGACGCTCAGCATGTGCTTGCGCAGGCCGACATCGTAGGTCGCCTGGTCGACCGTCCGCGTCGTGCCGCGCGAGAAGATCTGGTTGCCGAAATTGTCAGCCATCGTTGAAAGCCTCCGTTACCCCCGTTAGGCCGCCCTTATATTGGGGCGATCGACTACGGAATCAATACTGCCGCCGGCGGACGGCAATGGCGAGCGGCGAATGGACACCCTGGCTTTATCTTTCCCTATCAGAGACTTGGGCTTTACTCGCTGCGCAGAACGGCGAGCGGGCGCTGGCGCAGAGCGCCCAGCGCGCCCATCAGCCCCAGCGCCAGGGTCAGCGCCATGGCCGCCACGGTGGTAACGAGCACCACCGAAATCGGGAAGCTCCAATCCAGACGCATGACTCGAGTGACCACCAGCCAGGCGCCTAGCGAGCCCAGCACGCAGGCCGTGACGGCGGTGATCAGCCCCTGGGCGGCGAATTCCAGCACGAAGGTTTCCAGGATGCGGCGGCGGCTGGCGCCCAGCACTTTCATCACCACCGTATCGTGGATGCGCCGGCGCTGGGTGGCGGCCATCGCCCCGCCCAGCACCAGCAGTCCAGCCAGGATGCTGACCGCCGCCACGACGCGGGTGGCGATGCCGATATTGCTCAGGATGCCGGCCACCGCATCGAGCGCGTCGCGCACGCGGATCACCGTGATGTTGGGGAAGCGCGAGGTGACGCCGCGATAGACCGCCTCCTCGGCGTCGCCCTGGGCCTTGACGGTGGCGAGCCAGGTCTGCGGCGCCTGTTCCAGAGTGCCGGGGGCGAAGACGAAGGTGAAATTCAGCGCCAGGGTGGTCCAGTCGATCACCCGCAGATTGGCGATGCGCGCCTGGATGTCGCGGCCCAGCAAGTTGACGGTGATGGTGTCGCCGACCTCGACGCCGAAGCCCTTGGCTATGCCGGCATCGAGCGATACCAGGGGCGGGCCCTTGTAGTCGGCCGGCCACCATTCGCCGGCGACGATGCGGGTGCCCTCCGGCGGCGTCGGGGCGTAGGTCAGCCCGCGATCGGAATCGACCGCCCAGCGCGCGTCGGCGGAAATCTTCACTTGCTCGACCGGCTTGCCGTTGATCCTGACGATGCGGCCGCGCAGCGAGGGCGCGCGCTGCAGCCCGCTGCCGCCGGCATTGCCGACGATGCGATCGAACTCGGCCAGCTGGTCGGGCTGGATGTCGACGAAGAACAGCGACGGCGCATCGGCGGGAATGCGCTGCTCCACCTGCTGGCGCAAATTGCTCTCGATCAGCGCGGTCGCCACCAGCATGGTCAGGCCCAAACCCAGCGACAGCATGACCGTCACCGTCGCGGCGCCGGGCCGGTGCAGATTGGCCAGGGCCAGGCGCAGGGTCGGCCGCCGTGGATGGGCCAATCGGGCGGCGATCGCCATGACCAGCCGGCCCAGCAGCGGAAAGGCCGCGAACGCGCCCAACGCGCCGATCACGAACCATAGCGCCACCGAACGCTGGGCGGCGCTCAGCACGACGATGGCGATAGTGGCGGCCGCAACGCCGATCACGGCCAGCACGTCGACCTTCCGCAGCCGGCCGCTTCTCTCGCCGTCGATGCCGCGCATCAGGCTGGCGGCGGGTTCGGCGCGCGCCCGCGCCAGCGGCCACAGCGCGAACAGCAATGCGATCAGCAGCCCGAACGCCGCCGCCTGCAGCAGCGGCCGCCAGTAGAGATCGACCCGGGCGTCGATCGGCAGCACGCCGGCCAGCGCCGGCGCGGCGAGGAAGGGCAGGCAGGCGCCGATCGCCAGGCCGATGGCCACGCCCAGCAGCGACAGCAGGCCGAGCTGGACCAGGTAGATGCGCCACACCAGCCCGCCGGGCGCGCCCAGGCATTTCAGCGCCGCGATGGTGCGGCGCCGGCCGATCAGGAACGAATCGATGGCATTGCCGATGCCGACGCCGCCCACCAGCAGCGCGGCCAGGCCGATCAGGCCGAGATAGGAACCCAGCCGGTCGATCCAAACGCGCAGCGAGCCGCCGGCCTCGTCGACGCCGCGGATGCGCCATCCGGCGTCGGGGTAGCGCTCGCGGATGGTGCGCGCGACCTGGCGGTAGTCGCTGCCCGGCGACAGCGCTAGCAGGTAGTCGTAGGCCACCAGCGAGCCCGGCTGCAGCAGGCCGGTGGCGGGCAGGGCATCGACCGACAGCAATACGCGCGGGCCGATGGCGAACATGCTCAGCCCGCGATCGGGCTCGCGCTTGACCACGGCGCGGATCTCGAACTCGGCATCGCCGATGCGCAGCCGATCGCCCAGCCTGGCGTGCAGCCGGCGCAGCACCAGCTCCTCCACCGCCACGCCATAGACGCCGTCGCGCTTTGCCAGCGCATCGCCGATCGGGATCGCGGGATCCAGCACCAGCCCGCCATAGAGCGGGTAGTCGACATCGACCGCCTTCAACTGGATCAGCGTCGGCTCGCGGCCGGCGCCGTCGGCCGCGGCGCCGCCGCTGGCCAGGTTGGCCATGCTGCGCATCTCGACCGTTTCGGCCAGCCGGCCGAGCTGCTCCAGATAGGCCTTCTGGGGCGGGTCGATGCCGCGCTGGCCCTGGCGCACCTCCAGATCGCCGCCCAGGATGACGCGCGCATCGGCGCGCAGGCCTTCCTCGACGGCACGGGAGAACGAGCCGATCGCCGCGATCGCCGCCACGCCCAGCGCCAGGCAGGCCAGGAAGATGCCGAAGCCGCCGAGGCCGGAGCGCAATTCGCGCCGCGCCAGTCGCGCGGCCAGTGTCCAGCCTTTCATGGCCGCGCCGTCACGCGGCCAAGCGCGTGTCGCCGGCGATGCGGCCGTCGGCGATATGCACCACCCGCCGGCAGCGATGCGCCAGCGCCTCGTCGTGGGTGATCAACAGCAAGGTGGCGCCGGTCTCCGACGCCAGGGCGAACAGCAGATCGACGATCGCCCGGCCGGTCACGCCATCGAGGTTGCCGGTCGGCTCGTCGGCCAGCAGCAGCTTGGGCTTGCCGACGAAGGCGCGCGCGATCGCCACGCGCTGCTGCTCGCCGCCGGACAGCTGGGCGGGATAGTGCTTGAGCCGATGCTCCAGCCCGACATGGCGCAGTGCCTCCGCGGCGCGGGCAAAGGCATCCGGCACGCCGGCGAATTCGAGGCTGAGCGCCACGTTCTCCAGCGCCGTCATGGTCGGGATCAGGTGAAAGCCCTGGAACACGATGCCGACGTTTTCGCGCCGGAAAGCGGCCAGCCCGTCCTCGTCGAGCCGCTCCAGGGATTGGCCGGCCACTTCGATCGTTCCGGCGGTAGCGCGTTCCAGCCCGCCCACCACCATCAGCAGGCTCGACTTGCCGGCGCCGGAAGGCCCGACCATCGCCACCGTCTCGCCGCGTTCGATTGCAAGGTCGATGCCGCGCAGGATATTGACCGGGCCGGCGGCGCTGGACAACTCTAAGAAAACACCACGAAGGCAGATCATGCCCCCAACTCCGATCTTCTTTTTCCGAACAGCACCGGAAATCGCCGGTCAAAGCAAGGCCCGACTGCGGTGCGTCGCTGCCGGGCGACTCGCCTGCCATGGCCGGGCGATCGGCCGGGGCGTCAGTCGCCTAACGCAAGGCTGGGGCATGGCGGCGGCTGCGGCACTTTGGCTGGCCATGGCGGCGCTGCCGGCCGCCGCCGATCCCGTGGCAATCACCGTGCTGGGCGACAGCCTGACATCGGGCTACGGCCTGCCGCAGAACCAGGCCTTCCCCACCCGGCTGGAAGCGGCGCTCAAGGCCAAGGGGCATGACGTCAAAGTCGTTAACGCCGGCGTGTCGGGCGACACCAGCGCCGGCGGCCTGTCCCGGCTCGACTGGTCGCTGGCCGAGAAGCCCGATCTGGTGATCGTCGAACTCGGCGCCAACGACGCCCTGCGCGGCATCGACCCGAAATCCACCGAAGCCAATCTCGATGCCATCCTGGCCAAGGTGAAACAAAGCGGCGCCAGGATCCTGCTCGCCGGCATGCTGGCGCCGCCCAATTACGGGCGCGACTACGACGAAGCCTTCAAGGCGATCTATCCCAGGCTGGCCGCCAAATACGACGTGCCGCTCTATCCGTTCTTCCTCGACGGCGTGGCGGCCGAGCCCAAGCTGAACCAGGCCGACGGCATGCATCCCAATGCCGAGGGGGTGGAGGTGGTGGTAGAGCGCATCCTGCCCTATGTCGAAAAGGCATTGGCCGCGCCAGGCAAATCCTAGACCGGACCATCCGCGGGATTGCGCGGCCTGTTCCCGCCCGCTATTAGGACGCAGTTTCTTCCGGGGCGATCCGCCCCAGCTCCAGCATCAAGAGATCGCCATGCAGTACCGCAAGCTCGGCCGCACCGGCCTGGACGTGAGTTTGATTTGCCTGGGCACCATGACCTGGGGCAGCCAGAATTCCGAAGCCGAGGCGCACCAGCAGCTCGACTACGCGCTGGGCCGCGGCGTCAATTTCATCGACACCGCCGAGATGTACCCGGTGCCGCCGCAACAGAGCTGGCAGGGCACCACCGAGCGCCATATCGGCACCTGGCTCAAGGGCCGCAAGGACCGCGACAGGATCGTGCTGGCCACCAAGGTGGCGGGCCGCGGTCGCGACATCACCTGGCTGCGCAACGGCCCGGCGCTGGACAGGAAGAACATCGACCAGGCGATCGACGCCTCGCTGCAGCGCCTGCAGACCGACTACGTCGATCTCTATCAGCTGCACTGGCCGGATCGCAAAACCAACACCTTCGGCAAGCTGGGCTACGAGCACGATCCCAAGGACGAGTTCGTCGCCTTCGGGGAGACGCTGGACGCGCTGCAGGGCCTGATCAAGGCCGGCAAAGTGCGCCATGTCGGCGTCTCCAACGAGACGCCCTGGGGCGTGATGCAGTTCCTGCGCCTGGCCGAGCAGAAGGGTCTGCCGCGCATCGTCTCGATCCAGAATCCGTACAATCTGCTCAATCGCTCCTTCGAGGTCGGCCTGGCCGAGATGGCGATCCGCGAGCAGGTCGGCCTGCTGGCCTATTCGCCGCTGGCCATGGCCACGCTGACCGGCAAGTACCTCGACGGCGCCCGCCCGGCCGGCGCGCGCATGACCCTCTACACCCGCTTCCAGCGCTATTCGGGCGAACATGCCCAGCCGGCCATCGCCGCCTATGTCGCGCTGGCCAAAAAGCATGGCATCGACCCCGGCCAGATGGCGCTGGCCTATGTCAACAGCCGCCCGTTCCTGACCAGCAACATCATCGGCGCCACCAATCTCGACCAGCTCAAGCAGAATATCGACAGCATCGATGTCACGCTGCCGGACGAGGTGCTGGCCGGCATCGAAGCGATTCACAAGCGCGCCGGCAATCCCTGCCCGTGACGGCCAGTGCCGTGACAGCCAGCGCGCCGATACGTTAGGGCGATAACGTCCCCTCGCCGGAGGGCATCATGCTGCGCCTGTTCGTCGCTCTGGAGATTGCCGAAAGCTGGCGCACCATGCTGGCCGGGCTGCAGGCCGGCGTGCCCGGCGCGCGCTGGATCGCGCCCGAGAACTTCCATGTCACGCTGCGCTTCATCGGCGAGGTCGACGAGGGTCATGCCGCCGACATCGATTCGCTGCTGCAGGGCATCCGCGCGCCGGCTTTCGAACTGGCGCTGAACGGCGTGGGGCATTTCGGCGACGGCCGCAAGCTCGCCACGCTATGGGCCGGGCTGGCGCCCAACCCGGCGCTGCTGCATCTGCACGACAAGGTCGAGAGCGCGGTGAGCCGGGCCGGCTGTGTGCCGGACGGCCGCAAGTTCAAGCCGCATATCACCCTGGCGCGGTTCGGCGCGCGCGACCAGGCCGGCCATCACCTGGCGCAGTTCATGGCCTCGAACGCACTGTTGCGCAGCGAGCCGGTGCCGATCGAGCAGTTCAGCCTGTTCTCCTCCATCACGCGGCGCGAAGGCTCGATCTACACCGTCGAGGCCGACTATCCGCTCAGCCCGATCGCTCAGCCGTAGCGGCGCAGCACGGCGTCGACCGCGCCGACATAGGCGCCGCCGAACAGATAGACATGCACCAGCAGCGGCCAGAGATTCCACACCGCCAGGCGCTGGCGCCAGCCCGGCGCCAGGCCGGCTGCCGCGGCATAGGCCGCAACGAACCCCTCCCCCAGGCCGCCGAACAGGGTCGAGAACGCCAGGTCCATCTCCGGGTGGCCGTAATAGATCGCCGGATCGATCAGCCCGACCGGCTTGCCGTTGCAGGTCGGCAAATTGCCCGACCAGAAATCGCCATGCAGCAGCGCCGGCCGTGCCGGCTCGTCGATCAGCCCGGGCAACCGGCCGCAAAATCACTGTAGCCGGTCGTACAGCGGATCGGGCAGCCGCCCGGCGCGCTGCGCCAGGAAGCCGGCGCTCAGCAATCGCTTGTCGCGGAACAGGGTGCGCCAGTCGGGCTGCCATTCGTTGATCTGCGGCATGCCGCCGATCATCACGTCGTAGCCGTAGCCGAAGCGATCGGCGCTGTTGGCATGCAGCGCCAGCATCGCCTCGGCCAGTTGCACCTGACCCGCCGCATCGAGCGCGCTGCCGTCGCTGTCGAGCCAGTCGCTGACCAGCAGCGTGTCGTCGCCGTAATGCACGATGGGCACGGGCAGCGGCGACTTGCCAGCCAGGTCGCGCAGCATGCGCCCTTCGCTCGCCAGCAGGCGCGGTGCGGTCTTCACCGCGAACACGCCCTGCTTCGTGGTCACGCGATGCAAAGCCGCGCCATGGCCGCCGCCCATCGCCTCGACCTTGAGCGGCGCGCCGACAAGGGGCGTGAGACGCTCAGCTAAAATGGCTGCGCCTGATATGTTCGATCAGACCGGCGGTGGCCGCCTCGACCATGTCCAGCACGCGCTCGAAATCTTGCGCCTCGCCGTAATAGGGATCGGGCACGTCGCGACCGGCCAGGCCGGGCGCGAAATCGAGATAGAGCCGCACGCGATCCTTCAGCGCACTGGCCTTCAGCGCACTGGCCTTCAGCGCACTGGCCTTCAGCGCACCGGCCTGGCGCAGCAGGATGCGCTGATGGCCGCGATCCATCGCCAGCACGTAATCGAAGCGGGCGAAATCCTCGCGCCGCAGCTTGCGCGCCCGCAAGCCGGCGATGTCGATGCCGCGCCGTGCGGCATGGGCGATGGCGCGGCGGTCGGGCGGCTCGCCGACGTGATAGTCGTGCGTGCCCGCCGAATCGATGTCCAGCCGGTCGAGCAGCCCCGACGCCCGGGCGTGTGCCAGAAACGCGCCCTCGGCGGTGGGCGAGCGGCAGATATTGCCGGTGCAGACGAACAGCACGCCGACCACGGTCTTTCTCCCTCCCGCGAAAGCTCTATGATAGCGGAAAACAAACCGGGAAACGCTTCATGCCGCGCACCAGCACCGCGCTCGATACCATCGTCGTCCTGACCGGCGCCGGCATTTCCAAGGAAAGCGGCATCGACACTTTCCGCGACCAGGACGGCTTGTGGAGCAAATACGACATCGAGGAAGTCGCCACCATCGAGGCGTTCCGCCGCGACCCCAAGAAGGTGCTGGATTTCTACAACGAGCGGCGCGCCGATTTCCGCAGCGCCAACATCCAGCCCAATGCCGCGCACCGCGCCTTGGCCCGATTGGAACAGGAATGGCACGGCGAGGTGCTGGTGGTGACGCAGAACATCGACCTGCTGCACGAAGGCGGCGGCTCGAAGAACGTGCTGCACATGCACGGCCAGGCCGGCAAGATCCGCTGCATGGCCTGCGACACGCTGATCGACTCGGAGATCGAGCTGTTCCCGCACACGGTCTGCGCCGCATGCGGCGCCACAGGCACGTCGCGGCCGCATGTAGTGTGGTTCGGCGAGATGCCGCTCTACATGGACGAGATCGCCGCGGCACTCGACCGCTGCGGGCTGTTCGTGTCGATCGGCACCTCGGGGACTGTCTATCCCGCCGCCGGCTTCGTGCAGCATGTGCGCATGGCCGGCGTCGGCCACACCGTCGAGCTGAACATGGAGCCGTCGGAAGGCCACTCGCTGTTCGCCGAACGCCATTACGGCCCGGCCAGCCGGATCGTGCCGGCCTTCGTCGATCGCGTTTTGAAGGAGGGTTGGTGATGAGCCCCGATACCGATCAGGCCAGGCTGCGCGCCGCCCCCCAGGGCGGAAGCGCCAAGACCCCGACCGGCTCCGATTTCATCGCCGGCGACTGCCGCAGCATGAATTTCTATCGCGCCGACCGGGCGCTGCAGGATCTGCTGAAGCTCTACATGCCGGCCGAGTTGCGCGCCCATCTCGAGCCGCATTTCGACCGGCTGGGCGAACTGGCCGGCAACCGGCTGGACGAGCTGGCGGCGATCGCCGACAAGCACGGGCCGGTGCTGCATCCGCGCGACCGCTTCGGCCGCGACCACGATTGGATCGAATACCATCCCGCCTATCGCGAGATGGAGCGCATCGCGTTCTGCGAGCTGGGCCTGCACGCCATGAGCCACCGGCCGGGCGTGCTGGGCTGGGACGCCGGCAAGATGCCGCCGGTCGGCAAGTACATGTTCCAGTATCTGTTCGTGCAGGCCGAGTTCGGTCTGATGTGCCCGATCAGCGTGTCGGACACCTCGAACTTCGTCATCGCCCGCTACGGCAGCGCAGCGCTGAAGAATTACCTGCTGCCGCGCCTGCTGTCGACCGATCCGGCCACGATGTGGAAGGCGACGCAGTTCATGACCGAGAAGGCCGGCGGCTCCGATGTCGGCGCGCTGGAAACCGTCGCCAAGCCGGTCGGCCAGGGCGCCGACGGCATCGAGCGCTACGCCTTGCATGGCGAGAAATGGTTCTGCAGCCATGCCGATGCCGATGTCGCGGTGCTGCTGGCCCGGCCGGAAGGCGCCCCGACGGGCACCAGGGGGCTGGCGCTGTTCGCCATGCCGCGCCATCTGGAGGACGGCAGCCGCAACGCCTATCGCATCGTGCGGCTCAAGGACAAGCTGGGCACCAGGTCGATGGCCTCGGGCGAGATCCGCTTCGAGGGCGCCACCGCCTACCTGATCGGCGACGCCCGCAACGGCTTCAAGCAGATGATGGATCAGGTCAACCTGTCGCGCTTGAGCCACGGCGTGCGGGCGGCGGCGATGATGCGGCGCTGCTTGAACGAGGCGTTGTACGTGGCCAGGGCGCGGCGCGCCTTCGGCCAGCCGATCGGCAATTTCCCGCTGCTGCGCCGGCAACTGATGAAGATCATGCTGCCGACCGAGCAGGCGCTGTCGATGGCGCTCTACTCGACCCATGTCATGGGCCAAGCGGATCGCGAGAAGCCCGATGGCGGCGACAAGGACGCCCAGACCCTGCTGCGCACCTTGACGCCGCTGTTCAAGTTCCGTGCCTGTCGCGACAACGTCCGCGTCGCCAGCCACGCGCTGGAAGTGCGCGGCGGCACCGGCTATGTCGAGGAATGGGTCAGCGCCCGGCTCTATCGCGACGCCCAGATCGGCACGATCTGGGAGGGCACCTCCAACATCAACGCGCTGGACGTGATCGGCCGTGCCGTCGGCAAGAGCGGCGGCGAGCAGGCGCTGGGCCGGGCGCTGCACGACAGGCTCGATCGCGAAAAGGCGCTGCCCGGCCAGTTCCGCGGACGGATCGCCGGCCTGCTCGACCGCGCCACGCGCTTCGCCGCCACGGTGGCGGCCGATCCGAAGAAGGAGAAATTCAGCCGCACTGCCGCTTCCAGCCTGTACCACGCCGTGTCCGCCGCACTGCTGGCGGCGGAAGGCGCCGCCACAGGGGCAAGCGGCGGCGATGCGCGCCGGCTGCTGCTGGCCAAGCTGGTGCTGGATCACCGCCTGGGCGTCGTCGATCCCTTCGCGCCGCAGGCCGACGGCAACGAGGATGCCATCGTCGGCCTGCTGCTCGACGCGGCGCCGGTTTCCCTGCAACGCGCCGCGAGCCTGGTCGCCGGATGATCCTGCCCGATGTGATGGGCCGGAACATGGTGCTGATGTTCTGCGGCACCGCGGTCAGCCGCATCTCGCGCGCCAAAGGCTATCCCTATGCCAATCCCGGCAACGCCTTCTGGCCGACCCTGAAGAAGCTGGCCATCGTGCCGGCCGATTTCGACCCGCGCGACTTCCCGCGCATGGCCGCCTACGGCATCGGCTATACCGACGTGAACAAGATCGAGTTCGGCCAGGACGCCGAGCTGTCGCCGCAGGCCTTCGATCCGACGGCGGTGCGGCGCAAGCTGAAGCGCCACAAGCCCAAGCTGCTGGCCTTCACCAGCAAGAACGCGGCGATGGCGTTCTACGGCCACCGCAAGATCGGCTTCGGCCGCCAGCTCGAGCCGCTGGAAGGTGCCGAAGTGCATGTGCTGCACTCGCCCTCCGGTCTGGCGCGCTCGCATTGGGACATCGCGCCGTGGCAGGACCTGGCCAGGCGCTTGCGCGAACTGCGCGGTTACTGAGCCGCCGGCGGCGCCGAGGCTATTGGCGCGCTGCCGGCTCGGCACGCTCGATGGCTTCCATGTCGTCGTCGCTGAGGCCGAAATGGTGGCCGATCTCGTGGATCAGCACATGGCGCACCAGATGCGTCAGGTCCTCGCCGCTGTCGCACCAATAGTCGAGCAGCGGCCGGCGATAGAGGAAGATCATGTCGACGTCGTGGGCGGTGGCGCCGTTGTATTTGTGGCCGATCGACACGCCGCGATAAAGCCCAAGGATGTCGAACGGCGACTCCAGCTCCATCTCCTGCTCGGTCTCGGCGTCGGGAAAGTCGTCGACCCGGATCACCACGTCGCCGACGAAACGGCGGAACTCGGCCGGGATGGTGGTGAAGGCGCGCTGGGCGATCTCTTCCAGATCGGCCAGGCTGGGCGGGGTGCTGTAAGAAGCCATGTCGGGCAGATAGGATACCGCCCGCAGCGCGGCAAGCCCATCCCGAGGAGATCGCGGCAATGACCCAGAAACTGTTGCAAGAACAGCGCAAGAGCGGGCTGGCCAGGCTGAAAGGCTGGCACGAGCTGCCCGAGCGCGACGCCATTTCCAAGTCGTTCAAATTCGCCGATTTCAACGCCGCCTTCGCCTTCATGACGCGCGTGGCGCTGCAGGCGGAGAAGATGGACCATCATCCCGAATGGTCCAATGTCTGGAACAAGGTCGAGATCGTGCTGACCACGCATGACGCGGGCGGCCTCAGCGAGAAGGATCTGACCTTGGCCGCCTTCATCGACCAGGCGGCGGAAAACCATAACTAACCACAGAGACACAGAGGCACGGAGATATCGATCTTCGTCTCGGTGTCCTCTGTGCCTCTGTGGTGAATGTCTTATTTCGGCGCCATGCGGATGGCGCCGTCGAGACGGATGGTCTCGCCGTTCAGCATCTTGTTCTCGACGATGGCCAGCGCCAGTTGCGCGTATTCCGACGGCTCGCCCAGCCGCGACGGGAACGGCACCTGCGCGCCCAGGCTCTTCTTGGCCTCTTCCGGCAGCGAGGCCATCATCGGCGTGTTGAACAGGCCCGGCGCGATGGTGCAGACGCGGATGCCCATCGAGGACAGGTCGCGGGCGATCGGCAGGGTCATGCCGACCACGCCGCCCTTGGACGCCGAATAGGCCGCCTGGCCGATCTGGCCGTCGAACGCCGCCACCGAGGCGGTGTTGACGATCACGCCGCGCTCGCCGCCGTCCAGCGGCTCGGCCTTGGCCATCTCCGCCGAAGCCAGGCGGATGACGTTGAAGGTGCCGATCAGGTTGACCTTGATGACGATCTCGAAATCGGCCAGCGGCATCGGGCCGGTCTTGGAGATGGTGCGGCCGGCGCGGCCGATGCCGGCGCAGTTCACCGCCACGCGCGGCGTGCCCAGCTTCTCGACCACCTGCTTGACGCCGGCTTCGGCGCTGGCGGCGTCGCTCACATCGACGTTGCAGAAGATGCCGCCCAGCTCCTTGGCCAGCTTTTCGCCCAGCTCGGCGTTGCGATCGAAGATCGCCACCTTGGCGCCCTTGGAGGCCAGCAAGGTGGCAGTGGCGCCGCCCAGGCCCGACGCGCCGCCGGTGACGATCGCGGCCAATCCCTTCACGTTCATTTCCGTTCTCCCTGTCGTCCAAACCGGTGGCTTTCCTAGCAGAGGCCGCCAGCGCGGCATAGGGGCCCGAACGGCCCGCCTTGCGGCCGGATGGCGGCGGGACCATATGCCGAGCATGGACAATTCCGACCAGCAGAAATACGACCAAGCCCAGTTGGACCGCGACGAGGCCACCGTAACCGGCCGATTCTGGCCCAAGCTGCGGCGCAGCCTGTCGCGCATCCCCTTCGCCGACGAGGCGGTGGCGGCCTATTACGCGCTGCGCGATCCGGCCACGCCGACCTATGTCAAGGCGCTGCTGGCCGGCGCCCTGGCCTATTTCGTCATGCCGGTCGACATGATCCCCGATTTCATCTTCGGGCTGGGCTATACCGACGATGCGGCGGTGCTGTTCGGCGCCGTCCAGACCGTGCGCAAGCACATCCAGCCCGAGCATCGCGAGCGCGCCAAGGCGGCGCTGGAGGCGCTGCGCCAGGGCAAGGATCCCTCGCCGGCCACCTGACCGCCGGCAAACCGACGGCATTGTTGCGCGTTGGGGCTATGCGCCCCTCGCGTTATCATTGCGCCATGCGCCGCGCCGAAACCTTCTACGACGGCTACTGGTATTGCTACGCCAATTCGACGGCCATGCTGCTGGCCTCGGTCGGCGAGGAAATCTCGCCGCGCCTGGTCGAGGCGCTGAGCGGCGTCGGGCTGGGCGCGTTCCAGAACCGCGACGGGCTGCCGTTCTTCAGCGGCCTGGTCGGCAAGCCCGACAGCGGCATCAGCGCGGCGCTGGACATGCTGGGCTTCGCCTTCAGCGAAGCCGCCTCGGACGATGCCGAGCCGCCGCCCTTCGAGCGGCTGGAAGCCTTGCTGAAGGATTCGGCGGTGATCGCCGGGCCGCTCGACATGAGCCACCTCACCTACAACCCGATGCGGCCGCACTTCGCCGGGGTCGATCATTTCATCGTGGTGCTGGCCACCGAGGGCGACCGCTTCCGCGTGCACGACCCGGCCGGCTTCGCCCATGCGCTGATCGCGCGCGCCGACCTGCATCTGGCCTGGAAGGCCGAAGCCATCGCCTATCGCAACGGCCATTACCGGCGCTGGAGCCATGTCTGGCGCAAGCGCCCGGTCGGCGACGATGCGCTGTACGAGGCGGCGCTGGAGTTCTTCCGCAACCAGTACATGGCGGCCGGACTGCTGGCGCGCGAGCAGAACGAGACGATCGACGCGGCCCTGATCCGGCGCTGGGCGCTCCAGGCCTCGCATGGAGAATTGGGCCCGGCGCAGATCGGCCATTTGAGCCATTTTGCCCTGCCGCTGGGCGCCAAGCGGGCGATGGACTATGCCGCCTTCTTCGCCCGGCGCCATCCCGAGCTGGCCGATCTCAAGCGCCAGCAGGCGGTGCAGTTCGGCGCCTGCCACAGCGAGCTGGTGGCTGGCCACGATCGGGCAGCGGGCGACCGGCTGCTGCGCATCGCCGATCTGGAGCAGCACATTGCCGACGCCATTGCCGCCACTTGAGGCGCCACCGCCTGAGCCGCACCCCTGACGCTCGGTCTCAGGCCGCCAGCTTCTGCGACTTGACCGCCGGCTCGACCGGCTTGCCCAGCTTGGCCTCGCGCCGGGCGATATAGAGGGTGGAGCCGACGATCACCAGCGCGCCCACCAGGGTCCAGATGCTGGGCAGCTCGGCGAACAGCCACAGGCCCGACAGCACCGACAGCGGCAGGCGCAGATAGTCGAACGGCGCCACCGCGGTGGCCTCGCCCGCGGTGTAGGCGCGAATGACGCAGAACTGTCCCAACGTGGCCATGGCGCCCAGCACCAGCGCCAGGCCCCATTCCAGCAAGCTGGGCGGCTGCCAGACGACGATCGCCGGCACGGTCAGCCCCAGCGAGCTCCACAAGGTCATCATCACCAGCAGGGTGGTGGCGCTTTCGCTGGCGGTCAGGCTCTTGACCACGCACACCGCCACCGCGCTCAGCGCCGCGCCGGCCAGCGCCAGCAGCAGGATCGGATCGAACGCGGCGGCGCCCGGCCGCATCATGATCAGCACGCCCAGGAAGCCCACCGCGGTGGCGGTCCAGCGCCGCCAGCGCACTTGTTCGCGCAGGAAGATGGCGGCGAATACCAGCACGAACAGCGGCGTGGTGAAGCCCACCGAGGTGGCGTCGGCCAGCGATATGCGGGTCAGCACATAGAAGCCGATCATCATCGACATGGTGGCGATGGCGCCGCGCCAGAAATGGCCGAGATGGCGCCGGCTGCGTAAAGCGGCGAAATCGTGCCGCACCATGGTCGGCAGCAGCACCAGCAGGCCCAGCACGCTGCGGAAGAACGCCACTTCCAGGAACGGCAGGCGTTGCCCCAGATATTTGATCAGCGCGTTGACGATGGTGTAGCACAGCCCGGCCAGCACCAGCCACGCCGCGCCCCTGATATTGCCGGGCAGGCGGGAGAAGCGGTCGCGATGATGGGAGAACAAGCGGGAATCCGGGGGAATGAAACGCCCCCAGACTAGTCCCGCGGCACTACCGGCAGTAGCGCGATTGCAACATTACGGTCATGCGGCATCGATAGACGACCGCGGCCGAGCCGCTTCGTTGCCAACCAATCTGTGCGCTGCCGCGCTCCCGAAACCGCTCCAACCAGTGAATAGGCTTCGTCCAGGCTTTGCGTAACTGACTGTTCGGCGCGAATTTCAAGCGCGTTTTGCACCGCGCAATCTCGGCATCAAGTTCCGTTAAGGTGAGCTTGGCAAGCTCATCGTCGCTATCGATAACGCCGCTGCGCTTGGCCATGCCTTGAGAGGCTTATTGCAGCCCCGGCGCCACCGTGAGCGCGGCCTCGGTCGACTTCCTGACCTGATCGACGCTCACGCCGTCGGCCAGCTCCGTCACCGTGACGCCGCCCTTGCCGTGCTTGTCGATGGCGAACACGCCCAACTCGGTCACCACCATGTCGACCACGCCGGCGCCGGTCAGCGGCAGGGAGCATTTCTTCAGCAGCTTGGAGGCGCCGTCCTTGGAGGTGTGCTCCATTACCACGATCACCTTCTTGACCCCGGCCACCAGGTCCATGGCGCCGCCCATGCCCTTGACCATCTTGCCCGGGATCATCCAGTTGGCCAGGTCGCCGTTCTCGGCCACTTCCATGGCGCCCAGGATCGACAGGTCGATATGGCCGCCGCGGATCATGGCGAAGGAATCGGCGCTGCTGAAATAGGAGGTCTCCGGCAGCTCCGACACCGTTTCCTTGCCGGCGTTGATGATGTCGGGGTCGACCTCGTTGTCGAGCGGATACGGGCCCATGCCCAGCATGCCGTTCTCGCTCTGCAGGGTGACGTGCATGCCTTTGGGGATGTAGTTCGACACCAGGGTCGGGATGCCGATGCCGAGATTGACGTAGAAGCCGTCCTGCAGCTCCTTGGCGGCACGGGCGGCCATCTGTTCGCGGGTCCAGGCCATGATACTCTCTCCCTGGCTTAAGCTTTGCGGGTGGTGCGCTTCTCGATGCGCTTCTCGTAGGGCGATCCGTCGATGATGCGGTCGACATAGATGCCCGGGGTGTGGATGTGGTCGGGATCGATCTGCCCCGGCTGCACCAGGATCTCGACCTCGGCCACGGTCTTCTTGCCGGCGGTGGCCATCATCGGGTTGAAGTTGCGGGCGGCCTTGCGGAACACCAAATTGCCCTCGGTGTCGCCCTTCCAGGCCTTGACCAGCGACAGGTCGGCGACCAGGCCGCGCTCCATGACGTATTTCTCGCCGTCGAACTCGCGCACCTCCTTGCCTTCGGCCACCAGGGTGCCGACGCCGGTCTTGGTGAAGAAGGCCGGAATGCCGGCGCCGCCGGCGCGGATGCGCTCGGCCAGGGTGCCTTGCGGGTTGAATTCCAGCTCCAGCTCGCCGGCCAGATATTGCTGGGCGAAGATCTTGTTCTCGCCGACATAGGAGGAAATCATCTTCCTGATCTGGCGCGTCTCTAGCAGCAGGCCCAGGCCGAAGCCGTCGACGCCGGCATTGTTGGACACGCAGGTCAGGCCCTTGGCGCCCGAATTGCGCAACGCCAGAATCAGGTGCTCGGGGATGCCGCACAGGCCGAAGCCGCCGCACATCACCATCATGTTGTCGAAGGTCAGCCCTTCCAGGGCCGATTTGGCGTCCTTGTAAACCTTATTGGCCATGATCTTCCCGCATTGCGATATGTGCCGCTGTTATGCGGCCCCAAGGCGGCGCGAGTCAATCGCGCGGCCCGCGCCTTGCCGCACCATGCCATCGCGCTCAGCGCGCGCGCAGCCGCACCAGCAGGATCGAGCCGCCCACCACCAGCGCCGCCGCCAGTGCCTCGGCCAGGCCCAGATGCGGCCAGGGCAGCCAGCCGAGCGCCGCGCAGCCGGCCTCCAGCGCCACGCCCACCACCGGCAGCAGGGCCAGCGCCGCCAGATAGGTCTGGGTGCCGGCCAGCCGGATGGCGTAGAGCGCCAGATACATGGTCGGGCCGCGCAGCAAGGCGCCGACCAGCGCACCGGCCACCAGCAACTTGGGATCGGCGATCAAGCTGCGCAGCTCGCCGAAAGCCAGCGCATTGCTGCCCCAGTGCAGCCCCAGCGCGCCATTCAGCAGCCACACCAGCACGAACATCGCCGCCGTCACCATCAGCACCGCGCCGGTGAAGCGGCAGCGGGCGCCGATATCGTCCTGGCGATTGAGCGGATGGCGCTCGATCAGCAGGGTCGAGATCACCACCGCGGTCTCCGAAATCGCTTCCAGCAGCACCGCTGGGTTGGCGATGCCGCCGGGCAGCGCCAGCGCCATCGTCAGGATGCCGGCCACGATCAGCGCATGGGCGCCGAGCTGCTGGCGCGGCGGCAGCTTGCGCGCGCCCAGCACGATGAGCGTGCCGGCGATCGGCACGTTCATCGCCGCCAGCAAGGTATCCTGCATGACGCCGACATAGAGCAGCGCCGCCGAGGAACAGGCCGAGCTGACCACGCGCAGGGCGCCGTAGAGCCAGATCGACAGCGAATCGAAAGCGCCCCAGGCCACCTTGCCGCGTCCGCCCAGCACGATCATGGCGGCGCCGCCGACCAGCAGCTGCACCAGGGTGAAGCCCCAGGCGTTGAAGCCGAAGCTGACCAGCAGCAGGCGGATCACCACCAGCAGCACGCCCCAGGCCAGGGTGGCGGCAGCGACGATCGGCAAGGCGTTGCGGGTCATGGTGCTGCTTGATCGGTGTGGGGAATGGGATCGCGGGATCAGGGCTGGCGCAGCAGCATGACATTGGCCGCGTTCATCACCGCGAACAGCGCCGCGAACTGGCGCGCGAATTCGTCCCAGCCCAGCTTGCTGTCGAGCGCCTGCAGCGCGGCGTGAATATCGCCCAGGCTGGTCTTGCCATCGATGCGCGAGACAATCGGCCCGGCCAGCCGCGGCAGCGCGGCGCGCCATTCGAAGCCGTCGAGATCGGCCTTCAGCACACCGCCGGCCTGCAGCCCGGCCGCCAGCTTGGGTCCATCGGCCTCGCGCAGCACGGGGATGGTGTGCGGTCCCTCGATGCGCGCCACGCAGCCTTCCGTCCGCGCCGGCCAGGTGACATAGGCGACATGCTTGGTGATGTTGCCGGCCAGCGCCTCGGCGAAGGCGGCGCGCGCGACCATCGGCAGCGGCGCCAGCGTCCTGAGCAGCGCCGGATCGTTGAGATAGGTGGCGGGATCGTAGCGCGCCGGCTCGACGAAGCTGACGATCCGCAACCCCGCGCCTTGAACCAGCGCATCGAATTCCGCAACCCGATAGGCCCGGTCGCGCGCGTGCAGCAGCAGGTCGTACAGGCCGGCATCGCCGCCCTGGATATGGTCGCCGACGAACGGGTTGCGCGCGAACCAGTTGGTCTTGGGCAGGCTGGCCAGCAGGCGTCGCGCGGTCCTGATGCGCTGGTCATCTTCCTGCTCCGGCGGCGCGGCCATGCGCAGCATGTCCTGCAGCGGATAGACGCCGGTGCGGCCCAGCGCGGCATAGACCATCAGCCCCATGCCGCCCTCCGGCGCCAGCATCGATGCCAGGACGCGCAGGCCCGCGCCGGGATCGTCCAGGTGATGCAGCACCCCGGTGCAGTCGATGTAGTCGAACGGCTCCAGCCCCATCGTCGCCACATCGAGCAGCGAGCCGGTGTGAAACGTCAGTGCGGTCAGTCCGCGCGCCGCCGCACGGGCCTCGGCCACCGCGCGCGCCGCCTGCGACAGGTCGATATAGTGAATCTCGGCCGCCGCATGGCGATCGGCCAGGTGCTGGCCCAGCATGATGGCGGCATCGCCGGTGCCGCCGCCGGCCACCAGCACGCGCAACGGCGCCGACCGGTCGCGCCCATCGGACGAAAGCCGGCCGGCGAACAGATAGTGGTCGACCTCGAGCAGATGGCCGGGCGAGCCGGCGATCAGCCGCCTGGCCTCGTCCCTTGGATCGCGCGCCGGATAGGGCAAGGCCTCGTAATGGCGGCGCATGGCGGCGTCGGCGGCCGCGATGTCCTTCTTGCTTGTCATTCCCGCGGCGCGGCCCGATGGTGGCGGCAAAAGTCGTGGAGCAGGCGGGCATGAAAGGCTATTTCGGCATCGGTGTCGAGCGCATCAGCAAGGCGATGAATGTCGGCACCCTGTTCCGCACCGCCCATGCCTTCGGCGCCTCGTTCATCTTCACCGTCGCCAGCCAGTATCGCAAAAGCGAGCTGCGCGCGTCGGACACCGCCGACACGCCGCGCAGCCTGCCGCTCCACGAATTCGCCGACGTCAAATCGGTGCGCCTGCCCAAGGATTGCCGGCTGGTCGGCATCGAACTGACCGAAGACGCCGTCGAACTGCCCTCGTTCCACCATCCGCGCCAGGCCGCCTACATACTGGGCTCCGAGCGCGAGGGGCTGTCGGCGGAGATGCTGCAGCATTGCGACCATGTGATCCGCATCCCGATGCGATTCTCGGTCAATCTGGCGGTCGCCGGCGCCATCGTCATGTACGACCGGTTGATCCAGCTGGGCCGCTTCGCGCCCCGGCCAGTGGCCGAGGGCGGGCCGACCGAGGGCCTGCCCGAGCATGTGTTCGGCGAGCCGATCTACATGCGCAAACGTCGGCGACGCCAGGCCAAGGGCGACAGCGCCGCGGATTGAGCTGCCCGCCGGACTGGAAGAATCGGGTATCTCGCTGTATCTTGCCGCAATGTACGCAAGATATAGCGTATCGGCATTCATGCTGGCGGTTGCCTGGCTGGCCGCCAGCGCATCGGGAGCCCAGCAGGCCATCACCAAGCTGGGCGAGTACAAGAGCTGGACGGCATATGTCGCGGGCAAGAGCAGCCAGCGCGTCTGCTATATCGTGGGCGAGGCGCAAAGCGACGCCGCGGCCGGCGGACGCAGAGCCCGTTACGCCTATGTCGCCCATCGCCCGGCAAAAAAGGCCTGGTCGGTGGTGATGATCTATCCCGGCACGCCCTGGCGCGAGGCATCCGAGGCCCAGGTCGAGATCGGCCCGCGCCACTTTTCCCTGTTCACCTATCGGGATACCGCCTGGGCGGAGGACGCCGACGCCGATGCCAGGCTGGTCAAGGCCATGCGGGCGGGCAAGACCATGGTCGTCCACGGCACCGATGCCGGCGGCGGCGCCATCGAAGACACCTATTCCCTAGCCGGCTTCATCGCCGCCTATCGACGGATCGGCGAGGCCTGCGACCTGAAATAGAGCCTGGCGCCCTCGCGCGAGCATTGCGGCACGGCCGAATCGGGCCTATTTGAGCGCCATGCAGGAGCCGATCGACATCGCCGAGCCCGTCCTCCGGCGCAACGACACCCGCCTCAACCTGGTGGGTCTGAGCCGCGCCGAGCTCAAGGCCGAACTGGCGGCGCAGAGCTTGGAGCCGTTCCGCGCCGGCCAGATCTGGCACTGGATCTACTGGCACGGCCTGACCGACTTTGGCGGCATGTCCAACATCGCCAAGCCGGTGCGCGAGAAGCTGGCCGAGCTCTACGTCATCGAACGGCCCAGCGTCAGCACCGAGCAGCGCTCGGCCGACGGCACGCGCAAATGGCTGCTGCGCCTGTCCGACGGCAACGAAGTCGAAAGCGTCTATATCCCCGAGGACGACCGCGGCGCGGTGTGCATCTCCAGCCAGGTCGGCTGCACCCTGACCTGCAGTTTCTGCCACACCGGCACCATGCCCTTGGTGCGCAACCTGGAAGCCGGCGAGATCGTCGGCCAGTTCATGGTGGCGCGCGATTCCTACGGCGAATGGCCCTCGCCGACCGATGGCGGCCGGCTGATCAGCAACATCGTCATGATGGGCATGGGCGAGCCGCTCTATAACCTCGACAACGTCGCCAAGGCCCTGACCATCATCATGGACGACCAGGGCATCGCCCTGTCGCGCCGGCGCATCACGCTGTCCACCTCCGGCGTGGTGCCGCAGATGAAGCGTTGCGGCGAGGAACTGAACGTCAACCTGGCGGTGTCGCTGCACGCCGTTCGGGACGAGCTGCGCGACGTACTGGTGCCGATCAACCGCAAATGGCCCATTGCCGAACTACTCCAGGCCTGCCGCGACTATCCCGGCGCCAAGAACGCCCGGCGCATCACTTTCGAATACGTGATGCTGAAAGACGTCAACGACAGCGACGCCGATGCGCGCGAACTGGTGCGGCTGCTCAAGGGCATCCCGGCCAAGATCAACCTGATCCCGTTCAACCCATGGCCGGGCGCGCCCTACGAGTGCTCCTCGAACAACCGGATTCGTCGTTTCGCCACGATACTGAACGAGGCGCAATTGGCCGCACCCATCCGCACACCCCGCGGCCGGGACATCCTGGCCGCCTGTGGACAGTTGAAATCGGCCAGTCAGCGCCCGCGCCGACTGCGCGCCCGATCCGCGGTAGCGCCAATTTCCGCCTGACGATTCGTGAGATATGTGGTGGGGAGAGGATCGTCCGCCCCCTTCATGTTGTGGATAAAAGACAGAAAATAATGACCACGTGTTCGTTTATACGAAAGACTCATACCAAGGTGCGTCCGACCTAATACCGAGACTCGGATTGTCGCGGAACGGTCGTCTATGTTTAATGTAGGTCATAAGCGCTCGCGAAGCCTATCAACAATACGCTGGCGCACTGTCTACTTTCACCAGGGAGAAGCGGATGCAGAAGCGCATCCAGACAGGCGCGTCCGCGCCTATCCAGAACGAGCCGCAGAAGGCGCCTTCAGGCGCCAGCGATCGTTTCAAGACTCTCAGTGAGAATGCCGCCCTGGCCCGTCGTGGCGATATGATGTCGCTCGACCCCAGCATCGTGGCCCGCTCGCTCGAGGAGGCCTCCCAACGCATGAAGCAGGAATTCCTGTGTGCGCTGGCCGATCGACTGGTCGAAATCCTGATGGGCGAGCGGTATCCCGCCGCCACCGCGCTGGCTTTGGCCCATGCCAATCCCTCGCTGCTCGAAGCGGTTCGGGCCGACATGCCGCAGGTTGTGGCGATGGCCAATGCCGCACGCACCTTCAACGGACGTCATCTGGTGGAAAACGCCCCGACGCCCGAACAAATCATCGCCGCCGACATCCCCGGCCTCACCGACAGCGTCCACTGGCAGGTGCTGCGTGAGATGCCGGTCGACGGCTCGTCGCAACCCAACTAGCCGAGAAGGAGTAATCGACATGTCGATCGAGACTGCCGCTTTCGCCTTCGTCGAGCAGATTTCCAACTGCGACGACTCCGACAAGATCGCTCGCCAGTTCCGCGCTCTGCTTGAAGGCATGGGGTACGACCGCCTGATCGTATCGGACGTGAAGGATCCCGCGGCCAAGCCGCTGAAGCTCAGTTCCTGGCACGACGCCTGGCGCACGCGCTACCGCGAGCGGGGCTTCTTCTACCGGGATCCCGTGGTGTTCGACACCCTGCATCGCACCGACCCGTTCACCTGGGAAGAATCGCGCGAGCGGCACACCATGCCGGGCGTGCAGCGCTTCTTCGACGAGGCGCGCGAGTTCGGCATGCACCAGGGCTTCGTGATCCCGATCCACGGCGCCCGCCGCTACCGCGGTATCGTGTCCCTGGCCGGCGAGCACGTCGCCATGGACCCGCGCAGCAAGGCGGCCATCCATCTGATGGCGATCTACTGCCATGACCGCCTGACCCGGCTGCGTCCGGCCGATCAGCCGGACGAGCGCGCCAAGCTGACCCCGCGCGAGCGCGAATGCCTGCACTGGGCCGCGGTCGGCAAGACCGACGACGAGATCGCCTCGATCCTGACCATCAGCGCGACGACCGCGCATTGGCATATCGAGAACGCCAAGCGCAAATTCGACGTCGCAACCCGCGTCCAGGCGGTCATGGCCGCCTTCCGCGCCGGCGAACTCAATATTTGACCCGCCCTTAAGGCGACCTCTCGAAGCGAACTCGGCGGCCCCATGGGCCGCCGTTTTTTTTGCCTTCGCCTCTGCGATCGGCTTTTGCTCTCACCTCTCCGATCGGAGGGTATGAGGCCGGGTTATCGAGAGGCGCCGAATCGGCCTAAGCCCATATCCGATTTCGCTGTCGATTCAACTGCTCGAAAGGGTTTTTTAACCTTTTCCGTGAATTCGCCACCGATTCGGGAGTCTGTAAGCCTCTGAAAACACTATCATTTTACCGCGTTGCGCGGCGCAACGACGTTTTCTCTTTAAGTATCTGAATTCATTGATAGAATCTGCCGTGCCTGACTTTCCCCACCGATCATCGGGGCCCTTCCGGGACGACCCCCTCCGATCAGCGGGGTGTTGAGCGTGCGGTATGAGCCCATAGTCATGCCAACAAACGGTGTTCGGAAGGAGTTGGCAATGATCGACGTCGTTACCAAGGACAATGCCCATCTCTACACGGAAGCCCTGGAAGAGATGTTCCGGCTGCGCCACGACGTGTATGTGAAGGAACGCGGCTGGACCGACTTGGCGCGCGCCGATGGGCTTGAACGCGACCAGTTCGACAACGAGAACGCGACCTATCTGATCGCCTTCGACGATGGCCGGGTGTCCGGTTCGGTACGCCTGCTGCCGACCACGGCGCCGCATCTGCTGGGCGACCTGTTTCCCCAGCTCTGCGAAGCAGCCCCGGTGCCCCGCGCCGAGGACATCATGGAGATCACCCGCCTGTGCGCCCATGCCGACTACCGGCAGCCGGGCAAGAAAAGCGTGGTGATCGACCGCCTGGCGACCGGCATGTTCGAGCACGGCATGAATCTGGGCCTGCGCTCGTTCAGCATGGTCACGGACGCCTGGATCATCTCGCGCGCCCTGCAGTTCGGCTGGAAGCTCAAGCCGCTGGGGCTGCCGCAACCCTACAAGGAGGGCACCTGCATCGCCGGTCTGGTGACGGTCGATCAGGACTCGCTCGACAATTTCTATCGCACGCGCAACCTGGTGGGTCCGATCCTGAATTACGTCGGCATCCCCCGCCCCAGCGTCGAGCTGCCGGGCGAACATCGCGCCGCGATGCCGGCGCGGGTGCACTAGCGCAAAAGACTTCAGCGCACCATCTCCCTGGTGCCCGGGCGCCGCGATCGCGGCGCCCTTTTTTTTCGCGACAGCCGGCAGGCGCCAGCCGGCGGCCCCGTCTCGCCCGCCATATGCGCCCGCCATCCCGCCGCCACGCGATATTTCCTACCGCCCGGTAACTTTTCGTCCGATCTAGGGGCAGCCGAGGCTTGACTTGGCGCGACAGGCTTTCTCTTATCCGATGAATGAACAGCCATTCGCCCGCCTGACATGGCCGCCCCGCTCGACGTCTCCGGCATCGCCGCGCCGCTGGACCGCTTCGTCGCCGCCCATTACGGCGCCAAGGCGCGCGTCCGCGACCTGGCGCCGATGGCGCTGGGCCATGCCGGCCTGACCTATGGCTTCGACGTGGTCGAAGGCGACAGCACGGTGCTGGCGCGCATCGTGCTGAAGCTGGCGCCGCCGGGCGTGCGCCGCCACGGCAACACCGACGTCTATCGCCAGGCGCCGCTGCTGCGCGCCTTGCGGCAGCAAGGCCAGCCGGTGCCCAACGTGCCCTGGGCCAGCCCCGAGGAGGACTGGTTCGGCACGCCCTTCATCATGATGGAACGGCTGCCCGGCCTGCCCTGCCTGATCTGGGACCCCGATCCGCAATTCCCCCGCACCGCGGCGGCGATGGGCACGGTGTGGCGCGACACCGCGCGGGCCCTGGCCGATCTGCACGAAGTCGACTGGCGCCGCCACCTGGCGGAGTGGGAGACGCCGCGCCCGCTCAGCGAGGAGGTGCTGCGCTGGGATCCGGTGCTGGCCAAGGCGCCCGAACCGGGCTGGCTCGAGGCCGGGCAGCGCGTGCGCGAACTGGCGATCAAGCACATGCCGCAAGGCGAGCCGGTCGGGCTCGTCCATGGCGACTACCAGCCCGGCAACGTGCTGTTCGACGGCGCCGACCGCACCGAAAGCCGTCTCACCGGCATCGTCGATTGGGAGCTGTCGTCGATCGGCGCCCAACTGCTCGATCTGGGCTGGATGATGATGATGGCCGACCGGCGCTCCTGGCACGACAGCTTCCGCGCCGTGCTGCCGCTGGAGCCCGAAGAGCTGGCCGAGGTCTACCAGGCCCATCGCGGCAAGCGCTTCGCCGACATCGACTGGTACCGGGCCTTCGCCGGCTATCGGTTCGGCGCCATCTGCTGCCTCAACGTGCGCCTGCACCGCACCGGCAAGCGGCCCGACCCGCTCTGGGAGAAATTCGCCCTGGCCGTGCCGTTCCTGTTCGGCCGCGCCGAGCAGATACTCGCCGCCCGCGGCTAGCCAAGCCCCCCTTCATCGCCAGAGGACATTGCCATGATCGACTTTTCCCTGCCTTCGGAGCTGCAAGACCTCAAGGAGCGGGTCGACGGCTTCATCCGCGACCAGATCGTGCCGCTGGAGCGCGACCAGCGGCAGACCCGCCACGGCCCGACCGAGGATTTCCGCCTGGAGATGGTGGCGCTGGCGCGCCACGCCGGGCTGCTGTCGCCGCACGGCCCCAGGCACTATGGCGGTCTGGGCCTGGACCATCGCGGCATGGCGGTGGTGTTCGAGGCGGCCGGCTACAGCACGCTGGGGCCGCTGGCGCTGAACATCCAGGCGCCCGACGAGGGCAACACCAACCTGCTGGAGCGGGTCGCCACGCCGGAGCAGAAGGAGCAATGGCTGCGGCCGCTGGTCGAAGGCAGGATCCGCACCGTGTTCTCGATGACCGAACCGGACAACGGCGCGGGATCTGACCCGTCGCTGATGAAGACCACCGCGCGCGAGGATCGCGACGGCTATGTCGTGAACGGCCGCAAATGGCTGATCACCGGCTTCCCCGGCGCGGCGCTGAACATCCTGATGGCGCGCACCGTCGACATCCGCGGCAACGATATCGGCGCCACCATGTTCCTGCTTCCCATCGACACGCCGGGCATGGAGATGGTGCGGGTGCTAGACACGATCGACAGCAACTCGCCCGGCGGCCACGCGGTGATCGACTTCAAGGACGTGCGCGTGCGGCGCGAGCAGATCCTGGGCGAGCCGGGCAAGGGCTTCCGCTATGCCCAGGTGCGGCTGGCACCGGCCCGGCTGACCCACTGCATGCGCTGGCTGGGCGCGGCGGTGCGCGCGCACGAGATCGCCGCGCAATACGCCCGCGAGCGCCATGCTTTCGGCAAGCCGATCGGCGAGCACGAGGGCGTGGGCTTCATGCTGGCCGACAACGAGACCGAGATGCATCTGTGCCGGCTGGCGATCTGGCACGCCGCCTGGCTGCTCGACCAGGGCCAGGACGCGCGTACCGAGACCAGCCTGTGCAAGGTCTATTGCTCGGAAGCGACCGGCCGGGTGGTCGATCGCGCGCTGCAGATCCTGGGCGGCAAGGGCATCACCGACGACACGGTGGTGGAGCGCATCTATCGCGACATCCGCGCCTTCCGCATCTACGACGGCCCCAGCGAGGTGCATCGCTGGAACCTGGCGCGCGGCATCATGCGGCGCAACTGAACGGAGTCTGCTACCGTCCGACGATCGGCGGACAGACTATGGGAGAACGCGTGAACGACGCCTCATTGCCTCGCGCCACCGCGATCACCCGCGAGCGGATCGCCGCCACCGAGCGGTCGATCCGCCCTTACGTACGCCATACGCCGACGATCGAAGTGGATGCGGCCGATTTCGGGCTGGCCGCCCGGCCGCTGCGCCTGAAGCTCGAACAGTTGCAGCATTCGGGCTCGTTCAAGGCGCGCGGCGCCTTCGCCAACCTGCTGCTGCGCGACGTCCCGGCGGCCGGCGTGGTCGCCGCCTCCGGCGGCAATCATGGCGCGGCGGTGGCCTATGCCGCGCGCCAGCTCGGCATGCCGGCGGTCATCTTCGTGCCCAGCATCACCTCGCCGGCCAAGATCGAGCGCATCCGCGGCTATGGCGCCCGGCTGGTGATCGGCGGCGAGCGCTACGCCGATGCGCTGGAAGCCAGCGAAGCCCATGTCGCCGCCACCGGGGCGCTGGCGGTGCATGCCTACGACCAGGCCGAAACCCTGCTGGGCCAGGGCTCGGTCGGGCTGGAGCTGGAAGCCGATGCGCCGGACATCGAGACCTTGCTGGTGGCCGTGGGCGGCGGCGGCCTGATCGGCGGCATCGCCGCCTGGTATGGCAGCCGCATCAAGGTGGTGGCGGTGGAGCCGGAAGGAGCGCCCACCCTGCATGCCGCCTTCGCCGCGGGTCGGCCGGTCGATGCGCCGGCGGGCGGCATCGCCGCCGACAGCCTGGCGCCCAAGCGCATCGGCGAATTGCCTTTCGCCGTCGCCCGCGCCCATGTAGCGCCCGAGGTGGTGCTGGTGTCCGACGACGACATCAAACGAGCGCAGGCAACCTTGTGGTCGGGGCTGCGCATCGTCGCCGAACCGGGCGGCGCCGCGGCTTTCGCCGCCCTGCTGTCGGGCCGCTACCGGCCGGCGCCCGGCGAACGGGTCGCCCTGTTGATCTGCGGCGGCAACACCACGGCGGTACGGTTCGATCCCTAAAACGGATCAGGATTGGACCGCGGCTTGTCGAACACCATGACCTTGGCCAGATAGGCCTGGGTCGTTTCGCGCGCCACGAAGCCGGTCGCGCCCATCAGCGCGGCGACATCGCTCTTCACGTAATCGGCGTAATACGGTTCGTGGAAATAATGGGGGAACAGGTCGAGCAGCCCGTTCCATTCCGGCTTGTCGTCGTATTGCAGCGAATCGACCAGCACCGCGCGGCCGCCCGGCTTCAGCACCCGCGCCATTTCCGCAGCCATCTGCGCCCGCACCTTCCTGGGCAGTTCGTGCAGCAGGAACACGCAGGTGATGGCGTCCTGCGATGCATCGGGCAGCGGGATGGCCTCGCCACCGCCCTCGATCAGCCGCAGCCGGCGCGAGGCGCCCAGCCGCCGGCGGGCGCGCGCCAGATAGGGCGCGCTCAGATCCAGGCCGACCAGACCGAGCCCGGGCCAGGTGTCGCGCGCGAAGCCCAGCAACCTTCCGGTGCCGCAGCCGATATCGAGCAGGCTCATGGCGCGGGTATTCCGGCCCCGGAAATGCTCGGCCAGCGGCGGCAGGGCCTGGCGGCGCATGGCGTCGGCGGCGCCGGTGAACAGCACGTCGACCTGCATGTCGTAGAGTCGGGCCGACTGCTCGGAGAGATAGCCGCCGCTCTGGTAGTGGAAGTTCTGGCGGAAATAGCGCGGCAGCTCGGCAAAGCGGGCATCCTGCGCCGGCTCGTCGTTGAGCTTGGCGTGGCGGCGGCGATCGACCTGGGGCAGGTCGCGGAAATAGTCGCGGCTGAGGCGCAGCAGGCGGGCGAGACTGCCCGGATCGGCCCCCGGCGCCGCGTAAGTGCCTGCTGCGATGTGGCCCCAGTCGCGGCGGAACAGCGCGACCATCGAGCGCACCAGCGCCGCCCGGTCGGGCGAGGGGCCGACCGGGAAATCCGGCCTCGGCATCGGCTTGAGCAGGCGGCGGCCGGCCACATAGTGGCCCGCGAACCAGGCCACCCGCGCCGCCTGACTGGCGCCATAGATCAGACCGTCAACCGCATTGGCCATCGGCAATCCCTGACGATGCACTGACGCATCATATCGTCATGGACGAAATTTTTCCCAGTGCGGCACGGCGTCCTGTCTGGCGATGGCGTTTGCGCTCTCCTAGGCTGGCGGCGCCGCCAGCGGCCAAGACAAACGGGGATTCATGAACCGAATGGCAATCGCGTCGATCGTCCTGGCGCTCGGCTCCAGCGCGGCCTGGGCGCAGGCCGACGACAACGTGTCCTGCGCCAACGTCCCGGCCGAGGCGGCGATCCCCTATTGCGATCGCGCCATCGCATCGGGCCGGTATCGCGGACACGATCTGGTCGGGCTCTACATCAACCGGGCCATCCGCTACGCCTATCTGAAAGATTTCCGCCGCGCGCTGGCCGACGACAGCGAAGCGATCCGCCTCGAACCGGGCCACGCCAAGTCCTGGAACAACCGCGGCAGCGTCTATGCCGATCTCAAGGACTACAACCACGCCCTGGCCGACTACAACGAGGCGATCTGGCTCGATCCCAAATACGCCAACGCCTATAACGGCCGCGGCCTGGTGGCCAGCCTGACGGGCGCGCAGGACGCCGCGATCGGCGACTTCAATCGGGCCATCCAGCTCGATGCCAAGGCGGTGCTGGCCCACTACAATCGCGGCATCGCCTATCTGCGCAAGAAGGACTACAGCCGCGCGATCGCCGATTTCTCCCAGTCCAACCAGATGGCGCCCCAGGCCTGGCAACCCTTGCGCGGCCGCGGCGCGGCCAATCTGGCGGCCGGCAAATACGACAGCGCCCTGGCCGATTTCGAACGCATCCTGGCGAACGACCCCAATTCCGCCGAAGGCCTCTACGGCCGGGGCCTGGTCAGGCTGCGCAAGGGCGACGGCGCCGGCGGCGGCAGGGATATCGCCGCGGCCAAGGCGGCCAAACCCGACATCGCCGAGGAATGGATCAGGGACGGCATAGCGGCCAGGTGATCGCCCGCCGGCCTACTCGTCCTGCTCGTCTTCCTCGGGCATGACCTCGAGCGGGGTGACCTGCACGCCGGCCGCCTCGAACCGGTCGGTCAGGTCGAGCTGGCCGCGCGCCACCAGATAGAGTTCGTCGACCGACAGCGCGCCGAACACCGACATGGCGCCGTACAGCGTGGCCAGGTTTTCCTGCTCCGACTGCCCGGAGGCCTGCTTCTCGGCCATGGCGAAGGGTGCGCACACCACGCCGTTGGTCAGCACCACCACGATCTCGTCGTTGTGCCACTTCCATTCGCCGCCCTGCTCCAGGCGCAGGCACTCGCCGACGAACGCGGCTGCCAGCGGCGCCATCATGCGCAGCTCCGGACTGCGCCCGCCGTTGCCGCCCCTGTTGCGCTCGGCCATCAAGGTGAGGAAGCGGGAGATCTTCTCGACCGACGGACGGTCGAAGCCGAACTCGGACGAGCCCGAGCGGTGCATCAGGTCGATGATCTGCTCCGCCATCTGCGGCAGCACCGACGGATCGAAGGCGTCGTTGTCCTGTTCGGTCATCCTGCATTTCCGGCCGATGCAACCCCAAGGGAGCGCCGTCGAAGCCGCCTCGAGGGAAAATCCTAGAGCGGATCGTGATGGGATGGAAACGCAATAGCACTCCATCCAATCCTGTGCATCCCGCCCCAATTCGTCTAATCCAAAAAGCCTAGAGCGGATCGGGATGGGATCGCAGCGCCGCAGCGCTTCGGTCTCATCCGGCGAGTCCGCTCTATTGCCGAAATGTAGAGCAAATTCGCAACCTTTGCTCCAGCGCGGCGCGCGGCGCGGGCATCGGCAAAGGCCGGCGCGACGCCGTGAAATGCTGCCGCGGCACGGCCGCAGCACGGCCGCGGCATCCGGCGCGGCCCGAATCGGCCGGTTTCCGCGGCCCGCGGGGCCTTGCCCCGCTGCGGGCGCGGACTATACTCCCGCGCGTTTTTCCAGGCGGAGACAGCGATGCAACGCGGCGACGTGAAAAAGGTCGTGCTGGCCTATTCGGGCGGGCTCGACACCTCGGTGATCCTGAAATGGCTGCAGGAAGCCTATGGCTGCGAGGTGGTCACCTTCACGGCCGATCTGGGACAGGGCGAGGAGCTGGAACCGGCGCGCAAGAAGGCGCAGCAGGCCGGCGTGAAGGAAATCTTCATCGAGGATCTGCGCGAGGAATTCGTGCGCGACTTCGTGTTCCCGATGTTCCGCGCCAATGCGCTGTACGAGGGCCAGTATCTGCTGGGCACCTCGATCGCCCGGCCGCTGATCGCCAAGCGCCAGATCGAGATCGCCCGCCAGACCGGCGCCGACGCCGTCGCGCACGGCGCCACCGGCAAGGGCAACGACCAGGTACGCTTCGAGCTGACCTACTACGCGCTGAAGCCCGACATCAAGGTGATCGCGCCGTGGCGCGAATGGGAGCTGACCTCGCGCACCAAGCTGCTCGACTTCGCCGAGAAGCACCAGATCCCGATCGCCAAGGACAAGCGCGGCGAGGCGCCGTTTTCGGTCGATGCCAATCTGCTGCACTCCTCCTCCGAGGGCAAAGTGCTGGAAGATCCCTGGCACGAGCCGGACGAGATGGTCTACCAGCGCACCATTTCGCCGGAGGCCGCGCCCGACAAGGCGACCTATATCGAGATCGAATTCGAGAAAGGCGATCCCGTCGCCATCGACGGCAAGAAGATGTCGCCCGCGACCTTGCTGACCAGGCTCAACGAGCTGGGCAAGGCCAACGGCATCGGCCGGCTCGACCTGGTGGAGAACCGCTTCGTCGGCATGAAGAGCCGCGGCGTCTACGAGACGCCGGGCGGCACCATCCTGCACGCCGCCCATCGCGGCATCGAGAGCATCACGCTCGACCGCGGCGCCATGCATCTGAAGGACGAGCTGATGCCGCGCTATGCCGAGCTGGTCTATTACGGCTTCTGGTTCTCGCCCGAGCGCGAGATGCTGCAGGCGGCGATCGACAAGAGCCAGCAGAACGTGTCGGGCACGGTGCGGCTGAAGCTCTACAAGGGCAACGCCACGGTGGTCGGCCGCAAGTCGCCGCTCAGCCTGTACAGCATGCAGCACGTGACCTTCGAGGACGACGCCGGCGCCTACGACCAGAAGGACGCGGCGGGCTTCATCAAGCTCAACGCGCTGCGCCTGCGCCTGCTCAACAAGCAGAAGCGGTAGTCCCCGGGCGCGGCCGTCGCCGTGAGCAACGTCCACCACCTGCCGCCGCGCGAGCGGGCGATCAACCTGCCGCCGGCGACGGCGATCCTGGCCGGCGGGCTGATCCTGATCCACCTGCTGCGCCAGGCGCTGTCGCCCGATCTCGACGACTGGGTGATCCTGAATTTCGCGCTGATCCCGGCGCGCCTGACCGGGATGCCGCTCGAGCCGGGCGCGATCGCCACCTTGTTCACGCACATGCTGCTGCATGGCGGCTGGCTGCACCTGATCGTCAATGTCGGCATGCTGCTGGCCTTCGCCGCGGCGCTGGAGCGGCTGATCGGGCCCTGGCGCATGCTGCTGCTGGCGCTGGCGAGCGGCCTGGGCGGCGCGCTGATCCATCTGGCGGTCTATGCGCACGACCGGGCGCCGATGCTGGGCGCCTCGGGCGCCATCAGCGGGTTGTTCGGCGCCATGATGCTGGTCGCGGCCCAGCGCCAGCGCAGCTATCGTTTCCTGATCGGGATCACGGCGATCTGGCTGGCCAGCAACGCGGCGCTGGGGCTGAGCGGCATTCCCGGCCAGGAAGACACCATCGAAATAGCCTGGGTGGCGCATGTCGGCGGCTATATCGCCGGCATCGCCGGCATGGCGCTGATGAGCGCACGGGCGCGGCGCAACTGGAGGAACCGGTAATGGAAGCGGTCAGGCAGGCGATCGTGCACACGCCCTACTGGGTGTGGCCCCTGCTGGCGCTGCTGCTCTGGCTCGGCATCGCGGCCATGCGCACGCGCTCGATCCGCCTGGTGCGGCTGATCGTGCTGCCGGCGGTATTCTTCGCCCTCTCGGTGTTCAGCATGCTCAGCAGCCCCCTGCCGCTGATCCAAGCGCTCGGCATCTGGCTGGCCGGGCTGGCGCTGGGCAGCCTGATAGGACGGCTGATCGCGCCACGCCACGGCGTGACGATCGATCGCGTCCATCGTCGCCTGACGGTACCCGGCAGCGTCGTGCCGCTGATCCTGATCGTGGTGATCTTCGTCGGCCGCTACGCCTCGGGCTATGCCTTCGCCCGCTATCCCGAACTGCGCCACGACGGTTTCGCGGTGATCCTCGCCGCCAGCTACGCCGCGCTGTGCACCGGCATCGTGCTGGGCCGCACCTTGCCGCTGCTGGCGGGCTATTTCCGCGCCGTGCCGCTGGACGGTGGCAAGGCGCCGTGATCAGCTAGCGGCATGAGCGAGCCACCCAAGATCCTGCCCCGCGTGCTGGTGCCCCGGTCGACCGCCAGCCCGGTGGTGGGGCGCAGCGCGCCCCCTCAGCCGACGCGCGGCAACCGGCCGTTCTTCACCCTCGGCATGCTGGCGACCATCGTCGCCATCCATGCCTATGTGTCGTCGCTGAGCGGCAACCGGCTCGAGATGGTCTATACCCAGTTCGCGCTGATACCGGCCCGTTTCGGCGAACTGCGCGATTTCTCGGCCGACGCGCTGCTGACCTTCGTCAGCCACGCCTTCCTGCACGCCAGTTGGGGCCATGTGCTGGCCAATTGCTATGCGCTGTTCCTGTTCGGCCTGCTGGCCGAACGCTTCCTGGGCACGGCGCGGGTGGTGCTGGTCTATTTCGCCAGCGCCATCGCCGGCGGGCTGCTGTTCGTGCTGCTCGATCCCAATGCCTTCATCCCCCTGGTCGGCGCCTCGGGCGCGATCAGCGGGTTGTTCGGCGCCGCCATCGTCTCCGCCCCGCCGGCCTCGCGCCGGCCGCTGGCGATCAACGCGGTGGTATGGCTGGGGCTGAATGTCGGCCTGCCGGCAGCCACCGCCGGCATCGACGGCCAGCGCATCGCCTGGGAGGCGCATCTGGGCGGCTTCCTGGTCGGGCTGCTGCTGGGCTGGGTGCTGCGCGCGGCCATGCCCCGCCTGACCGATCCGGCGCTGCCCGGCGCTGCCGCTCCTGCCGCCAGTTCTCCCGCCAGCCAGGCCGGCGCCAAGAAGCCCGAGCCGTTCAACCCGGTGCAGCGGCGCTAGCGCGCGATCGCTTTGCGGCGGGCATCCGCGCAAAGCGTGAATCGCCGCGCCCAATTCAAGCGCGCGCGAGCGGCGCTAGCCGCCGATCGCCGGCCGGCCGATCACCAGCTTGTGCAGCAGCACCAATGCGGCATAGACCACGACCGACACGTTGATGCGCCACCAGCCGATGTCGCGCCATTGCAGCCGGGCGCGGCCCTGCGCCATGGCGAGGAACGGCACGAAGGAGGTGCGCGCCATGAAAGCCTCGTAGGGCGCGCCCAGGGCACGGCGTTTCTTGGCATCGATCGCCAGGCCCCCGCCCAGCGCCAGCACCAGGATGCCGGCGGTCAGGATCACGGTCGCCTGGTCGCCATTGGCCAGCATGTGGCCGATCGCCCACAGCGCGAAGCCCCACAGCATGGGGTGACGGGTGATCGCTGTGGCGCCCTGGCCGGTTTCGGCCAGCGCCGCGGCCCCCTGGGGTCCCAGGGTCGGGTTGCGCGACGTCAGGCCCAGCACCACCAGCAGCACCGAGAGCACCATGATCAGCGGCAGCAGATGGTGGGCCCAGACCGGATCGCCCCAGATCGCCACATAGGGCGCGGTGGCATGGGCATGGACCATCCAGGCGAAGGCCAGCGCCACGATCAGCGAGTAGACGCCGGAGAAGGCCTTCTCGCCCAGCAGCCGGACCAGCGCGCCGCGCAATGGATGGGACATCAGGAAATGCAGGCCGACGAAGGCCAGAGTGCCCAGCGCCACCGCCTGGATCGAGCCGCCCAGCATCAGGCGAAATCCTTGCGGTCAAGCGTCACGGCGGTGCCGGTGCAGCTCACCATCAGCATGGAGGTGCCGACCGCGGCATACTCGAAGGCGACGCCGACGATGGCATCGGCCATCAGCCGGTTGGCGTCCGCCGTCATGTCCTGCAGCGCCGCGCGCTGGGCGCCCTGCAGCGCATCCTCGTAACCCCTGGCGCGGCCGCCGACCACATCGCGCACGCGGGCGAACAGGTCGCGGAAGATATTGGCGCCGACCACGGCATTGCCGCCGACGATGCCGAGATAGGCCACGATCGGATGGCCTTCGACCATGGGCGTGGTGGTGACGATCATCGCGCTCCCCCTGCCCCGATTATCCACCATGGCGGCCGGTTTGCCAGCCTTACCGGCGTATATGGCGTCTGGCCGGGCTTGCGCGGGGGTCGGCAGTTGCGCAAGCTGCCGGGACATGACCCGCCCCGAGCCGACCGCGGCCGTCGCCGCCACCACCGCCGCCGTGACAGGCATCCCGCCCCATCACACCCCGTTCCGCGCCCGCTTCTCCTGGGCGATGTTCGACTGGGCCAACCAGCCGTTCTTCACCATCATCACCACCTTCATCTTCATGCCGTACTTCACGTCGAAGATGGTGGGCGATCCGGTGCAGGGCCAGATCGCAGCGGCCCAGGTGCAGACCTATGCCGGCATCATCATCGCCGTGCTGAGCCCGATCCTGGGCTCGATCGCCGATGCCGGCGGCCCGCGCAAGCCCTGGGTGCTGGCGTTCCAGGCGCTGACGGTGGTCGGCTGCTTCATGCTGTGGTGGGCCTATCCCAACCGGCCCGACCTGCTGGGCTTCACCATGCTGGCGCTGGTAATCGCCACCATCGGCGCCGAGTTCTCGATCGTGTTCAACAATGCCCAACTGCCCTCGCTGGTGCCGCCGCAGCGCATGGGCCGGCTGTCCGGCCTGGGCTGGGGCCTGGGCTATGTCGGCGGCCTCATTGCGCTGTTCGTCGTGCTGCTGGTCAGCGGCCTGGCCAATGGCGGCCAGCCTTTGTTCGGGCTGAGCAAGGAAACCTACGAAGTCGAGCGCCTGACCGGTCCGGCCTCGGCGCTGTGGCTGATCGTGTTCGTGCTGCCGATGTTCCTGTTCACGCCCGACGTCAGGTCGAGCGGGCTGGGCAAGCTGGGCGCGATCCGGCAGGGCGTGGGCTCGCTGGTTGCGACCATCCGCGCGCTGCTGCATTACCGCAACCCGCTGCTCTATCTGATCGCCTACATGATCTACAACGACGGGCTGGCGGCGATCATCGCTTTCGGCGGCGTCTACGCCACCGGCACTTTCGGCTGGACCACCGTGTCGCTGGGCATCTTCGGCATCATCCTGACCGTGTTCGCCACGGTGGGCGCCTTCGTCGGCGGCCGGCTCGACGACCGGGTGGGCTCCAAGCGCACCGTGCTGATGTCCCTGGTCGGCGTCATCGTCGCCACGCTGGGCATCGTCTCGGTGGGGCGCGATTCGGTGCTGTTCGTCGTCGCCGTGGCGCCGCCGCTGCCCGATGGCGGGCTGTTTGCCTCGACGCCGGAGCTGGTGTTCATGGCCTTCGCCGTGCTGCTCGGCATCTGCATGGGGCCGATGCAGGCGGCCAGCCGCACCATGATCGGCCGCATGGCGCCGCCGGGCATGACGGGCGAGTTCTACGGCCTGTTCGCGCTGTCCGGCCGGGCCACCGTGTTCATGGCGCCGGCGGCGATCGGCTGGATCACCAGCGCCACGCAGAACCAGCGTGCCGGCGTGATCGCCATCTTGCCGTTCCTGATCGTTGGTTTCATCCTGCTCAGCTTCGTGCGCGAGCGGCAGGCCGAGCGGCACCGCTGATGCGGCAACCCAAACGAGAGGAGGCCACGCCATGATCACCGCTATCGTCAATTTCAGGCTGCCGGCCGATATCGATGCCAGGAAGGCGGCCGAGCTGTTCAGGGCCTCGATGCCGAACTACCAGGGCCTGGGCGGCCTGGTGCGCAAATATTACCTGTTCGATCCGGCAACCCATACCGGCGGCGGCGTCTATCTGTGGCATTCGCGCAGCGAAGCCGAAGCGTTCTATTCCGCCGAATGGCGCAGGACGATCGCCGAGCGCTATGGCGCGGCGCCGGAGATCCGCTATTTCGAGACGCCGGTGATCGTCGACAACGATTT
The DNA here is from genome assembly GCA_964458605.1 of uncultured Hyphomicrobiales bacterium. Lineage (GTDB taxonomy): Bacteria > Pseudomonadota > Alphaproteobacteria > Reyranellales > JAQSWP01 > JBBSNV01. Next base: position 14,145 of record CAYWLS010000012.1, on the reverse strand, counting down.
GCCGCGCACGGCCGAGCCGCTGCCGGCGGCCTGACCCCGCTGCCGTCGCCGCTGTCCCGCGCCGGCGTTAGCCGTGCCGGAAGTGGCGCATGCCGGTGAACACCATCGCCAGGCCGGCCTGGTCGGCGGCCTCGATCACTTCCTGGTCGCGCATCGAGCCGCCCGGCTGGATCACCGCCGTGGCGCCCGCTTCGGCCGCCGCCAGCAGGCCATCGGCGAACGGGAAGAACGCGTCCGACGCCACCACCGAGCCGATCGCCGGGCTCTGCGGCAGCTTGGCCGCCTCGCCCGCTTCCCTGGCCTTCCAGGCGGCGATGCGCGAGGAATCGACCCGGCTCATCTGGCCCGCACCGACGCCCACGGTGGCGCCGCCCTTGGCGTAGACGATGGCGTTGGACTTGACATGCTTGGCGACGCGGAAGGCGAAGATCAGGTCCGCCATCTCCTGCGGCGTCGGCGCGCGCTTGGTCACCACCTTCAGGCCCTGGGCGCTGACCCGGCCGCTGTCGCGGCTCTGCAGCAGATAGCCGCCCGAGACGCTGCGCAGGCTCATGCCCGCCGAGGCCGGATCGGGCATGCCGCCGGTCAGCAGCACGCGGGCGTTCTTCTTGCGCTCCAGCAGTTGCAGCGCCTCCTCGTCGGCATCGGGCGCGATCGCCACCTCGACGAACAGCTTGGCGATCTCGTCGGCCGTCCGGGCATCGAGCTTGCGGTTGACCGCGACGATGCCGCCATAGGCGGAGACCCGGTCGCAGGCCAGCGCCTTGGCATAGGCCTCGATCAGGCTGTCGCCCTCGGCCACGCCGCAGGGATTGGCGTGCTTGATGATCGCCACTGCCGGCCGCTCGAACTCGGCCACGCACTCGAACGCGGCATCGGTGTCGTTGATGTTGTTGTAGGACAGCTCCTTGCCCTGCACCTGGCGCGCCGTGGCGACGCCGTAGCGGTTGGAGCCGTCGACATAGAAGGCAGCCTGCTGGTGCGGGTTCTCGCCGTAGCGCAGGGTCTGCTTGAGCGTGCCGCCGACGGCAAAGGTCGGGGGGAACGGCTCCTCGACCTGGCGCGCGAACCACTGGCTGATCGCCGCATCGTAGGCGCCGGTCAGGGCGAAGGCGCGGGCGGCCAGCTTGCGGCGCAACGCCATCGTGGTGGCGCCGTTGCCGGCTTCGAGCTCGCCCAGCACTGCGGCGTAGTCGGCCGGATCGACCACCACGGTGATGAAATCGTGGTTCTTGGCCGAAGCGCGGATCAGCGCCGGGCCGCCGATGTCGATATTCTCGATGCAGTCGCCGAAGCCGGCACCCTTGGCCACGGTGGCAGCGAATGGGTAGAGGTTGACCACCACCAGGTCGATGCCGGCGATGTTGTGCTGCGCCATGGCGGCGGCGTGATCCGGATCGGAACGCCGCGCCAGAATGCCGCCATGGATCGCCGGATGCAGCGTCTTGACGCGGCCGTCCATGATCTCGGGGAAGCCGGTATGGGCAGAGACTTCCTTGACCGCGATGCCCGCGCCCTTGATCGCCGCCGCCGACCCGCCGGTCGACAGGATCTCGACGCCCCTGGCTGCCAGCGCGCGGGCGAAATCGACCAGGCCGGTCTTGTCGGATACCGAGATCAGCGCCCGCTTGATCGGCGCCAGGTCGGGAGCGGGGAAATTCTTGGCGGCGGGGGCGGACATGGCGCTACTCCGGCAGGGGGAAACGGGGAGCCAAAGGCGGGCGCGATATAGCACGGAATGCCTGGCACCGGGCAAGCCGGCGGGTTGTCCCGGTTTATCCACTGGCCTATTCTGGCTGCGCAATCGAGAGGCAGCCGGCCTGCCGCCGACATTGAGGGATCGCCGCGGATGAAGGCGGGATGGGTGACACTGGCTCTGCTGGGCGGCATGGCGCTGCCGGCAGTCGCGCAGGCCGGGGACTGGGACCTGAACCGGCATTGGGACATTACCCTGGGCGGCGGTGTCTTTTATGGCCCGACCTACGAAGGCGCCGATTCGCTGCGTCCCACGCCGATCCCGTATTTCGATTTCGAGTGGAACAACCGGTTCTCCCTCAGCAGCGACGATGGGTTGCATTTTGCCTTCGTCAAATGGAAGGATCTCAGCTTCGGACTGGCCGGCAATCTGCGCCTGCCGCGCAAGCCTTCGGACGACTCGGCGCTGCATCATCTAAGCCGGGTCGGCTGGGCGGTCGAGGCCGGCGGCTATATCGACTACAACCCGCCCGGCTTCGATATCTCGCTGGAGGCGCGTCACGACATCGCCGGCGGCCACGGCGGCACGGTGGTCGAGTTCAACGCCCGCGGCCAGTTGCCGATCGGCAAGGCGGCCTATGTCGAGTTCGGGCCCAACCTGAACTGGGCCAGCAAGAACTACATGCAATCGTATTTCGGCATCACGCCGTCGCAGTCGGCGCGATCGGGCTTCAACGTGTTCCGGCCCGGCGGCGGGTTCAAGGATGTCGGCTTCACGGTCGACGGCGGATACAAGATCAACCCGTACTGGCGGCTGCTGGTCGAAGCCACCTATTCGCGCCTGCTCGACACCGTGACCGACTCGCCGCTGATCCGCGAGAAGGGCGACCCCAACCAGTATTCCTTCAGCGTGGTCCTGGCCTATCACTTCTGAGACGCCGGCCGGAAGACCGCCTAGTCGTCGATCAGGCTGGCCTCCAGCAGCTTGACCTTGAAGCCGGCCGCGCCGATGGCAGCGATCACATCCTGGCTGTGGGCGCGGTCGCGCGTTTCCAGCACGATGTCGAGCTCGGCCGCCTTGGCTTCGACATGGCCGAACAGGCGCTGGTGGCCGACTTCCAGGATATTGGCGCCGGCATCGCCGACCAGCGCGGTGACCCTGGCCAGCACGCCGGGCCGGTCGGGAATCTTGATGCGCAGGCGCACGATCCGGCCCTCGCGCACCAGATTGCGCATCAGGATCGAGGCCAGCAGGCGGGTGTCGATATTGCCGCCGCACAACACCAGCCCGACGGCGCGGTCGGCGAACCGCGCGGGATAGGCAAGCAACGCCGCCAGTCCGGCGGCGCCGGCGCCTTCGGCCACCGTCTTCTCGATCTCCAGATAGAGCGCGATGGCGCGCTCGATGACGCTTTCGTCGACCAGCAGCACCTGGTCGACCAGGTCGCGGCACAATTGCAGCGGCAGCTTGCCGATATCGCGCACCGCGATGCCTTCGGCGATGGTGTCGCCGCCGACCTCGACCGGCTTGCCCTGCAGGTTCTGATGCAGCGCGCTGTAGCTGGTCGATTCGACGCCGATCACCTCGATGCCGGGCTTCAGCGCCTTGGCCGCCACCGCGATGCCGGAGATCAATCCGCCGCCGCCCACCGGCACCACCAGCACGTCGATATCGGGCATGTCCTGCAGCATCTCCAGCCCGATCGTGCCCTGGCCCGCGATCACCGCCGCATCGTCGTAGGGATGCACGAATACCAGGTTGTCCCGATCGGCCAGGGCGTAGGCATGCGCCGCCGCCTCGGCCAGGGTGTCGCCGCGCAGCACCACCGTGGCGCCGAAATCGCGCGTGTGCTTGACCTTCACGAACGGGGTGAAGGCGGGCATGACAATGGTGGCGGGAATGCCCAGCCGGCCGGCGTGATAGGCCACGCCCTGGGCGTGGTTGCCGGCCGACATGGCGATCACGCCGCGCCGGCGCTGCCCGGCGTCGAGCGACAATAGCTTGTTGAGCGCGCCGCGTTCCTTGAAGGCGGCGGTGAATTGCAGGTTCTCGAACTTGACCCGCACATCGGCGCCGGTCAGCCGCGACAGCGTCTGCGAGCGCAGCAGCGGCGTGCGCACCACCGCGCCATCGATGGCGCGGGCAGCGGCACGGATGCCGTCGAGGGTGACGCTGGCGTCCATGGCTACAACCGGCTCAGCCCCCATTTGATGACCACGCCCTCGGGCTGCACCGTGCCCGAGAGCACGATCTGCTCGCAACGCTTGGTCTGGCCCGGCAGGCCAAGGTAGATGCTCTCGCCCAGCGACAGCGCCGCGCCCGAGCAGCGGAAGCGCCAGCCCTGGCCGTTGCCGAGCTGGATCAGCGCCGACATGCCGTTCTGCGCCAGCGACACCTTGACGTCGGGGTGGAGGTGGAAGCGGACGGCGAAGGCCTTGCCGCTGCCCTTCGCCTTCCTGCCGCCTTCGCCGGCCAGCGAATCCTCGCCGCGCACGTCGTTGCCGGCGCCGCTGAGATAGAGGCGGCGGCGGTGGACGACGCCGAAATGGCGCAGATAGCCGTCGTGCTGCGCCTCCGCCCACACCGCGCCCTCGGCATCGTTGCGCGTCGCCGGCACGCTCTCCGGCCGCCAGCCCATGCTGCCGTCGGCTTTCAGCTCGGCCGAGTTGGTATCGGCGATCACCGCGGTGGAATGGGCCGCGGTGCTGCGCTGGGCGCGACGCCAGTTGACGTCGGCGCCCAGCATGGCGCCGCAATTCACCACCATGCGCTCCTTGCCGACGCTGAGCTCGAAACTCAACGTGCCGGCATGGGCATGGGCATCGTAGGGTTTGGCGGGCGGCGCGCCGCAATCGAACACGATCAGCGTGCCGCCGGCGGAGATGCGCTGGAAGCCGCTATGCAGGGCGTGGGTCAGCGGCTTGCCATGTGCCGCCGAGCGCGCCAGCAGCAGGTCGATGGCGCCGGGATCGCCCTCGTCGGTGTCGTTGAACAGCGCCAGCCCGCCGTCGCCATGACGATAGAAGCGCAAGGCCGGCGCCATGCGGTCGATCGCCGACTGCACCGCGACCGGCACCTCCTTGTGCGCCGCCAGCAGCGCACCCCTGACATCGATCAGGTCGCGCAGCACGGTGATGTGCGCGGCCGGGCTGCGCTCGACATGACCGCCATCGGGCAGCACCTGCTTGTCCAGCTCGCGCCCCAGCAGCGCCAGCGCCGCCTGCAGCGGCGCCTCGCGTTCGGCCAGCGCCAGATGGGCATAGACCAGGCCCTTGGCGGCATGCAGCAGCGCCGAACCGGCCAGTTCGCCCGGCACCAGTCGCATCAGATGGCGACGCTGCATCGCCAGGCTCTGGAAGAACCGATCGATGAAGCTGCGGTCGGCGCCGCGGAAGATCATGGCGCTGTTGGCGATCCAGTTGATCAGCCGGTCCGACAGCACGTCGGCGCGCCACGGCAGCGCCGACCATCGCCTGTGATGGGCGACCCAGCCATCGACCATGGCGGCGGCGAAGCGCGCCGGCTCCTCGCCGCCCACTTCGCGCACGTCGCGCAGCCAGCAGAAGCCGTGCAGCTCGGCCAGCCATTCGGCCGGCGCGTCGGGCTGGCGCCAGGGATCCTCGTCGATGCGCCGGGTACGGCCGGCGGCGGCGTACTCGCCCGCCAGCATGGCGTTGCCGCGCGTGCCCTCGCCCGGCCACGGGTCGGGCGGCACCATCATGAAGGCCTGCGGGGTCTTGCCCGACAGCATCAGGCGATAGAGCGGCGAGCCGTACCACAGCGCCTTCATGCCCGGGCCCGGGCCCGCCGCGCGGCGTCCGCCGGTCGCCGCGCCGCCCGCGCCGCGCTGGGCCCCGCGCCCCGTCACGGATCAGCTCCCGCGCAGCCTGGCGATGTTGCCGGCGTAGTCGGCGCTGCCGAACACGGCGGTGCCGGCCACCAGCACATCGGCGCCGGCCTCGATCGCCTGCTTCGCGGTCTGCGGGTTGATGCCGCCGTCGACCTCGAGATCGATCTTGCGTCCCGTCCTGTCGATGCGCTGGCGCAGGCGGCGGATCTTGTCGAGCTGCGTCTCTATGAAGGCCTGGCCGCCGAAGCCGGGATTGACCGACATCACCAGCACCAGGTCGAGATCGCCCAGCACGTAGTCGATCGCCTCGACCGGAGTGCCGGGATTGAGCGACACGCCCGCCTTCTTGCCCAGCGACTTGACGAGTTGGACGGTGCGATGCAGATGCGGGCCCGCTTCGGGATGCACGGTGATGATGTCGGCGCCGGCCTTGGCGAATTCCGGCACGTAGGGATCGACCGGCGAGATCATCAGATGGACGTCGAAAGTCTTCGGCGTATGCGGTCGCAGCGCCTTGACCACCAGCGGGCCGATCGTGAGGTTGGGCACGAAATGCCCGTCCATCACATCGATATGGATGTAGTCGGCGCCGGCACGGTCGATCGCCCGCACCTCTTCTCCCAACCGCGCGAAATCGGCCGACAGGATGGAGGGCGCAATACGGACCGGCTGGGTCATGAATATGTGGTAACAGCTTGGCCGGGCTTTGAAAAGACCGGGTGACGCGCGACGAGACGAAGCGTCGCGCCGAGGGCGGATTTCCGCCCGTCCAGAACCCGCGCCGCACTCACCGTCGGCGCAGCCGGGCGATGAAGAAGCCGTCCAGCCCGCCCTTTATTCCGTCGGGCCCGGCCCACTGGCAGGGCAGGGTGCGCACAGCGCCGCCAAGAGGACCAGGTGGCAGGATCGCTTCGCCCAGGCCGGGCAGTTCGGCCGGCGCCACCGGCACCAGCTCGACGGGCGCTGCCCAATGCTGGTGGGACGCCAGCAGCCGCTCGATCTGCGCCTCGCCCTCCTCGCGCTGCAGGGAGCACACCGCATAGACCAGTACCGCGCCCGGTGCGAGCAGCCCGACGGCATGATCGAGCAGACGCCGCTGCAGGGCGGCCATCTGCGTCACGTCGTCCGGCCGGCGCCGCCACGGCGCGTCGGGATGGCGGCGGATCGTGCCGGTGGCTGTGCAGGGCGCGTCGAGCAGGATGGCGTCGAGCGGTGCGGCCGGCCGCCAGCTGGCGGCATCGGCGCCGACCAGCTCGGCCTTGAGGTTGGTGCGCTGCAGATTGTCGGCCAGCAACGCCAGACGCGGCGCCGACACATCCACCGCCGTCACCGTCGCGCCGGCGGCGGCCAATTGCAGGGTCTTGCCGCCCGGCGCGGCGCAAAGATCGGCCACTCGCCGGCCCGCGACATCGCCCAGCGATGCCAGCAGCAACCTGGCCGGCAACGCCGCAGCGGCGTCCTGCACCCACCAGGCGCCCTGGTCGAATCCGGGCAGCTCGCGCACCGCCCCGCCGGCCAGGCGGCGCAGCGAACCGGTCGGCAGCACCTCCGCGGCGAGTTCGGCGGGCCAATTCCCGACCGCGCCGCGCAAGGTGAAGTCGAGCGGCGCCTCGCCGAGATGGGCGGTGGCGATGGCCCGGGTGGTCGCGGGCCCGTAGGCCTGCAGCCAGGCGCGCCACAGCCAGTCCGGCGTGTTGAGCCTTGCCGCGTCCTGCCGGGCGATCAGCGCCTCGGCCTCGCGCGTGGCGCGGCGCATCACGGCGTTGACCAGGCCCTTCAGCCGCGAACGCCCGATCGTTTCGGTCAGACGCACCGCTGTGTCGACCGCGGCATGGGCCGGCGTGGCCAGGAACAGAAGCTGCGCCAGGCCAAGCTGCAGGATGTCGCCGACGATGGCGTCGGGCGCGGGCAAGGGCTTGGCCAGGAAGCTGCCCAGCACGGCATCGATCTGGCCGCGACGGCGAAACGCCGTGGCCAGCAGGTTGCGCACGAAGGCGCGGTCGCGCGGCTCGAGCGCGGCGAAGTTGCCGTTCTCGCGCAACGCATCGTCGAGCGGGCGGCCGCCGCGATTGGCCGCGCCCAGCACTTCGAGCGCGACGACGCGGCTGCGCAGATTGGCCGGTACTGATGGCAAAGGCTGGATACCTGCGATCGACCGGGCGCTCAGCCCCAGGGTCCGCGCGGCGGCGCGCTGGGCGCGAAGCCCGACGACGTGGCGGCGCCCCCGCCGTCGTAGCGGCCCTGCTGGGTAGCCATTTGGGCCGCCATCCGGCGCAGGCGCGCGATGCGGTCCTCCATCGAGGGATGGGTGGCGAACAGGCTGCCGATGCCCCTGCCATGCAGGGGATTGACGATGAACAGATGCGCCGTGGCGGGATGGCGTTCGGCCTCCGGATTGGGGATGGCGGCGGCGCCCTGCTCCAGGCGCGCCAGCGCCGAGGCCAGCCACAGCGGGTTGCCGCTGATCTCCGCACCGCCGCGATCGGCTTCGTATTCGCGGCTGCGGCTGATCGCCATCTGCACCAGCATGGCGCCGAGCGGCGCCAGGATGGCGAGCAGCAGCCCGCCGATCAGCCCGACGCCGCTGCTGTTGCCGTTCTCGTCGCGCTGGCCGCCGCCGAAGAACATGGCGAAATTGGCCAGCATCGAGATCGCGCCGGCGAAAGTCGCGGTGATGGTCATGGTCAGCGTGTCGCGGTGCTTCACATGCGCCAGCTCGTGCGCCAGGACGCCCGTGACCTCCTCGGTGCTGAGCCGCTGCAGCAGGCCGGTGGTAGCCGCCACCGCCGCGTGCTGCGGGCTGCGGCCGGTGGCGAAGGCGTTGGGCTGGTCGTTCTGCATGATGAAGACCTTGGGCATGGGCAGGCCGGCGCGGCGCGCCAGCTGCTCGACGATGCCGTAGAGCTGCGGCGCCTCGGCGGGCCCGACCTGGCGGGCGCCGTACATCGACAGCACCATCTTGTCGCTGTTCCAATAGGCGAAGAAATTCATGCCCAGCGTGATCACCAGGGCGATCAGCATGCCGCTGCGGCCGCCGATCAGGTAGCCGACCGCGAGGAACAGGCCGGTCAGGGCCGCCAGCAGCAATCCGGTGCGAAAGTAGTTCATTCCCGCTCCTGCAAAGCCCGTGCCGCAGCGCCCGCCAGGGGCGCCCGATGGGGCCTCAGGAAGATATGGATGAAGCCCGCCACTTCAAGAGCTTACCGGCATCGGCCGAGACTTGGCGCGGGGCGCGCCGCAGCGCATGATTGACCGATGAGCGAGCCGAAAAAGCCCGAAAATGCCTCGGCGGCCGCAGCGGCACCCCCGGTCAGACCGGGCTCGCCCTGGCCCAGGCCGGCGCCGCCGCCGCCCCGGATCGAGCCGGGCGCGGACAAGGACAAGCCGGCCAAGGTCGACGAGGTCGGCGGCCCGGAAGGACCCGAGCCGACCCGCTACGGCGATTGGGCGATCAAGGGCCGGGTCAGCGACTTCTGAAAAAAACGACCGCCGACAAGCGGCGGTCGTCGCAGGCTGCACAGGCGCGGCGGCCTCAGCCGCCCTGATCCTGCTTGTCGTCCTTCTTGCCCTTGGGATTGTCGCGCCGCGGGGCATTGTGCTGCTGCTGCTGTTGTTGCTGCTGCTTCTGCACGTTGTTGTTGCCGTTGTCGTTGTGCTGCGACTTGTCGTTGCCGCGATCGTACTTCTTGTTGTCGTGCGAATCGCCGGACGGCGTACCCGAGCCCTTCGGATTGCCCGGCGGCGGCGTGATCACCCGCGTGTTGCCATTGGGCGGCGTGCCCTTGAAGGTGTTGCCGCCGTTGTTCTGGCCATTGCCCGTCGAGCCGTTGCCCGTCGAGCCGTTGCCCGAACCGCTGCTGCCCCCGGCGTTGCCGCCGGGCGGACGATCGAAGTTCTTCTTGAACTCGGGCTTGCCGCCGTTGTTCTGACCGTTCTGGCCATTGTTCTGGCCATTGCCGGTACCCTGCACGCCGCGGTCGTTGGGCGTGAAGCCGGGCGTGCCGGTTTTCTTGTTGTCGCCATTGCCGAACTGGCTGTTGCCGCCCTTGCCGTTGTTGCCTTGGCCGTTGTTGCCTTGGCCGCTGTTGCCCTGCCCGGTGACGCCGCTGCCGCCCTGGCCATTGCCATTGACGCCATTGCCATGGACCGGCGAGCCCGGCGTGCGCGGCCCCGGCACGAAACGCTTGTCGTTCTTGCCGTTGTCGCCCTTGTCGTTGTTGGGGCCATTGGTGCCGTTCTGGCCCTGCCCGTTGGGCAGCACGTTGGCGCCCGGCGTAAAGGTCTTGCCGTCGAACTTCTTGAACGACTTGTCGTTGCCCTGGGCGTTGGAGAAGCGCGACGGATCGATCTTCGGCCCCGGCGCGTGGCGACCGTCGTCCGGCTTGTCGATATTGAACCTGCGCGCCACGTCGGGCGTGACGCCGATCGTGTTGCGGCCGGGCTTGACGTCGTCGTCGACATGGCTGACGCGCCAGTTCTTGACGTCGCGCTCGTCGAACTTGTGTTCGCTGCCGCGGATCGGCCGGGAGCCGCGCATCACGTCGGCGGCGACCGAGGTGAAGCCGCGCCGGTTGGCATACTGGTCGATATGCCGGTCACGGTCGTTGACGATCGTGATGTTGGTGACGTTGCGCACATAGACCACGTTGATGTTCTGCACATAGCGCGGCGAGGTGCGATAGTAGGGCCGGTAGACCTCGTAGGGCGCCAGCGGCACCCAGCCCACCGGGCCCACGCCGATGCCCACGCCGACACGACCGACATTGCCGAAGAACGTCACCAGCGCCGGCGCATAGATCGGCCGGTAATGCCGGCCCGGAACGATCACCACCGCCGGAGTCCAGGCCCAGCGGCCGCGGATCTCGACCCAGCGGCCGTAATGGAACGGCGCGAAGCCCCACGGCTCGGCCGCCACCCAGGTCCAGCCCCAGGGATGCACCCACACCCAGCGGCCCTCGCGATAGGGCGCCCAGCCAACCGGCACGGTCGGATACCAGACCTGGCCGTATTCGGGCGCACTGTCCCACTGGCCGTAATTGCCGAGATCCTGCACGCCGGTCATGCCCTGCACCACCGGCGGCGGCGGCGCGGGATCGCGCACATTGGCCATCACCCAGGCGGCGAAGGCATCGGGCTGGCCGATGCCGCCATTGCTGGTGCGCAGCTGCGGATAGGCGCCGTCGATGTAGAGCTGCGTGCCGCGCGGCACTGGAATGTCGAGATTGTCGCCCGACACCCGCGCCTGGCCGTCGAACACGATCACCCGGGTCGGGCGCCGCTCGTCGCCGCCGACGATCTCGTAGCGGCCCGGCCGGTCGAGGGTGACGCGGCCGCGCGGCGTGTCGACGACATAGACTTCGCCCTGCTCAACGTTGCGCAGGATCACGTAGACCGAGCCCTGCGCCAGGGTGGCGGCGAACACGGTGTCGTCGAGCTGCATGACGTCGAGCTCGGTCTCGCTGTCGAGCTCGAGCGAATTGTAGCCGATCTGCACCGCGGCGCGCGAACCTGGCTCGGTCCAGACCGCGCTGCCGCCGGTCACCGGATAGTTCAGCGTCGCCGCATCCCATTGCTGCTGGTCGGCGGTGTGGAAGGAGACGGTGCCCGACAGGCGGGCCAGCCGGCCGACCCGCCCCGGCGGATCGACATCCTGCTGCGCCATGGCCGGCGGCAATGCCACCAGCGTGGCGACCAGAGCGACGACCAGCGCTGCCGCCACGACTGCCGTGCGGCGCGCGAACGATCCGGTGGACATATTGGCTTCGGCCTCCCTGCCGAATTTCTGGCGCTGCCGTCCCTGCGACGGCAGTCGAGCATTCATATATACGCTGCCGGCGGTGCGAACATACCCAACATTCGCCCGCCCCAAACATTCCCCGAGTCTGCCTTTTTCTTGCCACGCCCCCAACGATCCGGCAGCGGCCCGGTTCCCGCGCGATGTCCTTTGCGCCCGCGCGCATGTGACGCCACCGCATGCGACGACGGGGATATCAGGCGGCGTAGCGGCGTAATCATCGTGAACATCCGGCGGCGTGGATTGGATCGCCGGAGGCGGAAAGGATGGCAACCATGAAGCGCAAACTTGTCGGCACTCTGACCAAGCTGGCCCTGGTCGGCGTCATGGTGGGCGTGCTGGGCGGCTGTGCGGTCTACGCGGAACCCGGTTACTACAGGCCCTACCACTACCACCACTACGGCTATTATGGCGGCGCCTACGCTCACCCTTACTGGTAGCGCGGCGCTGCAAAGACAGACGGGCGACGCCTTGGCGTCGCCCGTTCCGTTTTCTGCAGGAACCGGCCGAGCGGGCTTGGCGGTCAGCCGGGATTGCGCGCGCTGGCGATCCAGCAGGCCGCCGGCAGCGCCGGCGCGCCGCCGTTGCCCAGCCGGACGAAAGTCTCGCGGATCGCCGCCACCGCCTTTTCCTTCTGCTCCGGCGCAGCCTCGCCCAGCACGCGCGACACGGGGCCTACCTCACTGGCGAATACCACCGCCTCGTCGAGATTGGCACCGCTGCTCATCTTCTGGTCCAGCGCATCGATCGAGACATCGGCGAAGCCGGCCTGCCTGAGAATGCCGGCGACGCGGTCGCCGTCGGCGAAGGCGAACGGGCCCGGCGCGTTGGGCGCGGGCCGTTCGATCGGCGGCAGATGCGGCACCGCGGCCATGAACGGCACGAAGGCCCAGCCATTCTCCTTGAAGCTGCGCCAGCAGACGAAGACCAGCCGCCCGCCCGGCTTCAGCGCCCGGCGCAGATTGGCGAAGGCGCCGGCCGGGTCGGCGAAGAACATCACGCCGAAGCGCGAGAACAGCAGGTCGAACTCCGGCGCGAAGCGATGCTGCGATGCATCGGCCACCACGAACTTGACGTTGCCCAGTTTGGCCGCGCGCTGCTGCGCCACGCCGATCAGCGGCTGCGACACGTCCACGCCCAGCACCGCGCCCTGCGGACCGACCAGCTCGGCCAGGCGCAACGAAGTCGGCCCGCCGCCGCAGCCGACATCGAGCACGCGCTCCCCTGGGCGAGGCGCCGCGACCTCGAGCGCGGCCTGGCCCAGCGGGCCCAAGCCACGTTCCAGCCGCTCGGTGCTGCGCAACCATTTCTGGCCGCCGGCGCCGTTCCAGAATGCGATCTGGTCGGCGTTGTCGGTGGGCCCACTCTTGTCCGACGGGGCCGCGCTCATTTGCGATTCATCCGGTTGTCGACCAGGTCCTGCACCACGGCGGGATCGGCCAGGGTCGAGATGTCGCCCAGATTGGTCGAGTCGTTCTCGGCGATCTTGCGCAGGATGCGGCGCATGATCTTGCCCGAGCGCGTCTTGGGCAGGCCCGGCGCCCACTGGATCAGGTCGGGCGCGGCGATCGGGCCGATCTCCTTGCGGACCCAATTGCCCAGCTCCTTGCGCAGTTCCTCGCTGGGCTGCTCGCCGGCGTTCAGGGTCACGTAGGCGTAGATGCCCTGGCCCTTGATGTCGTGCGGATAGCCTACCACCGCCGCCTCGGCCACCTTGGGATGCGCCACCAGCGCGCTCTCGACCTCGGCCGTACCCATGCGATGGCCCGAGACGTTGATCACGTCGTCGACCCGGCCGGTGATCCAGTAATAGCCGTCCTCGTCGCGCCGGCAGCCGTCGCCGGTGAAATACATGCCGGGATAGGCCGTGAAGTAAGTGTCGAAGAAGCGCTGGTGGTCGCCGTAAACGGTGCGCATTTGCCCGGGCCACGAATCGAGCAGCACCAGATTGCCGCTGGCCGCGCCTTCGAGGAATTCGCCCTTGTCGTTCACCAGCGCCGGCTTGATGCCGAAGAACGGACGCGTGGCGCTGCCGGGCTTCATGGCGGTGGCGCCGGGGAGGTTGGTGATGAGGGCGGCGCCGGTTTCGGTCTGCCACCAGGTGTCGACGACGGGGCAACGTGAGTCGCCGACCGTGCGATAATACCAGAGCCAGGCTTCCGGATTGATCGGTTCGCCGACAGTGCCGATGAGACGCAGAGACGCCCGCGAGGTTTTCTTCACCGGCGCTTCGCCGTCGCGCATCAGCGCGCGGATGGCGGTGGGGGCGGTGTAGAAGATGTTGACGTTGTGCTTGTCGACCACTTCCCAGAAGCGCGAGACGCTCGGGTAGTTGGGCACGCCTTCAAACATGAGCGTGGTGGCGCCGTTCGCGAGCGGGCCGTAGACGATGTAGGTGTGGCCGGTGACCCAGCCCACGTCGGCGGTGCACCAGTAGACGTCGCCATCGTGATAATCGAACACGTATTGGTGCGTCATTGAAGCGTAAACGAGATAGCCGCCAGTGGTGTGCAGCACGCCTTTGGGTTTGCCGGTCGAGCCGGAGGTGTAGAGGATGAACATCGGATCTTCCGCGTTCATCGGCTCCGGCGCGCAATCGGCCGTCATGTCGCGGGCGATTTCGTCGTACCAGACATCGACGCCGTTGCTTTGCATAAGATGGTCGACATCGCCGGTGTGACGGATGACCAGAACCTTTTCCACGCCGCTGGCGTGCTGTAGTGCTGCGTCGACGTTTGCTTTCAGTGGAATCTTTTTGCCGCCGCGCACGCCTTCATCGGCGGTGATGACGACCTTGGAGCCGCA
>CAYWLS010000011.1:0-122006 GCA_964458605.1 uncultured Hyphomicrobiales bacterium | reverse complement strand
ACGTGCCGGGCTTCCTGCCGGGCACGGCGCAGGAATATGGCGGCATCATCAAGCACGGCGCCAAGCTGCTCTTTGCCTATGCCGAGGCCACGGTGGCCAAGGTCACCGTGATCACGCGCAAGGCCTATGGCGGCGCCTACGACGTGATGAGCTCCAAGCATTTGCGCGGCGACGTCAACTACGCCTGGCCGGCCGCCGAGATCGCGGTGATGGGCGCCAAGGGCGCGGTGGAGATCATCTTCCGCTCCGATATCGGCGATGCGGAGAAGATCGCCCGGCGCACCGAGGAATATCGCGAGAAATTCGCCAACCCGTTCGTGGCGGCCAATCGCGGCTTCATCGACGACGTGATCCTGCCGCACGGCACGCGCCGGCGCATCTGCCAGTCGCTCGCCATGCTGCGCAACAAGCAGCTCCAGAATCCGTGGCGCAAGCACGGCAACATCCCTCTGTAAGCGGTCCCTCGATGTTCAAGAAAATCCTGATCGCCAATCGCGGCGAAATCGCCTGCCGGGTCATGCGCACCGCCAAGCGCATGGGCATCAAGACCGTGGCCGTCTATTCCGAAGCCGATGCCGATGCGCTGCACGTGCGGGAAGCCGACGAGGCGGTGCTGATCGGTCCGGCGCCTTCGGCCCAGAGCTACCTGCAGGCCGAGCGCATCGTCGCCGCCTGCAAGCAGACCGGCGCCGAGGCGGTCCATCCCGGCTACGGCTTCCTGTCGGAGAACCAGGGCTTCGCCAAGGCGCTGAAGGAGGCGGGCATCGTCTTCATCGGTCCCGACACCCATGCCATCCATGCCATGGGCGACAAGATCGAATCGAAGAAGCTGGCCCAGGCGGCCGGCGTCTCGACCGTGCCGGGCCACCTAGCGGCCATCCCCAACGCCGAGGAAGCGGTCAAGATCGCCCGGACCATTGGCTATCCGGTGATGATCAAGGCGTCGGCCGGCGGCGGCGGCAAGGGCATGCGCATCGCCTGGAACGACGCCGAGGCCAAGGAAGGCTTCGGCTCGGCCACCCACGAGGCCAAGGCCAGCTTCGCCGACGATCGCGTGTTCATCGAGAAATATGTCGAGGAGCCGCGCCATATCGAGATCCAGGTGCTGGCCGACGGCCAGGGCACCACGCTTTACCTGGGCGAGCGCGAATGCTCGATCCAGCGGCGTCATCAAAAAGTAATCGAGGAGGCGCCCAGCCCGTTCCTCGACGAAGCCACCCGCAAGGCGATGGGCGAGCAGGCCGTGGCGCTGGCCAACGCGGTGCAATACAAGAGCGCCGGCACGGTCGAGTTCATCGTCGACAAGAACCGCAATTTCTATTTCCTCGAGATGAATACCCGCCTGCAGGTCGAGCATCCGGTGACGGAGATGGTCACCGGGCTGGATCTGGTCGAACTGATGATCCGGGTTGCCGCCGGCGAGAAGCTGAAGCTCAAGCAATCGGACATCAAACTGAAGGGCTGGGCGCTGGAAGCGCGCGTCTATGCCGAGGATCCGTTCCGCAACTTCCTGCCCTCGATCGGCCGGCTGGTGCGCTATCGCCAGCCCTCGACGCACAAGGGCCATGTGCGCGTCGATTCCGGCGTCGGCGAAGGCGGCGAGATCTCGATGTATTACGACCCGATGATCGCCAAGCTGGTGAGCTACGGCAAGGATCGCAACGAGGCGATCACCGCCATGCTCAATGCGCTGGACGAGTACTACATCCGCGGCCTCAACCACAACATCCCGTTCCTGGCGGCGCTGGTCGACCATCCGCGCTTCCGCGCCGGCAAGCTGACCACCAATTTCATCGCCGAGGAGTTCAAGCAGGGCTTCACCGCCGCCGACCTGCCGCCGCACGATCCGCAGATGCTGGCGGCGGTGGCCGCCGTCATCCATCGGGGCTACGCCGCGCGCGATGCCCAGATCAGCGGCAAGGTACGGCCCGAGCTGGTGCCCTTCGACAGCCAGTGGGCGGTGCTGCTGAACCGCCGGAAATTCGACGCCACGGTTGAGCCGAAGGAAGGGGCGTCAAAGAGCGCTGCCTTCCATGTCGAAGTCGAAGACAAGGAATTCGAGATCGCGACGGACTGGGTTCTGGGCGATCCGTTGTTCCGCGCCCAGGTCGACGGCAAGGCGATCTGCGTGCAGGTCGACCGGCTGGGCGTGGGATACCGGCTGACCTATGGCGGCGGCCAGGCCGAAGCCTTGGTGCTGTCGCCGCGCCAGGCCGAGCTGGCGGCGCTGATGCCGGTCAAGGCGGCGCCCGACACGTCGAAGTTCCTGCTGTCGCCGATGCCGGGCCTGCTGGTCTCGCTGGCGGTGCAGCCCGGCCAGGAGGTCAAGGCGGGCGAGGCGCTGGCGGTGGTCGAGGCGATGAAGATGGAGAACGTGCTGAAGGCCACGCGCGACGGGGTGATCGGCACGGTCCACGCCAAGCCCGGCGAATCCTTGCGCGTCGACCAGAAGATTCTCGAATTCGCCTGAGCGCGATGGCGCACAAGACCGTCCGGTTGCGCATCCACGGCCGCGTCCAGGGCGTGGGCTATCGCGACTGGACGGTGCGTACGGCGCGCGAGTTCGGCGTGATCGGCTGGGTGCGCAACCGTGCCGATGGCAGCGTCGAAGCCCTGGCGTCGGGCGAGGCGGCCAAGATCGACCGCTTCGTCGATGCCTGCCGCCAGGGACCGCGGCTGGCTTTCGTCAGCAGCCTCAAGGCCGTGACGGCCGAGGCCGAGCCGGACCTGACCGATTTCAGCCAGCGTCCGACCGAGTGAAGCTCAGCCGAACACCTGATCGAAGCTGCGCCTGAGCGCGACATCGACGTCTTCCATCGATGCCTTGATTCCCAGATCGGCCAGCGACGTCACGCCGTGCTGGCTGATGCCGCAGGGCACGATGCCGCCGTAATGCGACAGGTCGGGCGCCACGTTCAGCGACACGCCGTGGAAGGTGATCCAGCGCCGCACCCGCACGCCCAGCGCCGCGATCTTGTCTTCGCGCCCGCTGCCGCGCGCCACCCACACGCCGATGCGCTCGGCCCGGCGCTCGCCCTTGACCCCGAAATGCGCCAGGGTGCGGATCAGCCATTCCTCCAGGTCGCCGACATAGCGGCGCACGTCGCTGCCGCGGCGCTTGAGGTCGAGCATGACATAGCCCACCCGCTGGCCGGGGCCGTGATAGGTGAACTGCCCGCCGCGCCCGGTCTTGAACACCGGGAACAGGTCCGGCGCCACCAGATCCCGGGCCCTGGCGCTGGTCCCGGCGGTGTAGAGCGGGGGGTGCTCCAGCAGCCAGACCAGCTCGGCCGCCGTGCCGGCATGGATCGCGGCGACGCGATCTTCCATGCGGGCGATGGCTTCGGGGTAGGGAACCGGCAGTTCCGCCACCTGCCATTGCGGAGGCTGGCCGGGGGCGGGCCGCGGACTGGCCGGAAGGGGCTCGATCAGGCCTGGCATGGTGTGGGTTTTCCGCCCTTTCCCGGGCCGCCGCAAGCGGCCATTTCGCAAAGCATGACAAATCGTTACGTGCGGCCAAGCCGTGCTTGCGCCCAACCGGCCGATTTGGTATCTCCCGCCGATTCGTCGGACACAGTGCCGTCGGCCCCAGGGGCCCTCGGCTGATATGGGCGGTCGTGGCGGAATTGGTAGACGCGCAGCGTTGAGGTCGCTGTGGGGTGACCCGTGGAAGTTCGAGTCTTCTCGACCGCACCATTTTCTTCGTGATCCGAACGATAGCCGACATCGCCCATGCGTTGGGCAATCCCTTGGGCCAACGGGGCTGTCATGGCGGATGAACTGACCGACAGCGCGTTGCGCTATCACCGCGTACCCAAGCCGGGCAAGATCGAGATCACGCCCACCAAGCCGCTGGCCACCCAGCGCGACCTCGCCATGGCCTATTCGCCGGGCGTGGCCGCCGCCAGCATGGCCATCGTCGAGGATACCGGCCAGGCGGCCAGCCTGACGGCGCGGGCCAACCTGGTCGGCGTCGTCACCAACGGCACCGCCGTGCTCGGACTGGGCGCGATCGGCCCGCTGGCCGCCAAGCCGGTGATGGAAGGCAAGGCGGTGCTGTTCAAGAAATTCGCCGGCATCGACGTGTTCGACATCGAGATCGCCGAGAACGACCCGCAGCGCCTGATCGACACCATCGCCGCGCTGGAGCCGACCTTCGGCGGCATCAACCTGGAGGACATCAAGGCGCCGGAATGCTTCGTGGTCGAGAAGGCGCTGCGCGAGCGCATGAAGATCCCGGTGTTCCACGACGACCAGCACGGCACCTCGATCATCGTCGGCGCCGCGGTGCTGAACGGGCTGAAGCTGGTGGGCAAGGACATCGCCCGGGTCAAGCTGGTGTGCTCCGGCGCCGGCGCGGCCGCGCTGTCCTGCCTCGACCTGCTGGTCAAGCTGGGCCTGAAGCTGGAGAACATCTGGGTCAGCGACATCATCGGCGTGGTGCACAAGGGCCGCAACGAGCTGATGGATCCCTGGAAGGAGCGTTACGCGCGCGATACCGCGGCGCGCGCCTTGGGCGAGATCATCGACGGCGCCGACATCTTCCTCGGCCTGTCGGCCGGCAACGTGCTGAAACGGGACATGGCGGCGCGCATGGCGGCGCGGCCGCTGGTGCTGGCGCTGGCCAACCCGACGCCGGAGATCCTGCCCGACGACGTCAAGGCGGTGCGCGACGACGCCATCATCGCCACCGGCCGCTCGGACTATCCCAACCAGGTCAACAACGTCCTGTGCTTCCCGTTCATCTTCCGCGGCGCGCTGGACGTCGGCGCCACCGCGATCAACGACGAGATGAAGATCGCCTGCGTGCGCGCGCTGGCGGCGCTGGCCCAGGCGGAATCGTCCGATGTCGTGGCGCGCGCCTATGGCGGCGCCTCGACCAGCTTCGGCCCCGACTACATCATCCCCAAGCCGTTCGATCCGCGCCTGCTGGTGCAGTTGGCGCCGGCGGTGGCCAAGGCGGCGATGGACAGCGGCGTGGCGACCCGGCCGATCGGCGATTTCGCCGCCTATCGCCAGCAGCTCAGCGAGTTCGTGTTCCGCTCCGGCCTGGCCATGAAGCCGGTGTTCGAGAAGGCGCGCGCCGCACCCAAACGGGTGATCTACGCCGAGGGCGAGGACGAGCGGGTGCTGCGCGCCGCCCAGGTGCTGCTGACCGAGGGCCTGGCCAGGCCGATCCTGATCGGGCGGCCGGAGATCATCGAGCGGCGAGTCAAGCAGCTTGGCCTGTCGTTCAAGGTCGGCAGCCCAGGCGGCGCTGACGTCGAGATCGTCAACCCGGCGTCCGATCCGCGCTATGCCGACTATGTCGCGTTCTATCATCGCCTGATGGAGCGCAAGGGCGTGTCGCCCGATCTGGCGCGCACCCTGGTGCGCACCAACTCGACCGTGATCGGCGCGCTGGCGGTGCGCAAGGGCGACGCCGATGCCATGATCTGCGGCACCATCGGCCGCTTCCACCTGCACCTGCAGATGATCGACGATATCGTCGGTCGCAAGCCGGGCGTCGGCGGCCTCTATGCGCTGTCGCTGCTGATCGTGCCGGGGCGCACGCTGTTCATGTGCGACATCTATGTCAACGAGCGGCCCGATGCGGGGCAGATCTGCGAGATGGTGCTGTTGGCGGCCGACGAAGTGCGGCGTTTCGGGCTCGAGCCCAAGATGGCGCTGCTGTCCCATTCCAGCTTCGGCAGCCGTCAGAGCGGTTCGGCCGAGACCATGCAGCGCGCGCTCGAACTGATCCGGCAGCGCGTGCCCAGCCTGGAAATCGACGGCGAGATGCACGCCGACGCCGCGTTGTCGGCGGAAATCCGACAGCGCATCTTCCCCAATGCGCAGCTCAAGGGCGCCGCCAATCTCTTGATCATGCCCTCGCTCGACGCCGCCAACATCTCCTTCAACCTGCTGAAGGAGGGCGGCAACGGCCTGGCGGTGGGACCGATCCTGCTGGGCGCCGCGCAGGCCTGCCATGTGCTGACGCCGTCGGTGACGGCACGCGGCATCGTCAACATGAGCGCCGTCGCGGTGGTCGACGCCGGGATCGCGGCCGGCGAGGTGCTGTGAACGACCAGACCTCTCGGGGTCAATGCGCCAACGAGGGATCGGGCGCGATGGAGCCGGTCCGGCCGCTCCAGTGTTGCTCGCGGGCAAGTCGGCGCAGCAGCGACACCGCTTCCAGCCTGGTGTCGCGCTGCCAGGTCAATCCCAGCCGCCGTTCGATCGCCAATTCGCCGAGCGGCAGGAACGCCATGCCGCGCGCGACCAGCGATTCGGGCAGGAACGCCGCCGCCAGCCCGGCTGTCACCAGCGCCGCCGCCCGTTCCTCCGATGCCGTCCGCAGCACAATGCGCGGTCGCAATCCGTGCTCGGCGAAGGCCTTGCGGGCACGCTCCTGCTGCTCGCACTGGCTGCGCCAGACGAACGCCATGCCAGCCAGGTCGGCGATGCGGCAGCGGTCGCGCGTGGCCAGCGCATGGCGCTGCCCGACGGCGACGCCATAGTGTTCGCGCAACAGCACCAGATGCTGGGTGTCGGGCGCGGTCCCCGCCAGTTCGCCGAGCACCGCATCGACGCGCTTCTGCGATAGCCGCGCGGCCGCCGCCGCCGGTGCGCTTTCCGACAGGTCGAGTTCGATATCCGGCGCGCTCTGGCGCAGCCGTTCCAGCAGGCGCTGCAGCGGCTCGGCGGGCACCGTCGGGCCGAGCGCCAGGCGCAGGCGCTGCCGCGGCTGTTCGCTGCGCAGATCGGCCTGGGCCTGCTGCCATTCGGCCAGAATGGCCTGGGCGCGCGGCATGAAGCGGGCCCCGGCAGGGGTCAGGCGGACATGCCGGCCGCGCTCCAGCAGCCTTGTGCCCAGCATCTCCTCCAGCCGGGCAATCCCGGCCGACAGGGTCGGCTGGGTGACGTGCAGCCGTTCGGCGGCCCGGGTGAAATTCTCGGTCTCCGCCGCGGTCAGGAAATAGCGCAGGAATGCCGTATTCATAGAAAACGTCTATCGTAGCGATAAAAACATAAGATTTCGATTATCATCCCATCCGGGGCTTGATGCTGTCCATGGCTCTTGCAGCACCAGACCCCGATTTCGCCGCCCGGGTGCGGGACAGCTTTTCCCGGCAGAATGCCATGGCCTTCATCGGTGCGCGGCTGACCCGGGTCGAGCCCGGCCTGGCCGAAATCGAGCTGCCGTATCGCGACGAGCTGACCCAGCAGCACAAGTTCTTCCATGGCGGCATCAGCACCATGATCGCCGATTCCGCCGGCGGCTATGCCGCCTATTCGCTGTTTCCGGCCACCAGCTCGGTGCTGACGGTCGAATTCAAGATCAGCCTGCTGGCGCCGGCTGCGGGCGAGAAGCTGGTGGCGCTGGGGCGCGTCGTCAAACCGGGTCGGACCCTGACGATCACCGATCTGGAAGTGCAGGCGATCCGCCACGGCAAGGCGACGCCGGTGCTGAAGGGTCTGCAGACCTTGATCTGCCTGCATGGCCGCGGCGACAAAGCCGCCTGACGAAACCTGTCGATGCGCCGGACGTTTGCCGGCGCCGGGAAGCCGCTATAGTGCGCCGCAGAGATTCAAGACCATGAGGACGCGTCCATGATTCCCAATCGTCTGCCCGATTTCGATTTCGACCTCGGCGAAACCGCCGGCATGATCCGCGACCAGGTGGCCAGTTTCACCGCCGACGAAGTGGCGCCACGCGCCGCCGATATCGAGAAGGCCAACGACTTTCCGGCCGATCTGTGGACCAAGATGGGTGATCTCGGCATCCTCGGCATCACGGTCGAGGAGGAATATGGCGGTGCCAATCTCGGCTATCTCGAGCATGTGGTGGCGGTCGAGGAGCTGAGTCGCGGCTCGGCGGCGGTCGGCCTGAGCTACGGCGCGCATTCCAATCTCTGCGTCAACCAGATCCGCCGCAACGCCAGCGATGCGCAGAAGAAGAAATACCTGCCCAAGCTGGTGTCGGGCGAGCATGTCGGCGCCCTGGCCATGAGCGAGCCCAGCGCCGGCTCCGACGTGGTGTCGATGAAGCTGCGCGCCGACAGGAAGGGCGACCGCTATATCCTGAACGGCACCAAGATGTGGATCACCAACGGCCCCAATGCCGACGTGCTGGTGGTCTATGCCAAGACCGATCCCAGCGCCGGCCCGCGCGGTATCACCGCTTTCCTGATCGAGAAGACCTTCAAGGGTTTTTCGACCAGCCCCAAGCTCGACAAGATGGGCATGCGCGGGTCGAACACCTGCGAGCTGGTGTTCCAGGACTGCGAGGTGCCGGCCGAGAACGTGATGGGCGAGGTGGGCAAGGGCGTCAACGTGCTGATGAGCGGGCTCGACTACGAGCGCGCCGTGCTGGCTGCCGGACCGCTCGGCATCATGCGCTCCTGCATGGACCTGGTGGTGCCCTATATCCACGAGCGCAAGCAGTTCGGCCAGCCGATCGGCGAATTCCAGCTCATCCAGGGCAAGGTCGCCGACATGTACACGACCATGAACGCCTGCCGCGCCTATGTGTATGCCGTGGCCAAGGCGATCGACAAAGGCCAGACCACGCGCAAGGACGCCGCCGGCGCCATCCTCTATGCCGGCGAGAAGGCGACCCAGATCGCGCTCGACGCCATGCAGATTCTGGGCGGCAACGGCTATATCAACGACTATCCCGCCAGCCGCTACCTGCGCGACGCCAAGATCTACGAAATCGGCGCCGGCACGTCCGAGATTCGCCGCTGGCTGATTGGCCGCGAGCTGTTCCAGGAGACGGCGTAGGCTCGTAAGGCTTCACGAAAGGCCGTTATCCCGGAAACGCGCAGCGTTATCCGGGGGCCATCGTTCAGCCTGTGACGGCTGTCGTTCGGATCGACATCGATCCCGGGTCTCGCCTGCGGCTCGCCCGGGATGACGATCGGTGTTCAATCGAACACCGCCACGGCGCGGGTCCAGCCCGCCGAGGCGCCGCGGATCTTGACCGGGAAACAGGTGATGGTGAAGCCGTCGCCGGGCAGGGCTTCCAGATTGTGCAGCTTCTCGAGATGGCAGTAGCCGATATGGCGGCCCGCCTTGTGGCCTTCCCAGATCAGGCTGGCGTCGCCGCTCTCCTTGTATTTTTCCGCGGTGTGAACGAACGGGGCGTCCCAGCTCCAGGCATCGGTGCCGGTCAGCCGCACGCCGCGCTCGAGCAGGTACATGGTGGCCTCGTAGCCCATGCCGCAGCCGGCGCTGACATAGTCGTTGTGGCCGTAGCGCGAGCCGGCCCGGGTGTTTACCACCACGATCTCCAGCGGCTTGAGCGTGTGGCCGATGCGCTTCAACTCGGCCTCGACATCGCTGGCGGTGACGACATAGCCGTCGGCGAAGTGGCGGAAGTCGAGCTTGACGCCGGGCTGCATGCACCAGTCCAGCGGCACCTCGTCGATCGGGATGGCGCGCTCGCCGCGATTCATGGTCGAGTGGAAGTGATAGGGCGCGTCCAGATGCGTGCCGTTATGCGTGTTCAGTTCGACGAACTCGACCGCCCAGCCTTCGCCGTCCGGCAGGTCTTCCGGTTTCAGCCCGGGAAAGAACTGGGCGATCTGCGGCGCGGTGTTCTTGTGCGTCATGTAGGTGATCTTGGGCTGGAACGGCGGCGGATCGGAGATCACGTCGTTTTCCAGGTAGATCGACAGATCGACCAGCTTGCGCGCCATGCTTTGCCTCCCGTTGGTTCCGATCAGCCCTGCGGTATCGTCCCGTTGCCGCTCACCGGCGAGAAATGTTCGACCCTGGGGAACGGATCGTAGAAATGATGCAGCAGCGCCCGCCAGCGCTGGTATTCGGCCGAGCCGCGGAAACCGACCGTGTGATCTTCCAGGGTCTGCCACCATACCAGCAGCGCGAAGCGCTGGCGGTTTTCGAGGCATTCCTCGAGACGGTGCGCGGCATAGCCCTTCATGCCGGCGATGATCGGCGCCGCCTGCTCGAACGCGGCCAGGAAGGCTTCGCGCTGGCCGGGTTTGACGTCGAGAGTGGCGATTTCCAGGATCATGCCGATAGCCTTTTCGCCTGCAGAAACGAGGCTGTTTTGCGCGGTTTGTCGCCGTCGAGCGGCGCTTTGCCCTGTCGCGTTCCGGCGCTATCATAGAAGGCGAAGAATCCCGAGGAAATGCCCTGGAGGCGTTGGATGAGTAACGTACGTGTCGTGGCCGGACGCAATTCTTCGGCCTCGCGCTATTCCGAGGCCGAGTGGCAGACGCGGCTTGACGTCGCCGCCGCCTACCGCCTGGTGCACCATTTCGGCATGGCGGAGCTGATCTACAACCACATCACCGCGCGCATTCCGGGCAGCGATCACGAGTATCTGATCAATCCCTACGGCCATATGTACGACGAGATCACCGCCTCGAACCTGGTGAAGATCGACCTCGACGGCAACATCATCGAAGACACGCCCTACGAGATCAATCCGGCGGGCTATGTGATCCACAGCGCCGTGCATGCGGCGCGGCCGGACACGCAATGCGTGATCCATACCCACAGCCATGCCGGCACGGTGGTCTCGGCGCTGCCCGAGGGGCTGGTGCCGATCGCCCAGGGCGGCTTCATGTTCTACAACCGCGTGGCCTATCACGATTACGAAGGCTTCGCGCTGGAGGAGGAGGAGAAGCGGCACCTGATCGCCGATCTGGGCGACAAGGACGTCCTGATCCTGCGCAATCACGGCCTGCTGACCCTGGGGCGCAGCGTGGCGGAGGCCTTCCGCCGCATGGTCTATCTCGACCAGGCCTGCAAGCTGCAGGTCTCGATGCTGGCGGCCGGTCGCCAGCCCAGCCTGCCGCCGGTCGAGGTGATGGAGCACACCGCCCAGCAATGGAACGCCGGCGCCGCGGGCATCGGCACCAAGGAAAGCCGCGAATGGCCCGCCTTGCTGCGCATGCTCGACCGCAAGGACCCGTCCTGGCGCAATTGAGGGCGGCCGGCGATCACATCGTTTCACGGCATCAAGCAACAGTCATCAGGTAAGGAGAGTCGCATGAACAGCGATCCCATCGTCATCGTCGGCATGGCCCGCACCCCCATGGGCGGTTTCCAGGGCGTGCTGAAAGACATGACCGCACCCCAGCTCGGCGCCGCCTCGATCGCCGCCGCCCTCGAACGCGCCAAGGTCAAGCCCGACCAGGTCGACGAGGTCATCATGGGCTGCGTGCTGCCGGCCGGGCAGGGCCAGGCGCCGGCGCGCCAGGCATCGCTGGGCGCCGGCATCCCCAACGATATCGGCTGCACCACCATCAACAAGATGTGCGGCTCGGGCATGAAAGCCACCATGCTGGCGCACGACCTGATCCTGGCCGGCACCAACGACGTGATGGTGGCGGGCGGCATGGAGAGCATGACCAACGCGCCCTATCTGCTCGACAAGGCGCGTGGCGGCTATCGCCTGGGCCATGGCCGGGTGCTCGACCACATGTTCCTCGACGGGCTGGAGGACGCCTACGACAAGGGCCGGCTGATGGGCACCTTCGCCGAGGATTGCGCCCAGGCCTTCCAGTTCACCCGCAAGCAGCAGGACGATTTCGCCATCGCCTCGCTGACCCGGGCGCAGAAGGCGATCAAGGACGGCACTTTCAAGGGCGAGATCGTGGCGGTGACGGCCAAGGGCGAGACGATCGCCGACGACGAGCAGCCGCTCAAGGCCCGCCTGGACAAGATCCCCAGCCTGAAGCCCGCCTTCCGCGCCGACGGCACGGTGACGCCGGCCAATTCCAGCTCGATCTCGGATGGCGGCGCGGCGCTGGTGCTGATGCGCCGTTCGGAAGCGGAGAAGCGCGGGCTGACGCCGCTCGCCGTCATCCACGGCCACAGCACCCATGCCGGCAAGCCGTCCGACTTCCCGACCGCGCCGATCGGCGCCATCAACAAGCTGTTCGACAAGACTGGCTGGACCAAGGGCGAGGTCGATCTCTACGAGATCAACGAGGCCTTCGCCGTCGTCACCATGGCGGCGATGCGCGAGATGGACCTGCCGCACGACAAGGTCAACGTGCATGGCGGCGCCTGCGCGCTGGGCCATCCGATCGGCGCCTCGGGTGCGCGCATCCTGGTGACCCTGCTGGCGGCGCTGCAGAAATACGGCCAGCGCAAGGGCGTGGCCGCGCTGTGCATCGGCGGCGGCGAGGCCACCGCCATGGCGGTCGAACGGCTGAACTGAGCGGCGCGGGACGGCAGAACGGCCATGAGCCGGCGGCTGATCTCCTCGGGTTCGGCGTTCGAGAAGCTGGCCGGCTATTCGCGGGCGGTGGTGGACGGAAAATGGATTTTCGTGTCCGGCACCACCGGCTTCGACTACGCGACGATGACCATCGAGGATGACTTGCTCGAGCAGACGCATCAATGCTTCCGCAACATCCAGGCGGCGCTGCAGGAAGCCGGCGGCAGCCTGGACGACGTGGTGCGCGTGCATTACTACCTGACCGACCAGGCGTTTTTCGAGCAGGCGGCGCCGATCTTCGGCCAGTATCTGGGCAAGGCCCGGCCGGCCGCCACGGCGCTGATCTGCCAGCTCATCGACAAACGCATCAAGATCGAGATCGAAGTCACTGCCCGCCGGCACGGCTGACCGTCTTGGCCGGGGCGGCCCAACCAAGGATATCCCCATGCCCACCGTCCTGATCACCGGCGCCAGCCGCGGCATCGGCCTGGAGTTCGTCCGCCGCTACGCCGCCCAGGGCTGGAAGGTGCTGGCCGCCTGCCGCAATCCGGCCGAAGCGACCGAACTCAACAAACTGGGCGGCGACGTTTCGCTGTTCGCCCTCGATGTCGACGACGACCGCTCGATCGGACAATTGGCCGAGCGCCTCAAGGGCGTGCCGATCGACGTGCTGATCAACAACGCCGGCATCTCCGGCCGCGCGGCCGGCACCTTGGGCAGCATCGATGCGGCGGCGTTCATGCAGGTGCTGCGCACCAACACGGTGGCGCCGGTCAAGGTCGCCGAAGCCTTCGTCGACAACGTCGCGGCCAGCGAGCAGCGCAAGGCGATCGCCATCACCAGCCGATTGGGCAGCATCGAACTCAACGACGGCGGGGGCATGTATGCCTATCGCGCCAGCAAGGCGGCGTTGAATGCCGCCTGGAAGAGCCTGGCGATCGATCTCAAGGGCCGGAAAATCACTTGCGCCGTATTCCATCCCGGCTGGGTGCAGACCGACATGGGCGGCAAGAGCGCGCCGGTCCGCCCCGGGGACAGCGTGGTGGGGATGAGCAAGGTCATCGCCGGCCTGAAGCCTTCCGATACCGGCCGGTTCTTCAACTACGACGGAACGCCGCTGGCCTGGTAGGGCCCGATCCGCGATGCGACTGCGTTTGCCTCTCAGCCGGGCTCGGCGCGGCGCGCTGCCGTCTTGCCGAGCAGGCCGGGCAGCGGTAAGGATCGCGCCATGAGCGACCCGGCCAGGCCCAGCTATTTCGAGCGCAAGGCGGTTTTTCCGCTGTTCCCGACCTTCATCTGGCAGCACGAGTTGCCGGCGTCCGATTATGGGCCGATGAACAAGGCGCTGCTGGACTGGCTGTCGGCGATGCGCCCGGCGGCCGACAGATATTCGGCTGGGCGGACCTGGCAGACCGAGACCGACCTGCACGAACGGCCCGAAATGGCCGAGCTCAACAAGCGCGTGCTGGCGGCCGGAGAAGGCGTCCTGGATTTCCTGGGGCTGGAGCGCAGCCCGCTGATGATGAGCGGCGCCTGGGCCAATTTCGGCCCGCCCGACACCAGCCATCACGAGCATGTCCATCCCAACAACTTCCTGAGCTGCGTCTATTACGTGCTGGCGCCGAAAGGGGCCAACACCATCAACTTCATCGACCCGCGGCCGCAGGCCCATGTCATGGCGCCCAAGGTGGTCAAGCCCTCGCACAACAATGCCGCCCTGGTCACGGTCGACGTGGCGCCGGGCCGGCTGGTGCTGTTCCCGGCCTGGCTGCGCCATTCGGTCGACACCAACCGCTCCAGCGAGGAGCGCCTGTCGATCGCCATGAACCTGATGTTCGAGGATTACAGCCGCCTGCACGCCAAGCCGCGCTTCGGCAGCAATATCGACCAGGATCGCAAGGGCTAGACCGGTACGAACGCCTCCTGCGGCTGGGCGATGCTGCGCAGCGCATGAAGTCCGGCGCTGCGCACGCCGTCGCCCAGATGCGCCGCCACCGCGGACGACAAGACGACCTTCTGGCCCGGTTCCCGGCACAGCCGTTCCAGCCGGCCGGCGTAGTGGATGGCCGGGCGGCTACGGCGTGAAGGGTCCGATGGCTCAGTCATGGCAATGGTCGGGGGCCAACAGGACTTGCGCCAGCACCGGCGCATCGACATTGGCGCCGCTCAGGATCAGCGCCACCCGCTTGCCGGCCATCGCGTCGCTCTCCTTGAGCAGCGCGGCCAGCGGTGCGGCGCCGGCGGGTTCGGCGGTGTTGTGCGTGTCGGTATGGTAGTGGCGCATGGCGGCGCGGATTTCCGCGTCGCTTACCGTCACGATGCGCGCGGCGCCCCGGTTGACGGCGGCGACTGCGGCGGGATCGGGCACGCGCACCGCCAACCCGTCGGCGATGGTGTCGGCGCTGTTGGTGGCGACCGGCTTGCCGGCGGCGAAGGACAGCGCATAGCCGGCCGCCCGCTCGGCCACCACGCCGATCACCTCGGTGTTCAGCCCCAGCGCATCCCGCACGGCGATCGTGCCGCAGATGCCGCTGCCCAGCCCGATCGGCACGTAGACGGCATCGAGCGGCGGCGCGTCGGCGAACATTTCCAGCGCATAGCTGGCCACGCCCAGCACCAGCCACGGATGCATCGAGGGCATGGGATGCAGGTCGTCCTGTGCCGCCAGTCGTCGCGAATGTTCGAGCGCGGCGATGAAATCGCTGCCGTGCTCGACCAGTTCGCCGCCCAGGGCACGCATCGCGGCGTTCTTCTCGGCGGAATTGCCGTGCGGCACCACGATCACGGCGCGCAGCCCGGCGCGGCGGGCGGCGAAGGCGACGCTCTGGCCGTGATTGCCGCGCGTGGCGGCGATGATGCCGGCGGGAACCTGGCCGCTGGCCAGCAACCGATCGAGATAGACCAGCCCGCCCCGCACCTTGAAGGCGCCCAGCCTGGTGTGGTTCTCGTGCTTGACCCAGACCTCGCAGCCGGCCCGAGCGCAGAGCAGGGGCCAGCGAATGGTGGGCGTGGGCGGCACGGCGCCGTGCACCAGCGCCGCCGCCGCCTCGATGTCCGCGAACGGAAAGGAAAGGCCTGTCGCCATCAGTCGTTGTTGGGTGTGGGGCGGTTGTTCTCGCGCAATTGCTCGCGCAGCTCGTCCGGCCGGGTGGGCGGCACGATCTGCCCCCCGCCATGGCCGGCCAAGTCGAGGATCGGCGCCAGCCACGCCGCCTCTTTGGCATCGAGCCCGTTGTGGAACCGGTTGCTGCCGTCCTTGCCGACCACCAGCACGCGGCCGATGCCGCTATGGACGACCTGCTGGCCATTGAGCAGCAGGTAGATCAGGCTGCCCTCGACCAGGCGCAGATGCACGGTGCCGTCGGCTTCGACGATCAGGTCGAAGATGGTGCCGCGCACGCCCACCACGCCGGCCGGCGTTTTGATCTCGTAGGCCTGCTTGGGCAGGCTGCCGCTGATGAAGCGGAACACGCCGCGCACGGCCGTCATGCTGACCTTGGCGATCGAACTGTTGGGGTCGAACACGAACTTGTCCAGGGTCAGCCGCGAATCGGGGCCCACCGTGAGCGAGGTTTCGTCCAGGAACAGCAACTGGCCCTTGGCATCGTGTCCGGTCTCCACCACCTCGTCGGCGAACACCCGGTCGCCGCTGCCGATGCTGCGCTGCTGCGAGGAGACGGTACCGGCCATACGGTTGACCACCGTCGCCGCCACGCCGATGCTCTGGGGTGTCTGGGCGGAAGCGGTCGCGCCGGCGCCGGTCAGGGCGATCAGGGTCAGGGCGATCGGGGCGGCGATGGCCAGGGCTCGACGCGGCATGGCACCTCCTGGTTTCTGCCGGTCCAGCATAGTCCCGATCGGCGGCCCCGGAAAGCGAAGGGGCCGGCGGTCGCCCGCCGGCCCCTGCAATCGGCCTATGCGGCAGCGCTAGTCGTAGCAGTAGTTGTTGATGCTGAATCCGTAGCAGATGATCTCCTGCTGCTGCTGGTTGCGCAGCAGGTTGCGCAGTTCGTTGCCGCGCTCGGGCATGCCCGGCACGTCCGGCACGATGCTGTTCTTCTTGTCCGGATCCAGCAGCGAGGCGAACAGCGCCTTCTGCCAGCTCTTGAGTTTGCCGACCTCGGGCTTGCTGCCGGGGCGGATGACGACGATCTCGCCGGCATCGGCGTTGATGGGCCCGAAGATCGTGTTCAGTCCCAGCCCGCCTTCGAGCACGTAGTAGAGCGAGGTTCCGTCCGGCAGTACCGCGAAATAGGCGATGGTGCCGCGCACGCCGACCGTGGCCGACGGCGTCTTGATCTCGTAGCTCTGCTTGGGGAGGCTGCCGCTGATGAAGCGGAACACGCCCTTGGTGGCGTTCAAGGTGAGCGAGCCGCCATTGGGATTGTAGACGAACTTGTCCAGCGTGACCTCGGAGTCGGGGCCGATCGCCAGCGAGGTTTCATCGCGGAACAGCAACTGGCCCTTGCTGTCCGAACCGGTGCGGATCACCTCGTTGGTGAATACCTTGTCGCCGATGGCCAGGGTACGAGTCTGCGGCCCGAGCGAGCCGTCGACCTTGTTGACCACCGAGGCGGCAACGCCGATATCGGGCGTCTGGGCTGCGGCCGGCAGCGCGCACAGCGCGCCGCAAAGGAGCAGGGGGATGAAACCGATGGTGCGCATTAGAAATCCACGTAGAAGTTGAGGCCGACGCGGTGGTTCTTGTATTCCCGACCGTCGGCGAAGGTGGTGTCCTTGTAGTTCGACATGTTGTCGTCGTAGGCGTAGCTCAGCACCACGGTCTTGTTCTCGTAGGTGCCGATCAGCTTGACGCCCGGGACGATGCGGGTGTCGTGGCGCGCGTTGCTGTGCCCCGACTCCGCCCCGGCGTAGTCGCGATACTGGAACGTGAACTCCGGCGCCAGGTACACGTTGCCGACGCCGCCCTCGAAGCTGGCCATGCGCACCACGTATGTCGCGGTGGCGCCGACCTGCCAGAAGCGGTCCTCGCGGGAACGGGCGATATTGTAGGCCGCCGCCGGCGTCAGCATCAGCAGGTCCTGGGCGGCGAACAGATTGTCCCAGCCCAGCCGCACCTTGCCGCTCAGCACCACCGCGTCGCGGCCGTTGTCCGAGGTGAAGATGCCGGTGTCGTGGTTCTTGCTGAAGTCGGCATAGGCTGCGCCCAGGCTGATGCCGCGCAGCCAGCCCGAGCCGGCCGTGTCGATATCGGCGCCAAGGCCGGCGGCGTAGTAGAGGAAGTTGTAGTCGGCCAGGCCGGCTTCGGCGTTAACCGTGGCGTGCAGGTGCCAGCCATTGTCCAGCGTGAACACCGGACCGGTCGAGACGCTGCCGAAGTTGAAGTCGGCCTGCCTTGTGCGCAGGTGCACGTCGCCGTAGAGCTGCAGCGAGCTCTGCCAGGCGGTGGTTCCGAAGTGGCGGCTGTCGTCGGCGCGGAAGGTGACCTGGCCGGCCATGTCCGCCTTGCCGTCATGCGGCGCCAGCTTGACGTTGCTCTCGTACTGTATGCCGAAGCCGATCTGGTAGCGCGTGGTCGCAGGCTCCAGCAGCGCCTTGATGCGCTCGTATTCGGCGCGCGCCTGGGCGTTGTTGGGATCGGCCAGGATGATGCGCTCGTAGGCCGCCAGCGCCTTGCGCAGTTCGCCCTGGCGCTCGGCGGCCTGGGCGTAGCGGATATTGGCCGCCGCGTCGCTGGGATTGGCCAGAACCTGCCGGAACAGGTCCTGAAGGTCGCCGGTTTGCTGGGCTTGCGCCGGCGCCAGGGCGGCGCCCAGGGCGATCAGGCTGGCGCCAGCCAGTAAGGATGCCAGGCCGCGCCACGCCGCCCATGTCTTATGCGGATGAGATATTCCTGCCACGAGTTCCCCCAACGCGCCGGTCGATCCGAACGCGGTATCCGAAAAAAACCGAGTTAAGTCGCCAATCTGCACGAATGTCGCATAATATCCAAGAACTACTGACTTCTCAATCTGTTATGGGGAGAATTCATCCTGCCTATACGTTCGGCAGTGGCTCAGGTGCGACCTAAGCGTCGGATTCGGATCGATTTACTGCGTCGAGCGGGGGTGGAAAACCGGCTGCTGGCGGCAATTCGGATAGCTTGCGCCCCGTCCGGCGGGGGCAGATCATTGTTGGGCGCGTTCTAGAGGATGCGGGGCTGTGGCGCCGCGGCGGTGCAGGGCACCGGCGTTCGACCCTCTTGTTCGGAATTCCGGGTTTGACAGAACGGCGCGGGAAGAACGCAAGGCAACGCGGGCAACGGCACCTCCGCTCATAGCGAAAGGAGGAAGCCATGCTTGTTTCCGATATCCTGAAGGCCAAGGGCCACACGGTGGTGTCGCTGGCCGCCGAGGTCCGCGTGCGCGACGCGGCCGCCAAGCTGGCCCGGCACGGCATCGGCGCCGTTCTGGTCATGAATGGCGAGCGGGTGCTGGGCATTCTGTCCGAACGCGATATCGTGCGGCGCCTGGCCGAGGCCGGCGCCCAGATCCTCGATGCCGGCATCGACACCGTGATGACGCGCTCCATCGTGTCCTGCGGCCTTTCCGATACGGTCGACCAGGTCATGGAGGCCATGACCGCGCGGCGCATCCGTCACCTGCCGGTGATCGAAGGCGGGCGAATCGTCGGCATCGTCTCGATCGGCGACGTGGTCAAGAGCGTGATCGACGTGGCGCGGCACGAGGCCGAGGACCTCAAGCGCTATATCGCCACCGGCTGAGGCCGCTACACGCCCTTGCGGAAGTCGCGCATGTGCTGACGCGTCAAGGCCAGCGTCTCCCAGGTGGCGACGAAGATCAGCGCAGCCGTGGTCGCCACGCCCGATAGCAGCGGCGGCAGATAGATCGCGGCCGGCGTCAGAAGAGCCAGCATCAGCAGACCGACCAGATGCGACAGCGGCGGCCGGCGCGCCAGGGTCCATTTGAACAGCAGGTTGCCCAGCAGGTAGAGAGCCGGGCCGCCGACGATGGCGGCGACGGCGGGCGGTTCGGCGTGGCCCAGCGCATGGGCCAGGATCAACTCGTCGCCCACCGCAGTGACGACGATGCCGCCCACGATCAGCAGGTGCAGGTAGGTGTAGTTCAGCCGCGCCAGCCTGCCCGGGTCGTGCGAATGGGCGATACGTTCGCTGCCGCGCTCCGCACCGGTGTCGAAATAGATCCACCACATCGCCACCGTGCCGACGAAGGCGGTGGCGAAGGCGGCGACGTCGATCCAGCGCCATTCGAGCTCGGCGAAGGTGGCGCCGGTCACCAGAATCGATTCGCCCAGCGCGATGATGATGAACAGCGAGCAACGCTCGGCCAGATGGGCGCCCTCGACGTTCCAGTCGGCGGTGGTCGACTTGCCCAGCCGGGGCACCCAGAAGCCGGCCGAGGGCCCGGCATATTCGATCGCCAGCGCCGCGATCCAGTAGCCCATGCGTTGGCCGTCATCGGCAAAGGCGCCGGCGATCCACAGCACGCCCGACAGGCTGAGCCAGATCGAGATGCGCTGGAAATTGCGCGTATTGGCGGGGCTGGCGCTGCCCAGCCCCCAGATGGTGAACAGCGAGCGGCCGACCTGCATGAACACGTAGGCGGCGGCGAAGGGCGCGGCCTTGTCGTGAAACGCTCCCGGCAGGGAGGTGGACAGCAGCAGCCCGGCCAGCATCATCGCCAGGAGCAGCAGGCGGACCGGGGTGCGCTCCGGATCGAGCCAGTTGGTCACCCAGGAGGTGTAGATCCACACCCACCAGACCGCCAGGAACAGCAGCAGGGTGTGCGTCACGCCGTTCCAGGTCAGATGCTTCAGCAGGGTGTGGGACAGCTGGGTGACGGCGAACACGAACACCAGATCGAAGAACAGCTCGATATAGGTGACACGTGCGTGCTCGTGGGCGCCGATCTGGCGCATCAGGTGTCCGCCGCCGGGTTTGAACATGGGCTCTCCTCGCGTGTCGATCCTAAACGGGTCGCCGGCCGCCGTGCCAGCTTGCGATGGCGCGTTTCGCGGCCAGCGAGCGCCGGGTTTTTCTGCTTGCCCCCGGCCCCCGCAGCCGGCACCTTTTGGCCCCGAGGAAAACGCCCGTTCATATCCGGCCCGATCCAAGTCCCAGGCCGGAAAACGGCCATTTATGGGTATGTCATGCCGGTTTTGAAGTCTGCCGTCGATCCGCGCTCCGCCGCTTTCCAGGCCAATGCCAAGGCCATGCGCGAGCAGATCGCCGATCTGAAGGCCAAGGTCGCTCAAATCAAGGAGGGCGGCGGCAAGGCCTCGCGCGACCGTCATGTGGCGCGCGGCAAGCTGCTGCCGCGCGAGCGCGTGCGCACCTTGCTCGATCCCGGCTCGCCGTTCCTCGAGCTGTCGCAGCTTGCCGCCTACAACATGTACGACAACGAGGTGCCCTCCGGCGGCGTCATCACCGGCATCGGCCGCGTCTCGGGACAGGAATGCGTGATCGTGTGCAACGACGCCACGGTCAAGGGCGGCACCTACTATCCGATCACCGTCACCAAGCATCTGCGCGCCCAGCAGATCGCCATGGACAACAGGCTGCCCTGCATCTACCTGGTCGATTCCGGCGGCGCCAACCTGCCCAACCAGACCGGCGTGTTTCCCGACGTCACCCATTTCGGCCGCATCTTTTACAACCAGGCCAACATGTCGGCGCAGGGCATTCCCCAGCTCGCCGTGGTGATGGGCTCCTGCACCGCCGGCGGCGCCTACGTGCCGGCGATGTCGGACGAGGCGATCATCGTGCGCAAGCAGGGCACCATCTTCCTGGGCGGGCCGCCGCTGGTCAAGGCGGCGATCGGCGAGGTGGTCAGCGCCGAGGAGCTGGGCGGCGCCGACGTGCATTCGCGCACCTCGGGCGTGACCGATTACTACGCCATGAACGATGCCCACGCGCTGGGCATGGCGCGGCGCGTCATCGCCAACATCAACCGGGTCAAGCGCCCCTCGGTGCAGATCGAGAAGCCGCGCGATCCGCTGTACAGCGCCGAAGACCTCTACGGCGTGGTGCCGCCCGATTCGCGCCAGCCCTACGACGTGCGCGAGATCATCGCCCGGCTGGTCGACGGCAGCGAATTCGACGAGTTCAAACAGCTCTATGCCACCACGGTGGTGTGCGGCTTCGCCCATATCTGGGGCTATCCGGTGGGCATCGTCGGCAACAACGGCATCCTGTTCTCCGAATCGGCGCTCAAGGCGTCGCACTTCATCGAACTGTGCGGCCAGCGGGGAATACCGCTCATATTTCTCCAGAACATCGTCGGCTTCATGGTCGGCAAGAAGTACGAATCGGGCGGCATCGCCAAGGACGGCGCCAAGATGGTGACCGCGGTGGCCACGGTGAACGTGCCGAAATTCACCGTGATCGTCGGCGGCTCCTACGGCGCCGGCAATTACGGCATGTGCGGCCGCGCCTACAGCCCGCGCTTCCTGTGGATGTGGCCGTCGGGCCGCATCTGCGTGATGGGCGGCGAGCAGGCGGCCTCGGTGCTGGCCACCGTCAAGCGCGACGGCATGGATGCGCGCGGCGAACAATGGAGCGCGGACGAGGAGGCGGCGTTCAAGAAGCCGATCCGCGACCAGCTCGAGGCCGAGGCCCATCCCTATTTCGCCAGCGCCCGCATCTGGGACGACGGCGTGATCGATCCGGCCGATACGCGCATGACCCTGGGTCTGGCGCTGTCGGCGGCCATGAATCGGCCGATCGAGCCGACCAAGTTCGGCGTGTTCCGTATGTGATGGCCATGGCCGACAGCCAATCCGTTCTCTATTCGGCGACCGACGGGGTCGCCACCATCCGGCTCAACCGTCCGGCGGCGCATAATGCGATCGACCTGGCGACCGGCCACGCCCTGCTCGATGCCTGCCGCAAGGCCGCCGCCGACGATGCCGTGCGCGTCGTCGTCGTGGCCGCCGACGGGCCGACCTTCTCGGCCGGCGGCGATTTCAACTGGGTATTGCGCTGGCCGCACATGCCGACCGCGGAGGTGCGGGCGGCGGCGCAATTGCTGGCCGATGCCGTGCTGATGATCTGCGAACTGCCCAAGCCCACCATCGCCCGGGTCCAGGGCTCGGTAGCCGGGGGCGGGGTCGGCGTCATGCTGGCCTGCGACTATGCCGTGGCGGCCGAAGGCGCGCGTATCGGCCTGACCTCGGCGCGCAACGGCCTGCTGGCCGGCATCGCCATCCCGCTGCTGATCCAGGCCGTCGGCGCCCGCCGGGCGCGACAGATGCTGATGCACGGTGGCATGTACCTGGCCAGCGAAGCCCTGCAGCTCGGTCTGGTCGACCGGGTTGCGCCGGCCGCCGCGCTCGACGAGGAGATCGATAGGCTGGCGGGCGAACTGAAGCTGGGCGCCCCCAGCGTCCAGGCGCTGGTCAAGCGGCTGGTCGCCGAGATGGAAGCCAAACCCAACGACGACGCCATGGCCCAGCTGATCGGCCATCACGTCGCTCTGCAATGCATCACGCCGGACGCCACCGAGGGCATGAGCGCCTTCCTGCAGAAGCGCAAGCCGTCCTGGATCGCTCCGCACGCCGTGAAGAATGAAAGTCGAGGCTGAGTAATGTTCTCCAAAATCCTGATCGCCAATCGCGGCGAGATCGCCTGCCGGGTCATCAAGACTGCCAAGAAGATGGGCGTCCGCACCGTCGCGGTCTATTCCGACGCCGATGCCAAGTCGCGTCACGTCGCCATGGCCGACGAGGCCTGGCATATCGGTCCGGCCTCGGCGCGCGAATCCTATCTGGTCGCCGACAAGATCATCGAGGTGGCCCGGAAGTCCGGCGCCCAGGCGGTGCATCCCGGCTACGGCTTCCTGTCGGAAAATGCCGGCTTCGCCGATGCCTGCGCCAAGGCCGGCATCGTCTTCATCGGCCCGCCGGCCTCGTCGATCCGTGCCATGGGCTCCAAGAGCGAAGCCAAGAAGATCATGGAGAAGGCCAAGGTGCCGCTGGTGCCGGGCTATCACGGCGACGACCAGGGCGAAGAGCTGCTGAAGAGCGAGGCGGCGCGTATCGGCTATCCGGTGCTGATCAAGGCGGCGGCGGGCGGCGGCGGCAAGGGCATGCGCATCGTCGAGAGCGAAGCCAAGTTCGTCGAGCAACTGGCCGGCGCCAAGCGCGAAGCCAAGGGCGCGTTCGGCGACGACCACGTGCTGATCGAGAAATACCTGACCCGGCCGCGCCACATCGAGATCCAGGTGTTCGCCGACAGCAAGGGCAACTGCGTCTATCTGTTCGAGCGCGACTGCTCGATCCAGCGCCGCCACCAGAAGGTGATCGAGGAAGCGCCGGCGCCGGGCATGCCGGCGGAGCGGCGCAAGGCGATGGGCGAGGCGGCGGTGGCCGCGGCCAAGGCGATCGGCTATGTCGGCGCCGGCACGGTCGAGTTCATCGCCGACCAGGACGGCACGTTCTATTTCATGGAGATGAACACCCGCCTGCAGGTCGAGCATCCGGTGACCGAGATGATCACCGGCCAGGACCTGGTGGAATGGCAGTTGCGCGTCGCCGACGGCGAGGAACTGCCGCTCAAGCAGGATCAGCTCAGGATCGACGGCCACGCCTTCGAGGTGCGCCTGTACGCGGAAGATCCCAACCGCAACTTCCTGCCCTCGATCGGCAATCTGCGCCATCTGCGCCTGCCGCAGGATAGCCGCCACGTGCGCGTCGACACCGGCGTGCGCCAGGGCGACGACGTGTCGATGAACTACGATCCGATGATCGCCAAGATCATCTCCTGGGACCACGACCGCGAGGCCGCGATCGGCCGCATGCTGGGCGCGCTCAGCCATACCCAGGTGGTCGGCGTGGCGTCCAACGTGGCGCTGCTGTCGGCGATTCTCGATCACAGGGAGTTCCGCGCCGGCCAGGTCGATACCGGCTTCATCGAGCGCAACAAGGCCGAGGTCATCGTCAAGCCGGGCCCGGCCGACGACAAGGTGCTGGCGCTGGCTGCCCTTGCCGAATTGCGCCATCGTCGCCATCTCAACGATGCCCGCGAGGCGGCGTCGCTCGATCCCCATTCGCCCTGGGGCGTCAGCAACGGCTGGCGGCTCAATGGCGGCGGCTACGAAGTGCTGCACCTGAAGGACGGCGACCGCGACGTGGCGCTGACCGTGCATTTCGTGCGCAACGGCACCTACGAGATCGAGGGGCCGGCGGGCAAGGCGGCGGTGACGGGCGAGCTGGCGCCGGACGGCACGCTGATCGCGACGATCGGCGGCACGCGCTTCACCGCCTCGGTGGTGCGGGTTCCGGCGGTCGACGGCAACGAGGATCTGGTGCTGATGGCGCCCGGGCTCAACCAGCGCCTGCGCCTGATCGACCGGCGCAGCGCCACCAGCGTCAACGAGGCGCCGCTGGGCAACATGCAGTCGCCGATGCCGGGCAAGGTGATCGACGTCAAGGTCAAGGACGGCGACAAGGTGCGCCGCGGCCAGCCGGTGATCGTGCTGGAGGCGATGAAGATGGAGCACACCATCGTCGCGCCGCAGGACGGCACCATCAAGAAGATCAAGTTCGCGCCCGGCGAACTGGTCGACGAAGCCGTCGAATTGGTGGAGTTCGAGCCGGCCAACGCCTGAGTCCGGGAAGGGAGAACGATCATGGCCTTACCGAAGAAAGTCCGCATCGTCGAGGTCGGCCCGCGCGACGGGCTGCAGAACGAAGCCAAGCCGGTGCCGGTCGAGGTCAAGGTCGAGCTGATCGACCGGCTGACCGATGCCGGCCACACCACGGTCGAGGCGGGCAGCTTCGTCTCGCCCAAATGGATCCCGCAAATGGCCAATACCGACCAGGTGATGGCGCGCATCAAGCGGCGGCCGGGCGTGTCCTATCCGGTGCTGGTGCCCAACAAGCAGGGCTTCAACGCCGCCGTCGAGGCCAAATGCGAGGAAGTGGCGGTGTTCGCCGCCGCCTCGGAAAGTTTCTCGCGCAAGAACATCAACTGCTCGATCGCCGAGAGCCTGGAGCGTTTCGCCCCGGTGCTGGAGGCGGCCAGGCAGCACAATATCCGCGTGCGCGGCTATGTCTCGACCGTGGTCGGCTGCCCCTACGAGGGCGACATCGCGCCGGCGGCGGTGGCCGATCTGGCCGAGAAGATGTTCGCCATGGGCTGCTACGAGATCTCGCTGGGCGACACGATCGGCGTCGGCACGCCGGCCAAATGCGTGGCCATGGTCGAGGCGGTGGCCGCCAAGGTGCCGCGCGAGAAGCTGGCGGTGCATTTCCACGATACCTACGGCCAGGCGCTGGCCAATATCCTGGCAGTCATGGATCACGGCATCACGGTGATGGACACGGCGGTGGCCGGGCTGGGCGGCTGTCCTTACGCCAAGGGCGCGTCGGGCAATGTCGGCACCGAGGACGTGGTCTATATGCTGAACGGCCTGGGCATCGCGCACGGCGTCGATCTCGACAAGCTGGCCGCCACCGGCCGTTTCATCACCCAGGCGCTGGGCCGCCAGCCGGCCTCCAAGGTGTCCCAGGCGCTGGCTGCCCAGCTCGCCGCCTGAGATGGGCGCCAATCCGGCCTTCGAGCGCTTCGAAGGCACGGCCGATCGTTACGCCCAATTCCGGCCAGCCTATCCGTCGTCCCTGCCGGCAGCGCTGCGGGCCAAGATCGTGCGGCAGCCGCCGCCCGTTTCGCCGGATGGCGGCGTGGCGCTGGATGTCGGCACCGGCACCGGGGTCTTCACCCGATAGCTGCCCAGCCATCTGCCGCCCGACGATCGAGGTGATCGGCGTCGAGCCCGGCCGCGACATGCGCAACACCGCCATCGCCGGCTCGCCGGGCGTCGCGGGCCTGCGCTATGTCGAAGGCAGGGCGAAGCCTTGCCAGCGGCAGGCGGTGCTGCCCGGGCGGTGCCGAGCGCCACCGCAGCGCATTGGTTCGACCGGCCACGCTATCATGCCCAGGTTGCACGGATGCTCAAGCCGGGCGGTTTGCCGACCATCGTCCAGTATGTCCGCGACGGGGCCGGGTCGCGCCGCCAAGGCCTCGGTCGATTTCCTGACCGAATGGGGCGAGCCCTGGGCCTACGACCGCCCCGACTTGCCGCCGAGCTGGAACGGTTGGCGGGTTTCGGCGAGCTCGAATATGTCGGCGAGCGCGCCCCGCTGGCGCTGACGCCGGTGCAATTCGTCGGCCTGATGCAGTCCTCGTCCCATGGACGGCCGGCGATCGAGAAGCTGGGCAAGGCGCGCGCCGAGGAAATGGCGCATCTGCTGGCCGACAGTCTCAAAGGCGCCGACGGCAATATCGACTACGGCTATATCTTCCAGGCCTTCACCCTGCGCCGCGCCGGCTGACCGCAGCCGGGCCGTCAATTCGACTGCAGCCGCACCTGGACCGAGGCGCTGCGCCCGTCGGCGTCGATCACCGCGATGCGCACGAAGCCGTCGCCGTCTGGCGTCCAGAACATGTTGCGCTTCATCGGCGCCAGCGCCGGCATCGGTTTGTCGTTGACCACCCAGCGCAGGGGCAAGGTGCCGCCTTCGGCCTTCAGCACCAGATCGCGCGCCTTCTCCGGCCGCCCGCGCAGATCGATCATGGCCCCGTCGGGCGGGTAGAGGATGCGCGGGCGATTGACGGCGCGCGGGCCGTAACCGGCCACGGCGGTCTCGACCGGGGTCAGCGTGAAACTCTGCAGCCGCGCCGGCAGCTGGCCGTTGTTTAGCGCCAGCACCACATTGGCCGGCATGCGCCGGTCGGGCACGTCTTCCGGCGGCATCAGGTCGAAGGCCTTGAGCAGGGTGGGCAGGGCGGCGATGCGGGCCAGCTGGCCCGGGCGCGGCGTGCCGTCGGCATGGCCGACCCAGACGCCGATCGTGTAGGACGGCGAATAGCCGACCGACCAGGCATCGCGGAAGCCGTAGGAGGTGCCGGTCTTGAAAGCGATCTTGCGCGAACCCTGCAGCACGCCTTGGGTCGGGAAGCCCGGCGGCGGCGCGCTGCCGCGCAATATGTCGGTGACGTACCAGGCCGAGCTGTCGTTCATCAGCCGCCCGGTCGATTGCGGCTTCCGGTTGGCCAGATAGACCGGCAGGGCCATTTCCCCGCCATTGGCCAGTCCGGAATAGAGCGACGTCAGGTCGTACAGGCTGATGCCGACGCCGCCCAGGATGACCGACAGGCTGCCGCCCTGGCTGTCGCGCGGGAAGGCCAGGGTGATGCCGGCATTCTGCAGGCTGGCGCTGAAGCGCTCGGCGCCCAGCCGCTGCACGATCGCCACCGCCGGCAGGTTCAGCGACATCTGCAGCGCCTGGCGGATGCTCACCGTGCCCTGGTAGTCGTGGTCGAAATTGCGCGGCGCATAGTCGCCGAAGCGCATCGGCTCGTCGTCGATCAGGGTCTCGGGGTGGATGAAGCCGTCGTCGAAGGCCAGGCCATAGGCGAAGGGCTTCAGCGTCGAGCCGGGCGAGCGGCGGGCGCGGGCCAGGTCGTTCTGGCCGGCCTTGCCGAAGAAATCGACGCTGCCGACATAGGCCAGCACCTTGTGGCTGCGATTGTCGATCGCCACCAGCGCCATGTCGGCGCCGTCGGCGTTGTGCTTGGCGTCGCTGGCCAGCAGGTTCTCCAGCGCGCGCTGCAGGTCGAGCTTCAGGGTGGTACGCACCACGCCGCCCTGGGGCAGGGCAGCGTCGATCGACTGCGCCAGATGCGGCGCGTAGAACGGCATGGCGATGCGGCGATCCGGAATGGCGCGGGCCTGGGCCGCGGCCGCCTGCCTGGCCGTCATGGCGCCGCTCTTCAGCAGTCGGGCGATCACCGCCTGGCGCGCCTTGGCGGCGCTGTCCATGCGCAGATCCGGCCGCCGCCGTTCCGGGGATTGCGGCAGCGCCACCAGCAGCGCCGCCTCGGCGGGGTCGAGATGGCTGGGCTCCTTGCCGAAATAGGCCAGCGAGGCTGCCCGCACGCCTTCGATATTGCCGCCATAGGGCGCGAGCGTCAGGTAGATGGTCAGGATCTCGCGCTTGGAATAATGCAGTTCGAGCTGCACCGCCCGCGCCATCTCGATCAGCTTGCCCCACAGGTCGCGCGAATGCGGTTCCAGCAGCCTTGCGGTCTGCATGGTCAGGGTCGAAGCGCCCGACACGATATGGCCGTGCAGCACGAACTGGCCGGCGGCGCGCGCTGTCGAAACCGGATCGACGCCCCAATGATGCCAGAAGCGCTTGTCCTCGTAGGCCACCAGGTATTTCAGGTAGAGCGGGTCGACGTCGTCGGGGCTTGCCTGGACCCGCCACATGCCGTCCCGGCTGGTGAAGACCCGCAGCGGCTGGCCGTCGGCGTCGAGCACCAGGGTCGAGCGGTCGCGATAGCGCGTCAGGTCGGGCGGGAACAGCCGGTCGAGCATAGCGCCGGCCAGCACCGCCACGGCCCCGAACAGGACCGCGGCGAGGGCGGCGCGACGCAGCAGCTTGCGCAGCATGGCGGCGGTCCCTGCGGCGTCTATTCGCGCGGCGAGATCACGACCTTGCCCGTCGCGGTGCGGGCATAGAACTCGGCGTGATACATGTCCTCGATCCGCGCCGCCGGCAGGATGAAGCTGCCCGGGGTGGTGGCCCGCACGATATAGGCGACGCTGAAGGAGTCGCGGTCGTCCTCGTCGTTGTGCCAGGCGTAGTACCACCACGGCTTGTAGCCGTCGGGGTAGCGCTTGTCGCCCAGGGTGAAGGTGGCGAAGAACCGGTCGTCGCGCGCCTCTTTCATGCGCGTGCGCGTCGGGTTGACCAGGAACGGATAGGCCTGGGTCGAGGCGTCGTCCTTGGCGACGTACGGCACCATGCCCTCGATCTCGAAGCCGGCCGGCAGCAGATCCACCAGCGCCGCCTCGTGATAGGCGTCGTCGGTCGAACTGCCGACGATCGACACGATGAGCCGATCGTTCTGCTTCAGCTTGGTGAGGTCGGTCACCGGCTGGCCGTCCAGGGTGAAGAACTTGCGAGCGATGGTCAGTCCTTTCTCCTCCGGTCCCAGCAGATCACTGGGCACGCCGCGCACCGAGACGCTGGACCACAGCGCGCCGCCGCTTTCGTTGCGCAGCGTGTAGCCCTTGGCCACCGTCGCCGGGTCGGGCGAGAACACTGCCGGATCCTTGAGGTCGGCGGCGCTGGCGCCATTGACGTTGAGCTTGAGCGGGCCGCTGCTCTTCATCAGGTTGTAGGCGGCCATCAGCAGCCAGGTTTTCTCCTGCGTGCTGGTACCCCAGCGCGCGGTCAGCCGCGGATCCTTGCGCAGGCGGGCCACCAGCGCCGGCACCATGTCCGGCTGGCCGCCCTGCAGGGCAAACACGATCGAGGCCGCCGTGTCGCGCAGTTCGGAACCGTAATATTCCCAGTACGGGATCCAGCCCGCGTTGCGCGCCACGAACTCGCGCGAGGTGTTGAACGCAGCCTTGGCCCGGCCTTTCTCGCCGGCCAGGTAGAGCGCGGCGCCGATCTGGGCATTGGCCAGCGGGCCATAGGCCTTGGCGAGCTGCGTGTCCTGGAAGTAGCGCAGCTGGCCGATATCGGCCAGACCGGCGCGCGACAGCACGTAATAGGCATAGGCCGCCGAATCGGCGTCGAACTGCCCGACCGTGGCGCGCAGCCAGGTCAGGCTGCGCTTGATGGCGGAATCGGGCACGAAGTACTTCATGTCGCGCGCCTGCAGCAGGAAGTCGGCGGCGAATACCTGCAGCCAGTCGACCGCCGGATAGCCGTCGCTCGACCACAGGCCGAAGCTGCCGCTGGCGTTCTGCATGTCGAGGATGTGCCAGATCGCGTCCTGCACGCGGGTCTTGATGTCCTTGTCGCCGGCCACCCCGCCCAGCAAGGCGAGATCGTTGAAGAACAGCAGCGGGAAGGCGCGGCTGGCGGTCTGCTCGAGGCAGCCATAGGGATAGCGGTCGAGGCTGCGCAGCATGCCCGCCACGTCCAGCCCGCCGACCCGCGACACCGTCACCGAGACGTCGACGCTGCCCGGCACG
Source organism: uncultured Hyphomicrobiales bacterium (assembly GCA_964458605.1). Taxonomy (GTDB): domain Bacteria; phylum Pseudomonadota; class Alphaproteobacteria; order Reyranellales; family JAQSWP01; genus JBBSNV01. The sequence continues at coordinate 91,850 of CAYWLS010000011.1, read as the reverse complement.
AACTGGTTGAGCAGTTCCTTGTCGACCAGCAGTTCGCCGTTGGGCGCGAAATTGCTCGACACCTCGACCGTCATGGCGGCCTGGGCCGGCCGCACCTGGATCTGCCAGTCGCGATCGACCGCGAAGCCGCCCGGACCTTCGATGTGCAGCGCCACCTTGCCGATGCCGACATTGCCGCCATGCAGCGGCCAGCTCAGCAACAGGCGCTTGCCTTCGGGCAGGTCGATGGTCTGGTCGACCGGCGAGGCGAAGGACACCGCGCCGGTAGCCTGCAGCCTCACCTTGTAGCTGCCCGGCTTGCCCTCGACATTGTGCAACAGCAGCGAAGCCCTGCCGTCGTCGCCCGGCGCCAGGAAGCGCGGGAAGGTCATGTCGGACACGACTGGATCGCGCACCGTCAGCTTGCCTTCGCCCATACCGACCCGCTTGGCGTCGAACGCCACGACCATCAGGCGCAGCTCGCCGGTGAAGTCGGGAATGTCGAGCGGAATCCGGGCGGTGCCGTCGTCGGCAAGGCGCACGATGCCGGAGAACAGCGACACGATCTTGACCGGCACCACGTCCAGGCCGCGGCCGCCGGCGGCTGAGTCGCCGCCGGTACGGATCGCGCCGACCCCGTCGGCGCTGCCGTCGAGCAACTGGCCATAGTCGTCGCGCACGCCCACGGTCAGGCGGCGCTTGCCGAAATAGTATTTGTCCGGCGCCGGCGACACGAATTTGGTGAGTTGCAGGATGCCTTCGTCGACCGCCGCCAGGGTGACCATGACGCTTTTCATGTCGCCCTGGCCGGTGACCTTGATCGGCACTTCGATCTTCTGCCGCGGCAGGACGCGGTCGGGCGTGTCGAGTTGTACCGCGAGCGTGCGCGGCGACTGGTCGATCGCCATCCAGGCCACGCCGATGGCGCGCACCGGTGCGCGGTCGCCGGGCTTGCCGCCCAGTGGCCGGTAGGCGGTGACCAGCGCGTAGGCGCCGGCTCCCCAATCGGCCGAGACCGGAATGTCGACCGTCACGCCGTCGGCCGGCACGGTGACGCTGCGGGTTTCGAACACCTTGTCGTTGGCCAGGGCGATCAACGCTTCTCCGGCGAAAGGCGCTTCGATGCGGATATGGGCCGTATCGCCCACCGCATAACTGGCCTTGTCGGCGGTCACGGTGACCGTATCGGGCGTTTCGGCGTCCGAATTCTGCTGCTCGCGCCATCCGGCGTAGAAGCGATAGCTGGTTGCGGCGCCGGTCTTGGTGTCGGTGACTTCGATGCGGTAGCGGCCCCATTTGATGGCCTGGCGCAGATTGACCGGCCGTTCCGCCAGCGCATCGATCGTGCCGTGCGCCAGCGGCACGTCGCGATAATAGGTCTCCCAGCGCCAGCGCCCGTTATCCGCGCGATACCAATTGTAGTTCCATTCCTCGCGCACGACCTGGTAGTCCAGGCCCGGCCGGGCGACGCGCTGGCCCTGTTCGTCGACGGCGATGATCTCGAAATCGGCGTCGCTGTCGTAGGGCGCGGTGCCGCCGCTGAACAGCGGACGGATACCGATCATCACCGGCTTGTTGCGGACCGGCATGCCGACGCTGTTGCTGGTGGTGCGACCGCCGGGCTCGTAGATCGCCACGGTCAGGGTGGCCTTGAGCGGCAGCGTGGTCTCGGCCAGCTTGCCGCCGTTCTCGCCCTCGGTCTGCTTGCCGCCATTCTCGGGGGCCAGGGTGCCGGTGGCCTTGGTCTTGCCCTGGTCGTCGGTCTGGTCGAGCGAAAGCTCGACGGTGAGGTCCTTGAACTTGTCGTCGACGCGGCCGAAGCGGAAGCCGGCGAATTGCGGGTAGGGGTTGGGATCGGGCACCACCTTGAGGCTGGCCTCGCCATCGAGCTGGGCCGCCGGGGCGCCGTAGAGGAAGCGGCTTTCCACGTCGACGCCGATCGGGTCGTTGGGATGCAGCACCTTGGGTGCGCCGGTCAGGGTCACCTTGAGGCGCTGCGGCACGAAATCCTCGATCGAAAACTGTACCTGGCCGACCGGATTGCCGGTCGGATCGATATAGGCCGTCACGCTCCACATGCCGCGTCTTGCGCTGGGCGAGATCTGGACCGGCAACGCCACCGCGCCGGCAGCCTGGCCCATCAGGGTCTGGCGGCTCTGCTCGACGCCGTCGGGCCGGCGTACCACCAGGGTGACCGGCACGTCCGACACGGCATTGACCGTGCGGTCGCGCAGCATGGCCACCACGTTGACCGTCTCGCCGGGACGGTAGATGCCGCGATCGGTGTAGAGATAGGCATCGACCGGGCCGGGCGTGGCGCGGCCGTCGACCCCGCGATCGGACAGGTCGAACGCGCTGCGGTTCAGGTCGAGATAGTTGAAGTCCTTCTTCTCGTTGGCATAGGCCATCACCGCCACCGGCTTGTTGCCGCCGGTGCCGCGGAACAGGCCCGGGGCGAACAGCACGTGGCCCTGGGCGTCAGTGGTGCCGCGCGCCAGTTCCTCGTTGTCGCGCGCGATCAGGGTCAGGGTGACGTTGGCCGCCGGCTGGGCGCTCTGCAGCGAGCGCACGAAGACGTGCATGCCGTCGCTGCCCTGGAACGTCGTCAGGCCCATGTCCGAATCGACGATCCACTGGCCGGCGGCCTTGAAATCGTAGTTGCTGTCGGATTCGTCGTCCTTGGCGAGGTCGGGATTGCCGTCGGCGGCGTTCCAGGCGGCGACGAAATACACGCCCGGTACCCAGGGCTTGACCACGTCGCGCAGCGGGAAGGCGGTCACCGATTTTTCGTTGGGCTTGTTCTGCACGGTCATGTCGCCGCGCCAGACTAGCGTGCCTTCGTCCTCGGCCAGCTGTTTGAGGTCGTAGAGATAGAATTCGCTGTTCTGGAAGCGCTCGCGCGCCAGTCGCGCCAGCAGCCGGTCGGAAATGCGATAGACCCGAACCGCCACCTTGTCGACGTTGATGGTCGAGATCGGCACGCCGAGCGTCGATTCGCGCGGCAGCACCAGCCCCGCGGCGCCGAAGGTCACGACCGCGGGCCGTACGCCCAGCGACACCGGCACCGACTCGGCGGCGGCCAGCTTGAGATCGCCCGCGGCCGGCAGGCCCGCCTTCAGCTGAACCGTGTAGTCCTGGCCGTAGGCGAGGCCACCGACGCACAGGCGGTCGTCGACCACGCGCAAGGCGACCTTGGTTTCGGGGTCGACGCTGAGATAGTCCTGGTATTTGGCATCGGACTGCAGGGCGGCCGAGAAGCGCAGGCAGACCTCGGCCAGCTCCTTGTCGTTGTCCAGGCTGATCGATTTGAACTGCAGGCTGGGCGCCGCCGGCTTCTGATCGGCGGTGGCGTTCGGCTTCGCCTTGGCTGGCCGTGCCGGCGCGGTGTTCTGGGCGGTTATACTGGGCTTGCTTGCGGCCGGCGCCGGCGCGGTGGCCACCGGCTTGTCGAGCGGCTGCAGGTTGCGCTGCGCAAAGAAAGCCACACCGCCGATCGCCACGATCGCGGCGACCAGCAGAACGACCAGAGTTGAGCGTTTCATTTTCCCCTACCCGAGAAGACCTCGACCCGGCGTCGATCGGCGCTTTATTTTAAGCGAAGATCGCCTCGAGGTGTGGCGGGCATTTTCCGCTTCGCATTGGGGAAAAACTGTGGCGGCCGGCACCCCGCGAGCGATCCCGCCACGAAAATTTCTACCTGTGGGCGGCGGGCAACACTGGGCCTGGAGCCGGCTCTTGCCTTGCCTGCGGCGCGACCGTAAACAGGCGCCATGGCATTGCATCTGATCAAGCTGGCGGTAGGCGCCGCCACTATCGAGGAAATCGAACAATTCCAGGAAGCGCGACGCAAGCAGCGGCGGCAGAAGCCCGCTTCGCCGCATCGGGTCTACACCCGCCACGGTCCCAAGCGCCAGGATGAGCTGCTGGACGGCGGGTCGCTCTACTGGGTGGTCAAGGGCTATATCCGCGCCCGCCAGACGCTGGTCGGTTTCGACCAGGCGGTCGACGAAGAGGGCCGGCCGTATTGCCAGTTCCTGGTCGAGCGCAAAGTCATCCCTACCGCGGTGCGGCCGATGCAGGCTTTTCAAGGCTGGCGCTATCTCGATCCGCTGCGCGCGCCTCCGGATCTGAGCAAGGGCGACAGCGCCGACCTGCCCCCGGAAATGGGCGAGGAACTGCGGCGGCTGGGGCTGCTGTAGGCAACAGAAAAGAGCGCCACGGCGCTCTTTTCTGCCAGAACGACCGGACTTATCCGGCCCTAATGGCCGGTCTTGGTGCCGGCGCTGCCACCCGAGGAGGAGCTGCTACCCGTCTTGTGAGAGCCGGAACTCCCTGACCCGCTCGAGCCGCCACTGGTGCCGTCCGAACCCGAACTCGTTGAATCCTTCGAACCGGACTGCTGGCGGCGCCAGTCGCTGAAGTTCTGGTGGAACTTGTCGCGCCGCTCGCTGCGCCACTTCTCGTAGTCGGAATCGTATTTGCGCGCCTGTTCGTTGCGCCAATCGCCATAGGCGCGATCGTGCTCGGCCAGCTGGCCCTCGCGCCAATGATGATAATCGGGTTCGTAGTTGCCTTGCTGGCCCAGGTTGCCGGCAGCCTGGCCATAGCTCTGGCTTCCCTGTCCGTAGCCCTGGCTGCTGTAATAGCCGCCTTGGGCGCCGCCATAGCCATAAGGCCCGCTCTGGCTACCCATGCCGGACTGGCCGGCATAGCCGCCACGATTGGCGTAACCGCTCGGTCCGTAACCGCCCTGTCCGGCCATGCCGTAGTTGCTGTTCTGGCCGTAACGGGTCTGGCCGCCATTGCCGCCCGCCATGCCGCCACCATAGCGGCGCTGCTCGCCATACCCGTACTCATCATACCCACGCTCGTCATACCCACGTTCGCCATGGCGGCTCTGGCCGTAGCCGGCTTCGCGGCCGGAACCGTAATTGCCATAGCCATCGCTGCCATGGATGGCCGGGGCGCCGCCATATTGCGACGCCCAGCGCGAACCGGTGCGATAGCCCGGATAGCCCTCGGCCGAACCCTGGCCGCCCTGGTAGCCGTAGTTGTCGTCGCGCTGGTATTGGCCGCCATAGCCGCTGCCGTAATAGGCCTCGCCGGGTGACTGGCCATAGCGCGAGCGGCCATAGTCCTCGTCGTATTCTTCGCGGCCGCGATAGCCGCCGCCGCGTCCGTAAGGCTCGTCGTTGCGATAGGCGCCCCGACGCTCCGATTCCCAGTGTTGGCCGCGATTGCCATCGTTGTCGTTGCGGGCGCCGTAGCCACTGCTGCGGCGTCCATGCCGATCGTCGCGATCGTCGTCGTAGGACGCGCGCCGGTCGTCTTCCTGCCGTTCGTACCGTTTGCGGTTCGCCATTGACTTCCTCCATAGAACCGCCCGGTTCTGGTTTGAGGGCGGTCATGTCCCTAACCGACAATGCGTCGGATCGTTCCAGCGGTAAGCGGCACGACCGTCCTGCAGTAACGCTATTGCGCTGCTTTAATTTTACCGGGACGTCCGCTCGTCACCGCCGCACCGTGTGCAATGCACTGTCGATCTTCGGATTGCAGGGCCAAGGCCCGGCGGCATCGGCAGGCGGTTGGATGGCGGAACCAAGGCATGGACATGGCGTACATGCTCAAGCTCGAGGCGGTAATCCCGTCCGGCTGCCAATCGCGGCAGGCCGTCGGGGAGCGAATGGAGAAAATTATGGGTCGTGGAATTCTGCTGTGGCTGTTGGGGGTCCCCATCCCGGTCATCATCATTCTTGCGCTGCTGTTCCATTGAGGGGGAGATCATGAGTATTTCCCAGACCGGGACCGCTTTCGTCGTGGCCCAGGGCGAAGTCTCCTCGACCCGATCGGGCGTGACCTGGCCGGCCGTGTTCGCCGGGGCCGCCGTTGCGGCTGCGGTATCGCTGATTCTGGTCGTGCTGGGTTCGGCGCTGGGTCTGTCCAGCATCTCGCCCTGGCAAGGGCAGGGTGCGTCGGCGGCCGCTTTCGGCGTCGGCGCCGCGATCTGGCTGGTGGTCACCCAGTGGATCGCCTCCGGTCTCGGCGGCTATCTCACCGGACGTCTGCGGGTGCGCTGGGTGGGCGTCCACACCCACGAGGTGTTCTTTCGCGACACCGCGCATGGTTTCCTGGCCTGGGCGGTCGCGACCCTGACCGGCGTGGCGATGCTGGCGATAGCCGGCTCGCTGGCGGCCGGCCTGGGCACTCATGCCGCCGCCACGGTGGCGGGCGGCGCGGCCCAGGGCGTGGCTCAGCGTGGCGATATGCGCGGCATGATGCCGGGGCTGGGAACGCCGGCGGGCTATTTCACCGACATGCTGTTTCGCATGGACAATCCTCCAGCGGCCAGCGCCACCGCGCCGGCGAGCGGGACCGCGCCCGCCGTCCGCGACCCTCGCGCCGAAGCTTCGCTGATCCTGCTGCGCAGCGTCGGCGGCGATATGTCGGCCGACGACAAGGCCTACCTGGCCAGGCTGGTGGCGGCGCAGACCGGCATGAGCCCCGACGATGCCGCCAAGCGCGTCGATGCGGTCAATGCCCAGGTCAAGGCGGCCAGCGACAAGGTCAAGGCGGCGGCGGACAAGGCGCGCAAGACGGCGGCGACTGCCTCGCTGTTCGCCTTCCTGTCGCTGCTGATCGGCGCCTTCATCGCCAGCGTGGCGGCGGCCTTCGGCGGTAGCCAGCGCGACGAATACGAGACCGTCTATCTGCAGGCGCGCTAGTCGTCCCCGTATGGTGAGCGGAACGGCTGTCCCGGCGGGGCGGCCTTTCTTTTTGCGACCATCGTCGCCGTCAGGAACGGCCCGAGGCCGGCGAGCGTCGTTGGCTCAGGACAATTCTGGAGGATTCCCGAGCAATGGCCAAATCGACCGGCAAGGAAAAGGCGCGCCGCACCGCCAAGGCGCACCGCAAAATCCAGCAGCAGGTGGAACGGTCCGACCGGCTGCGGCCCAAGCGCGAGCCGGACGGCGCTATGCAGGCCGGCGCGCGCCGCTATCCCGCACCGCCGCTGCCGAAGCAGCACCAGGCGAAGCCCGGCCAGGAGGCGCGGCTGGATCCGCCGCCCATGTACGATGCGCCGTATTACAAGGGCTCCGACAAGCTGCGCGACAAGGTGGCCGTCATCACCGGCGGCGACTCCGGGATCGGCCGGGCCGTGGCGGTGTTGTTCGCCCGCGAGGGCGCCGACATCGCGGTGATCTATCTCGACGAGGATGGCGATGCGGAGCAGACCAGGCGCGCGGTGGAGAAGGAGGGGCGGGCCTGCCTGACGATCGCCGGCGACGTGACCGACCGCGAATTCTGCCGGCAGGCGATCGAACAGGTGGTGGAACGCTTCGATCGCATCGACGTGCTGGTCAACAATGCCGCCTTCCAGCTTCACGTCTCGCGCTTCGAGGATCTCACCGAAGAGCATTTCGACCGCACCATGAAGACCAATCTCTACGGCTACTTCCACATGGCGCAACTGGCCCTGCCGCACATGAAGGAGGGCAGCGCGATCGTCAATACCGGCTCGGTGACCGGCCTGCTGGGCAACAAGGCGCTGCTCGACTATTCCACCACCAAGGGCGGCATTCACGCTTTCACCCGCTCGTTGGCCACGCACCTGGTGCCGCGCGGCATCCGCGTCAATGCGGTGGCGCCAGGACCGGTGTGGACGCCGCTGAACCCGGCGGACAAGGCCGATATCAGCCAGTTCGGCGCGCACACGCCGATGAAGCGCCCGGCCCAGCCGGAAGAGATCGCGCCGGCCTTCGTGTTTCTGGCATCGCCGCATTGCTCCAGCTACATCACAGGCGAAATCCTGCCGATCGTCGGCGGCTATTCCGGCGGCTGACCGCACGAAAAAGCCGGCGCGGAAGCCCGCGCCGGCTGGGTTCTCCTGCCTCTGCGATCAGCGGACGGCGCGGGCGATGCGCTCCTTCCACGGCCGCGGCTCGCCCTGGGGCGTCAGATCGCGCGCCGCATTCGGCAAGTCGCTGGCCTTGCCGTCTTTTCCGGTCCGGCTTGCCTTGGCGCTCCTGGTGTCCTGGAAGGACTTGAACGCCGGCGAGGGCAGGCTCTCCGGATCGTACTCGGCGACCAGCGTCTCCTTCTTGCCGGCCATCGCGGCGCCCAACTCCTTCATGTCCAGCTCCGCCTCGCGCGCCTGCGCGAAAACGCCTTCGCCGGGCTTCTCCTCCTCCTTGACGTGGTGCTTGATGTATTCCGACAGCACCTTGACCTTGGCGTCGTAATATTCGTCGTCGTCCGGCTTGCCGAGAAGTTCGAGGATCATCACCTTGGCGCCATCGTGTTCGACCTGCGCCTCGTCCATCATGTCTTCTTCCACGCCGGCTTCGCGACAGGCCGGATAGAAGATCTGTTCTTCCAGTTCGGTATGGACGATCAGCTCTTTGCAGATTTCGTGCGCCAGCCTGGCCTTCTGGGCTCCGCCGGACAGCTTTTCGTATTTCTCGAACATCCCTTCGACCTTGCGATGGTCCGCCTTGAGCATGGCGATCGCGTCGGCCGGCGGGGCCTTGCGTGCGGCGGAAGTCTTGCGAGAACGCGCGCCGCCGCGCACGGCGCTGCTCTTGGAACCGGCTTTGGTTTTGGCTTTCATTGTTTCCTCATGGGTTGAGACCGAACGTAAAACCGTCCGCCATGAGGAAAGTTCCGGCGTGGGTTGCGAAACCGCCCAGGCTGCTAGACCAGCCACACCGTGGTGGGCTCTTGCGGCATGCAGGCCAGGTTGATTCGCAACTCGAGGGCGGCCCGAATCTCGCTCCGCACCTGCCAGCTGATGGCATGGTCGAATTTTCCGGCCCAGATCGCCAGCGCTACGCGCTCGGTTTCGTCGTTGAGCGGGGGCATGTAGATACAGTCGGGGATATCGCCGACGAAAGCGATCTGCTCGCGGGCGCGGCGATCCATCTGCTGCAGCTCGGCGATCACCGCCCGCACCAGCGGGCTGGCCGTGTCGTCGCTTTGCAGCGCCGAAATGATGGCCCGGTGGTCGTTGCGCTGTTCGGAGGTGAGCATGAGCGGTGCCGGATCGATATTGCGCTATCGAATCAACGGCATTGCCATGCGGCGGTTCCCGGTGCCGGACCCTCGTTTTTCCGCGGTTTTCAGCGGGTCTCGCTAGGCCAGGGCCTCGGCATGCTGGCCGACCATGTGCAGATCGGCCACGAATTGCCTGAGCTTGCGCTGCCGGTCTGCCTCGTCGGGTGCGCGCAGCAGGGCGGAGGGATGCACGGTGACGAACAGCTCCGCCTTGCCGCCCAACGGAACGAAACTGCCGCGCAACGCCGATATCGTCACCGCGCGGCCTAGCAGCGATTGGGCCGCGCTGCGGCCCAGCGCCACCACCAGGCGCGGCTGCACCAGCCGATATTCCTGCTGCAGCCACCAACGGCAGATCTGGATCTCTCCGGCATTGGGCCGCTGATGCATGCGGCGCTTGCCACGCGGCAGGTATTTGAAATGCTTTACGGCATTGGTGACATAGACGGCGTTTCGATCCAGCCCCGCCTGCTGCATCGCCTGATCGAGCAGCTGGCCGGCCGGACCGACGAAGGGGTGCCCCGCGATGTCTTCCTTGTCGCCGGGCTGCTCGCCCACCAGCATCACCTTGGCCGGGACCGGACCTTCGCCCATGACCGTCTGGGTCGCGTGACGCCACAGATCGCAGCCGCGACAGGCGGCGGCCTGCCGGGTGAGCTGGGCGTGATTGCGGGCCGGGGGCGCCAGTTCCTCCGTTTTCAATGCCAGGAAATCGCCAGGCGCGGCGCGGAACGCCATCGCATTCATCCGCCGTGCTTGTAGAACTGCACGGCGCGCTCGTGCTTCTCGGCCGCGGCGCGGCTCTTGAAGGTGCCAAGGTTGCGGCGCTTGCCGGTCTTGGGATTCTTCTTGCGCGAATAGAGCCGGTATCCGCCTGAGGGCAGCTTGCGGATCATAAGGCCTCCTTGATCCGCGCCAGCTTGCCGTCGGCGCGGCAGGGACGCAACGGACCGCGGCATCCTGCTGTTCCGTCGCGCGACCGCGGAACCCGCCACGGGTCCGCTGCGGTACGGTATGGCCATGACCGACTACCTGCGATTGCCCAGCCGGGCGGCCCCCGATGGCGTGAACGCCGTGGTCGAAACGCCCCGGCTGGCGCCTGCCAAGATCAAATACGACCCGAAGCTGGGCTGTTTCAGCGTGTCGCGTTATCTCGTCCCCGGCCTTGTCTATCCCCATAGCTGGGGTTTTGTGCCTTCCACCCGCGCCGCCGACGGCGATCCGCTCGATTTGATGATCCTGAGCGACATGGCCACCCATCCCGGTCTGGCGATGCCCAGCCGTCCCCTCGGCATGCTGGAGGTGGAGCAGACCGAGAAGGGGCGGACATTCCGCAACGACCGGGTGTTCGTCGTGCCGGAGCGGGAACCTCGCTGGTCCGATTTGCGCAACGTGCTCGACCTGTCCGACGCGATGCGTCGGCAGCTCGAGCAGTTCTTCGTCGCTTCCGTGGCGGGGACGGGCAAGAGCCTGCGCCTCGCGGGCTGGCGCGATGCCGATCGGGCTTGGCAAGCGATTGCCGAAGCCGAAACGGCATTTGCCGACGGCGACCGGCGGCGTGAATAAGGTCGTCAAACGGTCGCCCTCGCCGGGCGGCTGCATCGATCCGGCGCTGGTGGCGCGCGCACAGCGCACCTTGCGTAGCCTGGCGCGTCAAGGCCTGACCGCGGTGACGGCGGAATCCTGTACCGCCGGGCTGATCGCTGCAGCGCTTTCCCAGGCCCATGGCGCGGCGGCGCAACTGCATGGCAGCTTCGTCACGTACACCAAGGCCAACAAGACCATGGCGCTGGGCGTTTCGGCGTCGCTTCTGAAGCGGGAGGGCGCCGTAAACGCCAAAGTAGTCGAAGCGCTGGCACGGGGCGCCCTGGCCCGGTCCCCGGCCGACATCGCGCTTGCCGTCAGCGGCGTGCTCGGCCCCGAAGAAGACGAGGACGGCAATCCGGTCGGGCTGATCTACTACGCCTGCTGCCGGCGTGGCGGCACCTGTCGGATCGAACGACGCAAATATCCACGATGGGAGGCCGAACGGCTGCGCCGTGCGGTGGTGTTGCATGCCCTGGCACTGTTGCAACGCCGTGCGCGTGACCATGTATGGCGATAGCGGCATTCGCGCCGCCGAAGCATGGAGAATTTCCGATGGTCTCGAAAAAGCCCGCTCCCCCGGACCGCGTCTGCGACACGGAAAGCCTGCTCGACAAGTCCTTGGCCGACACGTTCCCGGCCAGCGACCCGATCTGCCTGCAAAGCACTTTTGTCGCCGGCGGCGTGGACGAGGAGGGAGTAGTGGTGCTGCGGGATGGCAAGATCGCCGAGAAGCCGGAGCACTCCCGTCGCAACCGCGCCTAGGGTGTTTTCGCCACCAGGCTTCGCAGAGTGATCGAGTAGCGCAGCGACCGCAGCGGCGGGATGCCGTGATACCACTGCAGCCGGGCCGGTCCGCGCAGCAGATAGGCCGAGCGCGGCGCCACCGTCAGTCGGGCGCGATCCCATCCTGTCCCGGCCGGGCGTCGGAAGCGCAAGGTGCAGGGCGCCAGCAGCGAAATGGCGATGATGTCGTCGAATTCCGGCTTGTCGCGATGCCAGCCGATGCCGGCTCCCGGCGCATACTCGATCACCGAAACCTGTTCCAATCGGTCGACCGATTGGCCGGCAAAATCGGCCGCTCTTGCCCGCACTTTCTGGAGGAAATCGGGAATCGGTGTGCTGCGCTGCACCCTGCGCTCGCCGTAATCGTAGCGCCAGCCGAACGAAACGACGCGGCGCCTGCCCAGATAGCCATGGAACTCGAACGGCTTGAACGGCAAGCCGGCGAAGCTGTCCACCAGCGCTTGTTCCTCGGCCGCCGTCACGACGTCGTCGCGATAGGCGAATCCCGCGGGCAAGGCGGTTGCGCTGCCAAACAGATCGCCTTGGGCTTCGATGTGCGCACGCCGCGCGGCTTTGGCCTGTCGATTTGCTTCAGCCATGCGGCGGATATGGTAAGCGGCATCGCCATGCGCCACCGCCTCGCTCGACGCCAGCATTTTGCCGGCTATACTCGCGCCAACCAGAACCACAGCGGGGGAGACGCGTGGCGCGGGGCATTGGGGCAATCGGCGGCGTGGCCTATATCGGCGTCAGCTTCGGCCTGGCGCTGGCCTGTCACCGCATCGGACGGCAGCTGTTCGACGACGAGGTGTTGACGCTCAACGCCGTCGACGGCAAGAGCTTCGGCGCCATCGCCCGGTTCTACCTCCAGGGCGGCGATGTCCATCCGCCGCTCTCATTCCTCTGGTTCCGCCTGGGACAGACGCTGGGCCTGTCGCTGGACATGCAGCGGGCGATCTCCTTTGCCCTGGCGGCCGCCGGCTTCGCCTTCGTACTCGACCTGGTATGGCGCCGCCTGCCGCGGCGCTCGCCCGGCGCCCAGCTGCTGGCGCTGGCGCTGTTCCTGGGGGCGCCGATGCTGTACGGCGCGGGCGATGCGCTGCGCTGGTACCCGCTGCTGGAATTTCTGGTGGCGGCGTCGATGTGGTCCGTGTTCGTCGCCGGCCGGCCGACGCTGATCGGCGCGGTATTGCTCGGCTTGGCCGGCGACACCTCGTTCCTTGCCGTGCTGCCGGCACTGGCCTTTGCGATCTGGCGCTATGCCATCGAACGGCGGCTCGATCCACTGCACGATCTGGCGTTCTGGCTGGTCGCCGCCGCGATCGCCGCGCCCGGACTGCTGGCATTCTTCGCCGCGCGCGATCTGCTGGCCAGCCAGTTGGCGTCGTCGTCCATCGCAAGTTTCGGCACCGATCTGGTGGGATTGGCAGGCGGCACCATCCTTGGGCTGAGCCAGAGCCTGCTGGCTATTCCGCTGCTGGCGGTTGTGCTGGCCGGATTGTGGTCGGCGTTCGCCGCGCCCGGTCGCGGCTATGGCGGCGATGTGCGGGGCTTTGGCGGCCTGTTGGCGGTTGGCGTGGCGCTGGTGGCGCTGCTGGGCCACGACAAGCCGCGATCGTTCCTGTTCGCCTTGCCCTGGCTCTGCGCAGTGGCGGCGCTGGGCGGTGCCGCTTGGCGACGGCCGCTCAATATTGGCGCGCCGGCCGTCGCCGCCAGCATCGCCACATTCCTGTTTCTCGTGCTGGCCGGGCCGCACAACGACCGGCCCTTCAAGCGCAACGCCGCCGTGCCGGTCGACGCCGTAATCGACTACGTTCGGCAGCAGAGCGCTCATCGCACCCTGATCGTCAGCGCCGAGCCGGTCAGCGGCTACCGACTCGCCGCGGACGCCGATGCGGCCATCCGTTGCGTCTATGTGCGCTCGCTGGCCGGTCCATGCCGACCCGGCCAGGGCGCGGATTTCGCGACGGTGATCGTGATCGACGACGGGACGCTGGCGCAGGACCGGGAGGCGACGCAGCTGGTTGCCGATGTCACCGGCGGCAGGCCGCCACTCGAAGGCCGGCGCTTCGGTCTCGACCGGGACGCTGCGCTCAAGACGCGGCTGACCGGCGTGGCGCTGACCGACTACCTGGTTCAGGTCTCGGTGTATCGGCGCGACTAGAGCAAATCACCTTTTGGCGGAATCGCGCCGGATTCCGTCAAAGGATGTGAATTTGCTCTGCACTTTAGAGAGATAGAGCCGATTCACACGATCCGATGGAAGCGTTGTCGCGCTTCCATCCGATCGTGATCCGCTCCAACGCTCAGCGCTATCAGCCCTTCCGCTGCCGCTTCTCGATATCCATGCGCTTGAGCTCGCGGCGCATGATCTTGCCCGTGGTGGTGAGCGGGAATTCCTGCACGAACTCGACCTCGCGCGGATATTCGTGCGCCGCCAGCCGGATCTTGATGAAGCTCTGGATGTCCTTCTTCAGTTCCTCGGTCGGCGCCACGCCGGGCTTGAGCTGGACGAAGGCCTTGACGATCTCGGTGCGTACCGGATCGGGGATGCCGACCGCCGCCGCCAGGCCGACCGCGGGATGCTTGATCAGGCATTCCTCGATCTCGCCCGGGCCGATGCGATAGCCGCCCGAGGTTATGACGTCGTCGTCGCGGCTCTTGAACCAGACATAGCCTTCGGGATCCATGCTGCCGACATCGCCGGTCAGCAGCCAGTCGCCGGCGAATTTCTTTTTGGTGGCCTCGGGATTGCGCCAGTACTCCTTCATGATCACCGGGTCGGGCCGCTTGGCGGCGATGTTGCCCTCCTGGCCCGGCGGCAGCACGTTGCCCTCGTTGTCGACGATCGCCACCACCCGGCCGGGGCTGGCGCGGCCGCACGAGCCGGGCCGCGCGGTGTAGAGGCTGGGGCAGTTGGTGGTCATCAGGTTGCATTCGGTCTGGCCGTAGCCTTCGGACAGGGTGACGCCGAACGTGTCGCGGCCCCACTGCATCAGCTCCGCGCCCATCGCTTCGCCGCCGGTGCAGATCGCGCGCACCTTGTAGTTCCAGCGTGCGGTCGGGTTCTGCACCTGGCGCATCATCTTGAGCGCGGTGGGCGGAATGAAGGCCACGCCGACATTGTGGTGGGCGATCAGGTCGAAGGCCTTCTCGCCGTCGAATTTGGGCGCGCGCTGCGCCAGCACCGGCTTGCCCAGGTACCAGGCGGGGAACAGCACGTCGTACAGCCCGGCGATCCAGGCCCAGTCGGCCGGCGTCCAGTAGAGCTCGTCGCCCTGGGGATAGCGGTCGAGCCAGTGCTGCACCGCCGGAATATGGCCGATCAGGGCGCGATGGGCATGCAGCGCGCCCTTGGGCTGGCCGGTGGTGCCGGAGGTATAGATCAGGAAAGCGGGATCCTCGGCCGCGGTGTCGACCGGATCGAGGCGGTCGGCGGCTTCGGCCAGCAAGGTGGCGTAGTCCTTGAACCAGGTGCCGTGCTTGCCGGCGCCGACCACGATCACCGTTTTCAATTCGGGCAGCTGGGCGCGGGCGACCTCGAGCTTGGGCAGGTGCGCCACGTCCAGCACGATGGCGGAAGCCCCGGCATTGCCCATGCGGAAGGCGATGGCTTCCTCGCCGAACAGCGCACACAGCGGCACGCCGATCGCGCCCATGCGATAGGCCGCGACATGGGAGATCGCCAGTTCCGGGCATTGCGACATCAGCACGCCGATCCGGTCGCCGCGCTTGACGCCGCCGGCGATCAGCGCATTGGCCAGCCGGGAACTGGCCTTGCGGATGTCGCCGAAGCTCCAGCGCGTGACCTTGCCCTTGGCGTCGTCGAACACCAACGCCAGCTTGTCCTGGTCGTGGCGGTCGCACACCATGCGGGCGATGTTGTAGCGATCCGGGACTTCCCAGCGCAGCTTGTTGTAGACTTCCTGGTAGGTGTTACCGCTGGGTAGCATACGCAAATCCTCCCGACTGTCCTGCAGGTCGGCCTGTTGGATCGGCCGTAAATGAGCGTTCAGCATAGACCGACTGCACTGGCAAGCGGAAGCGCCGCAAGGTAAAATCACCCATGGCTCCCGACGATGCTGCCTTGACCCGGATAGGGACGCGGCCGATCCGCGATATAGTTCCCTCGGTCTGTCCGCACGACTGCACCAGCACATGCGCGCTGGAGGTCGAGCGGCTGGATGCCCGGACCATCGGCCGGGTGCGCGGCTCCAAGCGCAACACCTACACCAATGGCGTGATCTGCGAGAAAGTCGCGCGCTACACCGAACGCATCCACCACCCCGACCGGCTGACCCAGCCGCTCAAGCGGGTGGGACCGAAGAACAGCAAGCAGTTCGCGCCGATCTCCTGGGACGAGGCGCTCGACATCGTGGCGCACGAATTCACCGAGCGCGCCCATCGCCTGGGCAGCGAGACGGTGTGGCCGTATTTCTATGCCGGCACGATGGGCCTGGTGCAACGCGACGGCATCCAGCGGCTGCGCCATGCGATGAAGTATTCGCGCTGGTATTCGACCATCTGCGTCATGCTGTCGGATACCGGCTGGATCGCCGGCACCGGCTTCAAGCGCGGCGCCGATGCGCGCGAGATCGGCACGGATTCGGATCTGGTGGTGATCTGGGGCGGCAACCCGGTCAACACCCAGGTCAATGTCATGACTCACGCCATGCGCGCCAGGAAGCGCGGCGCCAGGATCGTGGTGGTCGATCCCTATCGTACCGGCACGGCGGAGCAGGCCGATATGCACCTGGCGCTGCGGCCGGGCACCGACGGCGCGCTGGCCTGCGGCGTGATGCATGTGCTGTTCGGGGAAGGCTATGCCGACTGGGACTATCTGCGCCGCTATACCGATGCGCCGGACGAACTGGCCGAGCACCTGAAGAGCCGCGATCCGCACTGGGCCGCGGCCATCACCGGCCTGCCGGTAGAGCAGATCGTCGAATTCGCGCGGCTCTACGGCCGCACCAAGAAGAGCTTCATCCGCTGCCACCACGGCTTTTCCCGCTCGCGCAACGGCTCGGCCAATATGCATGCCGTGACCTGTCTGCCGGCCGTTACCGGCGCGTGGAAATACAAAGGCGGCGGCGCGCTCTACGGCCAGACGGCGATCTATCCGCTCGACAAGACCCTGATCGAAGGTCTCGACGTGGTCGACAGATCGACCCGCACGCTCGACCAGTCGCGGCTGGCGCATATCCTGACCGGCGACCCGGACGCGCTGCGCGGCGGCCCGCCGGTCACCGCCATGCTGGTGCAGAACACCAACCCCGCTTCGGTCTGTCCCGACCTGAACCGGGTGCATCGCGGGCTGATGCGCGACGATCTGTTCATGGTGGTGCACGAGCAGTTCATGACCGAGACGGCGGCCTTCGCCGATATCGTGCTGCCCGCCACCATGTTTCTGGAGCACGACGATTTCTACACCGCCTCGGGCCATAGCTATTTCCAGGTCACCAAGAAGGTGGTCGAGGCGCCGGGCGAGTGCCGCGAGAACCACTACGTGATCTGCGAACTGGCCAAGCGGCTGGGCGCAACGCATCGCGGCTTCGAGATGACCGCCTGGCAGATCATGGACGAGACCTTGAAGAAATCCGGCATGTGGGATGCCGAGACCAACTGGCAGGCGGGCGGCCAGGACTGCCTGCCGTCCTTCGAGGACGCGCATTTCCTTAATGGCTTCGCTTGGCCGGACAAAAAATTCCGTTTCAAGCCGAACTGGAAGGCGTTCGGCGGGCGCTGGCAGGACATGCCGGTGCTGCCCGACCACCAGAACGTCATCGACAACGCCACCCCAGACAAGCCGTTCCGCCTGGTGGCGGCACCGGCGCGCACCTTCCTGAACTCGACCTTCACCGAGACGCCCAGCTCGCAGCAGCGCGAGAAGCGGCCCACGGCGCTGGTCAATCCGGCGGATTGCGCCCGGCTCGGCGTGGGCGAAGGCGACGTGATCGAACTGGGCAACGAGCGCGGCGCGGTGCTGGTCGATGTCCGGCCGCAGGACGGCCAGCAGCCAGGCGTGGTGGTGGTCGAGGGCATCTGGCCCAACCGCAACTTCCGCAACAAGCTGGGCATCAACGCGCTGACCAGCGCCGAGCCCGGCTATCCCAATGGCGGTGCCGTGTTCCACGACACTGCCGTGTGGCTGCGCAAGCCGCAATAGCCATGCCGATCACCCTGGGCAACACACTGCGCCGGCCGCCGGTGCGCACGCCGGGACGCGCCCATGTCATCGTGCTGGGCAACGAGAAGGGCGGTTCGGGCAAGTCGACCACGGCCATGCATGTCGCCCTGGCCCTGACCTATGACGGCGCCTCGGTGGGCGCCATCGATGTCGACAGCCGCCAGGGCACGTTGAGCCGCTATATCGAGAACCGCCAGTCCTTCCTGCGCGAAAAGGGCCTGCGCCTGCCGATGCCGGAGCATCGCGCGGTGCTGATCTCCGACCTGCCCAATCGCGACCAGGCCGAGGCGGCCGAGCGCGAACGCTTCGGCATGGCTTTCCTCGAGCTGGCCGCGCGCTGCGATTTCGTGGTGATCGACACGCCCGGCTCCAACACGCATCTGTCGCGCATCGCCCATATCGAGGCCGACACCCTGCTGACGCCGCTCAACGACAGCTTCATCGATCTCGACCTGCTGGCGCGGGTCGAGCCCGATACCCTCCGCATCGTGCGGCCCAGCATCTACAGCGAAATGGTCTGGACCCAGCGCCAGCAGCGCGCGGCGGCCGGCCACCGGCCGGTCGACTGGCTGGTGATGCGCAACCGGCTGGCCACCCTGGACGCGCGCAACAAGCGGGAGATGGAACGGGTGGTGGGCGCGCTGTCGCAGCGCCTGGGCTTCCGCGTCGCGCCCGGCCTGAGCGAGCGGGTGATCTATCGCGAGCTGTTCCTCAAGGGGCTGACCCTGCTCGATCTGCGCGAGAAGGCGGCGGGCGTTGCCATGACCATGTCGCACGTGGCGGCGCGCCAGGAGCTGCGCAGCCTGCTGGCCGAGCTCAATCTGCCGCCGATTGCATCCGAGACCGCTATCGGCGGCGCGGCATGAGCAGCCACATCACCGCCAGCACATTGGCCGCCAGCACCACGCCCAGCGCCACCTGATAGGCGGCGGCCGGATAGGCGCCGCTGGCGGCGCGCGGCCACAAATCGAGCACCAGGCCGATGCCGTACTGCCAGCCGAAGGCGGCGGAGAACATCAGCATGTTCAGGCAGGTGATGGCGCGGCCGGCCAGGCTGAGCGGGAAGGCCTGCGCCAGCAGCGGGAAGGTCAGCACGGTGCCGACCCCGAAATAGCCGTACACCACCCAGACCGCGACCACGCTGGGCATCCAGCCGCTGACCAGCGGGATCTGGCACAGGATGAAGGCGATATGCATCAGATAGAGGGTGCGCAGCGGGCTGATGCCCAGCCGCGCCAGCGCCGCCGATATCACGCCGCTGGTCAGGTAGCCGGCCGCCATCGCCGCGGCGATGGCCAGCAGATAGGCGCTGGTGGTGGCGTTGTCGAAGCCGGCGACGTCGCGCAGCCAGGGTCCGCTCCACAAGCCCTGCACCGCTAGGAAGCCGCCCAGCGCAAAGGTGGCGCCCGGCGCCAGGCGCCAGAACACGGCGCTGCGGAACACCTCCACCACGCCGGCGAAAGCCTCGCCCAGGGTCGATTTGACCTCGGTGCCGGGCTTTTCCGGCACCGCCAGGAACAGCAGCGCCGCGACGCCGGCGGTGATCGCCGCCAGGCCGCCGAACACGCCGCGCCAGTCGGTGAAGGTCATGGCCAGTTGCACCGGCTTGGTGGCGAAGATCGCGCCCAGCCCGCCGAACGCCATGTGCAACCCGTTGATCAGCGCCCAGCGCTGCTGCGGGAACCACAGCGAGATCGCCTTCATCGCCGCCATCAGGCCGCCGGCCATGCCCATGCCGATCAGCGCCCGGCCCAGCGCCAGGCTGCCGATGCTGCCGCCCAGCCCGAACAGCAGCGCGCCGCCGGCGCCGATCAGCACCAGCGCGGCATGGGCGCGGCGCGGCCCGAACCGGTCGAGCATCATGCCGAGCGGAATCTGCGACAGCGCGAAGGTGACGAAATAGGTGCCGGTCAGCAGGCCGAGATCGGCCGCATCGAGGTTGAGTTCGCGCGTCAGGTTCGGCGAGATCGCCGCGTTGACGGTGCGGAACAGGTAGGACAGGAAATAGGCCAGCGCGAAGGGCAGGTAGACGCGGAACACCAGCGTCGCCAGGCCGGCGCGCGCCGCCGGCAATCGATCCGAAATCGCGGTCATTTCCTTCCCATGATGCCGCTTCGTTCGGCGGCCTGCTTTTTCTACGGCTTGTTCATAGCAGACGCCATCCCCCGCCGTGGTGGTGAAATTTGCAACCCAGCCTGTCGCGCGGCGTTGCGCATTATATAGCATATTGCTATATAGGCGGCATGTGGCAGGTGGTTTTCGAACCGGAGGCGGTCGAGGCATTGCGCCGGCTGGATCGCAAGCGGGCCAGGCAGATCACCGACAAGGTTCGGCAAATCGCCCAGGATCCGTACCGGTCGAACAACGATGTCAAGCGATTGCAAGGCACCGAAGCCTATCGCTTGCGCGTCGGGGATTTGCGGATGGTCTATCGTCTGCGCAACGAAATCGTGACGGTTGTGGTGATCAAGATCGGCAACCGGGGAGATGTCTATCGATGAAGGTTCAAATAATCGAAAAGGAAGGCAAGCCGGTCTTTGCCGTCGTGCCGATCGATGAATGGCAGCGCATCATCGAGGCTTTGGAGGACAAAGCCGACCTTGCAGCGGTCCGCCGGTCCATCGAACGCAGCGAGGAAGCCGTTCCCCTCGAAATCGTCGACCGGATCCTCGATGGCGACAACAGCCTCAAGGCTTATCGCGAATGGCGCGGCTTGACCCAGGCCGCACTGGCCAAGCGGGTCGGCAGTTCGATGGCCTATATCTCCCAGATCGAGACCGGCCGGCGGCAGATGGGCAGAGCCTTGACCAAGCGCGTGGCCTTGGCCCTGCGGCTGCCGGCTGCGCTGCTCCAGGGTTGACAGCCCAGCGCACCCGACTGGCGCGGCCGGTATTGGCGCATGGCGCGGCCGGGGTTGCCGGCGGGGGTTGCGCTATGGCATTAAACGGCGCTGCCCGAAAGCGGATTTTGGGCATTTTCCCGGCCCCGCGCGTTGTGTTGCGGAGCCACTAGAAGGCTTCTTCTCCCGCAGGCATCAGACATGACCAAGCAAGTTCGCACGGCCGTCTTCCCGGTCGCCGGCCTCGGCACCCGCACCTTGCCTGCCACCAAGGCGGTGCCTAAGGAGATGCTGACGATCGTCGACAAGCCGCTGATCCAATACGCGGTCGAGGAATGCCTGGCCGCCGGCATCGAGCGCTTCGTGTTCGTCACCGGCCGCAACAAGGGCGCGATCGAGGACCATTTCGATCACGCCTTCGAGCTGGAAGACACGCTCAACGCGCGCAAGAAGGTCGCCGAGCTGAAGCAGACGCTGGACAGCATCATCCCGGCTGGCAACGCCATCTTCACCCGCCAGCAGCAGCCGCTGGGGCTGGGCCATGCGGTATGGTGCGCGCGCCATTGGGTGGGCGACGAGCCGTTCGCGGTGCTGCTGCCCGACGAAATGACCCTGGCCACGCCGTCCTGCACGGCGCAGCTGGTCGAGGTCCACAAGAAGACCGGCGGCAACGTGATCTCGGTGCTCGATGTGCCGCGCGAGCACACCAACCGCTACGGCATCGTCGCCACCGGCCAGGACGACGGCAGCCTGGCCGAAGTCGCCGGCATGGTGGAGAAGCCCAAGCCTGAATCCGCGCCGTCGACGCTGGCGATCATCGGCCGCTACGTGCTGCTGCCGCAGGTGTTCAGGCATCTCGACAAGCAGGAGCGCGGCGCCGGCAACGAGATCCAGCTCACCGACGCGATGGCCAAGATGGTCGGCAACACGCCGTTCCATGCGCTGCGCTTCACCGGCGAGCGCCACGATTGCGGCAACCGGCTGGGTTTCCTCGAAGCCAATCTGGCGGTCGGCCTGAACAATCCCGATATCGCGACCGAGCTGCGCGCCATCGCCCGTCGCCTGCTGGGCGACTGAGCCCGCTCGCGCGAAGCGGAGATCGAACCATGCGTATCGCCATGATCGGCACCGGCTATGTCGGTTTGGTGTCCGGAGCCTGTTTCTCGCAATTCGGAATCGACGTGGTTTGCGTCGACAAGGACGCCGCCAAGATCGCCGCGCTGGAAGCGGGGCAGATCCCGATCTACGAGCCTGGCCTGGACAAGCTGGTGGCCGACAACGTCGCCGCCGGCCGGCTGTCCTTCTCGACCGACCTGAAGGCCGCCGTCGCCGGGGCCGAGGCCATCTTCATCGCGGTCGGCACGCCGACGCGGCGCGGCGACGGGCATGCCGATCTGTCCTACGTGTTCGCCGCGGCGGAGGAGATCGCCAGGGCGCTGACCGGCTATGCCGTGATCGTCACCAAGTCGACCGTGCCGGTCGGGACGGGACGCAAGGTTGCGGAGATCGTCCGCCGCGTCAGCCCGGGCGCCGAGTTCGACATCGTGTCCAATCCGGAATTCCTGCGCGAAGGCTCGGCGATCGAAGATTTCATGCGGCCGGATCGCGTGGTGATCGGCGCCGAGACCGATCGCGCGCGCGAAGTCATGCGCCACATCTACCGGCCGCTGTTCCTGATCGAGACCCCGCTGCTGTTCACCGGTCTGGAGACCTCGGAGCTGATCAAATACGCCGGCAACACCTTCCTGGCGACCAAGATCACCTTCATCAACGAGATCGCCGATTTGTGCGAGAAGGTCGGCGCCGACGTGCACGACGTGGCGCGCGGCATCGGGTTGGACGGCCGCATCGGGCGCAAGTTCCTGCATCCGGGCCCGGGCTTCGGCGGCTCCTGCTTTCCCAAGGATTGCCTGGCGCTGGTCCACACCGCGCGCGAGGCGGGGGCGCCGCAGACCATCGTCGAGCAGGTCCTGTCGGTCAACCAGGCGCGCAAGAAGGCGATGGCCGAGCGCATTATCGCGGCCTGCGGCGGGTCGGTGCAGGGCAAGACGATCGCCGTGCTGGGCGTGACCTTCAAGCCCAACACGGACGACATGCGCGACAGCCCGGCGCTCGATATCGTGCCGGCGCTGATTGCCGCCGGCGCGCGCATCCAGGCCTACGATCCGGAAGGCATGAACGAGGCGCGCAGGCTGATCGAAGGGCCGATGTGGTGCGGCAGCGCCTACGACGCCATCGCCGGTGCCGACGCCCTGGCGATCGTCACGGAGTGGAACGAATTCCGCGCGCTCGACCCCCGCCGGATCAAGTCCCTGATGAAAGGCGACGTGGTGGTCGATCTGCGCAACATCTACAATCCGGTCGACATGGTGGCCGCCGGATTCCGTTACCTCGGCATCGGCCGCCCCGCCGTTTCCTGAACCCGATCCGGAGTCGATTCGCGATGATCCAGAAGTTCGCCCACAATTTCGATCCGTCCATCCTGCGCGAGTACGACATCCGCGGCATCTACGACAAGACCCTGAGCGTGGCCGATGCGCGCGCCGTCGGCCGCACTTTCGGCACGGTGGTGCGCCGCAACGGCGGCAAGAAGGTAACGGTGGGGCGCGACGGCCGGCTGTCCTCGCCGGCGCTCGGTCCGGCGCTGATCGACGGGCTGCGCCAGAGCGGCCTGGACGTCATCGACATCGGCATCGTTTCCACGCCGATGCTGTATTTCTCGGTCTACCACTTCGACAGCGACGGCGGCGTGATGGTGACCGGCTCGCACAATCCGGGCGACTACAACGGCTTCAAGATGATGCTCGGCAAGAAGGCCTTCTTCGGCGCCGACATCAAGAAGCTGGGCGTGCTAGCGGCGGCCGGCGACGTGGAGAGCGGGCAGGGCGGCGTGGTCGAGCGGCCCGTGCTCGACGCCTATGTCGAACGCGTCCTGCGCGACTACGACGGCGTCAAGCCGCTCAGTGCGGTATGGGACATCGGCAACGGCGTCGTCGGCGTCAACATCGCCCAGGTGGTGGCCAAGCTGCCGGGCAGGCACGTGGTGCTCAACGAGAAGGTCGACGGCACCTTTCCGTCGCATCATCCCGATCCGACGGTGGCCAAGAATCTCGAGCAGCTTCAGGCGGCGGTGCTGGCCGAGAAGGCCGATATCGGCATCGCTTTCGACGGCGACGGCGATCGCATCGGCGTGATCGACAACCGGGGCCGCATCATGTGGGGCGATCAGTTCCTGGTGCTGCTGGCGCGCGACGTGCTGAAGTCGCGGCCGGGCGCCACCATCATCGCCGACGTCAAGGCCAGCCAGGTGCTGTTCGACGAGGTCAAGAAGGCCGGCGGCGTGCCCTGCATGTGGAAGACCGGCCACTCGCTGATCAAGACCAAGATGGCCGAGACCGGCTCGCCGCTGGCCGGCGAGATGAGCGGCCACGTGTTCTTCGCCGACAAGTTCTACGGCTTCGACGACGCGCTCTACGCCGCGATCCGGCTGCTCGGCATCGTCAGCCGTTCGCCGCAGACCCTGGCCGAGCTGCGCGACGGCCTGCCCGACGCCGTCAACACCCCGGAGCTGCGCTTCGATGTCGACGAGACCGCCAAGTTCAGGATCGTCGACGACATCAAGGTCCAGTTGCAGAAATCGGGCGCCGACGTCTCGACCGTCGACGGCGTGCGCGTCAACACGCGGGACGGCTGGTGGCTGCTGCGGGCTTCCAACACCCAGGCGGTGCTGGTGGCGCGCGCCGAAGCGCGCGACCAGGCCGGGCTGGACCGCCTCAAAAGCGCCCTGCGCGGCGCCCTGGCGGCCAGCGGGGTCGAGCTGCCCGACGAAGCCAGTGCCAGCGCGCATCATCATTGATACACTAACCCGATGCGCTTCTTCTTTTTCGGAACCCTGATGGACGCCGACATCCTGTCGGCGGTGATCGGCCGGCAGGTCACGGGCGACATGCTGAAACCCGCCCATCTCGAGGGATTCCGCCGGGTGGCGGTCGATGGCGCCAGCTATCCGATCATCGTTCCGGACGAGGACAGCGTGGTCGATGGCTGCATGGTGGCGGGCATCTCGCCGGAGGAGCGCGAGGCGCTGGAGGCCTACGAGGGCCAGGGCTATCGCGTGGTATCGAGCTGGATCGATGCGCGGGCCCAGCGCCGCGAGGTGCTGATGTTCGAACCGGTGGATGGCGCCTTTCGCACCACCGGCCAGGAATGGGATCTGGCGCATTGGCAACGCCACGAGAAGCCGACATTCCTTGAGGGGGTGCGGCGCTGGAAGCGCGCGCGCGATGCCGACGGCAATCGCTAGATGGTGCGGCGCGCGGCAGGCGCGCAGGACGGCCGCCGTCCGTGGTCGGACTGTCCGTTGAAAATCCGCTGGCTCAGTTTGCCGCCACGTCCGGATCGGCCGGATCGACCTTGATCGCCGTGCAGTCGAGCGATCCCTGATCCTGCAGGCGCCGGCAGCCGATGGTGGCGTCGCTCTGCGACAGGCCGGACAGCCGGGCGCGATAGAGCGTGCGGCCCTTGATCTCGACCGGTGCGATCGAAGGCTTGCCGCGCAGGTCGGGCAGGGTGATCTGGGCCATGGCGATGGCGTTGCGGGCCGAGCCGGTGTCGCCATAGGCGCCGACCTGCATCGCCCAGATATCGCCGGCGCCGTGCTGGCCCTGGGTCGACAGGGAGGTGTTGGTGCGGGCGCCAACCGACAGCGCCTGGCCGTTGACCGGGGCGGCGGGATTGACCGCGGCAATGCGCGTGCCGATCGGGTCCTTGGCGGTGGGCGTCCAGGCCGGCGCCACCGCGACAGGCATCACGGCCGCGCCGGTCGCCTTGGCAGACGGCGCCACCTTGTCGTTGCCGGCCACCAACTGGCCGCCGTTGAAGGCGGTATCCATCAGCGAGGCCAGCGCCTGGTCGCGCGACTGCGCCGATGCGCCGCCCATCATGATGCCGATCAGGCGCCGGTTGTCGCGCTTGGCGGTGAGGATGATGTTGAAGCCCGAGGCGTTGACGTAGCCGGTCTTCAGGCCCTCGGCGCCGTTGTACCAGCCCAGCATGCGGTTGTGGTTGGTGTTGATGGTGCCGTGGTAGACGAATTCCTGGGTCGAGAACAGCGGGTAATAGGCGGGGAAGTCGCGGATCAGCGCCATGGTCAGGATCGCCAGGTCGCGCGCCGTGGTGATCTGCTCGTCGTTCGGCAGGCCCGAGGCGTTGCGATACAGCGTGTGCTTCATGCCCAGCTGCCGGGCCTTCTCGGTCATCTTCTGGGCGAAGAGTTCCTCGTCGCCGCCCAGCGCTTCGGCCAGCACCACCGCCGCATCGTTGGCCGATTTGGTGATCAGGCCCAGGATGGCGTCGTGCACGGTAATGCTGCTGCCTTCCTTCAGGCCGAGCTTGGTCGGCGACTGGATCGAGGCCCAGCCGGAAACGGGCAGGCTCTGATCCATCGTCAGCCGGCCCTGGTCGATCGCCTCGAAGGTCAGGTAGAGCGTCATCACCTTGGTCAGCGAGGCCGGATGGCGCGGCGCATCGCCGTTCTCGTCGACCAGCACCTGGCCGGTCGCATCGTCGACGATGAACGCGGCATAGCGGTCGGGACGCTTGACCGCGACCGGCGGCTTCTTGGCGGTGGTGCTGAGCTTCTGCGAACGGGGCGCCAGTTTCTTCACCGGCGCGATGGCGGCGGCGGCGACCTTACCCTTGGTCTGGTTCTGGGGACTGGCCGGCGCGGGCGCGGCGAGCGCTTGGCTTACGCCCAAGACGAGCGCGACAAGCAGAAGACCGGTACGGTTGATTTGGCCCAGGAGCCGGCGCAAGCCCATGTACTCTCCCCCGCCACGGTATTTCCAAACCTTGGAAATGCGGCTCGAATCTGATAGTTATGGCCCAATCTTGAGAATTTTATTGAAATTCCGTGGCAGCGCAACCCCCGACTTGATGCGACACAACATTTTGCGTGTCGGACGCCCTCGTCACGCCGCTTTTGGGTAGGCTAATGCGAAACGCTTAAAATCCCAAGGTTTTTCGCCATGCAGAGACTGATTGCCGCCGCGCTTTTGTTGCTTTCTTGCGCACTGACGGGGGCTCCGGCCTGGAGCCTGCCGATCGACAACCCGCTGCTGCGCAGCTTCTACTGGTTCCGCTTCGTCGGCGGCGACGACATCAAGAAGGCCTGCGCCGCCGGCGCGCCCGACATCTACCGGTTGGTCTACAACGCCACCTGGCGGGAACAGGTGCGGGCCTACGACATCGAGACGCGGCCCGACGGCAGCGGCCACATGATCGTCCGTGTGCTGGGGCCGACCGTGATCAACAGCGTCGAAATCTCCGAACCGTCCGGCATTTTGGATCCCTGGCGAGGTCAGCGCGCCACCGCCGAATTGTCGGCCGGACAGGTGGCCGCGCTTCGTCAGGCGATCGAGGCCAGCGGCGGCTTTGCCTTTCCCAGCCGCTCGTTCGACATTCCCTCCAACGCTTTCTATTGGGCGGTGAGCGCCTGCCACGGCGGACGGTTCAGCTCGACGGCCTATCTCTACGAGATGGACAGCTTCCGCGCCGTGCGCTTCGACAAGATGCTGTTTGGCTGGGACACGACCGGCGTGACGGTCAATCCGGTAAAGGATCTGCCGCCGGCGTCGTTTCGGGGCGACCAGACGCAGGTTTGGCGGCTGCGGGTCGGTCCAAGGGGTATTGAGTACTAATACCAGAAGGTTAAGTTAATTGTTGCATCGCAGCAATTTTGCTTGACCCGGCGCGGGAGGTTCCTATATTTAGTCTATGCTGCAATGCAGCAAAGGCTAAGCGCGTGTGTCGGCTTCGCCTATCCCCATTTGCAAGGAGAGCGACATGAGCGACTACATCAACCCGGTCGAGACGGCGATAAAAGCCGCCGGCTCGGCGTTCAAGGGCTACGACGAGGCGGCCAGCGTCGGCAAAGACAATCTCGATGCCCTGATGGCGTCGGGCAACATGCTGGCCAAGGGCTTCGAATCGATCGCCAAGAGCTGGATGGCCTTCAACCAGAAGGCGCTCGAGAGCGGCGTGGGCGCCGCCAAGGAAGTTTTCGCGGCCAAGAATCTCAAGGACCTGGTCGAGTGGCAGGGTCAATATGTGCGTCAGAGCTTCGACGCGCTGTTCGACGAGACCGCCAAGCTGTCCGAGATCGGCGTCAAGACCGCCCAGGAGGCGTTCGCGCCGATCAGCGAGCGGTTCAACGTCGCGGTCGAGACCATGCTGAAGCAGTCGGCCGCCTGACGTCCGACGGTTTCGAACGGAAAAAAGCCCGGCCGCGCGCCGGGCTTTTTTTGTCGCCGGCGATGCCCCTGATGGCGAAGGGTATCTGATGGCGGGTGGATTGAAGTTTCGCCGGGTCGGGAGCATCTTTATCGCATGAGCGAGGGCGACAAGCGTAACGGATCGGACGGACAGACTGGCGTCGTCACCAAGACGCGGGCCAAGACCAAGAAGCCGTCCATGTACAAGGTCTTGATGCTGAACGACGATTACACGCCGATGGAATTCGTCGTGCGGGTTCTCGAACTGTATTTCGGCAAGAGCGAGGACGAGGCGACGCGCATCATGCTGCACGTGCATCAGCGTGGCGTGGGCGTGTGCGGCGTCTACACCTATGAGGTGGCCGAGACCAAGGTCGCCCAGGTGATGAACGACGCGCGGCGCCACCAGCACCCCCTGCAATGCACCCTCGAGAAAGAGTAGCGTTGATTGAACAGTAAGGAGATCGCCGATGCTGTCACGTAACCTGGAAAAGACCTTGCATCGCGCGATCGCGTTGGCCGGCGAACACCGCCACGAATATTCGACTCTCGAACACCTGCTGCTGGCGCTGACCGAAGACAGCGACGCGGTGGCCGTGTTGCGCGCCTGCGGCGTCGATATCGACCGGCTGCGCCGCGATCTGACCGGCTATATCGAAGTCGAACTGGCCGGGCTGGCGACGGGACGCGGGCGCGATCCGCAGCCCACCGACGGCTTCCAGCGCGTCGTGCAGCGCGCGGCCATCCATGTGCAGTCCTCCGGCCGCGAGGAGGTCACCGGCGCCAATGTCCTGGTGGCCATGTTCTCCGAACGCGAGAGCCATGCCGTCTATTTCCTGCAGCAGCAGGACATGTCGCGGCTCGACGCGGTCAACTACATCAGCCATGGCATCGCCAAGGTGCCCGGCCAGAGCAAGAGCCGGCGCGTTTCCGGCGCCGACGAGGATTCACAGGCGGACACCGTGGTCAAACAAGGCGACGAAGCGCTCTCGGCCTATTGCGTCGATCTGAACAAGAAGGCCAAGGAAGGGCGCATCGATCCCCTGATCGGCCGCGAGGCCGAGGTCGAGCGCACCATCCAGATCCTGTGCCGGCGCAGCAAGAACAATCCGCTCTATGTCGGCGATCCCGGGGTCGGCAAGACCGCCATCGCCGAAGGCCTGGCGCGCAAGATCGTCAACGGCGAAGTGCCCGACGTGCTGAAGGACGCGGTGATCTTCTCGCTCGACATGGGGTCGCTGCTGGCCGGCACGCGCTATCGCGGCGACTTCGAGGAGCGGCTCAAGGCGGTGCTGGCCGAGCTGAAGGCGCGGCCGGGCGCCATCCTGTTCATCGACGAGATCCATACCGTGATCGGCGCCGGCGCCACCTCGGGTGGCTCGATGGATGCCTCCAACCTGCTCAAGCCGGTGCTGGCGTCCGGCGAGCTGCGTTGCATCGGCTCGACCACCTACAAGGAGTTCCGCAACTACTTCGAGAAGGACCGCGCCCTGGTGCGGCGCTTCCAGAAGATCGACGTGGTCGAACCCACTGTCGAAGACACGGTCAAGATCCTGCAGGGCCTGAAGCCCTATTACGAAGAACACCACAACGTGCGCTACACGACCGAAGCGATCCGCGCCGCGGTCGAACTGGCGGCCAAGTACATCAACGACCGCAAGCTGCCCGACAAGGCGATCGACGTGATCGACGAAGTGGGCGCGGCGCAGATGCTGGTGCCGGAGAACAAGCGCAAGAAGACCATCGCGGTCAAGGACATCGAGGCGGTGGTGGCCAAGATCGCGCGCATCCCGCCCAAGAGCGTGTCGAAAGACGATACCGAGGTGCTGCGCCACATCGATCGCGACCTCAAGACCGTGGTCTACGGCCAGGACGGGGCGATCGAGTCGCTTTCGGCGGCGATCAAGCTGGCGCGCGCCGGCCTGCGCCAGGGCGACAAGCCGATCGGTTCCTATCTATTGGCCGGACCGACCGGCGTGGGCAAGACCGAAGTGACGCGCCAGCTGGCGCGCATTCTGGGCGTCGAGCTGATCCGTTTCGACATGTCCGAATACATGGAGCGCCACAGCGTGTCGCGCCTGATCGGCGCGCCGCCAGGCTATGTCGGCTTCGATCAGGGCGGCCTGCTGACCGACGCCATCAACCAGCATCCGCACAGCGTGCTGCTGCTGGACGAGATCGAGAAGGCGCATCCGGACCTGTTCAACATCCTGCTGCAGGTGATGGATTACGGCAAACTGACCGACCACAACGGCCGTTCGGTCGACTTCCGCAACGTGATCCTGTGCATGACCACCAATGCCGGCGCGGCCGACCTGGCAAAGGCGCCGATCGGCTTCGAGCGCGAAGTGCGCATGGACGACGACCTCGAGGCGATCAACCGCATGTTCACGCCGGAGTTCCGCAATCGGCTCGATGCGGTGATCCGCTTCAACAGCCTGTCGCCGGAAGTCATGAACCGCGTGGTCGACAAGTTCGTCATCGAGCTGGAAGGTCAGTTGGCGGAGCGCCAGGTGATCGTCGAGATCAACGAGGATGCGCGCGGCTGGCTGGCCAAGAAGGGCTTCGACAAGCTCTACGGCGCCCGGCCGCTGGCCCGCGTGATCCAGGAGCACGTCAAGAAACCGCTGGCCGAGGAGCTGCTGTTCGGCAAGCTGGTCAAGGGCGGCGTCGTGGTGGTCGGCCTGGACAAGGAAGCCGACAAGCTCAGCTTCACCTTCCCCGAGCCCGAGCCGCGCAAGCTCGAGAAGCCCAAGGAGACGGCGCTGCTGCACTAGCGGCGCTGTCGGCACGTCCGCACGATGAATTCGCCCGCCATCGTCGCTCGTTTCATCGACTGGAACGAGGCGCACATGGCGCGCGGGCTGCTGGAAAGCAACGGTATCGCCTGCCGGCTGGGCGACAACAACACCGTCGCCGCCGACTGGGGCTATGCGCTGGCGATCGGCGGCATCAAGCTCCTGGTGCTGGATCAGGGCGACGCCCCGGCGGCGCTGCGCCTGCTGGACGACGTGCGCCGCGGCGAGTTGCGACGCGGCCTGCAGCGTTTCGATGCCGCAGGCATCGTCGAGGCCGACGATACCGAGCGTTGTCCGTCCTGCCGGTCGGCCGACATCTTCCGCGCCCGCTCGCCACTCAGCGCCCTCATCACCGCGCTGTTCAGCGCCCCCATGCTGCTGCCCAGCCGGCAGCGCCATTGCCGCGCTTGCGGCGCGGAGTGGACGGCGGCAACCTGAGCGCGATCCGCGACGAACGGGGGAGGCATCCATGACCGCGCTGCACGATCTGTCGGCTGTCGAACTGGCCAGCGCCTATCGCAGGAAGGAATTGTCGCCGGTCGAATCGGCCAAGGCGGCGCTGGCGCGCATAGACGCCTGGGAGCCCCGGATCAACGCGATGTTCCTGGTCGATCGCGAAGG
Organism: uncultured Hyphomicrobiales bacterium; assembly: GCA_964458605.1. Lineage (GTDB taxonomy): Bacteria > Pseudomonadota > Alphaproteobacteria > Reyranellales > JAQSWP01 > JBBSNV01. Next base: position 60,734 of record CAYWLS010000011.1, on the reverse strand, counting down.
CGCGCTCGAACAGGCCCGCGCCTCGGAGAGCCGCTGGCGGCGGGGCACGCCGCTGGGTCCGCTGGACGGCGTGCCGATCACGCTCAAGGAGAACATCGCCACCAGGGGCGCGGCCACGCCGATCGGCACCGGTGCCGCCGACCTGTCGGTCAAGGCGCCGGTCGACGCGCCGCCGGCGGCACGGGTGCGCGAGGCGGGCTGCGTCATCCTCGGCAAGACCACCATGCCGGATTTCGGCATGCTGGCCTCCGGCGTCTCCAGCCTGCACGGCGTCACGCGCAATCCCTGGAACACCGACCGCAACACCGCCGGCTCGAGTTCCGGCGCCGGTGCGGCATTGGCGGCGGGCTACGGACCGATCGCCCTGGGGACCGATATCGGCGGCTCGGTGCGCTTGCCGGCGGCCTATTGCGGCGTATTCGCGCTCAAGCCCAGCCTGGGACGCGTGCCGATCGATCCGCCGTTCCTGGGCCGGGTCACCGGACCGATGACGCGCACCGTGCGCGATGCGGCCCTGCTGCTGAACCAGATCGGCAAGCCCGATGCGCGCGACTACATGGGCTTGCCCTATGACGGTGCCGACTATGTCGCCCATCTGTATGGCGAGGTGAAGGGGCTGAAGATCGGCCTGATGCTGGATATCGGCGTCGGCAGCAAAGCCCGGCCCGATGTCGCGGCGGCGGTGGAAGAGGCGGCCAGGCTGCTACAGGGTGCCGGTGCGATTGTCGAGCCCGTCGGGCCGTTCATGACGACCGAGATGATGGACGGCATCGACCGTTTCTTCCAGGCCCGCGCGCTCAGCGACCTGTCGCTGATGCCGCAGGCGCGCCAGGACAAGGTGCTGCCCTTCATCGTGCAATGGTGTCGGCGCGCCGCCGGTCTCAGCGGTATCGACGTGATTCGCGGCTTCAACCAGATCATGGCGATTCGCCAGAAGGCGGTGGCGGCGACGCAGCCTTTCGACTTCGTGCTCAGCCCGACCTCGCCGATCACCGCCTATGAAGCCGACCAGCCCTGTCCCGGCGGCGATCCGGCCAGGCCGTTCGAGCACATCGCCTTCACCGCGCCGTTCAACCAGTCCGAACAGCCGGCGGCCTCGATCAATTGCGGCTATGGCTCGGACGGCATGCCGATCGGGCTGCAGATCGTCGGCCATCGCTTCGACGATGCCGGAGTGCTGCGGCTGGCCCATGCCTACGAGACGATGCGCCCGACGCAGAAACCCTGGCCGCAGCCCTAGCCGCAACCCTAGCTGTCGCCGGCTTTGCGGAACGGGGAATATTCGCCCAGATCGTCGATCTGCTCCCGCATCGCCTGGCGTTCGCGCTGCAGATAGTCGTCGACCGCGGCGCGGAAGCTCTTGTTGGCGATCCAGTGGGCGGAGTAGGTGGGCGTGGGCAGGTAGCCGCGCTGGATCTTGTGCTCGCCCTGGGCGCCGGCCTCGACACGCTTCAGCCCGTGGGCGATGGCGTAGTCGATCGCCTGGTAGTAGCAGGCTTCGAAGTGGAGGAAGCGGTAGTCCTCGATGCAGCCCCAGTTGCGGCCGTACAGCGCTTCCCGCCCTTTGAGGTTGAGCGCGCCGGCGACCAGGCGGCCGTCGGCTTGCTCGGCGGTCATCAGCACAACGCTGTCCGCCATCCGCCGGCCCAGCAGCTCGAAGAACTTGCGCGTCAGGTACGGCCGGCCCCATTTGCGCGAGCCGGTATCCATGTAGAAGGCGAAGAACGCATCCCAGTGACGCGGCTCGATCTGCGCGCCGCTCAACTGGCGCATGGTCAGCCCGGCCTTGTGGACGGCCTCGCGTTCCTTGCGGATGGCCTTGCGCTTGCGCGAGGCGAGCGCGCCCAGGAAGTCGTCGAACGATGCGTAGCCCGCATTGTGCCAGTGATATTGCTGGCCCAGGCGCTGCAAATAGCCTAGCCGCCCCAGCCTTTCCCATTCGTCTTCGCTGCAGAAGGTGACATGGGCCGACGACAGCTCGTTGCGCTGCGTGATCTCGGCCAGCGTGGCGCCCAGCGCGTCGGCCACTTGCTCGGCATAGGGGCCGGGGCGCACCAGGATGCGTCGGCCCGGCACCGGCGTGAACGGCACGGCCGCCTGCAGCTTGGGGTAATACTGGCCGCCGGCGCGCTCGAAGGCGTCGGCCCAGCCGTGATCGAACACATACTCGCCCTGGGAGTGCGATTTGAGGTAGAGCGGCATGCAGCCCAGAAGAGTGCCGTCGGGGCCGATGGCGGTGAGGTGCTGCGGCTGCCAGCCCGACCGACCGCCGACCGAGCCGCTGTCCTCCAGCGCCAGCAGGAAGGCGTGGCTGACGAAGGGATTGCCGTCGCTTTCGGGCGGCAGGGCGCAGGCGTCCCAGGCCGCGGCATCGATCTGGCCGATGCCCTCGTTCACGTCGATGGTGAGCTGGTCGCCGCTGTCAGGCACGGCGCCAGTCTAGCGCAGCCGGTGCGGCAAATGCATCAAAGCCGGTCGCGCCCGGGTGCGGTGGAGCGCCGCTGCCGACGTTCCCCGCTCATCGCGACGTCGCGCAGCGTCACAGGCGCGGTAGCCGGCGGGAGGTCGATATTTTCAGCCACAGCAGGGTCATGGCGAGGCTGAGCGTGATGGCGTTGAACAGCACGATCGGCGGCTCGCGCAGCATGAAGCCGTAGACGATCCACAGCGCCACGCCGGTGGAGAATCCACTCAGCATCCAGAACGACAGATCCTCCGTCGAACGCGTGCGCCAGGCCTTGATCACCTGGGGCAGGAACGAAAGGGTCGTGAAAAATCCCGCGACGTAGCCCAGGGCGGTGGCGCTGATCATGGTCCTACTCGAACAGGAAGAGGCCGTCGATCTCGACGGAAGTGCGCATCGGCAGCGAGCCCATGCCGGCCAGGCTGCGGGCGTGGCGGCCCGCGTCGCCCAGTGCCGCAACCACCAGCGCCGAAGCGGCGTCGGCGATCGCGTCCAGCCGGTCGTAAGCTTCGATGCAGTGGACGAAGATGCCCAGCCGCAGGCAGCGGGCGCGATCGAGCGAGGGCGCGCCGGGCAGGGCGAGGCCGGCGGCCTGGGCCTGGGCCAGCACGTTCAGCGTCACCAGCCGCGCGCTGTCGCAGGCCTGGTCCAGGCCGATCCCGGCACCGACGCAGCCCAGATGGGCCAGTGTGCCGTCGCGATAGGGCCCCTGGCCGGCGATATGCACGATCCAGCCCTTGCCGGCGCGGCTTGCGACATGGGGCGTGTAGTTGGCCGCCGGTCCCATCGGCGCGGGCAAGGCAAGCCCGGCCGTCTTCAGGCGATCGGCGACGGTGAGAGGCGGCATGGCGGCAGTCGGGTATCAGGCGATCTCGAAGACGGCTTCGACTTCGACCGCGCAGTTGAACGGCAGCGCGTTGGTGCCGACGGCGAAGCGGGCATGGCGGCCGGCATCGCCGAACACCGCCACCATCAGGTCGGAAGCGCCGTTGATCACCTTGGGCTGGTCGGGGTAACCGGCCTCGCAGTTGACGAAGCCGCCCAACTTGACGCAGCGCCTGACGCGGTCGAGGTCGCCGCCCAGCGCGTTCTTCATCTGCGCGACGATGTTGAGCCCGCAAAGTCGGGCCGCTTCCTGGCCCTGTTCCAGGGACAGATCGACGCCCACCCGGCCTTTGTACTTGATCTCGCCTTGCAGGATCGGGACCTGGCCCGAAACGAAAGCCAGGTTGCCGCTGACGACGACCGGAACGTAATTCGCGGCCGGGGCACTGGCATTCGGCAAGACGATCTTCAACTCAGCCAGGCGAGCGTCGATACGACCGGTCATAGATCTGTGCCTCCCGAAAGAAATTCAGTTCGATGGGAGGCACAGTCTGACAGGTTTAGCTAAGGGGCCAAGTCATTTCTAACTCGGCCCCGTTAGCAGTTAGATCTTCTTCTTCTTAGCAGCCTTCTTGGCTTTCTTCTTCGCAGCTTTCTTAGCCATGATGGTCTCTCCTCTCTGTGACGTTACGGTGCCGCGCCGCAGCGGAACCAGGTTGATACGCAGGTAATCGACGCAACGCTACTCAGCTACAGCCGCTGGTAGCGCCGCAGGTATTGCACTTCAGGCAAGTACCATTGCGTACCAGGGTGAAGTTGCCGCATTCGGTGCAGGCATCGCCTTCGAAACCCTTCATCCGGGCTTCGCGGATCCGCACGAGGCGGTCTCCGGCGTCCTGTGCCGCTGCGGCACTGACGGCGACCGCTCCCGCCGACACGGCGAAAGCTGCGGTCATGCCATCCGTCAGAACTTGGGCGCCGGCTGCAGCGGCCGGCGCCATGGCGACGGTCGCGCGCTCGTTGCGCCCGGTAAGCACGTAGAGATTGCTTCGCACGTAGCCGGTGCTGGCGAAGCGCCGCATCGCGGCAATGTCGTCGTCCTTGCGGCCGGCCGTCGGCTCGATCGCGTCGGGCAGGTCGCTCTGCGCCTCGCCGCTGCCGACGCTGTCGGCGTGCAGGTCGTTGAACTGGACATGCGCCAGATCGGTGCGGCCGAGATAGGACACCGCCACTTCGCGGAAGATGTAGTCGAGCACCGAGGTCGCCATCTTGATGGCGTCGTTGCCTTCGACCATGCCGGACGGCTCGAAGCGGGTGAAGGTGAAGGCCTCGACGAATTCTTCGAGCGGCACGCCGTATTGCAGGCCGATCGAGATGGCGATGGCGAAGTTGTTCATCAGGCTGCGGAAGGCGGCGCCTTCCTTGTGCATGTCGATGAACACCTCGCCCAGCCGGCCGTCCTCGTATTCGCCGGTGCGCAGATAGACCTTGTGGCCGCCGACGATGGCCTTTTGCGTGTAGCCCTTGCGTCGTTGCGGCAGCCGTTCGCGCCGGCCGCTGACCTCGCGCTCGACGATGCGCTCGACGATGCGTTCGGCGATGATGGCGCTCTGCGCCGCCTTGGACGTTTCCTCGAGGCCATCTTCCTCGGGCAGGGCGATGGCCGACAGCGGCTGCGACAGCTTCGACCCGTCGCGATAGAGCGCGTTGGCCTTGAGCCCGAGCTGCCAAGACAGCATGTAGGCCTGGCCGCAATCGGCGACCGAAGCGTTGCCCGGCATGTTGATGGTCTTGGAGATGGCGCCCGAGATGAAGGGCTGGGCCGCCGCCATCATGCGGATATGGCTTTCGGTGCCGAGCGCGCGGGTGCCGATGCGGCCGCACGGGCTGGCGCAGTCGAACACCGGCAGATGCTCGGCCTTCAGGCCCGGCGCGCCTTCCAGGGTCATGGCGCCGCAGGCATGGACGTTGGCCGCTTCTATCTCGTCCTTGCTGAAGCCGATCTCGGCCAGCAGGTCGAAGCCGGGCTGGCCGAGCTGCGCATCGGAAAGCTGCAGCACGTCGCGGCAGAAATCGTCGCCCAGCGTCCAGCGGTTGAACACGAAGCGGATATCGAAGGCATCGGCCAGCGCCGCCTCGATCCTGTCGAGCTGGGCCGCGCCGAAGCCAAGCTTGCTGAGATCGGCGTGATTGACGGCGGGGGCGTCGCGCAGCGTGCCGCGGCCCACCGCATAGGCGCTGATGGCATCGATCTGCGCTGCGGTGTAGCCCAGCGTCTGCAGCGCCAGCTTCGCGGTCTGGTTGATGATCTTGAAATAGCCGCCGCCGGCCAGCTTCTTGAATTTGACCAGCGCGAAGTCGGGCTCGATGCCGGTGGTGTCGCAATCCATCACCAGGCCGATCGTGCCGGTCGGCGCGATCACCGAGGTCTGCGCGTTGCGGTAGCCGTATTTCTCGCCCAGTTCCAGCGCGTAGTTCCAGGCCCGCACCGCCGCCTCGGCCAGTTCGCGTTCGGGGCAGGTGTCGGCCGCGAACGGCACCGGTGCGACCGACAGGCTCTCGTAGCCGCGGCTGGCGCCTTGGGCGGCGCGGCGATGGTTGCGCATCACCCGCAGCATGGCGTCGCGGTTGGCGGCGTATTCGGAGAACGGGCCCAGCTCGCGTGCCATCTCGGCCGAGGTGGCGTAGGCGATGCCGGTCATCACCGCGGTGATGGCGGCGCACAGGCTGCGGCCCTGCTCGCTGTCGTAGGACAGGCCGTTGGCCATCAGCAGCGCGCCGATATTGGCGTAGCCCAGGCCGAGCGTGCGGAACTGGTAGGAGCGCAGCGCGATCTCGCGCGAGGGATACTGCGCCATCAGCACCGAGATCTCGAGCACGATGGTCCACAGCCGCACCGCGTGCTCGAAGCTGGCGACGTCGAAGCTGCCGTCGCCGCGGCGGAAGTTCATCAGGTTCAGCGACGCCAGATTGCACGCCGTGTCGTCGAGGAACATGTATTCCGAGCACGGGTTCGACGCATTGATGCGGCCCGACTCGGGACAGGTGTGCCACTGGTTGATGGTGGTGTCGAACTGGATCCCCGGATCGGCCGAAGCCCAGGCGGCGTGGCCGATCTGGTCCCACAGCTCGCGCGCCTTGACGGTCTTGGCCACCTTGCCGTCGGTGCGACGGATCAGCTTCCACTCGCCGTCCTGCTGCACGGCCTGCAGGAAGGCGTCGGTCACGCGCACCGTGTTGTTGGCGTTCTGGCCGGAGACGGTGAGGTAGGCTTCCGAGTCCCAGTCGGTGTCGTAGGTCCTGAAGTCGATGCGGGTGAAGCCCTGGCGCGCGAACTCGATGACCCGCTGGATGTAGTTCTCCGGGATCATCGCCTTGCGCGCAGCGACGATCTCGCGCCGCAGGAAGGCGTTGCGCTTGGCATCGAAGGCGGCGTCGCCCGACAGATTGTCCGGGCGGCAGGCAGCCATCACCGCGTTGAGGTGCCGGTCGGCCAGGCGCGAGCCGGCAACCAGAGCGGCGACCTTCTGCTCCTCGTAGACCTTCCAGTTGATGAAGGCCTCGATATCGGGATGGTCGGCATCGACCACCACCATCTTGGCGGCGCGGCGCGTGGTGCCGCCCGACTTGATGGCGCCGGCGGCGCGATCGCCGATCTTGAGGAAGCTCATCAGGCCGGACGACTTGCCGCCGCCCGACAGCCTCTCGCCTTCGCCGCGCAGGGCGGAGAAATTGCTGCCGGTGCCGGAGCCGTACTTGAACAGCCGCGCCTCGCGCACCCACAGATCCATGATGCCGCCTTCATTAACCAGGTCGTCGGCGACGCTCTGGATGAAGCAGGCATGGGGCTGGGGATGCTCGTAGGCCGAATTGGACCTGGTCAGTTCGCCCGACTTGAAGTCGACATAGTAGTGGCCCTGGCCGGGGCCATCGATGCCGTAGGCCCAGTGCAGGCCGGTGTTGAACCACTGCGGCGAGTTGGGCGCGGCCATCTGGCGCGCCAGCATGAAGCAATGCTCGTCGTAGAAGGCGCGCGCATCGGCTTCGCTGTCGAAGTAGCCGGCTTTCCAGCCCCAATAGGTCCAGGTGCCGGCCAGGCGGTGGAACACCTCGCGGGCCGAGTTCTCGCCACGCAGGCGCCGTTCGGCCGGCAAGGCGGCCAGCGCCGCCTCGTCGGCGACCGACCGCCACAGGAATTCCGGCACGTCGTCCTCGCGCACGCGCATCAGCGCCGCGGGGATGCCAGCCTTGCGGAAATATTTCTGCGCCAGGATGTCGGTGGCGACCTGCGAGAAGTGCTCGGGCACTTCGATCGCTTCGGCGGCGAATACCGTCGAGCCGTCGGGGTTGCGGATTTCCGAACGCGACTCGCGGAATGCAATACCGGCATAGGGCGTGCTGCCCTCGCGCGTATATCGCCGTTCAACCCGCATTCATGATCCCCCGATCAATCATGTGCGGCACTCGATTCAATGGTCAAAATGCGCTCGCACATTTAGCTATGTGCGGAGTGTAAATCACAAAATATTGTGCGCGCAACAATATTTTGCGTGTCGGCCTGTTGATGATACTAGATTGTGTCGCGCCGATCACGTGACGCAAATGCGATGAATCGCCGGTGCGATCGCATTCGACGGGGATGGCGCGAGCAGCGTTCGGGATTGTCTCCTTGCGAGGCGAGCGCTATTAGGACGACGGATTTTTCACGGCATCGCGATGCTCTGCGCGCGACGCCCAGCATGAAGAGCAGTACATGACCATCGGCACGAGGTTGTTCACGTGGTGGCGCGGCGAGTTGGTCGGCACCGACGATCAAGGCAATCGCTATTACCAGGAGAAGAACCCGGTGCGCGGGCGCAAGGTGCGCCGCTGGGTCATGTACAACGGGCAGCCCGAAGCTTCGCGCGTGCCGCCCGACTGGCACGGCTGGCTGCACTACACCGTCGACGTTCCGCCGCCCAATGGCGAACTGCCCAAGAAGCCGTGGCAGAAGCCGCACCAGCCCAACCTGACCGGCACCGCGGCGGCCTATCGCCCCGCCGGCGATATCATGAGCGCCGGGCCGCGCGCCAAGGCCACGGGCGATTACGAGCCGTGGCAGCCCAGCTAGCGGCTTACTTCACTTCCGTCTCGAAGCGGCGCTCCAGGATCGTCTTGCCGTCGCGCGCGACGCTCAGCAGCGCCGCGTAGCGGCCGGGCCGCAAGCGGACCGACCGATCGAGCTCGGCGTCGCGGAATATATAGCCGTTGGTCGCCGTCACCGTCGCCGTGGACGGGCGGCGCGGCGAGCCGTCGGAGAGGACGAAGCGGACGCTGTAGACGTCGTTCTGCCTGACGCCCGCCAGTTCGAACCAGAAGTGGAGCGGGCCGCCCGGACGGACACGACGATCGGCCTCGACATATGGCGCGGACGGCCGCGCCGGGCGGCGCGCGGCAAAGCCGCCCACCGCCTCGATCGGCTGGTAGGCAAGCGCCTGCAGCGCCTGGGGCGTCCACATCGTCTGTCCGCCATCGCCGCAGCTCCTGCTCGATGCGGCGCCGCTGAACGGATCGACCACCTGGCGGACGGGATCGCTGACCTCGAAATGCAGATGCGGGAAGTTGGTATCGCCCGACAGGCCGATCGTGCCCAGGCGCTGGCCCGCCGCGACGCGATCGCCCTTGCGCACCAGCACGCTGCCGCGGCGCATGTGCCAGTACTGGCTGACCCAGCCGTCGTCGTGCAGCACCACGACCGCGTTGCCGCCGGCCATGCCGGCCACCTTGCCACGTCCCAGCACGGTAACGTCGATATCCGCCATGTCGTCGCGCGTTGCCAGCACCGTCCCGGCCGCGGCCGCCAGCACGGGAACGCCGGCGGCGAAATCGGCGGGGTCGCGCACCCGGAAGTCGGTGCCGCGATGGGTGTCGTAGCTGCGTCCGCCGCAGCGATAGTCGGCGACGTCCGGGCCGGGACCGTGGTCGACGTAGAATTCGACGAAGCAGCGCTGCGGCAGATCGCAGGCCAGCGGCAGCTGGAAGCTCGGCGGGGCGGCCAGCGCCGGACTCGGCGACAGGCTCGCGCCGATGCCGCCCGCGCATAGAATGGCCACAATCGGCAACCACGGTCGCATGTGTCGCAGGCTAGGCGCGGGTCGCCGGGACCGCAAGCCATGGCCCGGCTTGCGTGGCGCTTGGGCGCCGTCTAACTTGCCCCCGCAAGAGCAGGGCGGAGGATTTCTGTGAAACGCAGCGTAGTCGAGACCTTGATCGGCGCAGCCGTTCTGGTGGTGGCGGCGCTGTTCCTGTTCTATGCCTTCCGCAATGTCGATGCCAGCACGCCCTCCGGCTACGAGCTGTTCGCCAAGTTCGATCGCATCGATGGGCTCAAGAAGGGCTCGGACGTGACGATCAGCGGCGTCAAGGTCGGCACAGTGGTCGACTGGACGCTCGATCCCAAGACCTTCCAGGCCGTGGTGCGTCTGTCGATCGATTCGCGCTACAAGCTGCCGCGCGATACCTCCGCCAAGCTGATCAGCGAATCGCTGCTGGGCGGATTGACCTTGAGCCTGGAGCCGGGCGGCGACGATCGGGATATCCCGCCGGGCGGCGCCATCACCAAGACCCAGGGTTCGGTCAATCTGCTCGACCTGATCGGGCAGGCGATCTTCAGCGGCACCAAAACGGGCGACGGCAAGGGCGCGCCCGGTCCTTCGCCTGCGCCCGGCACGCCGCCCTCGCTCAACGGCGATTCGCCCAAGCAGCAATAGTCCGGCACGCGATAACCCCGCGCCGTCAGGGGCTTGGTTCGGGGCGGCCGGCGCGGCCGTCGCGCGGCACAAGCGCCTGTGCTAATGAATGGCCATGGCCGAGACCGACAAATTCCAGCCGCCCCTGTGGCGCGAGCCCAGCGGCAAGCCCGTTTCCTGCCTTGAAAAAATCAAGGTTCTCAACCAGAACCTCGCCGAGATCAGGCAGCTTTGCGCCGACGCCCTGGAGGACGCCATCCTGATGGGCTGCGACCCCGAACAGGTGCGCGGCACATTGCGGGCTCTGGTGGCAGAGCTCGAGCAGCCTCTGAACGAGAACAAGTCGAGCGAGAAGAAGCCCTGATGCGCGTTCGTCGATTGGCCGTCCTGGCCGCTTTGCCGTGTCTGTCGATCGTCGTCGCCGCATCGGCGCAAACGTCGCAATCGGCGGCCAACCAGCCGCCGCCGACGGTGGTGGGCGCCAAGCTGCGCATCCTCGACAAGATCGTCGCCCGCACCACGCAGATCGACGTGCCGCTCAATCAGGAAGTCAAGGTCGGCACCCTGGCGATCACGGTGCGCTCCTGCGTGGTGGCGCCGCCGGAGGCGCCGCCCGAATCCTCCGCCTTCCTGGAGATCGTCGAGACCAAGCCCAGCGAGCAGCCCAAGCCGATCTACAGCGGCTGGATGTTCGCATCCTCGCCCGCGCTGTCGTCGCTCGAGCACCCCGTCTACGACGTCTGGGTCGTCGGCTGCAAAACCCAGGCCAGCGCGCCGCCGCCGCCGCCCGCCAAGTCGCGCTGAAACGCCGCCTCGACCTTCAGGGCGCGTGCCAGCAGGCGGCGATAGTCGTCGCGCGGGATTTCGACCGTGCCGAACTGGCGCAGATGCTCGGTCATGAACTGGCAATCCAGCAGCCGATAGCCGCCAGCCTTCAGGCGGGCCACCAGATGCACCAGCGCCACCTTGCTGGCGTCGGTGACGCGACTGAACATGCTCTCGCCGAAGAAAGCGCCGCCCAGCGATACGCCATAGAGGCCGCCGACCAGCGCGCCGTCCTTCCAGCACTCCACGCTATGGGCCTGGCCGCGATGGAACAGCGCCTGGTAGAGCTTCAGGATCGGTTCGTTGATCCAGGTCTCGGCCCGGCTGTCGGTGGCCTGGGCGCAGGCGCGCATGACCTCGGCAAAGGCGGTGTCGCAGCGCAGCTCGAACGGTTCGGCTCGCACGGTGCGGCGCAGGCGGCGCGGGACATGGAAGGCATCGAGCGGCAGGATGGCGCGCAGGTCGGGATCGACCCAGTAGAGCGTGGGATCGTCGTGCCGCTCGCCCATCGGGAACAGGCCGACGGCATAGGCTTGCAGCAGCAGATCGGGCGTCAGCCCCGCCATGGCCGCTCCCCTGACAGCGCCTGCGCTACTTGCGCAGGCCGACGAAACGCTCCAGCCAGTTTATGTCGTATTGGCCGTCGATGAAATCGGGCTGCGAGACGATGCGCTGCTGCAGCGGGATGGTGGTGTCGATGCCGCCGATCACGAACTCCTCGAGCGAGCGGCGCAGCCGCATCAGGCACTCGTTGCGCGAGGTGCCGCTGACGATCAGCTTGGCCACCATGCTGTCGTAATAGGGCGGCATGACGTAGCCGCTGTACAACGCGCTGTCGACCCGCACGCCCAGCCCGCCCGGCGTGTGGTAGTCGGTGATGCGGCCGGGGCAGGGCACGAAGGTTTCGGGATTCTCTGCGTTGATGCGGCATTCGATGGCGTTGCCGCGGATCACGATATCGTCCTGCACCAGGCCCAGCGGCGCGCCGGTGGCGACGCGGATCTGTTCGCGCACCAGGTCGAGCCGGGTCACCGCCTCGGTCACCGGATGCTCGACCTGCAGGCGGGTGTTCATCTCGATGAAATAGAACTCGCCGTCCTCGTACAGGAATTCGACCGTGCCGACGCCGCGATAGCCCAGCTTGCGCATGGCGTCGGTGACGCGCTTGCCGATGGCGCGACGCTGCGATTCGTTGAGTGCCGGCGAGGGCGCCTCTTCCAGCACCTTCTGGTGGCGCCGCTGCAGCGAGCAGTCGCGCTCGCCCAGATGCACCACGTTGCCATGGTTGTCGGCCAGCACCTGGATCTCGATATGGCGCGGATGGCCGAGATATTTCTCGACATAGAGCGAATCGTTGCCGAAGGCGGCCTTGGCCTCGCTGCGCGCCAGGTTGAAGGCCTCCTCGGCCTGGTCGGCGCGCTCGATCACCTTCATGCCGCGGCCGCCGCCGCCGGCCACCGCCTTGACCAGCACCGGATAGCCGACTTGCTCGCCCAAGGCGCGGATCTCGTCGATGCCGCCGACCGCGCCTTCGGAGCCGGGCACCAGCGGCAGGCCCAACTCGGCCGCGGTCTGCTTGGCGACGATCTTGTCGCCCATCATGCGGATATGCTCGGGGGTCGGGCCGATGAAGGTCATGCCGTGGTCTTCGACCATCTGCGCGAACTTGGCGTTCTCGGACAGGAAGCCGTAACCCGGATGCACCGCCTGGGCGCCGGTGATGGTGGCGGCCGACAGGATCGCCGCCATGTTCAGGTAGCTCTGCGAGGCCGGCGGCGGGCCGATGCACACCGATTCGTCGGCCAGGCGCACATGCATGGCGTTGGCATCGGCGGTGGAATGCACCGCCACGGTCTGGATGCCCATCTCGCGGCAGGCGCGATGGATGCGCAGCGCGATCTCGCCGCGATTGGCGATGAGGACCTTGTCGAACATGTTATTCGATGATCGCCAGCACTTCGCCGAACTCGACCGGCTGGCCGTCGGCCACCGCCACCTTCGCCACCTTGCCGGCCTTGGGGGCCTTGATCGGATTGAAGGTCTTCATGGCCTCGATGATCAGCAGGGTCTGCCCGGCGGCCACGCTGTCGCCGACCTTGACGAAGCTCGGCGTGTTGGGCTGGGGCGACAGATAGGCGGTGCCGACCATCGGCGACTTGACCGCCCCGGGATGGGTGGCGTCGTCGGCCGCCGGCGTCGCCACGGGCGCCGCCGCAGCAGCAGCCGGGGCCGCGGGGGCCGGCGCGGCATAGCTGATGACCGGGCCGTTGCCGCCGCGCGACAGGCGGATGCGCTGGCCGTTGTTTTCGTACTCGATCTCGCCGAGTTTGGTTTCCTCCAGCAGCGCCGCCAGCTTGCGGATCGCTTCTTCGTCGATTTTGATGGTGGCCATTTCTTCTCTGCCTGCTGTTATTTCTTCGTCGTGCCGAGTTGTCCCGCCAGGGCCCGCAACGCCAGCAGATAGCCCTGGCTGCCCAGGCCGCAGATCACGCCCTGCGCCACGAGGCTTACATAGGAATGATGGCGGAAGCTTTCACGACGGAAAATATTGGAAAGATGCACCTCGATGACCGGCAATTCGGCCAGGGTCAGCGCATCCAGGATCGCCACCGATGTATGGGTATAGGCCCCGGCATTGATGACGATGGCGCTGTTGGCACTGCGGGCCTGCTGGATCAGCCCGACCAGCTCGCCCTCGATATTGCTCTGGCGGAAGTCGACCTGGAGGCCCAATGCCTTGGCCTCGGCGCGGCAGGCGCGCTCGATGTCGGCCAGGGTTTCCTTGCCGTAGATTTCGGGCTGCCGCGTGCCGAGCATGTTGAGATTCGGCCCGTTCACGATCAGCACCGGTCGCTGGGCGCTTTTGCTGGCCACGTCGATACCGCTCCGCTGTCCGTTGGGTGGACGGGCAGGGTTATAGCACGGCAGGACTACCCGGCAACCGCCTGTCGGAGCAGGCTTTTCAGGCCGATCGCAGCAGCTTGTCCAGCACCGTCGACAGGGTGGCCCGCTCCGCCGGGCTCAATCCCGCCACCAATCGCCGCTCGTAATCCAGCGCCAGCGGCACAATCTGTTGGTGGATGGCGCGGCCTTTGCGGCTGAGCCGCAGGGCCGAACGACGGCGGTCGGCGTTGTCGGTGGCGCGCTCGACCAGGCCGCGTTGCAGCAGGGCGGCGACGGCCCGGCTGACGGCGACCTTGTCCATCACGGTGCGTTCGCAGACCTGGTTGGCCGATAGCGGCGCGAACCGGCCCAGCACCGCCATCACCCGCCATTGCGGCACGCTGAGCCCGAAGCGGTCGCCGTATTGGCGCGACAGGGCGCCGCTCACGGTCTGGGTCACGATCGACAGGCGGTAGGGCAGGAACCGCTCCAGCGCCAGTTCGGTCTCCCTCTGGTCGGGGACCGCTTCGTTATCCACCGGCGCCGCCAGGGCGGCTTGATTCGTCCGCGTCATAATGGTTACATATGAAACTAAATCCCGCATGACGTCAACACCAGCGCGAGGGGCCGCGCTGCATGGATCGAGGAGGAGGAACCGATGGCCAGCAGCACTATCGCGCCGGTCGATGCCGCCAACCCGATGGGCACCGACGGCTTCGAATTCGTCGAATACACCGCGCCCGATCCCAAGGCGCTGGGCCGGCTGTTCGAGCAGATGGGCTTCGTCGCCGTCGCCCGGCATCGCTCCAAGGACGTCACGCTCTATCGCCAGGGCGACGTCAACTTCATCGTCAATGCCGAGCCCGACAGCTTCGCGCAGAGCTTCGCGCGCATTCACGGTCCCAGCATCTGCGCCATCGCTTTCCGGGTGAAGGACGCCGCCCGGGCCTATAAGCGCGCCATCGAGCTGGGCGCCTGGGGCGTGCAGGGCAAGGTCGGGCCGATGGAGCTGAATATCCCCGCCATCAAGGGCATCGGCGACAGCCTGATCTACCTGGTCGACCGCTACGGTGGGCGCGGCTCGATCTACGACGTCGATTTCGAGTTCGCCGACGGCGTCGAGCGCAGCCCCAAGGGCGTGGGCCTGAGCTATATCGACCACCTGACGCACAACGTGCATCGCGGCCGCATGGCCGAATGGGCCGAGTTCTACGAGCGGCTGTTCAATTTCCGCGAGATCAAGTATTTCGACATCGAGGGCAAGCTGACCGGGCTGAAATCCAAGGCCATGACCAGCCCGTGCGGCAAGATCCGCATCCCGATCAACGAAAGCTCCGACGACAAATCGCAGATCGCCGAATATCTCTCGGCCTATCATGGCGAAGGCATCCAGCACATCGCCCTGGGCACCGAGGGCATCTACGACACGGTCGAGGCTCTGCGCGGCCGCGGCGTGCCGTTCCAGACCGTGCCCGACACCTATTACGAGCAGGTCGATGCCCGCCTGCCGGGCCATGGCGAGGACGTGGCGCGGCTGGCGGGCAACCGCATCCTGATCGACGGCGCGCCTACCCAGGGCGGCGGGCTGTTGCTGCAGATCTTCACCGATACGGTGATCGGCCCGATCTTCTTCGAGATCATCCAGCGCAAGGGCGACGAGGGTTTCGGCGAGGGCAATTTCCGCGCCCTGTTCGAATCCATCGAGCTCGACCAGATCCGGCGCGGTGTGCTGCAGGTTCCCGGCGCCGACGGCGCGGCCAAACCCTAGGAGGCGGCGATGAAGAACTGGATCATCTTTCCCCATGTCGAGGGCCGGTCCTCGCGCCAGGCCCATGCCAGGCTGCCCGAGGGCACCTACGAGCGCGAGTTCAGCAAGGAGGGCTTCTTCGGCCCGGCCACCCAGATGCACCACAGCCATCCGCCGACCGGCTGGACCGACTGGGAAGGCCCGCTCAAGCCGCGCGCCTTCGACCTGGCCGAGATCGCGCCGGGCGAGGCTTCGCCGTGGCAGGCCGGCACGGTGGTGTCGAATGCCCATGTCGAGATGCGCTTCTGGCGCACCGACAAGGCGATGGACCGGCTGGTGCGCAACGGCGACGGCGACGAGCTGATGTTCGTGCATGAGGGCGCGGCCGAGCTGTTCTGCGATTTCGGGCATATTTCCATCCGCGACGGCGACTATGTGATGATCCCGCGCGGCACGATGTGGCGCATCGAGCCCCAGATCGGGACCAATGGGCGCGACTTCCAGGCGCTGCTGATCGAGGCCACCAACGACAGCTTCCGCCTGCCCGAGAAGGGGCTGGTCGGCCGCCACGCCATCTTCGATCCCGCCATGCTCGACGTGCCGCAGCTCGACGAAGCCTTCAAGGCACAGCAAGGCGAAAAGAGCTGGCAGGTCGTCATCAAGCGGCGCGGAGAATTCAGCACCGTGACCTATCCGTTCAACCCGCTCGACGCGGTGGGCTGGCACGGCGACCTCACGGTGGTGCGCATCAACTGGCGCGACATCCGCCCGCTGATGAGCCATCGCTTCCACCTGCCGCCCTCGGCCCACACCACTTTCCTGGCCAGCCGTTTCGTGGTCTGCACCTTCGTGCCGCGCCCGGCGGAGAGCGATCCCGATGCGCTCAAGCTGCCGTTCTTCCACAACAACGACGATTACGACGAGTTCATCTTCTATCACCGCGGCAAGTTCTTCAGCCGCGACAACATCCATCCCGGCATGGCGACGCTCCATCCCTGCGGCTTCACCCACGGGCCGCATCCCAAGGCGCTGGCCATGGCGATGAAATCGGCCGGCGGCCACATGCTGGACGAGGTGGCGGTGATGCTCGATGCGCGCGACGCGCTGGATGTCGGCCAAGCGGCGGCGGCGCACGAGTTCAAGACCTATGTCGATAGCTGGCGGTCGCCAGCGCCGGGCAAGAAGGAAGCCGCCGAATGAAGCTGGCTTCGCTGAAAACGGGCGGCCGCGACGGCACCCTGGCGGTGGTCGATCGCGCGCTGAAGAAAGCGGTGGCGGTGCCGCGAATCGCCCGCACGATGCAACAGGCGATCGAGCATTGGGACGTGCTGGCGCCGGAACTCGACAAGGTCTATCGCCAGCTCGACGAAGGCGGCGCCGACGAGGCGTTCGCGTTCGATCCGACCAAGCTGGCCGCGCCCTTGCCGCGCGCCTATCAATGGGCCGATGCCTCGGCCTATGTGGTGCATGTCGAGCTGGTGCGCAAAGCGCGCGGCGCCGAGCTGCCGTCGAATTTCTGGACCGATCCGCTGATGTACCAGGGCGGCTCGGACAAATTCATCGGTCCGTGCGACGACATCGAAGCCATCAGCGAGGATTGGGGCATCGATTTCGAGGCCGAGGTGGCGGTGATCACCGGCGACGTGGCGATGGGCAGCAGCGCTCGCCAGGCGCGCGATCGCATCAAGCTGCTGCTGCTGGTCAACGACGTCTCCGCCCGCAACCTGATCCCCAACGAGCTGGCCAAGGGCTTCGGCTTCTTCCACGGCAAGCCGGCCACGGCGTTCTCGCCGGTGGCGGTGACGCCGGACGAGCTGGGGGATGCCTGGGACGGCGCCAAGGTCAGCCTGCCGCTGATCTCGACCTTCAACGGCGCGCGCTTCGGCGCGCCGCAGGCCGGCGTCGACATGACCTTCGATTTCCCGCGCCTGATCGAGCATGCCGCGGCGACGCGCCATCTGGGCGCCGGCACCATCGTCGGCTCCGGCACCGTCGCCAACAAGGATCGTTCGGTCGGCTCGTCCTGTATCGCCGAGCGGCGCATGATCGAGACGCTGGAGCAGGGCAGGCCGGCGACGCCGTTCATGAAATTCGGCGATCGCATCCGCATTGAGATGCTCGACAAGAACGGCCACTCTGTGTTCGGCGCCATCGACCAGAAGGTGGTGCGCTACACGCCGCCAGCGTGACGTCGTCCGGGGGAAACTATGAAGCTGCATGGCTATTCGCGTTCGTCGGCCGCCTTTCGCGTGCGCATCGCGCTCAATCTCAAGGGCATCGCCTATCAGGACGTGTTCCATCACCTGCGTCGCAACGAGCATCTGCGGGACAGCTACGCCAAGCTCAATCCGCAAAAGCTGCTGCCCACTTTGCAGCTCGACGACGGCACGGCGTTGACCCAGTCGCTGGCAATCATGGAATACCTTGAGGAGGTGCATCCGCTGCCCGCGCTGCTGCCGCGCGATCCGGTGGGACGGGCGCGGGTGCGGTCGCTGGCCATGATCCCGGCCTGCGAGATCCACCCGCTGCAGAATCTGCGGGTGCTGAAATATGTGCGCGAAACCTATGGCCAGGACGAGGCCGGCAGCTTCGCCTGGGCGCGCCACTGGAACGAGATCGGACTCGAGGCTTACGAGGGCATGCTTGCCGGTCACGCCGATACCGGCGTCTACTCCCATGGGGATGGGCCGGGCATCGCCGATATCTGCCTGGTGCCGCAGGTGTTCAGCGCCAAGCGTTTCAGCGTCGATCTGGGGCGCTTTCCTACGGTCATGCGCATCTACGAGGCCTGCATGAAGCTCGACGCCTTCGATCGCGCCCAGCCCGCCAAGCAGCCCGATTTCGAGCCCTGACGCCGGCGTCTTTTTTCGCCACCGTTGTCGCTGACCCCGCTGCCGGGGTAGCGTGAGGCCGCGCCGACCGGGCGGCGCCTTAAGGGGTTTTCATGAAAAGACATGGCTTGATCGTTGCCGTCGCTGTGGTGCTGATTCTTCTGCTCGCCGGCGGCGGCGCCTATTACCTGAAGTTCCAGAGCAGCGTGCAGTCGCAGGTCGAGACGCAGCTCCAGCGCTTCTTCGCCAGTCCGCCGGCGCCGATCACCAAGGCCTCGTACCAGAAGCTGGACGTGGCGCTGGCCACGCGCGGCATCACCATCGACGGCATCGTGATCGAGCGCAGCGAGGCGCCCTTTGTCATCAAGATCGGCCGTGTCGACGCCAGCGGCGTCGATACCGATACCTGGCAGAAGGTGTTCGATCCGGCCAGCTACAAGGACGGTGCGCCCGACCTGACCTTCCGCAAGCTGGCCGAGACCGTCACGGTCACCGATCTGGAATACGATCTCGGCGAGCAGGGCCATGCCGCTGTCGCCAAAACGGTGGTGAACGGCATCAAGGCGCGCCAGTTCACGGTGCGCCCCGAACCGGCCTTGTGGGCGGCACTGGACAAGCGCGAACGCGCCATCGCGGCCGCCAGCGCGTTCCGCTTCGACAAATCGACCTACCAGGACGTCCGTTTCGACGGCAAGAAGATGGTCGGCGTGGTTCGCCACGGCGAGGTTTCCGACTGGTCGATGGACAAGATCGGTTCCGTGGCTATCGACGACGCCGATCTCAAGAACCCGGCCGGCGGCCAGCACATGCAATGGTCGCATCTGGAATATCGCGACATTCCGGTCGCGGCCTGGCTCGACTACGCCCTGACCCGCAAGCCGCCCGACGACATCATGGTGCTGGCCAGCATCGGCGGCGTGAAATGGACCGGATTGAAGTTCGAGGGCATTCACGGGCCGGACAGCCGTTTCAGCCTCGCTTCGTTCGACCTGGGCAAGGTCGACAAGCGGCGGCTGGAGCGCTTCGAGATGGCCGGGCTGACGGTCGATGGGCCCGACACCAGCGTCACGATCGGCGCCATCGAGATCAAGAATCTCGATTGGGAGCAGTTGCTGCCGCTGCTCAAGGATAAGGACAAGGACTGGCTGGCCAAGCTCAGCCATCTGAGCTACAGCATCGACAAGTTCTCGATCCGCGACGTGGGCGGTGCCAGCCTCGAGCGGCTGGGAGCCAGGCTTCACGAATTCGCCTTCTCGGTCTCGACCGACCAGGCCAGCGGCAAGCAGAGCTCGACCGCCACGGTCAGCGGCTTCGACATCGACGCCAGCAAGGTGCACAACCCCGAGGCCGCCGGGGTGCTCAAGGCGCTGGGCTACGACAAGCTCAGCATCTCGATGGATTCGGTCGGCACCGGCGACATGAAGGCCGGCACCTCGAGCCTGGACAAGTTCCGCATCTGGGCGCCGCAGGTCGGCGAGCTGAACTGGACCTTCGCGCTGTCCGACTACAAGCCGCTGCCCAAGACCGACAAGCCGATGACGATCGACGAATCGCTGGCCCCGCTACTGGCGTCGCGGCTGCAGAGCTTGCGCCTGTCGTGGAAGGACGACAGCCTGACCGAGCGGCTGCTGAAGATGGCCGGCATGCAAAGCGGCGCCACGCCCGAGCAGGTGCGCGACGGGCTGATCGAGCAGATCAAGGCGTTCGGCCAGCAATATGCCGGCGATGCCGCGGTCGGCGCCGCGCTGCAGGCCTTCGTCGCCTTTCTGCAGAAGCCCGGCGCCCTGACCATCGACGCCAAGCCGCCCCAGCCGCCGCGCTTCGGCGAGATCGGCACCCTGGTCGGCGCCTCGGCCGGGCCGCCCGACCTGCCCAAGCTGTTCGACGTGCTGGGCGTTACGGTGACGGCGAACTGACGGATTGCCGCCGGACGGAAGCGCCTGGGCGCTTCCGTCCGATCGCGCAGCCGATTCGATCCGGTCGGGGAGGCTGGGATCGCCTGCGGGTCAACTCTTGCGCGCCTTGGCGATCAGCTGCTGGATTTCTTCCATCGTAATGGCGCCGGGCACCAGCTCGTCGCCGATCAGGAAGGTCGGCGTGCCGTTGATGTCGAGCGCCCCGGCCAGCTGCATGTTGCGCTCGATCAGCGCATCGATCTCGGGCGACGCCATGTCCTTTTCCAGCCGCGCCACGTCGAGGCCCTGATCCTTGGCGATCTGCAGGATGCGCGCCTTGGTCAGCATGCCGCGCGCTTCCATCATTGCGTCGTGCATCGCCAGGTACTTGCCCTGGTGTTGCGCCGCCAGCGCCGCCGTCGCGGCAGTGCGCGATTCCGGCGCCAGAATCGGGAATTCCTTGAACACGAAGCGGATCTTGCCGTCCTGCTTCATCAGCTTCTCGATCGAGGGCTGCACCTGCTTGCAGTAGCCGCAGTGGTAGTCGAAGAACTCGACGATGGTGACGTCGCCCTGGACGTTGCCGGCGACCGGCGTATCCGGATCGTTGAAGATTTCCTGCCGCCGCTCGGCGATGGTCTTCTGCGCCTGGTCGGCCGAGGCCTGTTCCTGGCGACGCTTCATCTCGTTGATCGCTTCGATCAGCACCTCGGGGTGCTGCACCAGATAGTCGTGCACGATGCGTTCGATGGCGGCGCGGTCGAGGCCGGGCGGCAGCGGCACGGGCGTGGACGGCGCGGCGCCGGCCGGCGGGGCAGGCGTCTGGGCGGCCGCCGGCGGCTGGGCCGGTTGCGTCTGGCCCGGACGGGCGGTCCAGCCGGCGGCGAGCGCGGCCAGGGCCAGCGCGGCGACGATACGCTTGAAGGTCATGGAATCTCCTGGCGGCGCACGGCCGCGTCACGATGGGGCGAAGTTTGGCGCGGCCGCGGGGCGGCGGGCAAGGGCGAGACGGTCACTTTCCTGCGATGAATCCGCCCGGTCGGTCAGTTGTCGTCGGTGCGCTTCTTGGCCAGGAATTCGATGTCCTGGGCGCGCTGCCAGGCCGGCGTTCCCTTGGTCAGACTCTGCTGGGCGCGGCGGGCGTTCTGCACCGCCTCGACCCGGTCGCCGCGGGCGAAACTCAGTTCGGCCTGGGCCAGCAGGCGCATGCCGACATTGCCCTGCCGGTCGTAGGCCACCGCCATCAGGCGCCAGTAGCTGCTGCGGCGCTCGTCCTCGGACACGCCGTTCAGCAGCTTGACCGCCTGGGCGGTGCGGTTGGGATCGTTGAGCTCGATCAGCGACTGCGCCAGCGACAGCTTGATCAGGTTGGCGCGCGGCAGCAACGACAGCGCCTTCTCGTAGGACGTCACCGATTCGGCGACGCGCTGGTTCTCGAACAGGATCTGGCCGCGCAATTCGTGGAAGTAGGGATCGTTCGGATTCTCGCGGATCAGCCCGTCGAGAATGCGCAGGCCTTCGGTCGCGTTGCCGCTGCGGTAGTAGGCGATGGCGCGGGCGTAGCGCGCCGGCAGGCTGGTGTCCGAAGCGGGGTATTTGCGCAGCGCCTGCGCCGGATCGACGAAGCCGTAGAGCTTGGCCACCATGCGCGCGTGCATCGCTTCCAGCTGCGGCGACACCGGCACGTTGGAATAGGGCGAAGTGTCGACATGGTGCTGCAGGAAAGCGACGCGGTCCTGGGTCAGCGGGTGGGTCCGCAGATAGGGATCCGGCCGCAGCCCCGCCACGCGCTCGCGCTGCAGCAGCATCTCGCTGAAGCTCAGCAGGCCGCGCGTCGACTGGTGGGTGCGATCGAGGAACACCGTCGCCGCCTGGTCGGCCGAACTCTCCTGGGTGCGCGAGTACTGCAGGAAATTGCGCTCGGCGATGCCGGCGCTGGGGCCGCCGTAATTGTGGCCGCTGCCGAGGCCGCCATGGCTCATCCCGGCGCCGGCGGCGGCGCCCATCGTCACCAGCGCCTCCAGGATCGCCTCGATCGACAGGCGCGACAGTTCCTCCTGCATGCGGGCCAGATGCCCGCCCGCCATGTGGCCGCTCTCATGGGCGATGACGCCGATCACCTGGCCGGCGCTGGTCGCCTGCATCAGCAGCCCGGTGAACAGGAACAGGCGCTGGCCGCCGGCGACGAAGGCGTTGATTGACGGATCGCTGACGATGACGATGCGCACCGCGTCGGCGTCGAGATTGGCGGCCTTGAAGATCGGGTTGGCATAGGCCCGGATGGTATTTTCGATTTCGGCATCGCGGATTTGTGTTAGGTTCGGCGCCTGCGCCTGAGATGCCTGAAACAAGGCGATGCTCGGCAGCAAAACACCCGCAATCGCCAGGGAAGCTATGAAGCGGAAGAATCTCGATACCATGCTGTGCCCTGCCGCTGACCGTAAGGGACGTACTCGTGCGCGCGTTCTTGGCGTGACGGCCAAATTCGGCCGATTTGTGGCGGCCGGCGCTTTGTTTGCGACCATTGTATCATGTGGCGATTCGGGACCGAAACAAGGGCAGGTGGGCTACGTCGAAGGATTTTTCGGCGGCGTGGTCGCCGACGAGCCCAATTCGGCGCAGGTCGGCCGCGACGTTCTGACCGCGGGCGGCAACGCCGTCGATGCCGCGGTGGCGACCTATTTCGCCATGGCCGTGATGATGCCGTCCTCGGCCAGCCTCGGCGGCGGCGGCGTGTGCCTGGTGCACTGGTCCAAGGACAACAAGGTCGAGGCGCTGAGCTTCCTGACCAAGTTCCCGGCCACCGGCAGCCCAGGCTCGATTCCTGTCGGCGTGCCCGGCAACGCCCGCGGCATGGCCGCGCTGCATGCACGCTACGGCGTGCTGCGCTGGGAACAGCTGGTTGCCCCGGCCGAGCGCATGGCCCGGCTGGGCGCGCCGGTATCGCGCGCTTTTGCCCGTGACCTGTCGGCGGCGGCCGCCATCATCCAGCAGGACCCGGTGACGCGCCGCGCCTTCTCGCAGCCCAACGGCCAGCTGGTGGTGGAGGGGACGCCCTGGATTCAGGACGACCTCGCCGCCACCTTGGGCAGCATCCGCCTGCGGGGGGCGGGCGAACTCTATGCCGGTCCGCTGGCGCGCCATTTCGTCGACGCGGTACGCGCCGGCAACGGCATACTGTCGATCGACGACATGCGCAACCAGACGCCGACCTGGCTGACGGCGGTGTCGATGCCGTTCGGCGATCACACAGCGTATTTCGCGCCGCCGCCGGCGGGCGGTGGCCTGCTGACGGCCGAGATCTGGGCGATGATGCAGCGCGGTGGCTACGCCCGCGTCGATGCCGCCAGGCGGCCCGCGCTGTTCACGGAGATCACGCGGCGGGCCTATGCCGATCGTTCCTACTGGACCGATCCCACCGATACGGTCAACGGCGATCCGCGCGCCATCCTCTCGCAGCAGCATATCGACCAGATGCTGGCCGGCGTGGGCGCCGACATCGTCACCCCTATCGCCATGCTGGCGCGTCCGCCCCGACCGCGCGCCAACGATGCGCCGGGCGCCTCGCTGGTGGTGGTCGATCGCTTCGCCAATGCGGTGGCCTGCAGCTTCACCACCAACGGCTTCTTCGGCGGCGTGCGCATCGCCGGCTCGACCGGCATCCTGCTGTCGCCGGCGCCGGGCGTGAACGGCCACGGCAGTCCGGCGATCGGCCCGATGATGGTGGCCAACGCCAATACCGGCGACTTCATCTTCGCCGGTTCGGCTTCGGGCGGCACCTCCGGTCCGGCCATGCTGGCCGCGGTCGCCGCCGACAGCCTGCTGTTGCAGCAGCCGTTGGCGAACAGCCTGCAGATGCCGCGCGCGCTGCATCCGGGGCTGCCCGACAAGGTCTTCGCCGAGCCCGCCATCGCGGCGGCACTGCGGGGTCGCGGCGAGACGGTCGAGGAATTGCAGTCGCTGGGCCAGGTCGACGCGATCATCTGCCCGGCGGGATTGCGCGAGCGGTCGAAGACCTGCCAGGTCGGCACCGACCCGCGCGGCTTCGGCCTGGCATTGAGCGCCCCGGCGCCCTGATCGCCGGCCATGGCGCTCAAGGTATCCCGACGCGCCGCCGCGGTGGCGCCGTTCATCGTCATGGACGTGATGCGCGCCGCCAACGAGCGGCGCGCGCAGGGGCACGATATCGTGCATCTCGAAGTGGGGCAGCCCAGCACGCCTGCACCGCAGGGTGCGCTGCGTGCGGCCCAGGCGGCGTTGCTGGGCGACAAGCTGGGCTATGTCGAGGCGTTCGGCATTCCCGCGCTGCGCCAGCGCATCGCGCAGCACTACCGCGCCGCCTACGGGCTGGACCTGCCGATGGAGCGTGTCGTGGTCACGCCCGGCTCGTCGGGCGGCTTCCTGCTGTCTTTTCTGGCGGCGTTCGACGCGGGCGACCGCGTGGCGATGGCGGCGCCCGGCTATCCGGCCTATCGCAATATCCTGTCGGCGCTGGGGCTGGTGCCGGTCGATCTGCCGACCACGGCAGATCACAATTTCCAGCCGACTGTCGAATTGCTGGAAAGCGCGGGCAGGCTCGACGGCCTGATCCTGGCCAGTCCGTCGAACCCGACCGGCACCACGGTGACGCCGGCGGAGCTCAAGGCGGTCGCCGACTATTGCGCCCGCAACGGCATCCGGCTGATCTCCGACGAGATCTACCACGGCATCGTCTATGACGGGCAGACCGCGACCGCCGCGGCGCTGTCCGACAGCGCCATCGTCGTCAACAGCTTCTCCAAATATTTCTCGATGACCGGCTGGCGCGTGGGCTGGATGGTGCTGCCGCCGGACATGCTGCGCGCCACCGAGTGCCTGTCGCAGAACATGTTCATCTCGACCACCACGATTTCCCAGCATGCGGCGCTGGCGGCGTTCGAGTGCGGCGAGGAACTCGATGGCCATGTGCGGCGCTATCGCGCCAATCGCGACCTGCTGCTGGACGGCCTGCCCAGGGCTGGGTTCGACCGGCTGACCGCAGCCAACGGCGCGTTCTACATCTACGCCGACGTGGCCCATCTCACCAACGACAGCCCCGAGTTCTGCAAGCGCATCCTCGCCGAAGCGGGGGTGGCGGTGACTCCCGGGCTGGATTTCGATACCACGCGCGGCAACGGAACCCTGCGCATCTCCTTCGCCGGATCGACCGAGGAGATGGCGGAGGCGGTGCGTCGGCTGCGCAACTGGCGGCGCTGACCGTCCATCCTGTCAGGCCGCTCCATCCTCGAAGCGTCGGGACGAGTCGCGTCTTTCGACGGAATCCGGTCCGATTCCGTCGAAAACCGATTTGCTCAGTGCAGCGTGCGCTTGTCGGGTGCGGACGGCGCGTTCTGCGAGCGGCCGCTGCGCTCGCCCGGCGGCGGCATCGGCCCGCTGTGGTGATGCGCCAGACGCCAAGCGTCGTCCTCGCGGACGAACACGTTGGTGGCGACCAGCAGCGATCCGGCCACCGACTCGGTGCACAGCACCACGGCCATGCTGCCGTTGATGATCGCCCGCTCCTCCGAGCAGACGATGGCGCCTTGCGCGGGATTGTCGAGAATCCCGCGCCAGCTCGCCATCACTTGCTCGCGCCCGAAGATCGGCGGCCAGCCCGGATGGATGCAGGCGGCCGGCGACTGCCGGGCCCACAGCTTCTCCATCGTCGCCAGGTCGCGCTGGGCGAAAGCCTTGTAGAAGGTCCGGTTGGCTTCCAGAACCTGTCGGCGTTCGTCGTCGCTCATTTGCCCTTGTAGCTCGGTGCGCGCTTGTCGAGGAAGGCCGAGATCGCCTCGGCATGGTCTTCGGTCTTGTGCGCCAGCGCCTGCATCGAGGCCGACATGTCGAGCAGAGTCTGCAGGCTGTTGCGCTCGCCTTCGCGCAGCAGGCGCTTGCCCATGCGCAAGGCGTGCGGCGGATTGGCGGCGATACGCTTGGCCAGCGCCATAGCCTCGTCCATCAGCTTGTCGTCCGGCACCACCTTGGACACCAGGCCGCAGGCCAGCGCCTCGTCGGCGTCGATCTGGTCGCCGGTGAAGGCCATTTCGCAGGCCTTCGACATGCCCACCGCCCGCGGCAGGAACCATGCGCCGCCGTCGCCCGGAATGATGCCGATCTTGACGAAGCTTTCGGCGAAACGCGCGCTTTTGCCGGCGATGCGGATGTCGCACATGCAGGCCAGGTCGCAGCCGGCGCCGATGGCATGGCCGTTGACCGCGGCGATGATCGGCACCTCGAGTTCGTACATCGCCAGCGGAATGCGCTGGATGCCGCGCAGATAGCCGTTCCTGATGTCGTAGGCGGAGCCGGCGAACATGCCGCCGCCCTCGCGCATCTTCTTGACGTTGCCGCCGGAGCTGAACGCGGTACCGGCGCCGGTCAGGATCGCCACGCGCGCGTCGCGATCGGCGTTGAGGGCGCCAATGGCGTCGACCAGCGCGTCGATCATCTCCTGGTCGGAGATGGCGTTGCGGATGTCGGGCCGATTGATCGTCAGGGTGACGATGTGGCCGTCTTTTTTCACCAGGAGCTGGTCGGTCATGGCTGTCCTTTTGCTTTGTCTGTAATTTCGGGCCGGAGCTTATGTGACTGCCCGGAGCGACGTAAAGGGCCGAGGCGGCGTGGGTGCTCGCGGCACGGCATTGCCGCATGCCGGATGGCGTTTTCCTATGCGAATTTGTCGCCGATTTGTTTCGCGGTCGGGCTGGCGGAGGCTGTAGCATAGCTCGCGCAAGAGGTGAATGAATGAGTGTTCAATCCGCAAGCCTGGGCTCGACCCTGGCTTTTCCGCCGCTGCAGTTGCCGGCCGAGTTCGAAGCGTTGCGCGGCGA
Organism: uncultured Hyphomicrobiales bacterium; assembly: GCA_964458605.1. Taxonomy (GTDB): domain Bacteria; phylum Pseudomonadota; class Alphaproteobacteria; order Reyranellales; family JAQSWP01; genus JBBSNV01. The sequence goes on along the minus strand of CAYWLS010000011.1, from coordinate 33,688 downwards.
AATCCGCTCCTTTCTCAAAGAACAGCTTCCCAAGGACAAGTCGCCCGACCGCTTCAAGAGCTGGGGCAGCTTCTCGCCGGAGTTCAGCCGGGCGCTGGGCGCGAGGGGCTGGATCGGCCTGACCTGGCCCAAGCAGTATGGCGGCGCCGCGCAGAGCCAGTTGGCGCGCTACGTATTGACCGAAGAGCTGTTGGCCAACGGTGCGCCGGCCGGCGCCCACTGGGTGGCCGACCGCCAGAGCGGCCCGCTCGTACTGCGCTTCGGTACCGAGGCCCAGAAGCGGAAATACCTGCCGCCCATCACGCGCGGCGAAAGCTATTTCTGCATCGGCATGAGCGAGCCCGATTCGGGTTCCGACCTCGCCTCGGTGCGCACCCGCGCCGACAAAGTCGAGGGCGGCTGGAAGATCACCGGCACCAAGCTTTGGACCTCCGGCGCGCATCATTGCCACTATTGCATCGTGCTGTGCCGCACCTCGCCGAAGAGCGAGGATCGCCACGCCGGGCTGAGCCAGTTCGTGGTCGACCTGAAATCGCCGGGCATCACGATACGCCCGGTGATCAACCTGGCTGGCCGGCACGATTTCAACGAGGTCAACTATGTCGACGTGTTCGTTCCCGACGAGAACATGCTGGGCAGCGAGGGCGACGGCTGGAAGCAGGTGACATCGGAACTGGCGTTCGAGCGCAGCGGCCCCGAGCGCTTCCTCACCAACTTCCATGTGCTGCGCGAACTGGTGCGGCTGATCGGCCGGCAGGCCTCGCCGCGCGCTGCGGAAACGGTCGGGCGCATGGCCGCCAAGCTGTGGAACCTGCGTCAGATGTCGCTGTCGGTCGCCGGGCTGCTTCAGGCCGGCAAGATGCCGGTCACGGAAGCCTCGGTGGTCAAGGATCTGGGCACCGCTTTCCAGCAGGAACTGCCCGAGGTGGCGCGCAGCCTGGCGCAAAGCGAGGCCGTGTCCGACGAGCAGCTGGAGGATTTCATCGATATCGCGCGCCAGGCCACCATGCTGTCGCCGGCCTATACCATCCAGGGCGGCACCACCCAGATTCTGCGCGGCATCATCGCCCGCGGCCTGGGCCTGCGCTGAGCGATCGAAGAAAAAGGAAAAAGCGACCATGGCGTTGGATCAAGACACGCGCGAAATGATGTTGGAGACGGCGGGCCGCCTGCTGACCGACAAATGTCCGCCCGACATCGTCAACGCAGCCGAGAAGGGCGCCTGGCCGGCCGATCTGTGGTCGGCGGTGGAAGAGGCGGGCTTGACCGGCATCGCCGCATCGGAGGATGCCGGCGGGGTTGGCGGCTCGCTGGTCGATCTCTCGGCGGTGCAGCGGCTGCTGGGCTATCACGCCGTGCCGCTGCCCGCGGCGGAAACCGCATTGGCCCGCTATCTGGGCTCGCTGGCCGGCGTGGCGCTGCCGGAAGGACCGCTGGCGTTGGCGATCGGTCGGACGCCGTTGCGCCTGAGCGGCGATGGCAGGCGCGTCTCCGGCGCGCTGCGCGAGGTGTCGTGGCTGCATGCCGCCGCGGCCGTGGTCGCGGCGGCGGAGAGCGAAAAGGGCGGCCTGCGGCTGGTGGTGCTGGACGGGGCGCGGCAGGCCGATGCCGGCAATTCGGCCGGCGAACCGCGCGGCCGGCTCGATCTGCAGGATGCGGCGGCGACGGCGGCGGGCGATCTGCCCGTTTCGGCGGCCCAGCTCTGGCAGCTCGGCGCCCTGATGCGGGTGCAGCAGATGGCCGGCGCGGGGCAGCGCGTGCTCGACATCTGCGTGCAGTATGCCCGGGAGCGCAAGCAGTTCGGCCGGCCGATCGGCAGCTTCCAGGCGCTTCAGCAGCTGCTCGCCGAACTGGCCGGACATGTCGCGGCAGTCAACGCGGCCGCCGAATCGGCCGCCTATGCCGCCGACTCGGGCGATCCCGGCATTGCGGTGGCGGCGGCCAAGACGCGCGCCAGCGAAGCGGCCGGCAAGATCGCCGCCGCCGGCCATCAGGTCCTGGGCGCGATGGGCTTCACCTACGAGCACAATCTGCATCATTTCACGCGCCGACTCTGGTGCTGGCGCGACGACTACGGCAGCGATACGGTGTGGGCAGGCGAGTTGGGCCGGCTGGTCTGCGATGCGGGTCCGCAAGCGCTGTGGCCGGGGCTGACCGCTGGCCGCATCGGCTGAGAAACAAGGCGGCGGAACCGTTGCTTCAAGCTACATTGAATTGTAGCGCTGGGGACACGATCCGCGAGATATGGCGTACGGAGGGTGTTGTCATTTGACACGCGGTAAGTGAATTGGTACGGGAAGAAGGGTCTATCTTACTGGTAGACAGGGCTTTTGCGTATTCCTTGGGGGAAGTTATGCGGGCTGCGAAGGGGGGCCGCCGGAATGGCTAGGCGATGCCACTGAGCCGCGCCATGCGCCGCAAATGCCGGGTCTCCGCAGCATCGATTTCGGTGGCAGCGGCGCTGGTGGTATGGGCGCCGTTGGGCTCGGCTCTGGCCCAGGGCCTGCCGCCGGCATCCGATCCGGGCCGTGTGCAGCAGCGTTTCGAGCCGCCGCCGCAGCCGCGCGTCACCACCGACCAGATTCTTCCGCTGGTTGAACCCGAGCGCCAGATCAACGGCGCCGCCGCCAAGATCAAGTTCAACCTGACTGCCGTGACCGTCGTCGGATCGACGGTCTACGACGACAAGGCTCTGGCCGAAGCGTGGGCCGGCATGGTCGGCCACGAGATCAGCCTGGCCGATGCGCAGCTGATCGCCGACCGCATCACCACCAAGTACCGCAACGACGGCTACATTCTTTCGCGCGCCGTGATTCCCGCGCAACGCATCTCCGGCGGGGCGCTGAAGATCCAGGTGGTCGAAGGCTACATCAAGGATTTCCGGATCGATGGCGACTTCAAGCCCGGCTTCTCCGGCACGCTGATCGGCGGCGTGCGGGCCAAGCTCGAGGCCTATGCGCGGCAGATGGTCGGCGCTCGTCCGATCACGGCCAGGATGATGGAGCGCTACCTGTTGCTGGCCAACGACCTGCCGGGTGTCAATGCCCAGGCCGTGCTGGCGCCGTCGCAGGGCAACGATCCAGGCGCCGCCACATTGGTGATCCAGGCGCGCAAGAAGACTGTCGATTTCTTCGGCTCCGCCGACAATTTCGGCTCGCGCTACTCGGGACCCTATCAGGGCCAGGTCGGCATGGTGCTGAACTCGCCGCTCGGCCTGTCCGAGCGCATCGGCCTGCGCGCCATCAATACGATCGGCGACTGGAACGAACTGCACTACCTGGAAGGCAATTGGGACCAGGATATCGGCAGCGAGGGCACCAAGGTCGGCTTCGGCGTCGCCTATTCGAAGTCCAAGCCGGGCAACCTCAACGCTCCGGTCAATGCCATCGACGGCGAGGTCTGGACCGAGACTTTCCGCGTGTCGCATCCGCTGATCCGCTCGCGCACGATGAACCTCTATCTGCGCGGCAGTTTCGTCTGGCGCGACGTCGACACCACCACCGATTTGGGCATTCCCATCAAGGACGAACGCAAGGACCATCTGCGCGTGCTGCGGGTGGGCGGCAGTTTCGACCTGGTGGACCGTTTCCGCGGCGTCAATTTCGTCGATTTCGAGGTCAGCAAGGGCCTCCCGATCTTCGGCTACACCCACCGCGATCCCGACTCCTCGCGCCCCGAAGGCACCGCCGACTTCACCAAGGTGACCGCCGAGGTGTCGCGTCTGCAGAGCCTGTTCGTGCCGGGGCTCAGCCTGTACGTGGCGGCGCAAGGTCAATTCTCCTTCAACACCCTACTGTCCTCGGAGGAGTTCGGGGTCGGCGGCTCGCAATACGGCCGCGGCTACGATCCATCGGAGATCGCCGGCGAGCACGGCATTGCCACCAAGGTCGAACTGCAATACGGCGGCCCGGCGGACTTCCGCTTCCTCAAGGGCTACCAGCTGTTCGCCTTCTGGGACTACGGCAAGATCTGGAACAAGGACAAGGCCAGCAAGCAGGACCACACCGACCGCGACTCGCTGATGTCGGCGGGCGCCGGCGTGCGGCTGAATTTCATCAACGAAGTGTCGGGCGAGTTCTATATCGCCAAGCCGCTGACCCGGGATATCGCCGGTCGCGACAACGCTGACAATTGGCGCGGCTTCTTCACCCTCACCACCCGATTCTAGCGCCGACCGGTCTCGCCGGAGCGCCGCCGGACGATGTTCCGGCAAAAACAAAGGGCCCCGGCGGGGCCCTTTGGCGTTTCGGGGCGGGTGCCGAAGCCAGGCACCCCCGGCGGTAGAACGACGCTCGGTTACTCCCGCGTCGTCAGCCGTTGCCACCAGCCGCGCCGCGGCGGGCCGGCCGGAGTCTCGTTTGCTTCGACGGCCGGTTCGCTGGGCGTCGTCGGCTCGTCGGCGGTCGTCGCCTGGGCGTTCAGCACGCTGGCGGCATGGACGGGTTCGGACGCCGGGGCAGGCTGGTTATGAGCGGTTCGCGGCATTTCTTCGGCCGGCACGGCCGGCTGATGCGCCTGCTGGTCGGACCCGACGCTGTGGTCGGCCTCGCGCGTTGCGTGGGCGTGAGCCGGGTCATGGTCGTCGATGGATTTCGGTGCCTCGTCGTGGTTCGGCGCTGCGTGATCGAGATCGCCGCCCTCCCGGTCGCCACCCTCGCGCTCACCGCCCTCGCGTTCGCCATGGCGGCGACGACGGCCGCCGCGGCGGCCGCGCCGGCGACGGCGGCGATTGGGCTCGCCGTCTTCCGCCGTGGCGCCGTCGGCGGCGACATCGGTGGCGTCGGTACTCTCGTCTTCGTCGCCTTCGAACTCCTCGGTCGCCGGCATGTCGCCGGCATTGGCCTCGGGCACCATGTCGTGGCCCAGCACGTTGGGCTGATCGCCCATGCCCGGCAGTTCGCCGACGGCGCCGTTATCCTCCGGACGCCGACGCCGGCGACGGCGGCGGCGGCGGCGCCCGTCGGGCCCCGTTTCCTCGCCGCCCTGGCTGCCGGCGGCGTCCTCGCCCGTGGCGATATCGGCGACCGCATCCTCGTCGATCTCTTCCTCGACCGGCTCTTCGGTATTGTACGCGGCGCTGGCCATCGACAGGGGCACCGGCGCCTGATCGGCCGGCCGGCTGCGGATGCGCTCCAGCTTGTAGTGGGGCGGAATGAGCGATTCGTCGCCGTCGACGAATACGCGCAGGCCATAGCGCTGCTCGATCTCGCTCAATGCGCCACGCTTCTGGTTCAGCAGATAGAGTGCCACGGCGGTGGGCACCGCGACGCGGATCTCGGCGGCGCGGCGACGAATGCCTTCTTCCTCGATGCCGCGCAGCACGTGCAGCACGGTCGATTCGGTCGAGCGTACGCGACCGGTACCCTCGCAGTGCGGGCAGATCTCGGTCGAGATCTCCAGCAGCGACGGGCGCAGGCGCTGGCGCGACAGTTCGAGCAGGCCGAAGGCGCTGATGCGTCCGATCTGGATGCGCGCGCGATCCGAGCGCATCGCTTCCTTGAGCCGGCGCTCGACCTGCTGCTGATGGCGCTGGTCTTCCATGTCGATGAAGTCGATCACGATCAGGCCGGCCAGGTCGCGCAGTCGCAGCTGCCGGGCGATCTCCTCGGCCGCCTCGACATTGGTGCGCAGCGCCGTTTCCTCGATGTTGCGCTCCTTGGTCGAGCGGCCGGAGTTCACGTCGATCGCCACCAGCGCTTCGGTCGGGTTGATGACGATGTAGCCGCCCGAACGCAGCTGGACGACCGGCGAATGCATGGCGTCGAGCTGGGTTTCCACCTGATAGCGGTGGAACAGGGGAGTCTGGTCGTTGTAGAGCTGGACCTTCTTGGCGTGGCTCGGCATGAGCTGGCGCATGAAGTCCTTGGCGGCGCGATAGCCGTCGTCGCCCTCGATGGCGATGTCCTCGATGTCCTTGTTGTAGAGGTCGCGGATCGAGCGCTTGATCAGGTTGCCTTCTTCGTAGATCAGCGCCGGCGCCGTGGATTTCAGCGTCACCTCGCGGATGGTGTCCCACAGCCGCATGAGGTAGTCGTAGTCGCGCTTGATCTCGGCCTTGCTGCGCTCCAGCCCGGCGGTGCGCAGGATCACGCCCATGCCGCTCGGAACCTCGAGCTCGCTCAGCATCTCCTTCATGCGCTTGCGGTCGGCCGGGTTGGAGATCTTGCGCGAGATGCCGCCGCCACGGCCGGCATTGGGCATCAGCACGCAATAGCGGCCGGCCAGCGACAGGTAGGTGGTCAGCGCCGCGCCCTTGTTGCCGCGCTCTTCCTTGACCACCTGCACCAGCAGGATCTGGCGGCGCTTGATGACTTCCTGGATCTTGTAGTTGCGCAAGGACTGCGAGCGGCGCGGACGTTCTTCCTCGCCCAGATCCTCGCCGCCGACGGTCTCGACATTGGTCTCTTCGCGGGCTTCCTCGCCGGCCAGGCCGACGGCCAGGTCGGCCGCTTCGCTCGTACCGCGGTCGTCGCCGATCTCGCCGGCGCCGTCGACCGGCTCGTCGAAGCTCCGCGCTTCCTGCGCCGTCATGCCGTCATGCAGTTCGTGATCGTGATGGTGATCGTCGTGATCGTGATCGTGGGAATGTTGATCGTGCGGCTCGTCGCGATAGTCGCGACGCTCGTCCGAGCCGTCTTCGTGATGTTCGACGGCTTCCGCGAAACCGGCGCCCCGGTCGTCCCGTTCGGGGGGCATCTCGTGCATCTCGACCGTTTCGGCGGCGGGCGCCTGGTCGTGATCGCGATCCTCGTCGTGACGGGCGCCGTCGGCATCCGCGTCGCGCCGCACCGGCCAGTCGATGCGGGCCTCGGCGTGGCGCCGCGCGGTCTCGTCGGTCCGGTCGGCCTCGGCAAGCTCGTCGTGGCGATGCTCGGAGGAGGCGTCGGCCGGGGCGGCATCGCGGTCCTCGTCGCGCCACTCGTTCTGGGCGTCGTTGGCCAGGATCGCCTCGTCCGGCGTCGGGACGACCTGGCTGCCGTCGAAGCCGCTGTCGCCGGGTTCGGCCACCAGGTCGTGACCTTCGGTCTCGGCCAGGGCGGTCTCGCTGTCATCGCCGGCGCCCGCGGCATTGGCCTGGTCGGCTGCCTGGTCGGCTTCGGGGCGGCGGTTGCGCTCGTTGCGGCGGTTGCGCCAGCGCCGGCCGCCGCCGCTTTCCTGCTGCTCTTCGGACTGGCGGGCGCGGCGTTCCTGTTCGGCCAGCAGCGCTTCGCGGTCGGCGACCGGGATCTGGTAGTAGTCGGGATGGATTTCGCTGAAGGCCAGGAAGCCGTGGCGATTGCCACCGTAATCGACGAACGCCGCCTGCAGCGACGGTTCGATGCGAATGACCTTCGCCAGGTAGATATTGCCCTTGAGCTGCTTCTTGGTGGAGGTCTCGAAGTCGAATTCTTCGAGTTTGGTGCCGTTGACCACCACGACCCGGGTTTCTTCGGGATGGGTGGCGTCGATCAGCATGCGCTTGACCATTTGGTCGGACTCCCGGCCGCACCCGGCGCTCCGCGCGAACCAACGGAGCAGATACGGCCTCGTCTGACACGAAATCGTCGGCGCTGTCATCGACCCGTCGAACGGCCCAACGGCCAGGACGGGGAGTCTGTCTAGCGCCCCGGGCGCCAAGCGCGCCGCACGATCTCGGGGTTTCAGTTAAACCGCTCCCACCACAGCACTTCGTCGCCCACCCGCCACCGACACGGCCCGTGGCACACAGCCATCAGGGCTAACTAATGGGGCATTGTCCGGCAGAACCGGACAAGGGCTGGCGGAGTGCCGCCGCCTTCGGCCATTTTGTGACCGTGGCGGACAGGAACGGCCCGTTCGCGAAAGCACCATACTGTCGGGCCGGCCAAATCACAACGCAATTTAAGACTGCAAAGGACTTAGGCGGCGACGTTCGCGCGCGGCGCTGCAAAGCATTGCCAAAATATGCAGAATTCATATATAGTTACGCCGAATTCCTCATATTCGTCCGGCTGGAATGGCTGTTTTTGTCAGATTGTGGCGGGCGGGGGCGCTCGGTTTGATCGCATCCATCGTCCTGGTGGCGAGTGCGTTGCTGGCGGCAATGCCCGGCCAGGCGGCGGAACCCGAAGTGCTGGGCGTGCGCGCCGGCCGGCAGCTCGATGGCACGCGGCTGGTCGTCGATCTGTCGCAAAAGGTCGATTTCAAGATCTATACCCTGCGCGATCCCTATCGGCTGGTGGTCGATTTCCCCAGCGTCGCCTGGAAGATCAACGGCGACGGCGTCAGCCGCATGCTGAAGGAGAACGCCACCATCAAGGGGTTCCGCTTCGGCCAGTTCGGCGCCAATGACGGGCGCATCGTCATCGAATTGTCCGAACCGGTGGCGGTCAAGCGCAGCTTCCTGCTCGATCCGATCGGACCGCATCCTTTCCGCTTCGTGCTGGATTTCGACCGCACCGACGAGGCCAGCTTCGCCAAGCAGGCCGACGCTTCCAAGGCCCAGCACGCGGCCGTCGCCAAGACCGAGCCGACCGTGTTCCACGCCGTGCCGCCGCCGCGCAAGGACATCGACAAGCGCCGCATCGTGGTGCTCGATCCCGGCCATGGCGGCGTCGATCCCGGCGCCATCGGCGTCAGCGGCAACTTCGAAAAGGTGCTGACCCTGGCCATGGCCAAGGAACTGGCCCGCCAGCTCGCCGCCACCGGCCGCTACAAGGTGATCCTGACGCGCGACGACGACCGGTTCATGGCGCTGCGCGATCGCGTCGCTTTCGCCCGCTCGGCCGGGGCGGAGCTGTTCATCTCGATCCACGCCGATTCGCACAACGATAGCGAGACCCGCGGCGCCTCCGTCTACACCCTGTCGGAGACCGGCTCGGACCGCGAGGCGGCGATGCTGGCGCAGAAGGAGAACAAGGCCGACGTGATCGCCGGCCTGGATCTCAACCGTCAGGCGCCCGACGTGCAGTCGATCCTGATCGACCTGGCGCAGCGCGAGACCATCAACCGCTCGCGCATCTTCGCCGGGCTGTTGGTGCAGGACCTGGCCAAGCTCGGCATCCCGCTGGTGCAGAGCCCCAACCGTTCGGCCGGGTTTGCGGTGCTGACCGCCACCGACGTGCCCGCCGCACTGATCGAGCTGGGCTACCTGTCCAATGCCGGGGAGGAGCGCCAGTTGCGCACCGCCGGCTACGAACAGCGCATGGCGCGCGGCATGGTGCAGGCCATCGACGGCTTCTTCGCCACGCTGCAGCCGGCCCCGCCGCCGGCCACGATCGTCCGCAAATAGCGCCAATCCGCCGCGCCGGCCGCCGCCCAAGTCCCTCGGATCCAAGGGGCTCCGCGTCACCAGTCTGCCGCAATTTTACGCTAGCCAGGGGCTATTGGGCTTGCGAGAGGCCCGTTGGGCTTGCGATATAGGTCGCGACCGGGAACCGCGCGGCAGGGTGCGGCGATATACCGGGCACGACCGGAAGGGGCGCCGTGCTGCGACTGCTGAAATATCTGGGGTTTGCCACGCTGGCGCTGGTGGCAGCGCTGATCGTCGGTGGCGTGGTGGCCTATTTCCACTTCTCGGCCGATCTGCCCGACCACCAGCAACTGGCCTCCTACGATCCGCCCACCACCACGCGTCTTTACGCCTCTGACGGCAGGCTGCTGGCCGAATACGCCAAGGAGCGGCGCATCTACGTGCCGGTCTCCGCCATTCCCAAGCGCGTCAAGCAGGCCTTCATCTCCGCCGAGGACCAGCGCTTCTACAGCCATCACGGCGTCGATTTCGTCGGCACCGCCCGCGCCGTGCTCAGCAACATCCTGGCCAAGCTGACCGGGCAGCACAAACGTCCCGAAGGCGCCTCGACCATCACCCAGCAGGTGGCCAAGAATTTCCTGCTGACCAACGAGGCCACCATCAGCCGCAAGATCCGCGAGGCCATCCTGGCGGTGCGGATCGAGAACACCTTCTCCAAGGACCGCATCCTGGAGCTCTATCTCAACGAGATCTTCCTGGGCTCGGGCAGCTACGGCGTGGCGGCCGCGGCGCTGAACTATTTCGGCAAGTCGCTCGACGAGCTGACCATCGCCGAGGCGGCCTATCTGGCCGGCCTGCCCAAGGCGCCCAGCAGCTACAGCATTTCCCGCTCCGCCGCCGAAGCCAAGCAGCGCCGCGACTACGTGATCGGCCGCATGCAGGAAGACGGCTACATCACCGCCGACGAGGCGGCCAAGGCGCGCGCCGAGCCGCTGCAGCTGCGTCGCCGTCCCGACAGCGACACCGTCAGCGCCGATTTCTTCGCCGAAGAAGTGCGGCGCCAGCTGCTGGCGATGTACGGCGAGCAGAAGCTCTACGAAGGCGGCCTGACCGTGCGTACCACGCTCGACCCTTCGATCCAGCCGCTGCTCGAGCAGTCGCTGCGCGACGGGTTGACCGCCTACGACCGCCGCCACGGCTGGCGCGGCGCCTGGGGCAAGCTGGACAACTTCGACAACTGGAAGGACGGGCTGAACAAGTTCGCCGAGAGCAAGCCGCTCACGGGTCCGTCGAACTGGCAGCTGGCCGTGGTGCTGAAGGTCGAGAACGACCGCGCCACGATCGGGCTGCCCGACGGCAAGCAGGGCACCATTCCGTTCGCGGAGATGGCCTGGGCGCGGCCGACGCTCGAGGACCAGAAGGTCGGCAATCCGCCGCGCAAGGCCGGCGACGTCGTCGCCTTGGGCGACATCGTGCCGGTCGAGGCCGTTACCGCCGACGCCAAGGGCAAGCCGGTGCCGGCCGGTACCTTCGCATTGCGCCAGGTGCCCAATGTCGACGGCGGCGCCATCGTCATCGACCCGCATACCGGACGCGTGCTGGCCATGGTCGGCGGCTGGAGCTATCAGCGCAGCCAGTTCAACCGCGCCACCCAGGCGATGCGCCAGCCCGGCTCCTCGTTCAAGCCGTTCGTCTATCTCACCGCGCTCGACAACGGGCTGACGCCCTCCAGCCTGGTGCTGGATGCGCCGTTCGTCTACGACCCCGGTCCGAACCAGCCGCTGTGGAAGCCGGAGAACTACTCGCGCGACTTCCTCGGGCCTTCTACCTTGCGCACCGGCATCGAGAAGTCGCGCAACCTGATGACGGTGCGCATCGCCCAATATGTCGGCATGGACAAGATCGCCGCCACCGCCAAGACCTTCGGCGTGATCGACAACATGCTGCCGGTGCTGCCGATGGCGCTGGGGGCCGGCGAGACCACCTTGCTGCGCATGGCCACCGCCTACGGCATGCTGGCCAACGGCGCACACCGTATCGTGCCGACCTTCATCGATCGCGTGCAGGACCGCAACGGCGTCACTGTCTACAAGGCCGACCAGCGGCCCTGCGCGCAATGCACCAACGTGGCGTGGAGCCGCCAGGCGCCGCCGCAGATCCCCGACAATCGCGAGATCATCTTCGACCAGCAGTCGGTCTACCAGATGGTGCACATCATGGAAGGCGTGCCGGTGCGCGGCACCGCCGCGGCGCTGGCGGGCCTGAACCGCGTGCTGGCCGGCAAGACCGGCACCTCCAACGACGCCAAGGATCTGTGGTTCATCGGCTATTCGCCCGACATCGTGATGGGCACGTTCGTCGGCTTCGACGAGCCGCGCACCCTGGGCAAGGGCGAGACCGGCAGTTCGGTGTCGGTGCCCGTGTTCAAGGAGTTCGCCGAGACCTACTTCAAGGACAAGCCCAACACGCCGTTCCGCATCCCCGACGGCATCCGCATGGTGCGCGTCGACCTGCAGACCGGCCAGCCGGCGGCCGCCAACGATCCGCGCGCCATCCTCGAGGCCTTCAAGCCCGGCACCGAACCGACCGGCCAGGCGACGGTGCTGGACGGCTCGGGCGATTTCAGCGTGCTGGGCGCCAGCAACCCCGACGGTACCAGCAAGCCCGTACTGTCCGGGACCGGCGAAACCTATTAGGGCGAGCCGGTTTCCGCCTGCGGGCGGGGCGAGCCGCCGGCGGCGCGAGGGCGCTTCCCTCCCGCCGCGATAGGCTTTAAAACATCGCCTTCTTCATCGTCTGCCGTCGCCGCCGGGCGGCGGCCCAATCGGGATTGGTCCATGCGTGCGGAAGCCGAAGCCCTCGTCGAGCAGATCAAGCAGTCGGTCGGGCTGCTGAGGAGGCATCTTTGACTACGATCGCGCCGTCGAACGCCTGGCCGAACTGAACGCGCGAGCCGAAGACCCCAATCTCTGGAACGACGCCAAGGCCGCGCAGCTCGTGATGCGCGAACGGACCCATCTGGACCAGGCGCTGGCCCAGGTGCGCCGGCTGGAAGCTGGCGTGCGCGACAATGTCGAGATGATCGGACTGGCCGAGGCCGAGGGCGACAGCGCCATGGTCGAGGACGCCGAGAAGCAGTTGCGCCTGTTGCGCGACGAGGCCGGGAAGCTCGAGCTCGAGACCCTGCTGTCGGGCGAGGCCGACGCCAACGACTGCTACGTCGAGATCCATGCCGGCGCCGGCGGCACCGAGTCGCAGGACTGGGCGGAGATGCTGGCGCGCATGTATCTGCGCTGGGCCGAGCAGCACGGCTACAAGGTGCAGTGGCTGGAAGAAAGCCCCGGCGAAGAGGCCGGCATCAAGTCGGTGACCCTGCAGGTATCGGGCCACAACGCCTATGGCTGGCTCAAGACCGAAAGCGGCGTGCACCGGCTGGTGCGGATTTCGCCTTTCGACAGCCAGGCGCGGCGGCACACCTCCTTCGCCTCGGTCTGGGTCTATCCGGTGATCGACGACACCATCGAGATCGAGGTGCTGGACAAGGATCTGCGGGTCGACACCTACCGTTCTTCCGGCGCCGGCGGCCAGCACGTCAACAAGACCGACAGCGCCATCCGCATCACCCATATGCCCAGCGGCATCGTCGTAGCCTGCCAGTCCGATCGCTCGCAGCATCGCAATCGCGCCATGGCCATGCAGATGCTGAAGGCGCGGCTCTACGAGGCCGAGCTGCAGAAGCGGGAGGAGGCGGCCCAGAAGGAAGCCGATTCCAAATCCGATATCGGCTGGGGCCACCAGATCCGCTCCTACGTGCTGCAGCCCTACCAGATGGTGAAGGATCTGCGCACCGGCGTGGAGCGCACCGATTCGCAGCGCGTGCTGGACGGCGATCTCGATCAGTTCATGGCCGCCGCGCTGGCCGCGCGGGTGCACAACGCGGAGGCCGAAGCCAGCTAACCGGGAGGGAACGATGGAATACGTACGCCTGGGCAATACCGGCCTGAAGGTCTCGCGCCTGTGCTTCGGCACCATGACCTACGGCGCCAAGTCGTGGCGCGAATGGGTGCTCGAGGAGCACGATTCCAAGCCGTTCTACCGTCGCGCCTGGGAAGCGGGCATCAACTTCTACGACACCGCCAACATGTATTCGCTGGGCGTCAGCGAGGAGATCACCGGCCGCGCCTTGCGCGACCTGGGCCGGCGCGACGAACAGGTGATCGCCACCAAAGTCTACAATCCGATGAACAATGGCCCGCTGGGCAAGGGGCTGTCGCGCAAGCACATCATGGACCAGGTCGACGCCTCGCTGCGCCGCCTGGGCACCGACTATATCGACCTCTACATCATCCATCGCTGGGATCGCGAAACGCCGATCGAGGAGACCATGACGGCGCTGCACGACGTGGTGAAGGCCGGCAAGGCGCGCTATATCGGCGCCTCCAGCATGTATGCCTGGCAGTTCGCCAAGGCCCAGCACGTGGCGCGCATCAACGGGCTGACGCCGTTCGTGTCGATGCAGAACCACTACAATCTGATCTATCGCGAGGAGGAGCGGGAGATGATCCCGCAATGCGTCGACCAGGGCGTGGCGGTCACGCCGTGGAGTCCGCTGGCGCGCGGCTTCCTGGCCGGCAACCGCCGGCCATCGGACCGTCAGGAAAACGCCAACACCCAGACCGTGCGCGCCCGGACCGATCCGATGGCGCACCGCATGTATTACCACGACAGCGACTTCACCATCGTCGACCGCGTGGTCGAGACCGCCGGCAAACGCGGCGTCAAGCCGGCCCAGGTGGCGCTGGCCTGGATGCTGCACAAGCCGTTCGTCACCGCGCCGATCGTCGGCGCCAGCAAGATGCCGCAGCTCGACGAATTGCTGGGGGCGATGGATCTCAAGCTCGATGCCCAGGAGATCAAATACCTGGAAGAGCCCTACCAGCCGCACCGCATCGCAGGGCATGCGTAATCTTAACCTCTCCCACCGGGAGAGGTCGCGAGCGTAGCGAGCGGGTGAGGGGCTTCATCAATTCTGGTAGCCCCTCACCCGACTGCACTCGCTGGCGCTCATGCAGTCGACCTCTCCCGGTGGGAGAGGTAAAGACGATCTACTTCAACGCCTTCAGCGCGGCCATCACCTCTTCGGCATGGCCGGGCACCTTGACCTTGCGCCACACGTTGCGCACCACGCCGGTGGCGTCGATCAGGAAGGTCGAGCGCTCGATGCCCATGTATTTGCGGCCATACATGCTCTTCTCGACCCAGGTGCCGTATTTCTCGCACACCTTGCCGTCCTCGTCGGACACCAGCGGGAAGGCGAGCTTGTACTTCTTCTTGAACTTGTCGTGGCTGGCGACCGAATCGCGCGACACGCCGATCACCGCGGCCTTCAGCTTGTTGAAGCCGGGCATCGCCTCGGTGAACGAGCAGGCTTCCTTGGTGCAGCCCGAGGTGTCGTCCTTGGGATAGAAATACAGCACCACGTTCTTGCCCTTCAGCTCGGACAGCTTCAGCTTGCCGCCGCCATCGGTCGGCGCCGAGAAATCGGGCGCCTTCTTGCCCACATCCACGCTCATGCCGGTTCCCCTTTGTCCTGTACCGGCAGTCGCGCCGCCGGCTGCTCGATGATCTTGCGATAGACAGCGTATACAGCCTGCGCCGTTGCCACCATCTTGGCCTTGAGCGCCGCCAGGTCCGATACGCCGCCGGCCTGCGCCAGGATCGTCCGCAGCCCCGGCGGCGCCGCCTGCTCGTCGAAATCGGCCTCGTCGGCGGCCATGGTGAGGCGCAGCAGTGCCTGCAGGTTCTGCCACAGCCGGCAGGCCTCGCCGAGCAGCGCGGCGTCGGCCGGGTCGACCAGGGCCAGCGCGGCGGCGCGGTCCAGGATATCGGGCGCGCGCCGGGCCAGCAGCTCGGGGTGGGCGGCGGCATCGCGCAGCAGCACGTATTGCCCGACGAAATCGATGTCGAACAGCCCGCCGCGGAAATACTTGAAGTCCCACTCGTTCTTGGCCTTGTTGTGCCTGGCGATGCGCTCGCGCATGTCGGCGACGTCGGCCAGCAGGCGGTCCGGATCGCGCGGCCTGGTCAGCACCCCGGCGATCGCCGCTTCCAGACGGCTCACCAGGTCGGGCGGCCCGGCGACCACGCGCGCGCGCACCAGCGCCATATGCTCCCAGGTCCAGGCGGAGGCGGCCTGGTAGTCCTCGAAAGCCTTGAGGCTGGAGGCCAGCGGGCCGGCATTGCCCGACGGCCGCAGCCGCATGTCGACCTCGAACAGCACGCCTTCGTTGGTCAGCGCGGTCACCGCGTTGATGATGCGCTGGCTGAGGCGGGTGTAGTACTGGATCGGCGGCAGCGGCTTCTCGCCATCGGATTCCTCGACGTCCTGCGGGATATCGTAGACGAACATCAGGTCGATATCCGACGTCGCCGTCATCTCGCCGCTGCCCAGCTTGCCCAGCGCCACCACCGCCAGGCTGGGGCCGGCGAATTCGCCGTGCTGGCGCGCGAATTCGGCCTGCACCCGCGGCACCAGCGCGCGCAGCACCACGTCGGCGGCGGCGGTCAGCGCCGGCCCGGCGCGCTGCTGGTCGATGCGCCGGGTGAGGAGCTGCACGCCGATCTGGAAGCGGTGGTCGTTCATCCAGCGCCGCGTGATATCGAGCACGTCCTGGAAATCGGCGGCGATGCGCAGCTGCTCGTCCAGGCTGTCGCGCAGGCTCGCCGGGTCGGGCAGCGAGTCCAGCATGTCGGTGTGCAGCAGCGCGTCGAACAGCGCCGGCTTGCGGCCCAGATGCTCGGCCAGGCGCGGCGCGCTGCCCATGATGGTGGCGACCAGCCGCAGCAGACTGGGATTGGCGTAGAACAGCGAGAACAGCTGGATGCCGGCCGGCAGTCGCGCCATGAAGGCGTCGAAGCGCATCAACGCCCCATCCGGATCGGCCGTGCCGCCCAGCTCCTTGAGGATGGTCGGGATCAGTTCGGTCAGCAATTCGCGCGAACGGGCGGTGATGGTGGCGCGATAGCGTCCGTGATGCCATTGCCGGACGGCGGCGGCAGCGCGGCTGGGATCGGCGAAGCCCAGGTTGCGCAAGGTGGCGATGGTATCGGGATCGTCCTCGGCGCCGGTGAACACCAGGTTGCCGGGGCCGGACAGGCTGGGGGCGTCCTCGAACAGATTGGCGTAGTGGCGTTCGACCAGGCGCAGCCACTGCACCAGCACCGCGGCGAATTCCTCGCCGTCGCGATAGCCCAGGAACAGCGCCAGCTCGCGCAGCCGCGCATCGTCGGCCGGCAGGGTGTGGGTCTGCTCGTCGCCGATCATCTGCAGGCGGTGCTCGACCTGGCGCAAAAACCCATATGCCTGCGTCAGCTCGTCGGCGGTCTGCTGCCTGATCAGCCCTTCCGCCGCCAGCGCCTGCAGCGCCGCGACCGTGCCGTTGACGCGCAGCGCCGGCATGCGGCCGCCATAGATCAACTGCTGGGTCTGGGCGAAGAACTCGATCTCGCGGATGCCGCCCCGGCCCAGCTTGATGTTGTGGCCCTTGACCGCGATGGTGCCGCCGCCGCGATGGGCGTTGATCTGGCGCTTGATGGAATGGATGTCCTGGATGGCGGCGAAGTCGAGCGACTTGCGCCACACATAGGGCACCAGCGTCTTGAGGAAATCGCGACCGGAATCGCGATCGCCCGCCACCGGTCGCGCCTTGATCATGGCGGCGCGTTCCCAGTTCTGGCCGACGCTTTCGTAATATGTCTCGGCCGCCAGCACCGAGATGGCGAGGGGAGTAGACCCGGGATCGGGCCGCAGGCGCAGATCGGTGCGGAATACGTAACCGTCGGCGGTGCGCTCGGTCATGATGCGCACCAGATCGCGGGTCAGGCGCACGAAGAACGGGCCGGGCGATTCCAGGCCGCAGGCCATCGCCTTGTCCGCGTCGTACAGCGCGATCAAGTCGATGTCGCTGGAATAGTTCAGCTCGCCCGCGCCGAGCTTGCCCATGCCCAGGATGAAATAGCCCGCGTTGCCGGTGTTGCCCGACAGGCGCAGCAATCCCTTCGCCTCGGCGTCGCGCAACAGATGGTCGACGGTTGCATCGAGCGAACGCTCCGCCAGCTGCGACAGCGCTCCGGTGATGCGCTCCAGCGGCCAGAGGCCGGCGATGTCGGCCAGGGCCGTGACCAGGGCGACCTGACGCTTGGCTTGCCGCAGCCGCGCCATAATCTTCGTTTCAGGTTCGCCGGCCACGGTATCGCCGGCGGCATCCAGGGCGCGCATGGCGGCCTGGTCCAGACCGATTTCGAGTGCTTCGGCCAGGAAGGCGGGATCCGCCAGCGCCAACTGCCCCAGATAGGGGCTGTTGCCGAACAGCGACTCCAGGAGCTGGCAGCCGGCCGCGGACTCGCCCAGCAGGCGGGCCCTGAGCGTGGCGGGTTGGTCGGCCGGCAGTCGGGCGACGCGTTCGGTCCAATGTTCCAGTCCGACCGCGGCTTGCTGCGGCAGGGCGGGCTTGGGCATGCGCTGGGCGATTTGCCCGATCGAGAGGGGAGCCATATGGCGAAAAGCGTTGTCCTGCTTCGGCTTGCCTGTTATTCGGCTAAGGGTTGAGCGCAGGCTGGGGCAATAAGCCGACCCGGTCAACCAGCGCAAGAGGGTCTACCGTTTGATCAGGCGTACAGGCAGGATTCTGCTGCGCACGGCCATGTTCGCCGTCGCCGGACTGGTCGTGCTGACGGCGTTGGCCGTCTGGCGCCTGTCGCAGGGCCCTGTGCCGCTGGACCTGCTGCGACCCTATGTCGAGCGCGGCCTGACGACCGCCGACGGTTCGATCCGCCTCGTGGCCCGCTCCATGAGCCTGAACTGGGCCGGCTGGGACCGTACCCTGGAAATCCATGTCCAGACGGTCGAGGCGATCAGCGCCCAGGGACAGGTGATCGCCACCATCCCCGACGCCGCGGTCAAGCTCAGCCTGGTGTCCCTGGTGACCGGGGAACTGGCGCCTACCTCGATCCAGCTCGAGAAGCTGCGGCTGCATGTCGCCATCGAGCAGGACGGCCGGCTCAATTACGGCCTCGACAAGCAAAGCAGCGATTCGTCGGACCAGATCGTGGCCCTGCTGTTCGAGCAATTGCTCAACGGCGGCGGCGACAGCGCCATTCGCAAGCTCGATCGCGTGTCGATCGCCGGCGCGGAAATCGTGTTCGAGGACAAGCCGCGCAACCTGACCTGGCGGGCGCCCAACGCCGACATCGCCCTCTATCGCGATGCGGAGGGCGTGCTGGGCGAGGCGACCATGGAGCTCGATGTCGGCCAGCAGCGTTCGACCGTCAACGTGCGCGCGCTCTACACGCGCAACCGCGACCGGCTGGCGGTTGCCTTGAACTTCGAGGGACTGCGGCCGTCCGCCTTCGCCACCATCGATCCGTCGCTGGGCCGGCTGGCCGCGTTCGACGTGCCGCTATCGGGCACTGTCGATGCCGTGCTGTCGGGCCAGGGCGATCTGCGCAGCGTGACGGTCAATATGGCGGGGGGCGCGGGCACCATCGACATGCCCGACCTTCTGGGCGAGGCCCGCTCGGTGCAGAGCGTCGCCTTGCGGGGCGAGGTCAATCTCGCCGCCAGGACGCTGGCGCTGGACGACGCCCGGGTGGTGCTGGGGACCACTACCGTGGCGGCGTCGGGCAAGGGCAGGTTCGATTCCGCCGGCCTCGACCTGCAGGCGGATATCGCGATCGACGGCTTCGCCGGCGCCGATCTGGCGCGCTACTGGCCGCCCAACCTGGCTCCGGGCGGCCGGCGCTGGGCCCTGGCGAATGTGAGCCAGGGCACCGCGCGCGATATTGCGCTCAAGCTCGCGCTCAAGGGACCGCTCGACGATCCCGACCGGCTCGAAGCCACCGTCGTCAGCGGCGGCATGAAGTTCTCCGACGTCACCGTGCAGTATCTGGCGCCGATGCCGCCGGTGGAGGGCGTCAGCGGCCACGCCACGTTCGGTCCGACCCAGGCGGCATTCCATATCGACACTGGACGGCTGGGCGACATCAATCTCGACGGCGCCGACGTGACGCTCGTCAACCTCAACTCGGCCGACGAGCGCGCCCTGATCGACATGTCGGCGACCGGGCCGTTCGCCTCGATCGTCAGGCTGCTGTCGCATCCCAAGGTCGGCATTCCGCCCAGTTCGGTCATCGCCCCGTCGCGCGCGGGAGGACAGATCGCCGCCCGCCTGCTGCTGCAGTTTCCGCTGCTCGACGGGCTGACCATGAAACAGGTGGAGTTCTCGGCTTCGGCCTCGACGCGGGCGCTGTCGATCAAGGACGCGGTGCCCGGCGTCGATCTGACCGACGGCGCCGTGACCTTGCAGCTCAACGGGCAGGAACTCGACGTGCGCGGCAAGGCCAAGGTCGGCGGCATCGCCTCCGACGTCAGTTGGCACGAGAATTTCGGCAGGACGGTCGGCTTCCGGCGGCGCTACCAGCTCAAGGCCACGCTGGATGTGGCCGAACTGGCGCGGCTGGGCGTGCCCCTGGCGCCCTATGTCAGCGGTCCGATCGGCGTGACGGCGATCTTCCAGGACAATCTGGCCGGCGGCGGCGTGCTCGACGCCTCGCTCGACCTGAAGCAGGTGGTGCTCAGCATGCCCGAGCTGGGCTGGAGCAAGCCGGCCGGCAAGGATGCCGGCGCCAAGCTCTCGTTCGAGGTCCACCAGGGCAAGCGGCCCAGCGAATTCGACGTTCAACTCGCCACCGGCGACGTCGACCTGCGCGGCAAGCTCGGGCTGGGCGCCAATGGCATCAGCCAGGTGAGCTTCGACCGGCTGATCAGCGGACGCAACGATCTGAGCGGCTCGCTGACCCGCACCGAATCGGGATTCGCCTTGGTGCTGAAGGGCAACAGCTTCGACGCCGCGCCATACCTGGCGGACGACAGCGCCCCGCAGGCTCAGGCAAAGCCGCCGGCCGCGGTGAAGCCGCCCAGCGGTCCGATCCTCGACATCGATCTCAACCTGCGCCGCCTGCTGACCAAGCGCGGCGAGATCGACAATGTGGTGGGGCGCCTGCACATGCAGGGCGGCCGGCTGCTCAACGGCAGCGTCACTGCCCGCGCGCTGCCCGATGCCACCCTGCAGCTCGACGTCCGGCCGATCAACCAGGGCCGCAGCCTGACCTTGACGGCGACCGATATCGGCGCGGTCCTCAAGTCGCTGGGCTGGCTGGAGGGCATGTTCGGCGGCAAGGCGCGACTGGACGCGGCGTTCGACGACACCAAGCCCGGCTCGCCGCTGCGCGGCCGACTGACCATCGATTCCTACAAGCTGCAGAAGACGCCGGTGGTCGGCGACGTGCTGACCGTGGGCGCGCTGACCGATGCGCTGTCGAGCTTCTCCGGCAACGGCATTGAGTTCAACCAGCTGGTGGCGCCCTTCACCTGGGAAAGCGGGGTGCTGACCTTGCGCGGCGCGCGCACCGCCGGCTCGTCGATCGGCATCACCGCCTCGGGCCGCATCAACACCAACAACGACACGGTGCAGATTTCCGGCGTGATCGTGCCGGCCTACGTGCTGAACAGCGTGCTCGGCAACATACCGCTGCTGGGACCGCTGATCCTGGGCGGGCCCGGCAAGGGGCTGTTCTCGATCAACTATGCCGTCGAAGGGCCGATTTCCCAGCCCAAGGTCACCACCAACCCGCTGTCGGTGCTGGCGCCGGGCTTCCTCAGCAACATCTTCGGCGGCGGCACGCCGGACGACGAGAACCTCGAGAGCGGCCAACCGCCGCGGCCGCCCAACGAGCCGCCGCGCCAGTAGCCGGATCGCTCACCACAACGACTTGCGGGCGCGTTCCGGCCAGGCCTTGTCGTAACTCTCGCCGCCGACCTTGTCGTCGCTCAGTGCCGCCAGGATCTCGCCCGGCGAGGGCAGGGACTTGGCCTCGACGTGCCGGGCGGGATCCCACAGCGCCGACCGCACGATGGCGCGTGCGCATTGGAAGAAGATCGTCTCGACGGTCATGACGATGACCGAGCGCGGCAGCTTGTTGTCGACCGCGAACGAGGCCAGCAGATCGGCATCGACCGACAGTACGGCGCGGCCATTGACCCGCAAGGTGGTGCCGGAGCCGGGGATCATGAACAGCAGCGCCAGGCGCGGGTCGCGCACGATGTTGCGCAGCGAATCGACCCGGTTGTTGCCCATGCGGTCGGGCAGCATCAGGGTGCGCGCGTCGTGCACGCGCACGAAGCCGGGCTGGTCGCCGCGCGGCGAGCAATCGAGACCTTCCGGCCCGGCGGTGGCCAGCACGGCAAAGGGCGAGGCTTCGATCAGCCGCCGGTAGTGCGGCGTGACGTAGCCCACTTCCTTCACCAGCGAGGCGTCGCCCGGCTGGCCGTAAAGCGCCTCGAGCTGCTCGACGCTCTCGATGGTGCCCACCTCAGACCGCCCGCACGATGACGTGCTTCTTCTTGCCGGCGGACAGCTTGATGCGGCCATCACCGTCGGCCATCGCCAATGTGATGGCCTCCGCCTCCTCGGCGATGGCGCGGTCGTTGACCCGCGCGCCGCCGCCCTTGATCAGCCGGCGCGCTTCGCTCTTGGAGGCGGCAAGACCGGCCTGGTGCAGCAGCTCGAAGGCGGCGATGCCGCTTTCGAGACTGGCGCGCGCCACGTCGATCGACGGCAGGTTGTCGGCCAGCGCGCCCTGCTCGAAGGTCTGGCGCGCGGTCTCCGCCGCCTGTTGCGCGGCGGCCTCGCCGTGGCACAGGCGGGTCGCCTCGAAGGCCAGGATCTTCTTGGCCTCGTTGATCTCGGCGCCGCCCAGCGCCTCCAGCCGGGCGATCTCGTCCAGCGGCAGGTCGGTGAACAGCTTCATGAAGCGGCCGACATCGGCGTCCTCGGTGTTGCGCCAGAACTGCCAGTAGTCGTAGGGGCTGAGCCGCTCGGGATTGAGCCACACCGCGCCGGCGGCGGTCTTGCCCATCTTGGCGCCCGAGGCGGTAGTGATCAGCGGGCAGGTCAGGCCGAACAGGCTGCGCTCGTCCATGCGCCGGCCCAGCTCGACGCCCATGACGATATTGCCCCACTGGTCGGAGCCGCCGAACTGGGCGTTGCAGCCGTAGCGCCGCGCCAGCTCGACGAAATCGTAGGACTGCAGGATCATGTAGTTGAATTCCAGGAACGACAGTGGCTGGTCGCGCTCCAGCCGCAGCCGCACCGAATCCATGGTCAGCATGCGGTTGACCGAGAAGTGGCGGCCGACCTCGCGCAGCAGCGGGATGTAGAGCAGGGTGTCGAGCCACTCGGCGTTGTTGGCCATGACGGCGCCGCCGGTTTGTTCCCCGAAATCCATGAAATTGGCGAAGCTGCGCTTGATGGCCTGCATGTTGGCGTCGATCTGCTCGACGCCCAGCAGCTTGCGCGTCTCGTCCTTGCCCGAGGGATCGCCCACCTTGGTGGTGCCGCCGCCCATCAGCGCGATCGGCCGGTTGCCGGTCTTCTGCAGCCAGCGCAGCATCATGATCGACACCAGATGGCCGATATGCAGCGAATCGGCGGTGCAGTCGTAGCCGACATAGGCGATCAGCTTGCCGGCGGCCGCCTGTTCGTCGATGCCGGCCTCGTCGGTGGCCTGGTGCACATAGCCACGCGCGTGCATGGCTTGCATGAAATCGGATTTGAACGATGCCATTCTTGCCTCTTGCCGGAAAATGCCCCGCCGGCGGGCAGGCGATGTAACATGGCGGGGTGATGGGGGCAAAGGCCGGTGCGGCGCCGCGATCGGTCGGCGGCCGGCCCGCGGCCGGCCCGCTTCTGGCAGCATCGGACAGTGTGCCGCCCTTGTGGATGATCCGGGGTGTGGATGATCTCGGGTGGATGATGGGGACAGGGATGGCCGGATTGACGGCGATCGGCTTGATGAGCGGCACCTCGATGGACGGGGTCGATGCCGCGCTGCTGCGCTCCGACGGCGAGGGCTTCGTCCAGACCGGCCCCGCCATCACCGTTCCCTATCCGGAAAGCTTCCGCGACCGCCTGCGGGGCGTGCTGGGGCGGCGTGGCGATGCCGATGGTGTGGCAGAAATCGCCGCCCAGCTCACCGATTATCATTTTGACGCTATTGATATAATAGTTAAGGAAAGTTCTTCAACATACGGAAATATAGATATTATTGGATTCCATGGCCAGACCATCTTGCACCAACCGGAGCAGCGCCTGACGGTGCAGATCGGCGATGCCGCACGGTTGGCGGCGCGGTCGGGCTTGCCGGTCGCCTATGATTTCCGCAGCGCCGATGTCGCGGCCGGCGGGCAGGGTGCGCCGCTGGTGCCGCTATTCCATGCCGCGCTGATCCGGGACATGGAGCGGCCCATTGCCGTGCTCAATATCGGCGGCGTGGCCAATGTCACCTGGATCGGAAAAGACAACCGGATCATCGCCTTCGACACCGGGCCGGGCAACGCGCCGATCGACGACTGGCTGCGCGCGCATACCGGTCGGCCGCATGACGAGGGCGGCGCCCTGGCGCGCTACGGCAAGCCCGACAAGCAGCGCGTGGCGTTGGGGCTGGGCCACGATCATTTCGCCCGCCGCCCACCCAAATCTCTGGATCGCAATGCTTTTACAGCGGCGCTGGCGGAAGGGCTGGGCCCCGCCGACGGGGCTGCGACCCTGACCGAGTTCACCGCCGCCAGTATCGCCGAGGCGGCACGGCATTTCCCCGAACCGGCGCGCAGCTGGATCGTCTGCGGCGGCGGCCGTCACAACGACTGGCTCATGGAGCGGCTGGCGATCCGCCTGGCGCCCGCCCGACTGGTCAAATGCGATACATTAGGATGGGACGGCAACGCCTTGGAGGCACAGGCTTTTGCCTATCTGGCAGTACGGGTGATGAAGGGGCTTCCGCTGAGCCTGCCCGGCACCACCGGCGTGCCGCGGCCCATGCCCGGCGGCAAGATCGCCCGCCCCTGAATTCTAGCGCGCCACGGCCTCTTTGGGCCCGGCGGTCATGGCCTTGGTGAGGTACTTGTCGACCTCGACGCCCAGCTTGTCGAGGCTGTTGTGGAAGAAGTGGTTGGCGCCCTTCACCAGCCTGAAGTCGATGGTGATGTCGCGCTGATGCGCCAGCTTGTTGGCCAGCTTGGCCACTTCGGCGGCCGGCACCACATCGTCCTTGTCGCCATGCACGATCAGACCCGACGACGGGCAGGGCGCCAGGAAACCGAAATCGTACATGTTGGCCGGCGGCGACACGGAGATGAAGCCGTCGATCTCCGGCCGGCGCATCAGCAACTGCATGCCGATCCAGGCGCCGAAGGAAAAGCCCGCCACCCAGCAGGCGCTGGCATCGGGATTGGCCGCCTGCGCCCAGTCCAGCGCCGCGGCGGCATCGCTCAGCTCGCCCTGGCCGTGATCGAACACGCCATGGCTGCGGCCGACACCGCGGAAGTTGAAGCGCAGAACGGAAAAGCCCTTGTTTACAAAGACATGAAACAAGGTGAAGACCACCTTGTTGTGCATGTTGCCGCCCGCCTGGGGATGGGGGTGAAGCATCAAGGCAACGGGCGCGTTGGGCTGCTTGCTATGATGATAGCGCCCTTCGAGCCGCCCGTCCGGGCCATTGAAAATTATGTCAGGCATCCTGTTCCAAACCCGGTGACGGCCGGGCGCCACGCCTGGATCATTCGACGAACTTAACTGATTTCCCTGGTCGGAAATTAACCCAAACCAGCCATTTATCTTCTACCCTGATACTTGACTGGAATACTCGGGTAAAATATATAACGGCAACGGGAGCGGACCAAACCGAACCTCGTGGCCCCGTCTGCGCCCGAGGTCGCAATATCGGCGGCAATCGCATGATTTTCAAGAACATAATCGAGGAAATCGACGGCATCATCGCACGCGACCCCGCGGCCCGCTCGCGTTGGGACGTGGTGTTCTCGTACCCGTCGTTCCATGCCATGCGCTTCCACCGCCTGGCGCATTTCTTCTGGAAGCACAATTGGCGCTTCGCGGCGCGGTTCTTCTCGCAGTGGGGCCGGTTCTGGACAGGTATCGAAATTCACCCGGCGGCGAAGATCGGCCGCCGCTTCTTTGCCGACCACGGTATGGGCGTGGTGATCGGCGAGACGGCCGAGATCGGCGATAACGTCACGCTCTATCACGACGTGACGTTGGGCGGCACGGCGCCGGCGGTCGATTCGCGCGCCCAGGTCAACGTCAAGCGCCATCCGACCTTGCAGGACAACGTGATCGTCGGATCCGGCGCGCAGATCCTGGGGCCGATCACGGTGCGCGCGGGCGCCCGCGTCGGCGCCAATGCCGTGGTGGTGCAGGACGTACCGGCCAACGCCACCGTCGTCGGCATTCCCGCGCGCGTGGTCGGCGGCTCGTCCGAGGTGCAAGCCTTCATCGCTTACGGCACGCCGTGCCCCGAACTGCCGGACCCGATCCAGCACGCCGTCGACGATCTGGTCCGCACGGTGCGAACGCTGCAGGCGCGGGTCGGCGAGCTGGAGAACGAAATCGAAGCGCTGCGTGGCGAGCCCGTGGTGGGCGAGATCGCCAAGCTGCAGGCCGCCAACGAACGCGGCTCGTGACGGTTGGAATTGTCGGGCGCCATGCATGCGCCCCTGACGTGAAGGAGCAAGGACCGTGAAACTCAGCACCAAGGGCCGCTACGCCGTCATGGCGATGGTCGATTTGGCGCGCCACAGCGGCGGCAAGCCAGTTGCACTGGGCGAGATCGCGACCCGGCAGGAAATCTCCCTGTCGTATCTGGAACAGCTATTCGGCCGGCTGCGGCGCGGCGGACTGGTCAAGAGCGTGCGCGGGCCGGGCGGCGGCTACCTGCTGGCGCGGCCGCTCGACGACACGCGCATCTCCGACATCATCCTGGCGGTGGACGAGCCGATCAAGGCGACGCGCTGCAAAAGCGGCTCGTCGATCGGCTGCCAGTCCGACCGCTCGCGCTGCCTGACGCACGATCTGTGGGCCGAGCTGGGCAACCAGATCCATCTGTTCCTGAGCGGCGTCAGCCTGCTGGACGTGATCGAGAAGCGCGTGCTGGGCAGCGCCCGCGTCATGGCGGCGCCGCCGGCCTCGGCCGATCCGGCGGCCCAGCCCAAGAGCATCGAGCCGCCGGCGGCGGCCGTCATCGCGGCGGCGGAATAGGCATCGCCATGCCGGTCGCCAGCTATCTCGACTACAATGCCACGGCGCCCGTGCTGCCGGCGGTGATCGACGCCATGACCCAGTGCCTGCTGGCGCCGGGCAATGCCTCGTCGGTGCATCGCTTCGGCCGGGCGCAGCGGCGGCGCATCGAGGAAGCGCGCGCGGCGCTGGGCCGGGCGGCGAACGTGGCGCCGGCGCAGATCGTCTTCACGTCGGGCGGCACCGAGGCCAATGCCCTGGCGCTGCGCGGCTGCGGCCGCAAGCGCCTGATCGTGTCGGCGATCGAGCATGACTCGGTGCTGCGCAATGCCGGCGAGGCGGCCGACCGCGTCCCGGTCGACGCCAACGGTACGATCGATCTTGGCTCGCTCGAGCGCCTGCTGGCGGCGGACCGGGAACCGGCGCTGGTGGCGGTGATGCTGGCCAACAACGAGACCGGCGCGATCCAGCCGGTTGCCGAGGCGGTGCGCATTGCCCGGCGCCATGGCGCGCTGGTGCTGTGCGACGCGGTCCAGGCGCTGGGCAAGATCGCGGTCGATTTCGCCGCGCTCGATGTCGATTACATGAGCCTGTCGGCGCACAAGATCGGCGGCCCGCAGGGCACCGGCGCGCTGCTGGTCGGCAAGGACGCTCCGCTCGAGGCGCAGATGCTGGGCGGCGGCCAGGAAGCCTCGCGCCGCGCCGGGACCGAGAATATTGCCGGCATCGTCGGCTTCGGCGTTGCCGCGCGCCATGTCGAGGACCATCTGTCGAAGATGCCTGCCGTGGCGGCGCTGCGCGATGCCGCGCAGCTTCAGCTTCTGGCGCTGGCGCCGCAGGCGCGCGTGTTCGGCCTTGCAGCCTCGCGGCTGCCCAACACCTTGTGCATCGAGATGCCGGGGGTGAAGGCGGAGACGCAGATCGTGGCGCTCGACCTGGCCGGGGTGGCGGTCAGCGCCGGCGCGGCTTGCTCGTCGGGCAAATTGCGGTCCTCGAACGTATTGCAGGCGATGGGCGTCGATGCGGCGTCGGCAGCCAACGGCATCCGCATCAGCTTCGGCTGGGACAGCGGCGCGCGCGACGTCGAGAGATTGGTGGCCGGGTGGGGCGCCCTGTGGGCGCGCACCGGTCAGCGCCGGCCCGTTTCGGGCACGGCGGCTTGAGAAGGGAACGAAGTCATGGGTGTGGTTGGACAAATCAAGCGCAACAGCAATCCGATCTATCTGGATTACCAGGCGACGACGCCAATGGATCCGCGCGTGCTGGAAGCGATGATGCCTTATTTCACGACCAAGTTCGGCAATCCGCACTCGCGCAGCCACGCCTATGGCTGGGAAGCCGAGGAAGCGGTGGAGCAGGCGCGTGCCCAGGTCGCCTCGATCGTCGGCGCCGACCAGAAGGAGATCATCTTCACCTCCGGCGCCACCGAATCGAACAACCTGGCGATCAAGGGCGTGGCCGAGTTCTACGGCGACAAGAAGAACGAGATCGTTACCACCGTGACCGAGCACAAATGCGTGCTCGATACCTGTCGCCATCTCGAGCAGAAGGGCTTCAAGGTCACCTACCTGCCGGTGCAGCCGAACGGCCTGATCGATCTCGACCAGCTGCGCGCGGCGATCACCGACAAGACCGCGCTGGTGTCGATCATGGCGGTCAACAACGAGATCGGCGTGATCCAGCCGTTGGCCGAGATCGGCGCGCTGTGCCGCGAGAAGGGCGCATTCTTCCACACCGACGCGGCCCAGGCGGTGGGCAAGATCAAGATCGACGTCGAGGCGATGAAGATCGACTTGCTGAGCATCTCGGGCCACAAGATCTACGGACCCAAGGGCATCGGCGCGCTCTACGTGCGGCGCCGCCCGCGCGTGCGGCTGGTGGCGCAGATCAATGGCGGCGGGCAGGAGCGCGGCATGCGCTCGGGCACCCTGGCGCCGCCGCTTTGCGTCGGGTTGGGCGAGGCCTGTGCCATCGCCGAGAAGGAAATGCCGGCCGAGGCCGAGCGGCTGCGCGCCTTGCGCGACCGTTTCTACAACGCGCTCAAGGCGCGGCTGCCGGAGATCTACCTGAACGGCGATCTGGAACAGCGCATCCCCGGCAATCTCAACATCAGCTTCGCCTTCGTCGAGGGCGAGTCGCTGATGATGGGCATCAAGGGGCTGTCGGTGTCGTCCGGCTCGGCCTGCACCTCGGCGTCGCTGGAACCGTCCTACGTGCTGCGCGCGCTGGGCGTGAACGAGGAAATGGCGCATACCTCGCTGCGCATCGGCTTCGGCCGGTTCACCACCGAGGAGGAGGTCGACATGGCGGTCGACGAAATCGTGGCTCATGTCAGCAAGCTGCGCGAGATGAGCCCGCTATGGGAAATGCATCAGGAAGGCGTCGATCTGAAGTCCGTGACCTGGGCCGCCCACTAGGGCGGCTCACTAGGGCGGTCCATTGCGATCGGCGCGACGCCAGGAGTTGAGGAGAAGTCATCATGGCCTATAACGACAAAGTCATCGACCACTACGAGAATCCGCGCAACGTGGGTTCGCTGGACAAGAGCTCGGCCGATGTCGGCACCGGACTGGTCGGCGCGCCAGCTTGCGGCGACGTCATGAAGCTGCAGATCAAGGTCAGCCCCGACGGCATCATCGAAGACGCCAAGTTCAAGACCTTCGGCTGCGGCTCGGCCATCGCCTCGAGCTCGCTGGTCACCGAGTGGGTCAAGGGCAAGACGCTCGACGAGGCCGCAACGATCCGCAACACCGAGATCGCCAAGCATCTGGCGCTGCCGCCGGTGAAGATCCATTGCTCCGTGCTGGCCGAGGACGCGATCAAGGCGGCGATCGCCGACTATCGCACCAAGACCGGCGCCGCCGCCGGCAAGGACGAGGACAAGCCGGAGCTGGCCGCGCACATGCGATAGGCCGGTTCGGCAGCATCAGGACACAGGGTATCGAGCATGAGTGTCGTTGAAACGCCGGCCAAAGCGGCCGGTACCATCGCTTCGCAGACCGCGCCATCGGCTCCGGCCGCAGCGCCGGCCCGGCCGGCGCGCGCCGCCCGGCCCCGGCCGCAGATCATGTCGATCACGCCGGCGGCCGCCGAACGCGTGCGCGATCTGATGGCCAAGCGCGACAAGCCGGCGCTGGGCATTCGCATTGGCGTTCGCACCAAGGGCTGTTCGGGGCTGAGCTATACGCTGGAATATGCCGATGCCAAGTCGCCGGGCGACGAAGTGGTCGAATCCCAAGGCGTCACCCTGCTGGTGGATCCCAAGGCCTCGCTGTTCCTGATCGGCACCGAGATGGACTATACGGTCGAGAAGTTGAAATCGGGCTTCGTGTTCCGCAATCCCAACGAGAAGGGCCGTTGCGGCTGCGGCGAGTCGTTTCACGTCTGATCGGCGCCTGGCCGCTGTCGCCAGGACGCGATCGACGCCGCCTCCGCGGCTTGCCCGATATCGAAGAAGGACGCATGAAAGAGAAGATCGAGCCGGCTCAGGCCATGCCACCGGAAGCGCCGAGCATGTGCTGGTCCTGCAAGGGGCCGGTCGGGCAGCGGGCGCTGTTCTGCCATACCTGCGGCATCATCCAGCCGCCGCCGGCGGTCGACCATTTCGCCCGGCTGGGCATCCCGGTTTCCTTCGACGTCGATCGGGCGGCGCTGGAACGCGGCTATTTCGGCTTCCAGCGCATCGTCCATCCCGATCGCTTCGCGGCCAAGTCTCCTCGCGAGAAGGCCCTGTCGCAGGCCCATGCCGTGGCGGTCAACGACGCCTGGGAGGCGTTGCGCGATCCGCTGTCGCGTGCGGCCTATCTGTTGAAGCTGCGCGGCATGCCGCTGCCCAGCGACGACCAGACCGTCAACGACCCCGAACTGCTGATGGCAGCGCTGGAGGATCGCGAAGCGCTGGACGAGGCGCGCAGCGCGGCAGAGCTCGACAAGGTGCTGCTGGGCGCCGAGCGCGGTTTCGACTCGACCGTGGCGGCCCTATCGCGTGCCTTTGCCGAAGGCGAACTCGCCAAGGCTCGGGCGCTGACGCTGAAGCTGCGCTATCTGGCCAAATTCCGCGACGAGGCGCGCGCCAAGCGCGCCCGGCTGTCCTCGTGATGTTGCACGTCTGATGCTGCTCGATATCCATGAACCGGGCGAAACGCCCATGCCGCACGCCGACGAACAGGGGTTGGCGGTCGGCATCGATCTGGGCACCACCAATTCGGTGGTGGCGGTAGCGCGCGACGGCACGCCCGAGGCGCTGCGCGACGGGAACGGCAAGGCGCTGATCCCCTCGGTCGTGGCCTATGGGCCGGGCGAGGCTGTCGAGGTCGGCGCTGCGGCGCGCAATCAGTTGCTCGAACGGCCGCAGGCGGTGGTGTCGTCGATCAAGCGGCTGATGGGCCGCGGCGCGGCCGATCTCAAGGCGCTGGCCGGCGCGCTGCCCTACCGGCTGGTGCCGGGCCAGGGCGAGGGCATGGTCCAGATCGAGGTCGAGGGCCGGGTGCTGACGCCGATCGAGATCTCGGCCGATATCCTGCGCGCCTGCAAGGCGCGCGCCGAGGCGGCGCTCGAGCAGACGGTCGATCGCGCCGTGATCACCGTTCCTGCCTATTTCGACGATGCCGCCCGTACCGCGACGCGCGATGCGGCGCGGTTGGCGGGGCTCACGGTGCTGCGCCTGGTCAACGAACCGACCGCTGCGGCGCTGGCCTACGGTCTCGACAAGGGCGCCGAGGGGCTCTACGCCATCTACGACCTGGGCGGCGGGACTTTCGATTTCTCGCTGCTGCGGCTGGAGAAGGGCGTGTTCCAGGTGCTGGCCACCGGCGGCGACGCGGCGCTGGGTGGCGACGATTTCGACCACGCGGTGGCCGAGCATTTCCTCGCCGAGCGCCGCCAGGCCGGTCTGCCGGCGGCGCCGGACAGCGACACCGCCAAGCTGGCGCTGGCGACGGCGCGTCTGGCCAAGGAATGTCTGTCGGCGCAGGACGCGGGCGAGTGGGTGATCGAAATCGCCGGCAAGGCTTCGCGCCATCGCCTCGACGTCGCCGGCCTCGAAAAGATGGCGGCGCCGTTCCTCGACCGCACCGTGTCGATCACGCGACGCGTGCTGGACGATGCCGCTGTCGGGCCCGACGAGGTCAAGGGTGTGGTGATGGTGGGCGGTTCGACTCGCATGCCGGCGGTGCGCCGGGCAGTCGGCACGCTGTTCGGCAAGCCGCCGCTGGTCGATATCGACCCGGACGAGGTGGTGGCGCTAGGTGCGGCGCTGCAGGCCGAGGCGTTGACGGTGGGGTCCGACACCTTGCTGCTCGATGTCACGCCGCTGTCCTTGGGCCTGGAAACCATGGGCGGGCTGGTGGAACGGATCATTCCGCGCAACACGCCCATTCCGGTGGCGATGGCGCAGGAATTCACGACCTATCAGGACGGCCAGACGGCCATGGCGATCCACGTCGTGCAGGGCGAGCGCGAGTTGGTGCAGGACTGTCGCAGCCTGGCGCGGTTCGAATTGCATGGCATTCCGCCGATGACCGCCGGCGCGGCCCGCATTCGCGTGTCCTTCACGGTCGATGCCGACGGCCTTCTCACCGTCTCGGCGACCGAGCAGACCACCGGCCAGGCGCAGCGCATCGAGGTCAAGCCGTCCTATGGCTTGGACGAGGACACCATGGCCCGCATGCTGCGCGAATCGCTGGAGCGCGGCGCGCAGGACATGGAAGACCGCATGCTGATCGAGGCGCGGGTCGAAGCCAGGCGGGCCCTGCTGGCGCTGGAAGCAGCGCTGAAGGCCGACGGCGACCTGCTGGAGCCGGCGGAACGGGCCGAGGTCGAAGCCGCCCGCGTTGCGCTGCAAAAAGCGGTCGACGGCGCGGACCGCGATGCTATAAACGCCGCGGTCGAGGCCCTGGACGGCGCCACGCGCGACTTCGCCGAACGCCGTATGGATCGGGGCATTCGGCAGGCGCTGAAGGGCGTCGAACTCGACCGGCTGGCGACCAAGATCGGCTAGGCTACGGATTGCGATTGCGGAGAGAGTGACATGCCCAAGATGGTGTTCGTCCAGAAAGACGGGACGCGCAAGGAAGTCGAGGCGCCGGTCGGGTTGTCGGTGCTCGAGATCGCGCATCGCAACAACATCGACCTGGAAGGCGCCTGCGAGGGCTCGCTGGCCTGCTCGACCTGCCACGTGATCGTCGATTCGGAATGGTGCGATCTGCTGCCCGAAGCGTCGGAGGACGAGGAAGACATGCTCGACCTGGCCTTCGGTCTGACGCACACCTCGCGGTTGGGCTGCCAGATCATCATCACAGAAGAACTGGACGGGTTGACCGTGCAGTTGCCGGCGGCGACGCGCAACATGATGGTGGACAAATAGCGACCATGGGTCTGCGTTGGACCGACATCGCCGACATCGCCATTGCGCTGGAGGAACATCATCCCGGCGCCGACAACGTCAACCTGCGCTTCACCGATCTGCATAAATGGGTCGTGGCCCTGCCGGGCTTCGAGGACGATCCGAACAAGTCCAGCGAGAAGATCCTGGAGGCCATCCAGATGGCCTGGATCGAAGAACGGGACTAGGCGTAAAATCGATACCGCGCTGGTGGGGCGCGGTATCGCAATTTCGCCATTTTTCTGCGTGTTGCTATGTCACGCTTTTCCTCGAGGATCGCACAGCAATGATCAGTCTCACCCTGGCGCGTCGGCTGGCCGTTTCGGCTGGCTGCGTGGCGGCGCTTGCCGGTTTGGCGGCCTGCGCGCCGCAGAATACGGCAACCACCTATAGCGGCTACGAAGTGGGCCGGCCGGCCGCGATCGATCGCGGCGTTATCGTCTCCGAGCGCCCTGTCGAAGTACGCGGCCCCAACACCGGCGTCGGCACGGTGGTGGGCGCGGGTACCGGCGCGGTAGCGGGCTCCTATATCGGCCATGGCGGCCGCGGCAGCATCCTGGGCGCGATCGGCGGCGCGGTGGTCGGCGGCATCGTCGGCACGGCGGTCGAAGATGCCGCCTCGCGCGGCCAAGCCACCGAATTCATCATCCAGCGCCAGGATGGCGCGCAGTTCTCCGTCGTGCAAACCAACGAGGAACGTCTGCAGGTGGGCGAGCGGGTGGTGGTGATCTACGGTGCCCAGACACGCCTGACGCGCGACAACGGTCAGTTCGGCGCGCCGCCGCAGCAGCAGTCTTACCCGCCGCCGCAGGCGCAACCCTACCCGCCGCAGCAGTATCCGCCGCAGCAGTATCCGCCGGGGCCGCCGCCCTACAACCCGCCGCCGCTGCCGCGCGGCTAGAGTCTGATCCGTTCAGATTGAAGCATACCCGGCATTTTTGAAGTAGT
>CAYWLS010000010.1:0-124200 GCA_964458605.1 uncultured Hyphomicrobiales bacterium | reverse complement strand
GCACGCGGCTGATGCGGCCGCCGCCGGCCATGTAGAGCATGTCGCCCTGGCCCAGCAGCTGCTCGCCGCCCTGCTCGCCCAGGATGGTGCGGCTGTCGATCTTGGAGGTGACCTGGAAGGAGATGCGGGTCGGGAAATTGGCCTTGATGGTGCCGGTGATGACGTCGACCGAGGGCCGTTGCGTGGCCATGATCAGGTGGATGCCGGCGGCGCGCGCCATCTGCGCCAGGCGCTGGATCGCCGCCTCGATGTCCTTGCCCGCCACCAGCATCAGGTCGGCCATCTCGTCGACGATCACGACGATGAACGGCAGCGCGTCGAGATCGAGCGGCTGCTCCTCGAAGGTCGGACGCAGCGTGTCGGGATCGATGCCGGTCTGCACCGTGCGGGTGATCACCTCGCCCTTGCGCCGCGCCTCGCCCACGCGCTCGTTGTAGCCGGCGATGTTGCGCACGCCCAACTGCGACATGGCGCGATAGCGGTTCTCCATCTCGCGCACCACCCATTTCAGCGCCACCACGGCCTTTCTGGGTTCGGTGACCACGGGCGTCAGCAGATGCGGGATGTCGGCATAGACCGACAGTTCCAGCATCTTGGGATCGATCATGATGAAGCGGCACTTCTCCGGCGTCAGCCGGTACAGCAGCGACAGGATCATGGTGTTGATCGCCACCGACTTACCCGAGCCGGTGGTGCCGCCGATCAGCAGATGCGGCATGCGCGCCAGATCGGCGATCACCGGCGAGCCGCCGATGTCCTTGCCCAGGATCAGGGGCAGGGAATGGCGCTCGTCCTCGTAGTCCTTGGTGGTCAGCAGCTCGCGCAGGTAGACCGTCTCGCGCCGCAGATTGGGCAGCTCGATGCCGATCACGTTGCGGCCGGGCACGGTAGCGACGCGGACGGAGACGGCACTCATGGAACGCGCGATGTCGTCGGCCAGGTTGATGACGCGGGAGGATTTGGTGCCGGGCGCCGGCTCCAGCTCGTACAAGGTGACCACCGGTCCGGGCCGCACCTTGACGATCTCGCCCTTGACGCCGAAATCGGCCAGCACGCCTTCCAGCAGGCGGGCGTTCTGGGTCAGCGCCTCCTCGTCGATCACCAGGTTGGCGGCGCTCTTGGGCGGCGCGGCCAGCAGGTCGATCGGCGGCGTGGCGAACTTGTCCAGCCCCAGCCGGAGCTGCGAGGTCTTCACCCCCTGGGCCGGCTTGCTGCGCGGCGTGACCACGCGGTTGGGCGCGACGGCGCGGCCGTCCTCGCCCACGGTGGTGATGCCCGGCTCCTGCTCGAGCGCGACGGCGTGGCCGTCGATCATGTCGTCGTCCGCATCGCGCTCCAGTGCGGTGTCGATGTCGACCGGCGCGAAGCCGGCGGCCGCGGCGCTGCCGCGATCGAGCGTCGGTTCGATGCGCTCGCCGCGGGCGCGCGACGGCGCGGAAGGCGGCGGCGGGGCGGCGGCAGCGCGGCTGCGGCCGGCCGCTGGCGCGGCGTCGGCCCGATCCAGATGCAGCATGCGGCGCAGCCGGGTCCACAGGCTGGGCTGGCCGATCATCTCCTGGCGCTGGTCGAGCGCCACGAATTCGGCGGGCTGGTTCTGCAGCTGGTCGAACATGCTGGGCTTGCGCTCGCGCCGCGCCAGGCGCCACAGCCAGCCGACGGTGCCGGCAATGGCACGCCACAGCAGCGCGATGCCGCGGAACAGCAGCCGCACCACGAACGGCCAGTCGTCGCGCTGCATGGCAAGCGTCGGCACCAGCACGGCGAAGGTGGCGCCGCCGAAGGCCAGCGCCAGGATGCCGCTCGACAGGCCGTTGCCGACCACGAAGGAATACGACCGCACCAGGCTGCCCAGCTCGCGGCCGGTGACGCCGCCCGGTCCGGCATGGGTGATCCAGGTCGAATTGCTGGCGCCCATGAAGGAGAAGGCGACCGCGCCCAGCAGCAAGGTGGCGGGCAGCAGGATCATGCGCAGGGGAAAGCGCGGAATGGCGTGCTTGCGCGTCAGCCGCAGGCCCCAGATGGTGACGACGAAGGCCAGCAGCCAGGCCGCCAGGCCGATGCTCTGCAGCAGGAAGTCGGCGGTGTAGGCGCCGGTCGTGCCGAACAGGTTGCGCGGCGTCTGCGGCGTGGCGACGTTGAAGGACGGATCGCCGCGATCGAAGGTGGCCAGCGCCAGGAAGAACGCCACGCCCAGCAGGGTCAGCGCCGCGCCGGCCGCCTCGATCAGGCGCAGGCGGATGAACGGCCCGGCGCCCTCGGGCAGAAAGCGCCGTTTGCGTTCGCTGGGCAGGTTCATCAAGGTCATGACGTTGGGCTCAACTCCTCAAAAGCGGCGCAACAACGGCGCAGCCGACGGCTGCGCTCACAACACTTCGGCCAGCCGCGACAGGGCCTGGCGCGTGGTATCGATGTCGTGCACCAGGGCGACGCGGATGTAGCGCCGGCCCGGATTGTCGGCGCCCTCGCCGCGCGACACATAGGCGCCGGGCAGCACCTTGACGCCGGCCTTGCCCCACAGATCGCGCGTCGCCTGTTCGCTGTCGCCGACGTCCAGCCACAGGAAAAAGCCGCCGTCCGGCTTGAAGAAGCCGAAGCGGTTGTGCAGGATCTGCTGCGCCGCCTCGAAGCATTCGTTGTAGTGGGCGCGGATGTTGCGTACATGCGCCTCGTCCTGCCACAGCGCCGTCGAGGCGGCCATGATCGGCTGCGGCATCGAGGCGCCGCCATAGGAGCGCAGGCGCACGATCAGCTCCATCGCCCTGACGTCGCCCGCCACGAAGCCCGAGCGCAGGCCCGGCGCGCTGGAGCGCTTGGACAGCGAGTGGAATACCAGCAGATTGGCGAACGGATCGTGGCGGCCGTCATGCAGCGCCATCGCCGCCTGCATGCCGCCGGCCGGCGCCTTGTCGCGATAGATCTCGGCATAGCATTCGTCGACGATCAGGAAAGCGTCGTGGCGGCGGCACAGCGCGAGCGCGTTCTTCAGATAGTCGAGGCTGGCCACCGAGCCTTGCGGATTGGCCGGCGTGCACAGATAGACCAGCGCGGTACGCTGCCAGGTGGCGGCGTCGATGGCGTCGAGATCGGGCAGGAAATCGTTCTCCGCCGTGCAGGGCAGGAACAGCGGCTCCGCCCCGGCCATCACCGACGCCCCGACATAGACCTGGTAGAACGGGTTGGGCAGCATCACCACCGGCTTGCCGTTCTTCTCCTGCGGCACGCAGACCAGCGCCGCCTGGAACAGCGCCTCGCGGGTGCCGCAGACCGGGAACACGTTGCGCATGGGATCGACCATGCCCTGCGGCAGGCCGTAGCGGCGGGTCAGCCAGCCGGCGATGGCGCTGCGCAGTTCGGGCGTGGCGTTGGCCGGCGGGTAGCGGCCCCAGCCCACCGCCTCGCGCGCCAAGATTTCGGGCACGAAGCCGGGCGGATTCATCTGCGGCTCGCCGATCGACATGACGATCGGCTTGCTGCCTTTGGGCGGCTCGACGTCCTTGATCAGCGCCGCCAGGCGGGCGAACGGGTAATCCTGCAGCCGGTCGAGTCTGGGATTGAGCATGTGGGCTTTCGCAAAAGCGCCCGGCCGCGCAGCCGCCTCCCGCCGCCGGGCTGTTGCCTCCTTTATACTGGAAGGAGGAATCCATTTCCATCAAAAGGATAGGCCAGTTTTCTCGTCTGTTACAGGAGGTTAGGCGGGTCGCCCCGCCTGTCCCGTCCTCAATGCAGGATTTCTCCGTGCAGGTTGAGGTCGAGGCCTTCGATCTCGATCTCGTCGCTGACCCGCAGGCCGATCAGCACGTCGGCGACCTTCAGCGCCACCAGGGTCATCACCACGCTCCAGCCGATCGTCACCACCGCGCCATAGGCCTGGGTGAGGATCTGCTGGGGATGGCCGTCGACCAGGCCGCTGGCGCCGGTGCCGGCGATCAGCGTGGTGGCGAACACGCCGGTTGCCAGCGTACCCAGAATGCCGCCCACGCCATGCACGCCGAACACGTCCAGCGAATCGTCGTAGCCGAAGCGGCGCTTGACCCAGGTCGAGGCCCAGAAGCACACCACGCCTGCCACCGCGCCGATCG
The DNA here is from genome assembly GCA_964458605.1 of uncultured Hyphomicrobiales bacterium. Classification (GTDB taxonomy): domain Bacteria; phylum Pseudomonadota; class Alphaproteobacteria; order Reyranellales; family JAQSWP01; genus JBBSNV01. The sequence goes on along the minus strand of CAYWLS010000010.1, from coordinate 120,121 downwards.
CCAGGCCCGAGGTGGCGGTGATGAAGCCCGCCGCCGGCGTCACGGTGCCCAGCCCGGCCACGGCGCCGGAGATGATGCCCAGCACCGACGGTTTGCCCATCACCCGCCATTCCGCCAGCATCCAGGTCAGCGCCGCGGCCGAGGCCGCCAGATGCGTCGATAGCATGGCCATGCCGGCGCGGGCGTCGGCCAGCAGCGCCGAGCCGGCGTTGAAGCCGAACCAGCCGACCCACAGCATCGACACGCCGATCACCGACAGGGTGAGGTTGTGCGGCGCCATGTTGTCCTGGCCGTAGCCGCGGCGGGGCTTGATGTAGAGCGCCGCCACCAGCCCGGCGATGCCGGCATTGATGTGCACGACGATGCCGCCGGCATAGTCAAGCACGCCGGCCTGGCCGAGGAACCCGCCGCCCCACACCCAATGCGCCACCGGGCAGTAGACCAGGATCAGCCAGATCGCCATGAACAGCAGCATGGCGGAAAAGCGCAGCCGGTCGGCCATGGCGCCGACGATGATCGCCGGGGTGATGATGGCGAAGGTCATCTGATACATGACGAACACCGATTCGGGCACCGATTTGGCGAGCGGATGGGCGCTCTCCATGGTCGAATCGAGGAACAGCATGCGGCTCAAATCGCCGATGAAGGCGTTGCCCGGCGTATAGACCAGGCTGTAGCCGACGAGGATCCACAGCACCGAGATCAGCGCGCAGGTGGCCAGGCTCTGCGCCAAGGTCGACAGCACGTTCTTCTTGCGCACCATGCCGGCATAGAACAGGGCCAGCCCGGGCAGGGTCATCATCAGCACCAGCGCGGTGGCCACCAGCATCCAGGCGGTGTCGCCGGTATCGAAGGGCGGCGCGTTGGGCGTCGCCTGGGCGGCGGTGGCGGCAAGGCAAAGCATTGCCGCGCCGACTGGCAGCGCGGTTCCCCATCGTCTGTTCATGTCGTTGTCCCCTCGAGAGAGCCTAGAGCGCTTCGGCTCCTTGTTCGCCGGTGCGGATACGCAGCGCCGAGCCCAGTTCCATGACGAAAATCTTGCCGTCGCCGATCTTGCCGGTATAGGCGGCCTTGCGGATCGCTTCCACCACGGCCTCGACCATGTTGTCGTCGATCGCCACTTCCAGCCGCACCTTGGGGATGAAGTTGATGGCGTACTCCGCGCCGCGATAGATCTCGGTCTGCCCCTTCTGGCGGCCGAAGCCCTTGGCCTCGCTCACCGTCAGGCCCTGAATGCCCAGCGCCATCAGTGCGGTGCGCACCTCATCGAGCTTGAACGGCTTGATGATGGCCATGACCAGTTTCATTGATTTGCTCCCCACCCTGACGCTTTTTTGAGCATACAGCAAAAATTCGCACCAAGAACCGCGAACTCATGTCGCAAGCATTGCGAGATGGGGCGGTCTATCCGCAAAACGCATGGGCGGTGCGACCCATCCGCCGGCGCATGGGCCGCCTGGGGTGGCGGCTCTTGCCGAGCCGGCTGCTGAGGACGAGCGGCGGTGGCGGCGATGGCCGGGGCGCAGGCAAAGAAAAACCCGGCCCCCTTGCGGGGACCGGGTCTGGCCAAGTGGCCGGCGGGTTGGGGGCCGCCGACCGAGGGAGTTCGGCTATTGGAGGGCGGGCGATTCACGCATCGGGTGGCGGACCACTCGATGCGATCGCGCGCCTGGTTCCTAGTGCACCGTCTCGCCGTGCAGGTTGATGTCGAGGCCTTCGACCTCGACCTCCTCGCTGACGCGCAGGCCGACGATCACGTCCACCACCTTCAGGATGATGAAGGTCGCCACCGCGCACCAGATGATGGTGCCCAGGCAGCCATAAAGCTGAGTCAGCACCTGGCCGGCATTGCCGTCGATCAGGCCGACGGCGTCGTCGCCGCCCTTGATCGCCTTGGTGGCGAACACGCCGGTCAGGATGGCGCCGAGGAAGCCGCCGACGCCGTGCACGCCGAAGGCGTCCAGCGAATCGTCGTAGCCCATCATGTGCTTGAGGCTGGTCGCCGCCCAGAAGCACACCGCGCCGGCTGCCAGGCCGATGATCAGCGCGCCGGTCGGATTGACGAAGCCCGAAGCCGGGGTGATCGCCACCAGGCCGGCCACCGCGCCCGAGACGATGCCCAGCACCGACGGCTTGCCCTTGGTCGCCCACTCGGCGAACATCCAGGCCAAGGCCGCCGCGGCGGTGGCGATCTGCGTCGCCGCCATCGCCATGCCGGCATTGGTGCCCGCCGACACGGCCGAACCGGCGTTGAAGCCGAACCAGCCCACCCACAGCAGGGAGGCGCCGATCAGGCTGTACACCAGGTTGTTGGGCGCCATGTTGTCGTGGCCGAAGCCCTTGCGCTTGCCCAGCACCAGGGCGCAGACCAGACCGGCGACGCCGGCGTTGATGTGCACCACGGTGCCGCCGGCGTAGTCCAGCACGCCCAGGCCGCTCAGCCAGCCGCCGCCCCACACCCAATGGGCGATGGGAACGTAGACGATCAGCAGCCACAGCGTCATGAACAGGATCATGGCCGAGAACTTCATGCGCTCGGCGAAGGCGCCGGCGATCAGCGCCGGGGTGATGATGGCGAAGGTCATCTGGAAGGTCATGTAGACCGATTCCGGAATGGTCTTGGCCAGGTCGGAGATGGCATCGAGCGCCATGCCCTTGAGGAAGAAGCGGCCGAGGCCGCCGATATAGGCGCCGTCGCCGGTGAAGGCGAGGCTGTAGCCCACGATCATCCACAGCACGGTCACCAGGCAGGTGATGGCGAAGCTCTGCATGGCCGTGGCCAGCAGGTTCTTCTTGCGCACCATGCCGCCATAGAACAGCGCCAGCCCGGGGATGGTCATCATCAGCACCAGCGCGGTCGAGGTCAGCATCCACGCCGTGTCGCCGCTGTCGAGCTTGGGCGCTGGCGGGGCGGCCGGCGCACCCGCCGCGGGCGGCGTCGCCTGGCAATAGGCCTCGACGGCCCAGCCCAGCGTCACGGTGGCAGCGCCGATCGCGGCACCGATCTTGTTGACTACGGTCTTCATGAAATCATCCCCCTCTTTAGAGAGCGTCCGCGTTGGTTTCGCCGGTGCGGATGCGCACGGCCATGGCCAGGTCGAGCACGAAGATCTTGCCGTCACCGATCTTGCCGGTGTTGGCGGCCTTCTGGATGGCCTCGACCACCTTCTCGACCAGCTGGTCGGTGACGCCGACCTCGATCTTGATCTTGGGCAGGAAATTCACGGCATATTCGGCGCCGCGATAGATTTCGGTCTGGCCTTTCTGCCGGCCGAACCCCTTAACTTCGCTCACCGTCAACCCTTGGATGCCGAGCGCGGTCAACGCATCGCGGACCTCGTCCAGCTTGAAGGGCTTAATGATGGCCACCACCAGCTTCATGGTTTGTCCCCTCTTCGAAACATGTTCCTGTCGGCCGGTTCGTGCCCGGACGCCGCCCCGGCGGAAAGCCGGAGACGGGCAGAGGGGTGACCCGACGACCGCTGGGTTAGACTCAAGAACCGTGCCAACTGGCCGGAGGGCGGGAATTGGCTGGGCTCCTGTCGCGTTGCAGCATGCCGGGCCCGCCAGATTTGGGTCTCTCTTTTATACTGCCTAAATTCTAGGCAGAACTTCGCCATTCAAGGCAATGCATACAACGGGAGGCGATGCGACAGCGTTGGGTCTCGACCCTGCTGCCAAGACTGTTCAGGGTGGCGCCATGGCATCTGATCGCTGCGATATCGTCATTGCCGGAGCCGGGCTGGTCGGCTCGACCCTGGGCATCGCCCTGGCCGGGGCCGGTTTGGACGTCGTCCTGGTCGACCGCATGACTGCGGACCAGGCTGCCGCCGAGAGCTTCGACGGGCGCACCACGGCGATCGCCTATGGCTCGCATCTGGCGTTGCGGCGGCTGGGCGTGTGGGACGAGCTGGCTGCGCTGGCCTGCCCGATCGACGGCATTCGCGTCTCCGACGGGCCCTCGCTGCTGCATCTGCATTTCAACCCATCCGATCTGGGGCCGGCGCCGGACGGCCATATCGCGCCGTTCGGCTATATCGTAGAGAACCGCTTCCTGCGCGCGGCGCTGCATCGCCGGCTGACGGCGCTGCCGCGGGCGCGGCTGCGCGCGCCCGACAGTATCGTGTCGATCGAACAGGATGGCGCTGCGGTCAGCGCCACGCTGGGCAGCGGCGATAGCGTCAAGGCCGGCCTGCTGGTGGTGGCCGAAGGCCGCCACTCCAGCCTGCGCCAGATGCTGGGCGTCAAGCTGTCGCGCTTCGACTATCGCCAGACCGCCATCGTCTGCTGCGTCAGCCACGAGCGAGTGCACAACAACATGGCGCAGGAGCGCTTCCTGCCGGCCGGCCCGTTCGCCATCCTGCCGATGGTCGACGACGAACAGGGACGGCATCGCGCCTCGCTGGTCTGGACCGAGACGGCGGCTGCGGCGCCGGCGCTGCTGGCGCTGGACGAGGCGCGCTTCGCGACCGAGCTGGCGCGCCGTTTCGGCGACTATCTCGGCGCGGTGCAGCCGATCGGGCGGCGCTGGTCGTTTCCGCTGTCGCTGCAGCATGCCGATCGCTATGTGGTCGGCCGCGCCGTGCTGGCGGGCGATGCGGCGCATGCCATCCACCCGATCGCCGGCCAGGGCCTCAACCTGGGGCTGCGCGACGCGGCGGCGCTGGCCGAGATCTGCGTCGACGCCGCGCGGCTGGGGCAGGATGTCGGTTCGGCCGACGTGCTGGCCCGCTACCAGGCGTGGCGGCGTTTCGACATCGTCACCTTGCAGCTCGCCACCGATGTGCTGAACCGGCTGTTCTCCAACGACGTCGCGCCGGTTCGCCTGGTCCGCGACCTGGGGCTGGGCGCGGTCAACCGCATCCCGCCGCTCAAGCGCTTCTTCATGCGTCACGCCATGGGCGTGCTGGGCGACCTGCCGCGCCTGATCCGCGGCGAGGCGCTGTAGCGCAATTTCGCTGTCCAGTTGTGTCGTTATTGCCACGCACGCAGGGATTGTGTTGCGACGCCGAGAGGCGGTGCTTGACCGCTGTTCCGGATTGGAGCATCTCCTCGCGCATGAACGAATCGCAATCCGACGTCAATATTGATTCAGGTGCCGCGTCGCGCGCGGGCTGGGATCCGATCGGCTGATCGTCGCTCGAGCGGCACGGCCGCTTGTTTCCGCCAGGCCCCGCCGGTACCGGACGGGGCCTTTGCTTTTTCCAGTGAAGGTCTTCGGTCCGTCGGGCGCCGGGCAGGAGAACATGACTGGCTTGTTCGCTTTTCTCTGGCTGACTGTGATGATCGCCATCGGTGCGCGACAGATGCTGAAGCGCGTGCTGCTGCGGGCGCTGGCGCGTCGCTACGCCGGCCGCACCATTCGGCTGACGGTTCGCGTTACGCCGCGGCTTGGCCTGCGGGCGTTCGGCCTGCGCCTGCGGCTCTACGGCGTCGTGCTGTTCGACGACGCCGCGCGGCGGCGCGAGGCGACCCAGGCGCTGGTCGTCGCCGTGGATCGGCGTCGTGTCCGGCTGCGCATCGTCGGTCGCGATGCCGATGGCACGCTGGTCGCGGTAGTGCGATTCCAGGGCAGCAATGCCTCGCTGTCGCTGTTGCGGACCGGCCTGGTGGCCGCGCCGGTAAGTGCGGCGCGCGCCTATCGCGAGGCCATGACCTGGGCGCGCTGCCGCGGTCGCGGCCACTGGCGGGAGGTCGACAAGTGGCCGCCTGGTTTCGTCGGCTGGCAGGTCGAGCGCACCCCGGCCATGACCTATCGCTATGGATGAGCGGCGTTCGCGCCGCTCATCTCGCTTGCGCGTTACTGTTGCGGATCGGCCACGCGTTGCGATGCGTTGCAAATTTTCAATCGGCTCGGCTTGACCGCGCATCGCCTTTGCCGGCATAAGCCTCGCCATGCAGAGCTTCACCACGATTCACGCCGTCAATTTCTGGTCGACCCCGCGCGGGGCCGTCGGGGATTTGCGTGGCCGCGACTGAACGCCGAAGCTGCTGCAAGTTAACCGAAAGGCCCCGCCTGCGACGGACGGGGCCTTTGGTTTTTCTGGGCATCCGTCCGCGCCGGCGGCGCGGGGGGATGTCATGCTTGGTTCCTGGCTGGGTTCCTGGGTCTGGTTGTGGTGCGTCGCGGCTGCCGCGGCCGGTGTGCTGCTCGCGCGACGCTGGCGTTCGCTGGTTGCGCACCGTCTGATCGGGCGCAGCCTGATCTGGCGCGTCAGGGTGCGGGGCGACGGATCGCTGGCGGCGGGGCTATGGCGCCTGCGGCTCTACGGCGTGGCGCCGATGATGGATGGGACGGGCACAGCGGCCTGGCTGCAGCGCGCGCTCGAGGGGCGTGCGGCGCGACTGCGCGTGCTGCTGGTCGAGGGCGGCGCCCTTGTCGTCGTGCTGCGCTGCGGTGGAGAGAATTTGGCGATCGGCCTGCTGCGGGCCGGGCTGGCGCAGACGCGCGGTACGGGCGCGCGTCGCTACCGGCAGGCGCAAGGCGCTGCCCAGTGCCGGCGCTGCGGCGCCTGGCGCCTGCTCGATGCGGCACCGCCGCCACGACGGGACTGGGCGTCTTGGCCGCCAGTGGCGTTCTTCCCCTGGTGGCAGGGATGATCGCGCCGCCGAGCGTCGGTCGATCGCCTGAGATTGGAAGCGTTATGCGCTCGGCGCGAGGCTTGATCTGTCGTGCAGGGCAATGGCGCGGCGAGGCGTCCCGGCTTGTTCCGCCCGGACGCGGCGTGCGGCGCCAGGATCTTGCGGAGCCAAGGGCAAGGAAAAGCGTTGGAGCGGCATCTCACGTTGGCCTGACATGATGGCGCCGATCATGGATCGGGAAAAAATGTTGCACCTCGCCACAAACCCGCCCGATTCGAATACCAAATCAGCGATGGCTTTGGCGGCATCGGCCGCGGCGAAATTTCCGCTCCCTCGAATGTTTCCGTTTTTTGGAGGTTGTCCATGCGGTTCTTGAAACTTGCAGCCGTTCTGACGGTCGCTGCACCTGTGGCGCTGGCCGCATCGGGTTGGGGGACCCTGATGATGCCGGCTTACGCCGAGACTCCCACCACCTTGAACAATGTCGGTCCGGTGCCGTCGCTGGCGCCGCTGGTGCGTCAGGTCACGCCGGCGGTGGTCAACGTCGCGGTCGAAAGCCGCCAGCCGGTCGAGGTCAACCCGCTGTTCCGCGATCCCCAGTTCCGCCGCTTCTTCAATCTTCCCGACCAGCCCAGCGAGCGCAAAGTGCTGGCCGCCGGCTCCGGCGTGATCTTCGACGCCAAGAACGGCTACGTCATGACCAACAACCACGTGGTCGAACATGCCGACAAGATCGTCATCACCCTGAAGGACGGCCGCACCTTCACCGCCAAGCTGGTCGGCGCCGATCCGGCTACCGACATCGCGGTGGTGAAGATCCCGGCGGAGAACCTGACGGCCCTGCCGCTGGGCGATTCCAGCGGCCTGGAGGTCGGCGACTACGTCGTGGCGGTGGGCAATCCGTTCGGCCTGGGCCAGACCGTGACCTCCGGCATCGTCAGCGCGCTGGGTCGCAGCGGGCTGAAGATCGAAGGCTATGAAGACTTCATCCAGACCGACGCTTCGATCAACCCCGGCAATTCCGGCGGCGCGCTGGTCAACCTGCGCGGCGAACTGGTCGGCATCAACACCGCCATCCTGGCGCCGTCGGGCGGCAATGTCGGCATCGGCTTCGCGGTGCCGATCAAGATGGCGCGCGTGGTGGCCGATCAGCTGATCGCCTACGGTAAGATCCAGCGCGGCCGCGTCGGTGTGCAGATCCAGGACGTGACGCCGGACATCGCCAACGCCATGGGCCTGGACAAGGCCGGCGGCGCGCTGGTGGCGCGGGTCGAGGCCAATTCGCCGGCCGCCAAGGCCGGGCTGAAGCAGGGCGACGTGATCACCGCGGTCGATGGCCAGCCGGTGCGCAACGCTTCGGACCTGCGCAACCAGGTCGGATTGGTGCGGGTCGGCGAGAAGGTCGACCTGACCTATCGCCGCGGCAAGGACGAGAACAAGGTGACCTTGCGCGTCGCCGAGCTGCCCGATCCGGGCACGCACGCCGATCGTTAGCGGTTCGGCCTGGCCGAAAGCGAAACGGCCGCCCACCGGGCGGCCGTTTTTCGTTGCCGGCATGGGCTGCCGGTCAGGGATCGCGGCTCAGCCGCTTGGCCGCCAGCGCCTGGAGATATTGCTGCCAGATCTCCTGCTGGCGCGCGCCCAGGTCGTACAGGTAGGTCCACGAGTAGATTCCGGTGTCGTGATGGTCGTCGAAGCGGATGCGGATGGCGTAGTTGCCGACCTCTTCCAGTTCGACGATTTTCACGTAGCGTCGGCCGCCCAGGATGGTCTTCTGCCCGCCATGGCCCTGCAGTTCGGCCGACGGGCTTTCCACGCGCAGATATTCGGCGGGATAGGAGAACTTCTTGCCGTCGGCGAAGTCTATCTCCAACCGCCCCGCGCTCTTGAACAGGCGGATCTCGCTGGGCCAGGGCGATTCTTCGTTCATCGGCGGCCTAGCGACCGTCGAGCGGGCGGGCCTCGTCCGCCAGCATGATGGGGATGCCGTCGCGGATCGGATAGGCCAGCCCGGCCCGTTCGCTGATCAGCTCCATGCGTTCGCGGTCGAAGCGCAGCGGACCCTTGGTCAGCGGGCAGACCAGGATTTCCAGCAGGCGCGGATCGACGTCGTGGATGTCGTGTGGCGTGTCGGCGGATGGATTGTCGCTCATGGCCTATTGTCCTGTCGGCGTGGCATCGCCGTCAACGTCGCCGATCAATGGCGCGGCTGGCTGGCATTGTCGTTGGAGCCGGCCAGCAGGGCCTGCTCGAGAAAGGCGATCAGCAGCTTGCCCCGGGTGGTGGCGTTTTCGGCCTCCAGCAAAGCCTGCTTTTCCGCCGGATCGAATGGCGCTGCCATGCAGATGGTGGTGATCAGCCCGCCATCGCTGACCTGCTCCAGCGCTTTCCAGTCGGTCGACAGATGGTTGGCCGCGAAGTAGCGGCGCAGACCGGCCAGCAGCCGGGCGCGATCGAGATCGACCGCCTCGTTCTCGCTGTCGAGGTCGGCGGCGAAGCGGGCATAGTCCGGCCGGACCCGGCGATAGCCGCGTTCGTGCAGCGGCAGCTCCTCGGCGACGGCGAAACGGCACAGCCCCGACAAGGTGACCAGCAGCCGGCCGTCGCCGGTCTCGCTGAAGGCGGTGATGCGCCCGACGCAGCCGATCGGCTGCACCGCGGGCGGCTGGCCGGGCTGTTCGGCGATGCCGTCGCCGGCGAAGCCGCCTGCCTTCGACGGCTGCACCATGCCGATCAGCCGGCCCTGGCCCAGCGCGTCGAACATCATGGCGAGGTAGCGCGGCTCGAAGATGTTGAGCGGCAGGCGACCGCCGGGCAGCAGCACCGCGCCGGTGAGGGGAAAGATCGGCAGGGTCTGCGGCAGGGCCCCGAGCGGCACGCCGAACGGATCGCTCATCGCGGTCGCATTTCTGCCCGCGGCGGCGGGCGTCAGGAGAACAGGATCGACGACAGCCGCTTGCGCGCCTCGACGGTCAGCGGATCCGTCGGGCCCATCGCTTCGAAGAACTTGACCAGCTGCTTGCGGCCGGCTTCCTCGTTCCACTTGCGATCGCGCCTGACCAGCTCGAGCAGCTGATCGACGGCTTCCTCGCGCTGGCCGCCGGCGTAGAGCGCCATGGCCAGGTCGAGACGCGATTGATGGTCCTTGGGATCGGCTTCGACCTTGGCTTTCAGCTCGGCGACCGGACCGGCCGCCTCGGCCTGCTCGGCCAGGTCGATGGCGGTGCGCACCGCGGCGATCTCGGCATGCTTCTCGGCTTCCTTGGGTGCGGTGGCCAGCATCTGCCGGGCGCTGTCGATATCCTTGGCTTCGAGCTTGATGCGGGCCAGCCCGGCGATCGAATCGGGGTTGCCGGGCTCCGCCTGCAGCACCTCTTCGTAGATCTGCTGCGCCAGGGCGGCATCGCCCGCCGCCAGCGCCTGCTTGGCATGATCGAGCACCTCGGCCAGTCCGCCGGTGGCGTCGCCGCCGGCTGCCTGCACCAGCCGTTCGACGAACTGCTTGACCTGGCTTTCGGGCAGCGCGCCCATGAAGCCGTCCACCGGGCGGCCCTGGAAGAAGGCGTAGACCGCCGGGATCGACTGGATGCGCAGCTGCTGCGCCAACGCCTGGTTCTGGTCGATGTCGACCTTGACCAGCTTGACCGCGCCCTTGGCCGCGGTCACCACCTTCTCCAGCACCGGGCCGAGCTGCTTGCATGGACCGCACCAGGGCGCCCAGAAGTCGACGATCACCGGCCGCTCGCGCGAAGCGTCGATCACGTCCTTGGCGAATGTCGCGGTCGAACTGTCGATGATGTCGGCGCCAGCGCCGGCCTTGTTGGCAATCAGCGATTCCATGAATCCTCGGGAAAGAAGCGGTCGGATGTTCGGCCCTGAAAATGGGACTTTCCGCCTGCCGTGGCAAGGGGCGTCGGCCGCCGCGATTTGTCCGCCCTCAGGGGGCAAATGGCGTCAAATCGAGCAGTTGCGGCTCGTGTCCGGTGGCGCGCAGGAAGCGCAGCAGGTCGTCGGGGCTGAGGGCGGTGGTCCGGGTGTTGACCAGCGGGTGGCAGTTGACCAGGACGTGCCGGGCGATATCGGCGTCCAATACCACCTGGACCTGGCGGCCGCGATCGTTGATCGCGGCCAGCGGCGTCACCGCACCGGGCTGCACGCCCAGATGTCGCGCCAATCGCTCGGCGCTGCCGAAGGACAGCCGGTTGGCGCCCAACCCGCCGGCCAGCTTCTTCAGGTCGAGCGGCCGGCTCTCCAGCGCGGTGAGCAGCCACATCTTCTCCTTCTTGTCGCGCAGGAACAGGTTCTTGATATGCGCGCCAGGCAGCGGGCCGCGCAGCGCCTTCGATTCCTCGACGGTGAACAGCGGCGGATGGGACACGCTGCGATGGGCGATGCCGAGCGCGTCGAGATAGGCAAGCAGGGACTGCGGGGTAGCCGGCGCCGCCGGCAGGTCGGGAAACTGTGCCATGACGGCGCCAGCCTAGAGCAAACCGGCGCGCGACGGAATCGTTCGGCGATCGCTCGCGCGCCGTTGGCGGTTCGACGGTTGGCTCGACCGTCTTGGACTCATTCCTCCGAAAGCTTGCCGAATTCGAAGTTGTAGGTCAGGAAGCTGCGCACGATGTCGGTGTTGACGCCGTCCAGCCGCTCGTGGCGATAGCCCGCGCCGATGGTGAAGCCGCCACCCAGCGCGTAGCCGACCTGGAAGCCGACGGCATAGTCGTTGCGCCGTGGCGTGCCGTCGTCCTGCTTGCCGATGCCGCGCCAGGAACCGGCCAGGTCGATGCTCCAGGGATTGGCTTGGACCTGCAGCGCCGCCGTCACCACTGTGGCGTCGGCGTTCCGGCCGTTGAAATGCCAGAACCGGCCGGCCTCGACGAACGGCGTCAGGGTCACGTCGGGATCGACCTTCCATACATAGCCCAAAGCGCCGATCGCGGCGTCCTCGGCATATTGCTCGGTCTCGCCGCGCGCCAGGTGGCGGTAGCCCAACTGGTAGAACACGCCGCTGGCGTCGTCGGCCAGCTCGTTGCCGAAGGTCGCCGAGAAATTGTTGGGCTTGCCGGTGTTGGCCGGCCCGCCGTCGCTGCGGCGCAGATGCGAGATGCGCTGGGCACGGTCGTCGCCGGTGTCGGGTGCGGCGAACAGCGAGCGGTGCAGGATGCTGGTGTCGACGAAGAAGGCGGCGGCGTCGAGGCGATGCTTGCCCATGTCGCCCAGCGTGAATGCCATGCTGCCGCCGGCGCCGATCATCTCGGCCAACTCGTAGTCGCCGGCGACGCCGTCCTTCAGCAGGTCGGGCAGCCGGCCCCAGGCGATGCCGAACGGTGCCGGTATCTTGCCGGCATAGAGTCGGAAGGCGTCGGTCTCGTAGTTAGCGTAGAGCTGCTCCAGGAACACGCCGGTGCCGGCGATGAAGCGGTCGCGATGGGGCTTGGGCCCGCGCAGCGAATCGGCGGTGAGGCGGGTCTGCAGGCTGAACTCGTCGGTCAGGTGCAGGGTGAGGTTGGCCTCGCCGCGCAGATAGGAATCAAGGCGCTGGCTGGCCGTATCGTCCGATTGGAGGACATCGTCGAGGCGGAACTCCAGATAGCCGTCGCCGCTCAGCAGCGGCGGGCTCTTGTTGGCCTCGTCATGCGCCTGCGCCGGTGCCATCGCGCCCTGCAGCAAGCCCGCGAAACCCGCCAGCGCGACAAGCGCGCCGTGTCTGATCCCAGCCATCGACAACTCCCCCTGCAATGGTCGCCCCCCCGGGGCAGCCCGGTTTGCGATCAGTTCCGCAGCATGCCCGCCTTGAGCTGGGCCACGTTGTTGCGGAACATCTTGACATAGGTGTCGGCCGGGCCGCCCGGCGGCGACAGCGCGTCCGAATAGAGCTCGCCGCCCAGCACGGCGCCGCCGTCATGGGCGATCTGCCTGACCAGCCGCGGGTCGCTCATGTTCTCGATGAACAGGGCCCGGACATGCTCCTTGCGAACCTGGGCGATCAGACGCGCGACACGCTGGGCGCTGGGATCGCTCTCGGTCGACAGTCCCTCGGCGGCGAGAAACCGGATGCCGTAGGCGGCGCCGAAATAGCCGAAAGCGTCATGCGTGGCGATGACGCGGCGCTTGGCTTGCGGCACGTCGGCCAGTTGCTGCCTGACCCAGTCTTCCAGTTCGGCGAGCTGCTTCTTGTAGGCGATCAGGCGCCGGGCGTAATAGGCGGCGTTGGCGGGATCGGCCTGGCTGAGGCCGCGGGCGATGTTGTCGACATAGATCATGCCGTTGGCGAGCGATTGCCAGGCATGCGGATCGGTGACGCGGCCGCCGGATTTCCTGGCCGGGTCGTCGTCCTCGGGTTCCATGGTCAGGGGCGTGATGCCGGCGGTGGCGACGACGCGCTCGCCCTTGAAGCCGGACGAGGCGACGAGCCGCTCCATCCATCCTTCCAGGCCCAGCCCGTTGACCAGCAGCACCTGGGCGCGGCCCAAGTCGCGCACATCCGCCGGCGTCGGCTGATAGACATGCGCATCGCCGTCGGGACCGACCAGCGGGCGCACGACAATGCGATCGCCGCCGATCTGGCGAGCCAGATCGGCCAGCACGCTGAAGCTGGCGATCACCGACAGCCGGGACGCCGGCGCCTGCGCGCCGACATTCGTTGCGGCGATCGCGATCGCAAGCGCTGTCAGCCAGGCCAGCATTCCGCGGCGGCGAGAATTCCCCATGACGGCCTCCTTATAGGATAATGCGAGTCATTCGCAAGATTAATTGTCTGCGATTCCTTAAAAGGTATATCTCGTTGATAAAATGTTATAACATAACACACCCTGCGACAAGCCCGACATGCAGGACGCTTGCATTGGCGGCATTGCTCACTATTATGCGCGGGCTTCGCGGGCGTAGCTCAGGGGTAGAGCACAACCTTGCCAAGGTTGGGGTCGAGGGTTCAAATCCCTTCGCCCGCTCCAGTTTCGAAAAGGGCCGATGCGGCAACGCATCGGCCCTTTGTCTTTGGCGGCGACGCTCTCCCGATCAGGTCGGGTTGCGCTATTTCCGGCCGTAGGTTGCGGTGAACGACGTCTTGGCGAGCGTGTTGAAGTGCAGATTGAATCCGACAATGGCGCCGGCAGCGTTGCCGTCGATGTCGAGCTTGTCGGTCTTCACCGCGAACACGGTGAAGATGTAGCGGTGCGGCTTGTCGCCAGCCGGCGGGCAGGGCCCGCCATAGGCGGCGCTGCCGAAATCGGTGCGCCCCATGACCGCCCCGGCCGGCAGGTTCTTGCCGCCCAGCTCGCCCGCATTGCGCGGCAGCGATGTGACGGAAGCCGGAATGTTCACCACCGTCCAGTGCCAGAAGCCCGAACCCGTCGGTGCGTCGGGATCGTACACGGTGATGGCAAAGCTCTTGGTGCCGGCCGGCGCGCCCGACCAGCTCAAAGCCGGCGATACGTTGTCGCCGCTGCAGCCGAAGCCCTTGAACACATAGGTGTTGGCGATCGAGCTGCCGGGTTTGACGTCGGCGCTGCTCACCTTGAAATCCGCCGCTGCCGCCGGCAGCGCCGCAAGCATCGCGGCGGCGAACAAAGCCGTTGCTGTCCTGTGCATCCTGTCCTCCCCTTTGGCGTCATGCGCCGGCGCGGATTCTACCGCGCTCCCGGCACGCTCCCCAATCACATTGCCGCTCTGGCATACTGATCGGCCCGTCTCCACTCGCCCCTCGCTGCCATGGCAAAACACCGTTTGTTGGTCGAAGGCTGGCGCTTCCTGCCGCACTCCTATGCCATGGTGAATCAATGGCAATTGCTCGCTTTGTTGCGCCGCAACGACATCGAGCTGCGGGTGCGCGATCTGCCGCTCTATAGGCCAGGCTGGCGGGCGGCCCGCGGATCGATGCCCGCCGCCGACGAGCGGGCGCTCGAGGCGCTGGGAGCGCCGGAGCCGGGATTCGAGGCCGATGCCGTGCTGCGCATCGCCTTTCCATTCGACCTGACCCGGTCGGCAGCGCCGCGGCTGGCGGTGTTCTGCACCAGCGAGTTCGGCAATGTCGGCGCCGGCGACTGGCGTCCGCCGCTCGATCGGGCGGCGCTGCAGGCGCGTGCCGATCTTCGCATCGTCACCCCCTCGACTTGGTCGGCGGCGGGCCTGCGGCGCGCGGGCATTTCCGATGATCTCCTCGCGGTCGTGCCGCATGGCGTGGACGGCCGGATCTTCGCGCCCCAGCCGCTGAGCCGCGCGTCGATGCGGCAGCGGCTTGGCCTGCCGGCCTCGGCGCTGACTTTCCTCAATGTCGGCGCCATGACCGACAACAAGGGCATCGACGTGCTGCTGCGCGCCTTCGCACGGCTGTGCCGCGCGCGCAGCGACGTCTATCTGCTGCTGAAGGGCGCCGATTCGCTCTATCGCTCGCAGCATCGCCTGGGCGCGGTGCTGGGCGCGCTCGGCGAAGCCGAGCGGCAGGCGATCGCGCCCCGCATCGTCTATGGCGGCGCGACCTTGTCGGCCTCGGACATGGCCGCGCTCTACGGCGCGGCGGATGTCTATGTCTCGCCCTATCGCGCCGAGGGCTTCAACCTGCCGGTGCTCGAGGCCATGTCGTGCGGCTTGCCGGCGATCTGCACCGCGGGCGGGCCGACCGACGATTTCGTGGCCGACGACTGCGCCCTGCGCCTGCCGGCGCGCCAGGCGCCGGTCGCGCTGGGCGATGGCCGGCCGGGCGTCCAGTTCGACGTTGCCGTCGAGACCCTGGAGAAGGCCATGACCCGGGCCGCAGCCGATGCGCAATGGCGGCAACGGTCCGGGATAGCGGCGCGGCGCCGCGCCGCCGCCTGGAACTGGGATGCCGCGGTCGAGCGCCTGCTGGCGGTGCTGTTCTAGAGTCCAGGGCCAATCCTGATTCGCTCTAGCGGCCGTCCATCCACTCGACGATGCGCTGTATCGTCTCGGCCTCGATGCCGAAATAGCCGTGCGCGCTGCGTGCCTCGTACGCCGCCGATTTCGGCGGCAGGCCGCCATTGATGTCGATGCCCTGGCTACATGGCGAATGGCTGAGCGTGCTCCTGATCCGGGCGGCGTCCGATGGCGGGGTCATGGCGCAGGCGTCGTCCTTGTGCGACACGATCAGCACCGGCACGTCGATCGCCGCCAGATCGTTGTCGAACACGGTCGCCGGCAGATTCGGCTTGTTGCCTGGCTGCGTGATGCTCGAGGTCAGCACCGCGCCGGCGATCTCGCCATGGGCCAGCCGGCCGCCGCCATTGGCGGCGGCATTGGTGCCCTGGCTGGTGCCGACCAGCCATACCGGCACGTTGGCCTCGCTCTTGGCGGGGGCGACCAGAGCGGCGATGGCGGCGCCGTATTCGGCGGTGTTGCGCCGGCCTTAGAGCGCGCCGTAGCCGTGCGGCAGGTCGGGGATCGCCGCCCCGAGGCCGCGCTCGACCCAATGTTGCCGCGTGCGCACCACGAAATTCCCGCCCAGCCCGACTGCGCCGCCCGATCCGATCTTCACCGCGCCGTCGCCGCCGGGGAAGTTGACGACGATGGCGCCGGGCGCGGTGGGCGCGACATAGAGCATCGTCTGGGTGCCGCCCGGAAACGGAACTTCGGGCACTTTCTGCACCGGCGCGGCCATGGCCCCGGCCGCTGCAAGAAAGACGCCCAACGCCGCGAGCGTCCCGCCCAGTTCTTGAGCATCGCCAGTCCTCCCAAACGGGAGGTCGCTTCCCTGCCGCGGCGACGATGCTCGAGGCTCGGACCGCCCCGGCGGTGCCTGTCAAGAGAGGTGCCATGCGTGGGCGATGCACCGAAGGCGCTGGATTGCCCATCCAGTACCGTTAAGCTTGCCTGCGCAAAAGCCCGCAAGAGGCGTTCGGGGAGGAGTTCATGAGATTGCCGCGTTCCGTGCTGGCCGCCATCGCGTCGCCGGCCATTCCGATCGCCGGGCTGGGATTGCCGCTGGTCATCTTCCTGCCCGCCTTCTACGCCGACAAGAACGGCGTCGGGCTGGCCCTGGAGGCGGTGGGCGGCGCGCTGCTGATCGCCCGCATCTTCGATATCGCCGTCGATCCGCTGTTCGGCATCCTGGCCGACAAGCTGCGCGTGCCGCTGGGGCGCCGCCGCTTCTGGCTGCTGGTGTCGATGCCGATCATCGCGCTGGGCAGCATCAAGATATTCATGCCGCCCGTGGGCGTCGGGCCGGGCTACCTGCTGGGCTGGATCCTGTTCGTCTATCTTGGCTACACCATCCTCACCATCTCGATCGTTTCCTGGAGCGCCGAACTGACCGGCGACTACAACGAGCGCACCCGGGTGCAGGCCTGGTACCAGACCTCGCTGCTGATCGGCCTGATCGCGGTGCCGATGGTGCCGGTGATCGTGGGCAGCCAGGGCGGCGATGCCTGGCAGCGCACCGGGGCGCTGGGCTGGTTCATCGTCGTGACCCTGGTGCCGGCGGTGCTGTTTGCCGTCGGCCGGGTGCCGGAAGTGCCGGTGCGCCAGGATCTCAGCATCCACTGGCGCGACGCCTTCGCCGCGCTGCTGCGTTCGCGGCCGCTGCGCTTCGTGGTCGGAGCCGATCTGATGTTCGGCCTGGCCACCGGCATCGCCGGCGCGCTGTACAAGTTCACCATGCAATACGGCATCGGCCTGTCGGAAAACCACGCCAACGTGGTGCTGCTGGTCTATTTCGCGGTGGCCTGCCTGTTCGCGCCGGTCTGGGGCATGATCGGCCAGCGCTGGCAGAAGCACCGCGTGCTGGCCTGGGCCGCGCTCTACAGCCTGGCCGCGCCGTTCGCCTATCTGCTGCTGCCGCAGGGCAGCTTCGTCGGCGCGCTGATCGTGACGGCACTGTTCGGCATTCCCTATGCCGCCGCGCGCCTGCTGCTGAAGTCGATGATGGCCGACGTCACCGACGACGACCGGCTGAAGAGCGGGCGCATGCAGGCGGGCATCTTCTTCTCCCTGCTGCTGACCACCGAGAAGCTGGGCATCGCCGTGGCCGCGCTCAGCTTCAACATCCTGGCGGGGATCGGCTTCGTGCCCGGCGGCGAGAATACCCCGCGGGCGCTGTGGGGGCTGATGCTGCTGTTCACCGTCGGTCCGGCGATCTTCCATGCGCTGGCCGCGTTGATCATCTGGCGCTACCCGCTGACCAAGGCGCGCCAGGCCGAATTGCGCGCGCAGATCGCCGCGCGCTTCGGCGTGGCGTCCTAAAGCAAACCATCCTTTGGCGGCATCAGATGGCATTCCGCCAAAGAGCGTGACTTTGCTCTATTCTTCGAATTTGGAGCCGGTCAGGACAGGCCCGCGCCGCCATCGACCGGAATCATCGCGCCGGTGATGTAGCTGGCCATGTCCGAGGCCAGGAACAGCGCCACCGTGCCCATTTCTTCCGGCTGGCCCCAGCGGCCGAGCGGCGTGTTCCTCAAGCTGGCTTCGTAAAGCTGCGGGTTGTCGCGCGTGATCTTGGTCAGCTTGGTGTCGACGAAGCCCGGCGCCACGGCGTTGACCCGGATGCCGTCCTTGGCCCAGGCCTCGGCCAGGGTCATGGTCAGGGTGCGCAACCCGCCCTTGCTGGCGGAGTAGGCCGGGTTGCCACGCGTGGCGTGGAACGAAGCCATCGAGGAGACGATGACGATGCTGCCCTTGCTCTGCGCCAGCATCGGACGGAATTTGGTGCAGCAATGCATGACGCCGGTGATGTTGACGTCCATCACATGGCGCCAGCCCGCCATCTGGAACTCGGCCTGCTTGTAGGCCACGGTGCCGACCGAGTTGACCAGCACGTCCAGCCGGTCGAAGGCCGGCTTGAAATCGTCGACCGCCCGGTCGTCGGCGACGTCGAGCCGGTAGTAGCGCATGTCCTGCATGTCGGTATCGTAGTCGGACGCCTGGGCCCTGGTGCCGGTGACATGGACCTGGGCGCCGGCGTCGCGGAACACGCGGGCGATGCCGTTGCCGATGCCGCTCGAGCCGCCGGTCGCCAGCACCGTCTTGCCTTTGAAATCGATGCGATACATGGCGCGCTCCCCGGTTGCAGGACTGGATAGGCGGGAGGATTATGGCACGCAACAACCGGCGGCCGACAAGCAAGACCGGGACAGTCGGGAGCGCATCGCATGACGGAACACAAGGCGTTCGAAGGCGTCAAGGTCTTCGACATGACGCAGGGCGTGGCCGGACCTCATTGCACCATGCTGCTGGCGCTGCATGGCGCGGAGGTCGTCAAGATCGAGCCGATGGACGGCGATTGGGGGCGCCAGCTGGGCGAGCGCAACGGCGATCACTGCGCCCACTCGATCGCCTTCAACCGCGGCAAGCGCTCGATCGCGCTCGACCTGAAGAAGTCCGAAGGCATGGCCATCCTGCGCCAGCTCGCCGCCCGGGCCGACGTGGTGGCGGAGAGCTTCCGGCCCGGCGTGATGGAGCGGCTGGGGCTGGGCTACAAGGCCTTGAGCGCCGCCAACCCGGCGCTGGTCTATTTCTGCGTCTCCGGCTTCGGCCAGGTCGGGCCCTACAACAGGCGCCCCACCGTCGACAGCCTGATCCAGGCCTTCTCCGGCATGATGGTGATGAACCGCACCAGCGACGGCGTGCCCCATCGCCAGGGCATGATAGCGGTCGACGTGCTGACCGGGCTGTACGGCTTCAACGCCGTGTCGGCGGCGCTGATGCGCCGGTTCCGCTTCGGCCAGGGCAGCCATATCGACAATTCGATGATGATGGCGACCGCCGCGTTCCAGGGCGCCAAGCTGATGGAGCATCGGTTCAGCCGGGGCAAGCCGCCGCCGCTCTATGTGCCGGCCGGCATGTTCAAGACCGCCGACGGCTATATCGTGATCTCCTCGATGCGCCAGCATCACTTCAAGGCGCTGTGCCAGTTGCTGGGCCGCGCCGAATATGCCGACGATCCGCGCTTCGCCACCCACGAATCGCGCATCGCCCATGCCGGCGCCATCAATCAGGCGCTGGCCGGCGCCTTCCCGTCCCGTACCACGGCCGAGTGGCTCGAGCTGCTGCACGAGGGCGGCGTGTTCGCCGAGCGGGTCAACGACTACGACGATTACATGGCCAGCGAGCAGGTCGCCGCCATGGGCGCGCTGGACTGGATGGAGGCCGCCGGCGTGGGATCTTTGCCGATCGCCAACATCCCCGGCCTGCCGCCGGCGCGCGACGAGGATGCGGCGCTGCGCCATTCGCCGCATATCGGCGAGAACAGCCGCGAGATTCTCGATGGGCTAGGCTATGCGCCGGCGGCGATCGACAGGCTGATCGCCGCGCGGGTGATCCGGGCGGCGTGACCGGGCCATGACCGTGTTCGATGCGCTGTCGCCGGCGGAACAGGCGCGCCAGCTCGGCAATCCCGATGGCGAGGTCGGACTGGCGGTAGCCGCCTGGCTCAACATGACCAACCAGCCGGCCAATGCGCGCATGCTGCAGTCGTTGGCATTGAAGCCGGGCGATCGGGTGCTGGAAGTGGGCTTCGGCAATGGCCGCGTGGCGCCGCTGGTGTTGGCCCAGGCGCCCGACATCCGCTATTGCGGCATCGACATCTCGCCCACCATGGTGGCGGAGGCCCAGGCCTTCAACGCCGCGGCGATCGCCGCCGGCCGCGCCGAATTCCACCTGGCCGCAGCCGAGCGCATGCCTTTCGCCGACGCCGCCTTCGACGGCATCTTCTCCATGGGCGTAATCCATTTCTGGGCCGCGCCCGCCGCCAGCCTGGCCGAGCTGCGCCGCGTGCTGCGCCTGGGCGGGCTGATCCGCATGGCCTGCCTGGGGCCTCGGCAGGCGCCCGGTTTCGCCCGCCCCGAATTCGGCTTCCATCTGCGCGACGCGGCGGAATGGGATCGCCTGACGCGCGCCGCCGGCTTCGCCCGGGTCGAGGTCGAGACGGTGGAGACCGAACTGACCACGCCGGACGGCCAGACGGCGCTGCGCCAGGGGATCGTGCTGACGGCCCGCGCCTGAGCGCGTCCGGCGGTCCGACGCTAATTGGCTTCGGGCGCCTTGAGCGCGGCCTTCTCGTCGGCGCTGATGATGCGGCCGTCGGCCGACAGCATCACCGCGATCGGCCGGGTCTGCTCGAAATTGGCCAGCACGATCATCAGGATCACCATGATCGGCATGCACAGGAACATGCCGATCACGCCCCAGATGGTGCCCCACACCACCAGGGACAGGATGATCACGAACGGGCTGAGGTTGAGCGACCGGCCCATGATCATCGGCTCGATGAAATTGGCCATGGTGATCTGAACGAAGCCGAAGGTGCCGGCCACCACCAGGAACTGCCAGATGCTGTCGAACTGCACCAGGGTCAGCAGGGTGGGCGAGATGATCGCCAGCAGCGAGCCGATAGTCGGGATGTAGTAGAAAAAGAAGATCAGCACCGCCCAGAAGCCGGCGAAGTCCAGCCCGACGATGCGCATGATGATGTAGCCGACGCCGGCGGTGATGGCGGCCAGGAACGTCTTGATGCGGATATAGGTCTGAATGTCGACGGTGATCTGGTGCAGGATGATGCGCAGCCGCTCGGCCCGCTCC
Organism: uncultured Hyphomicrobiales bacterium; assembly: GCA_964458605.1. Classification (GTDB taxonomy): domain Bacteria; phylum Pseudomonadota; class Alphaproteobacteria; order Reyranellales; family JAQSWP01; genus JBBSNV01. The sequence goes on along the minus strand of CAYWLS010000010.1, from coordinate 99,013 downwards.
GGGTCGCGGGTGATCAGCGCCAGCTTGCGGCTGAACCACACCTGTTCGACGAACAGGAAGCCGACATAGACGATGATGATGCCGGTGACGCCCGCCACCGAGGCCACGCCGCCGGCCAGTTGCGACAGGTTGCCGCTCAAATCGATGCGCTCGAACAGCTCGTTGAGATTGAGCGAGGTGAGGCCGAAATAGCCGGTGACGCTGTCCAGCACGTGCTGCAGGCGCTCCTGATATCCCGGTGCGGCCTTGACCACCTGGCTGACATTGCTGCCGACGATGCTGCCCAGCACCCATAGCAGCCCGCCCGAGGTCAGGATGGCGGCCGTCAGCGCCACCGAGCGGGGCAGATACCACTGCTTGAGATGCAGGCGGCCATAGAAATTGGCCAGCGCATCGATCAGGTACCAGAACACGATGGCCAGCACCAAGGGCAGCAGCAGATTGCGCCCCACGATCATCAGCCAGCCGATCAACGTGACGATGAACAACCACAGGGCAAAACGGGCAAGCGTCATGGATCCTCCGTGGCGAAGTATGCCCTGATCGCGCGCTGGCGTCGCCTGCGGCCGATCGGATGCGGCTTTGCCGACATCGCCAAATCGCGGCGCTTTCGTCGGCCGGACCGGCAACGCTGCGGGCGGAGGGCGCCCATGCGCGGTAGCTCCCCGACCGGTGCAGTAGCGAAGAATTGTCACCGCAGGGTGCGGATCCCTTCGATGCCGCCGCTCGCGTTTCTATCATCGATCTTAATAAGAACAATTATTCTCAATAAGAACGGAACGAACCGGGGACAGGGCGGCAGGAGGCGATGGATGCAGGAGAACCAGGCCGGCGCGGGCCGGCGCGCGAATTCCCGATCCGATCTCCCGGCGCGGCCGGTGCTGGAAGTGGCGGTCACGCCGGCCGGCGCCAGGACGCTGCGTGGCGTTCGCAGCACGATGCCATCGCGGCCGCCATGGGAAGGGGCCAGTCACGACCGTGACACTCGAAGCGCTGACGCCGGCCATCGGCGCGGAAGTGGCGTCGATCTTGGCACGCCGATCGACGAGGCCGCCCTCGGTGCCGCTGCCCCATATGCGGCGCATGCAGCGCACCACGGTGCGCGGCGACGCGCCGTTCTAATCGGGCTGGTCTGATCGGGCCGGTCTGATCGGGCCGGTGTGGGCTAGCCGGCGCGGCGGGTGATGGCGATGCCGGCCAGCACGGCGAGGCCGCCCAGGCTGCGCGCCAGGGTCATCGCCTCGCCCAGGAACGCCACGGCGATGCCGACGGCGAACACCGGCACCAGGTACATGTAGATCATGGTGCGGGTGACGCCGAGGCGGCGCATGCCGACATTCCATAAGGTGGTGGCGAAGGTGCTGGTGATCAGCGCGGTGTAGAGATAGTTCAGCCACAGATGCGGTGCCATGTCGGCCCAGTTCATCTGCAGACCGCCCCATAGGCCGATCGGCAGCATCAGCAGGCCGCTGACCAGCATGATCCAGGCGAACATGCGCGCCGGTCCCAGCGCGCCGATCAGCGGCCATGACTTGGCGATATAGACCGCCCACAGCATGGCGTTGACCAGCCACAGCGCGTTGACGAACAGCGAGCCCAAGGTGACGGTGATGCCGTTCAGGCTGTTGTTGATCACCAGCAGCACGCCGGCGAAGGCCAGGGCGATGCCGGCCCAGCCGACCGGGCGCAGTCGGTGCCCGCCCAGGCTGGCCAGCAGCGCGCCGAACACCGGCGAGGTCGCCATGAAGATGGCGCCGACCGAGGCGTTGCTGCGCGACAGGGCGAAGGCCCAGCCGAACTGGAACACGGCGAAAACCGCCGCCATCAGCAGCAGCAGTTTGCGGTCCGCGCCGGCCAGCCCCAGCCTGCGTCCGCGCAGCCGCATGATGGCGAACACCACCACCGCGCCCAGCAGGTAGCGCGAGGCGGAGTAGAACATCGGGTCCATCGCCGCCATCAGCGGCTTGGCGAAGGGAAAGCTGGACCCGAACAGAAAGGCCGTGAACAGCATCATCCCGTCGATCCAGCCGATCCCGGGTCCGGCCGGCGCGACTTGGCCCGGGGCGGGCGGATCGCCGCCTAGCGTTTCAGCCATTTGGGATTGTTGATGGTCAGCGCTTCCTCGAGGGAGCGGCGAATATGCTGGCGCAAAGCCGGGTCGTCGAGCGCGATCTGCCCATTGCCGATCTGCGCCGCCAGCATGTCGTTCAATTCCTCCAGCCCGCCGTCGCGGCCCAGCAACGCGACCAGCCGCTGGCGCTCGGCGGCATCCATCGCCGGGCCGTGCTCGAGTTCGCGCCGCACCGTGTTCAGGACGTTGATCGTCACCCGGGTCTGGAAGGCGTGGTAGCCGCCCAGCGTCGGCAGCAGCTCGTTCTGCAGGTATTCGGCAGCGGCCTGCAGCAGGACGCTGGCGTCGGGAAGGCTGCGCGGCATCAGGCGGCTCCCTGGCAAAGCTTCATGCGAGGCGCCCTTCGATCAGGTTGAGGAAATCCCATAGCGGCTCCTCGACGCGTCGGCCGATCGCCGATTGCTCGATGCTGATGTCCTCGGTGCCGTCGGTGTAGCGCAGCCCCTTGCGCAGGCACATGATGGCCCACTTGACGCAGCCGAAGGCTTCCCAGAACAGCACGCGCCGGGGGTCGACCGCGCCGCCGCCGGCCTGCTGGTAGGCGGCGAACAGATCCTCGCGCGTGCCGAAGCCGCCCACCGGCAGGGGCCCGCCGAACCGCCAGGTCTTCACACACAGCCAGCCCAAATCCTGCATCGGGTCGCAGATCTGTGCCACTTCCCAGTCCAGCACCGCAGCCAGACCGTCCTGGTCGACGATGAAATTGCCGAGCCGGAAATCGCCATGCACGACTGTCAGCGTGACATCGCGCGGCGCATTGTCCTCGGCCCAGCGTAGCGCCAGTTCCAGCGCCGGCAGACGGCGCCGATAGTGCTGGACGATGCGGCGATAGGAGCGCACCTGCTCCAGCGCATCCTGCACCAGCAGGAACGGTAGCCTGGCCTTGTCGATGCGATGGATCGCGGCCAGCGCTTCGCCGCATTGCCGCGCCAGCAGGCGGCGCGCGAGGGCGTATCGATCCTCGCGCAGCAGGCGCGGTCCCAGGGTCTCGCCCGCGACGAAGCCGGTGACATAGCCTGCGCCCAGCCCGTCTTCGGGCTGCATGACATAGCGTACCGGCGGCACCTTCACGCCCAGCGCGGCCGCCGCCATGGTGATCGCGGCATCGTCGCCGCCGCTGATGCGCGGGGTGATGCCGGCGGTGGGATCGGCCGTCTTGGCGGTCGGGGTGAGCTGCAGGATGAAGGGCTGGCGCGCGCCGTCCAGTTCGGCGGTGAAGCGATAGGTCAGCTTGGTGGCGCCGCCGGTCAGCCGCGCCAGCTCGGCCACGCCCACGGCATGGCCGAACTTGCGCGACAGCGCGACATCCAGCTTGGGCGCGACCTCATCGATGCCATACATCGCTATTTCTTGCGCTTGTTGGCGCCCATCATGCCGAACAGATGGCCGGCCACCTTGCGGATCTGGATCTCCTCCGAGCCCTCGGTGATGCGGTAGCGGCGGTGGTGACGGTAGATGTGCTCGAACGGCTTGTGGCGCGAATAGCCGATGCCGCCATGCACCTGCATGGCCTGGTCGGCGGCGTTGCACACCAGCCGGTTCGCCCGGTAATTGCACATCGACACCTTGTCGGACAGATGCTTGGCGACGTCGGGCTTGGACATCTGGTCCATCTCCCACGCCGTCTGGCGGATCAGCGCGCGCAGCATGGCGGCTTCGGTGTGCAGCTCGGCCAGCGGAAACTGGATCGCCTGGTTGACCGCCAGCGGCTTGCCGAACGGCTTGCGTTCATGGGCGTAGTTCACGCTCTGGTCGATGCAGTATTGCGCCGCGCCCAGCGAAGAGGCGGCCTGGCGGATGCGATTCTCGTGCACGAAATGCTGCGCCAGCGCCAGGCCGTCCTCGGGGTCGCCCAGGATGGCGTCGGCCTCGACCCGCACCTGATTCAGCGAGATGCGCGGATGGTCGGTGGGCATGTTGAAGGTCCAGAGGTATTCCTCGATCTTGAAACCTTCGCTGTCGGTCGGGACGATGAAGCAGGTGATGCCCTTGGCGTCGCCCGGCTGGCCCTTGGTGCGGGCGAACACGAAATCGTGGGTGGCGATGTGCAGGCCGGTGTTCCACATCTTGGCGCCGCTGATGCGCCAGCCATTGCCGTCCTTGACGCCGCGCGTCTCCATCCAGGTGGCGTCGGAGCCGTGATCGGGCTCGGTGAGACCGAACGACACCTTCATCTTGCCGCTCAGGATGCCGGGGATGAAATGCTGCTTCTGCGCCTCGGTGCCGAAGTCGCGGAACATCAGCACCGTGGGCAGGTTGCCGACGATCGAGCTTTCGTTCTGCAGGTCGTTGTGCAGGCCCAAGCCCTTGTGCGCCAGATGCTCGCGGATGATCGCCATGCCCAGATTGGTGCCGTCCTTGCCGCCATATTCCTTGGGCAGGGCGTAGCGGAAATGGCCGGCCCGGTCGGCGCGCCGCTTCATCTCGGCCAGCAGCGCCTCCCATTCGTGGCGCGGCAGGCCGCCATTGTCCCAGTCGGTGCGGGCATGCTCGCGGCGATGGTCGAAGAAGCGCTCGTTGTCGTCCTGCGCCTGCAGCGGCTTGATCTCCTTCTCGATGAAGGCGTCGAGCTCGGCCAGATAGGCGGTGATCTCGGCCGGAATCCTGAAATCCATGCGCGCTTCTCCCGTGAGGGGCTTGTCCTGTGAACACCCGTTTACCAGAGGCTTGCTTGCCGGGGAAGCTGCGCTACGGTGCCGTCGGAGAAACCGATGACCACCCTGACCACGGCGCGCCTCATCCTGCGCCCTTTCGCCCCGGCCGATGCGCCGGCCTATGCGTTGATCCGCCTGCATCCCAAGGTGATGCCCTGGCTGCCGCCGCCGCCCGATGGCGAGACGAAGCTGGCGACGGCGCAGCGCATGATCGACCATTTCGCCCAGTGCTGGGCCGAGCGTGGCGTCGGTCCCTGGGCGGTGTGCGATCGCCAGAGCGATGCGCTGCTGGGCCATTGCGGCCTGCGCTACCTGCCCGAATTCGACGGCGTCGAGGCGCTGTGGACCCTGCATCCCGATGCCTGGGGCCGGGGCCTGGCCAGCGAGGCGGCCGCTGCATCGCTCGATTTTGGCTTCGGCCCGGCCGGGCTGCAAGCCATCCTGGCCATCACCCTGCCCGACAACCGGGCCTCGCGCGGCGTGATGGAAAAGCTCGGCATGGGCTATCGGCGGTCGCTGGAATGGAAGGGCTTCACGGTGGTTTATTACGACATCGACCGCGCCGCGTGGCACAGTGGGCGCCAATCATAAGACGTCACGACGACGTAACGACGATGTAACGACAGGGGGGGGGGAACGCCATGCTCAGCACCACCGTCGCGGGCAGCCTGCCCAAGCCGTCCTGGCTGGCGCGGCCGCAAATGCTGTGGGCGCCGTGGCAGGCCGAGGGCGGGGCGCTGGCCGAGGCCAAGCGCGACGCCACCATCCTGTGGCTCAAGGAACAGGAAGACGCCGGCATCGACATCGTCACTGACGGCGAGCAGTCGCGGCAGCATTTCGTGCACGGCTTCCTGGAGCGACTCGAGGGCATCGACTTCGCCAAGAAGGTCACCATGGGCATCCGCAACAACCGCTACGATGCCCAGGTGCCGACCGTCACCGGCCCGCTCAAGCGCAAGGGCAACGTCCATGAATTCGAGGCGCGCATCGCCCGCGCCCATACCAAGAAGAAGCTGAAATTCACCCTGCCGGGGCCGATGACCATCATCGACACGATTGCCGATGGTTACTACGGCGACCGGGTCAAGATGGCGTTCGAATTCGCCAAGCTGCTGAACGAGGAAGCCCGCGCGCTGCAGGAGATCGGCGTCGACACGGTGCAGTTCGACGAGCCGGCCTTCAACGTCTACATGCCCCAGGTGCGCGAATGGGGCATCGACGCGCTGCATGTGGCGATCGAGGGCCTGACCTGCACCACCGCGGTGCATATCTGCTACGGCTACGGCATCAAGGCCAATACCGACTGGAAGCAGACCCTGGGCGGGGAGTGGCGCCAATACGAAGAGACATTCCCCCATCTGGCGCGCAGCAAGCTCGACCAGGTGTCGCTGGAATGCGCCAACTCGCATGTGCCGATCGAGCTGATCGGCCTGCTCAAGGGCAAGGACGTGCTGGTCGGCTGCATCGACGTGGCCTCGGAACAGGTCGAGACGCCCGAGCAGGTCGCCGCCACCATCCGCACCGCGCTGAAATACGTCGATGCCGAGAAGCTCTATCCCTGCACCAATTGCGGCATGGCGCCGATGAGCCGCGACGTCGCGGTCGGCAAGCTGCAGGCGCTGGGCCAGGGCGCGGCGCTGATGCGGCAGGCGTTGAGGGGGTAGCGGCTACACTTAAGGAATAGAGCGGATCACGATCGGATGGCAGCGTTGTCGCGCTGCCATCCGATCGTGATCCGCTCTACCCCAGCCCCAGGCTGCGGCGGGCGAAGGCGCCGGCTTCCTTGTAGTCGGCCTTGCCGGCAGGGGAGCGGAACGCCCGGTCGGCGAACACTACCCGCTTGGGCGCCTTGTAGGGCGCGAGCGTGGCGCGCACCAACTGGCGCAGCGCATCCTCCGAAGGGTGGCTGTCGGCGCGCGGCCGCACCACCGCCGTCACCGCCTGGCCCCAGCGCTCGTCCGGCACGCCCAGCACCAGCACATCCTCGACATCGGGATGGGCCTTCAGCACTTCCTCGACTTCCTCGGGGTAGATCTTCTCGCCGCCGGAATTGATGCACTGGCTGCCGCGCCCCAGCAGGGTGACGCTGCCATCGGCCTCGACCCGGCACCAGTCGCCGGGGATCGACCAGCGCCGCCCGCCGATGGTGCGGAAGGTCTTGGCGCTCTTGGCCGGGTCCTTGTAATAGCCGACCGGGATCGGCCCGCCGCGCGCGATCAGCCCGGGCGTGCCGCTGCCCGGCGTGACCTCCCGGTCGTGCTCGTCGAACACCTTGACGTCGGGGCCGATGGCGAAGCGGGCGGTGTGCCAGGCATTGTCCTTGGTCATCATCGCCAGGCCGAAGCCCAGCCCTTCCGAGGCGCCGAAGGAATCGAGCAGGGTGACCTGGGGCATGAATTCGATCAGGCCGCGCTTGACCGCCTCGCGCCACATCACGCCGGACGACACGATCTGCAGCACCGAGCTGACGTCGTAGTGCCCCGGCTGGGCGCGCAGCGCGTCCAGCATCGGCTTGGCGAACACGTCGCCGACGATGGCCATCTGCGTGGCCTTGGTCCGGGTGACGGTGCGCCACAGCTCCTCGGCATCGAAGCTGCTGCCTTCCAGGGTGACGACGCAGCCGCCATTGACCATGGCGGCGATCGCCGTCAGCAGGCCGGTGCCGTGCATCAGCGGGCAGGCCGGGATGTAGCGCGGCCGGCTCGGCATGTCGCGCACCATGCGGGCGTGGTCGGCCATGTCGGTCGGCCGGTAGGGCACGCTGGGCGCCTGCAACTGGGCGGCGCGCAAATCGCCGACCTGCCACATCACCGCCTTGGGCATGCCGGTGGTGCCGCCGGTATAGATGAAGAACTGGTCGTCGGGCGAGCGGGCGATGTCGAGCCGGCTGCCGTCGCCCTGGGCCACCAGATCGTCGTAATGCAGCGTGTCGCCGTGGCGGAGGCCCGGGCGCGGCGGCTGGCCGATCTGCACCCAACTCGCCACCTTGGGCAGGCGCGGGCGCAATTGCTCGATCGCGTCGGCGAATTCGTCCAGGAACAGCACCGCCTGGGCATCGGAATTGTCGAGGATGTAGAAAATCTCCTCGGCGCGGTAGCGGTAGTTGACATTGACATGCACCAGCCGCGCCTTGAAGCAGGCGGCCAGCGCCTCGGTGTATTCGGGCCGGTTGCGGGTATAGATCGCCACCTTGTCGCCCGGCTTGGCGCCGCGCGCCATCAGCGCCCGCGCCAGCCGGTTGCCGCGCCGGTCGAAATCGCCCCAGCCGATGACCCGCTCGCCGTGGATCAGCGCCGGCGCGTCGGACGGCACCGCCGGCGCCACCGCGTCCAGGATGTCGCCGTAATTCCAGTGCGACAGCGCCATCGCCTAGACCACCTCGTGGCGCATCTGGAAGCCGCCCAGCAGGTCCTTGATCTTTGCCGTGGCCTGCGCGCGATCGGGCGCCTGCTTCAGCGTGACCGTGGCCAGGGTGCCGTATTCGCGATGCGGCGCCACACTAACCTCCGCCTCGATGCCCTCGGCCTTGAGCGGTTCCAGCAGCCGACCGAAGATGGTCTGGGCCGCACGCAGCCGCAGCTCGGGCTTGAAGATCTTGCCCACGCCGGTCACCGGCATCAGCGGGACCACCGTGACCTCGACCGGCGTGGCGGCGCGCTCGGGGATGCGCTCGCGCACGAAGGCCTGCAATTCCTCGCCCGTCACCCTGGCGTTGGGGCGAAGCTGCACATAGGCCACCGGCAGCTCGCCGGCATGGCGATCGGGCCGGCCCACCGCGGCGGCCGATTCCACCGCCGGGTGCTGATGCAGCACTTCCTCGATCACGATCGGATCGATGTTGTGGCCGCCGCGGATGATCAGGTCCTTGGCCCGGCCGGTCAGCCACACATAGCCTTGCGCGTCCAGCCGCCCCAGATCGCCCGAGTTCAGCCATTTGCCCCGGTTGGCGTCGCCCGGCTCGGCCTCGATCCAGGCCTCCCGGTTGTGCGCCGGCGAGACGTAGCCGCCGAACACCTGCGGCCCGCGCATCAGCACCACGCCCTGCTCGCCGGTCGGCAGGCGGCGCCTGATCTTCAGCCCGTCGAGCTCGGCCACGATCAGCTCGCAATAGGGCATGGGGAAGCCGACCGAGCCGATGCGCTGCTCGCCGGCGATCGGATTCATGGTCGAGAAGCCGTGCACCTCGGTCATGCCGTAGCCCTCGACCACCGGCACGTCGAGCTTGCGCCTGACGGCGTTGGCGATCTCGATCGGCATGGTCGAGCCGCCGCAATTGGTGACGCGGATCGAGGAGATGTCGTGGCCGTCGCTGGGCACGTTGAGCAGCGCCCCCCAGATGGTCGGCACCATGCCGACCACGCTGGGCTTGAAGCGCTCGACCAGCTTCCAGAAATTGCCGCCGACCAGCGGGTTGCGCATGCCCAGCGCCGTCAGCAGCACCACGGTCGCGCCGCGCGACCACGGCGCCAGCCCGCCGCAGGTCGAGCCGCCGACATGGAACGGGGGCAGGCCGTTGAACAGGACGTCGCGCTCGTCGATGGCCAGCGAATTGCTGTTGACCAGCGAATGGGTCAGCAGGCCGCCCTGGGTGTGGCGCGCCAGCTTGGGCACGCCGGTGGTGCCGCCGGTATGGAACAACCCGGCCACGTCGCTCATCTGGGTGTTGCGTGGGCTGGGCGGCGTGGCGCCGTCGTATTTGTCGATTTCGTCTTCGTAACGCAGCACGTCGGGCGCCGGCTTGCCGCCCACCACCACGATCGCCTGGAGGCTGGGGATCTGGCCGCGGATCTTTTCGATCTTGGGCCAGATGTCCGGCACGATCGAGGGATCGCAGGTCACCAGGATTTTGCTCTTGGCCTCGTTCATGATGCCGGCGATCTGCGACGGCTCCAGATAGTGGTTGATCGGGTTGCCGATCGCGGCGGTCTCCGCGCCCCACAGGCAGAAGAACGTTTCGGGGACGATCGGCATCACCAGCGACACCACGTCGTCGGGCCCCGCGCCCAGCGCGCGGAACATATTGGCGCTCTGGGTGATGCGACGAATGAAATCCTTGTAGCTGTAGGCGGTGACCGGTTCGTCGGCCGTGCCCTTGGCGATCGACAGGATGGCCGGCTTGTCGGGATGGCGCGCCGCCACCTGGCGCAGCATGTCGTAGATGTTGGTGGCGTCGAGGCGCTGCTCGAGCGGGATGCGCGCGAAGGCTTCGATATCGGCCAGGGTCGCAATGGGGCTGGCGCTCGGTGGGACGGCGGTGGCAGCGGACGACGCGGTGGCAGACGACATGGGGGCAGACGACATGGCGTTTCCTCTACTCCTCGTTGCTTTTGAGGCCATCCTAAACTGCCGGCGGAGAGGAATGCCATGGCTCTGGCGACGACCGGCAGGCCCGGCCGCCCGGGTCATGTGGCATGAGGCCACTGCCGGATCGCACGGGCGCGCTCCAGGGCTTGCACGGGATCGGCCGAGGGTGTTCGGTGGCGCAGGCAGCTCAGCGCGGATCGTAGTCGCTGTCGTCGCCGGTTTCGTGCACCCAGGCGTTGATCGCCTCGGCGATCATGAGCTGGGGGATGGTGCGGTTGCCGTCGGGCGAGGGCCGCACCCACACCTCGTCGAAGCTGAAGCCGTCGGCCGCGCCATGGCCGGCGAAGCTGTCGGCGCAGCTCGCGCCCGAGCCTTGCGGCTTGGGCACGGCCATGGACAGGAAGCGGCCCTTGAGCGGCTGGCGGAAGGCGATCGGCTTTTGCGCGCAGCCGTCGATCAGCACATAGCCGATATCGCCGTTGTCGATGCGCTCGGCCGCCGCCACCAGGTCGTCGCCGCTGGCGCCCCAGCCCACCACGGTGATGTGGCTGCCCGGCGTGCCGGCGGCCAGCAGCCGCGCGATCTCGACCTGCAGCGCCTTGGCGGTGGTGTTGCGATCGGCCGCCACCGTCACCGGCGTGGCGACGATGTCCTGGCTCTTCAGCTTGTCGATGGTCGGCGCCAGCATCGGCGGCATGCCCTTGCCCGGCTGCAGCAGGAACACGTAGCGGTCCAGCGGCATCACCTTGACCGCCGGCGCCCGCTGCGGCTTGGCATCGTCGTGGCCCCTGACCGGCGCGTCGCGACCCGTCTGGGGATCGGCCGCCAGGCAGCTCAGGCCGATGCCGGCCACGATGGCGGCGCCGAGGATGAATGAAAGCTTGCGCATGATGTCCAAACGAATGCGGCGCGGCGCCGATCCGGTTCCCTGATATGCCGGACCGATAGACACCTACCGGCGCCCCAGCGCTTCCAGCCCGATCGCGGCGTTCTGGTAGGTAAGCGCGCCGGTGCCGAGATCAAGCCCCATCAGATCCTCGCCCACCACTATCGGACCGCTATAGTCGGCGCGCACGCGGGCCAGAACGTCGTGGCGGTCGAACTGCGTCGGCACGAAGTGATTGAGCACCAAACATTTCGCATTGGCCTGCGCTGCCACCTTGCCGACCTCGTCGGCCAGGGTGTGATAGGCGGCGACGTTGCGCATGCTGCCGGCGGTGCGGCCGGGCGCGGGCTTGATCTCGTGATGCAGGTAGCATTCGTGCACCAGTACGTCGGCGCCCTGCGCGGCGGCGATCAGGTTGGGGCAGAAGGCGGTGTCGCCACTGAAGACCAGCTTGCGGCCATCGGCCTCGAACACGAAGCCCACGGCATTCCTGATCGGCGAGTGCTCGACCTTGACCGAGCGCACGGCGATGCCGTCGCGCTGCCAGATGACGGCGTCGGCATTCTCGTCGAACTCCACCACCTCGACCTGCAGCGCCGCGGCCGAGGCACGCTGCTCGTGGGCGATGCGCTGCTCGAATTCCGGCCGCCATAGCGCCAGCAAGCCTTCGACATGACGCCGCGTGCCGCTCGGTCCGTAGAAGAATTGCGGCCGGTCGCGGCCCTGGTGCCAGCTCGACAGCACGAGTTGCAGCAGATCGACGATATGGTCCGAATGCAGATGGGTCAGGAACACCGCGTCCAGCGCCGCGCCCTTGCTGCCGGCGCCGACCAGGCGCTGCGTGGCGCCCGAGCCGCAATCGACCAGGAAGGCGCGGTCGCCGTGCCGCACCAGGTTGGACGGCCCCATGCGGGCGGGGTCGCAGATCGGGCAACCGGTGCCCAGCAAAGTGAGATGCATATGTGGCGCTTTGGCTTTGTTTGTTGCCGCCGATCATACGATGATCGCGGCCGTGGAACCATCCAAGTCCATCGTCGCGCCGCCGCAGGCCCTGCCGCCGGACACCAGCTTCGGCGGCCTGCTGATGAAGGTCAACCATGCCGGCGAGCATGGCGCGATCGGCATCTATCGCGGCCAGATTCTGATGGCGCGCTGGCGGGCGCCGCAAATGGTGGCCGAGCTGCGCCACTTCCTGGATCATGAACGCCGTCATCGCGCGATCTTCGCCGAGGAGCTGAAGCGCCGCGGCCGGCGGCGCTGCCTCAGCTACCGTCTTTGCGGCCTGGGCGGCTGGCTGCTGGGTCTGGCGACCGGCCTGGCCGGCGCACAGGCCATCGCCGCCACCAGCGTGGCGGTCGAGCGCGTGGTGCTGGCGCATCTGGAACGACAGATGCGGCAATTGGCCGAAGATCCCAACGCCTATGGTGCGGTGCTGCAGATCGTGCAGGACGAGCGCGAGCATCGCGACCGCGCCGCGCTGGCGATGCGCCAGGGCCGCTTCTGGCCCAGGCTGCTGTTGCCGACGGTCAGCGCCGCCACCGGCTTCGTCGTCTGGACCGGCATGCGGCTGCCTTGAGCGGGCCGCGCAAACGAAACGCCCCGCTTGAGGCGGGGCGTGGAGGTGGGGAGGAAGCGAAGCAGCCCGGCGGGAGAGGGCGCCCGCCGCGGGGATTTGCTACTCGAAAGCCTCGTCCCAGGTGCCGCGGGTGGCGGCTTTGGAATATTCGGTGGCGCGGTTCTCGAAGAAATTGGTGTGCTCGACCGCGTTCAGCATGTTGTCGAGCCAGGGCAGCGGGTTCTTCTCGATGCGATAGATCGGCTGCAGCGCCAACTGGCCCAGCCGGCGGTCGGCGATGAAGCGGATGTAGCGCTTGACGTCGGCTGCGGTCATGCCCTCGATCGGGCCCAGGCCGAAGGTCAGGTCGATGAAGGCGTCCTCGTGATCGACGATGGTCGAGCAGGCGACGTAGAGCTCGCGCTGCAGCTCGGCGTTCCACACTTCCGGGTTCTCGGCGACGAAGGTGCGAAACAGCTTGATGATCGCGTTGGTGTGCAGCGACTCGTCGCGCACCGACCACGAGATGATCTGCCCCATGCCCTTCATCTTGTTGAAGCGCGGGAAGTTCAGCAGCATGGCGAACGAGGCGAACAGTTGCAGGCCCTCGGTGAAGGCGCCGAACACCGCCAGGGTCTTGGCGATGTCGGTCTTGGAGTCGACGTTGAAGCCCTGCATGTAGTCGTACTTGTCCTTCATCTCCTTGTAGTGGAGGAAGGCCGAGTATTCCGCCTCGGGCATGCCCAGCGTGTCGAGCAGGTGCGAGTAGGCCGCGATATGCACCGTCTCCATGGCCGAGAACGCCGCCAGCATCATCTGCACTTCGGTGGGCTTGAACACCCGCGAATAGTGCTTCATGTAGCAGTTGTTCACTTCCACGTCGGACTGCGTGAAGAAGCGGAAGATCTGGGTCAGCAGGTGGCGCTCGGAATCGCTGAGCTTGTTGCGCCAGTCCTTGACGTCGTCGGCCAGCGGCACCTCCTCGGGCAGCCAGTGGATGCGCTGCTGCGTCAGCCAGGCGTCGTAGGCCCAGGGATATTTGAACGGCTTGTAGATCGGCTTGGAATCGAGCAGCGACATATTCAGTTCCTGGAATACTTGTGAAGCGCATCTCCGAGCAGCGATCCGATGCGATACTCGGACAGCGAGGGCGTCGGTGGGAGATTGGTCGGTATGGGGACGTCTCTTGAATGACGAGTGGCAATCATCGGTCTCAGAGTTTGCGAGAGGAAGTTGCAAACTCCATTCATAAACTCTGATTGAACCTCAGCCCAGGTGACCCACAACCCCTGACCAGCCATATTTCTGAGGCGAGCTTCCTTTTGATGCTTTGCAATTAGAAACATAACGTCGCCGCTGGCGATCAAAACGGGATTTTTGGGACCTGCCAAGCCAGACGAGATGACCAACACGCCTTGCGGATTTAGCCATTCATTCCGTGTGGTCTGCAGCGTCAGGAAATCGTACCAAATATCATCAAGCATCGTATCCCAGACCAGAGACACACGATTTGGATTTGATGTGAACTGTCTGGAATCGAGCAGCGACATTAGCGGGCTTTCTGCCGGCGCGGCGCGCGGCGCCGGCGGGGCGTGGGGGTGAAATGCAGGTGATCGTAGTGGAGCTCGATGGCGCGTTGTGCGGCCTCGAGGCTGTGGAACTGGCCGGCGATCGGCGTCGCCGCCTGGCCTTTGCCATGAAGCTCGGCGGCGTAGACGTCGTCGGCAATCTTCATGACGGCGCCGGCGCACACCGTTTCCTGTCGCGCGCCCTGGGCGGTGCGGCGCGTCACGCTGTGGCAGGTGACGACATAGAGGCCGTCGTCGCCGCTGGCGCTGAGATAATAATGAAAATCACCCATGAGGATTCGGCGCCTGATCAAAGTAGACCAAGTGCCCCAATACCTTGCTTGTTTAGTGGAGTTGGGTGCCGGTGGCGGAGATCAGTTTCAATCGCTAGCCGTTGGTATCGCGTCTCTGCGAGAAGATGAACGTGCACATGGGTAGCACCCAGTTGAAGCGCGGGCTCCAGCTTTTCGTGACCGGCTACTCTGTCTTGCCCATCTCCCGTCTCTCCGATGTAAAGCGGATCGAAGAGTCCGTCATACCGGCTACGTGTCAGTATGTAATTCATGGAGTCGAAGGCTCGCCACTGATGCAGGGGCAGGACCGTATGAACGTACCAAAGACCGGAAAGTCCCTGCCACCAGTGAAACTGGTATTGCGACGAAGGTAGGATTCCAAAGGATCCGAAATAGCCCATGCTAGATCTCCTGAAATTCACTGGCAGGACAGGCATTCCTCGTAATCGTTGGCGTTTTCGCGATCGGCGTTGAGCGCCTTCATCGCCGCCAGCGGCAGTTCGGCGCCCGGCGCGGCGGCGAGCGTGGCGGCGCTGGTGTCGTGCGACGCCACCTCGGCGCGCTGGATCGACATCGAGCGCAGGTAATAGAGGCTCTTCACGCCGCGCTTCCAGGCCATCAGGTGGATCTGGTGCAGGTCGCGCTTGTGCACGTCGGCCGGCAGGAAGATGTTGAGCGACTGCGCCTGGCAGATGAACGGCGCGCGGTCGGCGGCATGCTCGATCAGCCAGCGCTGGTCGATCTCGAAGGCGGTCTTGAACACCGCCTTCTCCTGCTCGTCGAGGAATTCCAGATGCTGGACCGAGCCGCCATTGACGGTGATCGAGGTCCAGGTGTCCTCGTCGTTCCTGCCCTTGTCGGCCAGCAGCTTCTCCAGATACGGGTTGCGCACGTTGAACGAGCCCGACAGCGTCTTGTGGTTGAAACTGTTGGCCGCCGCCGGCTCGATGCCCGGCGAGGCGCCGCCGGCGATGATCGAGATCGAGGCGGTCGGCGCGATCGCCAGCTTGTTGGAGAAGCGCTCGTTGATGCCGAAATCGGCGGCGTCCGGGCAGGCGCCGCGCTCGGCGGCCAGCACCTGCGAGGCGGCGTCGGCGTGGCTGCGGATGTGCTTGAACATCTTCTTGTTCCACACCTTGGCCATCACCGATTCCAGCGGGATGCCGTTCTTCTGCAGGAAGGAGTGGAAGCCCATCACGCCCAGACCGACCGAACGCTCGCGCGCGGCGGAATACTTGGCGCGCGCGAAATCGTCCGGCGCCTTGTCGATGAAATCCTGCAGCACGTTGTCGAGGAAGCGCATGACGTCCTCGACGAACAGCGGATGGTCCTGCCACTCGAAATAGGTCTCGAGATTGAGCGAGGACAGGCAGCACACCGCGGTGCGTTGCTCGCCGAAGCGGTCGATGCCGGTCGGCAGGGTGATCTCCGAGCACAGATTGGAGGTCTTGACCGTCAGGCCGCCCAGCTTCTGGTGCTCGGGCAGCGCCCGGTTCACGTGATCGATGTTGATGATGTAGGGCTCGCCGGTCTCGACCCGGGCGGTCAGGATGCGGATCCACAATTCGCGCGCGCTCACCTTGCGCAGCACTGCGCCGTCCTTGGGGCTGGTCAGCGCCCATTCCTCGTCGTTCTCGACCGCGCGCATGAAGGCATCGGGGATCAGGATGCCGTGATGCAGGTTGAGCGCCTTGCGGTTGGGGTCGCCGCCGGTCGGGCGGCGCATCTCGATGAATTCCTCGATCTCGGGATGGCTGACCGGCAGGTAGCAGGCGGCCGAGCCGCGCCGCAGCGAGCCCTGCGAAATCGCCAGGGTCAGCGAATCCATGACGCGGATGAACGGCACCACGCCGGAGGTCTTGCCGTTCATGCCGACCTTCTCGCCGATCGAGCGCAGATTGCCCCAGTAGGAGCCGATGCCGCCGCCGCGCGCCGCCAGCCACACGTTCTCGTTCCACAGCCCGACGATGCCTTCGAGCGAATCGTTGGCCTCGTTGAGGAAGCAGGAGATCGGCAGGCCGCGATTGGTGCCGCCATTGCTCAGCACCGGCGTCGCCGGCATGAACCACAGATTGGAAATGTAGTCGTAGAGCCGCTGGGCATGGCCATGGTCGTCGGCAAAGGTGCTGGCGACGCGGGCGAACATCTGCTGGATGGTTTCTCCAGGCAGCAAATAGCGATCCTCAAGGGTCGCCTTGCCGAAATTGGTGAGTTTGGCATCCCGGGTCGGGTCAATAACAACCCTGCCGCCATCGGCGACTTGAATGACGTCAAACACTTCGGGCCCCCTTCGACTTTCTTGTCCACAACTGTGCAAAGGACAGTTTGTGGAAGACCACCAGATATTGGGCAGCGGCGTTGCGCAGCCACCATTAGTCGGATGATAGCCAAAGACGTTTTGACGTCATCGGAGAAATTCTCCGGTAAACAAGAAAATCAACTTGACAGCATAGTATGCTGAAATTGCTTGATTATTTGGCTTTCAATTGCATTGTAATTTTCTGTCGATAACGGTATTGCGCCGCCGGCAAAACGCGACGGTGTCAGAAAACTTTTATAATTGAGGCGGTTAAAACGACATCGGGGCAAAAATCCCGGAGAAGTGCCGTCAAGCAAAATCGCGGCCGGCGCCTGCCCCAAAAACCGGGCTTTGCGGGGAGCGCCACCAGCGCTGGTGGATGACCGCGTGGAAAACCGAATGCCCCGGAGCGGATCGCCCCCTGGATGGGGGCGGTGGGCGGCGGCCGAAATCTAGGACGCCAGGGCGCTGATTTCCGTGTTGGCGCGCCGCAGCCGCTCGGACAGGTTGCCGCCCACCGCCGTCAGGAGCCGGCTATAGAGCGCCGGGTGCTGCGCCAGCAGCCGTTCCATGTCGGCCAGCGACAGGCATTGCACCTCGACCGCCAGGCGCGCCACCACGTCGGCGGTACGCCGGCCGCCGCCGAATACCGCGACTTCGCCGAACACGTTGCCGGCATCGATGGTGCCCAGCCGCACCCAGTCGCGGGCGTCGTCGGCGGCGATGCGCACATCGACCGAGCCGCGCTCCAGGAAATAGAACCGGTCGGCGAGATCGCCGTTGGCGATGATGGTCTGGCCCGCCGCGTAGCGCGCGGTGGTGAGATGGGTGCGCAGCACCTCGATATCGGCGGCCGTGAAGCCGTCGAGCAGGTCGAAGTCGTGCAGCGGCATGGCCAGCTTGTCGTCCTCGGTCTCGAAGCCCGCCTGGCGCAACAGCTCGCGTTCGGCCGCCTCGAGCGCGGCGTCGATATCGTGCGCCACGGTGTCGTCCCAGTAGCTGGTGTCGGTCTTGGCCTCGCGCGCCCGCATCGGCACGAAGATCATCTTCTTGCCGTGGCGCTCGATCAGCCGGCGCAGGTCGCTCAGCATGTTGCGCGCCACCGCGTTGATCGAGGTGACCCGCTCGGCGTCGACGATGAAATGGCTGGCGCTGGACAATTCGTCGGTGACGCGGCGGATCAGCATCTCGGTATTGGCGAAGCTGAGATCGCCCTGCAGCTCGAAGGCGGCGATATCGTTGCCCAGCCGCTCCAGCGCGCGCCGCGCCGCCCCGGCCCGGACCCGCTTGGAGCGCACCTGCGCGCCGCGATAGTGGCGGCGGATCACCGCCGGCGCCGCGCCGCGATGGTCCAGCATGTGCAGCTTGAGCCGGCTCGACAGCGCCTCGCACACCCTGACGCCGCGATGGCTGTTGCCGTGCTCGTCCAGCCGCGGCGAGAAGATGCCGATGCCGAGCTGGCCGGGCAGCACCGCCATGATGCCGCCGCCGACGCCGCTCTTGGCCGGCAGGCCGACGCTGAATTCCCACGAGCCGGCGTAGTCGTACATGCCGCAGCTGGTCATCACGCTCAGCACGTGGCGGCAATAATCCGCGCGCAGCGCCCGCTCGCGGGTCAGCGGATTGACGCCGCCATTGGCCAGCGTGGCGCCGATCACCGCCAGGTCGCGCGCCGTCACCAGCGCCGAGCATTGGCGGAAATAGAGGTCGAGATGTTCGTCGACATTGCCGCCGATCATGCCGGCGTTGAGTTCGAGATAGGCGATGGCGCGGTTGCGATGGCCGGTGGTGGCCTCCGACCGGTAGATCTTCTCGTCGATGGCCAGCGGCCGGCCGGCGAAGGCGCGGAACTGGTCGAGGATGCGCGCCAGGCGGTCGGCGTGATCGGCGCCGCCGATCAGCGCCGTGGCGGCGATGGCGCCGGAATTGACCATCGGGTTGAACGGCCGGTTGTGCACGGTGTCGAACACGATCGAGTTGAACGCCTCGCCCGAGGGCTCGACGCCGATCTTGCGGATGACATGCTCCATGCCGTTGTCGCGCAGCGCCATGCCGTAGACCAGCGGCTTGGACACCGACTGGATGCTGAACGGAACGCCGGTGTCGCCGACCTCGTAGACATGGCCGTCGGCCATGGCGACGGCGATGCCGAAGCGGTCGGGATCGACCATCGCCAGTTCGGGGATGTAGTCGGCCAGCTTGCCGCGCAGGTCGTCGGCCAGCACCTGATAGATCTCGTGCAGCATGTCGATGACCGGCGAACGCGCCTGTCCGGTCGAAGCTTGCGAAAACGGCAATGTCTCCACCCTGCGCCGAATTAACCCCTACGCCCCTGCGCAGTGCAGCAATACCCTTGCCAGCCGCGTATAGCGTTGGGCGCGCGAAAATCGTCAATCGCGTTGCGGCAGAATGGTTCGTTGCGGGATAGTACGTGCGTAAGGGACGCGCAGATGCCGGTTATTGAAGCAGATGTCGGTTCAGTCGCGTGCCGCGATGGCCTAGCATGGTCGGGCCCGCGCATGGCCTGGCGATGGCGCAGCCGTCGCGTGGCCTGGCGATGGCGCAGCCGTCGCGTGGCCCAAGCGTCATGACGGGAGGCCGCGATGCCTGACAATGCCCTCGAGCAGCACCGCGCCTTGCTCGCCGCCATCGTGCAGGCGGCGGGGCACCGCCATGACCGGTCGCCGCCGCAGGCGCTGATGGGTTTTGCCCAGGCGCTCTATGCCGGCGTGCCGGGCGAGGATCTGGCCGCGGCCTCGGCCGCCGATCGCGCCGGCGGCGCACAGGCGCTGTTCGATGCGGCGCGGCAGCGCCAGCCCGGCGCCGCGCTGCTTCAGATCTTCAATCCCGATCCGGCGGAATGCGGCTGGGCCTCGCCTCACACCGTCATCCTGGCGATCAACGACGACATGCCGTTCCTGGTCGATTCGCTGACCGCCGAGCTGGTGCGGCGGGAGATCGCCGTGCATCTGCTGGCCCATCCCGTGGTGGCGGTACAGCGCGACGGGTCCGGCTTGCTGCAGGCCTTCGGTCCCGCCCATGCACCGGGCGGCCGGCGCGAATCGATGATCTATGTCGAGATCGATCGCCAGCCGGCTGCGGCGCTGGAAAAGCTGCGGCAGGGATTGCTGGCGGTGCTGGCCGACGTGCGCGACGCGGTCGGCGACTGGCAGTCCATGCGCGGCGCGCTGGCCAGCGTTGCCGCCTCCCTGCCGCGCGCGCTGCCCGGCCAGTCGGCCGAGGACATGGCCGAGATCGGCGCCTTCCTCGAATGGCTGGGCGCCAACCATTTCACCTTCCTGGGCTACCGGCGCTATCGCTACATCGATCCGCCGGGCAGCGGCGGCTATGCTCTGGTGCCGGGCGCGGCGCTGGGCGTTCTGCGCCACGACCATGTCGGGCTGTTCGAGACCATGGCCGGGGAGCGGGCGATGCCCGAGGCGATCGTCGATTTCGCCGCCGGCGCCGAGCCGCTGCTGATCGTCAAGGCCGACCGCGTTTCCACCGTGCATCGCGCCGCCGCGCTCGACGTGATCGTGGTCAAGGATTACGACGCCGACGGCCGGGCGGTGGGCGAGCATCGTTTCGCCGGCCTGTTCACCTCGACCGCCTACTACTCCTCGCCGCGCTTCATCCCCCTGTTGCGGCGCAAGGTCGAGTGGCTGCTGCAGGCGGCGGGCTTCGATCCGGCCGGCCATGACGGCAAGGCGCTGCTGGCGATCCTGGAGAGCTTCCCGCGCGAGGAGCTGTTCCAGTACGAGCGCGGCGCGCTGCTCGACACGGCGCTGGGTATCATCAAGCTGCAGGAGCGGCCGCGCACGGCGGTGTTCGTGCGCCAGGACGCGCTGGGCCGCTACGTCTCGTGCCTGGTCTATACGCCGCGCGAGCGCTACGACAGCGCCCTGCGCCAGCGCTTCGGCCAGGTGCTGGAACAGGCCTTCGGCGGCAAGGTGGCCTCCTATTCGCCGTTCCTGGCCGAGGATTCGCCGCTGGCGCGCGTGCTGTTCGTCGTCCGGGTATCCGGCGGCGTGTCGCCGTGGCGGCGCGAGGAGATCGAGCTGCGCCTGGTCGAGGCGGCGCGCAACTGGCGCGACCGGCTGCGCGCGGCGCTGGTGCAGGCCCATGGCGAGGAGATCGGCCTGCGCCTGCTGCAGCGCTATGCCCAGGCCTTCCATGCCGGCTATCGGGAAGGCCAGGACCCGGCCACGGCGGTGGCGGATATCGACGCCGCCGAGCACGCCCTGAACAGCGGCAAGCTGCAGATCGCGCTCTACCGCCACGCCGGGCAGGAGCGCCACGGCCTGGCGCTGAAGCTGCTGCGCGCCCAGGCGCCGATCACCTTGAGCGACGTGCTGCCGGTGCTGGAGAATATGGGCCTGCGCGTCATCGCCGAGGTGCCCCATCTGATCGAGCCGCAACTGGCCGGCGGCCATGGCGAGGAAACCGTGCGCGTCTATCTGCACGATTTCTGGCTCGAGACCATGGACGGCGGCGCGGTCGATCTCGACGCCGTCAAGCTGCGCTTCCAGACCGCCTTCGCCCATGTCTGGGGCGGCGACATGGAAAGCGATCGCTTCAACCGGCTGGTGCTGAACGGCGGGCTGCAGTGGCGCGAGGTGGCGCTGCTGCGCGCCTATTGCAAATATCTGCGCCAGGCCGGCATCCCGTTCAGCCAGAACTACATGGAAGACGCGCTGAACGGGAACGCCGGCATCGCCGCGCTGCTGGCGCAGCGTTTCGAGGCGCGCTTCGATCCGGAAAAGCAGGACCAGGCGGAAGCGCGCTGCGCCGAGATCGACGCGCGCATCTCGGCCGCGCTCGAGAAGGTCGCCAGCCTCGACCAGGACCGCATCCTGCGCCGCTTCTGGAACGCCATCGCCGCCACCTTGCGCACCAATTTCTTCCAGACCGCCGACGACGGCTGGGCCAAGCCGTGGATCTCCTTCAAGCTCGACAGCCACAAGATCGACGAGCTGCCGCTGCCGCGGCCGATGGTCGAGGTGTCGGTCTACAGCCCGCGCATGGAAGGCATCCATCTGCGCGGCGGCAAGGTGGCGCGCGGCGGCATCCGCTGGTCGGACCGGCGCGAGGATTTCCGCACCGAGATCCTCGGGCTGATGAAGGCGCAGATGGTCAAGAACGCGGTCATCGTGCCGGTCGGCTCCAAGGGCGGCTTCGTGGTCAAGCGTCCGCCGTCTCCGACCGGCCAGCCGCTGGCCGACCGCGAGGCGATGAACGCCGAGGTGGTGGCCTGCTACAGCATCCTGATGGACGGCCTGCTCGACATCACCGACAACCTGGTCGATGGCAGGATCGTGCCGCCGGCGCGCGTGGTGCGGTTGGACGGCGACGATCCCTATCTGGTGGTGGCCGCCGACAAGGGCACCGCCACCTTCTCCGACATCGCCAACGGCATCGCGCGCGACTACGGCTTCTGGCTCGGCGATGCCTTCGCCTCCGGCGGCTCGGTCGGCTACGACCACAAGAAGATGGCGATCACCGCGCGCGGCGCCTGGGAATGCGTCAAGCGGCACTTCCGCGAACTGGGGCTGGATACCCAGACCACGCAATTCACCGCGGTCGGCGTCGGCGACATGTCGGGCGATGTGTTCGGCAACGGCATGCTGCGCTCCGACAGGATCCGCCTGCTGGCGGCGTTCGATCACCGCCACATCTTCCTCGATCCCGACCCGGCCGATCCGGCGGCCAGCTTCGCCGAGCGCCAGCGCCTGTTCGACCTGCCGCGCTCGTCCTGGGACGACTACGCCAAGGCGCTGATCTCGCCGGGCGGCGGGGTGTTCGCGCGCAGCCTGAAATCGATCCCGCTCAGCGCCGAGGTGCGCGCCATGCTCGATCTCGAGCAGGACCGTGTCGCGCCCGATCAGTTGATCCAGGCCATCCTCAAGGCGCGGGTCGACCTGCTGTTCTTCGGCGGCATCGGCACCTATGTGAAGGCCTCGACCGAGAGCAACGCCGAGGCGGGCGATCGCGCCAACGACGCCCATCGCATCGACGGCAGGGATATCCGCGCCCATGTGGTGGGCGAGGGCGCCAATCTGGGCGTCACCCAGCGCGGCCGCATCGAAGCGGCCCAGGCCGGCATCAAGATCAACACCGACGCGATGGACAATTCCGCCGGCGTCGATTGCTCGGACCACGAGGTCAACATCAAGATCGCGCTGGCCAACGCCGTCAAGGCGGGCGCGCTGACCATGGAACAGCGCGACGAGCTGCTGCCGCAGATGACGGAAGAGGTGGCCGCCCTGGTGCTGCGCGACAACTACCAGCAAAGCCAGGCCATCTCGGTGGCCGAGGCCCAGGCGCCCGCCACCTTGGCCCAGCACGCGCGCATGATGCGCAACCTGGAGCTGGCCGGTAAGCTCGACCGCGCGGTCGAGTTCCTGCCCGAGCCCGAGGAGATCGCCCGGCGCCAGGCCAACGGGCGCGGCCTGACCCGGCCCGAGCTGTGCGTGCTGCTGGCCTATGCCAAGATCGCGCTCAACGAGGAACTGCTGGAATCGGACCTGCCCGACGATCCGCTGCTCGAGGCCGAGCTGCTGCGCTACTTCCCGCCCGAGATGAGCCATCGCTTCCGGGACGCGATCGACGCGCATCGCCTGCGCCGCAACATCGTCGCCACGCGGGTGGTCAATTCCATGATCAACCGGGTCGGCAGCGCCTTCGTCGACAGCGTGGCCGAGCGCACCGGCGCCCGGGGCGCCGACATCGCCCGCGCCTATGCACTGGCGCGCGACATCTTCGCGCTGCGGCCGATCTGGGAACGGATCGAGGCGCTCGATGCGGAGCTGGTGGCCAGGGCGCAGATCGACATGCTGCTCGCCACCCAGCGCCTGGTCGACGTGGCCACGGTGTGGCTGCTGCGCAATCTGGCCACGCCGTTCGATGCGCGGCAGGCGGCGCAACGCTTCGCGCCCCA
This sequence comes from uncultured Hyphomicrobiales bacterium, assembly GCA_964458605.1. GTDB lineage: Bacteria > Pseudomonadota > Alphaproteobacteria > Reyranellales > JAQSWP01 > JBBSNV01. The sequence continues at coordinate 75,386 of CAYWLS010000010.1, read as the reverse complement.
GATCGAGAGGCTGCGCGCCGGCCTGCCCGGGCTGCTGCCGCAGAATGAGCGGGTGGCACTCGACCAGCGGGTCGCGGCGCTGGTCAAGGAGCGCGCGCCGCAGGATCTGGCCGAACGTATCGCCGCGCTCGAGTCGCTGGGCGTGGCGCCGGAGCTGGTGCGGCTGGCCGAGCGCCAAAGCGTGGCGATCGAGGCGGCGGCCCGGGTCTATTTCGCGGTCGGCGAACGCTTCGGCATCGCCTGGCTGCGCCAGGCCGCCCAGCGCCTGCCGCGCGACACGCAATGGCAGGGGCTTGCCGTGGGCGCGCTGCTGGACGATCTGGCCACCCAGCAGGCCGAGCTGGCTGCCTCGCTGCTGGCGGCCGGGCAGCGCGATGCCGAACCGGCGCCGGACTGGCTCAAGCCGCGCCAGCGCGCCGTCGAGCGGCTGGATCGCCTGTTCGCCGATCTGCGCGGCCAGGGCCATGCCGATCTCGCCATGCTGACCGTGGCGGCGCGCGAGCTGCGCGCGCTCAACATGCCGGTCGACGCGCCCGGCGCGGCCGGCGCGCCGCAGATGGCGCAGGCCTGAAGAAAGATCGCGTCGACACTTAAGGTCATCACCCCGGCCAAGCCGTCATTCCGATGACGGCGCGAGCAACTGTCATGTTCATGGGATAGCGCGGTCTGGGTTCCAGAGAGCGTCCGTGCGCAGCATGGCGTTGAGGGTAACGACGATGCGTCGCGCTTCCGGGGTGACGACTATTTCCGGAACAGCGCCCGCAAGCGGCGCACCGGCGGCTGCTCCTGGTCGAGGAAATCCTCGAACGTGAGTTGCGTCAGGCCAAGTGCGGCGAAGCCCTCGACCTCGGCGCGGGTCAGCGGCCAGGGCATCTGGCCCGGCGGGTCGTCCGCGTCGCGGCCCCGGCAGATGACGAGCAATTCGCCCTGCGGTGCCAGGAACGATGCCAGGTTCTGCATCGCCCTGGGCCGCAGCTCGGCCGGCAGCAACTGCAGAGTATAGACCTCGACCACCAGATCGAACCTGCCCCGCCAGCGCTCCGGCGGCTGCAGCAGGTCGGCGACGTGCCAGTCGATTTTGGCTTGCGGGAAGCGGCGGCGCGCCCATTGCGCGGCGCTTCCTGAAATGTCGAAGGCCGTGACGGCAAAGCCGCGCGTCGTCAGCGCGATGGCGTTGTCGCCCAGGCCGCAGCCGACATCCAGCGCCCGTTTGCCTTGGCCGACCGGCTTCTCGCGCTCCAGCCAGCGCAGCAGCGGCACGTTGGCATGCAGGTCGGCCCAGGAGATTTTCGAGGCGTCGCCGCCTGCCTCGGCATAGAGCTGCTCGAACCAGCCCATGGTATCGCCGCGCGCCTGGTATTCCTTGAACAGGGCGCGCTGGCGTTCGCTGGACATGGTTGCTCCCGGGTGGCGAGGGGTCTAATTTAGCCAGCGTCGTGCTGCTGCGCCATGCGGCGGGACGGCGGGCCCCTCGTGACTGGCGATCGAAGGTGGGAAACCACCGGGAAGCGCGGGGCCGAAGAAGCCGCTCGCCTGGGCACCCACCATGGAACCCCACCTTGGAGCCCAGGAGCGCGTATGGATCGCCACTATTCCCTCTTGCAGCAGAACGACCCCGCCGTGTTCGCCGCCATCGCCGGCGAGCAGGAACGGCAGAAGAGCGGTATCGAGATGGTGCCGTCGGAGAACTACACCTATCCCGAAGTGCTGGCGGCTTTGGGTTCGGTGCTGACCGACAAATACGCCGAGGGCTATCCCGGGCGGCGCTATTACGGCGGCCAGCAATTCACCGATGCGGTCGAGACCCTGGCGCGCGACCGCGCCAAGGCGCTGTTCCGCTCGCCGCACGCCAACGTGCAGCCGCTCAGCGGCTCGCCGATGAACCAGGCGGTGTATCTTGCCTGGCTCAAGCCCGGCGACAGGGTGCTGGGCATGGATCTGTCGCATGGCGGGCACCTGACGCATGGCGCGCCGGTGTCGCATATGGGCAAGCTGTTCGACTTCGTGCGCTATCGCACCAGCCCCAACCAGGCCGGCGCCATCGACTACGACACGGTGCGCGCCATGGCCAAGGAGACCCGGCCCAAGCTGGTGCTGTGCGGCTTCAGCTCCTATCCGCGCGATCTCGACTACGCCGCCTTCAAGTCGATCGCCGACGAGGTGGGCGCCCGCACCATGGCCGATGTCTCGCATATCGGCGGGCTGATCGCCGCCGATGCCAAGCCCAACCCGATGGATGCGGGCTTCGACGCCGTCACCACCACCGTGCACAAGACCCTGCGCGGTCCCCGCCTCGGCCTGATCCTGTGCAAGCAGGAACACGCCGCCGGCATCGATTCCTCGGTGTTCCCCGGCCTGCAGGGCGGGCCGCACATGAACAATATCGCCGGCGCCGCCATCGCCTTGGCCAAGGCGGCGACGCCGGACTTCAGACGCTACGCCCAGCAGGTGTTGCGCAATGCCAAGGCCCTGGCCGAATCCTTGCTGGCCGATGGCGTGACCTTGATCACCGGCGGCACCGACAACCATTTGCTGGTGATCGACACCATTTCCAGCTTCGGAATCGACGGCCGGGTAGCGGAGCGGGCGCTCGACCATGTCGGCATCGCCACCAACAAGCAGGTGATTCCCGACGATCCCCTGCCGCCGCTGCGGCCCAGCGGCATCCGTCTGGGCACGCCGGCCTGCACCACGCGCGGCATGGTCGAGGCGAACATGGGCCTGATCGCGCGCTGGATCGTGCAGGCCCTGCGCGCGCCGAACGACGAGGCCGTGCTCGATCGCCTGGCTGGCGACGTGCGCGAATACTGCCGGCGGTTTCCCGTGCCGGCGTTGGCCGAGTAACGCCAACGACCGTCATCCCGGGCGAGCCCAAATCCTTTTGGGCGAGACCCGGGATCCATGTCGATGCAAACGACAGCCTTCACATGATGATAAATGGATCCCGGCGCGCGCCGTCATGGGAATGACGGCTTGGCCGGGATGACGATTTATTTGTAGCGGCGTCGTGGGGCTACTTTGCCTGCCGCTCCGCCGCCTGCAAGGTGTTGTGCAACAGGCAGGCGATGGTCATCGGTCCGACGCCGCCCGGCACCGGGGTGATGGCGCCGGCCACCTGGGAAGCGGCGTCGTAGTCGACGTCGCCCACCAGCTTTGTCTTGCCGTTGCCCAGGTCGATGCGGGTGATGCCGACATCGATCACGGCGGCGCCCGGCTTGATCCAGTCGCCCTTGACGAAAAGCTGCCGGCCCAGCGCCGCCACCAGGATATCGGCGCTGCGCGCCAGGGCCGGCAGGTCGCGCGTCTTGGAATGCGCCACCGTCACGGTGCAGTCCTCGCGCAGCAGCAGCGCCGCCATCGGCTTGCCGACCAGGATCGAGCGGCCGATCACCAGCGCGTTCTTGCCGGACAGCGAGCCCAGCCGGTCCTGCAGCAGCATCAGGCAGCCCAGCGGCGTGCAGGGCACCGAGAAATCCAGCGTCGCGCCGGCCGCCACCTGGGCCAGCTTGCCGGCGTTGAACGGATGCAGGCCGTCGACATCCTTGGCCGGGTCGATCGCCTCGACGATGCTGGCGCTGTCGATGTGCTTGGGCAGCGGCATCTGCACCAGGATGCCGTGCACGCGCTGGTCGGCGTTCAGTTCGCGCACCACCGCCAGCAATTCGGCCTGGGTGGTGGCTTCGGGCAGAATGCGCTCGAAGCTCTGCATGCCGGCGGCCACCGTCATCTTGCCCTTGCTGCGCACATAGACCTGGCTGGCCGGGTCGGTGCCGACCAGCACCACCGCCAGGCCGGGCTGGTAGCCGCGCCTGGCGGTGAAGTCGGCTGCCTGCTGCGCCACGCGCGCGCGCAGGCCCTCGGCAAAAGCCTTGCCGTCGATCGCGTTGTCGGTCCGCGGCGCGTTCATCGGCGCACCATGGCATGCGTTGCGAAATACGGAATCGGATTCATCGCGGGGCCTCCTCGTGGCGGTGGAGATTGCCCAGGCGAGCGGCTTCGACGGTCCCGCGCTTCCCGGTGGTCGCCCACCTCTCATCGCCAGTCACGCGGCCGGCGCCACCCTAATCGGCAGCGTGATGCAGGGCAAGGGCCCAGCGGTTCAGCGCTTCGGCATCGCCGCGCTCCAGCCGCATCAGCTTGCGCCGCGAGGTGGCGCCGGACTGGACAGACAGATCGGCGCGGCGCACCCCCAGCGCTTTGGCCAGCAGCGCGATCACCGCATCGTTGGCCTTGCCGTCCTCGGGCGCGGCCTTGACCGCCAGCCTTATCGCCACGCCGCCCTCGCCATCCGGCGCCAGGCCGAGAATGGCGTCGTGCCCGCCGCGCGGCCTGACCGTCACCGCGAAGCGGATGGCGCCGTCCTTGCCGGCGGCGAACGGGCTCACATGAAGCGATAGATGTTGTTGGCGATCAGCCGCTGGATGAAAAACAGGATCAGGATCAGGATCACCGGCGTCACGTCGATGCCGCCGAAGGTCGGGATGATGCGGCGCAGGGGCCGCAGCGGCGGATCGGTGAGGCGGAACAGGAAATAGGCGATCTGCGAGACGATGCGGTTGCGCCGGTTCAGCACGTCGAAGGCGATCAGCCAGCTCAAGATCGCCATGGCGATCAGCAGCCACACATAGACGTCGATGGCGTAGTAGATCACCTGCAGCAAAGACACCATCGAACCGGCTCCCGTCTCTTCGTTGGCCCGCCCGTCAATATGAGGCGGCGGGGCATAATAACAAGCCGCGCGGCTCGCCGCGCAAGGCGGAATGCCGCGCGTCCCGGCTGTTCAAGTGGCTGATCCCCTGTCGTTTTCCCTGTGTTGACGCGGCCCGCCGCGCGGCCCGATCATCGCCGTCCCACCATGGAGGAAACGCCCTTGCCCGCGCCCCTGATCTACACGCCCCAGGCCAGCCTGCTGCCCGAACATCTGGAGCAGCATCGCCGCTGGTACACCACCACGCATGCGCCGCGCCTGATGGGGCTGGGCTTCTATTCCTGCCGCATGTTCGACGGGCCGGGCACGCGCTGGTGCAATCTCTACGAAATCCCCGGGCCGGAGATTTTCGACACCAACGGCTACAAGGCGATCGGCGAGGCCGACGTGTTCATGAAGCTGAACATTTCCCGCTTCATCGATCTCAACGTCACCACCTATGCCCAGGACCGCGTGCTGGACGGCGCCGGCAAGCCGCTCGAGGCGGTGCCGACCATGGGCGCGCCCAGCCTGAGCTACATCCGCTTCGACTGGAACGGCGGCGATGGGGCGCTCGGCGACTGGCTGGACGGCGCCGTGCTCGATAATTGTGCCAAGGCTGCGCCGCTGCGCGGCCTGCGCCTGCTGCGCCGCCATGCCGAGCATCCGCAGCTCAAGACCAACTACCCGCGCTACGCCGCCGCCATCGAATGGGCCGCGCCCAAGGCCTCCCATGATGCCGCGCTGGAACGCGCCGCCCAGGCGCTGGGTCCGGGCGCCAGCCGGCTGGGCCACGAGACATTCCATCGCAGCTTCGGCCTGGTGCGGGAGGACGTGTTCCCGGCCTGAGCGGGCCGAAATCGCGGCCAAGGTATTGGCCGGCCACGCTTTCTGCTTCCTTGACAGGGGTGGATCGCCCGCCCATTATCCGCGCCGTTCCGGGCCGGGGCCGTAGCTCAGTTGGGAGAGCGCCTCGTTCGCAATGAGGAGGTCAGGGGTTCGATTCCCCTCGGCTCCACCAACCCGCCCCCGAACGTCCCTCGCAGCAGTCCGTCTTTACGCAGACGCCTTGACAGAGTCGATGACGGCAGCGATGTCGGGCCTGTCGAGAATGCGCGCCGATTCACTGGGCAAGTCGCCGAACTCATTGCGGATGGCGGGCGACGCTCCTTGAGCCAGCAGGAACTTGACGGCCTCGATATGGCCGCCGCCAACGGCATCGTGGAGCGCCGTATAATTGTCCTCACCTTGGCCGTCGATCCGTGCGCCCGCGGCGAGCAATATTTTCATGGCCTCGATATCGCCCCAGAAGGCCGCTATCCCCAAGGGTCGATTGCCAAAGATTCCTGTCTGATTCGGATCGGTCAATTCGGCAGTTCCCGTCCAGTAGGCGGTTTGGCCAATCCTGTACAGGACGTCGCTCAAGGATTTGTACGTCATCCAGCTCTCCCGCGTCGCTCAATCCAGCCCGCGCACCAGAAGCTGCATCTTCTTGGTGGCGAAGCTGGCGAGATTGACCGGCCGGCGCTGGAACGGGTCGCGCTCGACATCGAGCGGCCGCCAGTCGCCATCCTCGATCTCCAGGTTCAGCCGCTCCGGCGGCAGCACGCAATTGGTCACCAGCACGTAGCGCGCCCTCTCCTGCAGCGCGCTGAGCAAGTCCTCGGCGTGATCCAGGCTGAGATGCTGCAGCACGTCCTTGCACAGAATCAGCTCGGCTTGCGGCAGGTGGCGATATTTGGCCGGCATGACCTCGAAGGCGATGCCCGGCGCGGCGTGGTTGCGCCGATTGGCCTCTATCACCGACGGCACCACGTCGAAGCCGGTATAGTCGATGCCCTGCCAGTCGATATGGCGGGAGAACTGCCAGTCGCCGCAGCCGATATCGACCACGCGGCCGATGGCGTTGGCGCGCATGAACTGGCTCAGCACGGCGCGATAGGGGCGGGTATATTCCTCGCCCGAGCCCGGCCCGGAGCCGAAATCCCACAGATTGTCGCGATAGATGCGCTCGAACACGTCGCGGTCGGCCATGGCCAACGATCCTCCTGCGCCGACCCGCGCGCAACCATTCAGTCGGATCAGACGAACGTCACCTTGCCCTGCTGCGCCAGCGCCCCGTCGTTGCGCGCGATCCAGGTAGCGGCGCCGGTCTCGCTGGGTTTGGCGCAGACCGCGAATGGCGTGGTGTGGAACACCGGGCTCAGGGCGCGGAACTCGTAGGCGGCGACGCGACGCTGCGGATTGGCGCGGCGCGCCAGCTCCAGCATCATCAGCCCCATCAGCGGGCCGTGCACGATCAGCCCGGGATAGCCTTCCTCGCCGGTGACATAGGGCAGGTCGTAATGGATGCGATGGCCGTTGAAGGTCAGCGCCGAGAAGCGGAACAGCAGCACCGGATCGGGCACCACGTCCTTGCGCCATTGGCTGTCGGTGGGCGCGGGTTTCGGAGTCGGCGCCTTGTCGCCCGGCGCCGGCGCCTGGCGATAGACGATGTCGTGCTCCTCGATGACCGCCGTTTTTCCCGCGCTGGAGATTTTGTGACGCACGGTGACGAACACCATCTGGCCGGTGCCGCCGGATTTCGGCTCGACCGACAGAATCTCCGATTCGCGCCGGATCGCCTCGCCCAGCCGGATCGCGCCGGGGAATTGCAGGCGGCTGCCGGCCCACATGCGGCGCGGCAGTGGCACCGGCGGCAGGAAGGGGCCGCGCTTGGGGTGGCCGTCGGGGCCGATCTGCGAGGCCGGCGCGGCTTCCAGGAAATAGAGCCAGTGCCAGCATGGCGGCAGGGCATCGCCGGTCTTGAACGCGCCGTCGCCGCTGTCCAGGGTCGCGGCCAGGGCGCGCGGCGGGAACGGCGCGGCCAGATCCTCGCTCGATTGGCTGCGGCCGATCCAGGCTTTGTACCGGTCCAGCTCGCCATTGGCTGTCGTGGCTGTCATCGTCAGATCCCGTAGAAGAAGATCGCCGCGACGGCGGCGGCCAGCGCGATCAGCTGCTTCCACCAGTCCTGCATCCGGCCGATCACCGCGTAGCTGAAGAAATACATGCCGACGCCTACCTTGACCGCGGCGGCGACGGCCAGCAGCGGCGAAGCCTGCAGCGCCAGCAGCGAGGGATTGGCGACGAAGCCCAGCGGCACCACGAACAGCCCGCCGCCCAGCCGCATGGCGCGGAACGCCACCGGCAGCCACGGCGTGTTGGCGATGCGCGCGGCGATATAGACGTTGCCGCAGACCGGCGGCGTGATGGTGCAGAGCAGCGCGTACCAGAACACGAACAGATGCGCCTGCAGCGGCGCCAGCCCCAGCTTCTGCAGCGCCGGTCCCGCCACGGCGATGCAGATGGCATAGGCCGCCGTGGTCGGCAGCTCCATGCCCAGGCCGATGCAGGCCACCGCCGTCATCAGCAGCGCGATCCACAGCTGGCCGCCGGACAGGCCGACGATCAGCGAGGTGAACTTGATGCCCAGCCCGGTCATGTGGAACACGCCGACGATCAGCCCGGCGCAGATGATGATGGCGGCGATGCCGGCGATCTGGTTGGCCGCCTCCAGCAGCGCCATGCGGATGCGCGGCCAGAACACCGCCAGCGACAGGCGCAGCCGCTGGTCGACGAACAGCAGCGCGGCGGCCACGGCGGTGGCGATCGCCGCGGCGTATTGCGGCGAATAGTCGGTGAACACGAACAGGTAGAGCAGCACCAGGATCGGCGCCAGGAAGAACGGTCCGGTGCGCGCCACCACGCGCCAGCCCGGCAGCTCCTCGCGCTTCATGCCATGCAGGCCCAGCACCACGGCGTAGCGGTCGACGCCGAACCAGGCGGTGACGAAGAACAGCAGCGCCGGCAGCGCCGCCGCCGCCATCAGGTCCGAGTAGGGCACGCGCAGCAGCTCGGCCATCAGGAACACGCCGGCGCCCATCACCGGCGGCATGATCTGCCCGCCGGTCGAGGCCACTGCCTCCACCGCGGCGGCGAAAGGGCGCGGGAAGCCGGCGCGGATCATCGCCGGGATGGTGAAGGCGCCGGTGGTGGCGACATTGGCCGAGGCGGAGCCGGAGATCATGCCATACAGGCCCGAGGCCACCACCTCGACCTTGGCGGCGCCGGCGCGATAGCGGCCGGCGATCTGCTGGGCGATCGACATGAAGCCGGTGCCGGCATCGCCCGCCGCCACCACCGCACCCAGGATCAGGAACGGCGCGATCAGCTCCAGCGAGGTGCCGGTCAGCGAACCCCACAGCCCGCCCTCGCTGATGCTCAACGTGCCCAGAAAAGTGTCGAGCGGGATCTGGTCGTGGCCCCAGGCGCCGGGAATGAGATGGCCGAACAGGCCGTAGAGCAGCACCAGCCCGGCGATGGTCGGCATCACCGGCTGCACCGCGCGGCGCGCCATCTCCAGCACCATCAGGATCAGCAGGATGCCGATGCCGTGCTGCAGCACGCCGTCGACATTGCCGTACTGGTCGGCCAGCGCCTCCTGGTGGAAGGCGATCCACAGGCAGCCGGCGATGCCCAGCGCGCCGATCGCCCAGGACAGCAGCCGGTCCCACAGCAGGCGCCGCTTGCGGAAGAAGAACACGAACGGGATGGCGCAGGCCAGGTGCAGCGGCCGCGCCACCAGGGCGGGGATCAGTCCGGCCATCACCGCATAGAGGTGATAGCCGACCGAGACGAAGGCGAAGCCCAGCACCACCCAGTCGCGCATGGTGCCGCGCTCCGCCTGGATCTCCGCCATGGCGGCGGCCTCGGTCGGCGCCTGATCCTCGAGCGTCGTGGTCACGTTATGCGGTCCGACGCGATCACTTCATCGCGTCGGGGATCTTGATGCCCTGCTCGGTGTAGAACTTCGCCGCGCCGGGATGCAGCTTGATGCCCAGCGCCATCACCTGGTCGGGGCTCAGGCTGCCCCACCACGGATTGGTCTTGGCCATCTCCGGCCGCTGGGTCCAGAAGGTCTTGACGATCTGGTAGGCGGTGGCGTCGTCCATCTTGGTGGTGGTGTAGGCGCCGACCGGCAGGCCGAAGGTCTGCACCGCCTGGGTCTGGCCCTTGTAGGTGTCGGGCGCAATCACGATCTTGCCGGCCGACGGGTCGGCTTGCAGCACCTTGTTCAGCTCGTCGTCGGTCAGCGACAGCAGCTTGATCGGCGTCGTGGCCGCCAGCTCCTGGATCAGCGACACCGGATGGGAGGAGCCCGAGGCGTAGCCGTCGACCTGCTTGTTGCGCATCGCGTCGTTGGCCGCGCTCAGCTCGACCTGGGCGATCTTCACCTTGCCGTCGAGATCGAACAGCTTGAATACGGCATTGGTCTTGCCCTCGGTGAAGGTGCCGCGGCCGCCGGAGATGAAGGTCTTGCCGGCCAAGCCGGTGATGTCGTTGATGCCCGAATCGGCGCGCACCACGAAATGCATGGTGATCGGCGGCATGATGAACAGGGCGCGGATCTGGTCGTAGCCGGTCTCGTTCTCGAACGGCTTCTTGCCGCCCTCGGCGGCTTTGATCAGGCTGGGCGGCGAGGTGAAGATGAAATTGCCGGTGCGGCGCGGCGCTTCCTTGACGTTCTGCACCGAGCCCTGGCTCTCTTCCACCGTGGGCTGCAATTCCCCGTTGGTGGCGGTCTTCAGCGCCTCGGCCAGTTGCACGGTCATGATGTAGTAGGACGTGCCGGCGGTGGCCGATTTCAGCGTCACGCGCTGCTCGGCCTGGGCCGAGGCGGCGGCGAACAGGGCGACGGCCGCCACCACGGCGGTACGGAACAGTTTCATGGCGATGATCCTCCCGGTTGTTGTCCGGTTTTACGGTGCCGACGGCGGGAGGAGCAAGAGCCTAGAGCGAAACCGATCCGCCCCAGGCGCGCGCGGCCGGTAGGCCAGCCGCGCGCGGCACGCTCAGATGCCGTAGTTGGCGGTCAGATAGTCGATGATCTTGGCGGCGTCCTTGTCGTCGATCGGCGCGCCCAGCGAGTTGATCATCTTCTTGACCGTGGCGTCCCATTTGGGCCGGTCGAGGAAGCGGGAGTTGGCCTGGATGTAGTCGAGGCTGTGGCACACGGAGCAGTTCTGCGCCACTTCCTGCTCGCCCGGACCGGGCTTGAGCTTGATGGCGTCCTCGTCGGCCAGGGCCGAGGTCGCGGCAAATGCCAGGGCGCTGGCGATCAGCAATGTGAAGCGCATGTTCGTCTCCCTCTAGGCCGCCACGATCTTGATCTGCTGGATGGCGTTGTGATGATAGCCGGCGGGGTTGAAGATCGCCTCCATCGGCTGGCTGGCGCCCAGCCGGTTGCTGGCGCGGGCCATCACCACGTGATTGCCTGCCGACGGCGTCACGTTGAAGCTGAACGGCCGGAACGAGAAGCGTCCGAGGTCCTGGCCCAGCGTCGCCGACTGCCAGTTGTAGCCGCCGTCCAGCGAATATTCGACGTCGGCGATGCCGTAGCCGGCGTCCCAGGCGATGCCCTTGACCGCCAGCGGCTGGCCGGCCTTGGCCTTGTGGCCGTCCTGCACGTTGGTGATCAGCGAATTGACCACCATCTCGGTGATCGGCGTGTTGGCCGGCGTCTCCTGCGTGATGAAGCGGTCGACCACGGCGAACTTGCCGGTCGGGATGCGATACGCCGCCGCCATCCAGAAGCCACCCAACGGCGTGCTGCGCGCCTCGATGGAAACCAGCTGCTTCATCCAGTACGTGCCGGTCCAGCCGGCCACGATCAGCCGCAGCGGAAATCCGTTCCAATGCGGCAGCGGCTGGCCGTTCATCTCGTAGGCCAGGATGGTGTTCTCGTCGAGTGCCTTCCAGGCCGGAATGCTCTTGATGAAATCGGGCGTCTTGTCGAGCGCGCCGCTGTCGGCGCCGTTGAAGGCAACCTCGATCGCCTCCTTCTTGATGCCGGACTTCTCCAGCACGTCCTTCAGGCGCACGCCCTTCCAGCGCGCATTGCCCATGGCGCCGTAGCCCCATTCGACGCCCTGGACGTGCGGCTTGGACAGGCCGCGCCGGTTGCCCGAGCATTGGCAGACGGCGACCAGTTCGACTTGCGGGAACTTTGTCTTCAGGTCGTCGAGCGTGTATTGCGCCGGTGTCGCGGCGGCATCCCCGCCGACCGAGAGCTTCCAGTCCTTGAGTTCGATTTCCTGGATGTTCGACAGATGCCAGCGCACGAAGAACGCGTCGTTCGGCGTGATCGCCTCGTTGAAATAGTCGATCGGCGTTTCGTAGTTGGGCGGCCGGTAGGACAGCTTGATGAGTGGCTTCTTGCCGGGCAGCGCTTCCAGCTTGGCGGCATCGCGCACGCCGTCGGGCAGGCCGGGGCTGAGCGGGATGCCCTGAGCCAGGGCGTTACGAGGCAACATCGTTCCGCCGGCGGCGAGCGCCAAGGCGCTGGCTCCTCCGGCGATCAGGCCGCGGCGGGTCAACATCGACGATCTCCTCCCATGCATTCGCGTTCTGCGATGGCGATTTGCAGAGAAAAGAGGAGAACGCAGTTTTAACAGTCGTGCAAAGTATTTTGAATTGTGCGCTGCAGTCGGCCTAAATCGCCTTTCACTGCAACGCCTTGCGCTTGGCCTCGATGGCGGCGCGCTGGGGCGCGTCGGCGGGGATTTGCTTTATCAACCGGTCCAGCATGTCGCGGGCCGCATCCTTGTGGCCGGCATCGGCCTCGACATCGGCCAGGAAGTAGAGCGCCAGCGGGTTGTTGGGATCGATCGCCAGCAGGCGGCGCAGCACCGCCACCGTCTCGGCCGACGGCTTGGCGACGCTGGGCGAGGCGCGCAGCAGCGCTTCGGCCAGATCGCCCAGGATGGCCTTGTCGTTGGGCTTGAGCTTGTCGGCCTGGCGGAACGCCTCGACCGCCTTCTGCGGCTGGTTCAGCACGATGCGGGCGCGGCCCAGCCGGCGCCAGCCCTCGACATCGTCGGGCGCCGCTTTGAGCCTCGCCTCCAGACCATCGACCATGGAGGCGATCGCCTGCTCGCGTTCCTGGGGGCTGAGCTTGCTCATGCGATCCATGTCGGCGGCGCTGGGCGCGTTGCCGCCCGGCATGGCGGTCTGTAGCGATCCCGGCGCCGGCTGCGGCAGCGGTTTGCGGTCGGGCCGGATCGACAGCGGATCGATGCCGGAGTCCTTGGCCGCCAGGGCGATCTGCTTGCGAAGCACCGGCAGATAGGGTGCGTCCGGCGCGCTGCGCGCTTCCAGCGCCAGCCAGCGCTCCAGCGCCGCGCGTGGATTGCCGGCCTGCAGGTCGGCCGCGCCGCGATAGTAGCTGGCGGTGGCATCGTCGGGATCCTTGGCCAGCGCCGAATCCAGCGCCTGCAGGGCCGCCGGCGTGACGGTGCCCTCGTTCTGCAGGATCAGCGCCTCGGCATAGGCGCCCAGCAGATCGGCGCGATCGGGTGCCAGCGCCAGGGCGCGCGAGAAAGCGTCGGCCGCCTCGACATAATGACCGACCGTGATCTGGGTGCGGCCCAGCAGGATCCAGTTCTGCAGATCCTCCGGCTTCTGCGCCACGCGCTTGTTCAGCTCGTCGATCTGGCGCTGCACCATCTGCCTGGTGGGGTCGTTGCGATGGCGGTCGGCGAAAGGCTGGGCCGGCAGATCCGGCCTTCCCGTCAGCAGGTAGAAGGCGAAGCCCAGCAGCGGCAGCACCGCGCCCAGGGTCAGCGTCACATGACGCAGCATCGGCCGCGGCGCGAACGGCCGGTCCTGCGCCTTGCCGGCGGCCAGGATGCGGCGCTCGATCTCCAGCCGCGCGGCTTGCGCCTGGGCGGCATCGATCACGCCGCGCCCGGCATCGCGCTCCAGCTCGGCAAGCTGGTCGCGATAGACGGCAAGGTCGTGGGCGCGCCGGCCCGGCGGCGCCAGCCGCCTGGGCCGCAGCAGCGGCCAGCCCACCGCGCCGATGGCGATGGCGGTCATCAGCGCCAGCAGCACCGACAGCATCAATCCTCCGCCCGCCGCTCGGCGCGCAGCAATTGCGCCAGTTCGTGCCGCTCGGCCTCGCTGAGCGGCGCCTGCGGCTGGACGCGCTGGCGGCGGCGCAGCCAGACCACGCTGCCCAGCGCGCCCAGCGCCAGCACCGCCGCCGGGCCGAACCACAGCAGCCAGGTGTCGGGCTGCAGCGGCGGGCGCAGCAGCACGAAATCGCCGTAGCGCGCCACCAGGAAGTCGTAGACCTGCCGGTCGCTGTCGCCGGCCTTGAGCCGCTCGCGCACCAGCACGCGCAAATCGTGCGCCAGCGTGGCGTTGGAATCGTCGATCGATTCGTTCTGGCACACCAGGCAGCGCAGATTGCGCGAGATGTCGCGGGCGCGCTGCTCCAGCGCCGGATCGGACAGCATCTCGCCCGGATCGACGGCGCCGGCCATCGTCGGCAGCAGCGCCAGCAGCAGCGCGACGAGGGCGCCGAGCCTGGTCATTTCTGAAGCTGCGCGATAATCGGCGCGATGGTGCTGCGCCATACGTCTTCGGTGATCGGCCCGACCTGGCGATAGCGCACCCGGCCATGGCGGTCGATCACATAGGTCTCCGGCACGCCGTAGCTGCCCCAGTCGATCGCGGCGCGGCCATGCGGGTCGACGCCGATCGCGGCATAGGGATTGCCCAGCCGGCCGATCCAGGCCTTGGCGTCCTCCGGCTTGTCCTTGTAGTCGATGCCGACGATCTCGATCTGGCTCTGCCAGTTGGGATCGCGCGACAGCTTCAGCAGCACCGGATGCTCGACCTGGCAGGGCGGACACCACGACGCGAAGATGTTGACCAGCACCACCTTCTTGCCGTCGCCGAGCTTGGCCGTGTCGATGCCGGGCCGGTCGTCGAGCAGCGGCGGCAGCGCCATCTGCGGCGGCGGCTTGTCGATCAGCATCGACGGCAGGGTGGCGGGATCGCGGTCGAGCAGCAGCGCCCAGCCGAGGAAGCCGGCGATCAGCACGAACATGGCGATGGGCAGGATGAAGATCAGGCGCATGGTTCAGGCCGGCCCGGCGGCTCCCTTGGCGATTTCCATCGGCTTGCCGGCGCGCGCCGGCGCGCCGACGCGGTGGCGCCGGTCGGTCAGCGACAGCGCGCCGCCCAGGGCGCAGAAGATGGCGCCGATCCAGATCCACGGCGCCAGCGGGTTGTAGTAGAGCCGCACCGTATAGCCGCCCTTGCCGTCCTCGTCGCCAAGCACGCCGTAGAGATCGCCGAACACGGTGCTGTGGATGGCAGCTTCGGTGGTCTGGCGCCGCTGCACGACATAGAAGCGCCGCTCCGGCGTCAGCGTGGTGTAGAGGTGGTTGCCGTCGCGCACGCTCATGACGCCGCGCTGGCCGTCGTAGTTGGGACCGCGGAAGCCGTCGACGCGATCGAGCGACAGGGTGTAGCCGGCGATCTGCGTGCTGTCGCCGGGCTTCATCACCAGGATGCGCTCCTCCTGCCAGGCCGAGACCGCGGTGATGCCGGCCACCAGGATGCCGAGCGCCGCATGCGCCACCGTCATGCCCAGCGCCGAGCGCGGCAGGCGCAGCAGCCGGCGCAGGCTCTGGCCGAAGCTCACGCGAAACAGGCCGATGCGCTCGGCCAGTTCCAGCGCCGCGCCCGCCACCAGCCACGTCGCCAGCGCCAGCCCGACCAGCGCCATGGTGTTGCGCTTGTCGACCATCAGCCCGACCGCGATCGCCAGGCCCAGCGCCAGCAGCCCGGCCAGCCACAGCCTTTTCATGGCGGTGGCCAGATCGGCGCGCTTCCACGGCAGCATGGCGCCGACCGGCAGCGCCACGAACAGCGGCAGCATCAGCGGCAGGAAGGTGGCGTTGTAGAACGGCGCGCCGACCGAGACGCGGGTGCCGTTCAGCAGGTCGAGGAACAGCGGATAGAGCGTGCCCAGGAACACCGTGGCGCAGGCGGTGGTCAGCAGCAGGTTGTTGAGCAGCAGGCCGCTCTCGCGGCTGATCATGGCGAAGCTGCCGCCGCCCTTGAGCCGCGGCGCGCGCCAGGCATAGAGGCCCAGCGAGCCGCCGATCGCCACCACCAGCAGGCCCAGCACGAACAGGCCGCGGCCGGGATCGTTGGCGAAGGAATGCACCGAGGTCAGCACGCCCGAGCGCACCAGGAAGGTGCCGAGCAGCGACAGCGAGAAGGTCAGGATCGCCAGCAGCAGGGTCCAGCTTTTCAGCGTGTCGCGCTTCTCGACCACGATGGCCGAATGCAGCAGCGCGGTGCCGGCCAGCCACGGCATGAAGGAAGCGTTCTCGACCGGATCCCAGAACCAGAAGCCGCCCCAGCCCAATTCGTAATAGGCCCACCAGCTACCCAGCGCGATGCCGATGGTCAGCGCACACCATGCCGCCAGGGTCCATGGCCGCACCCAGCGTGCCCAGGCCGGATCGACGCGGCCCTCGATCAGCGCCGCCACGGCGAAGGCGAAGGCGACCGAGAAGCCGACATAGCCGACATAGAGGAAGGGCGGATGAAACGCCAGGCCGGGATCCTGCAGGATCGGGTTGAGGTCGTTGCCGTCGGGCGGCGGGAAGGCGACGCGCACGAACGGGTTCGACGTCAGCAGGATGAACAGCAGGAAGCCCAGCGCGATCATCGCCTGCACCGACAGCACGCGGGCCTTGAGCGCGGGCGGCAGGTTGCGGCCCAGCAGCGCGATGCCGGCGCCGAACAGGGTCAGCACGAAGATCCACAGCAGCAGCGAGCCCTCGTGATTGCCCCATACGCCGGCGATCTTGTAGAGCATCGGCTTGGTCGAGTGCGAATTCTCGATCACGTTGAGCACGGTGAAGTCGGAGACCACGTGACTCCAGATCAGCGCCAGAAAGGCCAAGGTGACGAAACCGAACTGGATCACCGCCAGCGGCGTGGCCAGGGCCATCAGCGCCGGGTCGCGCCGCGCCGCGCCGATCAGCGGCATGGTGGCCTGCATGATGGACAGCGCCAGCGCCAGCACCAGGGCGTAGTGGCCGAGCTCGGGGATCATCGCGCGCTCACTGCTTGAGCGCCGGCGCCGCGGGACCGCCCGGGCTGCCTTCCTGCCAGTGGCCGGATTTCTTCAGCGCCTCGGCCACTTCGGGGGGCATGTATTTCTCGTCGTGCTTGGCCAGCACCTGCTGCGCCACGAAGATGCCGGTGCCGTCCAGCGCGCCTTCGGCCACCACGCCCTGGCCCTCGCGGAACAGGTCGGGCAGCACGCCGCGATAGGTCACGGTCAGGGTCGCCTTGCCGTCGGTGACGCGGAACCGCGTGGTCTGCCCGTCCAGCTTCTCGACGCTGCCGTCCTCGACCAGCCCGCCGATGCGGATCTTCTTGTCGGGCGCCGGCTTCTGCTCGGCCACCATGGTGGGCGACAGGAAGAACACCAGGTTGCTGTCGAGCGCGCGCAGGATCAGGAAGGCGGCCACGCCCAGCGCCGCCATCGAGCCCAGCAGGAGATAGAGACGCTTGCGTTTGGGTTTCATGCCTTGGCGTGTCATGGCCTGGTTATGCCTTGGGCGCCGGCCGGGCGGTTTGATCCAGCGCATCGAGTGCGCGGCGCAGCCGGCGCCGGCTGGCCCAGCTCTGCCACGCCAGCCCACCCAGCACCAGGATGGTGACGGCGAAGGCCGGCCAGACATAGGCCGCATATCCGCCCATCGCCCAAAACTCGCCCATGCATCGTCCTCGATCGGGCCCTAGCCCGCAAAATGCCCGTTTTGGCCAGTATATGACCGTCCCTGGCCAGCGTTGCGGTCCGGAAGCGGGCCCGCCGCAAGCGGGTGCGCCCGATATGGCAAGTTCGGCCGCCCCGGGCAATGCGGCAGCTTGGCGGGGCAATGCCGCGTCCGGCGTGGGGCCGCCGGTTTGCGGCATCTGGGCCGACAGGATATTCTAGGCCGAGGTCAATCGGCGCGGTTAAGGAGTTCACACGGTGGGCGGCATTATCTGGCTGGCGTCCTATCCCAAGTCGGGCAACACCTGGACGCGCGCCTTCCTGCACAATTTCATCAAGCAGGCGGAAGAGGCCAACGAGGGCGGCTACGACATCAACAAGATGAATGCCCTGTCGAGCAGCGACAATGGCCACATGTGGTACGAGGAGGTGCTCGGCAAGCCGGTCAAGGAAGCCACCCACGCGGAGCTGACCATCGCCCGGCCCAAGGCCCATAAATTCATCCACGATCAGACCGAAGGCTTCATTTTCCTCAAGACTCACAACGCTTTGGTCGTTCATGACGGGGTGCCGCTGCACACCCCGCAATATACCGCCGGCGCCGTCTATATCGTGCGCAACCCGCTGGACGTGGCGATTTCCTATTCCTTCCACATGAACATGACGATCGACGAGATCATCGAGGTCATGGCCGAGAAGGGATATCTGTTCCCGACCAACGAGAAGTCGGTGTTCCAGATCCAGGGTTCGTGGACCGAGCACGTCTTCTCATGGACGCGGCGGCCCAACCCCTCGATGTTCGTCATGCGCTACGAGGATATGCTGGACCGGCCGTTCGACACTTTCGGCGATCTGGTGGAATTCCTGCACCTGCCGCGCGATGCGCTGCGCCTGCGCACCGCCATCGACATGTCCTCCTTCAAGGCGCTGCAGGAAATGGAAAAGAAGGAAGGCTTCCGGGAACGGCCCAAGCATGCGGAGAAGTTCTTCCGCGAAGGCAAAGCGGGGCAGTGGAAGTACGAGCTGTCGGTCAACCAGATCAAGCGCATCATCAAGGAGCATGGCGAGCAGATGGCGCGGTTCGGCTACCTGCCCGAGGCCGAAGCCTTCCTGCGCAATCCGGTGGCCAGCCGCAAGGCGGCGCTTGCCACGGCCTGACCGGACGGATTTCCGCCGCCGCCAGCTTCGTTCGCCGACAAATCGGCGTCTTAAATCGGCACCGTCAGAACAATCGCTAAGGCACGGTAATATATAGCCGTTGCTGTGCTTTTTGCGTCACAGGATTGCCCCAAAGCTGAGGCGATATCGGGAATCGGGGGAGCGCCGCAGCGCATCGCCCGTAAGCCGTCTGACGCCATGGAGGCGTCAGTTCCGCTTTTTTCCGTTGTTCAAGTTCAAGGGGATGCCGCATGTCCAGAACCGTTCTCAAATCCGTATTGCTGTCAGGCACTGCGGCAGCAGCGCTGATCGCCTTCGGCGCGACCGCCAACGCGCAGATGTACTCCACCGGCCCGGGCTTCTATCTGTCGGCCGAAGGCCGCTACATGTGGAACCGCGGCGACAAGGTCGGCTCGTACGGCCCGATCGCCACGCCGATCGCCATCAGCACGTCCGGTCCGGGCGCCCGCGCCGACAAGGGCTGGGGCGGCAAGGCGATGCTGGGCTATCGCTTCACCGGCAACTGGGATGTGGGCGTCGGCTTCGCCGCCAACTGGCTGAAAGGCAAGGAAAGCGGCAACGGCTTCATCGCCACCGACGGACCGGAGACCGGCGTGCTGACCTCGAGCAACGAGAAGGTCAAGCTGCGCTACCAGGTCGCCGATTTCGAGGCCGGCTACAACTGGACCATGGGCCAGAACTCCAATCTGCGCCTGTTCGGCGGCGTGCGCTTTGCCCACTTCAACCAGACCGCCAATGCCTCGCTCGACGGCACCACCACGATCAGCGGCTACGACCACGTGGGCGGCAAGCGCAAGACGACCTTCTGGGGCGTCGGCCCGCGGCTGGGCGTCAACGGCACCTTCGGCCTGGGCAATAGCGGCTTCAATCTGTTCGGCAGCCTGTCCGGCGCCATGCTGTACGGCAAGTACAAGGACAGCCACAGCGTCGGCGCGTCCGGCCTGGCGACGCCGACCGGCACCTCCTATACCGACCGCAGCAAGCACAAATGGGTGCCCAATGCCGAGGGTGAAGTCGGCGTCGGCTACAACTTCAACACCAGCGGCGGCACCACGTTGGGCTTGCAGCTGGGCTATCGCGGCGAGAAATGGTGGGGCGTGAGCAGCGACGCCGACGTGCTGTCGCCGAGCCAGTCGTCGCACTCGTCGGATCAGTTCACGCACGGCCCGTTCGTGCGCCTGGTCGCGACTTTCGGCGCCCCGGCTCCCGCGCCGATCGCCTCGCCCCCGCCGCCGGCCCCGTCGCCGGCCATCGCCAAGAAGAGCTTCATCGTGTTCTTCGACTTCGACCGGTCGAACATCACCAGCGAAGGCCAGAAGACGATCAACGACGCCGTCGCCGCCGCCAAGGCCGGCAATTCCACGCGCGTCACCCTGACCGGCCACACCGATCGCTCGGGCTCGGAGCAGTACAACATGGCCCTGTCGCTGCGCCGCGCCGAAGCGGTCAAGGCGGCGATGATCCGCGACGGTATCCCAGCCAGCGCCATCGTGGTGATCGGCAAGGGCGAGAGCCAGCCGCTGGTGCCGACCGCCGACGGCGTGCGCGAACCGCAGAACCGCCGCGTCGAAATCGTCATCTAAGCTCTTACGGCCATAGACGCATTCAACCAGCGAGGGCGGCCCCCGGAGATTCGGGTGCCGCCCTTTTTCTTTGCCCGATCTGGCCGAGAATACGGTGACCGATTAACTAAATAATAGTTAAAATCAACAAACTGCGGTAGAAGCCGTCAGGATCGATGCAAAATAGTCACGCCCTCCTTTGAATTGTCATGTAATGCCAACGGGGTATTGTCCCTGAGGTCCCGTTTCGGTACTCAATGCCTCCAGCGATTATGCTTTTCACTAATTTTTCACACGTCGTGCGACGAAGGGGGAGTCAGATGAAACGGACACTGTTGAAGGCAGGCTTGCTGTCGGGCGTTGCCGGCGCGGCGATCGTCGTTGGCTACAGCGCTCAGGCGCAGATGTATTCCTCCGGCCCGGGTGTCTATCTGTCGCTCGAAGGCCGCTATATGTGGAACCGCGGCGACAAGTCCTCGGATCTGCCGTTCGGCTTCACCATTCCGGCGCCGGGCGTCGTTCCCGCCACGGTTTCGCCGCTCAACGGCCGGGCCGACAAGGGCTGGGGCGGCAAGGCGATGCTGGGCTATCGCTTCAACAACAACTGGGATGTCGGCGTCGGCGGTTCCGGTGGCTGGCTCAAGGGCAAGAACAAGAGCGCCAACTACTCGGTCGATACCGACTTCACCATTCGCACCAATGACGGCATCGACGTCACCCTGGACGGAAATGTCCAGCAGAGCCTGAAGGTCAAGCTCGACTACCAGGTCGCCGACTTCGAGGCCGGCTACAACTTCACAATGGGCGCCGGCTCCAACCTGCGTCTGTTCGGCGGCGTGCGCTATGCCCACTTCAACCAGAAGGCCACCGGCAGCGTGTCGGGCAGCGGTACGGCGGTGTTCGACGGCAACACCGTCTCCGGCACCGCTCAGGCTTCGGTCAAGCGCAAGACGACGTTCTCGGGCATCGGCCCGCGCCTGGGCATGAACGGTCAGTTCGCCGTTGGCGCCAGCGGCTTCAACATCTTCGGCAGCCTGTCCGGTGCGATGCTGTACGGCAAGTACAAGGACCAGCGCTCCCTGTCGGTGTTCGGGACCGATCGCGGCGCGCCAGCCGAGACGACCTCGTTTGGCGGCTCGACCACCGACAAGAAGAAGAACAAGTGGGTGCCGACCGTCGAAGGCGAACTTGGCGTCGGCTACAACTTCAACGCCGGTGCCGGCTCGACCGTCGGCATCCAGCTCGGCTATCGCGCCGAGAAGTGGTGGGGCGTGAGCAGCGATGCGCCGGTCTACGGTCTGGGCGGGTCGTTCGGCGACACCACCCACTCCTCGGACCAGATGTTCCACGGTCCGTTCGTGCGCCTGGTGGCGACCTTCGGTTCGGCGCCGGCCGCGCCGGTCGCGCCGCCGCCGCCCCCGCCGCCGGCCAAGGTCAACAATAGCTTCATCGTGTTCTTCGACTTCGACAAGTCGAACATCACGGCGCAGGCGCAGAAGACCATCAACGACGCCGTCGCCGCCGCCAAGGCCGGCAACTCCGCCCGCGTCACCCTGACCGGCCATACCGACCGTTCGGGCAGCGAGCAGTACAACATGGCGCTGTCGCTGCGTCGTGCCGAGGCGGTCAAGGCCAACATGATCAAGCAGGGCATCCCCGCTTCGGCCATCGTCGTCATCGGCAAGGGCGAGAGCCAGCCGCTGGTGCCGACCGCCGACGGCGTGCGCGAGCCGCAGAACCGCCGCGTCGAGATCGTCATCTAGGCGAGATCGTCGTCCAGTCGAGATCGCCGTCCAAGACGATCCGCACCGGCTGCAAATACGAAGGGCGACCCTCTGGGGTCGCCCTTTTGTTTTGCGGCGGAAAATGCGGCGGAGCTGGTCACGCCGTCCGACCGGCTTGCTATTTCTTGGTCGTCGGGGCCGACGGCTTGACCGCGGTGGCGCAGGGATGCAGCCCGAGCTGGGCGCTGTAATCGTAGGCCGGCGGGATCTGGTAGATGCTGGTGGTGGCCGGTTGCATCGCCACGTTCAGCTTGTTGTCGAGTTCGGTGCAGAACTGCGGATCATTCTTGCTGCGCTGGGCGATCACGTTGGCCAGCTGGGTGACGAACTGGTCGATGCCGCGGCCGAAATGCCTCTTCATCACGACGCCGTTCTGCACCAGATCGGAGCTGAACTTCTGCACGTAACTGCCGTAGCGGTTGCGGAAGCTGTCCTCGGTCTGGCCTATACAGGCCAGGGCGGAGACCATCAGCTCGGTATGCAGCGCGCGGATGGAGATGGCCTGCATTTCCTCGGCGCCGCGGCAGCCTTGAGCAAGGGCGGGTTGAGCGCCCAGAAGCAGGGCGGCGGTCAGAGCGACAACGGAGCGACAGGACATCAGCATTGCACGACTACTCCCTGGGCCGAACCTTTGCCGATAGCGTCTGGTTCAGTATGGACGACCGATGAGACGGGTTTGCGTTTCCAGTCTGCGCCCGGCCAATCCAGCCTCGATACGCAGCAGGAAAACGGCAATGAAATAGCATAAAAACCCCAGCGCCATAACGAATAAAGGCGTCAGCATCGAGGGGTCGATGGTGGGTCCGCCGGCGCGAAAGATGCTTTCCGGCTGGTGCAGGGTGTACCACCAGTCGACCGAGAATTTGATGATCGGCAGGTTGACCACGCCGACCAGGGCCAATACCGCGGCAGCGCGCGCCCCGCGTTGCTCGTCGTCGAACGCATGGCTCAGCGCCATGTGACCGACATAGAAGAAGAACAGCACCAGCATCGAGGTCAGCCGGGCGTCCCATACCCACCACGTGCCCCAGGTCGGCTTGCCCCATAGCGAGCCGGTCACCAGGCAGACAAAGGTGAAGGCGGCGCCGATCGGGGCGGCCGCGCGCTGCGCCACTTCCGCCAGCGGATGCTTCCAAACCAGCAGCGCCGCGCCGCAGGCTGCCAGCACGCCATAGGTCAGCATCGCCATCCAGGCCGAAGGCACATGGACGAACATGATGCGAACGCTCTGGCCCTGCTGGTAATCGGGCGGCGCCACGGCCAAGGCGAGATAGAGGCCCCAGGCCAGCAGCGCGACAGCGCCGACCCCGGCCACCGGCACGACGCGCCGACTGAACCGCAGGAAGCGGTTGGGATTGGCCAGGCGGTGGAGGTTCATGCGGCCGTGAATCAAGCCTATTCGGCGGCGTTGCGCAAGGCTGCGGCAATGGCCCAGGGCACCAGCGCCACGGCGGCCAGAAACAGGGCACTCAATACCGTGAGCGGCATTTCGGCGGCATCGATCGCCGACCCGCCGGCGGCGACGCCGAAAATCAGCGCCGGCACGCAGAGCGGCAGGATCAGCACCGGCACCAGGGCGCCCGACCGGCGCGCCCCCAAGGTGAGCGCGGCGCCCAGCGCGCCCAGCAGGCTGAGCGTCGGCGTACCCAGCAGCAGGGCGAGGATCAGGCCGGGAAAATAGGCGCCCGGCAGATCGAGCATCAGCCCCAGCAGTGCCGCCGTCAGGCAGAGCGGCAGGCCGGTCACCAGCCAATGCGCCAGGCAGCGCGCCAGCACCAGCAGCTGCAGCGGCGCCGCGGCCAGAAGGATCTGGTCCAACGTGCCGTCTTCGTAGTCGGCGTGATAGAGCCGCTCGAACGACAGGGTCGCGGCGAACAGCGCGCCGACCCACAGAATGCCGGGCGCGATCTGCGCCAGCAGCTTCAGGTCGGGTCCGACGCCAAGAGGAAACAAAGACACCGCCAGCAGGAAGAACACCACCACCGTCAGCCCGTCGCTCCACTGGCGCAGCGACAGGGCAAGATCGAGCCGCAGCAACAGCACGAAGCGGCTCATGCGTCGAGCCTCAGCGCGTTCATGTCGAGCGGCTGGGCCTGGGGCAGGTCTAAGTCGCCATGGCTGGACGCGATCACCATGCCGCCGCTGGCGCGATGATGGGCGATCAGCGCATGCAGGCGCTGCAGCGAGGCGCGATCGAGCCCGCTGCCCGGCTCGTCGAGCAGCCAGAGCGGCGCCGGCGAGGCCGCCAGGCGGGACAGCGCCAGCCGCCGGCGCTGCCCGGCCGAGAGCAGGCGCGCCGGCAGTCGGGCCAGCGGCCGCATGTCCAGCGCATCGAGCGCGGCATCGAGCTTCGCCGGCGTCAGCGCGGGATCGGCCAGGCCGGACAGGAAAGCGAGATTCTCCTGCACTGTCAGCAGCGGCTTGACCGCATCCTGATGCGACACGAAACGCAGCGCGGTGCGATAGGCGTCGATGTCGTCGGGCACCGGCGCGCCGTTCCAGCGCAGCACGCCCTCGATCGGCGCGACCAGCGTGGCCAGCAGGCGCAGCAGGCTCGATTTGCCCGAGCCGTTGGCGCCGCTCAGCAATACGGCCTGGCCCGGACCCAGGGCGAAGGACAGTCCGGCGAACACCACGCGCCCGCCACGGCGGCAGGCCAGCCGTTCGGCACGCAATTCGGCGGGTGGGTAGGAATGGGGCGCCATCGCCGGCTTGATAGCACGGAAGCGCCGGCCGGTCGCAGCGATGGCGAGCGCGGCCTGGGCCCGAAAAAGAAATGGCCGCCATCTCGGGGGGAGCTGAGATGGCGGCCAAGCTGCCTCTTCTGTCGAGGCTGGAACGTGGCTTGGGGGGACCACGCTCCGGGGGAGACACGTAAAAGCTAAAAACCAAATATGTCCGGCGGCAGTCTCAAATAAGGCGAAGTCGTGATTTATTTGCCGCGTTCAAGCTTAAAATGACATGGGGATCAACGCCTAGCATACAAGGACATTCCATGTGGCAATATTGCATCAAAAGACGTAAACCATTGGTATAGCGTCAAACTTTATTTGGAGCGGGGGCGGTTTTCCTGTCAACGAGCCGGAGAGCCGCCGCCAGCGGCCATTGCGGCGGGCCGGAAACGGGCAAACGGCTGTGGGAAGTGGCGGTCAGGGGCATGACGACGTCCCCCCGCTTCAGCCGGGGCGGCAGAGCGTCCAGCGGCGCGAGCCCTGCCGCCGTCAGCCGCCGCCGCAGCGCCTCGTGGCCGGCGGCGGTCGACGGGCCGCCCAGCATGAAGGCAAAGCCCGCGCCCCGTTCGATCCATCGCGCCAGCCGGTCCTGCTCGCCATAGAGCGCGTCGAGCAGCACGATGCCCCGGATCCGCGCGGTCACCCCGCCGCGCTCCAGGCAATAGGCGGTGGCGCGATAGCCGCCGCTATAGGCGGCCAGCACGATCGGCGCGCGGTGCAGGCGCGCCGGGCGCAGGCCGGCGATGCGGCGGGCCAGCAGAGGTCCCGCCTCCTCGAGCAGCCGCTTCAGGCCGAGACGACGATAGAGCTTGCCGGGGGCGGAATCGGCGGCATCGCGCGCCAGTTGCGGCGCGATCAGCAGCAGGTTGGCCCCCGCCGCGTCGATCTGGCGGGCGATCTGCAACTCGCCCAGCACGGTGCGGTGCAGTTCGGCATTGTGGCCGTGGAAGAACACGACGATGTGGAAGGGGCTGGCCGGATCGAAACCGCGCGGCGCGTGGAACAGCACGCGATCGTCGCTGTAATGCGGGCGCTCGGCGAACACCGTGTCGCGCATTGTGGTGTGGGCGCGCCGGCCATTCTTCACCGTGTCGAAGAACGGCCGGTCCTCGTCGCCGAAGCGGCCGTCATAGGGATAGGGCGCGTGGCGCAGCCGGGCGATGAAGGTGACCATTGCCGCCATCGTGCCGCAGCGTCGCGCCGGGCGGAAGCTTTAGCCCGGCACGCCCGCGGGCTTGGGCAGCAGCACGGCGAAGAAGGCGGGCAGCGCCAGCAGATAGGCGCCCGCCGCCAGGATCAGCAGCGCCCCCAGGCCGAACTGGGTGGCGATCAGCGGCACCAGCACCGAGCCGATCACCGAGAACGAGCCGTTGATGCCCCAGGCCCACAGGAACAGATGCTCCTTGCCCAGCCGCGACAGCATGGTCATGCCGGTGGGCATGCAGAAGCCCATCAGGAACGAGGCCGGGAACAGCAGCGCCAGGCAGGCCAGGATGCGCAGCAAATAGGGCCAGGTGCCGATGCCGTCGAGGATCGGATCGAGCAGGAAGCCGTAGCCCAGCAGCAGCGCGGCGATGGCCACGAACACGAACGGCATGACGCGCCGGCAGCGATCGATGAAGCGGGTCGAGAACAGGCTGCCCAGGCCGGAGAACACCAGCATGCCGGTGATCAGCACCGAGGCCGACACCGTGGCGTTGGTCAGCGCCAGCATGAACTTGGCGATCAGGCCGATCTCGACCACGATGTAGCCCAGCCCCAGGCACATGAAATAGACGATCACGCCCAGCTTGCCGGGCTGGCGGGCGAAGATGCTGCGCCAGCCGAAGACCATCGGGAACAGCACCAGCACGGCGGCCGCCACCACGCCCACGCCCAGGGTGGCCCACAGCAGCAGGTAGCCCCATTCGTCCTGCACCAGCTCGAGCTTGTCGACGAAGTTGCCGAGGTCGGCAAACTTGATATAGGCGGCGAAATAGGGCCGGTCGTTGGTCAGCGGCTCGGTGCGGAACACGTACCGGTCGGCGAAGCTGCCGAAGTCGCCGGCGATCAGGCTGTGCATGGCCAGCCGCGCCAGCTTGGTGGCCGGGATCAGCTTGGGCCCGCCGGCATTGTCGCCGCCATTGTCGGTGGTGCTGTCGGAAGGCGAGTCGGCGGAATCGCTGTTGGAGGTGGGATCGGACTGGCCCGCCACCGGCCCGCCGCTGGCCTGATCGCCGTTGTCGGCGCCGGCATTGTCGGTGCCGGCGTTGTCGTTGCTGAGGCCGGCGGCCTTGATGGCGGCCTGGTTGACGAAGAACTGGTCGTGATAGCCCTGCAGCACGCCTTCGGCTTCGGCCGGGTCGTAGGGCATGCCCGGATAGTAGATCTGGTCGAACGCCATCGCGGCGGTGTGCTTGTTGAGCGCCGCCACGTCCTCGGGCGTGAAGCCGCCTTGCTTGTAGAGCACGGTGACGGTCGAGAGATAGGACTGCGCCACGTAGAAGCGGTTGGCCACATCCTGGCCGTCGATCATGCGCGCGGCGCCGACCATGGTGGCGAACAGGCGCAGCACCGATTTGGCCGGCTCTTCCTTGTTCCACACCGTGACCGACAGGATGCCGCCGGGCTTGAGCGCCTTCATGTAGGCGGCCATGGCCTGCTGGGTGTAGTTGTATTTCTCGACGATGGCAAAGCCGCCGGCGCTCGACAGGCCGGTCGAATCGGCCAGGCTGAGATCGACGATGTCGAATTTCTGCCGGCCCTCGGCGACGTAGAGCCGTCCGTCGTAGGGGATCACGGCGATGCGCGGATCGCTCAACAGGTTGCCGGCGCGCTTGGCCATCTCCGGGTCGTCGCGCAGCGCGTGCAGCACCATGGGATTGCCCTCGGCCACCGTCACCTTGTCCGCGCCGGAGTGCAGCGCCACGTTGGTCGAGATGCCGCCGCCCAGCTGCACCACGAACACGTCCGGCTTCTTCTTCAGCACGAACGGATAGTACATCGGCAGGAAGCGGAAATAGGCGGTCAGCCGGTCGGGGATCGGCTTCATGATGCCGGCCGGCCCGTCGCTGTCGATGAACATGCCGTAATAGGCGTTTTCCGGCAGCTCGGCGAGGTTGAGCGCCGCCATGTCCGACTGGCCGGGCGCGAAATGGAAATAGGAGCTGGAATAGACCTCCATGAAGCCGTGCGGACTGGTGTCGACGTAGATGCGCTGCGAATCGGGGAAGTTGCGCGCGTAGGATACGCCCTTGTAGGGCAGCACGGTGATCTGCGGCAGGGCAAAGGTCGCCACCGCGGCGGCGGCGGCCAGCGCGATGGCGAGGCCGGCCATGACCGGCTGGCGCGTGCTGAGGAACCAGGCCAGCGCCGCCACCAGCCACATGGCGAGCGGCACCAGGATCAGATGGTCGGGCCATACCACGTACATGCTGCCCAGCAGCACCAGGCCGCACAGGCCCGAGCCGCCGAGATCGGCGAAATAGACCTTGCCGAACACCTTCTGGCCGCGCAGGAACGCCAGGCCGAGGAAGAAGGCGCCGGGCACGAAGGGCAGGAAATAGAGCAGGAAGTTGCCGATCAGGCGCCATTTCTGCGCCGGGTCGGAGACCAGGAAGATCGGATTGAACGGGATCGCCTGAGCGATGCAGTTGACCGCCACCATCAGCGGTCCGAAGGCCAGCAGCGCCAGCCGGATCCAGCCGTCCCAGTGGCGCTCGAAGCTGTCCTTGCCGACGCACATGATGGCGCTGACCAGGCCGAAGGCGAACATCGCCAGCCCGACCACGAACGAGCCGAAATGCGACCAGCTCGCCACCGAGAAGATGCGCATGATCGCGATCTGGTAGGCGATCACGGCGCCGGCGATCAGGCCGACGGTGACGTAGAAGGAAAGCGAAAGCCGGGGCAGCGAGGCCCCGGCCGGTGTCTGGTTGGTCACGGTGATGGACGCGAGTTCGGGGTGGCGCGGTCAGTTCACCTTGCCACCGGTATTGTGCGTGCCGCCGCCTTCCTTGGTGAAGGGCACGAAGGGCACGATGCGGCCGTTGTAGAGATCCTCGCGGGTGATGGTCACGCTGCCGTCGGCCAGCTGCTGCTTGACCACCTTCAGCACGCGCTGCTGGCCCGGCGGGCCGACCGGGATCACCATGATGCCGCCGACCGCGAGCTGCTGCAGCAGCGGCGGCGGGATGTGGTCGATGCCGGCGGTGACGATGATCTTGTTGAACGGCGCGTTCTCCGGCCAGCCGTAATAGCCGTCGGCGATCTTGGTGTGGATGTTGCCGAATTCCTTGTAGCCGTCGGCCACCAGGCGCTGGTAGTTCTCCGCGCTGCGCTCGCCCAGCGGCTTGATGATCTCGATCGTGTAGACCTTGTCGGTCAGGTAGGACAGCAGCGAGGACTGGTAGCCCGAGCCGGTGCCGATCTCGAGCACCTTCTCGCCCGGCTGCACGTCGATCGCCGAGGTCATGCGGCCGACCAGATGCGGACCGGAGATGGTGACGCCGAAGCCGATGTCGAGGAAGGCGTCGGCATAGGCGCGCGCATAGTTGCGCTTGAGCGCGAATTCCTCGCGCGGCGACAGCAGGAAGGCGCGCTCCTCCTTGGCCCGCCACAGATCCTTGTTGCGCAGCATGGCCTTGTACATGGCGTAGTGCTCGGCCAGCTTCTGCGGGTTCTCGCCGCGATTGGCCACCATCCAGTCGACATAGGCCTTCTCGGTATCGTGCGGCGGGGTGACGTCGGCCGTGGCTTGAACCTTGGGGCCGGCAATGGCGGCGCCGGGCAGGGCGACGAACAGCAGGCTGGCCGACGCAATGGCTGCGGTCAGTAACGCACGCAACATGATGATGGGTTTCTCCAAAAATCGTTGCCCCATAATGACTTAGCGGCGAACAGGGGCCGCGCTCGCGCGCTGCGCATTAAACGGCATCGCCGGTCAAAACGCCACAGTCAAGCAGCCTGAATTTTCGGGCTTTTTTGCGGCGGAAACGCGCAGGCGCGCAAATATTCGCTATGCGAATCGCAGATCCGCAAACGGCACGCCCGAGCGGGGCCTCCGGGTGGGGCACCCGCGCATCGGCCGATCGCGGGCTCAGTCGTATTTGCGGATGTCGGCGATCACCTTGCCGTCATTGGCCAGGCTGCCCGGCCGAACGAACGCCACCGCGCCGCGCAGCTTGCACACCGCCTGGATTGTGGCCTCGACCGCCTTGGCCAGTTCGGGCGAGCCGCCGCCCTGCACTTCGGCGTTCAGCACCATGATGTCGACCTGGTTCTCGCGATCGACCACCAGCCGCACCTTGGCCAGCTCGGGATGGCGCTTTTGCACCTGGATCACCTGCTCGGGGTCGACGAACATGCCCTTGACCTTGGTGCGCTGGTCGGCGCGGCCCATCCAGCCCTTGATGCGCTTGTTGGTGCGGCCGCACGGGCTGATGCCCTCCATGATGGCGCTGAGATCGCCGGTGCCGAAGCGCACCAGCGGATAGACCGGATTGAGCACCGTCACCACCACCTCGCCGACCTCGCCGTCGGGCACCGGATCGTCGGTGCCCGGCCGCACGATCTCGACCACGATGTCCTCGGCCAGGATCATGCCCTCCATCGCCTCGGACTCGTAGGCGATGGTGCCGAGATCGGCGGTGCCGTAGCTCTGCAGCACGAAGATGCCGGCGCCGTTCAGCTCCTTGCGCAGCGAGGGCGGCAGCGCCTCGGCGCCGACCAGCGCCTTCTTCAGCGAAGAGGTGTCCTTGCCCAGCTCGCGGCCCTTGTCGACCAGGATCTTCAGGAAGGACGGCGTGCCGGCATAGGCGGTCGGTTTGATGGCGGCGATGGCGTCGAGCTGCTGCTCGGTGTTGCCGATGCCGGCGGGGAACACCGGGCAGCCGATGGCATGGGCGCTGCTCTCCATCATCAGCCCGGCCGGCACCAGGTGATAGGAGAAGCTGTTGTGCACGATGTCGCCGGGGCGCAAGCCGGCCGCCCACATCGCCCGCGCGCCGCGCCAGTAATCCTTGCCCTCGCCGTCCATCTCGAAGATCGGGCCGGGCGAGGCGTAGATATGGCGCAGCTTGCCGAGCGGCACGCCGTTCAGGCCGCCGAACGGCGGGTTGGCGCGCTGCATCTCGACCAGCGCCGATTTGCGCGTCACCGGCAGTTGCGCCAGCGCCTGGCGGCTGGTGATGGCGGCCGGGTCGACGTCCTTGAACTTGGCCGCGTAATAGGGGGTGTTGGCCTTCACATGGGCAATCTGCTTGGGCAGCGCCGCCATCAGCGTTGCTTCGCGGGTGGCGGGGTCGCTTGTTTCCAGCGCGTCGAAATGCTCGGCCATGGCAGCTCCTTGGGGCGTTCCTCGTTGTCGGACGATTGTCGCCAGCGTCGGCGCCGCTCGCAAGCATGGCCGCGCCGCCAGCCGCCATGCGGTTGCGCGCCGCCGCCATGGCCGGCTATCTAGCGTCATGGCTCAATCCGGCGAGACCTTCTTCATCGACCTGCCCGACCGGCGCTTGCGCGCTGCCTGGGTCAATGCCGAGGGGCGGCGCGCCGATGGCGGCCGGGACGGGTTCGCGCGGCCGACGCTGGTGTTCCTGCACGAGGGGCTGGGCTGCATCGAGATGTGGCGCGACTTCCCGCGCCGGCTGTGCCAAGCGACCGGCTTTCGCGGCTTCGTTTACGACCGCACCGGCTATGGCGGCTCCTCGCCCTGGCCGTCCGATCCGGGTATCGACTACATGCATATCGAGGCGCAGCAGGTGCTGCCGCAGGTGCTGGCCGCCGCCGGCATCGACGACTGCATCCTGATCGGCCATTCCGACGGCGGCTCGATCGCGCTGATCTATGCCGGCGGCGATCCCGAACCCCTGCACGCGGTGGTAACCATGGCGGCGCATGTCTTCGCCGAGCCGGTCTCGATCGACAGCATCGCCAAGGCGCGCGACGCCTTCGAGCACGGCGAGCTGGCCCAGCGCCTGCGCAAATATCACGGCGCCAACACCGAAGGCGCGTTCAAGCTGTGGAGCGGCGCCTGGCTGGCGGCCGATTTCGCCGGCTGGAGCATCGAGAAATTCCTGCCCGGCATCGCCGTGCCGCTGCTGGCGATCCAGGGCGAGGACGACGAATACGGCACCATGCTGCAAGTGGGCACCATCGCCGGCAAGGCCGGCGGCTATGCCGAGACCCACATGATCGCCGATTGCGGCCACAGCCCGCATATCCAGGCGCCGCAGGAGACCATCACTACCATCGCCCGCTTCATCGCCCCGTTCGTGGGCTAGGAATCATTGCTCCCCGGCCTATATCTGGTAATATGCCCAGATATAGGAAAGAGCACATGACTGCCAAATCGCAGAAGCGGGCGACTGAGAAGTATCGCGAAAGGCTTAGCGCGCGCGGCATGACACGGTTCGAAGTATTGGCCTTGAACGGCGATCGCAAGCTTCTTCGCGACCTTGCCGGTCGGTTGGCTGTGAACGACGGCGAGGCCAACGAAATCAGGGCGTCGATTCGCCAAACCATGGCAACGCACGCTGCTCGCAAGGGTGGGATTGCAGCTGCGTTGCGCCGCTCGCCGCTGGTCGGTGCCGAGTTGGAGGTCAAGCGGCCGCGATCAACCGGCCGGAAGACCGATCTATGACGCGATTCCTGCTCGACACCAATGTCATCAGTAGCGTCGTCAAGCCGGTTCCATCGCAATCCCTATTGCAATGGCTGACGGATCAAAACGACGAAGATTTGTTCATTTCGTCGTTCACGATCGCGGAAATATATCGCGGTGTCTTGGAAAAGCCTGCCGGCAAGAAGCGCGTCGAATTGGAGCGATGGTTCAACGGCGCGGAGGGGCCACAAGCCCTTTTCGCCGGCCGAATTCTATCGTTCGATGATCGGGCTGCGTTGGTCTGGGCGCGGTTGATGGCAGCGGGAAAGGCGATGGGGCGGCCACGCAGTGCGCTGGACATGATCATTGCAGCCATCGCCCAGGCCAATGATTGCGTCGTCGTTACGGACAACGAGCGGAATTTCCCAGACGTCGAGACCATCAACCCGATTCGCCGGCTGGATTGACGGCGGACCGGCCTTTTGGCGTACCCCAATCAAAACTTGGGCTGACGGCGCGATAAGATCGTTTGCCGCCATTGCCACGTGGCGCTAAACCGAAGCTGGCCGACGTCGCCGGCGGCGGCGATACGGCGCGCAAAAGAGGGGCAGCCTGGCGAATTGCCAAAGCCGCCGTCGCGCTTTATTTTCCGCCGCGAAATCGAGGACGCATCCCGCCCGCCCCTCTCATCCTCGCATCCGGCCGGCGTTATCACTTGTGGAGACTTTCATGGCGACCACCCATCCCAACAGCTTCAAAGCCCGCCGCACGCTGTCGGTCGGCACCAAGACCTTTACCTATTTCAGCCTGAAGGCGGCGGAGAAGACGCTGGGCGACGTGTCGCGCCTGCCGTTCTCGCTCAAGGTGGTGCTGGAAAACCTGCTGCGCAACGAAGACGGCCGCATCGTGCGCGCCGACGACGCCAAGGCGCTGGCGCAGTGGCTGAAGAACCGCCGCTCCGACCGCGAGATCGCCTTCCTGCCCGCCCGCGTGCTGATGCAGGACTTCACCGGCGTGCCGGCGGTGGTCGACCTGGCCGCCATGCGCGACGCCATGGTCCATCTGGGCGGCAAGGCGGAGAAGATCAACCCGCTGGTGCCGGTCGACCTGGTGATCGACCATTCGGTGATCGTCGACGAATTCGGCAGCCGCCGCGCCTTCAAGGACAACGTCAAGCTGGAATACAGCCGCAACGGCGAGCGCTACCGCTTCCTGCGCTGGGGCCAGGACGCGTTCGACAATTTCCGCGTCGTGCCGCCGGGCACCGGCATCTGCCACCAGGTCAATCTCGAGTATCTCTCGCAGGTGGTGTGGTCGCGCAAGGACGGCCGCGAGACCATCGCCTATCCCGACACGCTGGTGGGCACCGATTCGCACACCACCATGGTCAACGGCCTGGCCGTGCTGGGCTGGGGCGTGGGCGGCATCGAGGCCGAAGCTTGCATGCTGGGCCAGCCGCTCTCCATGGTGCTGCCCGAGGTGGTCGGCTTCAAGCTGACCGGCAAGCTGCGCGAGGGCACCACCGCCACCGACCTGGTGCTGACCGTGACCCAGATGCTGCGCAAGAAGGGCGTGGTCAACAAGTTCGTCGAGTTCTACGGCCCCGGCCTGGACGACATGCCGTTGGCCAACCGCGCCACCATCGCCAACATGGCGCCCGAATACGGCGCCACCTGCGGCTTCTTCCCGATCGACGCCGAGACCATCCGCTATCTCAACGCCACCGGCCGCGCCAAGGAGGCCAAGCTGGTCGAGACCTATGCCAAGAAGCAGGGCATGTGGCGCGACCGCAAGACGCCCGATCCGCTGTTCACCGACACGCTGGAACTGGACCTGGGCGACGTCGAGGCTTCGCTGGCCGGCCCCAAGCGGCCGCAGGACCGGGTGCCGCTGTCGCAGGCGGCTTCACAGTTCGTCGGCACCATGGAGAAGGAGTTCGGCCGCAAGGACGACGGGCTGCGCCACGACACCGGCGACGGCTACGACCTGGGCCATGGCGACGTGGTGATCGCCGCCATCACCTCCTGCACCAACACCTCCAACCCCTATGTGATGCTGGGCGCCGGGCTGATCGCGCGCAACGCCGCCAAGCTGGGGCTGAAGGCCAAGCCCTGGGTCAAGACCTCGCTGGCGCCGGGCTCGCAGGTGGTGACCGACTATCTCGAGAAGTCCGGCCTGCAGAAGGATCTCGACAAGATCGGCTACAATTTGGTGGGCTATGGCTGCACCACCTGCATCGGCAATTCCGGGCCGCTGCCCGAGCCGGTGTCCACGACCATCGCCGACCACGACCTGGTGGTGGCCTCGGTGCTGTCGGGCAACCGCAACTTCGAGGGCCGCGTCAACCCGCAGACCCGCGCCAACTTCCTGGCCTCGCCGATGCTGGTGGTGATCTACGCGCTGGCCGGCACCATGAAGATCGACATCACCAAGGATCCGATCGCCCACACCAGGAAGGGCCAGCCGGTCTATCTCAAGGATCTGTGGCCGTCGAACATGGAGATCGCCCGGACGGTGGAGAAGTTCGTCACCGCCGCTTCGTTCAAGAAGCGCTATGCCGACGTGTTCCACGGCGACAAGAACTGGCGCGCCATCAAGTCGAAGAAGAGCCTGACCTTCCCGTGGGACGATGCGTCGACCTATGTGCAGAACCCGCCCTATTTCGCCGGCATGACGGCCGGCGCCGGCGGCGTGGCCGACATCAAGGGCGCGCGGGTGCTGGGCCTGTTCGGCGATTCGATCACCACCGACCACATCTCGCCGGCCGGCTCGATCAAGAAGGACAGCCCGGCCGGCGAATACCTGCTGCAGCACAACGTGGCGGTGGCCGACTTCAACCAGTACGGCACGCGCCGCGGCAATCACGAGGTCATGATGCGCGGCACCTTCGCCAATATCCGCATCAAGAACGAGATGGTGCCGGGCGTCGAAGGCGGCGTGACCAAGTACATTCCCTCCGGCCAGGTCATGCCGATCTACGACGCGGCCATGAAGTACCAGCAGAGCGGCACGCCGCTGGTGGTGGTCGGCGGCAAGGAATACGGCACCGGCTCCTCGCGCGACTGGGCGGCCAAGGGCACCGTGCTGCTGGGCGTCAAGGCGGTGCTGGTGGAGAGCTTCGAGCGCATCCACCGCTCGAACCTGGTGGGCATGGGCGTGCTGCCGTTGATCTTCAAGGCCGGCACCACGCGCAAGACGCTCAACCTCGACGGCAGCGAGACCTTCGACATCGGCGGGCTGGAGGCGGGCATCAAGCCGCGTATGGACGTGAGCGTCGCCATCACGCGCAAGGACGGCAGCCGCCAGCAGATCGTCGTGACCTGCGGCATCTTCACCCTGGAAGAGGTGGAGTACTTCAAGAACGGCGGCATCCTGCAGTTCGTTCTGCGCAACCTGGCGCGGGCGGCTTAAAGAAGGCCTGAGCGCCCCACTGCGCTACCGATTGCGAGAAGAGCGGCCCGCGCGGCCGCTCTTTTTGTTTGAGGGGCGAGGGCGGTGTGGCCTCCATACTGTCTCTCGCCCGTCCGACGCGATATGGATGGTCACATTACAACTCACTTCCGCAGCCGGGACCGCATGCCGGTCAAGCGCAAACCAAATGCCGCATCGGCCCGCAAGCTGTTCGACCGCGGCACGGCGCTGATGTTGCAGAAGAAGCCCGATGCGGCGCGCGCCGCGAACAGTGCCCGTGCCACGGCCGAACGACTGGCCCCCGTGGTCCGGGCATTTGCCGCGGCGACGCAAGCCATTGTGGCGAAGGGAGCGCGAAGGGCTGCCTTGCGCGATCTGGCCGAGGCGATCGGCGCCTTGGGCGCCACGCAGCCGCTCTCGCCCGCCGATGGCAAGCCCGCCAATGGCGACCCCGTCGACGCGGCGGCGGCGCACGAGCAGGCGCTGGACTATCTGCTGCGCAGCTTGCAGCACGATCTGGCGGCGCTGGCCAAACCGCATGGCGGCGCGACGCGAGATGACAGCACGGCAGACGCTATGCATGCTGCTGGCCCATTCCACCGTCGCCGACCGAGTGCTCCGATGAACGTCGCCGAAGCCATCCTGTCCCGCCACTCCATGCGCGTGTTCGAGCCGCGTCCGGTGCCGCGCGAAGCGCTGGAGAAGATGATCGACGTGGCGCGCTACGCCGCCTCCAACGGCAATTTGCAGCCATGGAAGCTCTACGTCACCAGCGGGGCGGCGCGGCTGCGGCTGTCGGCGGCCATCCGCCAGGCGATCGCGAGCGGCGACAATGCGCGCACCGCCGAATACGACACTTATCCGCGGCAGTTCAGGCCGCCTTACGACCAGCGGCGCAAGAAAGTGGGCAAGGATCTCTACACGCTGCTCGACGTGCCCAAGGGCGACGCCGCCGGCATGCAGCGCCAGTTCCTCAAGAACTTCGACTTCTTCGATGCGCCGACCGGCATGATCCTGACCCTCGACCGCGACATGGGCCATGGCCAGTGGGTCGATTGCGGCATCTTCCTCGACCAGCTTATGCTGATGGCGCGCGAATTGGGGCTGCATAGCTGCCCGCAGGGCGCCTTCGCCTATTACCAGCACATCGTGCGCCGCGAACTGGCGATCCCTGAGCTGGAAATCGTGATCTGCGGTTTGGCAGTAGGCTATGCAAATCCTGCAGAGGTGCCTAACAACCTGGTCACCGAACGTGCGGCGGTTTCAGATTTCACCGTATTCATAGATAGTTAGCGGCAGCGGGCAAGCTATCCCATGGGCCGTGACATTCATGTTACGGCGCAAAATCTCCTTGGGCCGAGGCAGGGTCACTGCCATATTGGCTTTGGTTGCGGTGCACAATAAATCTCGGCCAGTTCAATCGGTACAGCACCCAGCCGGGAGGGGCGCCCTAACCTGAAGGAGGTTAGGTCATGCTCCGATACACCACGCCAGAGAACGACTGGCTGTCGAACCTGTCCGCGCCGCTCAGCCAAGGCGGCCCCGTCGACATCCTGGCCGTCCATGCCGCCGCCCGCGCCGCGCGCTCCCGCATGATCGGCGAAAGCTTTTCCCGCCTGGTCCGCCTGTGGCGCAACCGCCGCGCGGCGGCCCGTCTCGGCGGCTCCCGGATCCGTTCCGCGCAGCACGAACTCGACCGCGCCGCGCTCAATCTCGGCCGCCCCTAGGCCCATTCGTTTCGCCAAGAAGGAGTAAAGACAATGACCACCTTGACTCATGACCGCTTCGCCGCCGTCGCCGGCGCCCCGCGTCAGGCCGCGCCGGCCAAGCCCGGCGCATTCGCCGCGCTGGGCGCGACCTTGCGCACCTGGCGTCGCCGTATCGAGGAGCGCGACATGCTGGCCTCGTTCGGCGTGCGCGACATGGGCGATATCGGCATCTCCCGCGCCGACGTGCTGCGCGAGATCAACAAGCCGTTCTGGAAGGCCTGAGCTTCCATTCGATCCATCGGGGCGCCGCGGCAGCGATGTCGCGGCGTCTTGCTTTTGCCTATCTTCCAGGCAGTTCCCGCGCTGCAGCAGGGCAGGTGTGAGATTTATCGCAGTGCCCGGCGCAGTTCGAGCCCGCTATTCTTTGCATAGGGCCCGTGGCCCCTGCAGGGCTCCAATTTCATGACGCCGCCATCCGACATCGCCGCTTCCGCCAGCCTGGGCGTCGTCGACGCGCCTGGCGCCGCGCTCGAGACGCCGCAGCAGCGCATGCGGCGCAGCCGGGCGCTGCTGCCGCTGCTGGCGACGTTGATGGCCTTCGCGCCGATGTCGATCGACATGTACCTGCCGAGCTTCCCCTCGCTGATGCAGTCGCTCAAGGCCGACGCCAGTTCCGTGCAGCTCACCCTGAGCGCCTTCCTGTTCGGCTTCGGCATCGCCCCGCTGTTCTACGGCCCGATCGCCGATCGCTTCGGCCGGCGCCCGACCCTGATCGTTTCCTCCGCGCTCTATATCGGCGCCTCGCTGGCCTGCGCGCTGGTCAACGATGTCGATCACCTGATCGTCGCGCGCTTCCTGCAGGCACTGGCGGCGGGCGGCGGCCCGGTGGTGGTGCGCGCCATCATCCGCGATCTCTACGACCGCAACGATGCGGCGCGCATGATGTCGGTGATGATGGTGGTGGTCGGCGTGGCGCCGATGCTGGCGCCGCTGATCGGCGGCTATGTGCTGGTGGCGTTCGGCTGGCGCGCGATCTTCGCCATCCTGACCGGCTTCGGCCTGGTCTGCCTGCTGTTGTCGACCGGCGTGCTGCGCGAGACCCTGCACCAGGACAACCGGCGCAGCCTGGCGCTGGGCAGCGCGCTCGGCGGCTACTGGACGCTGCTGCGCAACCGCCGCTACATGGGCTACGTGCTGACCTCGAGCCTGCTGTTCGCCGGCATGTTCGCCTATCTGTCCGGCTCGCCCTTCGTGTTCATCCAGGTCTATCACGTGCCCGACCAGTATTACGGGCTGCTGTTCGCCATCAACGTGATGGGCATGATCGGCACCGCCACCATCAACAGCCGGCTGGTGCGCGCGCACGGGCCGCAGAAGCTGCTGCGCGCGGGCATCGTGGTCATCCTCGTCAGCTTCTGCGCCCAGCTCGCGGTCGGCCTGACCGGTTGGGGCGGCCTGCCGGCGCTGATCGCGGCGCTGTTCCCGATGTTCTGCGCCATGAGCCTGATCGCGCCCAACGCCACGGCCTGCGCGCTGCAGGATTTTCCGCACATGGCCGGCACCGCCTCGGCGCTGTCGGGCTGCCTGCAATTCGGCGTCGGCGCTTTCTCCGGCGCGCTGGTCGGCGCGCTCTACGACGGCACCGCGCTGCCGATGATCGCGGTGATCGCCTGCTGCGCGCTGGCCTGCGCGCTGTGCTGGATCCTGCTGGTGCGGCGCAACGCGGCCGCTTGAGCCGCCCCCGCCCGGGGGCGTAGCATCCGCCATCAATCACGCGCCCTTGCAAGACGGTGAACCGAGCTTCACCGTTTCTTGATTCGCTTGCGATTGGCCGCCACCCATAGCTTGTCGCCATGATCCTGTTGCGCCACGTCCTGCCGATTCTCGCCGCCGTCGTCCTGGCGACGGGCGGCGTGGCGCGCGCCGCCGACAAGGATCGCCTGCCCGTGGTGGTCGAGCTGTTCACCTCGCAGGGCTGCTCGTCCTGCCCGCCCAGCGACGCCTTCCTGGGCGATCTCAGCAAGCGCGCCGACGTGATCGCGCTGGCCTTCCATGTCGACTACTGGGACTACATCGGCTGGGCCGACCCGTTCGCCAGGCCGGCCTATACGGAGCGCCAGCGCAGCTACGCCAAGTCGCTGCACCAGCGCTACGTCTATACGCCGGAGATGGTGGTGAGCGGCATGGGCCACGACAGCGGCATGGATCGCAGCGTCGTGCTGGGCCTGATCGACCAGGCGCGCGGCCAGAGCGGCGAGCGCATTCCGGTCACGCTGGCCGATGGCGGCGCGTCCGGCATCTCGATCAGCGTTCCGGCCATGGCGCAGCCCGCGAAGCTCGATGTCTGGCTGGTGACGTTCGATCCGCAGCACAGGACGCAGGTGACGCGCGGCGAGAATCGCGGCCGCGAACTCATCGACTACAACGTGGTGCGCTCGCTCACCTTGCTGAGGCAATGGAACGGCAAGGCGGCGCAATGGACCGTGCCGCCCGACCGGCTGGGCGACGCGCTGGGCGTGGCGGTGCTGGTCCAGCATCCGGATCAGGGCGCCATGGTGGGCGCGGCCCAGCTGCGGCGCAGCGCGCGCTAGAGTGGATCACGATCGGAGGGAGCGCGACAACGCTGCCATCCGATCGTGTGAATCCGCTCTACTCCTGAAGTGTAGACCAATTCACACCTTTTGACGGAATCCGGAACGATTCCGTCACAAGGTGATTTGCTCCAGGCGGCAAGGCCTGGCCGGCTTCGACGGCTGGCTTTCGTCATCGCGATTTCCCGCAAATTTCCCGCCTTTGGCCCTTGCCAAACCCGCCCCCGCGGTCGATCTATGGCCGATGGACGACGCTCGCCCTTCCGGCCAGGCGCCGCTCCGGGACCAGTCCCGTTCGATTGACCATTCGACCGACCGGCTGATCGCGGTATTGGGGCCCACCAACACCGGCAAGACCTATCTCGCCATCGAGCGCATGCTGGGACATGCCTCGGGCATGATCGGCTTCCCGCTGCGCCTGCTGGCGCGGGAGAACTACGACCGCATCGTGCGGCTGGTCGGCGTTCCCAAGGTGGCGCTGATCACCGGCGAGGAGCGGATCGTTCCGCCCAATCCGTCCTATTTCGTCAGCACCGTCGAATCGATGCCGCTCGACCGGCCGGTCCGTTTCCTGGCCATCGACGAGATCCAGATGGCCGCCGATCCCGAGCGCGGCCATTTCTTCACCGACCGCCTGCTCAACGCGCGCGGCATGGACGAGACCATGCTGCTGGGCGCCGACACGATCAGGCCGCTGCTGCAGCGCCTGGTGCCCAACGCCGAATACGTGGCGCGGCCGCGTTTCTCGACGCTTTCCTATACCGGGCCGAAGAAGATCACCCGCCTGCCGCGCCGCTCCGCCGTGGTCGGCTTCTCGGCGGCGGAGGTCTATGCCATCGCCGAACTGATCCGCCGCCAGCGCGGCGGCGCGGCGGTGGTGATGGGCGCGCTGTCGCCGCGCACGCGCAACGCCCAGGTCGAGATGTTCCAGAACGGCGACGTCGACTACATCGTCGCCACCGACGCCATCGGCATGGGCCTGAACATGGACGTCAACCATGTCGCCTTCGCCGGCCTGCGCAAGTTCGACGGCCGCACCTTGCGGCCGCTGCAGGCGCCGGAGCTGGCGCAGATCGCCGGCCGCGCCGGCCGCCACATGAACGACGGCACCTTCGGCACCACGGCCGAGGTCGGGCCGCTCGACCAGGCGCTGGTCGAGCAGATCGAGAATCATCGTTTCGATCCGCTCAGGGCACTGATGTGGCGCAATCGCGATCTCGACTTCGCCTCGCCCGTCCGGCTGATCGGCTCGCTCAACGAGCTGCCCCGCCTGCCCGGACTGCAAAGGGTTCGCGACAGCGACGACCTGCTGGCGCTGGTGGCGCTTACCGCACATCACGACATCGCCCGCCGCGCCGGCTCGCGCCAGCGCGTGCAACTGCTATGGGATGTGTGTCAGGTGCCCGACTTCCGCAAGACCATGAGCGAGGAGCACACCAAGCTGCTCGGCCAGCTGTTCATGCACCTGACCGATGCGCAGGAACGGCTTCCGGTCGACTGGGTCGACCGCCAGATCAAGCGGCTGGAACGGTTCGACGGCGACATCGATACCTTGATGTCGCGCATTGCCCATACGCGGACATGGACATACATTTCCCACCGGTCGGGTTGGCTGGACGACGCGGCGTCGTGGCAGGACAGGACAAGGCGACTGGAAGATCGCCTGTCCGATGCATTGCACGAGCGCCTGATGCAGCGTTTCGTCGATCGGCGCACCGCGTTGCTGGTGCGTCGACTGAAGGATCAGGAGGACTTCATGGCGTCAGTCGCCGATAGCGGCGAAGTCAATGTCGAGGGCCAATTCCTTGGCCGCATCGAAGGCTTCCGCTTCGTGCCCGACACGGCAAGCTCGCATGGCGATCAGCGCGCGGTGATCAGCGCTGCCTTGCGGGTGCTGCGTCAGGACATGCCGGCGCGTCTGCAGCGCTTCGCCGAAGCGCAGGACGCGGAATTCGATATCATGCCGGACCTGCGCATCGGCTGGTGCGGCGCAGCGGTGGCCCATCTGCAGCCCGGCGCCGACATCCTGGCACCCAAGGTCGAGGTGCTGCCGTCCGACCTGCTCGACGGACCGGGGCGGGAGGTGGTGCGCAAGCGCGCCGTCGACTGGCTGACCGGCGTGATCGCCAAGCAGCTGGCCGAACTGATCGCCGGCCGCGACGCCGATATCGGTCCCGCCGCGCGCGGCGTCCTGTTCCAGCTGGCCGAGCGCCTGGGCGTGATGCCGCGCCAGCAGATCGAGCCGCAGCTGGCCGAGGTCGACGACAATGCGCGCAAGGCGCTGGCCCGGCTGGGCGTGCGCGTGGGCATCTACACGGTCTACCTGCCGACCATGCTCAAGCCCGCCGCCATTCGGACGCGGGCGCTGCTGTGGGCGATCTGGCGCGGCAGGACCGCGCTGCCGCCGCTGCCGGCGGAGGGGCGCACCTCGATCGATCTCGCGGTCGATCATGCCGATCGCGACCAGCGCGAATTCCTGGCCGCCATGGGCTATCTGCCGCTGGGCCGCCACGCCATTCGCGTCGACATGGTCGAGCGGCTGGCCGCCAGTGCCCGGCGTGCGGTGCGCGAATCGCGCGACGCGCACGAGGCCTATCAGCGTGCGCTGGCGGCCTACAAGGCGGCCGCCGCGCCGACCCAAGGCGGCATCGAGCTGCCCGAGGGCAACGCCGCCGAGGCCGATGTCGTGACGCAAGGCGACGGCGCGCTGGCGCCGGCCAGCAGCGAAGCGGTTTCGGTATCGAGCGATGCCCCGTCGCCGGCCGAACCGTCGGGCACGATCGACGCGTCGCCCGCGGCGCAAGCCGTCGAGGATACGACGGCGCCGCAGCAGGCGGAGGCGACGCTCGCCGCGGCGCCCGAGGCCGCCGCCCAGCCCTCGACGCCAGTGGTCGACGGGTCGAGCGATGCGATCGGCAATGCCGGCAGCGATGCCGAGACCATCGCCTCGGTGGCCGATGGCTCGCCGGCCGCGATGCCGGCCGAACCGGCCGCCAGCGCTCCGGCCGCCAGCGCTCCGGCCGAAGCCGGCCCGGCCTCGCCGGTGCCGCCGCCCTTGCCGCCGGGCCATTTCCGCGCCACGCCGGAAATGATGTCCTATGTCGGCTGCTCCGAGGCGGAGATGGCCGACATCCTGCGCGACCTGGGCTATCGCGTGCATGCGCCGGCCGAGCCGGAGGGAGCGCACAGCTTTTCCCTGGTGCCGCGACGCCTGCGCGATCAGCGTCCGCCACGCCGGCACGATCGTCCCCAGCAGGAACGCCCGCATCACAATCGCCCGCACGGCCAGCGTCATGGCCGCGGCCCGCAACAGCCGGGACAGCCGGCGCAGGGCGAGCCGGCAGCGGCGGCCGATGCGGCGGCGCCCACAGTCGCGGGCGAGCCGCCGCCGCGTCACGACAGCAAGCGCCACGGGCGCGGCGAGCATCCCGAAGGCCAGCGCGAGGATCGTCGCCACGAGCAGCGTCAGGCGCGTGGCGAGGATCAGCGCGGCGAGCGTCGCGGCGAGAAGCGGCGCGAAGATCGTCCCAACGACCGGCAAGGGGAACGGCAGGGCGATCGCCAGGGAGATCGTCGCGGCGACCGACGCGACCGGCGGCGCGACGACAGCACGCGGCCCGATCGCACCATATCGACCGGTCCGGCGGTGGAATCGCCCTTCGCCAAGCTCAAGGAACTCGGCCTGTTCAAATGAGCGCCGGCGCGCGGCGGAAGCCCGGTGGCTAGGTCCGCAGAGGGCGCGGCAGCCTCCACTGCGCCTGCCGACAGCGTGCGGCTGGACAAGTTCCTGTGGTGCGCCCGCTTCTTCAAGAGCCGCAGCCAGGCCAGTGCCTTCGTGCTGGCCGGGCGGGTGCGGCTGCGCGGCGCGGCGGTGACCAAGGCGCACCAGACGGTGCGGGTGGGCGACGTGCTGACCTTCCCGCTGGGCAGCCAAATCCGCATTGTGCGTGTGCGCGCTCTGGCCACACGGCGTGGTTCTGCGCCCGCCTCCAGATTACTGTACGAGGACGTGACCGAACGGCCGGCCGCGGCAGGTGGCGCCGACCCGGCCTGACCGCGCGGTAGCCCCGGCCCCGGGGCTGGCGAGCGGCGCTGTCGGACCCTTGCGGCCGGGGCGGCGGGCCTGCCATTGCCGGTTGCCTTGGCCGGGGGGCTTGGCTAGAAGGTGGCCGCGCGCCGGGCCCGATCGGATCGTCCCGATTGGATCGTCCCGGTCGGATCGTACCGGTCGGATCGTACCCGCCTGATCGGGGGCGGATCGGGCCGCGCAGCGTTGGAGGAAGACGATGACCTATGTGGTGACCGAAGCCTGCATCAAGTGCAAATACATGGACTGCGTGGAGGTCTGCCCGGTCGATTGCTTCTACGAAGGCGAGAACATGCTGGTCATCAACCCCGACGAGTGCATCGATTGCGGGGTTTGCGAGCCGGAATGCCCCGCCGAGGCGATTTTCCCCGATACCGACGGCTCGCTTGAGAAATGGCTGGAAGT
This sequence comes from uncultured Hyphomicrobiales bacterium, assembly GCA_964458605.1. GTDB lineage: Bacteria > Pseudomonadota > Alphaproteobacteria > Reyranellales > JAQSWP01 > JBBSNV01. The sequence goes on along the minus strand of CAYWLS010000010.1, from coordinate 31,026 downwards.
GAACCGGGAATATGCCGGTAAGTGGCCCAATATTACGCGCAAGGGCGAGGCCCCGGCCGACGCCGATTCCTTCAAGGACGTTCCCGACAAGTTTGCTAAATTCTTTTCGCCCGACCCTGCCAAACGCTAGGTTAAGCTGCTGATCCGGCAGCGTTTTCCCGGAAAGACAAAGCGTCATAAATTTGCGACGTCCCGGCAACATGGTGCAGGACTCCGGGCCCGTTTTGTGGTATAAATTTCCAGTCGCGTGGACAGGACGCTCGCGCCTGTTCAAGCCCCCTAGGGGCGCTTTTCAGGATCAGCCCAGGCAGAAACGCCGCAAAAGCGGTGGGGACCTCTTTTGCTGTCTGCCAGGGATGGACTGACGGGTTGGACCGTTGCCGCGAGGTACCGGGCCGGATGGCGCGGGCGATAAAGAGGGATTGGAAAATACAACATGGCCAAGGATTTGCGTTTTGAAGCGGGCGATTTTGTCGTCTACCCGTCGCACGGCGTGGGCCGCGTGGTCGAGATCGAGCAGCGCCTGATCGGCGCGGAGAAGCTCGAACTGTTCGTCATCGCCTTCGAGAAGGACCGCATGACTTTGCGCGTCCCGGTCAACAAGGCGAAGCTTTCCGGCCTGCGCAAGCTTTCCTCGCGCAAGGTCATGGAGACCGCGCTGACCACGCTCAAGGGCCGCAGCCGCGTCAGCCGGGCGATGTGGAATCGCCGCGCCCAGGAATACGAAGCCAAGATCAACTCCGGCGATCCGGTCTCGATCGCCGAGGTGGTGCGCGACTTGCACCGCAACGCCGGTCAGCCCGACCAGTCCTACAGCGAACGCCAGATCTACGAGGCGGCGCTGGATCGGCTGGCGCGCGAGCTGGCGGCGGTCGAGCGCATCGACAAGGACACTGCGACGCAGAAGCTGGCCTCGGTGCTGAAGGCGGCGTAAGCCAGCCGATTGCGGCGCCGTCGCCTGCGGCAGCGGCCGCCACCGGCGCGGCGTTAAGGCTGTTGATGGTTTTGGGCGGGCACGGTTGCCGAGGCAACCGTGCCCGCCTAAACTTTTTCCGGGGACTGGCGCCGGGCCGATGGGGCCGCAAGGCAGCTCGTTTTCATCGGTTGGCGTACACAGCAAAACGGCCTCATGCCCGATAACGACATTTTTGCCCGGCTGCACAACGCCAAGCGCGTCTGGACAATCGGCTCGATCCACGGCGAAGTCGAGCGTTTGCGCCGGTTGCACGGCATTGTCCAGGCCGGCTTCCAGCCTGGCGACCGGCTGGTCTATCTCGGCAACATCATGGGGCGCGGCCCGCATGTGCGCGCCGCCGTCGACGAGGTGCTGCGGCTGCGGCGCAAGCTGCTGGCGCTGCCCGACATGCATGTCTGCGACATCGTCCTGCTGCGCGGCTCGCAGGAGGAGATGTGGCAGAAGCTGATGCAGTTGCAATTCGCGCCTAATCCGCGCGAGGTATTGCCCTGGGTGATCAAGCAGGGCGTCGGCGCCACCATCGAGGCCTATGGCGGCAATATCGACGACGCCGCCAAGGCGGTGCGTGACGGTGCCATGAGCATCACCAAGTGGACCAATTCGCTGCGCGCCACCTTGCGCAACGCCACCGGCCACGGCGAACTGATGAGCAGCCTGCGCCGCGCCGCGCTGAGCGACGACGGCAAGCTGCTGCTGGTCAATGCCGGCATCGATGTCGGCCGTCCGCTCGATGCGCAGTCAGACAGCTTCTGGTGGGGCGGCACCGATTTTTCCGCCATCACCGAACCGTATGGCGAGGTCAAGCGAATCGTGCGTGGCTTCGACCGCGCCGGCGCCGGTCTGGTGCAGGGCGAGTTCACCCTCAGCCTCGACGGCGGCGCGGGCCGCGGCGGCGCCATCCTTGCCGCGCTGCTGACGCCGGAGGGCGACATAATCGAGACCTTCGAGGCCTGAACTCAGTCGAGCCGCTCGAGCTGCGCCGCGTATCGGATTTCGATCGCCGGCCCGTTGCGCCACAGCGGCCAGCCGCGCACGCGCACCCGGTGGTCCTTGAGGGCGGCCGGATCGAGCCCGGCCTTGAGCAGCTGCCGGCGGGTCGCGGCGTCGATCTCCAGCGTGAAATCGGCGCGCCAGTCGGCGCCGAAATTGACGTAGGTGGTGCCGCGTACCGTGGCCACCGCCATCACCTTGCCCTCGACGAGTTGCAGCTGATCGAGGTGCTGGAAGCCGATGCCCTCGGCCTCGAGCACGGCGAAGAACGGATCGCTCCACAATCCGCGCCGGGCGCGGCGCGCCTCGTCTTCCAGCGCCAGCATCTGCGCCAGGCGATCGGGCGTGTTTGACGGCACCCATACCCGCGCCAGCCCGGCGCGCAGCATCTCGCCTTGCAGCCACAGGCCGTGCCCGTCGCCGACCTGCGCCAGCAGGCGCGCGTAGCGATCATGGCCGCTGCCGACCACGGTGAATTGCAGCGTGGCGCCGGCCGCCAGCGCCTGGAGCTTCTGTCGCGCGAGCTGGGCCCAGCGCTGGGCGTAGCGGCCGTCGCTGGGCAGCGGCACTTCGATGCCGGCCAGTACCGCGACCTCGCCGTCGAGCTGCAGGGAATGGCCATCGATCGCGCTCGCGACATGCGCGGAGCGCACGCGTTGATCCTGCGCCGCAGCGTGCGTTACCGTCGCCAACAGCAATAGCCCGACCAATGCGCCGATTGGGCCAGGCCGGCGCCTCGTGATACAGTGCCGCATCGTCTGATCGGAAGAATTCATGCCGCGTTCGGAAAATCTACTGCGCAGCGAATTGTTCGGCGAGATCCAGCCATATGCCAGCGGTATGTTGCCGGTCGGCCATGGCCACACGCTGTACTGGGAGCAGAGCGGCAATCCGGAGGGCGTGCCGGTGGTGTTCCTGCATGGCGGCCCCGGCGCGGGCGCGGCTCCGGTGCACCGGCGCTTCTTCGATCCCGCCTTCTACCGCATCGTCGTGTTCGACCAGCGCGGCGCGGGCCGTTCCACGCCGCTGGGCGATGTCGGGGCCAATACCACGCAGGACCTGATCGCCGACATCGAGCGGCTGCGCGTCAGCCTGGAGATCGATCGCTGGCTGGTGTTCGGCGGCTCGTGGGGCTCGACCCTGGCGCTGGCCTATGGCGTCAGCCATCCCGACCGCTGCCTGGGCTTCGTGCTGCGCGGCATCTTCCTGGGACAGCGCAGCGAGGTCGAGTGGTTCCTCCACGGCATGCGCAACATTTTCCCCGAGGCCTGGGCGGACTTCATCGGCTTCCTGCCGGCCGACGAACGGCACGATCCGCTGGCGGCCTACTACCGTCGCCTGATCGATCCCAGCCCGACCGTGCACATGCCTGCGGCGCGGGTGTGGAGCCGCTACGAGGCTGCCTGCTCGACCTTGCATCCCAATCCGCGCACGGTGCTGGAAGTCGATGGCGGCAATTTCGCGCTGGCCCTGGCGCGCATCGAGGCCCACTACTTCGTCAACGGATGCTTTCTGCCGGAAGGCTGGTTCGTGCGCGCCCTGGAGCGCATCCGCCATCTGCCTTGCACGGTCGTGCAGGGACGCTACGACATCGTCTGTCCGCCGGTCACCGCCGACCTGCTGGCGCGGCTGTGGCCGGCCATGGAATACGTCGTGGTCCCCGACGCCGGACACTCGGCGCTGGAACCCGGCGTGCGCGCCTCGCTGGTCAACGCCACCGAGCGCTTCCGCATGACCTGGCGCGGCATCGATCCGATCGGCGCGCAATTCCCGTGGCAGACCTGATTTTCCGTTCCGGCGCCGCTTGCGTGCGACGCGCCGCCCGCCGGTGATCGAGTGGCGCCAGGGCCGCGGCGCCATCGCCGCGGTCGCGCTGCTGTCGCTGGCGCTCACCATCGGCTACGGATTGTGGGGCGAGCCGCTCTGGCGCTTCGCCACGCGGTGCGACGCGCGCGACACCTTCACCTACTATTTCGCCGCCAAGGCCGCCCTGGCCGGCGCCAATCCCTATGACAGCGAGGCCTTGCGCGCCGTCTTCGGCCGGACGGTCTGGTGGGTCTATACGCCGGCCGGGTTGATCCCGTTCGCGGCGCTCGCCTTGTTGCCGCCGGGCCTGGCCGTGCTGGCGTTCAACCTCGCCAAGGCGGTGGCGCTGGTCGGCCTGGTTGCGGTGTGGCGCCGCCTGTTTCCGCTGTGGCGCGATGCGATCTCGCTGTGGCTGGTCCTGGCGATCGCCATGAACGCGACGCTGCTGCAGGATCTGTGCAGCGGCAACGTCGCGGTATTCGAGGCGCTGGCGCTGTGGAGCGCGGTGCTGTGCTGTCGCGGCGGGCGCTACGGGCTGGCGGCGCTGTTGCTCGGCATCGCCGCCGCGATCAAACCGATCTGGATCCTGTTCCTGCCGCTGCCGCTGCTGTTCGGGTGGCGCGACCGGGCGGCGTGGCGCGCCGCGGGCGCAGCCATCGCGCTGGTCGGCGGCGGGCTGCTGCTGTGGCTGGCGATCGAACCGTCCGCGGTGCGCGACTGGCTGCGCAACGTCTGGCTGGTCCTGCCGATCCGCTACAATCTGATGGCGCTGGGCAAGGACATCCGGCTGGGACTGGGCGGTTGGTCCGATCTGTCGTTGTGGCAGCGGCCGGAGGTGGCGATCTATCTCGCCTGGTGCGGCGCGGTTGGCGTGCTGCTGTGGCGTCGCCGCCGCGCGATGTTCGGCGATCCGCTGCACGGCATGCTGCTGCTGGTGCTGGCTTTCCTGTCCGTCAGCCTGGCCAACCTGTCCTATTCGTGGCTGATCGGCGTGCCGGCGATCTATGCGGCGCTGCTGCAGGCGGCGTGGCCGTTGCGTGTCGTACTGCTGGCGACGGCGCTGGCGCCTGGGCCGCTGCTGTGGTGGGTGCTGCCCTATCGCGATATCGGCATGGTGGCGCTGATCGCGGCCATGCTGGGCTTCGTGGCGCTTGCCTTACAAACGCCGCACCGCAACGGCAGCCTGCAAACCACGGGTTGATCGATGGCGCCGTGCCCTCGATAATCGCTGCGGGCCGCGTAAGAATCGAAACGACAAGCACGGGGGTGTGGTGTCGTCCATTGCTCGGATACCGGCAGCCATCCTCACGACGCTGCGGCCATGGGATTGGCTGAAGAACGCCTTCGTTCTGGCGCCGGCCGCGGTGATCTTCACCAGCTGGACCGAACCGGCGCTGGTTTCGGCCCTGCTGGCCTTCGCCGCGTTCTGCGCGCTGGCTTCGGCGGGCTATTGCGTCAACGACGTGATCGACCGCGTGCGCGACCGGCAGCATCCCATCAAGCGCTGGCGGCCGGTGGCGGCCGGCGTGCTGCCGGTATGGGCGGCGCTGCTGCTGGCGGCGCTGTGCTACGGGCTGGGCGGCTGGCTGGGCTGGAAGCTGGGCCGGCCGGTGGCCGACTATCTGGTGCTGTTCGCCGGGCTGAACCTGATCTACTCGATCGCGCTGCGCGCCGTGCCGATCGTCGACGTGCTGGCGGTGGCGGTCGGCTTCGTGCTGCGCGTCGATGCCGGCTCGGCGGTGATCGGTCATGCGCCTTCGGTGTGGCTGGTGATCTGCACCTTCCTGATCGGCCTGTTCGCGGCGCTGGCCAAGCGGCGCGACGACGTCATCGCCACGCTGGAGGGCGAGGGCGACCCCGGCCGGCCCGGCTACAACGAAGGCTTCCTCAACGTGTCGGTGGCGATCTTTCTGACGGCGGTGATCATCGCCTATGTCATGTACGTCACCGGCCTGTCGCTGGCGGAGAAGGCGCGCATCGAGCAGATGCATCTGACCGTGCCGTTCGTGATCGCCGCCGCGCTGCGCTACCTGCAGGTCATCCTGGTCGACGAGGAGCCGGGCGAACCTTTCGCGCTGCTGCGGCGCGATCCCTTCATGATGCTGATGGTGGCCGGCTGGGCCGGCACCATCGGCTACCTGATCCATGAGCGCGGCAGTCCCTGACGGCGCGCCCGCGCCGCGAGCCGTTGACGGCGCGCCCAAGCCGCACGCTCCCGACGGCGCGTCCGCGCCGCCAGCCGTCGTGCAGCGCCTCAGCGGCTTCGGCGGCACGCGTCCCTCGCTGGCCCGGCTCGAGCGGCCGCAACGGCGCGCCCAGCTGATCGCCGCGCTGCTGGCCAATGACGGTCCGCTGCTGGCGCGCGGCTACGGCCGCTCCTATGGCGACTCCGCCCAGCTCGATGGCGGGCTAGTGCTGGACCTGACGCGGCTCGACCGGCTGCTGGATTTCGACCCGTCTAGCGGCGTGCTGGTGTGCGAGGCCGGCGCCATGCTGGCCGAGATCGACCGGCTGTTCGTGCCGCGCGGCTTCGCCCTGCCGGTGGTGCCGGGCACCGGCACGGTCAGCGTGGGCGGCGCCATCGCCGCCGACATCCACGGCAAGAATCATGACAGCGCCGGCGGCTTCGGCGACTATGTCGAATGGATCGACCTGCTCGACGCGACAGGCGCGCTGCATCATCTGTCGCCGCAGCAGGATCCCGATGCGTTCCTAGCGACGATCGGCGGCATGGGGCTGACCGGCATCGTCCTGCAGGCGGCGATCCGGCTGGTGCCGGTTCCCTCCAGCCTGATTCATTGCCGCGAGCGGCGATTGACCGACCTCGACGCCATGCTGACGGCGATCGCCGGCATTCGCGACAGCGTCGCCTATTCGGTGGCCTGGATCGACGCCTTGGCGCGCGGCAAGGATCTGGGTCGCGGCGTGCTGCAGACCGGCGAGGCGGTGCCGGCCGAGCGGCTGGCGAATTATCGCGCCCGGCCGCTGAAGCGGGCACGGCGCGTACCGGTCGAGCTGCCGCGCGCCTTTCCGCTCAAGACGGCGGTGCGGCTCTACAACAGGCTGCATCTGGCGCGCGTGCCGGCGGCGGGACGCGTCTGCACCCTGCAGCGCCAGGCGTTCCTGCATCCGCTCGATGCGCTGCAGGGCTGGAACCGGCTCTACGGCCGGCGCGGCTTCGTGCAATTCCAATGCGTGGTGGCGGACGAGCTGGCCCAGCCCTGCCTGCGCAAGCTGCTGGAAACGGTGTCGCGCAGCCGGCCCGGCGCGCTGCTCGGCGTGCTCAAGACCATGGGGCGCGACGGTCGCGGCCTGATGTCCTTCGCGCGCAAGGGCCACAGCCTGGCGCTCGACATTCCCTGGCGCGCGCAGACGCCGGCCCTGCTGGCCGAGCTGGAACGCATCGCGCTGGATTGCGGCGCGCGCGTCTACCTGGCCAAGGACTCCACCCTGTCGCCGGAAAGCTTCGCCGCCATGTACCCGGCCCGGGAGCGCTTCGTTTCGGTCCTGCAGCGACTCGATCCGGAAGGCCGCTTCCAGTCCGATCAGGCGCGGCGGCTGGCCTTGAGGACCTACCGGCCATGAGCGACCTGCCTGCCGATCCCGCCGCGCCTGATGCCGCCACGCCCGCCGCACCGCCCCGGCCCGAGGGCGAAGCAGCGGCCGTGGCGCCCACCGCGCCGGCGGTGCCGTCGCTGGACGACGCCTGGGTGATCTTCGGCGCCTCCTCCGGCATCGCCCGCGCCTTCATGCGCATCGCCGCCGCCCATGGCAAGCCCATGGTGCTGGCCGGACGCGATGTCGAGGATCTGGCGCTGGACGGACGCGATCTGGTATTGCGCGGCAGCCCGGCGGTGCGCACCGTGCGCTTCGATGCCGAGGCGCCGCGGAACTTCGCCGCGCTGGCGGCCATGCTGGATGGTGCCCTGCCGCAACGCTTCAACGTGCTGCTGGCCTTCGCCGTGCTGCCGCGTCCCGAAGACGTCGCCGGCGATCCCGATCTCGCGCGACGCATCATGGCCGTCAATGCCGGCGCGTCGATGGCGCTGCTGCAACAGCTTGCGCCGCTGATGCAGGCGCGTGGCGGCGGCCGGCTGATGGTGCTGGGTTCGGTGGCGGGCGATCTGGTGCGACCGGGCAACCCGGTCTATGGCGCCAGCAAGCTGGCGCTGCACGGCTATGTCGAGGCGGTCGCGCCCGGCCTGGCGCGGGCCGGCGTCGCCGTCACCCTGGTCAAGCCCGGCCCGGTCGACACGCCGATGACCTTCGGCCGGCGCCTGCCGCTCAAGCCGGCCAGCGTCCAGGATTGCGCTGCCGCCATGTGGCGTGCCGCGCAGCGCGGCCGTCGCACGATCTATTTTCCCGCCAAGCTGCGCCTGGCGATGGCGATCATGCGCCGGCTGCCGGCTTTCCTGCTGCAGCGCCTGGCGCCCTGAGACGTCAGGGCCGGCGATAGGGCGCGAACAGGGCGCGGGCGATCACCACGTTCTGGATCTCGGTGGTGCCGTCCAGGCATTGCGCGATCTTGGCCTGGGCGAAGAAGCGGGCCAGCGGCCAGTCGTGGCGCAGGCCGTTGGCGCCCATCGCCTGCATGCAGGCCTCGACGCCGCGCAAGGCGGCGAGGCTGGCGAATTTCTTGGCGTGGGCTGCAGCGACCGCCGCCTTGCCGTCGCGGTCGAGCTGGCGCGCGGCGTCGTAGGTCAGCAGGCGCGCCGCTTCCAACTCGGTGGCGACATCGGCCAGTTGCCATTGCAGGCCCTGGAACTCGGCGATCGGCCGGCCGAAAGCATGCCGCTTGCTGGCGTAGTCGAGCGCGGTGTCGAGCGCCACCCGCAGCATGCCGCAGCACATGGCCGCGACATTGACGCGCGCCAGGTCGATCGCCGCCAGCGCTGCCTTCAGCCCTTCGCCCGGCGGCACCACCAGCCGCTCCGGCGCCAGCATCACATCGTCGAAGCGCACGTCGCAGATGCCGGCGGAATGGCCGCCGATCAGCGCATAGGGCTGCCCGATCGAGAGGCCGGCCGCGTCGGCCGGCACCAGGAAGGCGGCGATGCCTTTGGCGCCCGATCCGGGCTCGGTCTGGGCGAACACGAAATGCTCGTCGATGTCGCGCGCGTTGCTGACCCAGGCCTTGGCGCCGCTCAGCCGCCAGCCATGCCCGGTGCGCGTCGCCAGGGTCGCCAGCGCCGCCGCGTCGGAACCGGCCTGCGGTTCGGTCAGCAGGAAGCCGGTGCTGCATTCGCCCGCTAGCAGGCTGCGCAGCATCTGCTCGTGCCAGGGATGGTGGCTGTAAGCGGCGATCGCCGCCATGCAATATTCCTGCGGCACGAAGGTCAGCGCCGCGGTCGAATCGGCGGCGCCCAGCGCCTCGGAGATCTGCGCCATGGCATAGGCGGAAATGGCGTGGCCGCCTTTCTCGCGCGGCACGCGCAGGCCCTTCAGCCCGGCTTCGCGATAGGCCTGCCAGACCTCGCGCGGCGGTCGCTTGTCGGCCTCGCAGTTGGCGGCGACCGCAGCGGCGACGGCGGCTACGGCGCGGCCGGATTCGACCAGGGCCTGCTCCCTGGCTTTGAGTTCCTGCACCAATTTCTCCTCCCGCAATAGGCCATGACGCTGGACAAACCGGTCCGGCGATGGTCGGATATGAACGCTCGTTCATATCGGGAATCGGGAGGAAATGCCATGCATGTCGGCATGTCGGTGGTGTTCCAGAATACCAACAAGCATCTGAGCGACCGGCAGGTCTATCTCAACGAGCTGCGCCTGGCCGAGCAGGCCGAGCCGCTGGGCTTCGAATCGATCTGGTCGGTCGAGCATCACTTCACCGACTACACCATGTGTCCCGACGTGGTGCAGTTCCTGTCCTACATGGCCGGCCGCACCAAGAGCGTGAAGCTGGGCTCGATGGTGGTGGTGCTGCCCTGGCACGATCCGCTGCGCGTGGCGGAGGAGGTGTCGATGCTCGACAACCTGTCGGGCGGCCGCATGATCCTGGGGCTGGGCCGCGGCGCGGGCAAGGTCGAGTTCGACCGCTTCCGCATCGACATGGGCGAAAGCCGCGAGCGCTTCGTCGAGGGCGCCGAGATGGTGCTGAAGGCGCTGGAGACCGGCTACGCCGAATACGACGGCAAGTTCTACAAGCAGCCGCTGGCCGCCGTGCGGCCGGCGCCGTTCAAGTCGTTCAAGGGTCGCACCTACGCCGCCGCCGTGTCGCCGGAGAGCGCGCGTATCATGGCCAGACTGGGCGTCGGCATCCTGATCATCCCGCAGAAGCCGTGGCGCGAAGTGGCCAAGGAGCTGGAGGAATACCGCAAGATCTATCGCGAGGTGAACGATGTCGAGGCGCCGCAGCCGGTGGCGGCGGGCTGGACCTTCGTCGACAAGGACGCCGAGCGGGCGCGCGACATGGCGCGCAAATATATCGGCGGCTACTACCAGACGGTGCTGGACCACTACAACTTCGCCGGCGACCACCTGGCCAACACCAAGGGCTACGAGTACTACGGCAAGATGGCCGAGAAGATAAACCAGCTCGGCGCCGACAAGACCATCGACTTCTTCACCGACCTGCAGGTGTGGGGTACGCCGGAGATGGTCTACGACAAGATCATGGATATCCACGCCAAGGTGAACAACTCCTCCTATGTCGGGGTGTTCTCCTATGCCGGCATGCCGGTCGAGGATGCCGAGGCCAACATGAAGCTGTTCGCCAGGGAAGTGATGCCGCAACTGAAGAAGTTCGATGCCGGCCAGCCCATCGACCTGGCGCCGATGCTGAAGAGCGCGGCGGAGTAGCGTCGTCCGGCGCAATGAAAAAGCCCCGGCGCAAGCGCCGGGGCTTTTTTCGCGAGCGAGGAGAGAGTCAGTTCGTCGCGCCGAACATCTTGCGGTACCACGTCGGCAGCAGGGCGTCGGTATCGACGCGCAGCGCCGTGGACATCGCCAGCATGACGATGGGCAGCACCGGCAACACGCAAATCGTGACGATCATCGAGATGATGGTGACGGCCGGCCCGGGCAAGGGACCGACCAGCGCCAGCGCTTTGAAAAGCAGCACGGCGGGGGCCAAAGTCGCGAGATACCAAAGACCAAAGCGGTTCAACATGGGCTCACCATCTCGGTTCGATATGTGCATAAGTATCAGTCCCTTGCTGAATTGTGCAATCCGTATGGGAGCAACTCTGCCTGAGGATAAGCTTTCGGATAATAAAGCTATACTTGAAGAAAAATTCCCAAGCGGTTGTTTGATAACGACTTGCAACCCCGATTGCTCCGAATCGGCGGCGCCAAAAAAATTTTTCGGACGGGGATTAGGACAGGGGAAATGGTGCCCCGAGTCGGATTTGAACCAACGGCCTACCGCTTACGAAGCGGTTGCTCTACCACTGAGCTATCGGGGCTTGCCCGCCTGACGGCGATCGGCGGGGCGGAGCCCGGCCGGCACAAGGCGCCCGCTTATAACGACCCCGTCCCGGCCTGACAAGGCCCAGGCAGCTTCAGGCGAATTTCCAGCCAAGACCGCAGCGCCGTCGCCAATACCGCGAGAGGCCGGCCTTTGTTCTGCGCCGCCATGCGGCGTTGCGCGCGGCATGCAACTGTATGTCGAGTTTTACAGGGGATTTTCTATTGAATAGTCGTCGGATGGCGATACTCTGCGATTGATCGTCAGTCGTCGCAGGGGAGCGGCGCGCGGCGGGTCGCATTGGGGGGAACACATGATCTCGAAGTCGTTTTGGCGGGCCGCGAGGCTCTGCCTTGTGCTGGCCGGCGTCGGCACGCTGGGCGCCTGCGCTACGCTGGTGTCCGGCACGTCGCAGAACATTTCAGTAGCAACTGAACCGGACGGCGCGGTGTGCGACCTCAACCGCGCCGGCCAGACCATCGGCGTCATCAATCCCGCGCCCGGCACTGTGCGCATCGACCGCGGCAAGAACGACGTGCTGGTGACGTGCAAGAAGGATGGCTTTGTCGATCAGGCCGAAACCCTGCCCGCCGGCTTCACCGGCACCACGGTCGGCAATGTCATTGCCGGCGGGCTGATCGGCATCGCGGTCGATGCGGCCTCGGGAGCGAACTACAAATATCCCGAGTCGATTCTGGTTATCCTTACGCCGGCACAATTCGCCTCGCCGCAGGCGCGCGACGAGCATTTCGCCAAGCTGCGGGAACGCATCACCCAGCGCTCCGTCGAGGCCGCCACCAAGATCAAGACTGAATGCTCGCAGCAGAGTCAGGATCTGTGTCGCGACGACGTGAAGAAGGTTGAGGAACAGCGTGACAAGGACCTGGCCGCGCTGGAGCAACGTCGTCTCGCCGCCAAAGTCGCCGGCTGATTGACCGGTCTTGTTAAGGCTCCGCCGGCTTCGCTGCCGGCGGGGCATCTATTTGCCGCGTGCCTTGAACTTCTCGCGTACCGTCTCGGGCAGGCCGGCCGGATCGACCGGGATGCCGTAGAGCTGCATGTTATGGCTGTGGCAGAGCTGGTGCAGAGTGAAGGCCTGCAGCATGGCGGTATGCCGGCCCATCGCATCCTGGGTCTGGTTGATCGCTTCCTTGGTGGTCTTCAGCGCGAACATCGGCTTTGAGGCGATCTTCTGCGCCATGGCCAGGGTGAAGGCTTCGAGTTCCGCGCGCGGCACCACCTGATTGACCATGCCCAAAGCCTTGGCTTCGGTGGCGCCCAGCCAGTCCGACGTGAACAGCCATTCCTTGGCCTTGCGCACGCCGATCTCCCAGGGGTGGGCGAAAAATTCGACGCCGCACACGCCCATCTCCAGCACCGGGTCGCGGAACTGGGCATCGTCGGCGGCCACGATCAGGTCGCAGGCCCAGGCCAGCATCAGACCGCCGGCGATGCATTTGCCCTGCACCTGGGCGATGGTCGGCTTGGGGATATTGCGCCAGCGCTCGGTGATGCCCTGGTAGATCTCCTTCTCGCGCGCGAAGCGGCCCTCGGCGCCGCCGCAATCGAAGCCGCACCAGGTGCCGACCACCGGGAAGTCGCGCCACGTCTTGCCGCTATCGCCCGACAGGTCGTGCCCGGCCGAGAACAGCGGATCGGCGCCGGCCAGGATGATCACCTTGATGTCGTCGTCCTGGGCGGCGCGATCGAACGCCTTGTTGAGGTCGTAGGTGAGCTGCAGGTCCTGCGCATTGCGCTGCTGCGGCCGGTTCATGACGAGGCGCGCGACATGCGGCGCCGGCGTCTCGTAAAGGACGGTGGCGAGATCGGATTGCGTTGCGCTCATGGGGGTCACTCCTGTCGTCCCGAACGAAGCGAACGACCTTGCTTCAAGACGAAACGCTATTGCGGTTGAGGGAAGATGCTTCGCTGCGCTCGGCACGACGAAGGGAATGAGGTTCTAAATTCCAAACGCCGCGCGCACGTTGCCGCCGAGCAGGCCGGCGCGCGCTTGCGGCGCGAGTTCTCCCGCCATGTGTTCCAGCGCCTGCAAATAGTCGCCGGTGTGGTCAGGATGGGGATAGTCCGAGGCCCAGAAGAAGCGGTCCGCGCCATAGAGCTGCAACAGCGCCGGGATGGTGCGCTCGTCCGGGTCGCAGGAGATGAAGCACTGGCGGCGGAAATAGTCGCTGGGCCTGTGCCTGAGCGCGGTGCGGTTGCCCAGGAACGTCGCCTCGTAGACGCCGTCGAGCCGGTCGAGCCAGTAGCCGATCCACCCGGCGCCCGATTCCAGGACGACGATCTTGAGCCCGGGGAAGCGCTCGAAAGTGGCGTAGTCGAACAGGGTGGTGAAGGCATGTCGCACGCCGTCGGCCGCCGTTACCGACGCCAGCAAGGACAGGCGGTGTCCGTCGGCGAAGCGGCGCGAGCGCAACTCGAACGGCTCGAAGCTGGGGTGGATGGCGATCGGCACGTCGAGCGTCTCGGCCATGGCGAAGACCGGGTCGTGCGCCGGATCGCCATGGGCCTTGCGGCTCAGGGTGAAGGGCACCACGAAGGCGCCGCGACAGCCATCCTTCGCCGCGCGCTCCAGCTCTTTGGCGGCTGCCTCGGGATCGCCCAGGGAGAGATGCGCGATGGGAACCAGCCGGCCCTTGCTGCCGCGGCAGAAATCGGCGATCCAGCGATTGTAGGCGCGGCAATAGGCTTGGCTCAGTTCGACGTCGTCCAGCTCCGCCTCCCACAGGATGCCGAGCGTCGGATAGAGCACCGCCGCGTCGAGCCCTTCGGCATCGAGCAGTTTCAGCCGCTGTCCGGCATCCATTGCGCCATAGGGCGCGTTGGCCATGTAGGTCTTGTCGGGCGAGGGCTTGAATGCCTCGAGATCGCGCTCGCCCATGCGACCCAGGGTGGCGGGATAGCCCTTGCGCGTCATCTTCGAGGGCATGCCGCCGATCTCGAGATATTCCAGTCCCGCCTCGTCGCGCGCGATGCGCAGGGCGCGGTCGCGATAGCGGGCCTCGATATAGTCGTCCCACAGACTGGCCGGTTCCAGGATGTGGCCGTCGGCATCGACCGCGCCGGCATAGCCAAGGCGATAGACATCCCTGATGTCGAACACGGGCTGCATGGCGTCCTCCCGACATGAACGGCCGTTCATGCGATCCTAGCCCCGGCCCGGGCGGTCGCGGCAAATGTTTCGCCGCCCGAGGTTGACCTTCCAGTCACTGGAACCCTTATATGAGGGGCCGGTGGCGCGGGAATGCCGCGCTTTTCTGGAGTTCCGCGATGTCCGATTCGTCCGTTACCGCCGCCTCGTCCGCCCCGCCGCATCTGCTGAAGATCGGCGGCATGAGTTGCGCCACCTGCGCCCAGCGCGTCGAAAAGGCGCTGCGCGCGGTGCCGGGCGTGCAGCAGGCGGCGGTCAATTTCGCCACCAACCAGGCCTCGATACGGGGCGAAGCGGTGGGCGATGAGGCGCTGGTGGCTGCCGTGCGGGGCGCAGGCTACACGGCGCAGCCCATCCGCCATGACCACGCTGGCCATGTTCACGATCGCGACGCCGGCGCGGATCCGCGTCGGGCGCTATGGACCGTGCTGGGCGCCTGGCTGTTTGCCGCGCCTTTCGTCGCCGACATGATCTTTCGCCTGGTCGCGGGCCAGCATGCGCTGCCGCCCTATCTGCAATGGGCCCTGGCCACGGTGGTGCTGTTCGGCTTCGGCGCCCGCTTCTTCGCCGCCTCGTGGCGGGCGCTGAAGGCGATAACCGGCAACATGGACCTGCTGGTCGTGCTGGGCACCACGGCCGCCTATCTGCTGAGCGTGGCCATCGTGCTGGGCACCGTGCCGCACGAGGCCGCCGGCCACGACCTCTACTTCGAAGCCGCTGCCGTCGTCATCGCCATGGTGCTGACCGGGCGCTGGCTGGAAGATCGCGCCAAGCGCGCCACCACCTCGGCCATCGCCGCGCTGGAGGCGCTGCGGCCGGCCACCGCGCGGCTGCGGCGCGACGGCGCTGCGCGCGAGGTGCCGCTGGAGCAGGTTGCGGTGGGCGACATCGTGCTGCTGCGTCCGGGCGAGACGGTGCCGGTCGACGGCGAGATCGTGTCGGGCCACAGCACGCTGGACGAATCGATGCTGAGCGGCGAGAGCCTGCCGGTCGAGAAGGACGTCGGCGATGCCGTCACCGGCGGCGCGCGCAACGGCGACGGGGCGCTGGAAATCCGCGCCACGGCGGTCGGCGCGCAGTCGCGCCTGTCGGGCATCGTGCGCCTGGTCGAGCAGGCTCAGGCCACGCGCATGCCGGTCGAAGCGCTGGTCGATCGCATCAGCGCCGTCTTCGTGCCGGCCATGATCGTGGTGGCGCTGTCGACCTTTGCCGGCTGGCTGATCGCCGGCGCCTCGACGGTGCAGGCCATCGTCTATGCCGTGACCGTGCTGGTGATCGCCTGTCCGTGCGCCCTGGGCCTGGCCACGCCCACCGTGGTGGCGGTGGGCCTGGGCATGGCGGCGCGGCGCGGCATCCTGGTGCGCGACGCGGCGGCGCTGCAGAACCTCGCCACGACCGAGCTGGTGGTGTTCGACAAGACCGGCACCTTGACCGAAGGCGAACCCAGGCTGGTGGTGGCGCTGGCGATCGACGGCGACGAGGCCGGGCTGCTGCGCATCGCGGCGGCCGCTCAACAGGGCAGCGAACATCCGCTGGCCAAGGCCATGCGCGCGGCTGCGTCGGGGAGCTTGCCGCCGGTCTCCGGCTTCCAGGCGCAACGCGGCGCGGGCGTCCTGGCGACGGTCGACGGACAGAGCGTGGCGATCGGCAATCGCGCTCTGATGCAGCGCCTGTCGGTCGCGGTCGATGCCGCCCAGGCCTTCGCCCGGCTGCACGAAGGGCGCGGCGAGACCGTGGTGTTCGTGGCCGGCGACGGACGGCTGCTGGGCGCGCTGGCCATCGCCGACCGGCCGCGGGCGCAATCGCAGGCCGCCATTGCGGCGCTGGCAGCCTCGGACGTGCATACCATGATGCTGTCGGGCGACAACCGCGCTACCGCCGAAGCCATCGGCCAGCGTCTGGGAATCGGCACGGTGAAGGCCGAAGTGACGCCCGAACGCAAGGCCGCCGAGATCGCCGCTCTGCGTCAGGGCCAGTCCGTCGCCATGGTGGGCGACGGCGTCAACGACGCGCCGGCGCTGGCGGCGGCCACGGTGGGCATCGCCATGGGCGGCGGCTCGGATGTGGCGCTGGCGGCGGCGCAGGTGGCGCTGCTGCGGCCCGATCCGCTGCTGGTGCCGCTGGCCATCGCGCTGGCCCAGCGCATCAGGCGCAAAGTGGCGCAGAACCTGTTCTGGGCTTTCGTCTACAATATCGCCGCCGTGCCGCTGGCAGCGCTGGGCCTGCTCGATCCGGTGATCGCCGGCGCGGCCATGGCGCTGTCCAGCGTGTCCGTCGTGCTCAACGCATTGAGCCTGCGGCTGGGCGAGAAGGAGAAGCGGGCATGAATATCGGCGATGCTGCCAGGCTGTCCGGCCTGCCGGCCAAGACCATCCGCTACTACGAGAGCATCGGCCTGATCGGCGCACCCCAGCGCAGCGGCGGCAACTATCGCGATTTCGACGAAGCCGACCTGCATCGGCTGCGCTTCATCGCCCGCGCCCGGGCGCTGGGCTTTTCGGTCGAGGAGGTGCGCAAGCTGCTGGCACTCTATGCCGATCGCAGCCGCGCCAGCGCCGACGTCAAGTCGATGGTGCTGCACCATGTCGAGGCGATCGATCGCAAGATCGAGGATCTGAAGTCGATGCGCCGGGCGCTGGCGCATCTGGCCGAGCAGTGCCACGGCGACCGGCGACCGCATTGTCCGATCCTGGACGATCTGGCGGGCGGGGCCGCGCACTGAGCGTGGCCCGGCGCCGCCGCTTGTCTCGCCGCGCGTCCCGTCGCGCTGCGCCCCGGCGTCCCAGCGTGCTGCGGCGCTTCCTGCTGATCGCCGGCGGATTGATCGTGGCGGCGCTGGTCGCGCTGGTGGCGCTGTTCTACAAGCCGGACCTGCCGCTGCTCGCGCTCAAGGCCCGCTACGCCAACGCCGATTCGCGCTTCGTGCCGATCGGCCCGCTGACGGTCCACTACCGCGACGTCGGCCCGCGCGACGGGCCGGTGCTGGTGCTGCTGCACGGCGCCAACGCCTCGCTGCACACCTGGCAGGGCTGGGCCGACAGGCTCAAGGACAAGTTCCGCGTCATCAGCCTCGACCTGCCCGGCTACGGATTGACCGGCGGCTATGCCGAGGCGCGGCCGGGCGACTATCATCTGGTCGGCTATTCCGCCTTCCTGGAACGCTTCGTCGAGGCGCTGCAGCTCGATCGCTTCGCATTGGGCGGCAATTCGCTGGGCGGCGGCGTGGCCTGGACCTTCGCCGCGCGCCATCCGGAGCGGGTCAGCAAGCTGATCCTGGTCGATGCGCTGGCCTATCCGCAGCCCAGTCCGCTCGGCCTGCCGCAGCGCATCGCCGACATGCCGGTGATCGGCGACCTGCTGCTCTACGTGGCGCCGCGCGACCAGATCGCGCAGGTGTTGCGCAGCGCCTATGGCGATCCGGCCAAGGTGACCGATGCGCTGATCGACCGCTATCGCGATCTGCTGCGCTACGACGGCAATCGCGAAGCCATGCTGATACGGCTGCGCCGTCCCGACAAGTTCGACGCCGCGCCGCTTGCGACGCTCGGCATGCCGGTGCTGATCCTGTGGGGCGGCAAGGACACCTGGATCGAGCCCTCGACCGCCTTCCGCCTGCAGCAGGACATCCCCAACGCGCAGCTGCAGATCTTCGCCGAAGCCGGCCACCTGCCGATGGAGGAGATTCCCGACCAGAGCGCGGCGGCGGCGCGCAAATTCCTCGAGGCGCCCTGAGGATCGGCTAAAAGACCGGCCAAATCGGCTTCGCTTCGCTTATTTGCGCCGAACAATCGGAGAGATGGCGTTTCTCGTGATCGGTCTGGGAATTTACCCAGCATGGAGAGCCGGCGAGTGTGGAGAGCCGGCGGGAAGCTCGAAACCTAAGCCAGCGGATCGATACGTCCCGGCGGCAGCGGCGCGGCACCGATGGGGCCGCTATTGCCGGCCGAGTTGCCGTTGCCGCCGGCCGGCGGCTTGGGCTGGGCCAGCTTGATCATGCCCGAGGCGGGCGGAACATCGGGCGTCGTCGCGGTGGCCGGCTTGGGTGCTGCGGCTTCGACCCGCAGATCGCTGGGCGGCGGCGCGATGCGCGGCACGTGGTGCGGCGCGGTGCCGTCGGCGATGGCGGCGACATAGCCCGGCGGCGGGCTGCGCCAGTCGATGGTGCCGAAGGCGCTGCAATGCGGGCAGATCGATTGCCAGCGCTCCACCACCATGCCGCAGGGCTGGCAGCGCCAGTGCCGGTCGATCGGCGCCACGGTGGCGCGGGTCAGCCAGCGCCGCACGCGTTCGCCGTCGGCGCTTTCGGATTCCTCCAGGTCGGCCAGCAGCGCGCAGATGCGGGCCGGCGGGTTGTCGCCGCCGGCGGCCGTCAGGTGGCGTCTTGCCTCGCCCCACAGCCGCGCCTCCAGCGCCTCGCGGGCCATCACGATATGGCTTTCGACGCTGTCGGGGTTGGTCGAGACCAGGGTCTGCAGCGCCTGCACGCGCTTGAGCGGATCGGCGCTGCCGTCGGCTGCCAGGTAGAGCTGCGCCAGGTCGGGATGCGGGCACAGCGCCCAGGCGCGCTGCAGGATCTTGCGCGCGCGCTTGAGGTCGCCATCGGCGATCAGCCGTTCGGCGTAGCGCGCCGCCACCGGGATGCGCGCCATCTGCACGGCGAAGGCCTCGCGCGCGAAGGCGGTGGCGTCGGCCAGGTGGCCATCGGCCTCGGCCTGGCGGCTGCGCTCGACCAGCAGGATCGCTTTCAGCGTCTGGCCGCGCTCGGCCGGCACGATCTTGTTGCGCAGGCCGCCTTGCAAGGTGTCCTGCGCGCGATTCCATTGCCCGGCGCGCGCCTGCATGTCGAACAGCGACTGCACCACCCAGGGCGTGGTGGGCTTCAGCCCGTAGGCGCGCTCGGCCAGGTGCAGCGCCTCGGCGGCGTTGTTGTCGCGCAGCGCCTGCATCAGCAACCCGCGCAGGCCCAGGAACGCGGTCTGGGGATTCTCCAGCATGGCGGCGAAATAGCGCTTGGCCGCCTGCGCATCGCCGCCCAGCTGCGCGGCCTGGGCCGACAGCAGCATGGTGATGGGCGGGTCTTCGAGAAGATTCTCGGCACGCCTCGCCTGGCGCTGCGCCTCGTCGACATCGCCCGCCGCCACCGCCACCATGCCCAGGGTCAGGGCACGATAGCCGCGCCGCCGCCGGCTCTCGCTGCGCCGGCCGAACCAGGCGCCGGGCGCGCCCATCAGCCCGCGCCACAGCAGATAGAGCAGGGCGATCAGCAGCCCGGCGACGATCAGCGCCGCAGCCAGCAGGCCGACCGAGGTCTCGATGCGATAGCCCAGCCAGTCGACTGCGACCTGGCCCGGCTGCTCCGCCAGCCACGCCGCGCCCAGCAGCAGCAGGACGAAGACGATGAAGCCGATGATGAAACGCAGCATGCGTCTAACGCTGTTCGAGGGCGGCCAGGCGCTGCCCGGCCAAAGCCTGCAGCCTGTCGGCGGCCTGGCTGGCGGCAAGCTGCCGCTGCGCCTTGTCCAGCCACGGCGCTGCGGCCTGCGCGGCCTTGCCGGTGAGCGGCTTCAGCTCGGCCACCGCCTGATCGAGGCGGTTGTCGTTGATGGCGATCTCGGCGCGCGCCACGCGGGCCTCGACGCTGTCGCCCTGCACGTCGCCGACGCGCCGCACCGACACCACCGAGGACAGCCGCGCCAGCATGCGGTCCCACCAGCCCTCCGCCGCATCGTCCTTGCCGGCGGCGACGATGGCGCGCGCGGTCTGCGGGAAGGACTGGCGCAGCGCGCTGGTCCCGGCGCTGCCGGCCGATAGCGGTTCCAGCGCGGTAGTCGCGTCGGCCAGTTCCTTGTCGCCGGCCAGCAGCGGCTTGAGCGCGGCAAGTTCCTGGGCAAAGGGGCGGCCATCCTCGACATTGCCGCGCAGCCGCGCGGCCAGGGCGGTGATGGCGCTGAAGCGGGCGGCGTCGAGCGAACGCTGGTCGACGTTCTGGCGCGCCGCCACCGTCTTCTCCAATTCCGCGATGCGCTGCTCCAGCCGGTTGGCATGGTCGGCGGCCTTGCCCAGCTCGGCGGTCAGCGCATCGATGTCGCCGCGCAGGCCCTTGTTGGCGGTGGAGACCTGGTCGAGCGCCTCGAGGCGCTTCTGCAACTCGTCCAGGCGCTGCGCCAGCATCGGATCGGTGGCCGGCGTGCTGCTCGCACTCCCGGCGACGCTCAACTGGCTCATCCGGTCGGCCATGGCTTTCTGCTGCTGCGCCAGTTGCTGGAGCTGGGTCTGCAGCCGGCCGATCTGGTCCGCCGTCGCCTGATCGGCGCCCGGGGCGCTCTTCAGCGCGTTGAGGCGGCGATCGATGTCGGTGAACTGGCTGTCGATCTTCTGGCGCTCGGCGTCGCTCATGCCGGCTGCGGCGACGGCGGGCGCCGGCGCCGGTCGCGACAGGTCGATGCCGGCATGGTTCAGCAGCGCCGGCAGCCAGTGCGGCGAAAGCGCGTAGAGTACGGCCAGCACCGCTACGACGAAGACGATGCCGGCGGCAACGCCACCCAGGCCGCGGCGGCGCGGCTGGCCGTCGGGCTGGCGCGGCGGGGCAGCGCCGCCGGAGATGGGGCCGCCGCCCGATGTGGCAAAGCCGCCCGATGGCGGTTGCGGCGGCTTCGGCGGCATCGAGCCCGCGCCGGTGGAGGAGGCCGGCGGCGTCACCGGACGGGTCGGCTGATCGTTCGTCGACGCGCCGGCGCTCGAACTGACGGTCGCCGAGGAGGATTTGATCGGCTCCGGCGTGACGTCGGTCACCTTGCCGGCGCCCAGCGAGCCGGATACGGGCTGCCACAGCGAGGCCGAGGATTGCTTGTCGCTGTCGCTGCTCATGCCTTGTCTCTCGTTTCGATTGCCAGGTCGATCATGGCCAGCAGCCCATCGCGCGAGGGATGCGCGCCGATATGCGTCGCCGCCCATGGCAGCGCTGCGGCGGCCCGCGCCACGGCCGGGCTGAACGCGACCAGGGTGATCCCTGCGCAACGCGGCGCCAGCGCTGTGCGTTGCAGCAGAGTAACAAAACCGGCCGCCGAGCGGGGCGAAAAAAGCAGCACCAGGCCGATCGCTCCCCGCGCCAATTCGTGCGCCACACCGGTCGGCAGCCGGCCGACCGGACGGGCGCGATAGACGATGGCCTGGTCGATGGTGTAGCCGGACAGTGCCGCCGCCATATCCCCCGCGACATCGGCGCCGCGCAGATAGAGCAACGGCCCGGCTGCCGGGTCGATCCGCCGCCGCGCCAGCGCGGCCAGCGCCGCAAGGTCGCCCTGCGCGCTCTCGACCGCGGCAAAGCCCAGCCCGCGTGCCGCCTCGGCCGTGGCGTCGCCCACCGCCAGGATTCTCAGGTCGCGCCGCGCGCCCTGCAGCGCCGGCGCCGCATTGGCGCTGGTCAGCAGCACCGCCTGCGCCGCCGCCAGCCGCGCCTGCAGGTCGGGCACGGCGATCGGCTCGATGTCGAGCAGCTTCAGGCACAGGCTGGCGATGCCGCGCGCCGCCAGCGCGGCTTGCAACTGCGGGTCGCGGTCGCGGCCGATCAGGGCAAGCGGATTCATGTCAGACGGCGAAGAAATCGGCACCGCCGCGACGCTTGAGTTCCTCGGCGGCGTCGATCCCCATGGCGATGCCGTCGCCGATGCCGCCCCGCCGCTCGGTGAAATGCAGCTCGCTGCCATCGGGCTTGGCGATCAGCGCGCGCAGCCGCAAGGTCTCGCCGGCGATCTCGGCGAAGCCGCCGATCGGCGTGCGGCACGAGCCGTCCAGCACCGCCAGCATGGCGTGCTCGCTCAGCACGCATTGGGCGGTGACGAAATGGTTGAGCGGTTCGAGCCAGGCGGCGATGCGATCGTCGCCTTCGCGATGCTCGACGCAGATCGCGCCCTGGCCGACCGCCGGCAGCATCTCCTCCGGCGACAGCGGATGGCCCACGCCATGCCTGCCCAGCCGCTCCAGCCCGGCGCAGGCCAGCAGGGTGGCCTGCACCTGGCCTTCCTGCAGCTTGCGCAGGCGGGTATCGACATTGCCGCGCAGCGGCGTGACGCGCAGGTCGGGCCGGCGATGCAGCACCAGCGCCGCGCGGCGCAGGCTGGCGGTGCCGACCAGCGTGCCCTGCGGCAGCTCCGCCAGGTTGCGGGCATGGTCGCAGATCAGCGCGTCGCGCGGATCGCCCCGCTCCAGGAAGCAGCCCAGCACCAGCCCGTCGGGCAGCTTTGTCGGCATGTCCTTGGTGCTGTGCACCGCCAGGTCGATGCTGCGGGCCAGCAGCCCTTCCTCGATCTCCTTGGTGAACAGGCCCTTGCCGCCCAGTTCCGACAGGGTGCGATCCTGGATGCGATCCCCGGTGGTACGGATCGGCACGACCTCGATCGCGTCGGGCGCGGCCAGATCGGGATGGGCGCGAGCCAGGCGGTCGCGGACGAGGTTGGCCTGGATCAGCGCCAGAGGGCTGCCACGGGTGCCGATGCGCAGGTGAGGCATGATGGCCAGTGTTTAGAACGCCCGTGCTGGCGAGAAAAGAGTTGATTCGCCGCATAACCGCCCCAATAACCACGCCATGGCGACCTTCGAAAATCCGCTGACGCGTGGCCCCGTGCTGGGCATCGAGACCAGCTGCGACGAAACCGCCGTCGCCTTGGTCGATGCCGGGCCCGAAAAGGGGGGCGAGACCGGGGGCGAGGCGGGTGGCGGAGCTGGCGGCCGCATCCTGGCCCAACGCGTGCTGTCGCAGCTCGCCGAACACCGGGTCTATGGCGGCGTGGTGCCGGAGATCGCCGCGCGCGCCCATCTCGACCATCTCGACGGGCTGATCCGCGACACGATGGGCGATGCGGGGCTGGGCTTCGCCGATCTGGGAGGCGTCGCCGCCACTGCCGGCCCCGGCCTGATCGGCGGCGTGATGGTGGGCGCCACCACGGCCAAGGCGATCGCCTTGGCGCACGATCTGCCCTTCGTGGCGGTCAATCATCTGGAAGGCCACGCGCTGACGGCGCGGCTGACCGACGGCGTGGCATTTCCCTATCTGCTGCTGCTGGTGTCGGGCGGACACTGCCAGCTGCTGAGCGTGGAGGATGTCGGGCGCTACCGGCGGCTGGGCACCACGATCGACGATGCGGTGGGCGAGGCCTTCGACAAGACCGCCAAGCTTCTGGGCCTGGGCTTTCCCGGCGGACCGGCGGTCGAGCGTGCCGCCCGCGCCGGCCGGCCCGGCCGCTTCGCGCTGCCGCGGCCGATGCTGGGACGGCCCGGCTGCGACTTCTCCTTCGCCGGATTGAAGACGGCGGTGCGCCAGGCGGCGGAAAAGATCGCGCCGGACGACACGCAGGGCGCGGCCGATCTGGCTGCCGTCTTCCAGGTCGCGGTGGGCGACGTGCTGGTCGATCGCTGCCGGCGCGCGATCGACCTGTTCGCCGCGCAGCATCGCGGTCCGATCGATCCGGTGCCAATCAATCTGGTCATCGCCGGCGGCGTGGCGGCCAATGCCTATCTGCGCCAGCGTCTGACGGCGCTGGTGCAGGAGCGTCATGCCGCGCTGGTGGCGCCGCCGCCGCCGCTGTGCACCGACAATGGCGCGATGATCGCCTGGGCCGGGCTGGAGCGGCTGCGGCGGGGGCTGACGAACGGGCTGGACGTCGCGCCGCGACCGCGCTGGCCGCTCGATCCCGATGCCCAGCCCGTGATCGGCCGCGCCCCGAAAGGCCCGAACGGGGCCGGCGCGGGCGTCAAGGTGTGACAATCCGTTTGCGCCAACGCTAGAGCAAATCACCTTTTGACGGAACCGTTCGGGATTCCGTCAAAAGGTGTGAATTTGCTCTACACCTAAGGAATAGAGTCGCAGCGGCGGCGTTTGACCTTGCCGCGCCGGCCAAGGACAATCGCGCTCAAAGGATCGCCATGTCGCAGAATCCGCAGTCGCCGCCGGGCCGCGCCGGCAATGTCGAAGTCACGCCGCTGTTCGCGACGCCGGTGCTGCGCTTCTTCGTGCCGGAGGCCGGCGTCGTCAACCCGGCGCTGCGCCAGACCATCCTGAAGCGCGAGCAGACCCATCCCTCGACCCAGCACTCCAACCAGGGCGGCTACCAGTCGAGCTGGGACATGGATCAATGGGGCGGCGAGG
This sequence comes from uncultured Hyphomicrobiales bacterium, assembly GCA_964458605.1. GTDB lineage: Bacteria > Pseudomonadota > Alphaproteobacteria > Reyranellales > JAQSWP01 > JBBSNV01. Next base: position 6,536 of record CAYWLS010000010.1, on the reverse strand, counting down.
CGGTGCAGCGCATCCTCGCTCATGCGCGCAACCTGGCCGACCGGCTGACCGCCGATCGCACCGGACAGCCGGTGCGCGTCAATTGGAAGATGAACTGCTGGGCCAACATCAATCGCTCGGGCCATGGCAACGAGGCGCATGCCCATGCCGGCAGCTACTGGTCCGGCACCTACTACGTCGACGACGGCGGCATCGGCGCCGATCCGTCGCTGGGCGGCGAACTGGAATTCATGGACCCGCGCGGCATCGGTCCGGCCATGTACGCACCCAACCTGGCCTTCGCCGTGCCCGGCGGCCTGTCGGTCGGCGCCGCCGAGACCATCCCGCCGGCGGCCGGCGCGCTGGTGCTGTTCCCGGCCTGGCTGTTCCATCAGGTGCGGCCCTATACCGGCAAGGCGACGCGCATCTCCATCGCCTTCAATCTTTCCGTCTGAGCGGCATGAGACTGGAGCGCATCGGTATCGTCGGCGCCGGCGCCTGGGGCACGGCGCTGGCCATGGTGTGCCGCCGCGCCGGCCGCGAGGTGCTGCTGTGGGCGCGCGAGCCGGAGGTGGTGGCGGTGATCAACGCCCGCCACGTCAATTCGCTGTTCCTGCCCGGGCACAAGCTCGATCCGGGCCTGCGCGCCACCGGCGACCTCTCGGCCATGAGCGATGTCGATGCGGTGCTGCTGGTGACCCCGGCGCAGGCGCTGCGCGCCGTCGGCGGGCGGCTCGCGCTGGCGCCCGGCGCGCCGGCCGTCGTCTGCGCCAAGGGCATCGAGGCCGGCTCCGGCGCGCTGATGAGCGAGGTGGCGGGCGAAGTGTTCGCCGGCCGCGCCATTGCCATGCTGTCGGGACCGACTTTCGCCCACGAGGTGGCCCAGGGCCTGCCCACCGCCATCACCCTGGCCTGTGCCGACCGGGCGGCGGGCGAGGCGCTGGCGGCGGCGCTGGCGACCCCCACCTTCCGGCCCTACTGGAGCGCCGATCTGGCGGGGGCGGCGCTGGGCGGGGCGATCAAGAACGTGCTGGCCATCGCCTGCGGCATCGCTGACGGGCGGCGGCTGGGCGACAACGCGCGCGCGGCGCTGATCACGCGCGGCTTCGCCGAGATGATGCGGCTGGGCCTGGCGCTGGGCGCCGAGCAGCAGACCCTGGCCGGGCTGGCCGGGCTGGGCGATCTTACCCTGACCTGCAACGGGCCGCAGAGCCGCAACCGTTCCTTCGGCATGGCGCTGGGCGAGGGCGGCGGCGCCAAGGCGCTGCTGGCGGCGCGGCCGCAGGTGGTGGAAGGCGCCTATACCGCCGCCGCCGTGATCGCCCGCGCATCGCGCGCCGGCGTCGAGATGCCGATCTGCCAGGCGGTCGACGCGATCGTCAATCGCGGCGCCGAAATCGATGCTACCATCGGTGCGCTGCTGGCGCGGCCCCTCAGGGCGGAGCAGGATTAGCGCGGAGCGCGACGGGCGACGAAGGGATCGAGGGGACAATGGCCTATTGGCTGATGAAGTCGGAGCCGTCGGTTTACGGCTTCGCCCAACTGGTGAAGGAAAAGAGGACCGCGTGGAGCGGCGTGCGCAACTACGAGGCGCGCAACAACCTGGCGGCGATGAAGAAGGGCGACCAGGCGTTCTTCTACCATTCCAACGAAGGCAAGGAGATCGTCGGCATCGTCGAAGTGGTGCGCGAGGCCTATCCCGATCCCGACGACAAGACCGGCAAGTTCGTCATGGTCGACGTCAAGCCGCTCAAGCCGTTGAAGGCGCCGGTCACCCTGGCGACCTTGAAGGCCGACAAGCGCTTTGCCGAGCTCGGCCTGATCAAGCGCAGCCGCATCTCGGTGACGCCGGTCGGCGAGGCGCACTGGAAAGCGATCTGCAAGATGGGCGGCCTCGCCTGACCCCCGCGCCGATGTCGCAGACCAACCGCCAGATCACCCTGCAGCGCACCGCCGACGGCCAGGCGATCCTGCCGGCCGCGACCCTGACGCGGGAGGGACGGCCGCGCTTCGTGATGAAGCTGGTGCCGGAGCTGATCAACAGCGATGCCGGGGTCAGCTACATGGTGCGGCACGAGCTGTTCCACGACGGCTTCGAGCGCATCACGCGCGACATCATCGATGCCCATCTGCTGCCTGACGACGTGTTCGTCGATATCGGCGCGCATTGGGGGATCATGTCGCTGTCGGCGGCCACCCGCTATCCCGGCCGCATCGAGGTGCTGGCGATCGAGCCCCATCCGCTCAACGTCAACCAGCTGCTGCAGTCGGTGGCGATCAACGGGCTGGGCCAGGCGATCGAGATCGTCGCGGCGGCGGCGGGCGATCGCCTCACCACCGCGCGGCTGGCGTTCAATTCGACCATGGGCCATTCGCTGCTGGAGAGTCCGACCCGCAGCGCTGCCGGCATGCATCTGCGCGTGCCGGTGCTGAGCGTCGACCAGCTCATGATCGAGCGCGCCGATCTGGCCGGGCGGCGCATCGTCATGAAGATCGACGTCGAGGGCTTCGAGGCGCAGGTGCTGGCCGGCGCGCGCCACACGCTGGAATCGGGCCGCGTGGCGCTGCTGGTGTGGGAGCGCGGCAACGACTATCGCGAGCCGGAGCGGCGCGCGGAGGTCGAGCAGGCCATCGCCTGGCTGTCGTCGCTGGGCTTCCGTCACTACGCGCAACCCTATATCGAGTGGGGCGGACCGCTGATCCCGCTGGTGCCCGATACCTTCCTGGGCAACATCTACAGCTTCGGCCCCGGCATCGAGAAGCGCTCGCTCTATCCGCAGACCTTCGCCACGCGGCCGCCTTTCAACCTGAATTTCCGCCTGGCGCGCACGCCCGAGCGGCTGGCCGAAGTCACCGACATGGTGATCGCCCACAAGAGCAGCGACGGCGTGCGCTGGGCCGATCCCGACCAGGTGATCCACGGCGCGCGCGAGCGGGCGCTGGCGGCGGCCGCGGTGATCCCGGCCGGCTCCTCGGTGCTGGACCTGGGCGCCGGGGCACAGGAGCTGCGCAGCGCGCTGCCGCCGGGCTGCAGCTACATGTCGGCCGATCTGATGGCGCGCAGCGAGGCCTGCCAGATCGTCGATCTCAACCAGGGCCAGTTCCCCGGCGGCCGCTACGACGTGGTGGCGCTGCTGGAGGTGCTGGAATATCTGCACGACCCGGCCACGGTGCTGCGGCACAGCCGCCGGGCTGCGCCCAGGCTGGTGCTGATCTACACGCCCTTCGCCGGGCCGGACGCGCAGCGCATCGCGCGGCGCCAGAAAGGCTTCGTCAACGACCTGTCGGCCGGCGAGCTCGAAGCGCTGCTGCGCGAGACCGGCTGGCATGTCGGCGAGCGCCGCGCCGTCGGCGAGGCGCAGCTTTTGATCTGCAGCGCGGTCGATTAGCGGGCCGCCGTACGAAAACCGTCGCCCGGCCGAGCGCAGCGCGAGCAACCGTCATGTTCATGGGATGGCGCGGTCGGGGTCCCGGGAAGTGTCCGTGCGCAGCATGGCGTTGAGGGTAACGACAATGCGTCGGGCCACGGCGATAACGGCGATTTTGTGCGGTTTGCCATTGGCGCGTAGGCGCCTGGACCCCTGCCGATCCCAAATGCCGCCGTCATGCGATCGAAGAGGGATCCCGACGCGCGCTCGCAGCAATGAGCGCGCGGCCGGATGACGATATCTTTTCCCTGCCTCGGGTCTCGGCGCGAGGCGTGCCTCTCGTCCGAAATCTATTCCTGGGTCTTGGGTTCGCCGCCGTCGGAGGTCGGATCGGGCGGGGTTTCCTCGCCGCAGGCGCCGTCGCTCGCACCCTGGTGCTGGAAGCCTTCCAGCAGCACGATGTTGCAGACCTGGGTCGGTCCGTCGGCGCGACAGCCGTCGATGTCGAGGGCGGAGACGTTGGCGGGCAGGTCGGCGCCGGCCGGCGGCAGGCCGAAGGCGGCGCGGATCGCGGTGTCGGTCTGGCGCGTCTTCAGGAACAGGGTGACCGACTGTACCTTGCCGGCTTCGTACTTCACGTCGACATTCTGCAGCAGCGGCGAGATTTTGGCGGCGAGATCGGCCGGCAGGCGCGGCCCTTCGTAATAGGCGTCGGCGGCGGTGCAGGGGTTGCCGCGATTGACGTAAGCCTTGGCCGCGCAGCCGAAGCGCTGCGACTGGGCGGCGAAGCCCTGTTCCAGCATGCAGCCGAAGCGCTCGACCGGGGCGCGCGGCCAGCTCAGCACGTTGGCCGGATCGGGCGCGGCATGGGCGGGCGCGGGCGCCGCGTCCTGCGCCGCCGCCGGCGCGATCGGCGCCGCAAGCATCAGCAACAAGGCCGGCACGCCCGCACGCATGACCGCCTCAGGCCGCGCGGGCGGCGAAGGATCGATATTCCTGCGCCAGGTCGCCGACCGCGGCCTCGTACAGGCGCTTGCCGGCCTCGCGCGTGGCGAGGTCGGAATTGGCGCCGATGCGGCCGTCGGGGAAGTTGCGTCGATAGTCGGCGGCGTCGGTGAAGTCGCCGTCGGGCGCGATCGGCGGATCGAGGCGGGCGTGACGCTCCGCCTCCGGCCAGCCGAACCAGGTCAGCGACACTTCCGACGGCGTGGCATGGCTGCCCTCGGCCTTGGCGAACAGCTCCTTGGAGATGCGGCCGACGCTGGGCGCTTCCCACCAGTTGCGCAGCTTGCACTTGATGCCGGGCGCGTTGCCGGATCTGCCCAGGCTGCTCTCGGCATAGATCTCGGAGAAGGCGGCGGTCACGGTGGCGATGTTGCCGCCATGTCCGTTGATGAAATAGAAGCGCCGGAAGCCGTGTCGCGCCAGCGAGGCGATGGTGTCCTGGATCATCGCGATCAGCGTGCTGGGGCGCAAGGTGATCGAGCCGGGGAAGCCCAGATGGTGCTGGGCCATGCCCACCGCGATGGTCGGCGCCACCATCGCGCCGGTCGCCTCGCCCACGCCCTTGGCGACGATCTCGGCGCACAACGCGTCGGTGCCGATCAGGCCGATCGGCCCGTGCTGCTCGGTCGAGCCGATCGGGATGACGATGGCGTCGGAACCCTTCAGATAGGCCTCGACGTCGGGCCAGGTCTGCAACTGCAATTGCACCGGATTCTCCTGCGAAAAACCTGCGACAAAGCTAGGCGGGATGCCGATTTGGCGCAACCGGGCAGCCTTGTTCGGGCCTGCGCTTTGCGCCCATAATCGGGCGCAAGGAAGTGTTGGGAGGATGTTATGTCGCAGAACCTGATTCCGGTGCCGGCGGATTTCGCCAAGTCCGCGCTGGTCGACGCCGACAAATATCAGAAAATGTACAAGCAGTCGGTCGACGATCCGGAAGGTTTCTGGCGCGAGCACGGCAAGCGCGTCGACTGGATCAGGCCTTACACCAAGGTCAAGGACACGACCTATGCCGGCGACGTGAAGATCCGCTGGTACTACGACGGCACGCTCAACGTCTCGGCCAACTGCATCGACCGGCATCTGCCCAAACGCGCCAACCAGACCGCCATCCTGTGGGAGGGCGACGATCCCAAGGACAGCGCCCACATCACCTACCAGCAGCTGCACGACAATGTCTGCCGGCTGGCCAATGTGCTGAAGGCGCGCGGCGTCAAGAAGGGCGACCGCGTCACCATCTACATGCCGATGATCCCCGAAGCGGCCTATGCCATGCTGGCCTGCGCCCGCATCGGCGCCATCCATTCGGTGGTGTTCGGCGGCTTCTCGCCCGATTCGCTGATGGGCCGCATCCAGGACTGCCAGTCCAACTGCGTCATCACCGCCGACGAGGGGCTGCGCGCCGGCCGCAAGATCCCGCTCAAGGCCAATACCGACGAGGCGCTGCGCAAATGTCCGGACGTGAAGACGGTGATCGTGGTCAGGCGCACCGGCGGCCAGATCGATTGGCAGGCCGGGCGCGACCTCTGGTACCACGAGGAATGCGCCAAGGTGTCGGCCACCTGCAAGCCGGAGGAGATGGGCGCCGAAGACCCGCTGTTCATCCTCTACACCTCGGGTTCGACCGGCAAGCCCAAGGGCGTGCTGCACACCGGCGGCGGCTACCTGGTCTATGTGTCGATGACGCATCAATACGTGTTCGACTATCGCGACGGCGAGATCTACTGGTGCACCGCCGATGTGGGCTGGGTCACCGGTCACAGCTACATCCTCTACGGACCGCTCAGCAACGGCGCCACCACCCTGATGTTCGAGGGCGTGCCCAACCATCCCGACTCCTCGCGCTTCTGGCAGGTGATCGACAAGCACAAGGTGTCGATCTTCTACACCGCGCCGACCGCGATCCGTGCCTTGATGCGCGAAGGCGAGGGGCCGGTCAGGAAGACCTCGCGCCGCTCGCTGCGCCTGCTGGGCTCGGTCGGCGAGCCGATCAATCCCGAAGCCTGGCTGTGGTACTACAATGTGGTCGGCGAGGCGCGCTGCCCGATCGTCGACACCTGGTGGCAGACCGAGACCGGCGGCATCCTGATCACGCCGCTGCCCGGCGCGACCGGCTCGACGCGCGGCAGCGCGACGCTGCCGTTCTTCGGATGCAAGCCGGTGGTCCGCGAACCGGAGAGCGGC
>CAYWLS010000009.1:0-124833 GCA_964458605.1 uncultured Hyphomicrobiales bacterium | reverse complement strand
TCGGTCTTCTCCAGGGTGCAGTCCCAGTCGCTGGCATTCACGTCGGGCGGACGCACCTCGACCTCGTGCTCTCGCGCATCGCGCACGAGCTGTGCCGGCGCGTAGAAACCCATCGGCTGGGAGTTGATCAGGGCGGCGGCGAAGACCTCGGGATAGTACCACTTCACCCACGAGGACACGTAGACCAGGATCGCGAAGCTCGCGGCGTGGCTCTCCGGGAAGCCGTATTCGCCGAAACCTTCGATCTGCTTGAAGCAGCGCTCGGCGAAGTCCTGCTCGTACTCATTCTTGACCATGCCGTTGATGAAATCGTCCTTCAGCCTGTGGATCATGCCTGCGCGCCGGAATGTCGCCATGGCGCGCCGTAGCTTGTCGGCCTTGGCGGGCGGGAAGCCCGCGCCTTCGATGGCGATCTGCATCGCCTGCTCCTGGAACAGCGGCACGCCGTGAGTACGTTCCAGGATTTTCCTGAGCTTGCCGGGATATTCGATGTCCTCAGGCTTCTTGACCCGATTCGTCAGGTAAGGATGCACCATGTCGCCCTGGATCGGACCGGGGCGTACGATCGCCACTTCGACGACGAGATCATAATACTTCTGTGGCTTCAGCCGCGGCAGCATCGACATCTGCGCCCGGCTCTCGACCTGGAACACGCCCAGCGAATCGGCGCGCGACAGCATCTCGTAGACCTGCGGATCGTCCTGCTGGATGTCGAGCGTCAGGGCGTTGCCGTGGTGCTGCCCGATCAGCGCGAAGGCTTTCCTGATGCAGGTCAGCATGCCCAGCGCCAGTACGTCGATCTTGAGGATCTTCAGCACGTCCAGATCGTCCTTGTCCCATTCGATCACCGTGCGGTCTTCCATCGCCGCGTTGGCCACCGGGACGAGCTGGTCGAGCGGATGGCGGCAGATCACGAAGCCGCCGACATGCTGCGACAGATGGCGCGGGAAGCCGCACAATTCGCCGGCCAGCTTCAGCGCCAGCTTGAGCCGGCCGTCCTCGGGATCGAGCCCGGCATCGCGCACATGCCGGTCGGGGATTTCGCCGTCGCCGATGCCCCACACCGTGTCGGCCAGCGCGCCCAAGGTGTCGGACGACAGGCCCAGGGTCTTGCCGACGTCGCGGATGGCGCTGCGGCTGCGATACTGGATCACGGTAGCGGTCAGCGCGGCATGGCCGCGGCCGTATTTGTTGTAGATGTGCTGGATCACCTCCTCGCGCCGCTCGTGCTCGAAATCGACGTCGATATCGGGCGGCTCGTTGCGGTCGGAGCTGATGAAACGCTCGAACAGCAGCTCGTTGCGGTCGGGATTGACCTCGGTGATGCCCAGGCAGAAGCACACGGTGGAATTGGCCGCCGAGCCGCGGCCCTGGCACAGGATGCTCTGGCTGCGCGCGTAATCGACGATCTCGTGCACGGTCAGGAAATAGGGCGCGTATTTGCGTTCGCGGATCAGTTCCATCTCGTGCAGGATCTGCGACACCTGCTTGGCCGGCACGCCTTGCGGGAAGCGCCGCGCGGCGCCTTGCCAGGTCAGCCGCTCCAGCTCCTCCTGGGCGGTCAGGCCGTTGGCGCCGTCCTCGGCCGGATACTGGTAATCTAGCTCGGCCATCGAGAATCGGCAGCGCGCGGCGATCTCGGCGGTGCGGGCGATCGCATCCGGCCAATGGCGGAACAGCCGCGCCATTTCCGCCGGCGGCTTGAGATGCCGCTCGGCATTGGCGAACAGCCGCCAGCCGGCTTCCTCGAAAGTGCATTTCTCGCGGATGCAGGTCAGCACGTCCTGCAGGATGCGCCGGTCGGGATGGTGGTAATGCACGTCGTTGGTCGCCACCAGCGGGGCGCCGATGCGCCTTGCCAGCGCGTCCAGTTCGCCCAGCCGGCGCAGATCGTCGCCGCGATAGCGATGGCTGCCGGCCAGGTAGCAGCGGCCGCGGAACGCCTCGCCGGCTTCGGCCAGGCGACGCTCGAAAGCCGCATCCGGCCGGTCCGGCGGCACGACGATGGCCAGCACGTTGTCGGCGTGCTGCCAAATATCTTCGGGATGGATCTCGCACTGGCCCTTCTCGGTGCGCAGATTGCCCGTCGTCAGCAATTTGGTGAGCTGGCCATAGCCCTTGAGGTCGAGCGGATAGGCCAGCAGGGAGAAGCCGTCCTGCGTCACCAGCCGGCTGCCGATCACCAGTTGGATCGGTGCGGTGCCGAGCTTTTCCGCCAGGTCCAGCGAAGCGCCATAGGCGCGCACCACGCCGCCCAGGGTGTTGCGGTCGGTGATGGCGATGGCGCTGAGGCCCAGCGCGACGGCCTGGCCGATATATTCGTGCGAATGCGAGCCGCCGCGCAGGAAACTGTAATTCGAGGTGACTTGTAGCTCGGCATAGGCCGGCCCCTGACGCGACCCCATGTGTCAGGGATGGGGCGCGGCGAAATCCGCCAGGCGCATCACCTGCGAGGCGAAGCTGGTCTGGGCCACCGCCTCGAGCAGCCGCTCGTCGGCGGTGATCAGCGGCAGGCCCAGGCCGCGCCCGCAGGCCAAATAGATGCCGTCGCGCAACGGCAGGCCCAGGCGCAGCGCGGTCTCCAGCGCCGCCGCGCCCATGGCTTGCGGCGGATGCAGCACGTCGAAATAATCCGGCATGCGCTGGACGATGTGCCGGGCATGGGCGGTGTCGATCTCGCCGCGGCGCAGCCTGCGCCAGGCCAGGTCGCCGATCTCGTCCAGGATCGAATGCGGCGCGTGCAGGGCGATGCGCCAGTCGATCAAGCCCATCGCTTCTTCGCGCAGCGTCTCGTCGACCAGCCATTTCAGCGCCACGCCGGCATCGACCACGAAGCCCAGCGTCAGCGTTCGTCCGGTCTCGGGCCGGTCCGCTCCGGCATCGGCTTCAGGGTCAGGGCCGCGATCCGCTCGGCCTGCTCGATCAGCTCTTCCTTCGAAGGCTGGCGGCCGAACTGCGACAGCAGCAGGCGAATCTCGCCTTCCAGCGAACGGTGATTGGCCTTGGCGCGCCGCTTGAGATTCTCCACCACCTGCGCGTCGATATTGCGGATCGTCAGATTGGCCACGCTCGGTCTCCGTTGCGGCGAGGTTGGATTTGCTCATGCGCACAGCCCATGCAGGAACCAGCGCGCAATGCGGCCACCCAATTGCGGCGCGGCGTTGAACGGGCCGTCGCGATAGACCCAGTAGCGCTGCCCGTCCTCGGTCTCGACGCGATAATAGTCGCGCACCGCGCTGGTCAGCGCCGGCATGTTCCGGCCGCCATGCCACCATTCGTTGGCGATCCGCTCCGGCCCATCGACCTTGACCACGCGATGGCTGGTGCGGCGCCAGGTGAATTGCAGCGGCGGATCGTCCGGCACCGGCGCGATGACGTCGATCGGCTCGGGTTCGGCCAGCAGCCGCACCGGGCGCAACGCGCGCAGGGTGGCGAACCCGGCCCATTCGCGCTTCAGGGCCAGGGCGCCGTCGACCGGCAGCGCCTGGCTGTGCGCGGCCAGGCGACGCTGGGCCCGCTCCGGCACATGGCTCTGTTGCGGCATCAGCCGCACCACGTTGCCGGCGCCCAGCCGGCCGGTCAGGCGATCGACCAGCTCGCCGACGGCCTTTTCCGCCTCGCCATCGACAACGGCATCGTCTGCCACAACGCCGTCCGTCACCGCGCCGGCCGTCATGGTCCGTGCGGGCAGGGTGCTTTGGCGATGGCCGAGCGGCTGCACGGCGCGGGCCGACAGGATCATCAGTTCGACGCCGAAGCCGCTGTCGAGCTGGCCCAGCGGCTCGGCGAACAGGCGCATCAGGTGAGCGGGGTCGCGGCTGGGCCGGCTGGTGCCGATCTGGGTATGGGCCAGCGACCCGTCGACGCGATGCAGCGACAATTCGATCTGGCGCGCGCCCATGCCGGCGCTTTCGAGCTGGCTGGCCAGCGCCGCCAGCAGCCGGCCGGTGGCGGCGGCGATGTCCTCGGGCCGGCCGATCGGCTCGGCGAAGGCCATGCGGCAGCGGAACGGCGGCGTCGGTCGGCGCGGCTCGATGGTCTCTTCCTGGCGGCCCAGCGCCTGATCCAGCCGCATGGCCGGCAGGGCGCCGAAGCGCTGCATCAAAGGCGCGCGCGGCAGGGGGTAGAGATCGGCGATGCGGCGCAGGCCCAGCCGTTGCAAGGGCTCGACCGTGTCCGGGGGCAGGCGCAGGGCCGCGATCGGCAGGCCGGCGATGGCGCTGCGCTGGCCGCCCGGCGGCAGCAGGCGATCCTCGCGCCGCTCGGTGTAATGGGCGGCGGCCCAGGCCGCGCCCGCCGTGTCGGCCAGCGCCGCGCGGCAGGAGAAGCCGAAATCCTGCAGTCGCGACAGCAGGTCGTCCAGCAGCAGCTTCTCGCCCAGCTCGTCCTGGCCGAACAGATGGGCGCAGCCGGTGATGTCCAGCCACAGCCCGCCGCCCTGCACGACGATCTCGGCCGGCGTGTCGTCCAGCGCCACCCAGGGCGTATAGCGGTCGCACCAGCTCGCCAGCTTCTCCAGCAGGCGGCGGTCGGCGGCCGGATCTTCCTGGGTCATCAGCAGGCCGGGCAGCAGCGTCCGGGCATCGGCCAGGCGCATGCCGGGATGGGCGCCGGCGCGATGGGCCGCCTCGTTAACCGCGGCGAGACGCTGCCCGCCGGAAACCGAAGCCACCGTCGCCGCCGGTTGGGCGCGCCATTGCGGGGCGCGCCGCGCCAGCCGATCGGTCGACAGGCGAGGCAGCCAAAGCGAGATCACCCGTTTCATCGTTCCACTCCATCAGCCAGCTTGAATTTCGTTCCTCCAGAGCGCCACCCAGAGCGCCACCACGCGCGCGGCTCAGCTCGACCTGCCAGCGCGGACGGGCGATGTCGCGCAGGCCCTCGGTCGAACGGGCAGGCGCGGCGGCGATCCGCCAGCGGGTCAGGGCGGCGCTCGAGGTCGCGGCATTGGCGCTGCGCAGCAGGATGGCGGTGCTGCCATTGCCTTCCGCCGCCAGCAGCAGGCGGCGGGTGGTGGTCAGGTCGGCAGAGCCGATCTCGCCCAGCACCGCCGCCACGCCGGAACAGCGCAGGCCTTCTTCCAGGGCCCATAGCAGGTCGTCCGGCTGGTGCGCCTCGACCAGCAGCAGGCGGGTGGGATCGAGCCAGGCGGTGAGGCCCGGTCCATAAGGCTGGGGATCGAAACGCCCGGCCGGCCGGCGCACCCACAGCGCCAGGCCCGGACGCCGGGCCAGGCATTGCCTCAGCAGCCAGGCGGCAAAGCCAGTCGCCGAGCCATCGACCGGAAAGCCTGAGAAATTTCCAATGTTTGCCGGCAGAATTTCATGCAAACCGGCAAGCTTTAGGCCCCCTCGGGGAAGGATCGAATCGATCTCCTTCAGACCGAGCTTTACCTCGCCTTGGTTATGACTTGAGCTTTTGCCAATAGAGCTATGTTCAAGAACGCTAATTCGCTCTCGTAGCCAGCCGAGATCGGCAGAATTATCGTTGTTGCGGGCAATCGGGCCCATGGAGCAGCCTGTTGGTCAGTAGAAGAATGTTCTTGTTTTGTTCTAATCTTCCCCCGGCCTGGAGTCAATGTGGGAATCGAGCGGAGGACACGAGCGGAGGACAGAGGTCGGTGGCTAGGGGGCTGCTGGAGAAAACGCGCAGAAAGCGCGCGGTGGCGCTATCTCGCCACCGCCGCCCTGGCGTTCTGCAGCAATTGGATGCCGTGCCAATAGGCCATGCGCGCTTCCAGCGCCGCCTGGCGCAGCAGCCGGCTGCGTGGCAGCGGCTCGACCCTGAGCCCGGCGAATACGTCGAAGCGCTCGGCAGTGCCGGCCACCGCTTCGGCCATCAGCCTGCCTGCCAGGCCGGTCAGCGCGATGCCGTGGCCGGAGAAGCCGTGGGCGTAGAACACTGTGGGCGACAGCCGGCCCAGATCGGGCAGGCGCGTGCGGGTGACGTCGATCGGCCCGCGCCAGGCATACTCGACCTCGACCGATTGCAGTTGCGGGAACAGCCAGCGCATGACGCGGCGGTCGCGGCGCTTGATATGCGCCACCGACCAGGGCGAATAGGAAAAACCGCTGCCGAACAGCAGGCGGTTGTCGGCCGACAGGTGGTAGTAGTTGAGCGAGTAGTAGGTGTCCTCGACCGCGATGTCGCTGGGCAGGATCCCGGCTGCCCGCTCGCCCAGCCTGGCGCTGGCCACCATGTAGGTGAAGGCGCGCATGCTGTGACGGTCGAGCGCCGGCGCCAGCTCCGGCGTGAAAGTGCCCGCCGCCAGCACCGCGAAATTGGCCTGCACGGTGGCCTGGGCCAGCCGCACGCGGTTGGCGCGGCCGTCGGTTTCCAGCGCCAGGGCCGGCGAGCGTCCGTAAAGCTGCGCGCCGGCCCGTTGGGCGGCGCGGGCCAGGCCCAGCGTGTATTTCAGCGGATTGAGCCGTCCGCCGCTGGGCTGCAGCAGCCCGCCGACATAATGCGGCGAGGCGGCCAGGGCCTGGGTCTGCTGCCGGTCGAGCAGTTCGACGGCCTCGCCGAACCGGGCGAAGTCGTCGCGCTCGCGCTTCTGTTCGTCGTGATCGGACGGGCTCAGCGCGGCGATCAGATAGCCGGGCTTGAAGTCGCAATCGATGCCGTGGCGGGCGATGCGCCGGTCGATCAGGCTGCGCGCCTCGACCGACAGCTCCCACAGCGCCCGGGCGCGCTCGCTGCCGGCCAGGCGCTCGACGGCCTGCATGCCGGACTGGAAACCGCGCAACGCGTGGCCGCCGCTGCGGCCTGAGGCCTGCGCCGCCGCATCGCGCGCCTCCACCAGGATCACCCGGTAGCCGCGCTCGGCCAGTTCCAGTGCCGCCGACAGGCCGGTCAGCCCGGCGCCCACGACGCAGACGTCGCAGCGATGCTCGCCCGGGGGCAGGCTGGGCAGCGCCGCGAGCGGCCGATCGGCTTCGTACCAGTTCCGACCGGCGTCCAGCTGGGCGTCGGACGTCACTTGCCGCCCTTGATCGAGTTCCAGCTATGGGCGCGTTGCTGCTCGTACCGCCGATCCGCCGGGGTGGTGACATAGAGCTTGTCCATCACCTCCGGCGGCGGATAGAGCATCTGCTTCTTGGCCGCATCGCCGGTGAGCAGCGCCTGGGCGGCCTTGTTGGCGGTGGCGTAGCCCACGCGCTCGGCGCTTTCGGCCGCCTGCTGCGGCTGGAGCAGGAAATCGATCAGCTTGTAGGCGTTCTCGGCGTGCGGCGCATTGCCGGGGATGGCCAGCGCATCGATCCACACCATCGCGCCTTCCCTGGGTATGGCGTAGCCCAGCGTGATGCGCGCGCGGCCCTTGGTTTCGGCGGCGCGCCGGCGCGCGGCGTCGATGTCGCCGCTATAGCCGAACGCCAGGCAGACATTGCCCTGAGCGAGCTGGTCGGTGAATTCGGCCACGGCGAAGCGGCGGATGAAAGGCCGCACGGCGCGCCAGGCATCGGCGGCCTTGGCCAGGTCGACGTCGTTCTTGCTGTCCGGATCGAGGCCCAGATAGCGCAGCGCCGCCGGAATCGTCTCGGCCGGGCTGTCCAGCACCATCACGCCGCAATCCTTGAACCTGGAGACGATGGCGGGATCGAAGATCAGGCGCAGGCTGTCGGGCGGCATGTCGGGCAGGAGACGCTTGACCTTGTCGACGTTGAAGCCGATGCCGACGGTGCCCCACATCCAGGGCACGGCGTACTGGTTGTCCGGATCGTGGACCGCCAGCAGCTTGAGGATTTTCGGGTCGAGATTGCCGTAGTTGGGCAGGCGGCTGCGGTCGAGCGGCTGGTAGAGATGGTCGGCGATCTGGTTGGCGAGGAACGGCTTGGCGCGCGGCGCCACGACGTCGTAGAGCGGCTTGTTGTCGCGCAGCGCGGCGTCCAGCACCTCGTTCGATTCGAAGGTGTTGTACAGGACGTTGATGTTGTCCTGTTTCTCGAACGCCTTGATCACCGGCGCGGGCACGTAGCCCGGCCAGTTGAACATGTTGACCACCGGCTTCTGCGCCCAGGCGGCGGCGGCCAGCAGCATTGCGGCGGCGAAAACGAACAGCGGTCTTGCGATCATAAAGGCCTGCGGTGCCGAAAGCGGTGGCTTTCGGACAATACGAGCGAACAGGGAATCAATTCATAAGCAGCCGGCGCGGGGCTGACAAGGGCGGCGGGCGGCGGCGGCCGGCGGCGGTAGCGGGCGATTCGCGGCCGGCCGGAGCAGGCATGGGCATCATGCCGTCCGCGCCTCGCGCCGCCGCCGCCGCTGGCGGCGCTGCATGATCAGCGTGGCGAGGACGATGCCGATGGTGACCAGGCCGACGATGATGCTGGCCAGCACGTTGATTTCCGGGCTGACGCCGCGGCGCACGCTGGAATAGACCACCATCGGCAGGGTGGTGTAGGCGGGCCCGGTGGCGAACTGGGTGATCACCAGGTCGTCGAGCGACAGGGTGAGCGACAGCAGCCAGCCCGACACCAGGGCCGGCGCGATGATCGGCAGGGTGATGACGAAGAACACCTTGGCGGGCCGGGCGCCGAGATCCTGGGCCGCCTCCTCGAGCGCATGGTCGAAGCTCACCAGCCGCGACTGCACGATCACCGCGACATAGGCCATGGTGAAGGTGATGTGGGCGATGGCCACCGTGGTGAAGCCGCGCTCCGGCCAGCCGGTCAGGTTCTGCAGCAGCACGAACAGCAGCAGCATCGAGATGCCCATGATCACCTCGGGCATCACCAGCGGCGCGGTGATCAGGCCGGTGAAGAAAGTGCGGCCGCGAAACCGGCGGTAGCGCGCCAGGGCGACGCCGGCGAAGGTGCCCAGCACCACGGCGAAACTGGCGCTGACCACGGCCACCTGCAGCGAGGCCAGCGCGGCGGACATCATCTCTTCGTGCTCGGGCAACTCGCGCCACCATTTCAGCGAGAAGCCGCTCCACACCGTGACCAGCCGCGATTCGTTGAAGGAATAGACCACCACCGAGACGATAGGGATGTAGAGGAAGGCGAAGGCGAACGCCATGGCCGTGACGACGAAGCGGGAGCGGCGGTCGAGCATGGCCTATCCTTCCGCTCCGGCCTGCCGGGCGCGCAGCCACTGGACGAACACGATCGGCAGCACCAGCACTGCCAGCATGACGATGGCCACCGTCGAGGCCATCGGCCAGTTGCCGTTCTGGAAGAATTCGTCCCACAGCACCTTGCCGATCATCAGCGTGTCGGAGCCGCCCAGCAGGTCGGGGATGACGAACTCGCCGACCGCCGGGATGAATACCAGCATGCAGCCGGCCAGGATGCCGGGCAGGGACAGCGGCAGGGTGACGGCCAGGAACGCCTTGAACGGCCGGGCGCCCAGGTCGGCGGCCGCTTCCAGCAGCGACAGGTCCATCTTCTCCAGCGCCGCGTAGAGCGGCAGCACCATGAACGGCAGGTAGGCGTAGACGATGCCGAAATAGACCGCCCATTCGGTGCCCAGCAAGGTCAGCGGCTGGTCGGTCAGGCCGAGACCCTGCAGCGCCTGATTGAGCAGGCCGGTCTCGCCCAATATGCCGATCCAGGCATAGATGCGGATCAGGAACGAGGTCCAGAACGGCAGGATCACCAGCATCAGCAGCGGCGCGCGCCAGCCGTCGGGGGCGCGGGCGATGCCGTAGGCCAGCGGATAGCCGATCAGCAGGGTGAGCACGGTGCTGATCGCGGCGATGCGCAGCGACGACAGGAACGCCGCGACGTAGAGATCGTCGCCGAGGACGGACAGGTAGTTCTCCAGCGCCTTGGCCAGGCGAATGGCGCCGTTGGCGAAGGCGTCGAAGGAGAACGGCGGCGCCAGGTCGAGATTGGGCGTGGCGACGCTGATCGCCGCCACGATCAGGAACGGCAGCAGGAAGAACAGCAGCAGCCACAGATAGGGCACGCCGATGACGAAACGCGCGCCGGTCAGGCCCAGTCGCCGCGCCAGCGCGACGGCGCCGCGGTAGACGGCGAACTGCATCAGGCGCAGATGCAGGCCTTCGACCGCACCGACGGCGCGGGCCTGCTCGCCCGACAGGTAGGCGCGCGGCAGGCGCGCCATGGCTAGCGCAGCCTCGTCACGATGTCAGCACCACGGCATTGGCGGCATCCCAGGACAGCCAGACCTGCTCGTCCCACGCCACCGCCGGCTCGGCCAGCCGCGCCAGGTTGGGCATGGTGGCCTGCATGGTGGCGCCGGAAGGCAGGTCGATGTGATAGGTGGAGACGTCCCCCAGATAGCCGATATCGCGCACCGTGCCGCGCGCCAGATTGTGCGTTCCGGCGGGTCGGGTGCGGCCGATCCTGACCTTCTCCGGCCGGATCGCCACCCACACGGTGGCGCCCGGCGCAGCGGCCACGCCGTGATCGACATAGACCGTGCCGTCCAGCGCCGGCGCCGCGATCACGACGTGGTCGGCTTCGTCGCGGATCAGGCGGCCTTCGAACATGTTGACCGAGCCGATGAAGTCGGCGACGAACCGGCTGTTGGGATATTCGTAGATCTCGTTGGGCGTGCCGACCTGCGCGATGCGGCCGCGATCCATCACCGCGATGCGCGAGGCCATAGTCATGGCCTCCTCCTGGTCGTGCGTGACCAGGACGAAGGTGATGCCGACTTTCTCCTGGATGCGCATCAGCTCGAACTGGGTCTGCTGGCGCAGCTTCTTGTCGAGCGCCGCCAGCGGCTCGTCGAGCAGCAAAAGCTTGGGTTGCTTGACCAGGGCGCGGGCCAGAGCGACGCGCTGGCGCTGGCCGCCGGAAAGCTGGTGCGGCTTGCGCCGGGAGAACTCGCTCATCTGCACCATGTCGAGGATCGCTCCGACGCGCTCGGCGATCTGCGGCCTGGCCAGCCCGTCCTGCTTCAGGCCGAAGGCGACGTTCTGCGCCACGGTCATGTGCGGGAACAGCGCATAGGACTGGAACATCATGTTGACCGGGCGGTCGTAGGGCGGCACGCCGGCCATGTCGATGCCGTCGATCAGGATGCGGCCGGCGCTGGGCGTCTCGAAGCCGGCCAGCATGCGCAGCAGGGTGGTCTTGCCGCTGCCCGAGCCGCCCAGCAGCGCGAACAATTCGCCGCGATAGATGTTCAGGCTGGCCTGGTTGACGGCGGTGAAGTCGCCGAAGCGCTTGACCACGTTGTCGATGCGCACATAGGGCACCGCCGCCGGATCGTTCCAGGGCTCCGGTGCGCGACGGGCGCGAGCGTCATCGGCGATCGCCATTTCGGGGCACGGTCTCCGCAGCGAAGGCGCAATGGCGGGCGACGGCGCCGCCCGCCGGTCGGTCACTTGCCGGTCTTGATCGCGGTCCAGGTGCGGGTGCGCGCCTGTTCGTACTGCCGATCGGCGGCGCCGATGGTGTAGAGATTGGCCATCACCGCTTCGGACGGGTAGATGTTCTCGTTGTTCAGCACGTCCTTGTCGAGGAACTCCTTGGACTTGGCGTTGCCGTTGGCATAGCCGACGAAGTTGGAGCTCTGGGCGGCGACCTTGGGATCGAGCAGATAGTCGATCCACTTGTAGGCGTTGTCGAGATGGGGCGCGCCGACCGGTATCGCCATCACGTCGATCCACAGCAAGGCGCCTTCCTTGGGAATGGCGTATTCGATCGTGACCTTGTTCTTGGCCTTGGCGGCGCGGGAGGCGGCCTGCAGGATGTCGCCGCTGTAGCCGAAGGCGACGCAGATGTTCCCTTGCGCCAGCGCGTTGATGTACTCCGACGAATGGAACTTGCGGATATAGGGCCGCACCTTCTTGAACAGTTCGGCCGCCTGCTGCAGGTCCTGGGGAGCCTTGCTGTCGGGATCGAGCTTGAGATACTTCAGCGCCGCCGGAATCATGTCGGTCGGGCTGTCCAGCACCATGATCCCGCAACTCTTGAGCTTCGATGCCACCGCCGGATCGAAGATCATGCGCAGCGAATCGACCGGCGCGTCGGGCAGCGCCTGCTTGACCTTGTCGACGTTGTAGCCGATGCCGGTGGTGCCCCACATCCACGGCACCGCGTACTGGTTGCCCGGATCGTACTTGGCAAGCTGCTTCATGATCGCCGGGTCGAGGTTGGCGTAGTTGGTCAGCTTCGTCCGGTCCAGCTTCTGGTAGAGGCCGGCCGGGATCTGGCGCACCAGGAACGGCGAGGCCGACGGCACCACCACGTCGTAGCCGGATTTGCCGGCGCGCAGCTTGGCGTCCAGGATCTCGTTGGAGTCGTAGACCGAATAGTTGACCTTGATGCCGGTGGCCTTGGTGAAGTTGGCGACCGCGTCCTCGGCGATGTAGTCGGACCAGTTGTAGACATTGACCTGGTTGGTCTGCGCCACAGCGGACGCCGCGATCAGGGCGACGCCAAGTCCAAGGGCAATCGGTAGTCTCATGATGCTCGCGTCCCTTCGCGGTGAGAAGATCGGCGGCGCCGCGCGTGGCAAGCCTTCGCGCGCGCCCGATGCGATTCATATTCAGTGCTCCGCTGGCTGTAAAGCATCGCCGGGCGGGGGACCGGGCCTTGCGCAAGGCGGCGCGGGCAGGCGGCACGCAGGGCCACCGTCGGTGCCCGTCGGGCAACCTGGTCAGACGCCGAGATAGCGGTGCTGGAGCGCGGTGTCGGCGGCCAGCGCGGCCGACGGACCGGTCCATACCGGGCGGCCCTTCTCGATGATGTAGTGGCGATCCGCCAGCCGCAGCAGGGCCTGCACGTTCTTGTCGATCACCAGGATGGCCTGGCCCTCGGCTTTCAGGCTGGCCAGGCAGCGCCAGATCTCCTGGCGGATGATCGGCGCCAGCCCCTCGGTGGCTTCGTCCAGGATCAGCAGCCGCGGATTGGTCATCAGCGCCCGGCCGATCGCCAGCATCTGCTGCTCGCCGCCGGAGAGCTGGTTGCCGAGATTGCCCTGGCGCTCGGCCAGGCGCGGGAAGAACCCGAACACCCGGGCCAGGGTCCAGGGCGTGGCGGCCTGGCGGCGGTTGGCGGCGGCGGCCACCAGGTTCTCGCGCACCGTCAGGTTGGGGAAGATCTGGCGGCCTTCCGGCACCAGGCCGATGCCCTGCTTGGCGATGCGATAGGCCGGCAGGCCGCGCAGCGTGCGGCCGGCGAATTCGATCGACCCGGCGCGCGGCGCGACGATGCCCATGATCGAATTGACGGTGGTGGTCTTGCCCATGCCGTTGCGGCCCATCAGGGTCACCACCTCGCCGGCCTCGACCGTCAGGCTCATGCCGAACAGCACCTGGCTCTGGCCGTAGAAGGTCTGCACGTCTTCCAGCCTAAGCATGCTCGTCCTCGCCGAGATAGGCCTGGCGCACCTCCTCGTTGGCGCGGATCTGGTCGGGCGTGCCGGTGGCGATGGCGCGGCCATAGACCAGCACGCTGATGCGATCGGCCAGCGCGAACACGGCATCCATGTCGTGCTCGATCAGCAGGATGGCATGGCGGCCCTTGAGGCGGCCGAGGAACTCGACCATGCGGGCCGATTCGTCGGGCCCCATGCCGGCCATCGGCTCGTCCAGCAGCAGCAGGCGCGGCTCGCCGGCCAGCGCCATGGCGATCTCGAGCTGGCGCTGCTCGCCATAGGACAGGCTGGCGGCCGGCACTGCGGCGCGCGCGGCCAGACCGAGCTGGTCGAGGATGCGGTGTGCCGGCTCGCGCAGGGCGGGGTCGCGCTGCGCCGGCCGCCAGAAGCGGAAGGAGTGGCCCTGATGGGCCTGCAGCGCCAGCGCCACGTTGTCGAGCGTGGAGAAATCGCGCAGCACCGAGGTGATCTGGAACGAACGGGCCAGCCCGGCGCGCACGCGCCGATGGGTTGGCAGGCGGGTGATGTCCTGGCCGGCGAACAGGATGCGGCCGCCGTCGCTGGGCAGCTGGCCCATGAGCTGCGCCACCAGGGTGGTCTTGCCGGCGCCGTTGGGGCCGATCACGGCATGGATCTCGCCATCCGCCACCTCGAGCGACAGATTGTCGGTGGCGACCAGCCCGCCGAAGCGCTTCAGCAAGCCGTCGATCGCCAGCAGCGGTTCGGTCCGCCGGGAGTCAGCCATGGCCGCCTCCCGCACCATGGCCCGCCGCGGCGCGGCGGCCCAGCAGGCTGTCCAGCCCGCCGCGGGCGTAGAGCGCCACGACCACCAGCAGCGGCCCGAACAGGATCTGCCAATAGTCGCCCCAGCCGGCATGCAGCGTGTCGAGCAGGGGGTTGAGGTATTCCTCCAGCACGAAAAAGACGATGGCGCCGTAGAGCGGCCCGAACAGGCTGCCCATGCCGCCCAGCACCACGATCACGATCAGGTCGCCCGAGGCGGTCCAGCGCATCATCGCAGGCGAGATGAAATCGGTCTGGTTGGCCAGCAGCGCGCCGGCCAGGCCGCATATCGCGCCGGCCAGGGTGAAGGCGGTCAGCTTGTAGCGGGTGGTGGGGAAACCCAGCGCGCGCATGCGGGTCTCGTTGGAGCGGGCGCCGCGCAGCACCATGCCGAAGCGCGACTCGACCAGGCGGTGGCACAGGTAGAACGCGCCCAGCATCAGGGCGAAGCAGGTCCAGTAGAAGGTGGCGCGGTCCTTCAGGTTGAGGATGCCGGCGAAATCGCTGCGGTGGTAGATGGTCAGCCCGTCGTCGCCGCCATAGGCCTCCATGCCGACCGCCACGAAGTAGATGAGCTGGGCGAAGGCCAGGGTGATCATGATGAAATAGACGCCGCGGGTGCGCAGCGACAGCGCGCCCACCGCCAGCGCCCACAGCGCCGAGGCCAGGATGGCGACCGGCCATTGCACCAAGCCGCTGGTGATGCCGTGGAACGCCAGGATGCCCATGGCGTAGCCGCCGATGCCGAGATAGGCGGCGTGGCCGAAGCTCACCATGCCGCCATAGCCCAGGATGATGTTCAGGCTGATCGCGGCGATGGTCCAGATGACGATGCGCGAGGCGAAGGAGACGGTGAAATTGCCGGCGAACAGCGGCAGCAGCAGGCCGGCCAGCAGCAGCAGCGCGGTCAGCAGCACGCGCGGTTCGGCCAGGCGGCGGGCGAGCGGCACGATCTAGCTCCGCGCGCCGAACAGGCCGGTGGGGCGCCACACCAGCACCCCGGCCATCAGCAGGTAGATCAGCATCGACGACAGCGCCGGCGCGGCCGTGCTGGCGGCGCTGGCCGACAGGAAGCCCTTGAGCAGGTCGGGCAGGAAGGCGCGGCCGAACGTGTCGATCAGGCCGACCGCCATGGCGGCGATGAACGCGCCCTTGATCGAGCCGATGCCGCCGATGACGATGATGACGAAGGCCAGGATCAGGATGTTGTCGCCCATGCCGATCTGCACCGTGACGATCGGTCCGGCCATCAACCCGGCCAGCGCCGCCAGCGCCGCGCCGATGCCGAACACCAGGGTGAACAGCAGTTGCACGTTGATGCCCAGCGCGCCGGTCATGGTGCGGTTGGAGGCGCCGGCGCGGATCCACATGCCGGTGCGGGTGCGGCTCACCAGCACGGCCAGGAACACCGCCACCGCCAGCCCGACCACGATGATGGCGAAGCGATAGGCGGGATAGGCCATGCCGGGCGCGATCTGCACGGTATGCGACAGCCAGGGCGGCACGGCGATGCTGAGGCCGGCCGCGCCCCACACCGCGCGCACCAGCTCGTTGAAGAACAGGATCAGGCCGAACGTGGCCAGCACATGGTCGAGGTGGTCGCGCCGGTACAGCCGCCGCATCACCACCATTTCCACCGCCACGCCCAGCAGCAGCGAAGCGATCAGCGCCAGGATCGCACCCAGCACGAAGGAGCCGGTCAGGTCGATGAAGGTCACCGCGAAATAGGCGCCCATCATGTAGAGCGAGCCATGCGCCAGGTTGACCAGATCCATGATGCCGAAGGTCAGGGTCAGGCCGGCGGCGAGCAGGAACATCAGCAGGCCGAGCTGCAGGCCGTTCAGTCCCTGGATCAGGAAGAGGGTGAGTTGCGGGTCCATGTCGAAGGGGCGCCGATAAACGAAGCGGGAGCGCCCTCTTTAAAGAACGCTCCCGCTGGTTGGGTTGGCCGAAGCTTACTTCATCGGGCACTTTTCGTAATACGGATCCTTGAAGTCCTTCATGATGGTCTCGACCGTCTTCAGGGTCAGCACCCCGTCGGCATCCTTGACGGTGTCCTGGATGTAGACGTTCTGGATCGGGAAGTGGTTGGTGTTGAACTTGAACGGCCCGCGGGTCGAGTGGAAGTTGGCCTTCATCAGCTCGGCGCGCACCTTGTCCTTGTTGGACAGGTCGCCCTTCAGCCCGGCCACCGCGCTGTCGATCAGCATGATCGCGTCGTAGCTCTGCTGGCCGTAGAACGAGGGGTAGTGGCCGAACTTCTTCTTGAAGTCGGCGACGAATTTCTTGTTGGCGTCGTTGGGCAGGTCGTTGACCCAGGTCTGCGCGCCCAGCACGCCCAGCGCCAGGTCCTTCTGCTGCGGCAGGGTGGTGGCGTCGATGGTGAAGGCGGTGTAGAGCGGAATCTTGCCCTTCAACCCGGCCTGCGCGTATTGCGTCAGGAACTGCACGCCGGCGGCGCCGGGATAGAACACGAACACCGCGTCGGGCTTGGCGGCCTGGATCTTGGCCAGCTCGGCGGAGAAATCGAGCTGGTCGGGCCACTTGGTCAGGTCTTCGCCGATGATCTTGCCCTTGAAGCTGCGCTTGACGCCCTGCAGCATATCCTTGCCGGCGGCGTAGTTGGGCGCCATCAGGTAGACCGTCTTGACGCCCTTCTTGTTCAGCTCCTCGCCCATCGCCATGGTGGTCTGGTCGTTCTGCCACGAGGTCGAGAAGAAGTTCTTGTTGCACAGCTCGCCGGCGATCTGCGACGGGCCGGCATTGGCCGAGATCAGGATGGTGTCGCCGTCGTCGACCACGCTCTTGAGCGAGGCCAGCAGCACGTTGGACCAGATATAGCCGGTCACGAAATCGACCTTGTCCTGCTGCACCAGCTTTTCGGATTTCTGCTTGCCGACATCGGGCTTGAAGGCGTCGTCTTCGTAGATCACCTCGACCGGCACGCCGCCCATCTTGCGGCCGAGATGATCGAGCGCCAGCTCGACCGAATTCTTCATGTCGTTGCCGATGGTGGCCTGCGGGCCGCTGAAGGTGGAGATGAAGCCGATCTTCACCGTCTTGTTCTGCGCCAGCGCCGGGCTGGCCAGAAGCGCCAGCGCCGAAACCGCGGCTATGATGCGTTTGCTTGCCATGACGACTCCTCCCTGAAAGATCGTTGTATTGTTGTCCCCGGATCGTGCGATATCGGCCGGAAATCTAGCATTGTTGGGGTTGCAAACGAAGGCGTTTCGTGACCCGAAAGCCCAGGATTTTCGGCGGTTTCTTCAACCTTGACGCAGCTTGAAGCGCTGGATCTTTCCGGTCGCGGTCTTGGGCAGCTCGGTGACGAAATTGATCCAGCGCGGATATTTGTACGGCGCCAGCCCGCTCTTGCAGTGATCGAGCAGCGCCTGGCGCAGCGCCTCGGCCGAAACCACTGCCAACTCGCTCTGCTTCAGCACGATATGGGCTTCCGGCTTGATCAGCCCGTCCCGGTCGGCGCGGCCGACGATGGCCGCTTCCAGTACGGTTTCGTGCTCGATCAGCCGCGCCTCGATCTCGAATGGCGAGCACCAGATGCCGCCGACCTTCAGCATGTCGTCGCTGCGGCCGCCATAGGTGAAATAGCCTTGGGCGTCGCGGCTATAGGTGTCGCCGGTGTTGAGCCAGCCCTCGACCATGGTCTCGGCGGTCTTGGCCGGGTTGTCCCAGTAGTATTTGGCGGTCGAATCGCCGCTGATCCACAGCTTGCCCGGTTCGTCGGTGCCGGCTTCCTGGCCGCTCTCGTCGACGATGCGGGCGCGATAGCCCGGCACCACCTTGCCGCTGGTGCCCGGCTTGTGGTCGTCCAGCCGGTTGCCGATGAAGATATGCAGCGCCTCGGTCGAGCCGATGCCGTCGAGAATGACCAGCCCGGTCTTCTCTTTCCAGCGCCGGAAGATATCGGGCGGCAGCGCCTCGCCGGCCGAGACGCAGGCGCGGATCGAGGACAGGTCGGGCCTGGCCTGGTCGAGCGCCTGCAATTGCGCGGCATAGAGCGTGGGCACGCCGAAATACAAGGTCGGCTTGAAGCGCTCGATCAGCCCGAACGTCATGGGCGGGGCGGGGCGTTCGTCGCTCAATATGGCGGTGCCGCCGACCCATAGCGGAAAGGTCATGGCATTGCCGTGGCCATAGGCGAAGAACAGCTTGGCGGCGGAAAAGAAGATGTCGTCTTCTCGCGCCCCCAAGGTCTCGACGCCGTAATGCTGGCTGGTGAACACCATGTCGCGATGCAGATGCACCGCGCCCTTGGGGCGGCCGGTCGAACCGGACGAATAGAGCCAGAAGCAATCGTCGGTGGCTTTGGCCGGCGCCGCGTCCAGCTTGGCCGGCGCCTTTTCCATCAGAACATCGAAGGCGGCGGGCGTTGCATCGGTGCGCAGCACCGCCTTGGGCTTGTGCGGCGAGGCGCCCAGCGCCGGTTCGATCTCGGCGTCGTATTCGGGCGAATAGAGCACGCCGGCGCAGCCGGAATTCTCGATCATGAAGGCGTAGTCGGCGGCGCGCAGCAGGGTATTGAGCGGCACCGGCACGATGCCGGCTTTGATCGCGCCCCAAAAGGCGTAGAAGAATGCCGGGCAGTCCTTGACGATCATCAGCAGGCGCTCGCCGCGGGCGATGCCCAGCCCCAGCAGCGCGTTGCCGGCGCGGTTCACCCGCTCGGCCAGCTGGGCGTAGGTCACGTCCTCGCGCACGGTGCGGATCGCCGGCTTGGCGCCGCGGCCTTCATCCAGGTGGCGGTCGATGAACGGCACGGCGACATTGAATGTCGGCGCGTAGTCGATCGCGCTGCCATCCTTGCCGGGCCTGATGGTGACGCCGAATTTTTCCATGAGCCTTTCCTCGATGCACCACATCATCACCGGCCGCGCATTTCAAGTCGGCGCCGTTCGACCTGCTTCGCAGATGCGGTAGCTATTGTCACAAAACTGTAAACAAACGACAGTAAGAACCAAAATGGTAACTGGGAGGCGTATTTGGCGGCGATCGAGCTGCACGCCGTGAGCAAGGACTGGGGCCCGACGCGGGTCCTCGATTCGGTGTCGTTCAATGTCGAATCGGGCAGCCTGGTGGTGCTGCTGGGACCGTCCGGCTGCGGCAAGTCCACCACCTTGCGCCTGATCGCCGGGCTGGACCAGGTCAGCGCCGGCCGCATCGCGATCGACGGCCGCGACGTCACCGATCTGCCCTCGGCCAAGCGCCGCGTCGCCATGGTGTTCCAGTCCTACGCGCTGTTTCCGCACATGACGGTGCGCGACAACATCCTGTTCGGCCTGCAGGTGCGCAAGGTGCCGGCGGCGCAGCAGGCCGAGCGGCTGGCGCGTGCGGTCGAGGTGCTGGGCATCGGCCATCTGCTCGACCGCAAGCCGTCGCAATTGTCCGGCGGTCAGCAGCAGCGCGTGGCGCTGGGCCGGGCGATCGTGGCGCAGACGCCGGTGTGCCTGATGGACGAGCCGCTGTCCAATCTCGACGCCCAGCTGCGCGGCGAGATGCGGCGCGAGATCCGCGCCCTGCAGCAGCGCCTGGGCATGACCATGATCTATGTCACGCACGATCAGGTCGAGGCCATGACCATGGCCGACCAGGTGGTGCTGATGAATTCCGGCCGCATCGAGCAGATGGGCCCGCCCGACCAGCTCTATGCCCGGCCGCGCACCGTGTTCGCCGCCCGTTTCATCGGCACGCCGCCGATGAACGTCATCCGCCCGCCCGATGCCGCGTCGGCGATGCCCGGCGGCCCTGGCGGCGCGCTGCTGGGTGTGCGGCCCGAGCATGTGCGGCTGGATGCGGGTGGCGTGCCGGCCGAGGTGGCGGCGGTCGAATATCTGGGCGCCGACAGCCTGATCGACGCGCGGCTGGACGGGCAGGCGGTGTTGGCCAAGGTGGCCGGCAAGGCGGCGTTCCAGCGCGGCGAGCGGATCGGCCTGGCCTGGGCGGCGGCCGATTGTCACTGGTTTGACGCCGAAACCGGCGACCGATTGCAATAGTCGCCGGCAACAACAAGCAACCACAGCCAAGGGAGAGCGAGAATGCTAGGCAAATTGTGGAAGTCCACCGCTTCGGCCTGCGCCGGGGCGTTGATGAGTGCAGCGTTGGCCGGCCCGGTGCTGGCCGCCGATCCGGTCGAGGTGACGTTCTACTATCCGGTCGCGGTGGGCGGGCCGATCACCAAGCTGATCGACCAGTACGCCGCCGACTTCCAGAAGGAGAATCCCGACATCAAGGTGACGCCGATCTATTCGGGCACCTACCAGGAGACCATCGTCAAGGCGCTGACCGCGAACAAGAGCGGCACGCCGCCGACCACCGCGGTGCTGCTGTCGACCGACATGTTCTCGCTGATCGACGAGGATGCGATCGTGCCGATCGACAATTTCGTCAAGACCGATGCCGACAAGAAGTGGCTGGACAGCTTCTTCCCGGCCTTCATGAAGAACAGCCAGACCGGCGGCAAGACCTGGGGCGTGCCGTTCCAGCGCTCGACCATCGTGCTGTACTACAACAAGGAGGCCTTCAAGGAGGCCGGGCTCGATCCCGACAAGCCGCCGGCCAGCTGGGCCGAGCAGGTCGAGTACGCCAAGAAGCTGACCAAGCGCGACGCCTCCGGCAACGTCACGCAATGGGGCCTGCAGGTGCCATCCTCCGGCTTTCCCTATTGGCTGTTCCAGGCCTTCACCACCCAGAACGGCGTCGAGCTGATGAACCAGGCCGGCGACACCACCTATTTCGACAAGCCGGAGGTGGTCGAGGCGCTGCAGTACTGGGTCGATTTGTCGGCCAAGGACAAGGTGATGGCGCCGGGGGTGATCGAATGGGGCACCACGCCCAAGGACTTCTTCGAGAAGAAGACGGCGATGATGTTCACCACCACCGGCAACCTCACCAACGTCAAGAACAATGCCAAGTTCGATTTCGGCGTGGCCATGCTGCCGGCCGGCAAGCGGCGCGGCAGTCCGACCGGCGGCGGCAATTTCTACATCTTCAAGAAGAGCACGCCGGCGCAGCAGGCGGCGGCGCTGAAGTTCATCCAGTGGATCACCTCGCCGGACCGCGCCGCCCAGTGGGGCATCGACACCGGCTATGTCGCGGTACGGTCCGACGCCTGGGATACGCCGGCGATGAAGAAATACGTCGCCGGCTTCCCGGCCGCGGCGGTGGCGCGCGACCAGTTGCAATATTCGGTGGCCGAGCTGTCGACGCATGAGAACCAGCGCGTCACCAAGGCACTGAACGATGCGCTGCAGGCGGCGCTGACCGGCGCCAAGCCGCCGGCGGCGGCGCTGAAGGACGCGCAGGCCGAGGCCACGCGCATCCTGCGGTCCTACAAGTAGAACATCGGGAACGGCCGCGGCGGCACCGGCTGCCGCGGCCGGCTTTCGCGCCATGCGACCGCGCCGCTTCGACGTCCACCTGCATGGCTGGCTGCTGCTGCTGCCGGCCTTAGCCTTCCTTGCCCTGTTCACGCACTATCCGGCGATCGCCACCCTGGTCGAGAGCGTGTTCTCGACGCCGCGCGGCAGCCGGCCGTCGCATTTCGTCGGGCTCGACAATTACCGGGCGATGTTCGACGACCCGGTGTTCTGGCAGTCGCTGGTCAACAACCTGATCTACGCGCTGGGCACCATCCCGCTGTCGATCGGCCTGGCCATCGTCATGGCGGTATGGGTCAACGACCGGCTGGCCGGGCGGGCCTGGCTGCGCACCGCCTTCTTCACCCCGACCGTCCTGCCGATGATCGCGGTGGCCAATATCTGGCTGTTCTTCTACACGCCGCAATACGGGCTGCTGGAGCAGATCTCCCACCTGTTCGGCTTCGCCTCGCACAACTGGCTGGGCAGCCAGGGCACGGCGCTGGCCTGCGTCATGGCGGTGGCGGTGTGGAAGGAGGCCGGCTTCTTCATGATCTTCTACCTGGCGGCGCTGCAGCAGATCCCGCAGTCGCTGGCCGAGGCGGCGTCGCTGGAAGGGGCCTCGCGCTTCACCTATCTGCGCCGCGTGGTGCTGCCGCTGATGATGCCGACCACCCTATTCGTGCTGATCAACGCGGTGATCAATTCGTTCCGGCTGGTCGACCATATCATCGTGCTGACCCGGGGCGGGCCGGACAACTCGACCTCGCTGCTGCTCTATTACATCTACGAAGTCGGCTTCAAGTTCTGGGACACGTCCTACGCCGCGGCCCTGACCATCATGCTGCTGCTGTTGCTGGCGATCGTGGCGCTGGCCCAGTACGTGTTCCTCGAGCGGCGGGTGCATTACCAATGAATGCGCCCGAGCGTCGCCATCCGTTCGAGCCGACCGGCCTGGCCCGCGCCGTCGATACGGTGGCGGCCTGGACCCTGGCGATCCTGTGGGCGCTGCCGCTGCTCTACGCGGTGTGGACCGCGTTCCACCCGTCCGAATATTCGGCGCATTTCGATCCGACCGCGCCGCTCACCTTGGGCAATTTCGTCAAGGCGTGGCAGGCGGCGCCGTTCGCGCGCTATTTCTTCAACACCGTGCTGCTGGTCAGCCTGATCCTGGCCTGCCAGTTCGTACTGTGCACGCTGGCGGCCTATGCCTTCGCGCGCTACCGCTTCTGGGGTTCGGAGGTCGCCTTCTTCCTGGTGCTGCTGCAGCTCATGGTGATGCCCGAGATCCTGATCGTCGAGAACTACCGCACCATGGGCGCGCTGGGCATCATCGATTCGATTCCCGCCATCGCGCTGCCCTATGTGGCCTCGGCCTTCGGCGTGTTTCTGCTGCGCCAGACCTTCAAGACCGTGCCGCGCGAGCTCGACGAGGCGGCGCGGGTCGAAGGCGCCAGCGCGCTGCAGATCCTGTGGAAGATCTACGTGCCGCTGGCCAAGCCGGTCTACCTGGCCTATGGGCTGGTCTCGGTATCGTTCCACTGGAACAATTTCCTGTGGCCGCTGGTGGTGACCAACTCCGTCGAGGCCCGGCCCTTGACCGTGGGCCTGCAGGTGTTCGCCTCGACCGACCAGGGCATCGACTGGTCGATCATCACCGCCGCCACCCTGATGACCTCGGCGCCGCTGCTGCTGGCCTTCCTGCTGTTCCAGCGCCAGTTCGTGCAGAGCTTCATGCGCGCGGGCATAAGGTGAAGCTGATCACCTGGAACATCCAGTGGGGGCTGGGCGTCGACAAGCGCCTCGACCTGGCGCGCGTCGTGGCGCAGGCCCGGGCGATGGCCGATTTCGACGTGCTGTGCCTGCAGGAAGTGGCCGACAATTTCCCCGAAGCCGAAGGCGGCGTGCCTGGCAACCAGTTCGCCGAGCTTGCCCGGTTGTTGCCGGGCTATACGGCGATCGAAGGTCCGGGCGTCGATGTGCCGGACGCGCAAGGCGCTCGCAAGCGTTTCGGCAACATGATCCTGTCGCGCTATCCGGTCGGCCGCGTGCTGCGCCACGCCGCGCCCTGGGTAACCGACGGCACGCGCGCCATGCCGCGGCTGGTGCTGGAGGCGGTGGTGAGCGCGCCGTGGGGGCCGCTGCGGGTGCTGACCTCGCATTTCGAATATTATTCCAGCACCCAGCGCGCGGCGCAGGTCGAGACGGTGCGCCGGGCGGTGCGGGAAGGCTGGCTGCGCAGCCGGCAGGCGCCGGTCGAGGGCTGGGGACCGTTCGCGCCGAGCGCCGAGACGGCTTCGGCCATCTTCGTCGCCGACACCAACATGACGGTGGCCGATCCCCTCTATGGGCGGTTGCAGTCGCCGGCCGAGGACGGCGCGCCGGGGCTGGTCGATGCCTGGACTGCGCTCAATCCCGGCGTGGCCCATCCCATGTCGTTCTGCCTCTACGAACGCCGCTACGGCGAGCCGCATTGCTGCGACTTCGCCTTCGTCACGCCCGACCTGCGGCCGCGCCTGCGCCGGGTGTTCTACGACACCGCGACGCAGGTTTCCGATCACCAGCCGGTGCTGGTCGAACTCACTGACGACTGATGGGCCGACGACTGATCGTCAGTTGAAGCGCACGTATTCGAAGTCGGGCGGCTGGTTGTTGATGCCGCGCGCCGGCGGGGCGATCCAGTTGGCGTATTTGCCGGGCTCGATCACCGCGCCGCCCATCAGCGAACGCACGAAGGCGCGATCCTCGTCGCTGGGCAGCCAGTCGCCGGCCCGGCGCTGCCACTCGCCCTGGCTCAGCACCGTGCCGTCCGGCGCCACCTGGCTGCCGGCGAAGGCGCCGATGGCGCGGTGGAAGCCGCGATGCGGCAGCTTCAGCTCGAAGTCGATGCCGGCCTTCTCGATGATCTTGTTCCAGCGCAGCACGCCCCTGGCGCAGTCGTCGATATAGTCCTGGCGCAGCCGCTCGTTGAGCGCGGTCAGCGCCGGCACGTCCTGCTCGACCACGGCGCCGTCGCGCAAGGTGGCGACCTTGTAGCGGTCGTCGATCAGCTTGTGGTCGTCGCCGATCTTGGTCTCCAGGAAGCGGCCTTTCAGCCCGGCGGTGTAGTAGTTGGCGGCGTTGGTCGACAGCTCCTGGCCGAACAGGTCGAGCGAGACGCTGAAATGGAAGTTGAGGTATTTCTGCATGGTCGGCAGGTCGATGCCGCCCAAGGCGCGCACGTCGTCGGTCTTGTGCCCGCGCATCAGCTCGCAACTGCGCTGCAGGATGCGGCCGACGCCGGTCTCGCCCACGAACATGTGGTGGGCTTCCTCGGTCAGCATGAACTTGCAGGTGCGCGCCAGCGGGTCGAAGCCGGATTCGGCCAGCGAGGCGAGCTGGTACTTGCCGTCGCGGTCGGTGAAGTAGGTGAACATGAAGAACGACAGCCAGTCCGGCGTCTTCTCGTTGAACGCGCCCAGGATGCGCGGCTTGTCGGCGTCGCCGGAATGGCGCCGCAGCATCTCCTCGGCTTCCTCGCGGCCGTCGCGGCCGAAATAGGCGTGCAGCAGGTAGACCATGGCCCACAGATGCCGGCCTTCCTCGACATTGACCTGAAACAGGTTGCGCAGGTCGTAGAGCGAGGGGGCGGTCCGGCCCAGCAGGCGCTGCTGCTCGACCGAGGCCGGTTCGGTGTCGCCCTGCGTCACGATCAGCCGGCGCAGGGTGGAGCGATGCTCGCCCGGCACGTCCTGCCAGGCCGCTTCGCCCTTGTGCTCGCCGAAATTGACCCGGCGGTCGGCCTCGCGGTCGGCCAGGAAGATGCCCCAGCGATAGTCGGGCATCTTCACATGGCCGAACTGGGCCCAGCCATTGGCGTCGGTCGAGACCGCGGTGCGCAGATAGACGTCGTAGTCGTTGCTGCCGTCCGGACCCAGCTCGCGCCACCATTGCAGATAGCTGGGCTGCCAGTTCTCCAGCGCGCGTTGCAGGCGGCGGTCGCTGCCCAGATCGACGTTGTTGGGAATCTTTTCCAGGTAGTTGATGGACATCACACCCTCCGTCGATCGTATCGGGCCTTCTGGCCGGTGCCGTAGAGCTTGAGCGCGCCCTCGGGGCCGGCGGCGTTGGGGCGCTGGAAGATCCAGTTCTGCCACGCCGACAGCCGGGCGAAGATTTTTGTCTCCATGGTCTCCGGCCCGGCGAAGCGCAGATTGGCCTCCATGCCGGTCAAGCCGTCGGGCGAATAGGAGGCGCGTTCCTCGATCGCCAGCCGCACCTCGTCTTCCCAGTCGATATCGTCGGGGATGAAGGTCGCCAGGCCCATCGCCTCGGCGTCCGGTGCCTCGAGGCGCTGGCCGATGGCGGCGCGCGCCTCGTCGATCTTCTCCGGCGTCGCATAGAGGCGGCGCTGCAGCCGGCTGAGGCCGTTGCCCATGGGCAGCGGACCGAAATTCATGGCGCTGAGCTGGATCGCGGCCGGCGGCAGGTTGGAGCCTTCCATCGTGCCGTCCAGCATGAAGCTGCGATCGGCCGCCAGCGCCAGCTCCAGCAGGGTGCCGACGAAGCAGCTTTCCTGGTCGATCAGCGCCAGCAGGCTGCGCGAGGAGACGTCGATGCGCTTCAGCGTGCGCTTCAGATAGAGCGTGATCTCCCGCACCAGCCAATCGGTCTTGTTGTCGAGCAAAGCGCGGTCGGCCGCCAGCACGTTGTCGGCATCGCCCCGGGTGCGGAACACCCAGGTGCCGATATCGCCTTCGTTGGCGCGCAGCTCGAGGATGGCGTCGTCCAGCTCGCGCGCCACGGCCAGCGGCCAGAACTGGTCGCCGGCGGCGTGGATGGCAGCCACGTCTTGCGGCGGCGCCTGGTCGGGCGCCTGCACGACGATGGTGGCGGCGCGGTTGGCGCGATCGATCTCGACCGTCACATGGCGATAGACGATGCGGTCGGCGCCGATCTGGCGCTTGAGCGGGGTGAGCTTGATGCCCTTGGCGTTCTTCGGCCGATCGGAGGCCTCCGCGATTTCCGCGGCGCGCTTTGCGGCAACTTCGTCGAGCCTGGAGCGCGGCACGATCTCGTCGACCAGCCGCCAATCGACGGCGCGCTTGCCGCGCATGCCTTCTGAGATGGTGCAGAAATAATCGGCGTGGTCGTGGCGCACCTTGCGCTTGTCGACCAGGCGCGTCAGGCCGCCGGTGCCGGGCAGCACGGCCAGCAGCGGCAGCTCGGGCAGCGACACGGCGCTGGCGCCGTCATCGGCCAGGATGATCCTGTCGCAGGCCAGCGCCAACTCGTAGCCGCCGCCCGCCGCGGTGCCGTTGACGGCGCAGATATAGGCCTGGTGCGAGAACTGCGTGGCGTCCTCGATGCCGTTCCTCGTCTCGTTGGTGAATTTGCAGAAATTGACCTTATGGTCGTGGCTCGACAGGCCCAGCATGTTGATATTGGCGCCGGAGCAGAACACGCGGTCCTTGCCCGAAGCCACGATCACCGCGCCGACCTCGGGATGCTCGAAGCGCAGCCGCTGCACGGCGTCGTACAGCTCGATATCGACGCCCAGATCGTAGGAGTTCAGCTTCAGCTTGTAGCCGGGGCGCAAGGTGGCGTCCTCGGCGATGTCCATGACCAGGGTGGCGATGTTGCCGTCGATCTTGATCGACCAGTGCCGGTAGCGCGCGGGCGCGGTCTGGAAATCGATGCGCGACGGGGGAGTGTCGGCCAGTTGGGGGGCAGCCATTTCCGCCTCGATTGGTCAAATTCGAAAATCAGTACGCAAATACTTATTTACAAATTACGAGCCCGGGCGCACCGTGTCAACGATGACCAAGACCGCCGCCCTGAAGCCTGTGGATAAGCCCGGCGCCGCATCAGCGGCGGCGACAGCGGGCTGGCGCATCCGCGCCGCGGAAGCCTACGATCTCAACAATATCAGCGCTTTGGAGGGCCGGATCACCGGCCAGCCCAAGCCGGCCTATTGGCGCGATATGCTGCGCCGCTATGGCGATGGGCCGGGCGACCGCTATTTCCTGCTGGCCGAGGATGAGGCGGGCACGCTGCTGGGCTTCGTCATCGGCGAGATCCGCGCCTGGGAGTTCGGCTCGGAGCCGGCCGGCTGGGTGTTCGCCATCAATGTCGATCCCGACACCCGCCAGGGCGGCATCGGCACGGCGCTGTTCGATGCCGTTTGCGCGCGCTTCCGCGCCGCCGGAGTGCGCTCGGTGCGCACCATGGTCGACCGGCGCGATCACCTGATCCTGTCCTTCTTCCGCAGCCAGGGCCTGATGGCCGGCCCGTCGCTCGAGCTGGAGATGGCGCTGTCATGAGCCGCGAGCGGAGGCGAGCATCGTGAGGCTGCAGAAGGCGACGCGCTTTGGTCTTTATGCCGTGCTCGAGCTGGCGCGCGATCCCGGCCGGCAGCTTTCCGCCGGCGATATCGCCCAGCGCTACGGCATCTCGACCAACCACCTGGCCAAGGTGATGCGCGAGCTGGGCCGCGCCGGGCTGGTCGAGGCCGAGCGCGGCGTGGGCGGCGGCTATCGCTTCTGCGCCAACCCCAAGCGCACCACCCTGTGGGACGTGGTGTCGCTGTTCGAGCCGGCCGGCCGCGGTCCGGCCGAGCCGGGCGAGGGCACTCCGGCCGGCGCTGCGCTGCGCGTGGTGCTGGACGAGATCGCCGAGATCGAGGAAGCCACTTTGCGCTCGATCAGCATCGCCACCATGCTGAAGATGCAGCCCCGCGCCAAGGCGCAAGCCGCTTAAAACCGATTGCCGTATTTCGTCGCGCCGTCGACAATCGCTCAACCATGAAGCGAGGAGGGGCGATGACGGGAATGGGCCAGGGAATGGTATGCGCACCGCAGCCCGAGGCGGTGGAAGCCGGCGTCGAGTGCCTGCGCGCCGGCGGCAATGCGATCGATGCGGCGATGGTTTGCGCCTTCGTGCAAGGCGTGGTCGATCCGCTGATGTGCGGCATCGCCGGCTTCGGCAGCTTGCAGATCTACATGCCGGGCAAGGGCATTCACCGCTTCATCGACTTCCACGGCACCTGTCCCGGCAAGTCCACGCCCGACATGTGGGAGAAGCTGATCCTGGGCGAAACCCGCGACGGCTTCGGCTTCATCCTCGAGGGCCAGGTCAACGACGCCGGCTACCAGTCGATCACCGTGCCGCTGTCGCTCAAGGCCTATGCCGAAGCCGTGGCGCAATACGGCACGCGCCCGCTGGCGCAGATCGTGGCGCCGGCCGTGGCCTATGCGCGCAACGGCTATGCGGTGCGGCCGGCGGTCTATGGCTTCTGGATGCAGCCCGACCGTTACGGCCGGGTCACCACCTTGAACCGGCTGAAACAGACCCCGGCCAGCCGCGCGCTCTATCTGAAGCCCGACGGCATGCCCAAGGATATCGGCGACGTCATCGTCAATCCCGACCTGGCGCGCACCCTGGAGCGCATCGGCGCCGAGGGGCCGGACATCTTCTTCACCGGCGACATGGCGCGGACCATCGATGCCGACATGAAAAAGCACGGCGGGCTGCTCAGCTACGACGATCTGGCCAAGGCCCGCACCACGCCGGCCGAGCCGCTATGGGGCAGCTATCGCGGCTATCGCATCGCCACCAACCAGCCGCCGGGCGGCGGCATCATGCTGATCGAGATGCTCAACATCCTGGAGACTTTCGATCTGGCGGCGCTGGGCCACAACTCGCCCGAATACATCCGCGTGCTGGCCGAGGCGATGAAGCGCGCCACCGCCGACAAGGACGCCCATGTCGGCGATCCCAAATTCGTCGACGTGCCGATCAAGCGCCTGACCGGCAAGGCCTATGCCGCGCGATGCGCCGAAGCGATCCGGCGCGGCGAGAAGGTCGAGGTGCCGCGCATGGCCGGCACGGCCGAATCGAAGCACACCACCCATATCTCGGTGATCGACAAGGACGGCAATTGCGTGTCGATGACCCATTCGCTGGGCAGTTCGTCCGGCGTGGTCACCGACGGCTTGGGCTTCCAGTACAACAACTGCATGGGCGTGTTCGACCCGCGGCCCGGCCGCACCGGCTCGATCGCGCCCGGCAAGAGCCGCTTCTCCTCGATGTGCCCGACCATCGTGTTCAAGGACGACCGGCCGTTCCTGGTGATCGGCGCGCCGGGCGGCACGCAGATCGCCATGGGCGTGCTGCAGGGCATCCTCAATGCCATCGATTTCGGCATGGACATGCAGCAGGCAGTGGCGGCGCCGCGCGTCTCGGCCACCAGCAACGCCATCGACGTTACCAACCGCATTCCCCGCCGCACCCAGGCGGCGCTGGAGGCCATGGGCTACCAGGTGATGCGCAGCCCGCGCTCGTTCGATTTCGCCTGGGTGCACGGCATCCGCATCCGGGACGGCAGGATGGACGGTGGCGCCGATCCGGCCACCGACGGCATGGCGATGGCCGTTTGACGGCGGCTGGGGCCGTCCGGCGACGGCTGGCGCTGGCGGCGTGAGCCGCAAACCAAACGGACGCCCATCCAGCGGAGAGGCGCCCGCCTGTCGGACGATGACGCCTCTTATCGCGTCGTGCCCTTGACCGTGCAGGTATACTTGCCGGCGGCCTGGGTGCATTGGCATTCGGCGAAGTCGATGCCCTTGCGCGAAGTGCCGCGCGCTTCGCTCTGGGCGGCCTTGCAGGCCGATTTCTGGTCGGCCCCGATGCCCGTGCCCTGCACGTCGGCGGCCTGGGCCAGGCCGGTGCCGAACGCCACTACAACCAAGGCGACCAAAATCGAACGCATGGACGTTTTCTCCTGTTAGGGTTCGATGCGATGGACGACGACCGGCTCGCTCTTGCCGCGGATCGCGACCGGACCGAGCGACACGGCCTGCAGCCCGTCGCCCGCCAGCCGGTAGGTGCTGTCGGTGACCAGGATGCGGGAGCCGAGTTCCTTGTTCAGTTCCTCGACGCGATGGGCCAGGTTGACCGCATCGCCCAGGATCGAGTAGGTCAGCCGCTCGCCGCTGCCGACCGTGCCGGCCACCACGATGCCGGTGTTGATGCCGATGCGGGTGCCAATGCGCGCGCCGTTGGGGAAATCGTGATCGGCGATGGCGTTGCTGATGTCGACCGCGGCCAGCACGGCCGAACGGGCGTGGTCGTCGTTGTCGGCCGGCAGGTTGAACGAGGCGAATACGCCGTCGCCGATGAAATTGTTGATCACGCCGCCGTGGCGGGTGACGGCGCCGATCACCAGATGGGTGTAGTCGTTCAGCAGCGCGATCACCTGCTGCGGCGTCAGCTTTTCCGACATGGCGGTGAAGCCGCCGATATCGACGAACATCAAGGTGGCGGTGCGCACTTCGCCAGTCAGCCGGCCGCGATCCTTGAGGATCTGGCTGGCGACGCTTTCGGAGACGTACTTGCCGAAGGTCTCGCGGATGAATTCGCGCTCCTGCAATCCGCCGGTCATGCGGTTGAATTCGCCGGTCAGCCGTCCCAGTTCGTCGTTCGACGTCACCGGCAGGCGGAAGGTGAGGTCGCCGTCGGCCACCTTGGTCATGCCGGTCTCCAGGATGTCGACCGGCCGGTTCAGGCTGCGGCTGACGAACACCAGCGCGATGCCGATGCCGAACAGCGAACTCACCGCGTCGACCAGGATTTCGGTGCGCACCCGGTCGCCGCTATAGGAGAAGGCGTCGATCAGCACCAACACCATGGGCAGGATCGAGGTCACGCCCAGCGCCACCCACAGCTTGAGCGAGAAGCGTCCGAAATAGAGTCCCAGATTGACGCCCCAGCGGCGGAACATGAACACGCCCAGCCCGGCCAAGTAGTCGGTGATCAGGAAATAGACATAGACGAAGTAGAACACCACCAGCACCGCCACCGTCGCCACGGCGTCGGGGATGGTGGGCAGCGGTACCGGGAACTGCTCGTAGGGCAGCACGAACGGGCTCAGCATGCGGAATGCCATCAGCGGCAGCGACAGCAGTGCCACCCGACTGGCCGAGCGGATCGGCAGTTGGGTGAGGTTGCGTTCGATGGCGCCGAAATCGTGGCCGCTGTCGAGATAGCGGGCGATCGGCCGGAACAGCGGCCAGCCCAGCGCCAGGTTCAGCACCACGAAGAACACGAAGCTGGTCAGCGCGTTGCGCAGAATGACGAAGTAGGCGTCGGCCAGGATGGCGAAGATCGTGGTCATGACGAAATCGACCACGAACACGCTGGCCATCATCAGGTAGTAACGGCGCTTGATCGCCTGCACGCTGCAATCGGCCGGCAGGGCGGCGTCGAGGCCGGCGGAAATGTCGCTCACAGCACGATCACCTGCGCATCGGGCCGTTCGGCGAACAGCCGCGCCACCTGGTCGGCGCGGGCCTCCAGCACGGCACGCTGGTTGATGTAGCCCTTGTCGGTGATCTCGTTGGCGTCGATCGACGGCAGGCTGTCCAGGATCAGGGCGCGGGCGATGCGGGTCGAACTGCCCGGGTGCTCGCGATTGTAGCGCTGCAGCGCTCCGGCCAGGGCGTCCCGCACGGCGGGATGGCCGGCGATATCCGCCAGGGCCGGCGTGCCGGCCAGCGCCGCGCAGCCGGCCGGGTTGGCGAATACCAGCAGGCCGATCTCGTTGCGGTCGTGGCCGGCCACCACGCAATCCATCATCAGCGGCGTCGCGGCGTTGATCGCCTTGACGCGCAGCGCGCCGACGCTGACCCAGGTGCCGGAGCCGAGCTTGAAATCCTCCGCCACACGGCCGTCGAATACGATGCCGCGCTGGGGCTCGTGCGGATCGAGCAGGCGGCCGGCGTCGCCGATGCGGTAGAAGCCGTCGGGGTCGAACGCCGCCCGGGTCTGCTCCGGATTGCGCCAGTAGCCCGGCGTGACGTTGGGGCCGCGCACGCGCAGCTCCAGCTTGTCGCCGCTGGGCGTCAGCAGGATCTCGGTGCCGGGCAGCGGCAGGCCGATCACTCCGGCCTGCTCGATCGGCCAGTGCACGATGGTGGCGCCCGGCGCGGTCTCGGTCGAGCCCCAGGCCGAGATCATCATGACCCGCTCGCCGCGGGCGGCGATCGACAGGTCTTCGATGCGCCGCCACAGATTCTGCGGCAGGCCGGCGGCGGCGTAGAAGATCAGGTCGAGATCCTTGAAGAAACTGTCGCGCAGGGCCGCATCCTGCTCCAGCGCCGGCACGATCATGTCGAAGCCGCGCGGCACGTTGAGATACATGGTCGGCGAGACGTCGCGCATATTGGCGAGGGTTCGCTCGATCAGCCCGGGCGCCGGCTTGCCGCCGTCGATATAGAGCGTGCCGCCGTGGAACAGCATCATGTTGAAGTTGTGGTTGCCGCCGAAAGTGTGGTTCCACGGCAGCCAGTCGAGGATCGCCGGCGGCTTGCGCCGGCCGACGAAGCGCAGCATCTGTGCCGTGGCCTGCTGGTTGGAACAGACCATGCGCTGGGTGTTGATCACGCCCTTGGGCTGGCCGGTCGAGCCGGAGGTGAACAGGATCTTGCACACCGTGTCTGGGGTGAGGGCGGCGAAGGCCTGGTCGACCTGGGGTGTCGGCCTGGTCGCCAACATCGCGGCCAGCGAGGTCGTGGCCAGATCGGCCGGCGGATCGGCGCCGACCGCCACGGCCACGCCGTCGAGCAGCCCGGCCTTGCGCAAGGTGGCGAAGGCCTTGGCATAGACCTGGCCGTTATCGGCGAAGATTGCCGCCGGCGTCACCGTGCCGATGCAATGCACCAGCTTGGCGTGGTCCTGCGACATCAGCGAATAGGCGGTCGAGATCGGCGCCGCCGGCACGCCGACATGCATGGCGGCCAGGGTCAGCAGCGCGTGATCGATGCTGTTGCCGGATAGAATCGCCAGGCCGCGCTCCTGGGTGCAGCCCAGGTCGAGCAGCGCCTGGCCCAGGGCGCGTACCTTCGCGAGCGTCTCGCCATAGGCGATGTGCCGCCAGCCGCCCTCGGCGACCGCCGGGCCGCTGCGCTCGGCCAGGAAGATGCGTTCGGGATGGCGCTCCGCGTGGCCGACCAGCATGTCGCCGAGGCTGCGCGGGTAAGGCTCGAGCGGCTGGGGCGAGGACAGGATCAGCGAGCCGTCGGCGCGGCGCACGACGTTGACGGACGGATCGGCCAGATCGAGGTCGATGAAGCCGGGGCGGCGGTCGGACGGGCTGTCGGCCAATGCCATGAAGCGATCCTATCACAGTCCCAGATAGGCCTGACGCACCCCGTCATCGGCCAGCAGGTCCTGGCCGCTGCCCTGCAGCACGACCCGTCCGTTCTCCAGCACATAGCCGTGGCTGGCCAGGCGCAGCGAGGCGGCCACGTTCTGCTCCACCAGCACCACGGTGATGCCTTCGCCGTTGAGCCGGGCGATGATGCGGAACACCTCCTGCACCACGGTCGGCGCCAAGCCCAGCGAGGGCTCGTCGAACATGATCAGCCGCGGCTGGCCCATCAGGCAGCGGCCGATCGCCAGCATCTGCTGCTCGCCGCCCGACAGGGTGCCGGCGGGCTGGTCGCTGCGCTCGGCCAGGCGCGGGAACATGGCCAGCACCTTGTCCAGCGTGTCGCGCCGCTTGGCGCGGCCGCGCGGGATGAAGGCGCCCATCTCCAGATTGTCGGTCACGCTCAGGCTGGGAAAGATCTGGCGGCCTTCGGCCACCTGGCCGACGCCCAGGTCGCAGATGCGATGGCTGGGCCAGCCGGTGATGTCCTGGCCGTCGAAGGCGATGCGGCCGGCGCGCGGCTTCTCGATGCCGTGGATGGTGCGGATCAGCGAGCTCTTGCCGGCGCCGTTGGCGCCGACGATGGCGACCACCGCGCCCTGGGGCACCTCCAGCGACACGCCGTCCAGCGCCTGGGCGTCGCCGTAGAACAGGTCGAGATCGGCCACTTTCAGCATCACGAAACGGCCTCGCCCAGATAGACCTCGAGCACCGCCTTGTCGCGCACCACCTGGGCCGGCGCGCCCTCGGCGATCTTCACGCCGTGATGCAGCACCACGATATGCTGCGACAGCGCCATCACCGCGCGCATGACATGCTCGATCAGCAGGATGGTCAGCCCGGTGCGGGCGTTGAGCGCGCGCAGGAACGCCACCATCTGGTCGGTCTCGGTCGGACGCAGCCCGGCCATCACCTCGTCCAGCAGCAGCAATTGCGGCTCGGTGGCCAGCGCGCGCGCCACTTCCAGCCGCTTGCGGTCGGGCAGGGTGAGGTTGGAGGCCAGCATGGCGCGCTTGTCGAACAGGCCCAGCTCCTGAAGGATCGTGCGGGCCCGCTGGCGTGCCACCACCACGTCCTTGTTGCGCTGCAGGGCGCCGATCGTGACGTTCTGCTCCACCGTCAGGGTCTTGAACGGCTTGACGATCTGGAAGGTGCGGCCGACGCCCGCCGCGCATACCTGGTCGGGCCGCAGGCCGTCCAGCCGCCGCCCGCCCAAGCTGATGGTCCCGGTATCCGGTTTGAAGACGCCGGCGATCAGGTTGAACAGGGTGGTCTTGCCGGCGCCGTTGGGCCCGATCACGGCATGGATGGCGCCAGCCGGCACGGCGAAGCCGACATTCTGTACCGCGCGCAGGCCACGGAAGCTCTTGCTGACGGCATCGACCTGCAGGGCGCCGGTGGCAGCGCTCATGTGTCGCCTCCGCGGCGCTCGAAGCCCAGCAGCCGGGCGATCCACGGCCACACGCCGCCGGGCAGGAACAGCACGATCGCCAGCACCACCAGCCCGTAGATGATCTGCTTCAGCCCATCGAGCCGGGCACCGGCGGTCAGGTCGGTCAGCGCTTCGCCCACCGTCTGTAAGAGCGCGGCACCCAGGATCGGCCCGAACAGCGTGCCCAGCCCGCCGATGATCGGCCCCAGCAGAAGCTGGATCGAGCGCTCCATGGAGAAGGTCTGCTCGGGATAGAGGTTGTTGTAGTAGAAGGCCAGGAACACGCCGCCCAGCGCCGTCATGCCCGAGGACAGCAGCACGGCGAACATCTTGTAGCGGAACACGTTGACGCCGATCGCCTGGGCCGCCTCGGGGTCTTCGCGGATCGCCAGCCAGTAATGGCCGAGCCGGCCGCTCAGCAGCCAGCGGCACAGGCCCAGCGCCAGCACCACCAGCCCGAACATGACGTAATAGAACATGACCGGCGAGCCGCGCAGGTTCAGCACGTCGTTCTCCTGGCGGTTGGCCACCTTCAGGTAAAGGCCGCCCGAGCCGCCGAAGAAATCGAGATGGTCGAACAGGATGCGGAAGAACTCGGCGAAGGCGATGGTCAGCAGCGCGAAATAGACGCCGGTGATGGCGAAGCGGAAGCCGAGATAGCCGATCAGCCCGCCCACCGCGGTGGCCACGGCGATGGCCAGGAACAGGCCGGCCCAGGGTCCGATGCCGGCCTTGGCGTAGAGCACCGCCGAGATGTAGGCGCCCAGGCCGACATAGAGCGAGTGGCCCAGCGAGAGCTGGCCGGCGAAGCCCATCATGATGTTCCAGGCCTGGCCGACATAGGCGAAGTAGAAGATCAGCACCATCAGCGGCACGAAATCGGGCCGCAGCCAGGGCGCGGCCAGCAGCAGCAGGCCGAGCCCCGCCAGCGCCAGCAGGGCGCGCTGCGGCAGGCCGCCGAACAGCCGGTTCAGCAGGTAGCTCATGCGGCCCGCCCGAACAGGCCCTGCGGCCGGATCAGCAGCACCAGGATCAGCAGGGCGAAGCTGAACACGCTCTTCAGCGAGGGATCGAGCAGGAAGCCGGCGATCGCCTCCGACACGCCGATCAGCAGGCCGCCGGCGATGGCGCCGCGCAGGCTGCCCAGCCCGCCGATGATGACGATGGTGAAGGCCAGCAGGGTGTATTCGACCGACAGGAAGGGCTGCACCTGAATCAGCATGACGGTCAGGGCGCCGGCGGCGCCGACGCAAGCGGCGCCGATGCCGAAGGTGATGGCATAGAGCCGCTTGACGTCCAGCCCCACCACCAGCGCGCCGGTATAGTTGTCGGCGGCGGCGCGGATCGCCTTGCCGGTGCGGGTGCGGCTGAAGAACAGGAACAGCAGGGCGGCGATCACCAGCGCGCCGCAGGCGGCATAGACCCGGACCTTGTCGACCAGCAGGTCGCCGATCTCGAACGAATCCAGCGAATAGTCGAGTTGCACGCCCTGCGCGTCCGGGCCGGCGATCAGCAGGCAGGCATTGACCAGGACGATGGCGATGGCCAGCATCAGGATGAACTGCATGTGCTCGGGCACGTTGATGAAGCGGTTGACCACCGTGCGCTGCAGGCAATAGCCGAACACGAACAAGATGCCTGCGATCGGGATCAGCGCCAGCAGCGGATCGACGCCGAAGGCGGCGAAGGCGAACACGGCGAGATACATGGCCACCACCATCATCTCGCCATGGGCGAAATTGACCACCCGCATGACGCCGAAGATCACCGTCAGGCCGAGCGCCATCAGGCTGTACACCATGCCGGTCAGCAGCCCGGTGATCGTGCTCTGCAGCAGATTGAAGGCGAATTCCATCGGCGTCGGATAAAAAGATGGCCGCCGGTCCGAACCGGGCCGGCGGCCATCGGTTTGGCTATCGGATCAGGTGCGCAGCTTGGAGTTCCAGCCCGGCATCGGAAACACCGGCTTGGTGGCGGCCGAATCGGCAGGCAGCACCACGGTGGGCTGACGCTTGATGTTCTCGACCGCAGCCGACTTGATGTTGACGTTCTGGTGCTTGGCGTCGAACTGGATCGGTCCGCCCACCATCACGTGATCGTCGATCTTGGTGGTGCGCAGCGCTTCGACCAGGGCGTTGGGATG
The DNA here is from genome assembly GCA_964458605.1 of uncultured Hyphomicrobiales bacterium. Lineage (GTDB taxonomy): Bacteria > Pseudomonadota > Alphaproteobacteria > Reyranellales > JAQSWP01 > JBBSNV01. The sequence goes on along the minus strand of CAYWLS010000009.1, from coordinate 87,619 downwards.
GGCCGACTTGGCGCGCTTGTAGGCGTCGGCGGCGATCAGGATCGCCTCGTAGGTGAAGCCGACGTTCAGCTCCAGCAGGTCGTTGGGGAATTTCTCCTTGAAGCGCTTGGCCAGCACCGGCGTCATCTTGGAGCGCGGATTCAGCCACGGCACGTTGGAGATGCAGAAGTCGGAGTACTTGCCCATGGTCTTGTAGAATTGCTGTTCGTACAGGCCGGGCGCGCCGGGATTGACGATCCCCATCGGCTCCCAGCGCTGCTTGACCATCTCCTGAACCAGCAGGATGGCGTCGTTGAGACGCGACACCGGCATGACGATGTCCGCCTTGGTCGCCTTGGCCTTGGCGACTTCGACCGACAGGTCCTTGGCTTTGGGGTCGTAGGCGATGACGTCGACGATCTGGTACGGCATCTCGAATTTGGGGAACATCGCCTTGATGCCGCCCATCATGGCGGTGCCGAAGGCGTCGTTGACGCTCATCAGCACGGCGGTCTTGGGCGTCTTGCCGGTGGCGGCGAACAGCTGCTTCTGCAGGCCGAAGGCGTCGGTGATCAGCATCACCGCGGTCGGGAAGTTGCGGAACACGAACTTGTAGCCCTGTTCCGTGATCTTCGGATCGGCGGCGATGTTGATGACATAGGGGATGCCGCGCTGCTCGGCGACCTGGGCGATCGCGGCGCTCTGGCCGGAGTCGAAGGCGCCGGTCAGGACCGAGGCGCCGTCGTTGATCAGCTTCTCGGCCTGGGTGCGCGCGGTATCGACGCTCGATTCGGTATCGGCGTTCAGCAGCTCGATCTTGACGCCGTAGTTGAGGTCGTTGAGCACGGCCTGGGCGATGTCGGCGCCGCGCTGGCAGGCCTGGCCGAGACCGGCCTGCACGCCGGACTTGGGCAGCAGCACGCCGATCTTCAGCGCGCCGGTCTGCGCCATGGCCTGGCGCAGCACCGCCGGCATGCTGAGCAGCGTGGCGCCGGCAGCCATGCCGCCGGTGAAGCTGCGGCGGCTGATGCCTGGTTTTTTGGTGTCGGACATGGCGTTCCCCTTGGATTGTTTGATACCCAAACTGTATTCGGCGGTCCGGGCGCCAGCAAGCGCCTCGCCGGCCGGTAGGCGCAGTTTATCCCCGTTTTCAGTCCCGCCGATCAAGATTGTCGTGCAGCCGCCGCTGCAGCGCAGCGACGTCGATCTGGGCAACGGAGCCCGATCCCGCCAGGTCCAGGGCGTGGGCGGCGGCGGCTCCGGTGGCGATGCAAGGGCCCATGACCCGCACCGAGGAAAGGGCGGCCGGATCGCCGTCGATGCAGCGCCCGGCCGCCATCAGGTTCTCGGCCTGGGCCGGGACCAGGCAACCCAGCGGCACATAGTGCATGTGATCGTCGCCGAACTCCTCCCAATGCACGCCGCTCGCCCGGTCGTGCAGTTCGATCGGCCATGAGCAGCGGGCCACGGCGTCCGCCGGGCGAATGCCGTGGCGCACCGCATCGGCGGTCAGATGGTCGCGGCCGACGATCCAGCGGGTCATGCGGATGCCGGGCTGGCCATAGGAGCGGATGGCAGCGCGAGCGAATGCCTGGGGGTGATTGTCGCGCAGGAAGGCCAGCAAGCCGTCGGCCTGCTGCTGGCCGGCCAGGGACAGGCGGGAGGCAGTCAGCGGCTCGAGCGGCGTCTCGACATGGGTCATGTTGATCAGGCAGCGGCCCTTGCCCGGCACGGCGAAGACAAAGCCATCATGGCGCAGCAGGCCGTAGCGGCTGGCCTGGGCCGCCAGTTGATGCTCCAGCGCCTTGCGGTCGATAGCGGCGACGGCGGCCTCGTCGATGCCTTCCAGCACCATCATCTGCGTGCCGTAGATCGGCCCCTCGGGCTCCTGGCAGGCGAAACCGGCCTGGTAGGCCAGCGCCGCGTCGCCGGAGGCATCGACGAAGCCGTTGGCCCGCACTCTGACGGCGCCGTACCGGGTCAGGACTTCCAGACCGCGGACGCGGTTGCCCTCGCGTTCGACCTCGCCCAGCAGGGCGCCCAGCAGCAACTGCACGCCGGAGCGGGCGATGGCGCGCGAGACGAAGCGCGCCAGCGCGGTCTCGTCGTATTGCACGATGACGGTGTTGCGCCGGCCGCGCATGTAGTGCAGCGCCCCTTCGGTGCCCAGCTCGCGCAAAATGTCGTCGGCCAGGCCGTGCGTCACCTGATAGGGCGCCGGCCCGTTGGAGAACAGGCCGCAGAACGTGCCGATCACCGCGCCGACCGCCTGGCCGCCCAGGGACGGGGCGCCGTCGATCAGCACCACCTTGCGGCCCAGCCGGTCGGCCTCGAGTGCCGCCGACAGCCCGGCGATTCCGGCGCCCAGCACTGCGATATCGGCCTCGACGATGCGGGGCGCCGCCGGGTGCCGGTCGACGGTACGGGTGCCTAGCGCCACCGCAGCACCCAGGCTTCGATGCGCCCCAGCAGATAGGCGATCAACAGGCCGAGCAGGGACAGCATCACCACGCCGGCCAGCAACTGGTCGGTCTGCATCAGATTGCCGGCCGACAGCACGAAGGAGCCGATGCCTTCCTGCGCACCGATCATCTCGGCCGCCACCACCAGGATCAGCGCGATCGAGGCGCTGATGCGAAACCCGGCCAGGATGCCGGGCATGGCGCCGGGGATGACGATGCGGCGGATGATGGCGTAGCCCGGCAGGTTGAAGCTCTGGCCCATGCGGATCAGGTTGCGGGGAACGTTGTCGCAGGCGTTGTAGGTGCTGATCACGGTGGGGAAGAACACGCCGAAGGCGATCACCGCGATTTTCGACGGCTCGCCGATGCCGAACCAGACGATGAACAGCGGCAGCAGCGCGATTTTGGGAATGGGAAACAACGCCGATACGAACGGCAATCCCAGGGAGCGGGCGATCGAGAATATCCCCATGCCCAATCCCACCGTCAGGCCGACCGCGGTGCCCAGCAGCCAGCCGACCAGGATGCGGCCCAGCGAGGCGCCGATATGCACGAACAGCCGTCCCGAGACGACCAGGTCCCACAGCGCCGCCACGATGGCGCGCGGGCTGGGCAGGTCGATCGGCGACAGCCAGCCGATGCTGGACAGCACCTGCCACAGCGCGATGACGACGGCGAAGGCGATCCACGCCACGTAGCGGCGCGGCACGTAGTGGAAGCCGCCGCCGCGAAAGGCGATTGGCCGTGGCTCAGCCATTGACCACCTCGCGATCGGCCACCTGCGCCTCGTCGCGGATCAGCGACCACAGTCTTTGATGCAGTTGCGCCAGATAGGGCGCCGCGGCCGGCGTGGTGCGCTGCTCCAGCGGCAGCTCGATCTCGACGATCTCGCGCAGGCGTCCGGGCCGGCGCGACAGCACCGCCACGCGATCGGCCAGGCGCAGCGCCTCGTCGAGATTGTGCGTGACGTAGAGGCGCGTGGTGGGCTGGCCGCGCCAGATGGCCAGCATCTCCTCCATCAGCAGCTCGCGGGTCTGCGCGTCGAGCGCCGACAGCGGCTCGTCGAGCAGCAGCACGGCCGGGTGGACCACCATGGCGCGGGCGATGCCGACGCGCTGGCGCATGCCGCCGGACAATTGCTTGGGGAAGGCGGCGGCGAAATCGCGCAAACCGGTCAGCGCCAGGGCGTCGGCCACGCGCCGGCGCTTGTCGGCGGGCGGCAGGGCGTGGTGCTCGAGCGGCAGGGCGACGTTCTGCTCGACCGTGCGCCAGGGCAGCAGCGCGAAATCCTGGAAGATGTAGGTGAAGGGATTGAGACAGTCCGCCGGAGCGGGACCGAGCGCCACGACGCGGCCGGCGCTGGGTTGCAGCAGGCCGCCGACGATGCCGAGCAGGGTCGACTTGCCGCAGCCGGAGGGGCCGATCAGGGCCAGGGTTTCGCCGGCCGGCACCGCCAGGTCGATGGCGTCGAGCACCGGCAGATCGCCGTAACGGTGCCCGACGCCTTCGATGCGGATTTCCATGCCGGCGGCCGGTGTTGCGAGGTTCCGCCGGCTACTTCTTCGGCATGTCGAGGTGGTTCTTGATGAAGCTGAGATCCATCAGCTTGGCGGCATCGACATCCTTGTCGACCATGCCGTTGGCCTGATACCAGCGGACCTGGGCGTAGATGTCGCCCACCAGCAGCCGGCCCTGTGGGTCGATGTAGTTGGCGCTGCTCTTGACCTGGTCGGCGGTCGGCTTGGGTTCGACGTATTTCTGGATGATGGCGATCACCGCATCGGCCTTGTCGCCGAACACCCGCTTGCCCTGGGCGTCCTTCTGCAGCAGGGCATCGGCGTAGTCGGCGGTGGCCTTGAGATAGGCGCGGATGAATTTCTCGACCGCCTCGCGGCGGGTCTCGATCACCTTGGTGTTGGCGAACAGCGCGCCGAGCTGCCACGGCGTCTCCTGGTGCACCCAGCCGATGATCTTGCCGGCGCCATCCTTCTCCAGCGCATAGGCGTTGTTGGCGGGCAGCAGCACCGCGTCGACCTGGCCGCCCTTGAGCGCGGCGGTGACGTTGGCGATCGACTGCAGCGGCTTGAGCTGCACGTCTTCCAGCTTGAAGCCGCGCTTCTCGGCCAGCTTGCCCATGTTGTAGTGGAAGGTCGAGCCGATCTGGGTGATGCCGACGGTCTTGCCGGGGAACTGCGTGACCGAGGTGAAGCCCGCGTCATAGGCCTTCTTGCTGACGACATAGGCGACGAAATCGTAGCCCGGCTCCTCGCGCGACTGGGCGGCGATGATCTTCAGCGCGCCCTTGCCGGCCAGGTTGTAGAAGCCGGCGGTCAGGCCGGTGATGCCCAGGTCGGTGTCGCCGGCGGCGGTGGCGACGGCGATCGGCTGGGCGGCGTCGAAGAACTTGATCTCGACGTCCAGGCCCTCGGCGGCGAAGTAGCCGCGTTCCTGGGCAATGAAGATCGGCGACGAAGAGACGAAGCGCAGCGCGGCGATCGACAGCTTCTCCGCCGCCGTGGCGCCGCCGATCACGCCGAAAACAAGGAAAAAGGCCGTCAGCGCGGCCCCCAGCACAGCCCAGGTGCGTTTCATGATTGCCCTCCCGCAAACGCTAGAGCGGATCACGATCGATGGAAGCGCGACAACGCTGCCATCCGATCGTGTGAATCCGCTCTATTCCTCAAGTGTAGAGCAAATTCACACCTTTTTGACGGAATCCGGAACGATTCCGTCAAAAGGCGATTTGCTCTGATTGGCGGCGACCGTAGCCCGCGGCCGGAGCCGGCGTCAACGCACGCGCCGGGCCCGGCGAAGCCGCCGGTTTCGTCGCAACCGGCGGCGCCAGGGGGGAACTGTTCGGTCGTTCGGGTTGGCCCGACTACGCCGCGTCCGCTGCCGTCGCCTTGATCTCGACCAGCAGCTTGCGACCGGAGACCTGGTCGCCCTCGGTCACGGCAACGGTCTGCACCGTGCCGGCGATGGTGGCCTTGATCTGGTGCTGCATCTTCATGGCTTCGAGCACCACCAGGACCTGCCCTTTTTCGACGGCCTGGCCAGCCTGGGCGCGCACCGCGACGATGCGGCCGTCCATCGGCGCCAGCAGCTTGCCGTCGCTGGCGGCCGCGGCGCGCGCGGCGGAGGTCAGGGTGTGGTCCTCGAACACGCCGCCGAATCCGGCGGCCTCCAGGTGCAGGCGTTCGTTCTCGAACAGCGCTGTGGCGTTGGCCTGCAGCCCGTCGACGCTGTAGCGCAGTTCGACGCCCTGCCAGGAGAGGATGCGCAGGGTCTGCGTCGTCTCGCCCAGCGCGACGCGATAGCCGTCGGCCATCGACACCACGCTGCTGGTCTGGCGCAACTGTCCACAGACCAGCTTGACCGGGCTGGCGTCGGAGGTCGAGTTGCGGAAAGCGTGCAGCAGGCGCGGTCCGGCCTTGCGCTGGCGCTCGTGCAGCAGCACCGCCGCCAGGGCCCAGACCTGGGCTGCGGGGACGGGCCGCTGGCTGACAGAAGCGGTCAATTGCTGGCCGATGAAGCTGGTGGTGGCCAGTCCGGCGGCGAAGATCGGGTCGGCCAGCACTTCGGCGAGGAACGCCTTGTTGGTGGTGGGGCCCAGGATCACGCAATCCTCGACGGCGCGCAACAATCGCCGCCGGGCTTCCTCGCGGTCAGCACCATGGGCGATCAGCTTGGCGATCATCGGATCGTAGAACGGCGAGATCGACTGGCCGGGGAGAATGCCGTGGTCGACGCGCACGCCCGGGGAGACGGGCGGATCCCAGGCGAAGACGGTGCCGGTCTGGGGCAGGAAGCCGCCATAGACGTCTTCGGCATAGAGCCGCACTTCGATGGCATGGCCGCGAAGCTCAACCTGGTCCTGGGTCAGCGGCAGCTTGCCGCCAGCGGCCACAGACAACTGCCACGCCACCAGGTCCTGCCCGGTGACCATCTCGGTCACCGGATGTTCGACCTGCAGGCGGGTGTTCATCTCCAGGAAGTAGAACCGCTTGTCGCCGCCCAGCAGGAACTCGACCGTGCCGGCGCCGCGATAGCCGATCGCCTTGGCGGCCATCACCGCCGCCCCGCCCATGCGGCGGCGCAGATCGGCGTCGACCGCGGGCGAGGGGCTCTCCTCGACGATCTTCTGGTGGCGGCGCTGCACCGAGCAGTCGCGCTCGCCCAGGTGGATGACGTTGCCGTGGCTGTCGGCGAACACCTGGATCTCGACATGGCGGGCATCGACCACCGCCTTTTCCAGGATCAGCTCGCCCGAACCGAAGGCGTTCTGCGCCTCGGAGCGCGCCGAGACGATGGCCTCGGCCAGCTCGCCCGCTTCGGTGACCAGCCGCATGCCGCGACCGCCGCCGCCGGCCGCCGCCTTGACCATGACCGGCAGGCCGATGCGCTTAGCCTCGGCCTGCAAGGTGGCGTCGCTCTGGTCGGCGCCCTCGTAGCCGGGCACGCAGGGCACGCCGGCGGCGATCATCTTGATCTTGGCCTGGCGCTTGTTGCCCATGGCGGCGATGGCGGCGGGCGGCGGGCCGATGAACACCAGCCCGGCATTCTCGCAGGCCGCCGCGAAGCCCTCGTTCTCGGACAGGAAGCCGTAGCCGGGATGGATCGCCTGGGCGCCGCTGCGCCGGGCGGCCTCGATCAGCAGCTCGCCGCGCAGATAGCTCTCGCCCACCAGATTGCCGCCGATCTCGACTGCCTGGTCGGCCTCGCGCACATGCAGCGCGCCGGCATCGATCGGCGAGTGCACCGCGACGGTGCGATATCCCATCGCCTTGGCGGTGCGGATCACCCGGCAGGCGATCTCGCCGCGATTGGCGATCAGAATCTTGTCGAATTCATTGCGCGACATTGGCCCATTTCCCCTTGTTATTCTTCGCTCCAGCGCGGCGGTCTCTTGTCGAAGAACGCCGCGGTACCTTCCTTGACTTCGATGCCGTGCAGGGCGCGCGCAAAGGCGTTGGCCCCCAGCTCGAACATCTGCTCGGCCGGCAGGCGCTGCGACTGCAGCAGCAATTCCTTGGTGACCCGGTTGGCGCCGGGCGCGCAGCGCAGCACGTCGGCCAGCACCGCGTCGATCTTCTTGTCCAGCCCGGCGGCATCCATGGTCAGGTGATGCACCAGGCCCAGCGCGAAGGCGTCGCGCGCGCCCAGCTTGATGGCCGACAGCGCCAGGCGCCGGGCCAGCGGCAGGCCCAGTCGCTCGACCACGAACGGCACGATCGGGCCCGGCGGCACGCCGAACATGTTGCCGGTGATGCCGAACACGGCATCGTCGGAGGCAATGGCGATATCGACCACGCAGGCGAAGCCGAAGCCGGCGCCCAGGGTGGCGCCCTGGAAGGCGCCGATCACCACGGCCGGCGAGAGGTTGATGTCGTGCATCAGCCGGCTGAGCTGGATCGCGCCCTTGTAGTGCGGGCTTTCGGCAATGCTCTTGGGCGGCGTGCCTTCGGCTTCGGCGAACTGGCGCAGATCGCCGCCGGCGCAGAAATTGCCGCCGGCGCCGCGCAGCACCACGGCGCGGACCTTGCGATCGTCGGCCACGTAGCCGAAGGCCGAGCTCAACTCGGCAATCAGCGGCGCGCTCAGCGCATTGCGCGTGTCGGGCTGGTTCAGGGTCACGAACAAGGTCCCGCCGCGACGCTCGAGCGCGAGCGTCTTGCATCGGGGCAAGGGGGCGGCGGATGGATGCACGGAAACGGGCCTTAGCTAGCGGCCCATTTCGGCGGCCGCTTCTCGGCGAACGACTTCAGTCCTTCCGGCGCCTCCTCGCCGCGCAGCTGCTCGGCGAACAGGTCGGCCGCCATGTCCAGCACCTGCGGCAGCGGCATCCTGGTGATGGCCAGCACGATCTCCTTGGTGCGGGCATTGGCCATCGGCGCGCAGCGGTCGATCTGCTTCAGCACTTCTTCGACCTTGGCGTCGAGCTCGGCGCCGTCCTTGACCAGGTACTGGCCGATGCCCAGGCGCACCGCCTCGGCGCCTTTGAAGCGGGCGGCGGTCAGGGTCAGGTGGCGGGTCGCCGGCACGCCGATGCGCATGGCGACGAAGGGCGCGATCTGCGCCGGCAGCAGGCCGAGGGCGGTCTCGGTCATGGCAAAGGACGCGCCCTCGGTGCAGATGGCGATGTCGGACACGCAGGCCAGGCCGAAGCCGCCGGCCAGGGCGTGGCCCTCGATGGCGGCGATCAGCACCTGCGGGGTGTTGGTCGCCATCTCCAGGAACTTGCCGTAACCGCGATTCCACACCGCGATCGGATCCTTCTGGCCGGGCACCTTGGGCTGGATCTGGGCCATGATCTTGAGGTCGGCGCCGGCGCAGAACACGCCGTTGCTGCCGCGCATCACCACCGCCTTGATATCGTGCCGCGATTTCAGCACCTCGAACACCGCGGTCAGCTCGTCGATCATGGTCGGGTTGAGCGCGTTCTTCGCCTCGGGGCGGTTGAGCGTCAGGTAAAGGTGGGCGCCCTGTTGGCGCAGCAGCAGGGTTTCGTACTTGTCGGCAAAAGCGGCCATGTCTCCCCTCGGCGTTTGATCAGCGGTTGTCCAGGCGGGGCAGGGTGCCCATCAGTTTCGAAATGATCTGCAGCATGACCTCGTCGGCGCCGCCGCCGATCGAGGCCAGCCGCGTATCGCGGTAGGCGCGCGCCACCGGGCTTTCCCACAGATAGCCGGCGCCGCCCCAGTATTGCAGGCAGGCATCGGCCACGACGCGCACCAGCCGGCCGGCCTTGAGCTTCGCCATCGAGGCCAGCATGGTCACGTCCTGCCCGTTGATGTACTCCTCGCAGGCACGATAGCAAAGCGAGCGCAGCGCTTCGACTTCGGATTTCAGTTCGGCCAGCTTGAAGTGGACGACCTGGTTGTCGAGGATGGGCTTGCCGAAAATCCTGCGCTGGCGGGTGTATTCGACGGTCTGGTCGATGATGCGGTCCATGCCGACCAGGGCCGAGGCCGCGCCCCACAGCCGTTCCTCCTGGAACTGCTGCATCTGGTAGGTGAAGCCCATGCCTTCCTGGCCGACCAGGTTGCGCACCGGCACCTTGACCTCGTCGAAGAAGATCTGCGCGGTGTCGGAGGAGCGCATGCCCAGCTTGTCGAGCTTCTTGACCACCTGCACGCCCTTGGTCTTCATCGGCAGACAGATCAGCGACTTGTTGCGGTGGCCCGAGCCGTCGCCGGTATTGGCCAGCAGGCACATCCAGTCGGCCTGGGTGCCGTTGGTGGTCCACATCTTGCCGCCGTTGACGACGTAATCGCCGCCGACCCGCCGCGCATTGGTCTTGATCGAGGCTACGTCCGATCCGGCGCCGACCTCGGATACGCCCAGGCAGGCGACGTAATCGCCGGCGATCGACGGCGCCAGGAACTCCTTGCGCAGCTCGTCCGATCCGTAGCGCGCCAGCGCCGGCGTCGCCATGTCGGTCTGCACGCCGATCGCCATCGGCACCGAGCCGCATTGGATGTGGCCCAGCTCCTCGGCCATCACCATGGCGTAGGAATAATCCAGCCCCATGCCGCCGTATTCGGTCGGCTTGTGGATGCCCAGCAATCCGGCATCGCCCAGCGTCTTGAACACCTGGTGGGCGGGAAAGATGCCCTCCGCCTCCCATCGGTCGACATGCGGGTTGATGTCCCGGTCGATGATCGTGCGCAGGGTGCGGCGGATCTGTTCGTGTTCTTCGGTGAAGAGCATCAGTTCTTCCCTATTGGCGTTCGGGCCGGGGCAGGGTGCCCATCAATTTGCTGATGATGGTAAGCATGACCTCGTCGGCGCCGCCGCCGATCGAGCCCAGCCGGCCATCGCGGAAGGAGCGCGCCACCGGGCTGTCCCACAGATAGCCGGCGCCGCCCCAGTATTGCAGGCAGGCATCGCTGATGGTCCGCCGCAATCGTCCGGCGATCAGCTTGCCCATCGAGGCCAGCATGGTGACGTCCTGGCCGGCCAGGTAGTTCTCGCAGGCGCGATAGGTCAGCGAACGCAGCGCCTCGACCTCGGTCAGCAGCTCGGCCAGCTTGAAATGCACCACCTGGTTGTCGAGCAGCGGCTTGCCGAACACCTCGCGCTGGCGGGTATAGTCGATGGTGGCGTTGATGGTGCGCTCGGCGCCTTTCAGCGATCCGGCGCAGGCCCATAGCCGCTCCTCCTGGAACTGCTTCATCTGGTAGATGAAGCCCATGCCTTCCTGGCCGATGCGGTAGCGGACCGGCACCTTGACGTCGTCGAAGAAGATCTGCGCCGTGTCCGAGGCGCGCATGCCGAGCTTGTCGAGCTTGCGCGCCACCTGCACGCCCTTGGTGTTCATCGGCAGGCAGATCAGCGACTTGTTCTTGTGCGCTTCACCTTCACCAGTATTCGCCAAGAGACACATCCAGTCGGCCTGGGTGCCGTTGGTGGTCCACATCTTGCCGCCGTTGACGACGTAGTCGTCGCCGACCCGCCGCGCAGTGGTCTTGATCGAGGCCACGTCGGAGCCGGCGCCGACCTCGGACACGCCCAGGCAGGCGACGTAATCGCCGGCGATCGACGGCGCCAGGAACTCGCGGCGCAGCTCGTCGGAGCCGAAGCGGGCCAGCGCCGGCGTCGCCATGGCCATCTGCACGCCGATCGCCATCGGCACCGAACCGCCCTCGACCAGACCCAGCTCCTCGGCCGAGACCATGGTGTAGGAGAAGTCCAGCCCGGCGCCGCCGAACTCGGTGGGCTTGTCGACGCCCAGCAGGCCGGCCTTGCCCAGCGTCTTGAACACCGCGCGGGCGGGGAAGATGCCGGTGCGGTCCCATTCGTCCATATGCGGGTTGATGTCCCGCTCGATGATGCTGCGCCAGGTGCGGCGCAGTTCCTCGTGTTCGGCGGTGAACAGCATCACATCCTCGCCACGCCGAACGTGCTGCCGTGCAGGGGGCGGACATCGGCCTCGCGCGCCACCGAGATGCAGAGCGCCAATACTTTGCGGGTGTCGCGCGGATCGATCAGCCCGTCGTCCCACAGATGCGCGGTCGAGAACAGCGGCGTCGATTCGCGGTTGAACTGATCGACGATCTTCTGCTCCATCATGTCGAGCGCAGCGCGGTCGACCGGCTTGCCGTCGCGCTTGAACTTCTCCTCGGTGACGATCGACATCACCTTGGCCGCCTGCTCGCCGCCCATCACCGCGGTCTTGCTGTTGGGCCAGCCGAAGATGAAGCGCGGATCGTAGGAGCGGCCGCACATGCCGTAATTGCCGGCGCCGAAGCTGCCGCCGATCACCACGGTGAATTGCGGCACGGTGGCGTTGGCCACCGCCTGGATCATCTTGGAGCCGTGCTTGACGATGCCGCCGCGCTCGCTCTCGGTGCCGACCATGTAGCCGGTGGTGTTCTGCAGGTAGACGATCGGCGTGCCGGCCTGGCAGCACAATTGGATGAACTGCGCCGCCTTGACCGCGCCGCGCGTGGTGATCGGGCCGTTATTGCCGATGATGCCGATGCTGTGGCCGCACAGCGATGCCCAGCCGCAGACGGTCTGCTGGTCGAACAGCGCCTTGAAGTCGAGGAAGTCCGAGCCGTCGACCAGCCGGGCGATCACCTCGCGCACGTCGTAGGGCTTGCGGTAGTCGGGCGGCACCACGCCGACCAGCTCGTCGATGTCGTAGAGCGGCTCGCTGTAGGGCTTGACCGCCACCGGCGGGCAGCTCTCGTTCCACGGGATCTTGCGCAGGATCTCGCGCGCCACGCGGATGCCGTCGGCGTCGTCCTCGGCCATGAACTCGGCCACGCCGGAGACGGTGGTGTGCATCTCCGCGCCGCCCAGCTCCTCGTCGCTGGCGATCTCGCCGGTGGCCGCCTTCAACAGCGGCGGGCCGGCCAGGAACACCTTGGCCTTGTTGCGCACCATGACGACGTAGTCGCTCAAGCCCGGCAGGTAGGCGCCGCCGGCAGTCGAGGAGCCGTGCACCACGGTGATCTGCGGGATGCCGCGCGCCGACATGCGCGCCTGGTTGGCGAAGCCGCGGCCGCCTTCGATGAAGATCTCCGACTGGTAGAGCAGATTGGCGCCGCCGGACTCGACCAGGTTGACCATCGGCAGCTTGTTTTCCATGACGATCTGTTGCATGCGCCGGCTCTTGCGCAAACCGGCGGGCGAGATGGTGCCGCCCTTCACGGCGCTGTTGGAGGCGGACACCATGCAGCGTATGCCCTCGACATAGCCGATGCCGACCACGCCGCCGCCGCCGGCGCCGCTGCCGTCCTTGTCGTCGTGCATGCGATAGCCGGCCAGCGCCATCAGCTCGAGGAAGGGCGAGCCGCGGTCGAGCAGCAGCTCGACCCGCTCGCGCGGCATGAGCTGGCCGCGCTTGCGGAAGCGCTCGCGCGATTTCTCGGCGGTGGCGCGCACCGCCTGCTCGGCGGCGCGGAATTCGGCGATCGCCGCCAGCATGCCCTCGCGGTTGGCCTTGAACTCGTCGGCGTTGCGGTCGATCTGGCTTTCGATGATCGGCATGGTTCCCTTGCGGCCGCGCCTGCGGCCCGTTCCCTGTTTCCCGAGCGTGTCCGCAGCGCGGAACGCGGTTTTTTCCCGTTTTCGGCTCTATAAACGACTGTTCATCGCTTGGCGATAGCGCTGTTTCCGCGCGCGCTTTATCCCCGATTGGCTAATTGACGTTTACGTTAAGGTCAAGTACGGTCCCGCCATCCGCAGCCGAGAGGCGGCCGCGCCAGCATAGCAACGGGAGAGAGCCATGAGCCTGCAAGAAGTGACCGAAGGCATGCGCCAGCGCACCGCCGGCAAGCCGCCGTTCGGCAACAGCGTGAAGTTTTCCTTTCCCGAGGGCGTGATCCTGGTCGACGGCACCGGCGCCAGCAACGTGGTGTCCAACGACGACGCCGCGGCCCAGTGCACCATCAAGATGTCGCTGGACGATTTCAAGGCCATGGCCGCCGGCCAGCTCGACGGCATGACCGCGTTCATGACCGGCAAGCTGAAGATCGAAGGCGACATGGGCGTCGCCATGAAGCTGCAGGGCCTGATGCGCGGCTAAGCACGCCAAGCCTTCAGGCAAAGCAAAAGGGAGCCCGCGCGGCTCCCTTTTTTTCATGGCGGTAAATCCCGGCCGGCCGCGTCAATGCACCGCCGCATACATCAGCTTCTCTTCCGTGGCGTCGAGCGGCGAGAACTCCTCGACGATCTTGCCCTGGCGCGCCACCAGCAGGCGGTCCGACAGCAGCATGATCTCCGGCAGGTAGGAGGAGATCACCACCACGGCCTTGCCTTCGTCGGCCAGGCGGTTGGCGATCTGGTGGATCTCCGCGATGGCGCCGACATCGACGCCGCGCGTCGGTTCGTCGAAGATGACAAGGTCGGGTTCCTGGACCAGCGACTTGGCGATGACGGCCTTCTGCTGGTTGCCGCCCGACAGCTCGATGACGCGAACCGACTTGCTGACCGCACGGACCTGGAGCGATTTGATCCATTTCTCGCCCAGCGCATCCATCTCGCGGTTCCTGATCCAGAATTTGCGCCATCCGGCCTTGGCGAGGCGGCCGACATAGACGTTGAGCTTGATCGACATGGTCTCGAAGAACCCTTCGATCTTGCGGTCCTCGGTGATGTAGGCGATGCCGTCCCGCACCGCCGGCGCCGGCACGCGGTAGCGCACCGCCTTGCCGTTGAGGAACACCTCGCCGCCATTGGTGTAGTCGCGCTTAATGATGCCGGACACCACCTTGAAGGTCTCGGTGCGGCCGGAGCCGACCAGCCCGAAGATGCCGGTTATCTGTCCGGCGAACACCGACAGCGAATTGTTCTTGACCACGTTGCCGACGCGCAGGTTGCTGACCCGCAGCACGCGGCGGCCGGCCGGGCGCACGCGCGTCTTCTTCGTGCCGTAGAGCTCGTGCGACAGGGTGCGTCCCACCATGGCCTGGACGATTCGCGCGCGGTCGAAATTCGCCGTCAGGTCGGTGACCACCAGCTTGCCGTCGCGCAGCACCGTGATGCGGTCGGATATCAGCAGCGCTTCTTCCAGGGCATGGGAAATGAAGATCACCGAGACGCCGCGCGCCTTGAGCGTCGCCACCAGCTCGAAGAAGTGACGTTTCTCCTCGGGCGTCAAGGTGGCGGTCGGCTCGTCGAACACGATGATGCGCGCCTTGAGCAGCACGGCGCGCGCGATCTCGACCATCTGCTTCTTGGCGGCGCCGAGACTGGCGACATGCGCCGTCGGATCGACATCGAAGCTCAGCGACTGCATGAACTGCTGGGCGGCGATATTGGTGCCGCGCACGCGGTTGAAGAACTTCTCGTTGCCGATGAACAGGTTCTGCGCCACCGTCATCGACGGCACCAGGCTGGTCTCCTGGAACACCATAGCGATGCCGGCGGCGACCGCCTCGGAGGGCGCGCGCAGGGCGATCTCCTTGCCGTCGAACAGGATCGTGCCGCGGGTCGGCGCCACCACGCCGGCGATCATCTTGGTCAGCGTCGATTTGCCGGCGCCGTTCTCGCCGAGCAGGGCGTGGACCTCGCCGGGCAGCAAGGTGAAGTCGATGGCGTCGACGGCGGCGGAGCGGGCATAGATCTTGGTCAGCCCGCGCAGTTCCAGGATCGGCTTCATGCGCCGGCCTCCGCGGCTTCGTGCGCTTCGACCTGGGATACGGAGAGCCGCAGGAGCCGGCCGGCGCCCTTGGACAGGACGTAGAGGTCGTCGCCGCGCTGGGCCACCGCCACGATGCCGTGATGGCGGCCGCCGACCCGGCTGTGCAGGGAATAGAGCGGGATGAAGTCGTCGTCGAACCGCACCACCAGGCCGTAGGACCGCGGCGGCGCCCAGGGCTTGAGGATGCCCATCTGCTTGACGCCGCCGGTCTGCAGCGGCTCGCGGAAATCGACGCCCGATCGCAGCGCCGGCGCGACCCAGTAGCGCGGCTCGATGGTGCGCATCATGTCGCGGCGATAGTCGTTCTCCTGCAGCACGAACTCGACCAGTTGGGTGCGGCAGGCGAACAGCGCGAGCCAGAATCCGCCGCCTGGCGCCGGAGCGATGCGCGCGGGATAGCCGGGCAGGGCCGCGACCACCGGGCTGGCCTGTCCGGCCTTCGCGTGATCGAGCTGATGCCGCCAGGTCTCGGAGACCAGCACGCGGCCCTGCCGGTCCATCAAGGCGCCAAACGCATAGGCCAGGCCGGCGGCCGCCGTCGTCGCCACGCCCGATGCCGGGTCGTAGCGCAGCAATCTTCCGCTGCAGCCCTTTTCCATCAGATCGTAGTGCCACTCCTCGTAGGGACGGGTGGCCGATGCATCGCATACCAGCAGCGCGCCGTCGGCCGTCGCATGAAGGGCGGTGACGGCGTTGAGGGACTTTCCATCGGCGCGATCGAACGTGACCTGCTGGTCACTGGGCCGTCCGTCGGGCCGGCCCAGCATCACTCTTGTGCCAAGCCCGACAGCCAGCGTGCCGTCGCCGAGCACGGCCAGCGCCGTCACGGCATGATCGTGCTGCGCCACCGGCGCCAGTTGGCCGCCATCCGTCAGGCGCAGCACCGCCTTGCCGCAAGCGACATAGAGGTCGCCGTCGGGTCCGACCGCGATGTCCTCCAGACCGTCCTGCTCGACCAGCACCACCGCCTGTTCGAGCAGGTTGTTCGGCTTCAGGGCGCCGTCGAGGATCGGCACCGAGAGGCTGGCGCCGCGGCGATTGAAGACCGAGGCGACGATCGAGGCGAGAGCGTCAAGCATGGCGGCGCCTGCTGGAAACGAAGTCCGGGTCGGCGCCGGGCAGCTTGAGGCGGCCGATGCGGTTGTTGGAGATGCCGCCGATATAGAGATAGCCGCGATGCTCGCGCATCGAGGTGATCATCGGGTGGTTGACGCCGCCTTCGTCCCACATCACGTCGAGGATGCGGCCCTGCTCGTCGAACTTGACGATACAGCCGGTGTTGATGTTGGGCGCCAGCCATTCGTCGCCGGGAAGCTGCTTCGACATGCGCCGGCGGAAAGCGGGCTTGCGCATGGCCAGGTCGAAGGCCGGGCAGCGCATGCCCATCAGCGCCAGCCAGTAATTGCCGTCGGACGCCCGGTTGATGTTGTCGGGATAGCCGGGCAGGTCGCGGATGACGAATTCGACCCGGCCGGCCCTGGGGCCGTCGAACCAGAAGCGCTTGATCGAACAGTTCCAGCTCTCGGCGAACAGGATCGACTGCTTGTCGGAGGCGATGACCACGCCGTTGGGGAAAATCAGGTTGCGCAGCACCGTCGTGGTCTTGTCGGTGCGCGGGTCGTAGCAGATGATGCGGCCGTTGCCGCGGCCTTCCAGGCTGTCGGTCGGCCATTCGTGCATCTCGTAGCGCACGGTGGCCTCGGAGAAGAAGATGCGGCCGTCGGGCGCGATATCGAGGTCGTCGGCCAGGCGCAGGCGGCTGTCGTCGACCACCGACCACAGCGTGCGGTTGGTCTCGTCGGTGACCTTCTCGACCTTGCGCTCGGGCGTGACGCGGTAGAGGCCCATGCCGCCGACGCAGACATAGAGGTTGCTGCGTTCGTCGAAGGTCATGCCGAGCGGCTGGCCGCCGATGCGGGCATAGACTTCGCGGCGTTTGTAGTCGGGCGCGAAGAAGCGGATGATCTCGCCATGCCGGCTGCCGCAATAGAGGTTGTCGTCCTGGTCGAGGATGACGTCCTCCGGGGCCTCGACTTCGCCCAGGCCGATCGTCTCGACATGCCGCAGCCGGTCGTTGACGGCATAGGCCGATTGCGGGCCGGTGGCGTCGGCGGGCAGCGGCGGCAGGTCGAGATAGGACGGGCTGACGTAGAATTCCTCGACCGCCTTGTGCCGGTTCTTGAACCAGCGGATGTCGAGCGCGGCGCCCAGCAGCAGGATGGTGGCGAGGATCACGCGCGAGGCGCCGGCCGGCACGGCCAGGCGCAGCAGGCCGTTGGTGATCAGCAGGATGATCAGGGTGCCCAGGATCGCCTTGGTAACCGAGCCCTTGCCGCCGCCCAGCCGGATGCCGCCCAGGATGGCGGCGGTCAGCACGATGATCTCCAGGCCCTTGCCGGTATCGGCGCCGGCGCTGGACAGCCGCGAGGCATAGAAGATCGCCGAGACGGCGACCAGCATGCCGGAACCGACATAGGAAAGGGCGACGATGCGGTTGACCGGCAGGCCGACATTGTAGGCCGAGCGGCGATTGCCGCCGACCGCCATGACGCGCCAGCCGGCGCGCAGCCGCGTCAGGAAGATGTGGCTGGCGACTGCCACCACCGCGAACACCCAGACGACGAACGGAATGGACAGGAACGAGCCGTTGCCCAGGAAGTCCCACAGGTCGGAATCGGGAACTGCGGAGGAGATCGCCACCGCCAGCTTGAAATTCAACATCAGGTGGACGGCCTGGTAGACGATCAGGGTCACCATGGTGGTCAGGAAGGCGCGCATCCGCATATAGCCGATCAGCAGCCCGTTGACCGCGCCCAGCAACGCACCCAGCAGGAGGCCCAGCACGATGGTGACGCCGACCGGCAGCGCCAGCACGTTCATGCAGTAGAGAACCAGCAGATTGCACAGCGCGAAGGTCGAGCCCACGCTCAAGTCGATGCCGCCGACGATCAGCACCAGCGACATGCCGAGCACGACGAAGCCCAGCTCGCTGGCCTGGCGCAGCGTGTTCGACAGGTTGGAGATCGAGATGAAGTTGTCGATGCGCGAGCTGAAATAGATGACGGTGACCACCAGCACCAGCAGGGGAACCGCCGTCTCCATCCACTGCTTCTGCAGCAACTCGCCGAAGATGTGGTCGGGCCAGTATTTGTAGCGCAGCCTGGTATAGTTGTTCGCCATTGATGCAGCCGTTCGCGGCGACGGACTTCGCAAAGCCGGTCTTCGTGCAAGGGAAGGGGGCGCCGGCGATGCGGCGCCCCCATAGGGTCCGGTGGTTAGCGGATGGTGTCCAAGGTCCAGCAGAACTGCTTGTCGATATTGTCCTTGGTGTATTCGACAAGCGGCGTGTAGAGGATGTTCTTGGTGGTGCCGATCGCGTTCTTGTCCTGCAGCGCCGCCGAGATCAGGTTCTGCAGGTCGCGCGCCTGGCCCGGCACGTCGTAGCTGACATAGTGCTGCCACAGGCCCTCGCGGATGCCCTTGCAGGCCAGCTCGCCGCCGCCGCCGGAGCTCGACACGAACACCTGGTTGCTCTTGCCGGCCTCCTTGATGGCGGCAGCCGTGCCGACATCGGTGTTGTCCCAGATGCCCAGCACGCCGCACAGATCGGGGTTCTGCTGCAGCACCACCTGGGTGATCGACTTGGCCTTGGCCGATTCGTAGTCGCCGGTCGATTGGACCGACACCACCTTGATGTTCTTGTCCTTGTCCAGGATGTTCTGATAGCCCTTCAGCATATAGGCGGAGAACGGGCTGGTCGGCGGGCCGGTGAGGATCAGCACCTTGCCCGAGGTGCCGGCGCCGCACTTGGCGGCCACCGCCTTGGCCTGCAGCTCGCCGATCTCGATCACGTCGGCGCCGACGAAGCCGTAGGTCAGCGTGTTGGTCTTCATGTTGAGCTGGATGACGTGGATGCCGGCCTTTTGCGCCTCGGCCAGCAGACGGGCATAGGACTGGACGTCGGGATTCTGCACGACGATGACGTCGGGCTTCTCGCTGATCAGCGAGGTCAGCGTCTGGGCGCCGGCGGCGGTGTTGAAGTTGGAGTTGCGCACCTCGTATTTGTAGCCCAGCGCGGCGGCCTGCTTGGCCATCATCTTCGACCAGCCCTCGGTGAGGTCGAGGCCCATGAAGACGGGAACGAACACCACCTTCTTATTCTTGAAGGTGTCGTAATAGGCGTCGCGGGCCGGATCGTTCATGCTTTGCTGGGCATGCGCCATGCCGCCGGCCACCATCCAGGCCAGCGCCATCGCCGCAGCCGCTATCGTACCGAATTTCCTCATGTTTTCTCCCTCCTGATTGTTGATGTCTTGCGATTGCACAATGCGCCGCGGCGCCGCTCAGATGTCTCCCTGCTGCGCGGTTTCCTCGTTGCGTGGGTTGATGACGCTGTCCAGCGACAGCGCCGCCAGAAGAACCATTCCCTTGATGAAGTTCTGCATCTCGAAGGAGATGTCGAGAATGGTCATGCCGTTGACGATGGTGCCGATCAGCAACGTTCCCAGCAGCACGTTGAGCACGCCGCCGCGCCCGCCCGACAGGCCGATGCCGCCCAGCACCACCACCAGGATCACGTCGTAGATCCAGGTCAGGTTGAAGATGCGGGTGTCCATGTTGGAGGACGACGCCGACAGCACCAGTCCGGCGAACAGGGCGATGCAGGAGGACAGGATATATTGCAGCTCCACCATCGGCCGCACCGGGATGCCGGCGATGCGCGACGCATTGAGATTGTCGCCGACCGAATAGACGAAGATGCCCAGCCGCGTCCGTCGCAGCAGGATCCAGACCACGATCGCTGCCGCGCCGAAGGCGATCACCGAGTAGGGAATGCCCGCGATCGTGCCCTGGCCGATCCAGGCGATGGCGTTGAGGCTGGGTGGCCACG
Organism: uncultured Hyphomicrobiales bacterium; assembly: GCA_964458605.1. Lineage (GTDB taxonomy): Bacteria > Pseudomonadota > Alphaproteobacteria > Reyranellales > JAQSWP01 > JBBSNV01. The sequence continues at coordinate 67,635 of CAYWLS010000009.1, read as the reverse complement.
GCACGATCTCGTATTCGAACAGGCCGCTCTGGCCGATGCCGGCGACGCCGATGCCGACCGCCAGGGTGGTGAACAGCGGCGGGATTTCCGCATAGGCGACCAGGAAGCCGTTGATCACGCCGATCACCACGGCGAAGGCCAGGCCGGCGGCCAGCGAAACGCCGACGCCGTAGCCGGCCCCGGCAACGGCCAGGACCACGGCCGACGGCACCGCCAGCGAGGCGATCATCGACAGGTCGATGCCGCGGCCGATCACCACGATCGCCATGCCCAGGCCGAGAATGCCGAGCACGGCCACCGTGCGCATCAGCGTGAAAAGATTGCCGATGGTGAAAAACCCCGGCAGGGCCAGGGAAAATCCCACGAAGATGACGGCGAACAAGACGCCGACGATGACCTGCTGATCGAAGGCGATTCCACGCAGCGTGCGTTTGTGATCGTCCGCCGCGGAAATCGAATCCTTTACAGACACGCGTTCGATTTCCGCCTCCTTGCCATGGCGCCTTACGCCGGCAGGAGATCAGACTCACCTTTCTTGTCACCAGGTCAGAGTTGAGAAACCCCGATCGGTATCGCCAAGGGCAGGCGCTGCCGGGCGTTAAAATTGGCCCAGTTGCCGGTTCCCGTCAACGACAACAACGTTGAAGCCGAAAGCAGGGCGCGACGGATTCCACATCGACCTGTCGTCCACATCGCTTGGACAGTTTCCCGCTGCGGCTGCAGCGGCCGCAGACCGAAACAGGCAATAGCCACGTGACCTCCCGCCAGCGCGTGACGGTCAGGCCGCGCTCCGGGCCTTGGCCTGCTCCTCGGCTTTGAGCTCCTTCTTCGACAGCTTGCCGACCGGCGTCTTGGGCAGTTCGTTGCGGATCTCCATCGCCACCGGCATCTCGTGCTTGCCGATCTTGCCCTCGAGATGCTTTTTCAGCTCGTCGAAGGTCAAGGTCTTGCCCGGCTTCAGCTTGATGAACACCTTGGGCGCCTCGCCGCGATACTGGTCGGGAATACCGATGCAGATCACCTCGTCGACGGCAGGGTGCTCGTAGCAGGCTTCTTCGATGACGCGCGGATAGACGTTGAAGCCCGAGGAGATGATCAGGTCCTTCTTGCGGTCGACCAGATAGACCCAGCCGTCCTGGTCCATATAGCCAGTGTCGCCGGTATGCAGCCGGCTCCAGTTGGAGATGCCGGAAGGGAACAGCACCTGGGCGGTCTCGTCCGGCTTCTTCCAATAGCCCTTCATGACCTGTGGGCCGATGATGCAGACCTCGCCGATGTGATCCTTGCCCATCGGCAGCTTCTTGGTGGGGTCGTCGAGGTCGCGGATCTCGATCACCGTGCCGGGCACCGGCACGCCGCACGAGCCCAGCCGGCGCACGCTCTTGTCGATCGGGCACAGGCAGCCGGTGGGCGAGGTCTCGGTCAGGCCGTAACCCTCGATCAGGGTGGCGCCCGTGAGCTGCTCGAATTTCTGCTGCACCTCGACCGGCAGCGGCGCGCCGCCCGACAGGCAGATCTTCAGCGATTTGAGATCGAGTTCCTTGGCCTTGGGGTGGTTGCTGATCGCGGTGTAGAGCGTCGGCACGCCGGGCAGGAAGGTGGGCTTCTTCTTGTCCAGGTCCTTGACGATCTGGTCGATGTCGGGCCGCGGATAGAGGATGAGCTGGTTGCCGTTCTGCACCGCGCCCAGCATGACGCCGGACAGCGCGTAGATATGGAATAGCGGCAGCACGCACACGACCTTTTCGGTGCCCGGGTTGGTGTAGGGCCGGGTCCAGGCCTGGCCTTGCGTCATCGCCGCCATGATGCAGCCATGGGTCAGCATGGCGGCCTTGGGCAGGCCGGTGGTGCCGCCGGTATATTGCAGCAGCGCGATGGCGTCCCACAGATCGGCCGGCTTGGGCGGCTTGGCGTAGCTGCCGTCATTGGCCAGCAGTTCCTTGAAGCTCATGTGCTGGGAATCGCGCGGCCAGCTTGCGATGTCCTTCTTCTTGGCGATCGGATAGAGCCAGTTCTTGGGCCAGGGCAAATAGTCGGCGATGCTGCCGACGATCAGCTTCTTCAGCCGCGTGGTCTTGAGCTTGGGCGCGATCTTGGGATAGAGCGCGACGACATCGAGCGTGACCAGGATGTCGGTCTCGCTGTCCTCGATCTTGTGTTCCAGCTCGCGCTCGGCGTCGAGGGGGCTGTAATTCACCACCACGCCGCCGGCCTTGAGGATGCCGAAGAAGGCGATCAGGTAGTGCGGCGTGTTGGGCAGATAGAGGCCGACATGCGAGCCCGGCTTGACGCCCAGCTTCTGGAAGCCCAGCGCCGCCCGGTCGGACAGGGCCTTGATCTGGGCGAAGCTCATCACCTTGTCGAGGAAGTCGACCAGCGGCCGGTCGCCGTATTTGGCGGCGCTGTCGTCCAGCACCTCCGGCAGGGTCTGGCGCGGAATGTCGATTTCCCACGTCACGCCCGGCGGATAGCTCTTTTCCCACACATAGTTCGACATTCGACCCTGCCTCCCGTAACCCCGATGGCCGCTGCATGACGGCCATTTTAAGTTACTATGTGTGGCCGCTTGCCGGCGGGTCAAGGACCGCCGGGAAACCCGAGGATCCGTCATGTCGTCTGCTGCTTCCATGCCTGCCGTCGCATCCCTGGCCGCCGCGCCCGCGGGCACCGATCTGGACGCGCTGCTGGCCCGCCAGCGCGAGGCGTTCCTGCGCGCCGGCCCGCCCGGGCTCGAGTTGCGCGTCGCGGCGCTGGACAAGCTGCAGCGCATGATCGTGAAGTTCCGCGACGATATCGTGCGCGCCGTCGGCGAGGATTTCGGCAACCGCTCGGCGCACGAGACCATGCTGGCCGAGGTGCTGACGTCGCTGGAGACGGTGCGGCACACCCGCAAGCACCTGAAGCGCTGGATGAGGCCGCAGAAGCGGCCGCTCGACCGCACCAAGTTCACCTTCGCCAAGGCGCGGGTGCATTACCAGCCGCTGGGCGTGGTGGGCATCATCTCGCCCTGGAACTATCCGGTCTACCTGGCGCTGTCGCCCCTGGTAGCGGCGATCGGCGCCGGCAATCGCGTCATGCTCAAGCCGTCCGAACTGACGCCTCGCAGCTCGGCGCTGCTCAAGCGCATGGTCGCCGAGACTTTCGATCCCAGCGAGATCGTCGTGGCGACCGGGGGACCGGAGATCGGCGAGGCGTTCAGCCGCCTGAAGTTCGATCATCTGCTGTTCACCGGCTCGACGTCGATCGGGCGGCGGGTGATGCAGGCGGCGGCGGCCAACCTGGTGCCGGTGACGCTGGAATTGGGCGGCAAGTCGCCGGCCATCGTCGCGCCGGACTATCCGCTGGACAAGGCGGTGCAGAGCATCGTCGCGGGCAAGCTGCTCAATGCCGGCCAGACCTGCATCGCGCCGGACTACGTGTTCGTGCCGCGTGCCAGGCAGCAGGATTTCGTCGCCAAGGCGCGAGCCACGACGGCCAGGCTCTATCCCACGCTGGCATCCAATCCGGACTACACCGCCATCGTGTCGGACCGGCACTACCAGCGCCTGCAGCGACTGGCCGAGGAGGCGAGGCAGTCGGGCGTCGAGGTGATCGAACTCGCCAGCGGCGAGGAGAGCTTGAGCAACCAGCGCAAGATCGCGCCCACCCTGCTGCTCGATCCCGACGATAGGCTGGCGGTGATGCAGGAGGAGATCTTCGGGCCGCTGCTGCCGGTCAAGGGCTACGACGACCTCAACGAGACCATCGATTACATCAACCGCCACCCCCGGCCCTTGGCGCTCTATCTGTTCAGCGACGATGCCAACCTGACCGACCGCGTGCTGGCACGCACTACCTCAGGCGGCGTCACGATCAACGACACGCTCTATCATGTGGCGGCCGAGGATCTGCCGTTCGGCGGCGTGGGGCCGAGCGGCATCGGCGCCTATCACGGTTGGGAAGGCTTCGCCACCTTCAGCCACGCCAAGGGCACGTTCTACCAGTCCAAGCGCAATCTCGGCGGATTGCTGCGGCCGCCTTACGGGCCGCGCATGGACCGGCTGCTGAAATTCATGCTGCGGCGCAGCCTGTAGAGCTTCTCAACTCTTGGGACCGGGCGTCTGCGCTTCCAGCGCGCGTTGCGCCGAGCGGGTCATGAACAGGCCGATGCCGCCATCGACGATGCCGATGAACAGCAGGCAGATGGCGATCAACTGCCAGAACGACAGGCCGCCGGCATCGCCCATCGGCTTGATCCGTTCGCCGAACAGCACCGCCAGCACCGCCAGGATCAGCGCCAGCACACCCATGCCCAGCAGCAGCCGGCCGGCGTTGCGGCGGGCGCGCGCCAACGCCATCTGGTCGACCAGGGCCATCGCTAGGCCGCCCGCTTGAGCGTGCCGGCCGCCATCCTGATCATGTCGGCGGCGCGTTCGGCGATCATGATGGTGGGGGCGTTGGTGTTGCCGCCCACCAGGGTCGGCATGACCGAGGCGTCGACCACGCGCAGGCCCGCGATGCCGCGCACCCGCAACTGCGCATCGACCACCGCCAGCGGATCGCTGCCCATCTTGCAGGTGCCGACCGGGTGATAGATGGTCTCGCACTTGGCGCGGATCCATTTCTCGATCTCGGCATCGCTGCGCGCCGCGTCGCCTGGCATCAGCTCCGCGCCGCGATAGGGATCCATCGCCTTTTGCGCCAGGATGTCGCGACCGATCTTCACGCCGGCGATCAGCGTATCCATGTCGTTGCGCGTGGCCAGGTAGTTGGGGTCGATCGCCGGATAGTCCTTGGGATCGGCCGAACGCAGGAAGATGCGGCCGCTGCTCTCCGGCCGCAGCAGGCAGGCATGCAGCGTGTAGCCGCTCTTGCCCAGCCGCGTGCGGCCGTGATCGAGCACGATCGCCGGCAGGAAGTGATACTGGATGTCCGGCGCCGCCAGGCCGGACCGGGTGTTGACGAAGCCGCCCGATTCGGCGATCGGCGAGGTACCAGGACCGGTCTTCCAGATCAGGTATTTGGCCAGCGAAGCAAGCTTGTTGGCGGTGTCGTAGGTAGCGCGCTGGGTGCAGAACTGGACGATGCCGGCGTCGATATGGTCCTGCAGGTTGCGGCCGACGCCGGGCAGGTCGTGCACCACGTCGATGCCGACCTGGCGCAGCTCGTCGGCCGGCCCGATGCCCGACAGCAGCAGCACATGCGGCGAGTTGACGGCGCCGCCGCACAACAGCACTTCGCGCTCCGCCCGCACATCCTCGACCTTGCCGTCCTTGACGTAGCGCACGCCGACGGCGCGGCCGTTCTCGACCAGGATCTTCTGCGTATAAGCCTCGGTGATAGCGGTCAGGTTGGGGCGCGTCAGAGCAGGGCGCAGATAGCCGACCGCGGTGCTGCAGCGTTTGGCGTCCTTCTGCGTCACCTGGTAGAGGCCGAAGCCTTCCTGCGTGGCGCCGTTGAAATCGGCCACGGATTTCTGGCCCGACTGGATGGCGGCGGCGACGAAGGCCTTGCTGATCGGCGCCGGCGAAATCTGTTCGGCGACGTTGAGCGGGCCGCCGCTGCCGTGAAATTCGGAGGCGCCGCGTTCGTTGTTCTCGGCCTTCATGAAATAGGGCAGCACCTCGCGATAGCTCCAGCCCTCGTTGCCGAGCTGGCGCCACAGATCGTAGTCGTAGGCGTTGCCGCGGATATAGAGCATGGCGTTGATCGAGCTCGATCCGCCCAAGGTCTTGCCGCGCGGCCAGTACATGCGCCGGTTGTCGCAGTGCTTCTGCGGCTCGGTCTCGTAGCGCCAGTTGAACGGGGAGGTCTCGCCCAGGCTGGCGAAGCCCGCCGGCATGCGCAGCAGCAGGTGGTTGTCGGGCTTGCCGGCTTCCAGCAGCAGCACTTTGGCGGCGGCGTCTTCGGTGAGGCGGTTGGCCAGGGTGCAGCCGGCCGAACCAGCGCCGATGATGATGTAGTCGTACATTGCCCCTCCCGTAACGCCCTGTTCTTGCGTCTAGCGTGCCACGGCCGCAGGGCGGCCGGCAATTCGTCGCCCCCAGCATGCTTGACGTTTACGTAAACGTGAAGTAAAAAAACGACATGCCCAGCGCGACCACCACGGTACGTCCGCAATGCGTCGATCCGAACGATGCCGACGATCGCCGGCAGAGCTTCAGCATCGCCGATCTGGCACGCGAGTTCGACGTCACGGCGCGCACCATCCGCTTTTACGAGGACCAGGGCCTGATCGCGCCGACGCGGCAGGGGCTCAACCGCATCTATAGCCGCGCCGACCGTTTCCGGTTGGGCTGGATCCTGCGCGGCAAGCGGCTGGGCTTCAGCCTGGCCGACATCAAGGAACTGCTCGATCTGTACGAGACCGACCGCAGCCGGGTGTCGCAACTGAAGGCCGCGCTGAAGCGCGCGCGCGAGCATGTCGTCGACATGGAACGCAAGGCGGCCGATCTGCAGGCGCAGATCGCCGAGCTGCGCGAACTGGAAGCCGGCGCCGTGGCGATGCTGCGCGAGCGCGGCGCCGATCCCGACAGGGAATAGTTCCCATAACACCGATCGGGGCCGAGCGTCGGCCCCGCGCAATCCGGGAGGATGGATCATGGCTGTCTACAAGGCTCCGCTGCGCGACATGCGCTTCGTGCTCAACGAGGTGCTGAATGTCGACGCCATCGCGTCGCTGCCCAATTTCGCCGACATCACGCCCGACGTGATCGACGCGGTGCTGGAGGAGGCGGCCAAGATCTGCGAGCAAGTGCTGTTTCCGCTCAACCGCTCCGGCGACGAGGAAGGCTGCAGCTTCGAGAACGGCGTGGTGCGCACGCCCAAGGGCTTCAAGGAAGCCTACGACACCTTCACCGGCGGCGGCTGGACCAATCTGTCGACCGATCCCGATTACGGCGGGCAGGGCCTGCCGGCCACGGTCGGCTTCGTGGTGCAGGAGATGATCTGCTCGGCCAATTTGGCGTTCGGCATGTATCCGGGCCTGTCGGCCGGTGCCTACGAGGCGATCAATCATCACGCCAATGACGAGCTGAAGCAGCGCTATCTGCCCAAGCTGGGCAGCGGCGAATGGTCGGGCACGATGTGCCTGACCGAGCCGCATTGCGGCACCGATCTGGGCATGCTGCGCACCCGCGCCGAGCCGCAGGCCGACGGCACCTACAAGATCACCGGCACCAAGATCTTCATCTCGGCCGGCGAGCACGATCTTTCCCAGAACATCATCCACCTGGTGCTGGCCCGTCTGCCCGACGCGCCGGGCGGCACCAAAGGCATCTCCCTGTTCATCGTGCCGAAATTCCTGCCCAAGGCCGACGGCACGCCGGGCCCGCGCAACGGCTTCGCCTGCGGCGCCATCGAGCACAAGATGGGCATCAAGGCGTCCGCCACTTGCGTGATGAATTTCGACGGCGCCACCGGCTGGCTGATCGGCGAGGCCAACAAGGGCCTCAACGCCATGTTCGTGATGATGAACGCCGCGCGCCTGGGCGTCGGCATGCAGGGGCTGGGCTTGGCCGAGACCGCCTATCAGAGCGCGGCTTCCTATGCCAAGGAGCGCCTGCAGGGCCGCTCGCTGTCCGGTCCCAAGGCGCCGGACAAGCCGGCCGATCCGATCATCGTGCATCCCGACGTGCGGCGCATGCTGCTGCTGCAGAAGTCGTTCAGCGAGGGCGCCCGCGCGCTGGCCTATTGGGTCGGCACCATGATCGACACCGCGCGCCACAGCGACGATGCCGCCAAGCGCGAGGAAGCGGAAGACCTGCTGGCGCTGCTGACCCCGGTGGTGAAGGCCTATTTCACCGACCAGGGCTTCGAATCCGCCAACTGGGCGGTGCAGGTCTATGGCGGCCACGGCTATATCCGCGAGAACGGCGTCGAGCAACTGGTGCGCGACGCGCGCATCACCCAGCTCTACGAAGGCGCCAACGGCATCCAGGCGCTCGACCTGGTGGGCCGCAAGCTGCCGATGAATGGCGGCCGGCCGATGCAGAAATGGCTGGCGCTGCTGCACGGCTTCGTCGCCGAGAACAAGGCCAACGCGGCGCTGGCGGACTATGTGACGGCGCTGGACAAGGCGGTCAACCAGTTGCAGGCCACGGTGATGTGGCTGATGCAGAACGCCATGCGCAACCACGAGGAAGCCGGCGGCGCGGCCAGCGATTTCCTGCGCCTGTTCGCGCTCACCGCCATGACCTATATGTGGGCGCGCATCGCCAAGGCGGCGCTGGGCGGCAAGGAGAAGGCCAGCGACGCCGAGTTCTACAACGCCAAGCTGATCACCGGCCGGTTCTTCATCAAGCGCGTACTGCCGCAGGCCGATGCGCTGGCGGCGCAGATCCAGGCCGGCGTCGAGCCGATGATGGCCATGCCGGCCGAAGCTTTTTAACGAAAACAATCGACGGCGCCAGAAAAGGCGCCGTTTCTTTTTCCGGAGGGAATTATGAGCCAGGACGTGCTGACCGAGATCAGGGACGGGGTGGGCATCATCACGCTCAACCGCCCGCAATCGCTCAACGCCTTGAGCGACGACATGACCAAGGGCCTGACCGACGCCACCGCCGCCTTCGAGCGCGACGACGCGGTGCGCTGCGTGCTGCTGCGCGGCGCGGGCGACCACTTCATGGCCGGCGGCGACGTCAAGGGTTTCTACGAGCGGCTCAAATCCGACCAGAAGGCGCATGCCGCCGGGCTGGAATGGAAGGTCAACCTGCTGCATGCGCTGATCTATTCGTTCCGCCGCATGAACAAGCCGACCGTGGTGTCGGTGCAGGGCGCCGCGGCCGGTTTCGGCCTCAGCCTGATGATGGCGGCCGATCTGGCGATCGCCGCCGACGATGCGTTCTTCACGTTGGCCTACGCGAATATCGGCTTCTCGGCCGATGGCGGCGCCACCTACTGGCTGCCGCGGCTGGTCGGCACCCGCAAGGCGCTGGAGATCGCCTATCTGGCGGAGCGGTTCGACGCCAAGAAAGCGCAGGAACTGGGCATCGTCAATTTCGTGGTGCCGCGCGCCCAGCTCGAGGCCGAGACCGAGAAGCTGACCCGCCGCCTGGCAGTGGGACCGACCTTTGCTTACGGCGAGGTCAAGCGGCTGATGCACAATTCGCTGGAGAGCAATTTCGATTCCCAGCTCCATCGCGAGGCCGAAGCCATCGCCCGCTGCGCCGCCTCGGCCGATCACCTGGAAGGTGTCACCGCCTTCGTCGAGAAGCGCAAGCCAGTGTTCAAGGGGCGGTGAATTTTTCACCTCTCCCCTTGTGGGAGAGGTCGACCGTTCGAACGCGCAGCGTGAGAACGGGCGGGTGAGGGGTGTTACACAGATCGCCTGTGATCACCCCTCACCCGCTCGCGCTAAAGCGCTCGCGACCTCTCCCACAAGGGGAGAGGTGAAGACGATCACACCCCCGTCCATTTCGCGATTTCCTCGAAATGTCGCGCCAGTTCCTCAGGCGCGGACAGGAAGGGCGAGTGGCCGGCCTGCATGGTGATGGTCCGGTCCGGCGGTACGGCCTTCTGCATGACCCGCTGCAGTTCCAGCGGGATCGCCTGGTCCAGGGTGCATTCGATATAGACGCGCTTGAGCCGGCCGAAGCGCTCGGGCGTGGTGTGGATCGGCGTCATGGTGACGTTGCGCGGCATCGGCCGCAGCCGCTGCATGGCGGCGTAGGTGTCTTCCGGCGAGCAGTCGTTGTAGAACAGGGTCGGCGCGTTGGCCTTCTTGTAGGCGTAGCTGATGCCGTCATTGGCCAGTTCCAGCGAGCGCGACAGCAGCGAGCCGGGCAGGCGGGCCGAGATCTCGCGGGCGTATTGCCCGTCGGCCGGCATCATCGCGGTAAGGAACACCAGGCAGGCGATCTTGTCGGCGCGCGCCTCGCCCGCCTCGGTGATGCTGACGCCGCCCATCGAATGGCCGACCAGCACCGGCGGCGACGGCGCGGCATCGATCGCCGCCACCACGCGCTTGACGTAGAGCGGCAGGTCGATATCGGCCAGATGGGTGCGGTCGCTGCCGGCGCCCGGCAGGTCGGGCGCCGCCACGCTGTGGCCGTCGGCCTGGAGCAGCGTGACGACCTTGTCCCAGCACCAGCCGCCATGGCTGGCGCCGTGAATCAGGATGAAATGCGCCACCGCACCGCTCCTCAGCTCAGGCCGCCGGCCCGGCCATAGCCCTGGCCGGGGATGAAGAAGTCGGGCACCAGCTCGACGCCCGGCGTGACGGCGTAGCGGTCGAAATCGGTCACGCCTTCGGCGGCCAGCACCTCGTCGTCGATGAAGAAATTGCCGCTGCATTGCCGGCTCGGCCGGTTGAAGATGGCATAGGCGGCATCGGCCATGATCTCCGGCTTGCGGCTGCGCTTCATCATCTCGTCGCCGCCCAGCAGGTTCTGGATCGCGGCGGTGGCGATGGCGGTGCGCGGCCACAAGGTGTTGAAGGCGATGCCCTGATCCTTGAACTCCGCCGCCATCGCCCAGGCGCACATGCTCATGCCGAACTTGGCCATGGTGTAGGCGACATGCGGTGCGAACCATTTCACGTCCATGTCGAGCGGCGGCGACAGGTTCAGCACATGCGGGTTGGCCGCCTTCATCAGATGCGGGATGCATTTCTGCGACACCATGAACGTGCCGCGCAGATTGATCTGGTGCATCAGGTCGTAGCGCTTCATCGGCGTCGCCAGGGTGCCGGTCAGGCCGATGGCGCTGGCGTTGTTGACCAGGATGTCGATGCCGCCGAATTTGGCGACGCCGGCTTCGACCGCGTCGATCACCGACTGCTCGTCGCGGATGTCGCAGATCGCCGGCAGCGCCTGGCCGCCGGCCTGCTCGATCGCCTCGGCGGCGGAATAGATGGTGCCGGGCAGGCGCTTGTCGGGCAGGGCGGTCTTGGCGGCGACGATCACGTTGGCGCCGTCCTGGGCCGCGCGCAGCGCGATCGCCAGGCCGATGCCGCGGCTGGCGCCGGAGACGAACATGGTCTTGCCCTTCAGGCTCATGGCTTCCCCCACCGTCGTTGTCGTTGGATTTTTAGCCCGCGTGGGGCGGCGGCACAATCAGGCCGTTCCGCAGTGTGGCGCGGCGCGCTAGGCTTGTGGCAACGAACAAAGTGTCGCGGGAGGAAGCCCATGAACATCACCGACATGTCGGCCGGCGCGTTGGCCAGGGCGATCGCGCGCGGCCGGGTTTCGTCTGTCGAGGCGACGCGGGCGTTTCTGGACCGCATCGCCGCGCGCAATGCGGCGATCAACGCGCTGGTGCTGGTCGATGCCAAGGGCGCGCTGGCCACGGCGCGCGCCGCCGACCGCATGCTGGCCAAGGGCAGGAGCATGGGTGCCTTGCACGGCGTGCCGATCACGGTGAAGGAAGCTTACGACGTGGCCGGCTGGAAGACCACCTCCAGCCATCCGCCGCTTGCCGACAATGTCGCCGCGCGCGACGCCAGTGCGGTGGCGCGCCTGAAAGCGGCGGGCGCGGTGATCCTGGGCAAGACCAACGTGCCCGAGCTTTGCATGGACGTGCAGTGCAAGTCGCCGCTGTTCGGCGAGAGCAAGAACCCATGGGATGCGGCGCGCACGCCGGGCGGCTCGACCGGCGGCGGCGGGGCGGCGGTGGCGGCGCGGCTGACGCCGTTCGAGATCGGCAGCGATATCGGCGGCTCGGTGCGCATCCCCAGCCATTTCTGCGGCGTCTATGGCCTGAAGACCAGCGAGTGGCGCGTACCCGGCACCGGCCATGTGCCCAACATGCCCGATGCGCCCAAGGCGGTGCGCTACATGGGCACGTTCGGCTTCCTGGCGCACATGGTGGCCGATCTGCGCATCGGGCTGCAGGTCACGGCCGGACCGGACGGCATCGATATCGAAGTGCCGCCCGCGCCGCTGACGCCGGTGACGGTCGACCCGAAGCAGACCACCATCGCCTGGGCTGCCGAATGGCCGTTCGTGCCGGCCGATGCCGACACGCGGCGCGTGGTCGAGCAATTGGCCCGGACCCTGAAGCGTGCCGGATTCAAGCTGAAGAACGTGGTGCCGCAAGGCATCGACTTCGAGCGCGCCTGGACCGCGTGGTCGGAATTGATCGGCTACATGACCCGCACCTTCGAGCCGCTGGAAAGCCGGCAGCGCTTCTTCGCCTATGCCGATTCGCCCGATCCCAGCCGCCGTGCCACCGCCAAGGCGGCGCGGCTGGAGATGCCGGAATTCGCCAAGCTGCTCGACTATCGCGACCAGGTGATCCGCGCCATGGAAAGCTTCTTCGGCCAGTACGACGCCTTGATTGCGCCGGTGGCGCCGTTCCCCGCTTTCGCGCGCGGCCGCAGCGGCGGCACCCTGGCGATCGACGGCAAGGAATTCCCTTATTGGCAGGCGGCGACCGCCTACAGCTTCCTGGCCAATCTCACCGGCCAGCCGGCGGTGGCGATCCCAGCCGGAATGTCGGGGGCGGGGTTGCCGATCGGCGTGCAGATGATCGGCAAGCGCTGGGACGAGATGAAGCTGCTGGCCATCGCCGAGCGCATCGAGAAGACGCTGGGGCCGTGCCCCAAGCCCCCCGGCTATTGAGCGCTATTGATCGGCGAAGCGCTTGCTCATCAGCACGCGCGGTTCGATCTCGTAGCCCAGGCTCTTGTAGAAGCGCGCGACCTTTTTGTTCTCGGGCCGGATCAGCAGCATGATCTTGGGCACATCGCGCTTCTGCAGCCAGGCCTCGGCCGCCGCCATGATCGCCGCGCCCAGGCCGCGACGCTGATGCTGCGGATCGGCGGCCACGTAATAGACCCAGCCGCGATGGCCGTCATGGCCGACCATGGCCGCCGCGGCGATCCGGCCATCCAGCTCGCCGACCAGGATGGCGCCATGCTTGGACTTGACGCACAGATCGATGTCGCGATCGGGCGGGTTCCACGGCCGGGTCAGGCCGCAGGCGGTCCACAACGCAATCAGCGCCTTGCGATCCGCCGGTTTGTAGGGGCGGACCTTCAACACGGGTGCGGTGGATCCGGCGGCGATGGATTTGCTTTTGGCCATGGCTGAAACAAGAAGGCCCGCCGAAGCGGGCCCGCTCTCCTTATCCGTTGACGCTTATTGCACGACCTCGAACAGCCCGGCCGCGCCCATGCCGCCGCCGATGCACATGGTCACCACCACGTTCTTGGCCTTGCGGCGCCGGCCCTCGATCAGCGCATGGCCGACCATGCGCGCGCCGGACATGCCGTAAGGATGGCCGATCGAGATCGAGCCGCCATCGACATTCAGCTTGTCGTTGGGGATGCCGAGCTTGTCGCGGCAGTAGATCACCTGCACCGCGAAGGCCTCGTTCAGCTCCCACAAATCGATGTCGTCCATGGTCAGGCCGAAGCGCTTGAGCAGCGGCGGCACCGCGAAGACCGGGCCGATGCCCATCTCGTCGGGCTCGCAACCGGCCACCGCCAGGCCCTTGTAGATGCCCAGCGGCTTCAACCCGCGCCGGGCGGCTTCGGCGTCGGTCATCACCACCGCCGCCGAGGCACCGTCGGAGAGCTGGCTGGCGTTGCCGGCGGTGATCCATTTGTCGGGACCGGCCACCGGCTGCAGCTTGCGCAGGCCTTCCAGGTTGGTGTCGGGCCGGTTGCCTTCGTCCTTGGTCAGCATCGTCTCTTTCTTCGAGGTCTCGCCGGTGTTCTTGTCGGTGACCACCATGGTGGTCTTCATCGGCACGATCTCGTCGTCGAACTTGCCGGCCTGCTGCGCGGCGGCGGTGCGCATCTGGCTCTGCAGCGCGTATTCGTCCTGCGCCTCGCGGCTGATGCCATAGCGCGCCGCCACGTTGTCGGCGGTCTGGATCATCGAGTGGTAGATGCCCGGCCGCTTCTCCATCACCCACTCGTTGACCAGGCGATAGGTGTTGGTCTTGCCCTGGGTCAGGCTGATCGATTCCACCCCGCCGCCGATCGCCACCGGCACCTTGTCGACCAGCACGCGCTGGGCGGCCATCGAGATGGTCTGCAGGCCCGAGGAGCAGAAGCGGTTGACCGTGACACCCGACACGCTGACCGGCGCGCCGGCGCGCATTGCCGAGACGCGCGCCACGTTCATGCCGGTGGTGCCCTCGGGCGTGCCGCAGCCGAAGATCACGTCCTCGACCTCGGCCAGGTCGAGCTTGGCGCGCTCGGCGGCGTGCTTGATGACATGGGCGCCGATATCCGCGCCATGGGTGTCGTTGAAGATGCCGCGGAACGCCTTGCCGATCGGCGTGCGGGCTGTGGAAACGATGACGGCATCGGCCATGGCATTCCTCCTGGGCGTTTCTTCGCGTCGGGTTTCGACGCCTGCCCGTCAAATCTAGGCGAGCCGGCGGGGCTTTGCACCTGCCGAATCGCCGGCCGCAACCGGCGGGCGATCACGCCTTGGTATTGACCTTCCGGTTTGCCGACGTTTAGCTGTTGATCGCGCCCGACCGCCGGCCAACCTGGCCGGTGCCGTGCGCGCAACGCCAGGGAAGCCCGACACATGAACAGTTTGAGCCTGCAGGACCCGGTGTTCGCCACCTATGCGATCGCCGCCACCTTGATGATCCTGAAAGCCATAAGCATGTCGTGGCTGACGGTCGTCCGCATGATGCAGGTCAAGGGCGGCTTCCGCTCGCCCGAGGATTTGCGCAAAACGCCGCTCAACCCGCATCCCGATCCCAGGCAGCTCCAGCCCGACGAGCGCGTCGAGCGTATCCGGCGCATCCAGCACAACGACCTGGAGAACCTGCCGTTCTTCCTGGTCGCCGGCTTCCTTTACGTCCTGACCGGGCCATCGCTGCTATGGGCGCAGTTGCTGCTCTACGGCTACGTGGTTTCGCGGCTGCTGCATTTTGCAGCTTACTTCACCGCCCAGACGCATGATTTGCGGGCGACGTTATGGACCATCGGCTCGCTGATCCTGATCTTCATGACGGTCAGGACGTTGATCGCCGCCCTGGGGTTTTAATCGGCAGGGCGGGCGAGCAACACCCGATCGTCACAGGCTGGCGAAGGTCTTGTTCTCTCCCACCAGCCGCTGCAGCAGCGGAGCGGGCTTCCAGAAGCTGTCGCCGGTCTGCTCGTGGTATTTGTTGAGCGCGTCGTAGATGGTCTTCAGGCCGATTTGGTCGGCCCAGTACATCGGGCCGCCGCGATAGACCGGCCAGCCATAGCCGTTGACCCAGATCACGTCGATGTCCAGCGCCCGCTGGGCCATGCCTTCCTCGAGGATCTTGGCGCCCTCGTTGACCATCGGGTAGAGCGTACGCTCCAGGATCTCCTGGTCGGAAATGTCGCGCCGCGTGATGCCCAGCTTCTTGCTGGTCTCCTCGATGATCTTCTGCACTTCCGGATCGGGGATCGGCGTGCGGTCGGGCAGGTTATAGAGGAACCAACCCTTGCCGGTCTTCTGGCCGAAGCGGCCCTGCTCGCAGATGGCGTCGGCGATATAGCCGGCGTAGCGCGTGTTGCTCTGCGCCGCGCCCTGGCTCTGCTTCTTGCCCTGGCGGATGCGCCAGCTCACGTCGTTGCCGGCCAGGTCGGACATGGCGAACGGCCCCATCGGGAAGCCGAAATCGTACAGCACCTTGTCGACCTGCTGCGGCGTGGCGCCTTCCTCGACCATATAGGACGCCTGGGCGGCGCGCTGGCGCAGCATGCGGTTGCCGACGAAGCCCTCGCACACGCCGACCAGCACCGGCACCTTGCCGATTTTCTTCGACAGGCTCATCACCGTGGCGATCACGTCCTTGCCGGTCTTGGCGCCGCGCACGTTCTCCAGCAGCTTCATGACATTGGCTGGCGAGAAGAAGTGCATGCCGATCACGTCTTGCGGCCGGCCGGTGTAGGCGGCGATCTGGTTGATGTCGAGGCCGGAGGTGTTGGTGGCCAGGATGGCGCCCGGCTTGGCCACTTGGTCAAGCTTCTTGAACACCTGCTCCTTGACTTCCATGGTCTCGAACACCGCCTCGATGACGATGTCGACATCCTTCAGCGCGTCGTAGGACAGGGTGGGCGTGATCAGCGCCATGCGCTTGTCGACGTCTTCGGCCTTCATGCCGCCGCGCTTGGCGGTGTTGTCGTAATTGGTGCGGATGGTCTTCATGCCGCGATCGAGCGCAGCCTGGTCGTTCTCCAGCACGGTGACGGGAATGCCGGCATTGGCGAAGTTCATGGCGATGCCGCCGCCCATGGTGCCGGCGCCGATGATGCCGGCGCTCTCGATCCTCCGCTGCGGCGTGTCGGCCGGCACATCCTTGACCTTGGCCGCCTCGCGCTCGGCGAAGAAGTAGTAGCGCTGCGCCGCCGATTGCGGCGAGGTCAGGCATTGCAGGAACAACTCGCGCTCGGTCTTCATGCCCTCGTCGAACGGCTTCTCGACCGCGGCCCTCACACACTTGATGATGTTGAACGGCGCCAGGAAGCCGCGCGACTTGCGGGCGATCGCTTTTTCCGTGTCTTCAAAGAGCGTCGGGCTTTCCAGCTTGGCCTTGAGGTCGCGGATCTTCTTGAGCGGCGCCTTGTCGGCCGCCAGCTTGCGGGCATAGGCGACGGCGCCGTCCAGCAGGTCGCCCTCGATCACGGCATCGACGATGCCCAGCGCCTTGGCCTTGGCCGCCGGGATATGCGCGCCGGACAGGATGGCGTCGAGCCCGGCCTTGGCGCCGATCAGGCGGGGCAGGCGCTGCGTGCCGCCGGCGCCGGGCAGCAGGCCCAGATGCACCTCGGGCAGGCCGACCCGCCCGCTGGGGGCGATCACGCGATAATGGGCGCCGAACGCCGTCTCCAGCCCGCCGCCCAGCGCGGTGCCGTGCAGCGCCGCCACGATCGGCTTGGGCGCGCTTTCCATGGTGGCGATGACGCTGTTGAGGTCGGGGCCGGAGGGCGGCTTGCCGAATTCCTTGATGTCGGCGCCGGCGATGAAGGTGCGGCCGCCGCCGATCAGCACGATAGCCTTGATCGCCGGATCGGCGACGAATTTGTCGACGCCTTCCTTGATGCCGGCGCGCACCGCGTTGCGCAGGGCGTTGACCGGCGGGTTGTTGATGGTGATGACCCCGACATCGCCCTGGGTGGAAAACAAGACGGCCTGATCGCTCGACATGTTGGCGACTTCCTTCAGCTTGGTGTGATGGCCGCGACCGAGCGGCGCAGCGGAAAAGAAAAGGCCGCCGGTGCGGGACCGGCGGCCGGACGACTACTCCGCCGCGATCGAGGGCAGGCGGTAGTCCTTGAAATCCTCGCGCAGCTTGGTCTTGAGCAGCTTGCCGGTGGCGGTGTGCGGGAGCTGGTCGACGAACACCACGTCGTCGGGCATCCACCATTTGGCGATCTTGCCCTCGAAATAGCGCAGCACGTCTTCCTTGGTCAGCTCGGCGCCTTCCTTCCTGACGATGATCAGCAGCGGCCGCTCGTCCCATTTGGGATGAGCGATGCCGATCACCGCGGCCTCCTGCACGCCCGGGCAGCCGATCGCCAGGTTCTCGACATCGATCGAGCTGATCCATTCGCCGCCCGATTTGATGACGTCCTTCGAGCGGTCGGTTATCACCATGTAGCCGTCAGGATCGAGCTTGCAGACATCGCCGGTGTGGAACCAGCCGTCCTTGGTGAAGGCGGCGGTGCCTTCGCCCTTGAAATAGGCGCGGGCGATCCACGGCCCGCGCACCAGCAGATTGCCGAACGCCACGCCGTCCTTGGGCAGGTCGTTGCCGGCGTCGTCGACGATCTTCATCTCGACGCCGAACACCGGCCGGCCTTGCTTGGCCTGCAGGTCGTATTGCTGTTCCTTGGGCAGGTGATGCTCGCCGCGCTTGAAGTCGCTGGCGGTGCCCAGCGGGCTCATCTCGGTCATGCCCCAGCCGTGCATCACGAACACGCCGTGGTCCTTGTCGAATTTCTCGATCATGGCGCGCGGCACGGCCGAGCCGCCGATCAAGGTCTTCTTCAGGGTCTCCAGCTTCTTGCCGTTGTTGTCGCAGTAGCGCAGCAGCTCGAGCCAGATGGTCGGCACGCCGGCGCTGATCGTGACCTTTTCGCTCTCGAACAGCTCGTAGATGCTGGCGCCGTCCATCTTGAAGCCGGGGAACACCAGGGATGCGCCGGCCATCGGCGCGGCATAGGGGATGCCCCAGGCATTGGCGTGGAACATCGGCACCACCGGCAGCACGATGTCGTCGGCGGTGAAGCCCATCACGCCTTTCATGTTGATGCCGTAGGAATGCAGGATGGTCGAGCGATGCGAATAAAGCACGCCCTTGGGATTGCCCGTGGTGCCGGAGGTGTAGCACAGCGAGGAGGCGGTGTTCTCGTCGAAATCCGGCCAGGCGAAATTGCCGTCCTGGGCGGCGACCAGCTCCTCGTAGCACAGTAGGCCCGACAAGGCGCTGTCCGGCATGTGGGCGCGGTCGGTCATCACCACCACATGCTTCACCGAACGGAGCTGGTCGCGCAGCTTCTCGACGATCGGCAGCAGGTTGAGATCGACGAAGATGATCTTGTCCTCGGCGTGGTTGGCGATGTAGACGATCTGTTCGGGGAACAGGCGCGGGTTGATGGTGTGGCACACCGCGCCCGAGCCGGAGACGGCGAAGTAAATCTCGAAATGGCGATAGCCGTTCCAGGCGATGGTGCCGATGCGGTCGCCCTGCTGGACGCCCAGCGCCTGCAGCGCCTTGGCCAGCTTGCGCGCGCGCAGCGCGGCGTCGGCATAGGTGTAGCGGTGGATCGGCCCTTCGACGGTGCGGGACACGATCTCGCTGGTGTTGTGATATTCGGCGGCGAACTCGATCAACTGCGAAATCAGCAGCGGCCGGTCCATCATCAGACCACGCATTTTACCCTCCCTGAAACGGCAACCCTTTAGGCTGCAATCTAGCGGCCGCTACCGCCCGCCGCAACGCGGCAAAAGCGCTGGAAGAACAGGCGCTTGCAGTTGGGTCGCGGGCAGGCAAGAGTCTGCCCAAGATTTGACCGACACAGCCAATCCCTGGAGTGCCCGAATGGCTTCGCCGTTGATCAATATGCGCGACCTGGAATTCGTTCTGTACGAGGTTCTGCAGGCCGAAAAGCTGACCGCGCTGCCGCGCTTCGCCGACCATAGCCGCGAGACCTTCCAGGCGGCGATCGCCACCGCCCACCAGGTGGCGCTGGACAAGTTCTATCCGCACAACGTCAAGGCCGACCGCAACGAGCCGAGTTTCGACGGGCACAAGGTCAGCATGATCCCGGAGGTGGCCGAGGCCATGGCGGCCTATCGCGCGGCCGGGCTGATGGCGGCGCATAAGGATTACGAGCTGGGCGGCATGCAATTGCCCTGGACGGTGGCCCAAGCCTGCTCGGCGTTGTTCCAGGCCGCCAATATCGGCAGCGCCGGCTATCCGTTCCTGACGGTGGGCGCGGCCAACCTGATCGAGGCCTTCGGCACCCAGGAACAGAAGGCGCTCTATATGCGGCCGATGTTCGAGGGCCGCTTCTTCGGCACCATGTGCTTGAGCGAGCCGCAGGCGGGGTCATCGCTGGCCGATATCCGCACCCGCGCCGAGCCGCAGCCCGACGGCTCCTGGCGCATCGTCGGCAACAAGATGTGGATCTCGGCCGGCGAGCACGAGTTGAGCGAAAACATCGTGCATCTGGTGCTGGCCAAGATCGTCGGCGCGCCGCCCGGGGTGAAGGGCATCTCCCTGTTCATCGTGCCGAAATTCCTGGTCGAGGCCGACGGCGCGGTCGGCGCGCGCAACGACGTGCGCCTGGTCAGCCTCAATCACAAGATGGGCTATCGTGGCACCACCAACACGGCGCTGAATTTCGGCGAGCGGGGCGGTGCTACGGGCTATCTGGTAGGGCAGCCGCATCGCGGCCTGGAATACATGTTCCACATGATGAACGAGGCGCGTATCGGCGTCGGCCTGGGTTCGGTCATGCTGTCCTATGTCGCCTATCTCTATTCGCTGGAATACGCGCGCGGGCGGTTGCAGGGCCGGGCGCCGGACAGCAAGGATCCCACCCAGCCGATGATCCCGATCGTCGAGCATGCCGACGTCAAGCGCATGCTGCTGCACCAGAAATGGGTCAGCGAGGGCGGCCTGCATCTGTGCCTGTTCGCGGCGCAACTGGTCGACAAGCAGCACCACGCGCAAAGCGAGGCGGAACGCAAGCAGGCGGCGCTGCTGCTCGACATGCTGACGCCGGTGGTCAAGGGCTGGATGAGCGAGATGTGCCTGAAGGCCAACGAATACGCCATCCAGGTGCTGGGCGGCTACGGCTATACCCGCGAATATCCGGTCGAGCAGTATTATCGCGACCAGCGGCTCAACCCGATCCACGAGGGCACCAACGGCATCCAGGCCATCGACCTGCTGGGCCGCAAGGCGGGGATGGGCGGCGGCGCCGGGCTGAAGCTGCTGGCGGCGGAGATCGGCAAGACCATCGAACAGGCACGGTCGGTGCCGAAATTGGCGGCGCATGCCGATTCGCTGCAGGCGGCGCTGGACGAGATGCTGACCACCACGACAATCCTGCTCGACGCCGCACGGAGCAAGGCGCCCAGCCTGGCGCTGGCCAATGCCGCTTATCATCTCGACCTGGTCGGGCTGGTGGTGATGGGCTGGATGTGGCTGCAGCAGGGCATTGCCGCGAGCAAGGCCGCGCCGGATGATTTCATCGCCGGCAAGCTGATGACCTGCCGCTATTTCTTCGCCTACGAGCTGCCGCGCAGCGGTCACCTCAATGCGCTGCTGCGCCGGCTCGACGACACCACGCTGACCATGAATTCGGCGATGTTCGCCTGACACGAACAAGGGGAGGACAAGTGATGAGCATTTTCGACCTGACCGGCAAGGTCGCCATCGTCACCGGCTCGAGCAAGGGCATCGGCAAGTCGATCGCCGAGCAGATGGCCCGGCACGGCGCCAAGGTGGTGATCTCCAGCCGCAAGGCGCCGGCTTGCGAGGAAGTGGCCGACGCCATCCGCCAGGCCGGCGGCCAGGCGGTGGCGATCCCGGCCAATATCTCCGACAAGGCGCAGCTCGAGAACCTGGTGGCCAAGACCCGCCAGCATTTCGGGCCGATCGACATCCTGGTGTGCAATGCCGCGTCGAATCCCTATTACGGCCCGACCGAGAAGATGCCGGACGACGCCTTCGACAAGATCATGAAGAACAACATCCTCAGCAATATCTGGCTCAGCAATCTGTGCGCGGCGGACATGAAGGCGAAAAAGGACGGCGCCATCATCGTGGTGTCGAGCATCGGCGGGTTGCGCGGCACCGCCATTCTGGGCGCCTACGGCATCTCCAAGGCGGCCGACATGGCGCTGGTGCGCAACCTGGCGCTGGAGCTGGGGCCGCACAACATCCGCGTCAACACCATCGCGCCCGGCCTGGTGAAGACCGATTTCGCCAAGGCGCTGTGGGAGGACGAGGCGCTGCTGGAAAACCGGCTGGAGCGCTCGCCGCTCAAGCGCATCGGCGAGCCCGACGATATCGGCGGCGTCGCCGTCATGCTGGCCTCGCGCGCCGGCGCCTTCCTCACGGGCCAAGTGATCGTGGTCGATGGCGGCGTCACCATTGCCTAGGAGGCTGCCATGAGCATCCGCGTCGAGAAGAACGGACCGGTCACCACGGTGATCATCGACCGCGCCCAGGCGCGCAACGCGGTCGATCCCGCCACCGCGCTCGAGCTCGACGCGGCGTGGCAGGATTTCGACCGCGACAAGGATGCGCTGGTCGGTGTGTTCCACGGCGACCATGGCACGTTCTGCGCCGGCGCCGATCTGAAGGCGGTGGCGACGGGCGGCGTGCGCTATCGCGACGATCCGGCCGGGTCGGGGCCGATGGGACCTTCGCGCGCCCTATTGAGCAAGCCGGTGATCGCCTCGGTCGAAGGCTATGCCGTGGCCGGCGGGCTTGAGCTGGCCTTGTGGTGCGACCTGCGCGTGGCGGCGGAGGATGCGGTGTTCGGCGTGTTCTGCCGGCGCTGGGGCGTCCCACTGATCGATGGCGGTACGGTGCGCCTGCCGCGGCTGATCGGCTTGAGCCGGGCGCTCGACATGATCCTGACCGGCCGGCCGGTGGATGCCAAAGAGGCGCTCGACTTCGGCCTGGCCAACCGCGTGGTGCCCAAGGGCCGGGCGCGGGCCGAGGCGGAGAAACTGGCGGCGGAGATCGCCCGCTTCCCGCAGCTTTGCCTGCGCGCCGACCGGCTATCGGCCTATCGGCAATGGGACCATGAGCTGCGCGAGGCGTTGATCGCCGAGGGCGCGGGCGGCCAGCCGATCATCGAGGCCGAGGCGCGGGCCGGCGCGGCCCGCTTCGCCGCCGGCAAGGGCCGCAGCGGCAGCTTCCGGGAAATCTGAGCGGCCGGCGACGGGTTGCAGGGGCGGGTCGCAGCGGCGCGGTCGCGTCGACAAGCGGTGGCTCAGTTGGGATACCAGTTCAGCACGGTCTTTGCGTTCGGGCCGCCGTCGAATTCCATCGCGACATAGGCCACGCGCTTGGCCCCGGCGGGCACCTTGTCGATCAGCAAATAGTCGCTCGAGGAGATCAGCGCCCCGGTATCGAAGCGCACCGTCACCTTCCTCATCCACTGCTCGGGATAGCGGATATCGGCGGCGCGGCCGGCCGACAATTCGAGCTTGAAGTAGTCGGCCTGGCGGGACACGCCGCCGAACAGCGGAAACCCGATCTTGCCGTCGACGCAGTGGGACCCTGGCATCACCGTCAGCCGGCCGGCGACATAGTCCTTGTCTTCCGGCTTGCCGATGCTGAACGAGAACGATTTGGGCTTCAGGTGGATGCCCTTGTCGGGATCGTCGACGGCCATGCCGGCGGGCAGGATGACGTTGCAGACCGTCAGATCCTCGTCCTTGGGCGGCTCGACCACCGTGAAGCTGGCCTTGGCCAGCGCGCGCGAATGGGCATCCACCAGGGCCAGCAGATATTGCCCGGGATCGGCGGGCGCGGTGAGCGCCAGGCTGGCGGGCTCGCCCAGCCTGGCCTCGCCCAAGTCGCTGGCCACGAAACCGGGGTCGAGCAGTTGCAGCCGCGCGCCCTGGTTGGCCGGGCAGGTGGCAAGCCGATAGGCCACGCTCATCGCACGGCGCGGCCGGCTCGAAACGGGAACCGCACCGATCGTCGGCGCGATCCCCGGTTTGAGGTCGACCTTGGCGGCGGCCGCCATTATGGCCGAGGCCGAGGCGGCGAGCTTGGCGTTGTATGTTTTCAGGATCTCGCCATAGCTCAGGCCATCGACGCGGAGGGCAGGCCGCACGCCCGACCACTCGGCGCAACGTGCCGCGCAAGGCAGCGCCGCCGTCGTGGCATCCTGCAGGCGCCGCATGGCGGCGCGCAGCGCGGCCTGGCGGTCGATCAGGCGGATATAGCGGCGATAGTTGTCGGCGAAGGCCTTGTTTTGCGCCGATTCGTTCTTGGCGTTTTCCGCCAGCTCGGCCGCTAGCGCCTTTTGCTGCAGCTCGGCGATCTTGCTCAGCACCTTGCCCGCCAACTGGCCGAGATTGGCGCGCAGCGGCTGAAGGTTCTCCAGCTTCTCGGCCGCCGCCGCCATGGCCTTGAGGTCGTTGGCGGCCTGGGCGGCGCGATAGGCATTGACCGCGTCGCGCAGCGAGGCGATGCCCGAACTGAGGTCGGATAGGCCGCTCTTGATCGTCAGCGCGTCGGACAGATCTTCAGGCGCCATCGGCGTCTTGCCGATGTCGGAGAGGAAGCCGTCGGCGATCGACAGCGACGACGAGCCGACTTCGAAAAGCTGGTCGACCAGGCGGGCGGCGGTAATGGCGTCGTCCGTGCCGTTTCGGGTCTCGGCCACTTTGGCGAAGAAGTCGCGCAGGCTGCCGAGGCCGTCGAGGATCGAGGCCGCATCGAGCGTCAGCTTGCCGGCCGCCAGCAAGGCGTGCGACCAGATCAGCGCCCGCCGCCGCGTCTCGTCGTCGGCGGTCAGGCGCTCGTATTCCTGCTGGAATGCGCCGAGCAGGCTGCGGTAGTCGGCCGTCGCCGATTGCAGGGCGGCCGACAGCACGGACAACAGCTCTGTCGCGTCTTGAAGCGCGTCTTCCAGGGCAACGGCGTCGGGACACGAATATTCAGGGCAGCGCGCCGCGTCGCATTGGCCCGCCGACGGCACTGCTTTCAGGGAATCGACCAGGGCCTGCAGATCGGCATCGGTGGCCGGCGCGAAATTGTCGAACGTGGCGAGTTTGGGCTGCGCCAGGGCGGGCCCGGCCAGGCCCCAGCACAGGAGCAGCAAGACACCAAAGCGGCGCATGGCACGTCTCCTTGGTCGCGCCGACGGCGCAACGGCGGAAATTTCCGGCTCGGAAGACCAGGCGACTAGGCGGTGATCGGTGCTTTACTGGGGCAAATATACCATCAAGAATTGCCGCCCGCTAATCGGCGCCACGTTCGGATCGGAGTCCTGGAAATGACTGACCAAGCCTTTGTCATCAAAAGAGAACCGCATAGCGGCAAGCATCGCTACGTTACCGTGGTGGACGGATACGAGGCCGAGATGACCTATCTGACGCCGGACCCGAAGACGATCGTCATCGACCATACCTTCGTGCCGCCGGAGCTGAAGGGGCGGGGCGTCGGCCAGGCGCTGGTGCTGCGGGCGGTCGAGGATGCCCGCCAAGGCGGCTACAGAATCCACCCCACCTGTCCGTTCGCCAAGGCGCAGATCGAGAAACACAAGGAATGGCAGGACGTGCTGGCGCGTTGAGCCGGCAGCGGAGGACACTCATGGCAGGCGAATTCACCATCGAGCGCGAGCAGGACAAGGGCGGCGGCCGCTACGTCATCCGACTGGACGGCGACGAGGCGGAGATGACCTACTCCAATGCCGGCGACAAGCGCATCGCCATCGGCCACACCTATGTGCCGCCGTCGATGCGCGGCAAGGGCCTGGCCGAGGCGCTGGTCAAGCGCGGCATCGCCGATGCCCGCGCCGAGGGCACCAAGATCCTGCCCTATTGCTCCTATGTGCGGCTGGAATTCCAGCGCCATCCGGAATGGCACGATCTGCTGGCGGAGTGAGCCCTAAGCGGTGAGGCCGCCATCGGCGGCGAATTCGGCACCGGTGATCAGGGTCGAACCATCCGACAGCAGGAAGGCGATCAGCGCGGCGATCTCCTCGGGCTTGCCGAGGCGGCCGATTGGATGCATCGCCTCGAGCTGCCGGCGCGCGGCAGCCGGGTCCGGTCCTTGCAAGCGCGGTGCGATCATCGGCGTCTCGATCCAGCCTGGATGCACCGAATTGACGCGGATGTTGTAGCGCTGTGCCGCGCAATGCAGTGCCGCCGATTTGGTCAGCAGCCGCACCGAGCCCTTGCTGGCGCAATAGGCGGCGGTGGCGGCGTGGCCGCGCAGGCCCAGCACCGACGAGATGTTGACGATCGAGCCGCCGCCGCTGGCTTTCATCGCCAGCACGCCATGCTTGCAGCCCAGGAAGGTGCCGGTGGCGTTGACGGCATTGACCAGGCGCCATTCTTCCAGCGAGACGTCCTCGACCGAGCCGGCACGGCCGACGCCGGCGGAATTGACCACGCCATCGAGCCTGCCGAAGCGGGCGACGGTGCTGGCGACGGCGTTCTGCCAATCCGCTTCCCGGGTGACATCGTGTGCCACGAACAGGGCGCGCTCGCCCAGCTCCCCGGCCAGCGCCTGGCCGGCCTCCGCGCTGCGGTCGGTGATGGCGACGTTGTCGCCCTGCGCCGCCAGCAGGCGGGCGGTGGCGGCGCCGATGCCGGACGCGCCGCCGGTGATCAGCACGGTCTTATTTGTTGAGGGGGACAAAGTCGAACCTCTTGGCGACGCCCGCGGTCACGCCGCCATCGACCACCAGCTCGGTACCGGTGACGAAGGCGGAACGGTCGGAAGCGAGATACAGGACCGCTTCGGCGATATCGCGTGGCCGGCCCATGCGGCCCAGCGGGTGCATGCCGCCCAGCCAGGCCTGGGCCTTCTCCTTGCCGAA
Organism: uncultured Hyphomicrobiales bacterium; assembly: GCA_964458605.1. Taxonomy (GTDB): domain Bacteria; phylum Pseudomonadota; class Alphaproteobacteria; order Reyranellales; family JAQSWP01; genus JBBSNV01. The sequence continues at coordinate 41,684 of CAYWLS010000009.1, read as the reverse complement.
ATGGCGATAGAGCGGTTCCAGGATCGGCGTGTCGATGCCGCCGGGATGCACCGAGTTGCAGCGGATGTCGTAGCCCTGCTCGGCGCAATGCAGGGCGACCGACTTGGTCAGCAGCCGCACCGCGCCCTTGCTGGCGACATAGGCGGCCGGACCGGCCGAGCCGGTGATGCCGGCGATCGAGGAGATGTTGACGATCGAGCCATGCGAGCGCGGCTTGCCGGCGCTGGTGCGTTTCATGGCGGCGATGGCGTATTTGCAGCCCAGGAACACGCCCTCGACATTGACCGCCTGGGTGCGGTTCCAGGCCTCCAGCGTGGTGTCCTCGATATTGCCGCGGCCGCCGCCGATGCCGGCATTGTTGACCAGCACGTCGAGCCGGCCGCATTGGGCCAGGATGGCCTCGCAGGTCGCCTTCCACGCTGCTTCGCTGGCGACGTCGAGCTCGACGAAAAGGCTGCCATTGCCCAGCTCGCGCGCCAGTTCGGCGCCGTCCTGGATGTCGCCGACGACCACGCGGGCGCCGGCCTCGGCCAGGGCGCGGCAGGTCTCCGCGCCGATGCCCGAGGCGCCGCCGGTGACCAGCGCGACGCGGTGGGAAAGATCCTTGTGCTGGCTCATGTCGTATCGCCCTCGGATCGCATCGCTGCCGGATCACATCGCCGTGCAGCCGCCATCCACCACCATCTCCGCGCCGGTGGTGAATTTGGATTCGTCGCTGGCCAGATAGAGGATGACATAGCCGATGTCGTTGGGCTCGCCGATCTTGCCCAGCGGCACCATGCGGATCAGCCGCTTGCGCGCCTTTTCCGGGTCTTCGGCCTGGGCCAGCGGATCCTCGACCATCGGCGTGGCGATGAAGGCGGGGTGCACCGAGTTGCAGCGGATGTTGTAGCCGGCGCGCGCGCAATGCAGCGCCACCGACTTGCTGAGCAGCCGCACGGCGCCCTTGCTGGCGCTGTAGGCGGCCATCTGGTAGCCGCTGACGATGCCGGCCACCGAGGAGATGTTGACGATCGAGCAGGGCTCGCCGTTCTTCTTCATCGCGGCGATGGCGTATTTGCAGCCCAGGAAGGTACCCTCGACATTGATCGCCATCATCTTCCTGAAATCGGCCAGCGAGGTGTTCTCGATCGTACCCTCGGTGCCGATGCCGGCGGAGTTGACCAGCACGTTCAGTTTGCCGAAGCGCTTTTCCGTCTCGGCCACCACCTCCTGCCAGCGCGTCTCGCTGGTGACGTCGTGCTCGAGGAACAGCGCGTCGGGCCCTAGCTCGCGCGCGGCGGCCTGGCCCTTGTCCTTCTGCAGGTCGGTGATGACCACCTTGGCGCCTTCGCCGACCATCAACCTGGCCGTTGCCAGGCCCAGCCCCGAGGCCCCGCCGGTGATCAACGCGACTTTGCCCGCAACCCGACCCATGGCGCTCCTCGCTTCATTCGCAATATGAACGGCAGTTTAGCCGAGCCGCGCAGCCTCCGGGCAACAAAAAAGCCCGAGCGATCGCCCGGGCTTTTCGGTGTGCGAGCGGTGGCTAGAAGTTCAGGCCGTCCTGCACCATGACCCAGCGGCCGTTCTGGACTTCCTGCACCGAGGTCACGGTGCTGGCCAGGTGGTTGGTCTTGGAGAACTTGGTCGGCGCCGAGCCGAAGATGTCCTGATAGACCTTGCCCGATTCCATTGCGGCGAGGAACTTGGCTCCGGTCAGGTCCTTGCCCGCCAGCTTGGCGTAGAAGGCGAAGGTCATCACCGCGTTGTAGCCGATCACCGCCTGGGTGTTGGGCGTGCTGTTGAACTCCTTCTTGTAGGAAACCAGCCAGTCCTTGACCTTGCCGGTCGAGGTGTCCTCGTAAGGCACCGGGAAGGCGCCGGCGGCGTAGAGGCCCTCGACCGCGGCCTTGCCCAGCTCCGGCACTTCCAGCACGTTGGTCGGCGTCGCCCCCAGGAACAGCACGTTCCAGCCGATCTTCCTGGCCTCGGCCATCGCGCCGATGGTCTCGCGGATCACGGTGCCCAGCACCACCAGATCGCAGCCGTCGGACTTCATCTTGGCGATCTGCGAACTGAAGTCGGTGGCGCCGCGCTTGTAGGTGGTGATCGCCGTCGGCTTGATGTTCATCGCCGCCAGTTGCGATGTGAAGCCGTCGAGCACGTTTTTGCCGTACTCGTCGTCCTGATGCATGATGCAGGGCTTGGTGAGGTTGCGCGAGGTGATCATGTATTTGACCGCCGCGCGCGTGCTCTCCACATACGGCAGCAGGTTGTTGAACTTCAGGCGTTCCTGCGGCTTGTTGGGATCGAACTTGAAGGTGAACTCCGCCGCCGTCAGCGGGAACAGCTGGGTGACGCCGGCATCGAGCACGATGTCCTGCGCCGCCAGCACGGTGGGCGAGCCCATCGCGCCGATCATCGAGAACACCTTGTCCTTCTCGATCAGCTTCTGCGTCGCCAGCACCGCCTTCTTGGGATCGTAGCCGCTGTCTTCGACGATCAGCCGCAGCTTGCGGCCGTTGACGCCGCCGGCGGCATTGATTTCCTCGACCGCCATCTTCATGCCGTTGGCGACGGGGACGCCCCAGCCTTTGATCGGGCCGGAAAGGTCCTGGTGGGTGCCGATGACGATCTCGTTGGCGCTGATGCCCTGATCGGTGGTTTTGGTCTGAGCCAGTGCCGTGGTGGCCAGCAGCGCCGCAGCGACCATGCCGACCGCACCGATGCCGATGCTTTTCCTGATCATTCGCTTCCTCCTGTTTGACCCGCCGATGGCGTGGCTTTTGTCGGCTGTCTTATTTTTGCAGGCGCGACAGCCTGGGCGGCATTATGCCACGGCGTGGCCGTTGCGCTATTCCAGAAGGCGCAGTGCGGAACGATGCTCGGTCTTGTTCGCAAATGCAAAAAAGCCCGGACGGTCGCCCGCCCGGGCTTTTTTCTTCCGCTTTGCGGAACGTCAGGACGGGTTGGTCAGATCGCGCTTCAGCACCACCCAGCGGCCCTTCTGCACCTGCTGCAGCATGAACACCACGGCGGAGAGGTGGTTGGTCTTGGAGAAGCTGCCGGCCGGCGAACCGAAGATGTCCTGGAACTTGTCGCCCGACTCCATCGCATCGAGGAACTTCTGGCCGGTGAGGTCCTTGCCGGCCAGCTTGGCGTAGTGGGCGAAAGTCATGACTTCGTCATAGCCCAGTGCCGCCTGGGTGTTGGGCTCGGCGCCGTACTTCTTGAAGTAGGCCTCGGTCCACTCCTTGGCCTTGCCGGTGGCGGTGTCGCGATAGGGGATCTCCATGCCGCCGACGGCATAGAAATTCTCGACCGCGTCCTTGCCCAGCTCCGGAACCTCGATGACGTTGGCGGCGGTGCTGCCGAAGAACACCGGCGACCAGCCCAGCTTCTTGGCCTCGGCCATGGCGCCGATGGTCTCGCGCACGATGGTGCCCAGCACCACGAAGTCGCAGCCATCCGACTTCATCTTGGCGACCTGGGAACTGAAATCGGACGCGCCGCGCTTGTAGGTGGTGACCGCGGTCGGCTTCATCTTCAGGTCGGCGAGCGCCTGGTTGAAGCCGTCTTCGACGTTTTTGCCGAACTCGTCGTCCTGATACATGATGCAGGGAGCTTTCAGTCCCTTTTCCTGGATCAGGGTGCGGGCGCCGGCGCGCACGCTGGAATTGTAGGGCGGCACGTTGTTGAACTTCAGCCGGTCCTGCGGCTTGTTGGGATCCATCTTGAAGGTGAATTCCGCCGAGGTGACCGGGAAAAGCTGCGGAATGCCGTTGTCGAGCAGGATGTCCTGCGCCGCCAGCACGGTGGGCGAGCCCATTGGCGCCAGCATGGCGAAGATCTTGTCCTTCTCGACCATCTTCTGCGTCGCCAGCACGGCCTTCTTGGGATCGTAGCCGCTATCCTCGACGATCAGGCGCAGCTTGCGACCGTTGACGCCGCCGGCCGCGTTCACCTCCTCGACCGCCATCTTCATGCCGTTGGTGACCGGCACGCCCCAGCTCTTGATCGGGCCCGACAGGTCCTGGTGGGTGCCCAGGACGATTTCGCTGTCGGTGATGCCCTGGTTGGTGACCTTGACCTGGGCGAAGGCCGCCGAGGCGGCCAGCGCCATTGCGCCACCCAGCAATACCACGCGCAACGCACTACTCATTTTGCGGTTTCCTCCTCTGACAATGCGGCCTGACGGCCGTCGCTTCCGGTCGCATTGGATCGGCGCACGCGAGGCAGCGACCTTGACCCCGGTGTCGTGCATGGCCACGGATCAAGCCGCGCCGCGGTACATCTCGTCGATCAGGTCCTTGTATTTCTTGTTAACGAAGGCGCGCTTCAGTTTCATGGTCGGCGTCAGCTCGTCGTCCTCGGCCGTCAGTTCGGTCTCGATCAGCCGGAACGACTTGACGGTCTCGACCCGGGCGAAGTTCTCGTTGACCCGCTCGATCTCCTGCCAGATCAGGTCCTGCACTTCCTTGGCGCGGCACAGGCTGGCGTAGTTGGTGAACGGGATGTTGGCGTCCTGCGCGAACTTCATGACGTTGTCGGCGTCGATCATGATCAGGCAGGTCAGGAACTTGCGCCGGTCGCCGATCACCACCGCGTCGCTGATATAGGGCGAGAACTTGAGCTGGTTCTCGATCTCCGACGGCGTGACGTTCTTGCCGCCGGCGGTGATGATGATGTCCTTCATGCGGTCGGTGATCTTGACGAAGCCCTCGTTGTCGATCGCGCCGACGTCGCCGGTGTGCAGCCAGCCGTCCTTGTCGACCGTCTCGGCCGACTTTTCCGGCTGGTTGAGATAGCCCATGAAGACGTGCTCGCCGCGGATCAGGATTTCGCCTTCGGGCGAGATCCTGACCTCGCCATAGGGCACCGGCTTGCCGACGGTGCCCAGCTTGATCCGGCCAGCCGGCATGCAGGTCGCCAGGCCGCCGTTTTCGGTCTGGCCGTAGACCTCGTACATGTTCATGCCGATCGCCAGATACCAGCGGATCAGGTCCGGCGCGATCGGCGCTGCGCCCGTGAACAGCCAGCGGCAGCGGTCGATGCCGATCAGCTTGCGCACGTTGCGCAGCACCAGCCAGTAGGCGAGCTGGAATGCAAGCCGCAGGGCCGGCGAGGGCTGCCGGCCGGCCAGTTGGGCGTCGGCCTTGCGAAAGCCTATGGCGATCGCCTGCTTGTAGGCCCATTGCTCGAGCCGGGTGGCGTCCTTCAGCGCGATCATCACGCCGGAATAGAATTTCTCCCAGATGCGCGGCACGGCGCCGAACAGGGTCGGCTGCACCTCGCGGATATTCTCCGGCACGGTGTCGGGACTCTCGGCGAAGTTCATGGTGCAGCCGGTGGCGATCGAGTAGTAGCAGCCGGCCACCCGCTCGGCGACATGGCACATGGGCAGGAAGGACAGCCGCTCGTCGTCCTCCTGCCAAGTCAGCGAATCCATGCTCATGCAGTTGGCCATCTGGAAGCAGATGCTGCGGTGGCTGTGCATGGCGCCCTTGGGCGGGCCGGTGGTGCCGGACGTATAGACCAGAATGGCCAGGTCCGCGGCTGTCCGCGAGTCCAGTCGCTGCTCGAACAGCTCGGGATGGGTGGCGTCGAAGGCGCGGCCCTTGGCCAGGAAATCGTCCAGCGCCATGGCCATGGGATCGCTGAATTCGCTCAGGCCTTCCATGTCGAAGATGACGATCTGCTTCAAGGTGGGGCAGCGCTCGCGCACCTCGAGCACCTTGTCGAGCTGCTCGTCGTCCTCGACGAAGATCACGCGCGTCGCCGAATCGTTGATCAGGTACTCGACCTGCTTGGCCGAATCGGTGGGGTAGATGCCCGACGACACGCCGCCGGCGCACAATATGCCCATGTCGGCGTAGTTCCACTCGGGCACGGTGTTGCTCAGCACCGAGGCGACGTCGCCGGGCTGGAAGCCGATGCTGGCCAGCGCCGCGGCGACCTCGCGGGCCCGCGCCATCCAGTCGTTCCAGGTGATGGTGCGCCAGATGCCCAGATGCTTCTCGCGCATCGCCGCCTTGTCGCTGCGCGTTTTGACCGACAGCGCGAACGATCGGGGCAGGGTCTCCGCCACGGTCAGGGTTGCAGGACGTGCCATCGTCTCCTCCCGCAGCGCCGGCATCTGCCGGCGGTCGCTATCGCCACGTCTTCTTGCGCTTCCAGCGTCGCTGGCCGCGGGCGCCGCCTTCCTTGGCGCCCAGGTAGAATTCCTGGATGTCCTTGCTCTTCATCAGCCGCTCGCAAGCGTCGCTCATCACCACGCGGCCGACTTCCAGCACGTAGCCGAAATGCGCCGTCTCCAGGGCCATGCGCGCATTCTGCTCGACCAGCAGGATGGCGGCGCCGGTTTCCCGGTTGATGCGTTTGATGATGCCGAAGATCTCCTTGACCAGCAGCGGCGACAGGCCCAGCGACGGTTCGTCGAGCAGCAGCAGCTTGGGCCGGTTCATCAGCGCCCGGCTGATCGCCAGCATCTGCTGTTCGCCGCCCGAGAGCTGGCCGGCCGGCTGGGCCTGGCGCTCCTTGAGGCGCGGGAAATAGGCGTAGACGCGTTCCAGATCGTCGTGCATGGCGGCGCGGTCGCGGCGCAGATAGGCGCCCATCATCAGGTTGTCGCGCACGCTGAGGAACGGGAACACCTCGCGCCCCTCGGGCACGTGGCTGAGGCCCATGCGCACGATCTTGTCCGGATCGACGCGCTGGATCTGGCGGCCTTCGAACTCGACGGTGCCCTTGAGCGGGTCGAGCACGCCGGAAATGGTCTTCAGGATGGTGGTCTTGCCGGCGCCGTTGGCGCCCAGCACGGTGACGATACTGCCTTGCTCGACTTCCAGGCTGACGCCGCGGATGGCCATGATCGGCCCGTAGTAGCTCTCGATGTTCGCCACGCGCAGGATGACGTCGCCCATCGTCAGCCTCCCAGATACGCGGCGACGACGTCGGGATGGCTCTGCACCTCGGCCGGGCTGCCGGTCGCCAGCACCTTGCCGTAGTTCAGCGCCAGCACCCGGTCCGACACCATGTTCACCAGCGACATGTCGTGTTCGACCATCAGCACCGTGATGCCGAGCTCGTTCTTGATGTCGGTGATCCAGAAGCCCATGTCCCTGGTTTCCTCGACGTTGAGGCCGGAGGACGGCTCGTCGAGCAGCAGCAGCTTGGGTTCGGTGCACAGCGCGCGCGCCACCTCGCACACCTTGCGCACGCCGTAGGGCAGGCCGGCGATCAGCATGTCGCGATATTTCTGCAGGTCGAGGAAATCGATCACCTGCTCGACGGCTTCGCGGTGCTGCTTCTCGCGGCGCCGCACCCGGGGCAGGAACAACGCCTCGGCCCACAGCGACGTGTCGGTGTGGCAGTGCCGGCCGACCAGCAGGTTGGCCAGCACCGTGGTGTTCTCGAACAGCTCGATGTTCTGGAAGGTGCGGGCGATGCCGCGCCGGGCGATCTGGTGCGGCGGCACGGCGGTGATGTCCTGGCCTTCGAAGTAGAGCCTGCCCGAACTTGGACTGTAGAGCCGGCTGATCAGGTTGAAGATCGAGGTCTTGCCGGCGCCGTTCGGGCCGATGATCGTGAAGACCTCGCCGCGTTCGACGGCGAAGGACACGTTGTCGACCGCGCGCAGCCCGCCGAACTGCAGCGACAGGCCGGCGGCGGCGAAGAACGCCTCGCTGGCGGCCGCGGCGCTCACCGGTTGCGCTCCGATTTGACGTAGGTCTTCTGCCGTTTGAAGGTGGCCTTCTTGTAGAGCGGGAAGAGCTGGAAGTAGAGCTTGACCTTGAGCCAGCGGCCGTACAGCCCGTAGGGCTCGAAGATGATGAAGAAGATGATCAGCAGGCCGTAGATCGCGCCTTTCAACCCGGCCGCGCCGGCGAAGTTGGCCACCGCCTCGGAGAACTTGCCGGCCGCGGCATCGCCCAGGCCCAGCCCGTGCGCTAGCCGGCCCAGCATGGGCGGCACGTCGTCCTTCAGCAGGGTCAGCAGCGGATCGACCATGACGATGAAGATCGCGCCCAGCACCGCGCCGTGCAGGCCGATCACGCCGCCGATGATGATCACCATGATGAATTCCAGCGACAGCACCAGGGTGAACATCTCGGGGCTGATGAAGGTCAGCGCATGGGCATAGAGCACGCCCGCCAGGCCGGTGATGCCGGCGCTGACGGCGAAGGCCTTGACCTTGTAGACGGCGAGATTGACACCCATGCTTTTGGCCGCGGTCTCGCTGTCGCGGATCGCCATGAAGGCGCGGCCGGTGGGCGCGCGCAGCAGGTTGAGCGCCAGCAGGATCATCAGCACCAGCACGATCAGGCACAGGAAGTAGAAGCCCGGCCCGTCGCGCGACAGCAGCACGCCGAACACGTCGATGGTCTTGACGCGCAAGCCGTCGTTGCCGTTGGTGACGTATTCCCAGCGCGCCGCGATCTCTTCGACGATGAATCCGAAGGCAATCGTCGCGATCACCAGGTAGATGCCGGTCAGGCGCAGCGCCGGGAAGGCGACCAGGGCTCCGACCGCGCCGGTGATGACGGCGGCGAGCGGGAAATAGACCACGAACGGCACGCCGTGCTTCTGCATGAAGGCCGCTGTGTAGGCGCCGATCGCCAGGAAGGCGGCATGGCCCAGTGATCCCTGGCCGGTGTAGCCGGTCAACACCATCAGCGCCACGCCGACGATGGCGTAGATGAACACGAACACGAGCTGCGTGACGTAATAGTCGCTGAGCATGAACGGCGCTGCCGCCAGCAGCGCCAGCAAGACGCCGTAGGACCACCAGTAGCCGCTGTGCTTGAGCAGCTTGATGTCCTGGTTGTAGTCGGTCTTGAAGATGAAGCGCATGTCAGACCTTCTTGCGGACCTTCACGCCGAACAGGCCCTCGGGCTTCAGCATCAGCACCGCCAGCAGCACGATGTAGGCGGCGATGTCCTTCCAGCCCTGCGGTAGGTAGAAGCCCGCCAGGTTCTCGATCACGCCGATGATCACGCCGCCTACCAGCGCGCCGGGAATGCTGCCGAAGCCGCCCAGCACGGCGGCAGGGAAGGCTTTCAGGCCGAGGAAGCCCAAATTGCTGTGGATGAAGGCGATCGGCGCCAGCAGCACCCCGGCGAAGCAGGCGACGCCGGCGCTGATCGCCCAGATCAGCGAGAACACGGTCTTGACGGGAATGCCCATGTAGTAGGCGGCCAGCATGTTCTGCGAGGTCGCCTGCATCGCCACGCCCATGCGGGTGCGCGAGAAGAAGACGTAGAGCACGCCGCACAGCAGCACGGTGGCGACGATCACCGAAAGTTTGTCGTAGGCCAGCACTAGCGCGCCGAGCTTGAGCACCCCGTTGCTGAAGGGCGTATCGATCTTCAGGTCGTCGGTGCCCCAGATCATGCCGGCGGCGGAGCGGGCGAAGAAGCCCAGCCCGATGGTCGCCATGACGATGGAGAATTGCGGATAGCCCAGGATCGGCCGCACCACCAGCCGCTCGGTCAGCGACCCTAGCGCCGCCATCGACACCACTGCCAGGACGAAGCCCAGCCAGTAATTCAATCCCAGCAGGCCGATGAAGGTGTAGGCGAGGAATGCCCCCAGCATCATCAATTCGCCTTGCGCGAAATTGACGACCTCGGTGGCTTTGTAGATCAGCACGAAACCCAGTGCGATCAAGCCATAGATACAGCCAACGGCAATGCCGTTGACCAACTGCTGAAGGAAATCCAGCATCGTTCCCGCCCTGCTGTCGTTGCCCAGCGGGTCTGTTTCGACCCTCGAATTTGCTTCTGCGTTCGGTCAACGACGTTGAATACAGGACTTTTTTCGCCGCTTCCTGTCAACAGGAATCGCCGCGGCGCGGCCCGGTTCCGGCTTGCGGAACGGTCCGCCACCATTGCCACGTGGCGGCCGCAAGTCTCGTCTATAATCGCCGTAGCAGATCACCGCGCGGGTTGCCGATGTCCACGACGATTCCCAACGCCATGCCCAGCCCGTACTACACCGCCGAGCACGACGCCTTCCGCGATCAGGTGCGACGCTTCGTGGCCAAGGAGATTTCGCCTTACGTCGATCAGTGGGACGAGGCGGAAGAATTCCCGCGCGAACTCTACCGCAAGGCGTCGCGGCTGGGCCTGCTGCAACTGGGTTTCCCCGAGGAGTATGGCGGCGTTCCGACCGACGGCTTCTTCAACATCATCCTGAGCGAGGAGCTGGCCCAGGCCGGTTGCGGCGGCGTCAGCGCCAGCCTGATGAGCCACACCATCGGCGCGCCGCCGATCGCGCGGCTGGGCCACGAGGCGATGAAGCGCCGCGTGCTGCCGGAAATATTGTCGGGCGAGAAGATCAGCGCGCTGGCCATCACCGAACCGTCGGGCGGGTCGGACGTCGCCAATCTGCGCACCACCGCGCGGCGCGAAGGCGGCCACTACGTGGTCAACGGCCAGAAGATGTTCATCACCTCCGGCGTGCGCGCCGACTACTACACCGTGGCGGTGCGCACCGGCGGGCCGGGCATGGGCGGCGTGTCCCTGTTGCTGATCGAGCGCGATACGCCGGGCTTCTCGCGCACCAAGCTGCGCAAGATGGGCTGGTGGGCATCCGACACGGCGCAACTGTTCTTCGACGATTGCAAGGTGCCGGTCGAGAACCTGATCGGCGCGGAGAATGCCGGCTTCATCGGCATCATGCTGAACTTCAACCAGGAGCGGCTGGGCATGTCGGCCAGTTCTTGCGGCTTCGCGCAGGTGTGCCTGGACGAGGCGATCGCCTATGCCCGCCAGCGCGAGACCTTCGGCAAGCCGCTGGTCAAGAACCAGGTGATCCGCCACAAGCTGGTCGACATGGCCATGCGTATCAACGCGGCGAAGGCCTATGTCGAGAACCTGACCTGGCGCGTGCAGCAGGGCGAGCGGCCGGTGGCCGAGATCTGCATGCTCAAGGTGCTGGCCACCACCACGTTAGAATACGTCGCCAACGAGGCCATGCAGGTGCTGGGCGGGGCAGGCTACTTGCGCGGCGGCAAGGTCGAGCGCATCTATCGCGAAACCAAGGTGATGTCGATCGGCGGCGGCTCGATCGAGATCATGAAGGACCTGGCCGCCCGGCAAATGGGACTATGAGCAGTATCAAGATGACCAACGAGGAGCGGCGCGCGCTGCTGCAGCAGATGTTCTGCGAAGGCACGCCGCACAACAGGGAACTGGGTCTGGCGATCCTCGAGGTCGATCGCGGCCGCGCGGTGATGAAGCTGGACTACCAGGAGCGCCTGGTCGGCAATCCGGCGACCGGCGTGATCCATGGCGGCGCGATCACGGTGCTGCTCGATTCCGCCGGCGGCATGGCGGTCGCCACCATGCTGACCGAGCCCAAGCCGTTCGCCACGCTCGACCTGCGCATCGACTACGTGCGCCCGGCGACGCCAAGGCAGCCGGTGATCGCCGATGCCGAGTGCTACAAGATCACGTCCAACGTCGCCTTCTTCCGCGCCATCGCCCATCACGGCGACAAGGCCGATCCGATCGCCGCGGCGTCGGGCACCTACATGCTGGCGACCAAGGGCGAATCGCGACTGTCCGAATCGCTGCTGCAGAGCGCTTTCGACGACAAGCCATCCGACCTCGCCGCCGGAGGCAAGCCATGAACCTGCTCGACCTGATCGCCGAGGCCAAGAAGACCGGCGACATCTCGCGGCTGGCCGAGACCATGCCTTATGCCCATTTCATGGGATTGGCGCCGGAGAACTCCACCGGCGAATTGCTCACGCGCATGCGGTTTTCCGAACTGCTGATCGGCAATCCGGTGCTGCCGGCGCTGCATGGCGGCACGATCGGCGCGCTGCTGGAGACCGCGGCGATCTTCCAGGTGCTGTGGGAAAGCGACACCAGCACCATCCCCAAGATCATCACCATCACCGTCGATTACCTGCGCTCGGGCCGGCCGGTCGATACCCTGGCGCGGGCGGTGCTGACCAAGCAGGGCAGGCGGGTGATCAATGTCGCGGTCGAGGCCTGGCAGGAGGATCGCGCCCGGCCGATCGCCTCGGCCCAGGCGCATTTCCTGATCACGCCGCGGGCGGACCAGTGAGCGTCGGCCAGCGAACCGCAGGGAAAAGGCAGCGCCGCCATGCGGCCGCTTGACGGCAGGGAGGGTAGCCGGCAAATGCAGACCGAGCGTGCTTCACAGGATAGCGACATGTCCGCTGCGAGCGAGAAAAAGGCGTTGCTGCAGACGCTGGGCGACGGCGCCTCGTTGGCCGATTGCCTGGAGCCGCGCGCGCTGATCGACAGCGACCATCCGGCCATCGTCGCCTTCGCGCGGCGCAATATCGGCAATGCCGTCACGCCGCGCGACAAGGCGGTGCGGCTCTACTATGCGGTGCGCGACCAGGTCCGCTACGATCCCTACGGCACGCCGATGGTGGCCGAGGCCTACAAGGCCAGCACCACCCTGCAGCGCGGCCATGGCTACTGCATCAACAAGGCCGGGCTGCTGGCGGCGGCGGCGCGCGCGGCCGGCATCCCGGCGCGGGTCGGCTATGCCGATGTGCGCAACCACCTGACCACCAAGCGGCTGAGCGCGCTGCTGGGCACCGATATCTTCTACTATCACGGCTATGTCGACCTGTGGCTGGACGGCAAATGGGTCAAGGCGACGCCGGCCTTCAACAAGGAACTGACCGACAAGTTCCGGCTCAAGCCGCTGGAGTTCGACGGCGAGACCGATTCGATCTATCACCCCTACGACCTCGAAGGCCGCCGCCACATGGAATACCTCGCCTATCGCGGCACCTATGCCGACATTCCGTTCGACACCATCCGCGAGGGCTTCGACATCTGGTATCCGGGCATGTATCTGTCCAGTCCGGACGGCGCCGCCGGCACGGCGCCGGGCGGCGATTTCGCGCGCGAAGCCGAAGCCGAGAACAAGGCCTGACGCGGGACGGCGTCGGCGCCATGCCCCTGCGCGAGCGCCTGCTGATCGTGCTGCTGGTCTCGCTGGCGGCGTTCGGCCCGCTGTCGATCAGCATTTTTACCCCGTCGATGACCGATATCGGTCGCAGCCTGATGACGAGCGACGCCGACGTTAAGCTGACGCTCACCTCCTTCCTGTTCGGCTATGCCGGCGGACAGATGGTGTTCGGTCCGCTGTCGGATCGCTTTGGCCGCCGTCCGGTGCTGCTGGCTGGGGTAGCCCTCTATGCCGTGATGGGACTGGCCTGCGCGCTGACGACCTCGATCGATTCGCTGATCTTGCTGCGCGTCTTCCACGGTGCCGGTGTCTGCTCGGGAACGGTGATCGCGCGGGCGATCACACGCGATACTTTCGGCCATCATGGCTCGCCCAGGGTGATGGGCTGGATCTCGCTCGGCATCAACGTGGCGCCGGCGATCGCGCCGATCCTGGGCGGCCATCTCACGGCCTGGTTCGGCTGGCAGGCGATCTTCTATGCGTTGGCGGCGTTTGGCGCGCTGGTGTTCGTGATCGTCGCGATCTTTCTGCGCGAGTCCAATCCCTATCTCGGTCGGTCGCTGGGCGTGTGGGGCACCGTCCGCCAGGCAGGCCCGATGCTGCGCGACCGCACGTTCATGGGCTACGCCATCGTCATCTCCGCGACATTCGGCGCCATGTTCGCCTATTCGGCCGGCGCCCCCTTCGTGCTGATGTCGATGATCGGCATGGGGCCGGCGGAATACGGCTACTGGGTGCTGACCAGCGTCGCTGGCTTCACCAGCGGCAGCTATGTTGCGACCCGGCTGATTGGCCGGGTCAGCCTGGCGCGCTGTACGATATTGGGTCTCATCGTCGGGCTGATCGGCGCCGGCGCCATGGCGCTGCTCGCCTTCCTGGGGCTGCTGTCGCCGTGGACCATCGTCATGCCGTATTTCGGCATCGCCATGGGCAGCGGCATCATCATGGCGCCGGCCATGGCGGGCTCGGTCAACCAGTTTCCGCGCCAGGCCGGCACGGCATCGTCGCTCATGGGCGTGCTGCAGATGGGCGGCGCGGCGCTGGCGACGGTGGTGGTAACGGTCTTCACCAACGGCACGCAATTCCCGATGGTGCTGACCATCGGCGGAAGCCTGCTGCTGGGCCTGGCGGTGGGAACGGTATTGCTGCGACCCCATCGTGCGGTCGACGCAACGACGCCGGAGCCGATGCCGGATCCGTCTAGGAGCGCAGGCTAGACAGCGTATCGGACAGCCACAGGTCGATGCGGCGCCACAGCTGCGGCGCCCCGCGCAGATGGTCAAAGTGGTCTGCCTTCGAAAGCCCGATCTCCTGTGGCGTGAGATGCCAGCGCGTCATGTCGGCGCGCGGAAGGCGCCGGGCGAAGTCGTCGCAGGCAGCCTTGGGCGCCAGCCTGCGATCGTCGGTAAAGGAGATCGAAAGCGCCGGCTGGGTCACGCTGGCCAGCATGCCATCGAGATTGCGCCGTTCGGTGTCGAAATAGCTGCCGCTGAATCCCCAATGCGACCAGTCCAGCACCACCTGGCGGGCCAGCGGCAGGCCCCAGTTGAAGCGGTGGCCGGGGAACCAGCCCATCAGGCGGGAAACGGTGGCGAATAGGCCGAACATCGCCAGCGCACCCAGGCGTCGTCGCGGCGAGGGCGTCGATTTCCACCACACGCTGGTGGTGGTGAGGAACACCAGCGCCGCCACCTCGCTGGACTGGCCGCCGGTATAGAGGCCGCTCAACTGGCCGCCGATCGAATGCCCCATCAGCACGATCTGGCGACCGGGATGGGCGGCGCGGGCCCAGGCCAGCGCGGCCGGCCAGTCCTGGTAGAGGTGCTGGCTGATGCCATAGTCGATGCCGCGCTTTGGATGGGGCGTACTCTCGCCGGTGCCGCGCGCGTCCAGCGTGGCGACCGGATAGCCGGCAGCGGCAAACCAGCGCGCCAGCCGGCGATAGGCGCGCGCCGGCGCGCCCATCGCGGCAAACACCAGGATCGCCGGCTTGCCGGGATCGGGCTGCTCGAGGGTGAAGTCGCGCAGCGCCAGATACCAGCCGTCCGCGGTCCGCAGCCGGATCAGCCGGCCGCTTTCGCTCTCCGGAATTGGCGCGGTGTCCGGTGCGGCGTCTGGGGCGGTCACGCGATGTAAACGCCGGAGCGGCGCTTATGTCTCGACAACGGCGACGACGTCGCCCTCGTTGACGGTGTCGCCCTCGGCGAAGCGCAGTTCCTTGACCGTGCCCTGGGCAGTGGCCAGCACCGGGATCTCCATCTTCATGGCCTCGAGAATGACGATTGGGTCTTCCTCGCCGACCTTGGTGCCGACCTGGGCAGCGATCTGCCAAACCTTGCCGGTGATCTCCGCCTTGATGTCGATGTCAGCCATGTTTGCCTTCCGCTTGATTGCCGGTGAGAAGCGCTATTTATTGCGCTGAATGAGTGTTCATAACCCGGATTGGAGAAGGGAGATACCATGGCCGGTTCGCAGATCGTCAAGGATAAAGTGGTGCTGGTGACCGGCGCGGGTCGCGGCATCGGGCGCGACATCGCGCTGATGATGGCGGCGGAAGGCGCCAAGGTGGTGGTCAACGATCTGGGCGGCGCGGCGGACGGCGAGGGCGGCGCCAGCAAGGCGCCGGCGCAGGAAGTGGTCGACGAGATCGTCAAGGCCGGCGGCCAGGCGGTCGCGAACTACGATTCGGTGGCCGACGCGGCCGGCGCGGAAGGCATGGTCAAGCAGGCGGTCGAGGCCTTCGGCCGCATCGACTGCGTGGTGAACAATGCCGGCATCCTGCGCGACCGCATCTTCCATCGCATGAGCCACATGGACTGGAAGCAGGTGCTGGACGTCCATCTCAACGGCAGCTTCAACACCAGCCGGGCCGCCGCCAACTACTTCAAGGAACAGAATGGCGGCAGTTTCATCCATTTCACCTCGACCTCGGGTCTGATCGGCAATTTCGGCCAGGCCAACTATTCCGCCGCCAAGCTGGGCATCGTCGGCCTGTCCAAGTCGCTGGCGCTGGACATGCAGCGTTTCAACGTGCGGTCCAACTGCATCGCGCCGTTCGCCTGGAGCCGCCTCATCGGCACCATTCCCACCGAGACGGAGGCGGAGAAGGCGCGCGTCGAGCGCATCAAGCAGATGACCACCGCCAAGATCGCGCCGATCGTGGTCTATCTGGCCTCGGACCAGGCCAAGAGCGTCACCGGGCAGATTTTCGGCGTGCGCAAGAACGAGATCTTCCTGTTCAGCCAGCCGCGCGTCCTGCGCTCGGTCCATATGGGCGGCGACGGCTGGACGCCGCAGAGCGTAGCCGAGGTGGCAATACCGGCCATGCAAAGCTCGTTCTACAAGCTCGACCGTTCCGGCGACCTCTTCACGTGGGATCCGATCTGAGCTGCCGTTTGCGGCACGACGGTTTGGGCGTAGAATAGAAGCATGCTCAAAGCCAGCGATCTGGTCAGCCAGGAGGAGATGCTGCGTCTGCGCGGCAAATCCAACCTCGCCGGCGCGGCCCTGGTGCTGCATGCCTGGGCCTTGGTGTTCGGTTCCATTGCGCTGTTCGCCTGGCAGCCCAACCCGGCCACCTTCCTCTTCGCCTGGCTGATCGTCGGCGCCCGGCAGCTCGGCCTGGCGATCCTGATGCACGATGCCGCGCATGGTTTGCTGTTTGCCAACCGGCGGCTCAACGACTGGGCCGGGCGGTGGCTCTGCGCGTACCCGGTGCTGAGCGATCTCGATCTCTACCGGCCCTATCATCTCAAGCACCACCGCTTCACCCAGCAGGCGGAGGACCCCGACCTCGGCCTGTCGGCGCCGTTTCCCATCACCCGCCGTAGCCTGTGGCGCAAGGTGCTGCGCGATCTCAGCGGCCAGACCGCCTATCAGCGGCGCAAGCTGCAATTCGCCAGCGCCTGGGGCCCGGCGGAACTGCCGGCGCGCCAGCGCCTGAAGCGGCTGATCGCCAATCTGGGCGGCGGGCTGCTGACCAACGCGGTGCTGCTGGCCGTCGCGATCGCCAGCGGTTACTGGTGGCTCTATCCCGCGCTATGGCTGCTGCCGATGGCGAGCTGGTATCAGCTCGTCAGCCGCATCCGCAATATCGCCGAGCATGCCGTGGTGCCGGACAACGCCGATCCGCTGCGCAACACCCGCACCACTCTGCTCGATCCGCTGACACGACTGTTCGTGGCGCCTTACTGGGTGAACTACCATCTGGAGCATCACCTGTTCCTGTTCGTGCCGTGCTGGCGGCTGGGGCAGGCGCACCGGCTGCTGATCGCCAAGGGCTACGGCCCGAAGATGGAACTGCGCCGCGGCTATCGCGAGGTATTGCGTATGGCAACCTCGGCCACCATCGACAAGCGCGGCGGCGGCAACAGCAACGTTCAGTTCATCTAATCGGGCTTTTGCCCTCCCGCTTGCAGGAGAAGGGCACAGGAGAGCGCGCCTTGGTTCGCGCGCCTGACTACAGCGTCTGCGGCCACACGCTCATCAGATGCTCGCCGATGCCGTCCGAGCGGCGCAGGCGATGCACCTCCAGCGCCTTGATCAGGAAGTCGCGGGTCTCGCGCGGGTCGATCACGTGCTGGCTGGCGAACACGCTGGCCAGGTCGTAGGCCGAGGTGTCCTTGGACATCTCCGCCGCCAGCGCCTTGTAGCGTTCGGGATCGTCCTGGTAGCGCAGATTGTGCACCACGCTGACGCCCACCGCCGGATCGACGAAGCTGATCTCCGCGCCGAACCAGGCGGCCAGGTCGTCGGTCGTGCCGCCGCCGAAATTGAGATAGGCCTGGCCGTAGCTCTTGCGCAGGATCACGCCGATCTTCGGCACGGTGGTCAGCTCCAGCGCCTGCAGGTTGTTCATGATCTTGCCGCCGACCTTCTGCCGCTCGCCCTCGCGGCCGATCAGGAAGCCCGGCGTGTCGCACAGGATGACGATCGGCAGGTTGAAGCTGTCCGCCAGCACGATCAGGTTGGTGTATTTGTCGGTCGAATCGGCGTCCTGCGCGCCGCCCTTGTAGAGCGGATTGCAGGCGGCGATCGCCACCGCGTGGCCGTCGATGCGCGCCAGGCCGGTGGTCACCGCCTTGCCATAGCGCTCCTTGATCGGGCAGAAGCTGCCTTGATCGACGATGGCGGCGATCACCTTGCGCACGTCGTAGACCTTGGCCCGGCTTTCCGGCACCAGATCGAGGATCTTGTCCATCGTCGCGCCCGAGCCCGCGGGCACCGCGGCGCGCGGCGCCAGCTCGTTCTGGTGCGAGGGCAGGTAGGAGAGATAGCGGCGAATCGCGTCCAGCATCTCCTCCTCGCTATCCACCGCCAGGTCGCACATGCCGGTGACCGCGGTGTGCATGTCCCAGCCGCCCAGCTCTTCGGCATCCAGTTTTTCGCTGATCGCCACCTGCGTCACCTTGGGCGACGACACCGCCATCACCGCGCCCTTGCGCATCACCACGATGTCGGAGCGCGCCGCCAGCCAGAACGAGCCGCCGAAGGAAGGATCGGCGATGCCGGTGATCATCGGCACCACGCGGCGGCGGTCGAAATTCACGGTGTAGCCGAACTTGGCCATGCCGCTGGCGCCCATCGAATCGGGCATGCGCGCGCCGCCGCAGGCGCCCAGGTGGATGTAAGGGGCGCCGGCCTTGACCGCCGCGCGCAGCAGCCATTTGGACTTGCGCGAATTGATCTCGGCCGAGGACGAACTCATCACCGTCAGGTCGTTGACCTGCACCGCCACGGTGCGGCCGTCGATCTTGCCGAACCCGGTGACCTGGCCGTCCTGCGGCGTCTTGTGCGCATCCTCGCGCCGTACCGAGGTCGAGAAGCGGCCTTCCTCGAAGAAAGAATTGTCGTCGAGCAGCCGGGCGATGCGTTCCCGGGCGTTCAGCTTGCCCTGCGCCTTGCGCTTGGCCAGCCGCTCCGGTCCACCCATGCCCAGGGCGCGCTCGCGGCGCTGGGCGTGCTCCGCGAGATGCTTTTCGTAAGCCATGGTTACCCCGCCCGGTGCTTGACCAGGCCCCAGGCCAGCTCGGCCAGTTCGCGGGCGCGCTGGCCGTATTGCGTGGCAGTGGTCGAGGCCGCGTTGCCGTCCAGGCCGCGCTTGTAGACGCCCTGTACGATGCTGGCCAGCCGGAACATGGAGAAGGCCATGTAGAAATCCCAATGCGGGATGCCGTCGCGGCCGGTGCGCTTGCAGTAGGCGGCGATGTATTCCTGCTCGCTGGGGATGCCGAGTGCTTTCAAGTCCTGGCCGGCGAAGCCCACCGTGGCGCCGAAGCCGGCGCCGAAATAATAGAGCATGCAGTTGTAGGAAAGATCGGCCAGCGGATGGCCCAATGTCGACAGCTCCCAGTCCAGCACCGCGATCAGTCGCGGTTCGGTGGGATGGACGATGGTGTTCTCCAGCCGATAGTCGCCATGGGCGATGGTGGTCTCGTCGCCGGGCGGAATGTTCTGCGGCAGCCAGACCTTGAGCCGTTCCATCTCGGGGATGTCGCCGGTGCGGGCCAGGTCGTATTGGCTGCTCCAGCGCGCCAGCTGGCGCTGGAAATACTGGCCCTCGCGGCCGTAATTGCCCAAGCCCACCGCCTTGTAGTCCACCTTGTGCAGGCGGGCCAGCACGTCGTTCATGTTGTCGATGATGGCGTGGCGCTCGGCCGGCGAACATTCGGGCATCAGCGGATTGCGGAAGATGCGACCGTTCAGGAATTCCATGATGTAGAACGCCGTGCCGATCACATTGGCGTCCTCGCACAGGCAATAGGCCTTGGCGACCGGCACGTCGGTCTTGCCCAGTGCGCTGATCACCTTGTATTCGCGATCCACCGCATGGGCCGAGGGCAGCAGCTTGCCCGGCGGCTTCTTGCGCAGCACGTATTGCTTGCCGCGCCCGTCGGTCAAATGGAAGGTCGGGTTGGACTGGCCGCCCTCGAACTGGCGCACGGCGAGCGGCGGCACGAAGCCGTCGACGTGATCCTTCATATAGGCGGCCAGCGCGCCTTCGTCGAAACGATGGGCTTCGCGCACGGGCGACAGATTGGCGGGCAGGGCGGTGGGCGGGTTGGCGGACATGGATCTCTCGGAACTGCTGGATGCTGTGATCGGTCAGTTGACTTGGCGCTCGCGTCCTTCCCAGAACGGTTTGCGCAGCTCGCGTTTGAGGATCTTGCCGGTGGGATTGCGCGGCAGGGCATCGATGAAATCGACCGAGCGGGGTACCTTGTAGCCTGCGATGCGGTCGCGCGCAAAGGCGATCAGTTCGGTCGGCGTGAGGTCGGCGCCGGGCTTCCTGACGATGAAGGCCTTGACCGCTTCGCCCCAGCGCTCGTCGGGTACGCCGATCACCGCCACGTCGGCCACGGCGGGATGCTGGAACAGCGCGTTCTCGATCTCGGCCGGGTAGATGTTCTCGCCGCCCGACACGATCATGTCCTTGACCCGGTCGTGGATATAGAGATAGCCCGCATCGTCGAGATAGCCGGCATCGCCGGTGAAGAACCAGCCGTCGCGGATCGAGCGGGCGGTGGCGTCGCCCAGCTGCCAGTAGCCCTTCATCACCTGCGGCGAACGCACCGCGATCTCGCCGACATCGCCGGCCTTGGCGACGTCGCTGCCGTCGTTGCCGACGATGCGCAACTCCACGCCATGCTGCGGCAGGCCGCAGGAATAGAGCTTCCTGGGATGGTTGGGATCGTGGTCTTCGGGCGGCAGGTAGGTGATCGCGCCGGTGGTCTCGGTCAGGCCATAGACCTGCTGGAAATCGCACTTGAAGACCTTCAGCGCCTCGCGCAGCACCTCGACCGGCATCGGCGCCGCGCCATAGACGATGATCTTCAGGCTCGACAGATCGGTCTCGCGGATTTGCGGCGCCTGCAGCAGGAACAGGATCATCGCCGGCACCAGCAGCGCCACCTCGATGCGGTCGCGCTCGATCGACTGCAGGATCTGCGCCGGCACGAACTCGCGGAAGATGTAGTTCACCGCGCCGCCATACAGGCCGACCATGCCCCAGCCAGCGCCGCCGATATGGAAGGCCGGCATGCACACCAGGTTGCGGGCACCCGGATCGAGCAGCCAGGAATCGGCCCATAGCGGCATCATCCAGGTGAAATTGGCGTTCATGATCTCGACGCCTTTGGGATGACCGGTGGTGCCGCTGGTATAGAGCTGGATCGCCGTATCCTGCGGCGCGATCGGCAGCATCGGATCGGTGTCGGCAAAGCCGTCGCGCCACGACACGAAGTCCTGCCACCCGGCATGGCGGCCGTTGAAGGCCACGATCTTGCGCACGGTCTTCAACTCGTGGCGGATCTTCTCGATCGCCGGGAAGAATTCCTCGCCGACGAACAGGATCTCGGCCCGGGCGTCGTTGATGACATAGGCGATCTCCGGCGGCGCCAGGCGCCAATTGACTGAGACCAGCACGGCATTGGCCTTGGCGCTGCCGAACAGCAGCTCGAAGAAGATGTCGGAGTTCTTGTCGAGCTGGGCGATCCGCGCCTGCGGCTTGATGCCTTCGGCGATCAGGCCGTTGGCGACGCGGCTGGCCCGCCGGTCGAGCAGCCCGTAACTGGTCCGCACGCCGTCATAGACCATGGCAATGGCCTCGGGGCGCGCCGCGGCGTGCATGCGCGGTATATCCGCCACTGCGGCGAACTGGGGTCGTGCAGTCATGGTCGCCTCCGTTGGCCGGCCCTTCTTTTGTGCGAGGGCGCGGACCGGAGCATCCTAACAAGCCAGTCCGGCGCAATGAAGCGGCGCATGAGCGGTTGGGATCGGGGCTCGCGCCTCGCGTGCGAAGCTGGCCCCTTGGCGGGGCACGATGCTATAGTGCGGAAGGATTTCGCGGTTCGGAACGGTTCAAGCTCGACGATGTTTTCGCGATTATTCGGCGGCAAGCGCAGATCCGATCGTCCGACCGCGCGCGTCCCCGACGGCGTGCGGCTCTATTGCATCGGCGACATCCACGGCCGCGCCGATCTGCTCGAGGCGATGCACGAAGGCATCCGCGCCGACCTGGCCCAGAACCCGCCGGTCGGCGAGGCGGTGCTGGTCTATATCGGCGATTACGTCGATCGCGGCCTGCAGAGCCGGCAGGTCATCCAAGCCATCCTGGACGATCCGCTGCCTTCGCTGACCAAGGTCTGCCTCAAGGGCAATCACGACGATTCGGCGCTGCAGTTCCTGCACGATGCCGCGTTCGGTCCGGTCTGGTTCTCCTATGGCGGCGACGCCACCTTGCTGAGCTACGGCGTGCGCATGACGGCCGGCAAGATCGGCGTGGAGCGATTCGAGGACATGCGCCGGCAATTCGAGGCGGCGCTGCCGTCGGCGCATCTCGATTTCCTGACCGGCTTGCAGATGATGTACGAATGCGGCGACTACCTGTTCGTGCATGCCGGCGTGCGGCCGGGCGTCGGCTTCGCCGACCAGAAACCGGAGGATCTGATGTGGATCCGCGACGAGTTCCTCGACAGCAGGGAGGATTTCGGCAGGGTGATCGTGCACGGCCATTCGGTGACGGACGTGCCCGATCTGCGCGCCAACCGCATCGGCATCGATACCGGCGCCTATGCCTCCAATCGGCTGACCTGCCTGATCCTGGAGGCCGACCGGCGCTTCTTCATAGCGACAGAGCGAGCGCGAGCAGGGGCCGCGCCGCTGAGTGCGACGTAGCCAAACGGGGGGATCGATGGGCAAGCGGATGCTGGTGACCGGAGGCGCCGGCTTTTTGGGATCGCATCTGTGCGAGCGGCTGCTGGCCGAAGGCCACGACGTGCTGTGCGTGGACAACTATTTCACCGGCACCAAGGCCAACATCGCCACCATGCACGACAACCCGCGCTTCGAGGTGATGCGCCACGACGTGACCTTCCCGCTCTATGTCGAGGTCGACGATATCTTCAACCTGGCCTGCCCGGCCTCGCCGATCCACTACCAGCACGACCCGGTGCAGACCACCAAGACCTCGGTGCACGGCGCCATCAACATGCTGGGCCTGGCCAAGCGGCTGCGCGCCCGCATCATGCAGGCTTCGACCAGCGAGGTGTATGGCGATCCTACCGTGCATCCGCAGACCGAAGACTATCGCGGCAACGTCAATCCGCTGGGCCCGCGCGCCTGCTACGACGAGGGCAAGCGCTGCGCCGAGACGCTGTTCTTCGACTATTGGCGCCAGCATCGCCTGCGCATCAAGGTGGCGCGCATCTTCAACACCTACGGCCCGCGCATGCACCCCAACGACGGGCGCGTGGTGTCGAACTTCATCGTCCAGGCGCTCAAGGGCGACAACATCAGCATCTATGGCGACGGCATGCAGACCCGCGCCTTCTGCTATGTCGACGACCTGATCGAGGGCTTCATGCGGCTGATGGCGACCGAGGACGACTTCACCGGGCCGGTCAATCTCGGCAATCCGGTGGAACTGCCGGTGCGCGGCCTGGCCGAGAAGGTCATCGAACTGACCGGCAGCAGGTCGAAGCTGATCTTCCAGCCGCTGCCGCAGGACGACCCGATGCAGCGCTGCCCCGATATCAGCCTGGCCAGGCGCAAGCTGGGCGGCTGGGAACCCAGGGTCGCGCTGGAGGAAGGGCTGAAGCGCACTATCGCCTATTTCGACGGGGTGCTGAAGGCCGGCATCAGGCCGGGCCGCGCCAGCTAGTCGCGCCCAAATCAATCACGACCGTATTTGTCGTCGAAGCGCACGATATCGTCCTCGCCCAGATAGCTGCCGGACTGCACCTCGATCAGATGCAGCGGCTGGTCGGTCGGATTCTCAAGCCGGTGCCTGGTGCCCAGCGGAATGAAGGTCGACTCGTTCTCGCGCAGATCGAACACGTCCGCGCCGCGCGTCACCCGCGCCGTGCCGCGCACCACGATCCAGTGCTCGGCGCGTTTGCCGTGCTGCTGCAGGCTGAGCCGCTGGCCGGGCTTGACCGTGATGTGCTTGACCTGGTGGCGCTCGCCGGCATCTACGGTTTCGTAGGCGCCCCAGGGGCGGAACACGCGGCGATGGCCGCTCACCGTGGCCGATCCTTGCCGCTTCAGCCGCTCGACCAGCGTCTTGACGTCCTGGGCGCGTTTGCGGTCGGCCACCAGCACCGCGTCGTTGGTCGCCACCACGACCAGGTCCTGCACGCCCAAGGTGGCGACCAGGATGCCGTCCTCGCTGCGTATGTAGCAATTGGCGCTTTGTTCCATCAGTGCCGCGCCGCTGGCGGCATTGCCTTGATTGTCGCGCCGGCTGACGGTCCAAAGCGCGTCCCACGAGCCGACATCGTTCCAGCCCATGTCGACCGGCACCACCGCGGCGCGATCGGTCTTCTCCATCACGGCATAGTCGATCGACCGGCCGGGGCAGGCGGCGAAGGCTTCCTTGTCCAATCGCGTGAAATCCAGGTCGCGCCGCGCCTTGGCCAGCGCCGTGCGGCAGGCCGGCACCATGCCCGGCGCCAGCCGTTCCATCTCGCCCAGCAGATCGGTGGCGCGGAACAGGAAGATGCCGCCGTTCCAGTCGTACTCGCCGGAGGCCAGATAGGCCTGCGCCGTGGCCAGGTCGGGCTTCTCGACGAAGCGGTCGACCGCGAACACGTCGTGCTGCCCGTCCAGCGCCGGGCCGCGGCGAATGTAGCCGTAGCCGGTCTCGGGCGATTGCGGCCTGATGCCGAAAGTGACCAGCTTGCCGACGCCGGCGGCGCGGGCCGCGGTGGCCACCGCCCGGCGAAAAGCCTCCGGTCTGGCGATCAGGTGGTCCGACGGCATCAGCAGGATCAGCGCATCGGGATCGCGATCGGCCAGCAGCAGCGCGGCGACGGCGGCGGCCGGGCCGGTGTTGCGCGCCACCGGCTCCAGCACGATGGCGCTGGGCACGATGCCGACCTGGCGCATCTGTTCGGCGATGATGAAGCGGTGCTCGTCGTTGCAAACCACGGCGGGCGGCGCGCAGCCGGGCATGTCCTGCACCCGCAGCGCCGTTTGCTGCAACAGGGTCTGCTCGCCCAGCAGCGGTAGGAACTGCTTGGGGAACAGCTCGCGCGACAGCGGCCACAGTCGCGTGCCGGCGCCGCCGGACAGGATGACGGGATAGAGGATGGGTTGGCTCACGTCGCCCGCGCCGGCAAGCTCAGCCGACGGCCTGGCGCCGCCCGGACTCGGTCATCTGGTCGTGGATCCAGCGATAGGTCTTTTCCAGCCCCTCCTGCAGGGTGATCGAGGGCGCCCAGCCCAGCCGCGCCTTGATCAGGGTGTTGTCGCTGTTGCGTCCGCGCACGCCCTTGGGCGCGTCGAGCTTGTAGCGGCGCTTGAGCTTGATGCCGCCGATCCGTTCGGCGATGTCGACCAGCCGGTTGATGGTGACCAGCTCGTCGCTGCCGATGTTGATCGGCTCGGCTACCGCGCTGTCCATCAGCCGGGTCGAGCCGATCAGGCAATCGTCGATATACATGAAGCTGCGCGTCTGCTCGCCGTCGCCCCAGATCTCGATCTCATGCTTGCCCGACTGTTTGGCCTCGATCACCTTGCGGCAGATCGCGGCCGGCGCCTTCTCGCGCCCGCCGTCGTAGGTGCCCCAGGGGCCATAGACGTTGTGGTAGCGCGCCACACGGGTGACGATGCCGAAATCTTCCGTGAAATGGCGGCACATGCGCTCGCTGAACAGCTTCTCCCAGCCGTAACCATCCTCCGGCATGGCGGGGTAGGCGTCCGCCTCGCGCAGCGCCGTGACATTGGCGTCGGTCTGCTTGTCGGCGGCGTAGACGCAGGCAGACGAGGAGAAGAAGAAGCGGCGCGTTCCAGCTTCCCGCGCGGCCATCAGCAGGTGGGTGTTGATCAGCACCGACAGCATGCACTCGGCCTTGTGGGTCTCGATGAAGCCCATGCCGCCCATGTCGGCGGCCAGATTGTAGACCGCGGCGCTGCCGGCCAGGGCCTTGCGGCAGGCCTCGATCGTGCTGAGGTCTAGGCGCAGATTCTCCGCTTCGGGCGAGACCTGATGCCATTGGTTGAGCGGCTTGATATCGACGGCGCGGACCCGGCTGTGGCCATGCGCCTGCAGATATCGCACCAGATGGCCGCCGATGAATCCGCCGCCGCCGGCAACCACGACGATGTCGTTGGACCCCATGATATCCCCTTAAATTTCCTTATATTCTAACGCGTTGCGTTGCTATTTGCGACCTGATTTTCGGACGTCTGCAGCAGCGCCAGGAAGCGCTCGGCGATCGGGCCGATGGCGAAATGCCGTTCGGCATAGGCGCGGCCGTTGGTCGCCATGGCCTGGCGTTGGCCGGCATCGTCCAGCAGCCGCCGGCACGACGCGACGAAGGCGCGCGGATCGTCGGGCGCCACCACCAGCCCGGCCCGTTCGCGCTCGATCAGCCGGGCAGCCAGATTGGCCCTCGGCATGGCGCCCACGATCGGCCGGCCGGCTGCCAGATAGGTCAGAACCTTCGACGGCACCGAAAACACCCCGGCATCGGGTTCGAGCAGCGCCAGCGCCGCGTCGGCGGCGCCCAGCATGTCGGGCAGGTCGGCGAAATCCTGGAACGGCAGCAGCACCAGGCGGCCGAGCTGGCGGTCCCGCTTGGCGGCGGCCAGATAGTCGGCGCCCAATCCTTCGGAAGCCACCACCACGCGCGCGTCGGGACGGTCCGCCACGGCTTCGGCCAGCGTTGCCAGCAGGCTGGGGTTGTGTTTCAGCCCCAAGGTGCCGGCATAGATCAGATTGGCGGTGTCGCTGAGCTGGTGGCGCCGGCTCCAGCGATTGTCCTTGGGCCGCGGCGCGATCTCGTCCAGCGGGCTCCAGTTCTCGATCACGGCGATACGCCTGCCGTCCACGCCATGGCGCTGCAGCAGCGGCACGAAATCCTCGGTGATCGCCACCACCGCATCGCTGCGCCGCAGGCAGGCCGCCTCGGCCGATGTCAGCCAGCGCGCGGCCAGGCTGCCGGCCAGTTTCAGCCGCTTGGGCAGGATGCGTTGGGCCGCCTCGCCATAGAGGTCCTGCAGCCAGAAAACGAAGCGGGCTTTGCCGGCGTGTGCCGTCCGCTGCGCTGCCAGCTGCACATGCGGCGGCGCATTGCCGCTGATCACCGCATCGGGCGCGAAAGCGGCGATACGCACGGCGAGTTTGCCGGCGTAGCGGCGTTCCTGGAACCAGCGTCGCGCGAAGCCATACTTGTCGATGGCGCCGCCGATACCGACGCCTTCGATCGCCAGTCCTTCGGCATCGCCGGGTTCGCGCTGCAGGCGGCCGCGCGGCGAGGGGATGGCGCTGGAATAGAGGTGCAGCACGGCATGGCCGCGCCGCGCCAACTCGCGCGACAGTTCGACCTGGAACGGATGGCCGGAATAGTCGTGCAGCAGGATGCGCAAGGCGGCCTTTCGATCGCGCTGTTACGTCTTTACGCGCCCGATCACGTAAGTATAGAGCGTGCGCAGCGTTTCCTCGATGTTCATCGCCTCGGTGTCGAGCACCAGATCGGGCGCTTCGGGCTCCTCGTAGGTGGAGGAGACGCCGGTGAACTCGGCGATCTTGCCGGCGCGGGCCTTCACGTACAGGCCCTTGGGGTCGCGCCGCTCGCAGGCTTCCAGGGATGCCTTGACGTAGACTTCGCTGAACCGGCCTTCGCCGGCGGCCTTGCGCGCATGGTCGCGGCCGGCGCGATAGGGCGAGATGAAGGCGGTGATGACGATCATGCCGGCATCGGCGAACAGCGCCGCCGCCTCGGCGACGCGGCGGATGTTTTCGGTGCGATCGTTGGCGGAGAACGACAGATCGGCGTTCAGGCCGCGCCGCACGTTGTCGCCGTCCAGCACATAGGTCTGGTAGCCGCGCTCGAACAGCATGCGCTCCAGCGCCATGCCGAGCGTGGATTTGCCGGCCCCGGACAGACCGGTCAGCCACACCACCATGCCGCGATGGCCGTTGCGCTGGCCCCGGGCGCTGGCCGGCACCGCATGGTCGACCGCGTAGAGATTGCCGACCGTCTGCAGCAGCAGGCCGCGCTGGTCGGGAATGTCGCGCAGGTCGACGATGCCGCCGCCCATCACATCGTAGCTGTCGAGTAGGGCGAAGCGGCCGGTGTTGGGCAGGCTGTCATGGGAATCGACGGGAATGATCTCGGCCAGGCGAAACCTGACATCGGCGATGCCGTTGCGCTCGATGGCTCCGCCGCCGCTCTCGACCATTTCCGGTCCGATGCGACGCTCGATGTCGATCAGCTGGGCGCGGGTCTGGGCGGTGCCGATGCGCAATGCGAGGGTCTGGCCCAGCGACAGGATCTTGGGGCCGAACCAGAAGATGCGCGCGCGCAATTCGTTGGTCTCGACCGGCGCGTCTTCTTCGTGGCTGACCACCACGCCGCGCTCGACGAAAGCCTGCTCGTCCAGGGTGAAGCCGACTGCCTGGCCGGCGCTGGCCTGGCTGACCGCCGCCTTGTCGGGCCAGGTCTCGATGCTGCGCACGCGGGCCTTGCGGTTGGACGGCGAGAACAGCACCGCATCGCCAACCTTCAACACGCCGCTCTCGACCCGGCCGGCGATGATGCGCCGGTCGTCGATGCGATAGACGTCCTGCACCGGGATGCGCAGCGGTCGGGCTTCCTGGGTGGTGGGCGGCGTGAACCGGTCCAGCGCTTCGACCAGGGTGTGGCCGGAGTACCAGGTCATGTTCGCCGAGCGCCGGGTGACGTTGTCGCCGTCGCGCGCCACCAGCGGCACGATGGCGGCGATGTCGATGCCGATCTCGCCCAGCAGGCTTTGCGCTTCCTGCGCCAGCGACTGGTACCGGGCCTGGTCGTAGCCGACCAGGTCCATCTTGTTGATGGCGGCGACGACCTGGCGTACGCCCAGCAGGCCCAGCAGGCGGGCATGGCGGCGGGTCTGGGCGCGCAGACCCTCGGCGGCGTCGATCAGCAGCAGCGCGGCATCGCTCTGTGCCGCGCCGGTCACCATGTTGCGCACGAACTCGTGGTGGCCGGGCGCATCCACCAGCACGAATTGGTGGCGCGGCGTGGCGAACCAGATATGGGTGGTGTCGATGGTGATGCCCTGGTCGCGCTCGGCCTGGAAGGCGTCGAGCAGGAAGGCCCACTCCATCGGCCGGCCGCGCTTGCGGCAGATCTCCTGCAGCGCCTCGACCTTGCCCTCGGGCAGGGAGCCGGTCTCGTAGAGCAGGCGGCCGACCAGGGTGGATTTGCCGTGATCGACTTCGCCCACGATCACCAGGCGGATGCTGTCCTTGGCCATCACATATAGCCCGCGCTGCGCAGCCGTTCGAAAGAGTCTTCGGCCTCGTGATCCATGGCCCGGCCGGCGCGCTCGGACTGTTTGGTCGATTCGAGTTCGGCGATGATGGCGTCCAGGGTGTCGGCGGTGCTGGCCATCGGGGAGGTGATGTCCTGATCGCCCAGCGAGCGGTAGCGCTTGCCGTTCTTGGCGAAGTACAGATCGACCACCGGGATGCCTTCGCGGCGAATGTAGTGCCAGATGTCGATCTCGCGCCATTGCAGCAGCGGATGGATGCGCACATGCACGCCGGGCGGGTAGTCGGTGTGGAACAAATCCCAGAACTCGGGCGGCTGGTCGCGGAAGTTCCAGGCGCCGCCTTCGGCGCGCGGGCTGAATACGCGCTCCTTGGCGCGGATGCTTTCCTCGTCGCGCCGGATGCCGGCGATGATCCCGGTGTAGCCTTCCTTCTCGATGAAGCGCTTCAGCCCAACGGTCTTGCGCGCGGCGGAACGCGCCGCCGGCGGCAAGGTGGGATCGATCTCCTCGATCGGCGGGCACTGGCCCAGCCGCAGGTCGAGATTCCACTCCTTGGCGTAGCGGTCGCGGAAGGCGTACATCTCGGGAAATTTCTTGCCGGTGTCGATATGCATCACCGGGAAGGGCACCTGGCCGAAGAACGCTTTCTTGGCCAGCCACACCATGACGTTGGAATCCTTGCCGAGCGACCACAGCATGCCGAGCTTGGCGATGCGGGCATTGGCTTCGCGCAGGATGTAAATGCTCTGGCTTTCCAGCCGGTCAAGATGATCCATCGCCGATCCTCTGCGGGGCGTCAGTCCATACACCAATCGACACAGGCCGGGAAAGGCGAAATAAAGCGGCGCGACTACCAGGCGTTGCGTCGGCGCAGCACCTCGCCCAGGGTCAGCAGCAGGATCTTGATATCCAGCCGCAGCGACCAGTTCTCGATATAGAAAAGATCGTGTTCGACGCGGCGCTGGATTTTCTCCAGGGTGTCGGTTTCGCCGCGCCACCCATTTACCTGCGCCCAGCCGGTGAGACCGGGCTTGACGCGATGCCGGGCGGCGTACTCGGCCACCGCATCCTCGAACAGCACGTCGGCGGCGCGGGTACCCATGGCATGGGGCCGGGGACCGACAAGCGACATGGTGCCGTTCAGCACATTGAACAGTTGCGGCAACTCGTCGAGGCTGGTGCGCCGCAGCAGGCGACCGAGCGGGGTCACGCGCGGGTCGATCCTGGTGGCCTGGTTCAACACGCCCGGCGCTTCCTCGTGGTCCACGTGCATCGTGCGGAACTTGTAGACGCTGATGCGCTGGTTGTTGAAGCCGAAGCGATGCTGGCGGAACAGGACCGGTCCGCGGCTGGTCAGCTTGACTGCCAGCGCGATCAGCAGCATGACCGGAGACAGCAACAGCAGCATGGCGCTGGCGACGGCGTAATCTTCTACCCGCTTCAGCAGCATCTTCTCGTCGGCCAGCGGGCGATCGAACACGTTGATGACCGGCACGTTGCCGATGTTGCCGAACGAACAATGCGCCAGGCGGAAACCGACCAGATCGGGAGCCAGCCTGATATCCAGCGGCAATGCCCACAGCCGTTTGAGAATGGCGATGATTTCGCTTTCCTCCGACCAGGGCAGGGCGACGACGACCTGGTCGATCCGGCTGGCGCGCGCATCGCTCAGCAGCGTGTCGACGGTCCCGAGGAAGGGGACGGATGCGCCGGCTACCGTGGCACCGGCATCGGGGCGATCGTCGTAGATGCCCAGAAGGGAAATCTCGCTGGCCGGCAGGCGGGTCAGATGATCGATCAGCCGCATGGCAATCGGCGTGGCGCCGACGATCGCGACGGTCTTGGTCAGGCGGCCCAACTCCGCCCAGCGCGCCAGCAACGCCCTCAGCACCAGCCGCACGATCACCAGGCCGCCACAGGCCAGAAGGAACCAGAGAATGGTCCAGCCGCGCGAAAAATTGGAGGACAGCTTGGCGACGAAGGCGGCGACGATCAGCAGCGCCATCACTACCATCCAGGCGAATAGCGGCCGGGCCAGCTGGCGGAACCAGTTGCGCCAGTATCGCTCGTCGTAAAAACCGAACAGCGGAAAGATGTTGACGCTGAGCAGGGCGGCAAGGCCAATGCCCATGGCGTAGGTGCCGTCGAAGCTTTCCAGGCCGCCATCGACATAGAGGCAGAAGCTTATGAAGCCCGCCAGAATGACAACGCCCACATCGGCGACACGGAACACCAGCCGCACCACCGGTGCGGAGACAGGCGTCGTTGCGATTGTGGACTTTTGCGCGATCGGATCCATCGGCCCCTGGCGCGGGACTTTGCAAAACCAGGTGCCTCTACCATAAAAACAACGTTATATCAACGGCGTATCGTTGGATATATATTTGAAACGTCAATGCCGCCAACCTTCTCGCATGCAACTCTCGGCGATCACCCCCATCATCTTGACCTTCAACGAGGCCGCCAATATCGAGCGCAGCCTCGCTGCGCTGCGATGGGCGCGTCGCGTGGTGGTGGTCGACAGCGGCAGCACGGACCAGACCGCCGAGCTGGTCGGACGATTTGCCAATGCCAGTTTCCACGTGCGCCGGTTCGACACCCACGCCGCGCAATGGACTTACGCCCTGAATGAAACCGGCGTGGACACGGATTGGGTTCTGGTTCTTGACGCCGACCACATCGCGACGGAACCGTTTGTGGAAGAACTGGCGGCGCTAGCCGGCGAAGCCGTGTCGGGCTTTCGCGCCGGCTTCGCCTATTGCATCGATGGCCGGCCGCTGCGGGCCTCGCTCTATCCGCCCGCCATCGTTCTGGCGCGTCGCCAAGGAGCGCGTTTCGTGCAGGATGGCCATACCCAGCGGCTGATCTGCGACGGCGATGTCGGCGCCATGCGCGCCAAGCTGCTGCACGACGATCGCAAATCGACCGAGCGATGGCTCCAGTCCCAGGCCAGATATATGGCATTGGAGGCGATCAAATTGCGCACCACGTCGTGGCGGAACCTCGACTGGGCCGATCGACTGCGGCGGCTGCGTCTGGGGCCGCCGCTTGCGTTCCTCTATTGCCTGTTCGGCAAGGGACTGCTGTTCGAAGGCAGGGCCGGCTGGCTCTATTCGATGCAGCGCGCCACCGCCGAGGCCATCCTGTTGATGACGCTCTTGCACGAGGGCCCTGCGAAAGACCGGCCCTCGTGACGGCGATCCTCGGCATCAACGCCTTCCATGCCGACGCCGCCGCGTGCATCGTGCGCGATGGCCAGCTCGTGGCGGCAGCGGAAGAAGAGCGGTTTCGCCGCATCAAGCATTGGGGCGGTTTTCCCCAGCAGGCGGTCGCCTATTGCCTGCGCGAGGCCGGGCTGGGCGTCGAACAGCTCGATCACATCGCAATCAACCGCAACGACCGTGCCAGCCTGGTACGCAAGCTGGCGTATGTCGCGTTGCGGCGTCCCTCGTTGTCGCTGCTGGCCAGCCGGCTGAAGCATCGCCGGCAGTGGCGCTCGATCGCCGACTGGATGGCCCAGGCCTTTCCGGGCGAGAGCTGCCCTGCGCAGGTCCACGCCATCGAGCACCACGAGGCGCATCTGGCATCGGCGTTTCTGGTATCGCCCTTCGAGGAGGCGGCGGTCGTCTCGGTCGACGGCTTCGGCGATTTTTCCAGTGCCGCATGGGGGATGGGGCGCGCCGCGGCCATCGAGCCGCTGGGTCGCGTGTATTTTCCCCATTCGCTGGGCATCTTCTACGAGACGCTGACCCAGTATCTCGGGTTTCCCAACTACGGCGACGAATACAAGGTCATGGGGCTTGCCCCCTATGGCGAGCCGGAGTTCGTCGAGCAGATGGGCCAAATCCTGCATCTGCAGCAAGATGGCGGATTCGTCCTGGACCTGCGCTATTTCACCCATGCCCGCCAGGGTGCGAATTACGAGGTGCGCGACGGAATGCCTTCGAGCGGGCGCCTTTTCACGCCGCTGCTGGAGGAATTGCTGGGCCCGGCACGTCGTGCCGACGAGCCGCTTGCCGACCGCCATCGCGCCGTTGCCCGCTCGGTGCAGGTCGCCTACGAGAATGCTTTTTTCAATCTGCTGAACGCCCTCTACCGCCGCTGCAAATCGCCGGCGGTAGCGGTTGCCGGCGGCTGCGCCAACAACTCGGTGGCCAACGGCAAGATCTACGAGCGCACGCCCTTCGTGCATTGCTATGTGCAGTCCGCCGGCGGCGATGCCGGCGGCGCGATCGGCGCTGCCTATTCGGTGTGGCACCGGCTCAAGCCCGACGCCAGCCGCTTCGTCATGGATCATGCTTATTGGGGGCCCCATTTCGGCGATGCCGAGTTGCGGTCGGCCCTCTCTGCGCGTGCCTCCGACATTGTCGCGGCAGGGTGTCGGCAGAGCCATCTGGACGATCCGTCGGTGGTTCGGGCCACAGCGCAGGCCATCGCCGACGGCAAGGTCGTGGGCTGGTTCCAGGGCCGGATGGAGTGGGGGCCGCGGGCGCTCGGCAACCGGTCGATCCTGGCCGATCCGCGTCGCGCCGACATGAAGGACGTGCTCAACCTCAAGATCAAGCGGCGCGAATCGTTCCGACCTTTCGCGCCGTCGATCTTGCGCGACCGGGTCGGCGAATGGTTCGAGACCGACGATGACGTGCCCTTCATGATGCAGGTCTACCGGCTGCGGGCGGACAGCCGGTCTCGCGTGCCGGCGGTGGTGCATGTCGATGGCACCGGAAGGCTGCAGACGGTGTCGCGGCAGGCCAATCCGCGCTATTACGACCTGATCGACGCGTTCGGTTCGTTGACCGGCGTGCCGATGGTGCTGAACACCTCTTTCAACGAGAACGAACCGGTGGTTTGCCGGCCGGAAGAGGCGATCGACTGTTTCCTGCGCACCAGGATGGATGTGCTGGTTCTGGGAAACCACATGCTGGAACGTTGAGTTCCAGGCCTATGACCCGCGCATGACGCTGGCATAGAGCGCTTCCAGTTGCCGCCCGATCGCGCTCCAGGCGTATTCGCGCTCGACCAGTGCGCGCGCCCTGTCGCCCATGTCGGCGCGTCGGCCGGGGTCGCTCATCTTGTCCAGCGCTTCCGCCAGGGCCGGCACGGCGCACGGCACGACCAGGCCTGCCCCCGCTGAGAAGATCTGGGGATGGATATTCACCTGGTCCGAAATCACCACAGGAAGGCCGTAGGCCATCGCCTCGCCAACGGCGATACCGAAATTCTCGCTGTAGGAGGGCAGGACGAACCAGTCGGCGCCTGCCAGGGCAGCGGCCTTGCGCTCGCCGGTCAGCATCCCGGCGACGGTGAGGTGCTGGCTCACCCCACATTGTTCGGCAAGAGCAAGGGTCGGCTGCAGCGCGCCATCGTCCGGGCCAACCAGCAGCAGATGGAGCCTGGGGTTGCGGCTTCGCGCTTGCGCCATTGCCGGGATCAACAGGTCCAAGCCCTTTTTGGGGTGCAGCCGTCCCAGGAACAACATCACGGTGCGGTCCGCCAGGGCCGGGAACAGCTCGCGCAGCCTTTGCCGCGGTGGCACGGTGCTGCGTTCCGGCATCTCCACCCCTAACGGAACGACCGCCGGCCTGCCGCCGCGCGCGAAGGGCGCCGAGATGTCGCGTTCGAGATCGGCCGTGTAGTGGATGGCGGCGGCGCGCCGTAGAGCTGCGTTTTGGAAAGCCAGTTCCATGATCCACTTGCGGGCCCGGTGGCGGCGATGGATGTAGGGATCGAGCAACCCGTGCGGCCGGACAATGAAAGGGATGCCGGCCCGTCGCGCGGCCCGGGTTGCAGCCCAGTTGTGGTAGAGATACAGCGAATGGATGTGAACGACATCGAAATCGCCGATGTTGGACCGCAAGGCACGTCCCAACCCGGCCGACCGCTTCCAGAGGCGGGGCGCCTGAACGGGAAACAGCGTCACATCGACGGCAGGAAAGCGAGCCAGGTCAACAGTTTGGCGGTCCGGTCCAGTGGCAGCGAAATCGGTGGCATATACGGCGACGGAATGGCCGCGCACCGCCACGCTTTGCGCCATCGCCAGGCAGGCCTGGGCCGGACCTCCGCTTTGCGGATCGAGAGTGGCCAGCACGTGAAGTATTCGCAAGCCCGTCTCCGCGCCTGATGCTTCGCGACTGTCGCAATCGAATTGCCCATGAGCACCAAGGGCAATATAATTTGCAGGTTTTATGTCGGCCAGCAAAACTTTGGTAAATCACGCTTAATTGGCCTGACGCTCCATCTAACGATTCCCTGGTGTTGCCGATTCCAACAACTCACCCAGCGCGTTCCACACTATGTGCGGCATAGCCGGCATCTTTGCTTACGCCCCGCAAGCCCGGTTGCCGTCCGTTGAGGAGTTGGCGTCGATCAGCGCCCACCAAAGTCGGCGGGGACCCGACGACCACGATCGCTGGCAATCGAGCGACGGGCGATGTCTGTTCGATCACCGGCGGCTTGCCATCATCGATCTGTCGGCCGGTGGCCGGCAACCGATGAGTTCGGCGGACGGCGCGATCGTCATCACGTTCAACGGCGAGATCTACAACTACCGGGAACTGCGGCGCCAGCTTGAAGACCAGGGTTGCGTGTTTCGCACCGCCTCCGACACGGAGGTGATCATCCAGCTCTACGAGCGGATGGGCGAGGCGGCCATCGAGCGGTTGCGGGGCATGTTTGCGCTCGCCATTCGGGACAGCCGCCGCGGCGGCGTTTTGCTGGCGCGCGATCCCTTCGGCATCAAGCCGCTGTACTACGCCGTGGACGACGGGGTTGTCCGCTTCGCCTCGCTCGCCAAGGCGCTGCTCGCCGGCGGGGCGGTGTCGCACGCTGTCGAGCCTGCCGCCCAGGTCGGGTTCCTGCTGCTGGGCTCGGTGCCCGAACCTTTCACCTGGTGGCGTGCCATCGCGCCGCTGCCGGCCGGATCGACCCTCTGGATCGATCGGCGCGGCCCGCACGCCGTGCGGCGCTATGTCGACATCGCAGCCAGCCTGCACCGGACGGAGGAGGCCGGCGAGATCGGTCTGCTGGACCAGATCGCCCAGTCGGTTCGGTGCCACATGCTGGCCGACGTGCCGGTCGGCATATTCCTCTCCAGCGGTATCGACTCGACGACCATCGCCGATCAGGCGCGCAAGACCACCGGCGCTCCGTTGCTGACATTCACGGTTGGCTTCGATGTCTATCGCGGCACCGATCACGACGAGACGGCGCTTGCGGCACGCATCGCGCGGGCGCTGGGTACCGACCATCGCCAGGAAGACATTTCGATCGACGATTTCCGCCAGCACCGCGAGGCGATGATGGCGGCGATGGACCAGCCGACCATCGACGGCGTGAACACCTACTTCGTCAGCCTCGCGGCGCGGCGGGCCGGCCTGAAAGTGGCGCTGTCGGGTATCGGCGGCGACGAATTGTTCGGCGGCTATCCAAGTTTCACCCAGATTCCGGCTCTGGTTGGCCTGGTCTCGCCGATACCGGGCGCGGCGCGCCTTGGCGCCGGCCTTCGGCGTGTGCTGGCGCCGCTGCTGGGCGCGGTGACGTCGCCCAAATATGCGGGATTGCTGGAATACGGCTCCAGCGTGGCCGACGCCTATCTGCTGAGACGCGGCCTGTTCATGCCGTGGGAACTGCCCCGCCTGCTGGACGCGGCAACGGTCGCCGAAGGCTTGGCGCGCCTGCAGCCGACGCTGCAGCAAATGCGCAACACGGCAGCCCGGCTGGAGCGATATTCTGCTGTCGCATGGCTCGAACTAAGCGTCTATCTTCGCAATCAGTTGCTGCGGGATACGGATTGGGCCTCGATGGCGCATTCGCTGGAAATTCGGACGCCTTTCGTCGACGTCGACCTGTTCAAGGCGCTGGCGCCTTCAATTGCCAGTACGAAGCGGCCGACCAAAGCCGCGGTGTTGGCAGGCATGTCGCCTGAACTGCGCGGTCTGCTTCAGACCAAGACCAAGCGCGGGTTCCAGGTTCCCATCGGCCAGTGGCTGCAGCGCGACGGGTCGGCCGGCGCGAGAATGCGCGGCTGGCGCGGCTGGGCGCTCGAGGTCGCGGCCGGGTTCGGCCAGGGCCCCCTGGCGCCGGGCAAGGCCGTGCGCCACCCGGCGCCTGTCTAGCGCCCGCCCAGGCCGGGACTGTCGGGGGACGACACGATGAACGCCTTGATGATCGTCGCCATAGTCGCGGCTTTGACCGTCGGTTGGGTGATCATCCTGCGCAACTGGCGGTCCGGCATCTATCTGCTGTTCTGCTTTACCCCGATCACCGGCCTGGTGGTCGCGGCGCTCCAGCCGTCGACGGTCGGCAATCTGGTGCGCGACGTTCTGATCATCATCCCGCTGTACATCTCGTTTTTCCTGACCAAGAAACCCGGCGACCGCGTCGTCATGCCGATGCCGCTGATCGTCGTCGGGCTGATCCTCGGGCTGATCATCATGCTGGAAATGATCGGCCAGGGCACCACCAATGCCCTTGTCGGGCTGGTCGGCGCCAAGGTGTGGCTGTTCTACATCCCGCTGATAGCGGTCGGCAGCGGCGCCCTGGCCTCGCGCGCCGACCTGGAATCGATGTTGCGCACCATCGTGGTGACCGCCTGGATCCCGCTGCTGGTCGGGCTGCTGATGTGGGGCGGCGCGATCGCCTACGACTATCAGAAGTCGGTGGAGTTGCTGTACGGCGACTTCGCCCGCAACGCCACGCAAGGCTTCGTCGCCTTGCGCGTCGGCGGTACCACATTCTACCGGATTCCCTCGACCTTTCAGTTCGTCTCCCAATACGCGGCTTTCTGCCAGTTCATCATTTTCCCGATCGTGATGCTGATCCGCAGCGATCGGTCGCGGCGCTGGCGGCTGTTCGGATACGTGTCCTTGCTGCTGGCGGTGATGGCGGCCCTGACCAGCGGCTCGCGCGGCGCCTTTCTGTTCCTGCCCTTCATCTTCCTGACCCTGGCGGCGCTGCGCATGGGGATGGGCGGCAGCCAGAACCTCGCCATGGCAATGATCCTGCTCATTGCCGTCGCCATCGCGTCGCTGTCCTTCGATAGCGGCGCCATTTTCGATCACGTGGTCGAATTGGCGGAAGAGAACGGCCAGGGCATCGTCGTCGGCGGGCTGTCCTACGCCATCGAGACGGGCGGCATGTTCGGCATCGGCGTGGGCGGCGCGACCATCGCCGCGCGCTACGTGCTCGATCCCAACCAGAGCAGTCTGCTGTTCTCCACGGCGATCGAGAATTACTACGCCAAGGCGTGGCTGGAGCTTGGCTTCTTCGGCTTCATCGCCGTCGTCCTGCTGCTGGTCCTGATCATCATCTACAGCCTGACCACCTTGTCGCGTATCCGCGATATCAGGCTGCGCGACTGCGGCATCGCGGTTGCCGGCATGACGATCTTCGTGGCTTTCATCAGCTCCCGCGGCTGGCCGCTCGATCAGGACCCGTTCGCCTATTACTACTATTTGTTCGTCGGGTTCCTGTTCAAGCTGCCGTCGCTGGCTGCCGAGCCCGCCCTGTCGGGCCAGAAGGCGTGGCGTTCGCCGGGCGGACCGGTCCGGCCCGGCGTGCTGCCCGGCGCCCGACCGAACTGGCGCTAGGCGAAGCGGCTCCGATGCCAGCGGGGATTTCACGCCCAATGCCGGACAAGGGGCGATGACACGGGTCGCGGTTTTCCATCCGGGGCGCCAGCATTCCTGGCAGACCGTGAGGGCGCTGCAGCAAGCCGAGGCGCTGGCCTGGTATGCCACCGCGCTGTTCTATCGGGCCGATCGCTGGCCTTACCGCATCGAGCCGCTGCTGCCGGCTGTCCTGCGAAGGCCCGTATCGCGCTATTTCGCGAAGGTGGCCTGTCCCGAGATCGACGCCCGTTCGGTGCGCATCGTGGGTGCCTATGAATGGGCCGAACGCCTGGCCGCGCGGTCGAACCGCCTGGGTGCCGCCGAGTTGCTCAACCGGCTTGGCAACCGGCGATTCCAGCGTGGCGTCAGGAGGCTGCTGGAGCGCGAACCTGCCGCTGCGGTCTGGGGTTACGACACATCCTGCGCCGACGTGTTCGAGTTCGCCGGCAGGCGTGGCGCGCTATGCATTCTGGATCGTAGCATCGGCCATCCCCGCGCCTTGCGGGAGATCCTCGAACGCGAACGGGCCCTCCATCCGGAATTCTTCGCCGGCGACCTGGGCATGCCGAGCCAGGCGCAGATCGAGGAGGCAGATCGGGAGATCGCCCTGGCCGACCACATCGTGGTCGGCTCCCGGTTTTCCGCGGACACGGTAGTCGCCTCCGGTGCCGCGCCGGCCAAGCTGCGTATCGTGCCTTACGGCTACGAGGAGCAGCTGTTCGGGGCGTCGCGCCCGCAACGTCCGGAGTTGGGGCGGCTGCCGGTGCGCTTTCTCTTCGTTGGCACGGTGTCGCCGCGCAAGGGCGTGCATCATCTGCTGGAGGCCTTCCGCCGCATTCCCCGCGAGCAGGCTGTCCTGACTGTGGTGGGCCCGTCGGCCATTCCCCAGGCGGTGCTGGCGCGCTACCGGCCGCATGTCGAATTCACTGGCGCGCTGTCGCGTGCCGAGGTGGCCCGGCAATTCGAGCGAGCGCATTGCTTCATCTTTCCCTCGCTGTTCGAGGGCGGCGGCATTGTGCTGTACGAGGCGGTCGCCTCGGGACTGGGCGTGGTCCACTCCGCGGCAACCGCCGACCTGGCAACTCCCGACGGGTCAAACGGTCTGCGGCTCGACCGGGTCGATGCCGGCAGCATCGAGGCGGCGGTGCGGCAGATCCTCGAGCGGCCGGAGATTTTGCGCAGCTGGGCCGACGCCGCCTGGGCCATGCGGTCGGCCCTGGGCTGGCAATCCTACCGGCGCCGCATCGCCCAGTTGCTGCCGGTCCTGTTGGCGCGAAGTGGTGCCGGGTGAGGGATTTGAACCCCCGACCTTCGGTTTACAAAACCGCTGCACTACCACTGTGCTAACCCGGCGTTGGCGCGCTTTATATTGCCTTTCGCGCCGACCGTCCATTTGGCCGTCGCGCCGGCGGTTCAGGCACGCGCCAGTTCGTAGAGCGCCACTGCCGCGGCGTTGGACACGTTGAGGCTGGGCATCTTGTCCGACATCGGCAGCCGCACCAGCAGGTCGCAATGTTCGCGGGTGAGCCGGCGCAAACCGTCGCCCTCGGCGCCCAGGACCAGCACAATGCGTCCGCTGAGCTTGGCCTGGGCCATGGTCTGGCTCGCTTCGCCGGCCAGGCCGACGATCCAGAACCCTTCCTGCTTCAGTTCGTCCAGGGTACGCGCCAGGTTGACCACCCGCAGCAATGGCACCTTTTCCAGGGCGCCGGAGGCAGATTTGGCCAGCACGCCGGTCTCCTCAGGCGCGTTGCGCTCCGTGACGATCACCGCCGCCGCGCCGAAAGCCGCCGCCGATCGCATCACCGCACCGACATTGTGCGGATCGGTGACCTGGTCGAGGACGACCACCAGAGCCGCTTCGGGGGCCTCGGGCAGGATGACCTGCAGGTCGGGTTCCGGAAGGGCGGCGACAAGCACGGCAATACCCTGGTGGACCGCGCCGCGCGGCAAGAGGGCGTCGAGTTCGGGGCGATTGACGCTCTCCAGCGGCACGACCGCGCTGCCGCGCTGGTCCTGGGCTTTCCTCAACTCGCCCTCGCTGCGGGACGCGGCATCGTCGGTAGCGAGCAGGCGCAAAATCTCGCGGAACGGATTGGCGACCGCCGCCAGCACGGCGTGACGGCCGTAAAGCCAGGCGGTGCCCGGTTCGGCCGGCCTGGCTTGCGGCCGGCCCGGCTCCAGATGGCGCCGATCGCCGCCGCCGCGCCGGGGCGGTTCGCCGCGCGGGCGATCCGAAGACGGGCGGTTGGCGGGCGACCGGCCGGGCTGGGAATGGGGCCGATTTCGCTCGGGCGGGGCGTTGCGATGACGGGGCATGGCGTGGATATAGCGGGGTCGGAGCCGGTCGGCAAACCGCCATGATCGCCCGAATCCGGCGCGCGCCAAGGGCTTGCAGAGAAAGGGCTTTTGTTTTTGCGCGTCAGCCGTTTTTCAATTGACACCAAAGGCAAAATGCAGATAGTCCGCAGGTCCGTTTTTCGGGCTTGCCGGAGCGATTGGGAGTGCTGTTGCGGGGCTGTTGCCGTAGCCAGCTTCACCATGATGGAGGGGTGGCCGAGCGGTCAATGGCAGCAGACTGTAAATCTGCCGACTTTACGTCTACGAAGGTTCGAATCCTTCCCCCTCCACCAATCGCTTCCCGGGCCAGCTCGATGATGGACACGGATGCGGCTTGCGGGTGTAGCTCAATGGTAGAGCACCAGCCTTCCAAGCTGGCTACGTGGGTTCGATTCCCATCACCCGCTCCAATTCGCCGGCCGGCCGTCGCCGGGGCGGGCGGATGACCGGAAGAAGAGATAAGGAACGAAAGCTATGAGCAAAGCGAAATTCGAGCGGAACAAGCCGCACTGCAACATCGGGACGAT
>CAYWLS010000008.1:0-147417 GCA_964458605.1 uncultured Hyphomicrobiales bacterium | reverse complement strand
GGCTCATAACCTGAAGGTCGTAGGTTCAAATCCTGCCCCCGCAACCAAACAACCCAAAGCCCCCAACACAGGGGGCTTTTTTATTGGCACATCGATAAGCCTGCCAAAGCAGCTACGACACACCCGCCACAAAGCAGGACCAGCCCGATTTGACCGGTGATATGAAGCGCCTCTATCGTTATTCCCAACCGAATACGACGAGGAGCGTGCCATGGCGCAGGAGAACGAGATCCGGGCGAGCGAAGTGGCGACCGACCTGCCGGACACGGTCGATGCCGGCCTGTATTTCATCGGCCGGATCCGCACGCCCTGGACGTCGCGGCTGACCTGCCCGCGCCAGGGCCGCCAGGACGGGCCAGTCTGCCGGCTCGAGGTCGACCCGCGCTGGGCAGCAGCGCTGGACAGCATCCAGCTCTACGAGCAGCTCGAGGTGCTGTACTGGCTGCACCGATCGCGCCGCGATCTGGTGAGGCAGAGCCCGAAGAATGACGGCCAGGCGCGCGGCGCCTTTTCGCTGCGCACGCCGGTGCGACCCAACCCGATCGGCACGTCGCTGGTGCGGCTGGTCGGCGTCGAGGGGGCCACGGTGCTGGTGCGCGGGCTGGATTGTCTGGACGGCACGCCGCTGCTCGATATCAAGCCCGATCGCTGCGCCTTCACGCCGCTGGCGCCGCCGCAGCCGGGCGATTTCGAGGTGGGCGGTCTCTAGCGCCCGCTCAGGGCGAAGTGATTGGCGTAGCGATCTCGTCGTAGCCGTCGCCGAGGAACTGGATCAGGCACAGGCCATGACCGAACGGATCGGCCAGCAGGGCGATCTTGCCCCAGGCCGCGACCCGCACATCGCCTTCGCGTTGCGCGCCGGCCGCCAGCGCCCTTGCCATCGCCTGTTCGAGATCGTCGACCACGATATCCAGATGCACCGGCGTCCAGTGGCGACTGTAGCGGCGGGGTTCGCCCCCGGCGCCGAGCGATCCGGCCGGCTTCTCCAGCAGGTAGAGCCTGACTGGCAACCCGGCCAGTTCGACGCCCTGATCGCCGAAGCGGCGGGTCACTTTCAGGCCGAAGGCGCGGGTGTAGAAATCCACCGCCCGCGCTAGCTCCGGCACGTCGATATTGACCAGCAGATTCCATGGCGCCACTGTGCCACGGCCCTTGCCCGACGTCGCGTTTGGCGCGCGGCTGGTCCGCCTGAGGTCGCCATCGATCGAGCCTTCGAGGCCAGGTTGACCCCGTGCAGGCTATGTCGTCGACCGCGGCGAATTGCCCGCGGCACCCAGCCGACCGACCCACGCCCAGGATTCCGACGTCGCCGGCCTGGTGCTGCTGGCCGGCACCCCGATACCCGAGCTGCAACGGCGAAGCGGACCTGCCGCGCCGGCGCGGTCCATACGATGGCCGCCGGGCCATGCCGAACAGGTCGGAGGGCTTCGACCATCCG
The DNA here is from genome assembly GCA_964458605.1 of uncultured Hyphomicrobiales bacterium. Classification (GTDB taxonomy): domain Bacteria; phylum Pseudomonadota; class Alphaproteobacteria; order Reyranellales; family JAQSWP01; genus JBBSNV01. The sequence goes on along the minus strand of CAYWLS010000008.1, from coordinate 145,979 downwards.
GTCGGGACCCGATCGTTCTCGGCGCCGCTCCAGCAGCGCACTCTGTGAAGAAGCGCCGGTCGATTACCCGCCGCGCCATGCGCCGCCAGACGAAAATCGTCGTCGCTTTATCTGGCGCGTAATCGACGCCGGCCCGGCGATCGCCGAAATAGAGGGCGCGCCAATGGTGGCGCATGCAGCGAGGGAAATCGCCATGACGGACTTTGCCAACATTGCCGAACGCTACATCGCCATGTGGAACGAGACCGATGCCGCGCGCCGGCGCCAGATCATCGCCGGCCTGTGGACCGACAGCGGCCGTTACGTCGATCCGCTGATGAGCGGCGACGGGCCGTCCGGCATCGATGCCATGGTGCAGGGCGTGCAGGCGCGCTTCCCCGGATTTCGCTTCAAGCTGATCGGCAAGGTCGACGGCCATAACGGCCATTTGCGGTTCGGCTGGGAATTGGGCGACGGCGTCAATCCCGCCCCGGTGGCCGGCATCGATGTCGGCGTGGTGGCGCCGGACGGCCGGCTGCAATCGATCACCGGCTTCATCGACCGTATGCCGGCCGCGGCCTGAAGCAAAAAAGGGCGCTCCCGCGGGAGCGCCCTTTCGCGTTGCCGGGAACCCCGGGTCCGACGCGGATTACATCTTGGTGTATTCCGGCATCGCCTTCAGCGAATCCTTGGTGGCATCGGTGGTGATCACCACGCCATCGCGATCCTGATTCTGGCGCAGTTGCACCCGATCCCAGCTCAGCATGACGTTGTGCTCGCCGATGCCCAGGAAGCCGCCGACTCCCACCACCACGCCCTTGATGGCGCCGTCCTTGCTGACGAAGATGTCCTGCACTTTGCCGATCGTCTCGTTGGCATTGTTGCGCACGTCGGCGCCGATGATGGCGTTGGCCGACATGTTGCCGGCGGCATTTATCGCCGGGTTCTGCTTGCCGTTGTCGGCCGTGCTCGGCATCGGCTTGTTCATGTCGGTCCGACTGGACGGAGCCACGGCGCCGGCCGGCGGCGTGGCGGTCGTGCCGTTGTTGGCCATATCGCCGCGGTCGCGATGCGGCATCGTGCCGGCGGTGTCGCGGTCGGGCATGGTGGCGTTGTCGGCATGGGATGCCATCGGCGGGGTGGTCACGCCCTTATCGCTGAACACCGAGCCGCGATAGGACTTGTTGGAATATTTGTACTCCGGCATGGCCTTGAGCTGGTCCTTGGTCGCGTCGACCACGATCTTGTTGCCGTTGTCGCTGATGTGCAGGTCGCTCCACTTCAGGGCCACCTCGCGCTCGCCCATGCCCAGGAAGCCGCCGACACCCACGATCACGCTGTCGACTTTGCCGTCCTTGTTCAGATAGACCGAGTTGATGTCGCCGATGGTCTCGTTCTGCGCGTTGACCACGCTACGGCCGATCAGCCTGTCGGACTTGACGCTGTCCGCCGCAGGCGCGGTGGCGGTCGGCGGCGAATTCTGCGCGAGGGCCGGGATGGTGGCGACAGGAAGGCCGACCAGCAAAGTCGCGGCCGCGCCGGCCATCAGGGTTTTTCTCAGCATGACGATGTCTCTCCTTGGTTGTGCCGCAAGCGATCTGTTTGTCGCCCGTCATCGGCTGGTGCTTGCAGTACGGGTTGGGTCTGCGGACGTTCCGACGCAGAGCACCGCTACCGCACGGTAAATACACTGGCTGCCCAAGGCATTACGGGGCTCGCCAGCCGCTCGCTGCGCCGCCGCGGCCAGGGCAACGGCTGGAACCAAGCAGCGTCGCACCCGGTATTGCTGGCAACTCCCGTTCGCGCAGCAAGGAATACCGCGATGATCCACCGCCAGCAGATCGTTCAGTCCGGCCCGATGTCGCACGGCTTCCCATCCGATAGGCTGCGCACAGTAATCCCGACGCCGCGCCGCGACGACATGGTCCACCGCGTCTTGCGGCTGCGCGTCAAGAACGGCGCCCTGCAGGTGCTGTCGCATTCGCATCTGTCGCCGCTGTTCGCAGCGAAATGACCGGAGCGGGCTGCATGCTCCAGCTCAATCCGCCCATTCCCGTGGACACGCCCAAGGGGCCAGCACTGGCGATCGTGCTGCTGGATTACGGGCCGGATTACGATCTGTTGTGGTGACTTTCGCCGGCGATAGCCCGGCGAGCGCTGGGCTTGGAAGAATTCCGGGATACGCAGGTCAAGAACAGATTCTTAGGGCCTCGCAGCGCCGAGGAGAAGACGGTGAGGCGCCCTGGGTGGCGCGCAGGCGTGGCCCGGATCAGCCGACGCGGGCCCCAGGTGCGGCTGTGTTGAACAACGGCCTCAGCGTACCAGTCGGCCGCACCTATATGACGGCATTGCGCGATGCCGGCTGGCTGGGCAACGCCACGGTATCGACATCGTGAAGGCTGCCGCGGTCCTGCGCTACCGGGGGCGATGCGGAACTGCGTCGCAGCAAAGGCGTTTCCCTCATGCCGTTAATGAGAGGAGTTTTTCATGAACAACGAGCACATCAAGGGCGCTGCCGACAAAGCCAAGGGCGCGGTGAAGGACGCCGTCGGCAAGGCGACCGGCGACGACAAGATGCGCGTCGAGGGCCAGTTCGACAAGGCCAAGGGCGAGGCCCACAAGGTTGCCGGCGATATCAAGGACGCCGTCAAGAAGGCGGCCGAATAGTTTTTCGATCTTCTGACGACCGGCGCAGCGGCCGGTCGTCGATGGTGAAAAGGCTGTCCCTTCGGGGACGGCTTTTTTGCTGCCCGGGCCGTCGCTGCGCGTCAGGCGCGCGCGGCAAATTCCGCGGCCGCCGATTCCATGGTCAGGAACGCCGCGCCATTGTCGATCAGCTTCAGGATCAGCCGCTCCAGCATCGTCAGCCGGTGGCCGCGGCCGATCACATAGGGATGGAAGGTGTAGGTCAGCACCCCCCAATCAAGGTGCCGCTTCAGCCACAGGAAATCGTCGAGGAAATTCTCCAGCACGCCATTGGCGTTCATCAGGCCGGGGGTGCGGGCGAATTCGAAATGCGGGTAATCGTCCAGGCTCCAGGAGATCGGCATTTCGATCAGCCTTGTGGACGGGCCGAAGCGCATCGGTCCGTCGGCCGGAATGTGGTCGCCCTGGCGGCAGCGATAGGGCGTGTAGTCGTCGCCCATCAGGCTGCTGTCGTACTGGAAGCCGTGCTCGAGCAACAGCTCGACGGTGTGCGGGCTGAGATCCCAGGCCGGCGAGCGATAGCCGCGCGCCGATTTTCCGCTGACACGCTTGATCGCCTCATTGCCACGCAGCAGATGCTCTTCCTCCTGCTCGCGCGGCAGGCTGGCGGGCGTCACATGGGTCCAGCCGTGATGGCCGATCTCGTGGCCGCCGGCCAGCACCGCCTCGCATTCGCGCGGATAGGTGCCGATCACCACGCCGGGCACGAAGAAGCTGCCCTTGATGTCGTATTGCTGCAGCAGCGCCAGGATGCGCCTGATGCCGACGGCGCCAAACTCGCCGCGCGAGATCGGCGTCGGCGTGGTATGGCCGCGCGCCACGAATCCGGACATGGCGTCGAAATCGAAGCTCAGGCAGACGATATGGCGCGGCATGGCGGCTCGCTTGCGGGTGGCGGGCGCCTCAACGATGGCGCGGATCGAGCGCGTCGCGCAAGCCGTCGCCCAGCAGGTTGAAGGCCAGCACGGTGAGGAAGATGGCCAGGCCGGGGAAGATCGCCATCCACGGCGCCTGGACCAGGAAGCGCTGCGCCGCGTTCAGCATGCTGCCCCAGGAAGGCGAGGGCGGCTGCTGGCCCAGGCCCAGGAAGGACAGCGCCGCCTCGGCGATGATGGCGGCGGCGATCGCCAGGGTGGCCTGCACCAGGATCGGCGGCAGCACATTGGGCAGGATGTGGCGCAGCGCGATACGGCGATGCGGATTGCCCAGCGCCCGGGCGGCCTCGACATAGTCCTCGACCTTGACCGCCAGCACCTGGCCGCGGGTCAGGCGCACGAATACCGGCGTGGCGGTGATGCCGATGGCGATCATGGCATTGCCCAGGCTGGGCCCGAGAAAGGCGGCCAGGGCGATGGCCAGGATCAGGAACGGGCAGGCCAGCATGGCGTCGGTGATGCGCGAGATCAGCGCATCGATCCAGCCGCCGACATAGCCCGCCAGCAGCCCGATCGGCACGCCGACGCAGAGCGCGATGGCGACCGAGATCACGCCGGCCAGCAGCGAGGCGCGCGCGCCCCAGATCACGCGGGCCAGCACGTCGCGGCCGTTCTCGTCGGTGCCGAACCAATGCGCCCAGGACAGCGGCTTGCGCACCAGCAGGAAGTTGGTCTGTATCGGATCGTAGGGCGCAACCAGCGGCGCCAGCAGCGCCACCAGCACGAACAGCGCCACGATGGCGGCGCCGGCCATGGCGCCGCGCCGGCGCAGCAGGCGGCGCCAGGCGCGTCGCGCCGGGCTGGCGGGCGGCGCGGCAGGCGGTGTGGCGGGCGGTGTAGCGGGTTGGGCCGCGGGCGATAGCGCGCTCATCGTCTTACGCCCGCATCCGCGGATTGGCCAGGAAGTAGCCGATATCGGCCAGCAGGTTCAGCACGATATAGGCGCTGGCGGTGATCAGCACCACGCCCTGCACCACGGCGTAGTCGCGGTTGAACACGGCATCGACGATCAGCTTGCCGAAGCCGGGGATGCTGAACACCTGTTCGGTCAGTACCGCGCCCGACAGCAGGGTGCCGAACTCCAGCGCCCCCAGGGTGATGATCGGCGTCAGCGCGTTGCGCAGCGCATGCTTCAGCACCACGCGCCGCTCGGCCAGGCCCTTGGCGCGGGCGGTGCGCACATAGTCGGCGTCCAGCACCTGCAGCATGGCGCTGCGGGTGTGGCGCATCAGCACCGCCGCCAGCGCGTTGCCCAGGACGAAGGCGGGCATGACCATGGCGGCCAGGCTGCCGCCCACGCTGTCCGACAGGCTGACATAGCCGGAGGCCGGCAGCCAGTTGAGCGTCACCGAGAACAGGAAGATCAGCATGATGCCGAGCCAGAAATTGGGCGTCGACAGGCCCCACAGCGCCACGCCGTTGGCCAGATAGTCCCAGACGGTGTCCTTCTTCACCGCCGACACCACGCCCATGCTGACGCCGATCAGCAGCGCGATCAGCATGGCCATGCAGGCCAGTTGCAAGGTAACCGGCAGCTTCTCCAGCACCAGGTCCAGCACCGGCCGGTTGATGCGCATCGACATGCCCAGATCGCCGCGGAACACGCCGCCCAGCCAGTAGAAATATTGCACCGGCACCGGCTGGTCGAGGTGATACTGAGCCTGGATCTGAGCGATCACCTTTTCATCCTGTTCCTCGCCGGCCATCACCCGGGCCGGATCGCCGGGCAGCAATTGCTGCAGGCCGAAGATCAGGATCGAGACGAAGAACAGGGTCGGCGCGATCTGTGCCAGGCGGAATGCCAGGAATCGCAGCATCGCCCGGGACCTGTCGTGCCGTCGTCGTCGCGCCGTGCGCGCTATTTCATCGACACGCCCTGCAGGCGGATCAGCCCGTCGGGATAGGGCACGAAACCCTGCACCTTGTCGGTATGCGCCACCAGCAGCTCGCGGTGGTACAGGTAGATGATCGGCAGGTCGCGCAGCACGATCGCCGCCAGGTCGTGATAGATCTTCTTGCGGTCTTCGAACTTGCTGCTGAGGCGCGATTTGGCCAGCAGGTCGTCGACCTCGGCCGATACGTACTTGCCGTAGTTCTGCGGGCTCTTGCTGTTGACGAACACGTTGATGTTGCCGTCGGGATCGACGCGGCCGCTCCAGGCCAGCATGTAGATGTCGAAATCGCCCTTCTCGGCGGTGTTGAGCGAGGTGGCGAACTCGGTGGCCTGCAATTTGAGGTCGAAACCCGCCTCTTTGACCATGGCCTGGATCACCTCGCCGACCTGGCGCAGGTCGGGATTGTTGGGCAGCATCAAGGTCAGCGCGATCGGCGTCTTGACGCCGGCCTCGGCCAGCAGCTTCTTGGCCTTGGCCACGTCGCGCTTGGGCACCGGCAGGTCGGCCTGGTAATACGGATTCTTGGGCGACACCCACTGATTGCCCGGCAGGTATTCGCCGTTATAGACCACCTGGTTGATGGCGTCGCGATCGAGCGCCAGCTCGAAGGCCTGGCGCACCCGCGCGTCCTGGCCCAGCGGGTTCTTGGCGCGCTCGCCATTGGCCAGGTTGATGGTCAGGCCCTGGTAGCCCAGCTCGATCTGGGTCGACAGCTTGAGCTTGGCGTCCTTCTTCACCGTCGGGATGTCGGTGGCCGAGACGCGTTCGATCAGGTCGAGGCTGCCGGATTGCAGATTGGCCAGGCGCACGGTGGAATCGGGAATCGGCGTGTAGATCACGCGGTCGATCTTGATCTTGTCCTTGTTCCAGTAGTCGGCGAAGCGCTCCAGCACGATGCGGCCCTGGGCCACCCGCTCGACGAACTTGAACGGCCCGGCGCAGACCGGATGGTTGCCGAAATCGGCGCCCTCGGCCTGCGCCGCCTTGGGCGAGACCATCATGCCGGCGCGGTCGGCGAGCTGGGCGATCAGCGGCGCGAACGGCGCCTTGAGGTTCAGCTTGACGGTCAGCGGATCGACCACGTCGATGCTGTCGATCGAGGAGATCTCGGGCCGGCGGAACGAGCCTTTAGTGTTGAGATGGCGCTCCAGGCTGAACTTGGCGGCGGCGGCGTCGAGCGGCTCGCCGTCCTGGAACTTCACGCCCGGGCGCAGCTTGATGGTCACGGTCTTGCCGTCGGCCGAGGTGTCGTAGCCCAGCGCCAGTTGCGGCACGATGTTGAGCTTGTCGTCGATGTCGAACAGCTTGTCGCACAGCGCGGCATAGACGATGCGGCCGACGAAGGTGCGCGACATGGTGGGGTCGAGCACGTCGGGATCCTCGGCCAGGCCGATGCGCAAGGTGGTCTGCGCCTGGGCCTGGAGACACAGCATCGGCGCGCCGGCCGCCAGCAACGACAAAGCGACGATCCGCAATTTCCGCAACATGAGGACCCCCTGATTGTTGTCGCGGGCCGCCGCGCGTGCCCCGCGTGCTTGGCGCGATCATAGGGCGGGCCCGACGGGGCGACAACGGCCGGTTGCCGGCGGCATCACCTAATCGTGTTGGAAGGCCTGCTGCAGGCGCTCCAGCACCGGATTGGCCTGCGCGGCGCCGGCCGGCATCGGCGGCGGCGCGATCTCGCGCCAGCGATGGCACGAGACGAGATGGCCGCCGGGATTGTCCAGGGCCGGCTCGAGCGTCGGAACGACCGTGCGGCAGATCGCGGCGGCGTAGGGACAGCGCGGATGGAAGGTGCAGCCGGGCGGCGGCTTGAGCGGGCTGGGCAGATCGCCCTGCAGCACGGCGCGCTGGCGTGCGGCATGCGGCACGGTTGGGGGAATGGGCACGGGAATGGCCGACAGCAGCGCCTGCGTATAAGGGTGGCGCGGCGCGGCGAACAAAGTGTCGGTATCGGCCAGCTCGACGATCTTGCCCAGATACATCACCGCCACCCGATGGGCGATGTGCTTCACCACGGCCAGATCGTGGGCGATGAACAGGTAGCTCAAGCCCAGCCGCGCCTGCAGGTCGCGCAGCAGGTTGACCACCTGGGCCTGGACCGACACGTCGAGCGCCGAGACCGGCTCGTCGCACACGATGAGCTGCGGCTCGACCGCCAGGGCGCGGGCGATGCCGATGCGCTGGCGCTGGCCGCCGGAGAATTCGTGCGGGTAGCGCTGGGCATGCTGGGCGCCCAGCCCGACCAGCTCCAGCAGCTCGACCACGCGGTCGTGCCGCCGGGCAGGCGGCACCGGCGCGTGCAGCTTGAGCGGCTCGGCCAGCATCTGGCCCACGGTCATGCGCGGGTTGAGCGAGGCGTAGGGATCCTGGAACACGATCTGCAGCCGCTGGCGCATGATGCGCATCTCTTCCGGCGGCAGGCGGTAGAGGTCGCGGCCATCGAAGCGCACCTGGCCGGCGGTCGGTTCGATCAGGCGCAGGATCAACCGGCCGACGGTGGATTTGCCGCAGCCCGACTCGCCGACCAGCGCCAGGGTCTCGCCGGGCGCCATGGCGAAGCTGACGCCATCGACAGCGCGCACCTTGTCGGCGGTGCCGAACAGGCCGCGCCGCACGGCGAAGTGCTTGGCAATGTTGTCGACCTCGAGCAGGGCCTCGCTCATGCCACCAACTGCTCCAGCGGCGTGCGCCAGCAGCGCGAACGATGGCCCGCATCGACCGCCGCCAGCGGCGGCGCCTCGGCGCGGCAGCGGGCGATCACGAAGGGGCAGCGCGCGGCGAAGCGGCAGCCCTGGGGCGGCTGCATCATGTTGGGCACGCTGCCTTCGATGGCCGCCAGCCGGGCCTGGCGCTTGTCGAGCCGCGGGATCGAGCCCAGCAGCCCGACCGTGTAGGGATGCTGCGGCCGGTTGAAGACATCGTCGACCGAGCCCTGCTCGACCACCTGGCCGGCATACATCACCGCCACGTCGTCGGCCAGCTCGGCCACCACGCCCAGATCGTGGGTGATCAGCATGATCGACATGCCCGTTGCGGCGCGCAGCTCGCGCAGCAGCGCCAGGATCTGCGCCTGGATCGTGACGTCGAGCGCGGTGGTGGGCTCGTCGGCGATCAGCAGGTCGGGACCACATGAAAGAGCCATCGCGATCATGGCGCGCTGGCGCATGCCGCCGGACAGCTTGTGCGGATAGTCGTCGATGCGCCGCTCGGGCGCGGGGATGTTGACCCGCTGCAGCAAGGCGATCGCCTGGGCGCGGGCATCGGCCTTGCCGGCTTTGCCGTGGCGCAGCAGCGCCTCCTCGATCTGCATGCCGATGGTGAAAGCCGGGTTGAGCGAGGTCATCGGCTCCTGGAAGATCATCGCCAGCCGGTTGCCGCGCAGATCGCGCATGGTCTTGGCCGGCAGGCCGGTGAGCTCGATGCCGTCATAGACGATGCTGCCCTCGACCCGGCCCGGCGGCTGCTTGATCAGGCCCATGATCGACAGGGCAGTGACGCTCTTGCCGCTGCCCGATTCGCCCACCACGCACATTGTACGGCCGCGCCCCATCGACAGGTCGACATTGTCGACCGCCAGCACCACGCCGTCGTCGGTGGCGAAGCTGGTGCGCAGGCCGCGTATGTCGAGCAGCGCCTCGCTCATTTGGACTCGTCGGCAGTGGCAGTGGCGGTGGCGGCGGCGATGCCGGCCTCGATCGTGGCGCGGTCGAACACGCCGGAGGGATTGTCGCTTGTCGGCAGGAAGGCGCGGAAATGGGTGAAGCGCTCGCGGCTGACGGATTCCAGCCGTTCCAGCTCGGCCAGCGGATCGGCGTGATCGTCGACGCGCAAATCGAGCTCGGGATATTCCTCGGTCGAATAGACGATCAGCGCCGCCGATTGCTTGCCGCGCTTGTCGCCGCCGGCCGCCTCGCCGGCCTGCATCGCCGCGATCAGCCGGCGCGGCAGCGGCAAGGCGGCGTTGGCCTCGAAAGCCCGGGCGGTGTCTTCGATCACCCTGGGCCTGGCCAACATGTTGCCGGCGACCGAAAAGCCAGGGCGCAGCAGATGGCCGCACCATTCGATGCAGTCGGCGCCGGTATGGGCGGCGTTGCGCCCCTGGGCGTCGATCACATGGAGCTGGCGATGGCCGCTTCCCTGGTCGCTGGCGGTCAAGGCCGCCACGACCTCCGCCGCGCTCTTGCCCTCGCGCAGCAGACGCAGGCCGCGCGGCCCGTAGGTGGGATTGATCAGCGCCTGGGTCGCCAGCGCGCCGACCCGGCCTTCGGCCTTGATGCACATGGCGCCGACGGCGAAGAACTTGGTCGCCACCGCGCAGCCATAGGCGCCGGTCTGCTCATCGCGGGCGACGATCGACCAGGTCATCGACCGTCTTCCTCAGCGGCCGAGCGCATAGCCCTGCATGCCGCGCGGATTGGCGCCGGCCTTGCGCAGCCTGCCGTCGCGGCTGGCGGCGGTCATGCGGCCTTCCGACCAGTCGCCGCCCAGCTCGACGATATGGCCGCGCTTCTGCAGCTCGGCCACCGTGGCCTTGGGCATGCGGCCCTCGATCACCGCCACGCCGGGCCGCGCGGTGCGCGGCCAGAACGACAGCGGGAAATGCTCGGTGTGGAAGGCCGGGCAGTCGATCGACTCTTGCAGATTCATGCCGGCATGGACGTGGCGCAGGAAGAATTGCGTCGACCATTGGTCCTGCTGGTCGCCGCCGGGCGTGCCGAAGCTGAGATAGGGCTGGCCGTCGCGCAGCGCCATGCCCGGGCTCAGCGTCGAGCGCGGCCGCTTGCCCGGCGCCAGCGCCGAGGGCGAGGTCTCGTCGAGATAGAACATCTGCGCCCGCGACCCCAGGCAGAAGCCCAGCTCCGGAATGATCGGCGAGCTTTGCAGCCAGCCGCCGCTGGGCGTCGCCGAGATCATGTTGCCGGCCTTGTCGACGATGTCGAAATGCACCGTGTCGCCGATCACCCTTCCCGTGCGCTCCACCGTTGGTTCGCCGACGCCGACCAGCGCGCCCACGGTGGGCTCGCCCGCGCCGGCGCCCGCCGCCTGGTCGGCGCGGCGCAGCTTGATGGTGCCGCCGAAGCCCTCGATATTGCCGGGCCGCAGCTCCATCGACGCGTCCTTGCCGATCAGCCTGGCGCGTTGCGCGTTATAGGCATCCGACAGCAGCACATCGATCGGTACCTCGACGAAATCGGGATCGCCGTAGAACACTTCGCGGTCGGCATAGCTGAGCTTGGCGGCCTCGATCACCGGATGCACGAAATCGGGTGCGGTGGGATCGGCGGCGTCGAAGCCCAGCGCCTTGAGCAGCGCCAGTTGCTGCAGCATCACCGGGCCCTGGCTCCACGGCCCGCATTTCATCACCGTGTAGGTGCCGTATTGATAGGTAAGCGGCGCCTCGATGCTGACCTGCCACTTCGCCATGTCCTGGCCGGTCAGCACGCCTCTGTGCGGCGCACCGGACACGTCCATCACGTCCTGGGTGCGGCAGAATCTGTCGATGGCCTCGGCGATGAAGCCTTGCGACCAGACCTGGCGCGCCTTCTCGATCTGGCTGACCCGGTCGCCGCCTGCGCTCTGCGCCTCGCGCAGCAGCCGGGCATAGGTCTCGGCCATCGCCCGGTTGGCGAACAGCGAGCCGGCCGCCGGAATCTGCCCGCCGGGCAGGTAGACCGCGGCGGAGCTTTTCCAGTGCTCCCGGAACAGCTCGGCCACCGTGGCGATGGTGTCGCAAATGCGCTGCACCAGCGGATAGCCGTCGCGGGCGAATTCGATGGCCGGCGTCAGAACCTGTTCCAGACTCATGGTGCCGTAATCGCGCAGCAGCACCATCCAGGCGTCGAAGGCGCCGGGCACGCAGGTGGCCAGCAGGCCGGTGCCCGGCACCATGTCCAGGCCTTCGCGGCGGTAATGCGCGATGGTGGCACCGGCCGGCGCGACGCCCTGGCCGCAGATCACCTCGGTACGTCCGCGCCGCATGTCGTGCACGATGATCGGCGCTTCGCCGCCCGGCCCGTTGAGATGCGGTTCCACCACCTGCAGCGCGAAGCCGGCGGCCACGCCGGCGTCGAAGGCGTTGCCGCCCTTTTCCAGCACCGCCATGCCGGTTGCGCTGGCCAGCCAATGGGTCGAGGCGACCACGCCGAAGGTGCCGAGGATTTCCGGCCGCGTGGTGAAGGGAAGCACCGGCATTCGCGCGTCTCCTGATTGCAGGACCTGAACTGTGCCACAGGGGCGGTGGATGGCCAATCGCGGTTGCGCCGCTTCCGGCGATGGCGCACAACCCGCTGATGGCATTGCCGATCGAAGATATCCGGTCCGACCTGCAGGCAGCGCTGCGCCGGGGCAACGCACTGGTGGTGCAGGCGCCGCCCGGCGCCGGCAAGTCGACCCTGCTGCCGCTCTGGCTGCTCGACGAGGAATGGCTCGAGGGCCGCAAGATCGTCATGCTGGAGCCGCGCCGGCTGGCGGCCCGCCTCGTCGCCCGACGCCTGGCGCAGAATCTCGGCGATGCGCTGGGCGGCACGGTGGGCTATCGCGTGCGCGACGACAGCAAGGTCAGCCGCGCCACGCGGCTGGAAGTGGTCACCGAGGGCATCCTGACCCGCATGCTGCAGGAGGATCCCGAACTGCCGGGCATCGGCGCCATCCTGTTCGACGAGTTCCACGAACGCAGCCTGGCGGCCGATCTGGGCCTGGCGCTGGCGATCGACGTGCAGCGCGGGCTGCGTCCCGATCTGCGCCTGGTGGCGATGTCGGCCACGCTCGATGGCGAGGCGGTGGCGGCGCTGCTGGGCGGCGCGCCGATCCTGACCAGCCAGGGAAGGCTGTTCCCGGTCGAAACCCGCTACCTGCCGCCGCCACCCAACCTGACGATGGAAGCCCACGTAGCGCAGGCGGTGCGCCAGGCGCTGCGCGACAGTGAAGGCGACGTGCTGGTGTTCCTGCCCGGCGTGCGCGAGATCGGCCGGGTCGAGGGGCTGCTGGCCCAGGGCGTGCCGGGCGATGCGGAAGTGATGCCGCTCTATGGCGAGTTGCCGCAAGAGGCGCAGGACCGGGCCGTGGCCGCCAATCGGTCCGATCGCCGTCGCGTCGTGCTGTCCACCGCCATCGCCGAGACCAGCCTGACCATCGACGGCGTGCGGGTGGTGGTCGATGCCGGCTTGAGCCGCCGCGCCGCCTTCGATCCCGCCAGCGGCATGAGCCGGCTGGTGACGGGGCGCGCCAGCCTGGCCTCGGCAGATCAGCGTCGTGGCCGTGCCGGCCGCACCGCGCCGGGCGTGTGCTACCGGCTGTGGCCGGAGGCGGAGAACAAGGCCTTGCCGCGTGCCGAGGCGCCGGAGATCATCAATGCCGACCTGGCGCCGCTGGCGCTCGACCTGGCGCTGTGGGGCGTTGCCGATCCCGTCCAATTGCAATGGATGACGCCGCCGCCGGCGGCATCGTTTGCGCTGGCCCGGCAATTGCTGCGCGACCTCGATGCGCTCGATGCCGCCAATCGCATTACCCGCCATGGTCGCGCGTTGAGCCGGCTGCCGGTGCATCCGCGCCTGTCGCATATGATTGTGCGCGGCGGCACGCTGGGCCTGGGTGCCACCGCCTGTCGCATCGCCGCCTTGCTGGAGGATCGCGACATCATGCGCGCCGAGCGCGGCCGGCGGCAGGCCGATCTGCGGCTGCGGCTGGAGGCGCTGCGCGGCGGCGCCGTCCATCGCGATTTGCGGGTCAACGACGGCGCGGCGCGGCGGGCCTCGCGGCTGGCCGAGCGCTGGCGCCGGCAGATGGGCTTTGCCGAGACCGACGATGATCCCAACCGCGCCGGGCTGCTGCTGGCTTTCGCCTATCCCGATCGCATCGCGCGGCGCAGGCCCCATGGCGAAATGGGCGGCGAGCCGCGCTATGTCATGTCCAACGGCCGCGGCGCGGTGCTCGACGCCGCCGACGGCCTGGCCGGCGAGCCCTTCCTGGCGGTGGCGGAGATGGACGGCGCCGGCGCCGAGGGCGCGATCTATCTGGCCGCGCCGCTGGGCCTGGCCGAGATCGAGACGCATTTCGAATCGCACATCGCCTCACGCGACCTGGTCGAATGGGACGAGCGATCCTCGAGCGTATTGGCGCGGCGCCAGCGCGTGCTGGGCCTGCTGGTGCTGGACGACAAGCCGCTCAAGACGCCGCCGCAGGAGCGCATCGCGCAGGCTTTGATCGAGGCGGTGCGCAAGCGCGGCCTCGCGACGTTGGCTCTGTCGCCCGCGGTGCAGGCGCTGCGCCAGCGCGTGGCGGCGGTGCGCGCGATCGAGGGCGAGGCTTGGCCCGACCTGTCCGACGCCGCGCTGCTCGACACGCTGGAGCGATGGCTGGCGCCGCATCTGGCGGGCGTGACGTCGCTCAACAAATTGCGCGAACTCGATCTCGGCGAGGCCATCGCCGGCCTGCTCGACTGGCCGCAGCGCCGCGCGCTAGACACCCTGGCGCCGACCCATTGGCCGGTGCCGTCCGGCGCGCGCCATCGCATCGACTACGGCGATCCCGCCAAGCCGGTGCTGGCGGTCAAGCTGCAGGAGATGTTCGGCAGCGCCGCCACGCCGGCCATCGTCGGCGACCGGCTGCCGCTCACCCTGCATCTGTTGTCGCCGGCCGGCCGGCCCTTGCAGGTCACCAGCGACCTGGGCGGCTTCTGGGCCGGCAGCTACGCCGAGGTGAAGAAGGATATGCGCGGCCGTTACCCGCGCCATCCCTGGCCCGACGATCCGCTGGCCGCTCCACCGACGGCGCGGGCCAAGCGGCGCTCCTGAGCGGCGGCTAAGGTGCTGGAACTCCAGGCGATTGCCTGGAATCGCATGGCGTTGCGGCGCAAATAAAAAGCATCGACCTTGATCGCGGACAAACGCCTGGACCGCCGCGTCGGCTTACATGCGCGGCATGAAGTTGCGTTCCATTCCCGGCCTGGGCCGGCTGTTGTCGATCAAACCCCGTTGGGCGCTGCTGGCCGGCGTTCTTGCCGTGCTGGGCGCGGGCCTGCTGGTGGCGCGCTGGCTGGTCGGGCCCGAGGTGATCGTCTATCGCGTGCAGCGTGGCGATGTGGTGCGCAGCGTGGTGGCCAGCGGCCATGTCCAGACGCCGTTCCGCGTCGAGATCGGCAGCCAGATCACCGGCACGGTGCAAGAGGTGCTGGTCGAGGAGGGACAAACGGTCAAGCGCGGCCAGAAGCTGGTCGTGCTGGAGACCGCCGAACTCAATGCCGCGGTGGTGCAGGCGCAGGGCTTCGTGGCCCAGGCCCAGGCCAAGCTGCGCCAGATGCGCGAGGTGGCGTTGCCCGCGGCCCAGGAAGCGCTGAAGCAGGCCCAGGCCAATCTGGCCAATGCCGAGGCTGCCTATTCGCGCGCCGATCAGCTGGCGCGCACCGGCTACGGCACCAAGGCGACGCTCGATGCCGCGACGCGCGATCTCGACGTCGCCCGCACCCAGGTGCGAACGGCGCAGCTTCAGGTCTATACCGCCAGCCCGGGCGGCAGCGACTACGTGGTGGCGGAGACCGAGCTGAACCAGGCCGAGGCGGCGCTGGCCACGGCGCAGGCGCGGCTGGGCTACACCACCATCCTGGCGCCGCGCGACGGGGTGCTGATCACGCGCAACGTCGAGCGCGGCACCGTGGTCCAGGCCGGCCGGGCGCTGCTGGTGCTGGCGCCCAGCGGCGACACCCAGCTGGTGCTGCAGATCGACGAGAAGAATCTTGGCCTGCTGAAGCTGGGGCAGGCGGCGCTGGCCTCGACCGATGCCTATCCCGACCAGCGCTTCGCCGCCACGCTGAGTTACATCAACCCGTCGGTCGACATCGCTCGCGCCTCGGTCGAGGTCAAGCTGACCGTGCCCGATCCGCCGGCCTATCTGCGGCAGGACATGACCGTGTCCGTCGACATCGAGGTCGATCGCCGCAACCAGACCGTGGTGGCGCCGACCCGCGCCATCCACGATCCGACCGCCGCCAGGCCCTGGGTGCTGGTGATCCGCAACGGCCGGCCCGTCGCCCGCGTGGTCAGGCTGGGGTTGCGCGGCGCCGACGATGTCGAAATCCTCGACGGGCTGGTGCCGGGCGACCTGGTGGTGCCGCTGGCGGCCGGCGTGCGCGCGGGCCAGCGCGTCCGGCCCGTGGTCAACGGCTCATGAGGCGGCTGCTGAGCTTCGAGTGGATCGCGGCGCTGCGCTTCCTCGCCGAGGGCCGTACCCAGACCTTTTTCATCCTGGCCGGCGTCGCCACCGGCGTGGGCGTGATCGTGTTCCTGTCGGCCATCCTGACCGGCCTGCAGAGCAACTTCATCAAGCGGGTGCTGACCTCCCAGCCGCACATCCAGTTGCTGCCGCCGGACGAGGTGGCGCGGCCGTTGCGCTACGACGCCGGTACCTTCGAGCTGGCCAACGTGCAACGGCCCTCGCAACGCGTCCTGACCATCGACCAGTGGCAGACCGTCCTGCGCTCGATGCGGGCGCGGCCCGACGTGGTGCTGGCGACGCCGACCGCGAGCGGTTCGGCGCTGGCGGTGCGCGGCGACGCCAGCCGCTCGATCAGCATCGCCGGAATCGACCCCGATCTCTATTTCAGGATCGTGCGGGTGCCCGACTATATCGTGGCCGGCGAGGTGCGGCTGGACAGCGAGGACATCCTGATCGGCACCGAACTGGCCAAGGATCTCGGCGTGGGCGTCGGCGACAAGCTCAACGTCGCCACCGCACGGGGCGACGGGCGGGTGCTGACGGTGCGCGCCATCTTCGACCTCGGCAACAAGGGAGCCAACGAGCGCATCGCCTTCGTGGCGCTGCGCACCGGCCAGAGCCTGCTCAACCTGATCGGCGGCGTCACCACCATCGACATGACCGTCGACGACATCTACGCAGCCGACACGATCGCCCAGGACATCGAAGCGGTATTGCCGGTGCAGGCCGAAAGCTGGATCAAGACCAACGCCCAGTTCTTCACCGCGCTGCGGGCGCAGAGCAGCTCGAACACCCTGATCCGCTTTTTTGTCGGCCTGTCGGTGGCGTTCGGCATCGCCGCGGTGCTGGTGGTGTCGGTGATCCAGCGTTCCAAGGACATCGGCATCCTGCGCGCCATGGGCACCTCGCGTGGCCAGATCCTGCGCATTTTCCTGATCCAGGGCGGCGTGCTGGGATTCGCCGGCTCGCTGATCGGCTCGGCGATGGGGGCGGGCGCGCTGATCTGGTGGCACGGCTATGCCCGCCAGGCCGATGGCTCGGAACTGTTCCCGCTGATCTTGGGGCCGGGCCTGTTCGTCATCGCCGCCGCGGTCGCCACCGTGACCGGCGTGGCCGCCGCCATGGCGCCCTCGCTGCGCGCCGCAAGGCTCGATCCGGTGGAGGCGATCCTTGGCTGAGATCGTTGTCCTGGAGAAGATCTGCAAATCCTACAATGTCGGCACGCCGGTGCAGACCGAGGTGCTGCACGACATCGACCTGTCGATCCATGCCGGCGAATTCCTGGCGCTGATGGGCCCGTCTGGCTCGGGCAAGAGCACCCTGCTGCAGATCATCGGCCTGCTGAACCGGCCGAGCTCGGGCCGCCTGGTGGTCGCCGGCGAGGATACCACCCGCCTTCCGGAGGCCGAGCGCACCCATTTGCGCGGCCACGCCATCGGCTTCGTGTTCCAGTACCACTACCTGATCTCCGCCTTCACCGCGGCGGAGAACGTCATGATGCCGATGCTGGTCGACCGCCACCGGCGCAACGAGGAGATGGAACGTCGCGCCGACGAACTGCTCGAGGCGGTGGGCCTCAGCCGGTGGCGCGACAACCGGGCCACCAACATGTCGGGCGGGCAGCAGCAACGCGTGGCGATCGCCCGGGCGCTGGCGATGAATCCGCCGCTGGTGCTGGCGGACGAGCCGACCGGCAATCTCGACACCGCATCGGCGCAGGGCGTGTTCGAACTGATGCGCAAGATCAATCGCGAAAAGGGCACCACTTTCCTGATGGTGACCCACAATCACGATTTGGCGCATCGCTGCGACCGTATCGTCGAGGTGGTCGACGGCCGCGTCACCGGCGAGCGGGCAGCGGCGACCAAGGCCTAGCCGCGCCTTCGACACCGTAGCGCCGACGCATTTGGAAGGGCCAATCGGTTCGTGCCGTCGCATCGACAAGGCGATGCCGCCAAGCTGCTCTTGTCGGGCAAACCGCAGGAGACGTTCGGTAACGCCACGACGCCCGCCATCATGGCGGCCGCCTGCTGCTCGCCCAGCATATGCTGTCGTCGCCCGGCTGACCATTGCGGGCGACCGGCGATCTGCGCAGCTGGGCCGGCAACTATGCCGGGGTGAAGAAGGACGTGCGCGGCTGCTGCCCACGCCATCCACGGTTCGCCGATCCGCTGCCGGCCATGCCGATGGCGCGGCGAGGCGGTGCTCCATAGCTCTTGCCGCTTTACAGGATTTGCGCGGCGACGCTAGTTTGCTTTGGGGCTTGGGTCGCAGGGTAATGTTGGAATACGAGTGTTACGTGATAAGCCTCGGGCGTGAACCCGGGAAGCGGGCGGCGTTTCTCGAACGCAATCGCGCGACTGGACTGGAGTTCCAAATATTCGAGGCGATCGACGGCAACGCGCTCAGCGAAGAGGATTGCGCGCGCCACGCCTTGCTCAAGCCCGGCGCGCGGCTCTACACCAAGGGCCAGATCGGTTGCGCCGCGTCGCATCGCGACTTGTGGCTCTATGCCGCCACCACGGGCAGGCCCCTTCTGGTCTTCGAAGACGACGCCTTCTGTCGTAACGATCTGGTGCCGCAATTGAACGCCACGCTCGGTCGATTGGCGAGGTGGGACATGCTGCTTCTGGGCTACAACACCGACGCCCTGGTCGATCTGCAAGGTGTGCTGCCCGGACATGTGCCGCCGATCGTCACCACCGCCCACCCTAGCGTCCATCAATTGCTCGCATTTGCGCAAAGCACCGATCCGGTGCAGACGGCCCGACTGAACAGCGCATTCGGCCTGTGTGCCTACCTCGTTTCTCCGACCGGCGCGCGGAAGCTGCTGACGCTGTTTCCGATGGACAACCGGCCGGTGTGGCTGCCCGACGGAAAGCCTGGCGCAAAGTTGAGGCCGTTCGCGTGCATGACCATAGATATGCTGACCAATACGATGTATCCGCAAATGGCAGCCTACGCGCTGATGCCGCCGTTGGCCTTGCCGCTGAATGATCGAGCGGCCTCGACCACGCACTACACGCCTAACGCCCCGCAAATTTCTTGAGCCTTTCTTCCATGTCGGGGCCGCGGCCGGGGCTGGTGTCGCGTTCGAACTGCAGGCCCTCGGCCAGGCCGTAATTCTGGCCTTCGTTCACCAGCTTCTTGTCGGCGCGCAAGGTGTGCCAGGAATTGGCGACGATGGCGCGCGCCAGTTCCATGGTGCGGTGGCGCAGCTCGGCCTGCGGCACGCATATATTCGCCAGGCCGATCTCGGCGGCCTCCTGCCCGCCCACCACGCGGCCGGTGAACATGATCTCCTTGGCGCGCAGCGGGCCGATGCGGCGCGGCAGGCGCTGGCTCATGCCCCAGAGCGGCGTCATGGCGAATTTGCCGTGCGTGTCGGCGAATTTGGCATTGTCGGCGGCGACCAGCAGGTCGCCGGCCAGCGCCAGCTCCAGCCCGCCGGTGTAGCAATGGTCCTGCACCGCCACGATCACCGGCTGGGGCAGAAGCTCGATGGCGCGGATGGTGTCGGCCTGATAGGTCGGCGTCGGGGCGCGCTCGCCGGCGGCGATGGCCTGCAGATCGTTGCCGGCGCAGAAGCTGCGACCTTCGCCCTGCAGCACGACGCAGCCCACCGCGTCGGTCTGCCGGGCGATCGCCTCGACATGGTTGCGCAGCTCGACGAACAGGGCCGGGCTCAGCGCGTTGAGCGCCTGGGGCCGGCTGAGCGTCAGCACCGCGATGCCATCGCTGTCGTCGCGCCGCACCAGATTGTCACCCATACAATCCTCCCTCGTTGTTGGCGCGATTATCGCCCAATCGATGATATAAGAGCGCCGCCATGTCACCGAGCGAAGCGCACCGTCCCTACGCCACCTTGGCGGCGACCAGCCGCGGCCGGCTGCATGCCGAGCCGGAGGCCGAAAACCGCACGCCTTTCCAACGGGATAGGGATCGCATCATCCACGCCACCGCGTTCCGGCGCCTGAAGCACAAGACCCAGGTGTTCGTCTATCACGAGGGCGACCATTACCGCACCCGGCTGACCCATTCGCTGGAAGTGGCGCAGATCGCCCGCTCGCTGGCCCGCGCGCTGGGGCTGAACGAGGATCTGGCCGAGGCGCTGTCCCTGGCGCACGACCTCGGCCACACGCCGTTCGGCCATGCCGGCGAGGAGGCGCTCGATGCGGCGATGGCCGCGTATGGCGGCTTCGACCACAACGCCCAGACCTTGCGCATCCTGACCCAGCTCGAACAGAAATACGCCGCCTTCGACGGGCTCAACCTGACCTGGGAGACGCTGGAAGGCGTGGTCAAGCACAATGGGCCGCTGGTCGGGCCGGACGCGGTCAGGCATCGCGACAAGCCGCTGCCGGCGGCGATCGTCGAATACAACCGCCTGCAGGATCTCGAGATCGACACCTGTCCCGGCGCCGAGGCGCAGATCGCGGCGCTGAGCGACGACATCGCCTACAACAACCACGATATCGACGACGGCCTGCGCGCCGGCCTGTTCAGCATCGGCGACATCTGCGCGGTGCCGATCGTGCTGGAGGTGGTGGCCGAGGTGCGCCATCTCTATCCCAATATCGACGATTCTCGTTTGATCCATGAAACGACGCGGCGGCTGATCGATCGCATGATCCGCGACGTGCTGGCGCAGAGCGCGCGGCGGCTGGACCAGGCGCGGCCGGCTTCGGTGGCCGACATCCGTCATCTGGGCCGGCCGGTGATCGCGTTTTCGGCGGAAATGTCGGCCGCGGACAGGCGCTTGAAAGACTTTCTGTTCGAGCGTATGTACCGCCACTATCGCGTCAACCGCATGACGTCCAAGGCGCGGCGCGTGGTGCGCCAGCTGTTCGAGCTGCTGCTCGCCGAGCCCGAATGCCTGCCGCCGGACTGGCAAGCGCGGGCGCGCAATGCCGACGAGCGACGACGCGCGCGGCTGGTGGCCGATTACATCGCCGGCATGACCGATCGGTTTGCCCTGAAGGAACATCGCCGTCTGTTCGACGCCTACGAATAGGAATCCTTTTCTGACCATGGACGCGTTCAAGCATTTCGCCGCCGAAATCGAAGCGGCGCTCGGCCGGCTGGCCGAGTCCGGCGCGCTGCCCAAGCTGGATACCGCCGCCGTCACCGTCGAGCCGCCGCGCGATGCGAGCCACGGCGATCTCGCCACCAATGCCGCGCTGGTGCTGAGCAAGCAGGCCGGCCGCAAGCCGCGCGACATCGCCGAGCTGCTGGCCGCCGAACTGCGCCGGCACCGGGACGTCGCCGAGGTCTCGATCGCCGGGCCGGGCTTCGTCAATCTGCGCCTGGCCGACGATTACTGGCGCGCCCGCCTGCACGACGTGCTCGAGGCCGGGCCGCGCTACGGCGACAGCGCGATGGGCGCCGGCCGCAAGGTCTCGGTCGAATACGTCTCGGCCAATCCGACCGGGCCGCTGACCGTCGGCCATGCGCGCGGCGCGGTGTTCGGCGACGTGCTGGCGGCGCTGCTGCAGAAGGCGGGCTACGACGTCACGCGCGAGTACTACATCAACGACGCCGGCGCGCAGGTCGACGTGCTGGCGCGTTCGGCCTGGCTGCGCTACCGCGAGGCGCTGGGCGACGATATCGGCGAGATTCCCGAGGGCCTCTATCCGGGCGAATACCTGAAATATGTCGGCCGTGCGCTGGCCGAGAAATACGGCAACCGCTTCCACCACGCGCCGGAGAGCGAGTGGCTGGGCCCGATCCGCGACTTCGCGGTCGAGGCGCTGATGGAGGTGGTCAAGCTCGACCTCGAGGCGCTGGGCATCCACCAGGACGTGTTCAGCTCCGAACGCAGGCTGGTCGAATCCGGCGCGGTCGAGCGCGCGCTCGATACGCTGCAGCAGAAAGGCCTGATCTACCAGGGCCGGCTCAAGCCGCCCAAGGGCATGACGCCCGAAGATTGGGAGGACCGCGAGCAGACGCTGTTCCGCGCCACCGAGTTCGGCGACGACGTCGACCGGCCGCTCAGGAAGTCCGACGGCTCCTATACCTACTTCGCCAACGACATCGCCTACCACCACGACAAATTCCGGCGCGGCTTCACCGACATGATCGACGTCTGGGGCGCCGACCATGGCGGCTACATCAAGCGCATGCAGGCCGCGGTGGCGGCGGTGACCGACCGCCAGGCCAGCCTGGACGTCAAGGTCTGCCAGCTGGTGCGCCTGATGAAAGGCGGCGAGCTGGTGCGGATGTCGAAAAGGGCCGGCGTTTTTGTTACACTGCGGGACCTGATCGACGATGTCGGCAAGGATGTGGTCCGCTTTCTGATGCTGACGCGCAAGAACGACGCGCCCTTCGATTTCGACCTGGTGAAGGCCACGGAACAGTCGCGCGACAACCCGGTGTGGTACGTGCAATACGCCCACGCCCGAACCCGCTCGGTGATGCGTCAGGCGGCGCAGGCCGGCCTGGCGGCCACGCCGCGCGAACTGGCCGACGCCGACCTGTCGCCGCTGACCGACGCCGGCGAGTTGGCGCTGGTGCGACAGATGGCGAGCTGGCCGCGCACCGTCGAGGCCGCCGCCCAGGCGCACGAGCCGCACCGCCTGGCGTTCTATCTCTACGACCTGGCCTCGGCGTTCCATGCCCATTGGAACCGCGGCAAGGAGGAAGCCACCTTGCGCTTCATCGTCGAGGGCAACGCGGCGCTGACCAAGGCGCGGCTGGCGCTGGTGCAGGCGGTGGGCAGCGTGATCGCTGCCGGGCTCGCGGTGTTCAACGTCAAGCCGGCCGAGGAAATGCGCTGATGGATCGTCGCCCGATCTTCAATCCGCCGGTGGCTCCCCAGCCCCAGCAACCGGCCGCGGCGCCGGACCGCCTGGCGCGGCTGACGCGACGACGCGGCCGGCTGCTGACCCTGATGGTGTCGCTGGCGGCGCTGGCCAGTTTCGGCGGCGTGATCTACTGGGCGCACGAACAGGACGTGAAGTCGGGCGGCGAGGGCATCGTGCCGCTGATCCGCGCCGACGAGAAGCCGGTCAAGGTCAAGCCCGACTCGCCCGGCGGCATGGTGGTGCCGGACCAGGACAAGACGGTCTACGACCGCATCACCCCCAACAGCGTGCCGACCGGGCCGGAGAAGCTGCTGCCGCCGCCGCCGGTGCCCCAGATCCCGCCGGCCACGCCGCCGCAGGCCATGCCGACCGTGACGCCCCAGACTGCCGATGCCGGCACGCCGCCGGGCGCTGCGCCGACCCCGGCCGCCGGCCAGGCCGGCACCCCGACGCCAGCGCCTGCCGCCCCGCCGGCAGCGGCTGCCGCGCCGGCACCTGCGACGGTTGCGCCGCCGGCGACAGTCGCGCCGCCGGCCGCGGCGCCCGCCGCCGCGCCACCGGCGCCCGCCGCGGCCCCGGCCCCCGCCACGGGCAGCCCCAGCATCGCCTCGCTGATCGACAATATCAGCGGCTATCGCATCCAGCTCGCTTCGGTGCGGTCCGAGGAGCAGGCGCAGGCCACCTGGGCCCGGCTGCAGAAGAGCAACGGCGACGTGCTGTCGTCGCTGACCATGCGCGCGGTCAAGGTCGAGCTGGGCGATCGCGGCACCTATTATCGCGTCCAGGCCGGTCCGCTCGACGAAGGCGGCGCGCAGAATGCCTGCACCAAGCTGAAGAGCCGCTCGGTCGACTGCATCGTGGTCAAGCCCTGACGATGGACGGATCGCGCATTCCCCGCGCCGCCATCTTCGGCTGCCAGGGTCTTGCCCTGAGCGAGCCAGAGTGGGCGTTCTTCCGCCGCGCCGATCCGCTGGGCTTCATCCTGTTCGCGCGCAATTGCCAGAGCCCGGCGCAGATCGCCGCGCTGGTGCGCGAGCTGCGCGAGTGCGTCGGACGGCAGGATGCGCCGGTGCTGATCGACCAGGAGGGCGGCCGCGTGCAGCGGCTGAAGCCGCCGCAATGGCGCCAGGCGCCGCCCGCGCGCCGCTTCGGCGAGCTCTACAAGCGCGATCCGCAGGCCGGCCGCGAGGCGGTGCATCTCAACATGAAGCTGATCGCCGCCGAACTGCTGGCGCTGGGCATCGACGTCGATTGCGTGCCGCTGCTCGACGTGCCGGTGCCGGGCGCCCACGACGTGATCGGCGAACGCGCCTTCGCGCTGGAGCCGGAAGTGGTGGCCGATCTCGGCCGCGTCGTCGCCGGCACCATGCTGGAGATGGGCGTGATGCCGGTCATCAAGCACCTGCCGGGTCACGGCCGGGCAGGGGTCGACAGCCATTTCGACCTGCCGCGGGTGGATACGCCGATCGCCGAGCTGCAGCACAGCGACTTCCTGCCGTTCAAGGCGCTCTCCGACATGCCCTGGGGCATGACCGCCCACGTGCTCTATACGGCGGTCGACGACCGGCATCCCGCCACCACCTCGGCCACCGTGATCGACCGCATCATCAGGGGCTATATCGGTTTCGACGGGCTGCTGCTGTCGGACGACCTGTCGATGCAGGCGCTGGGCGGCGCGCTGGGCGAGCGCGCCACGGCCTCGCTGGCGGCCGGCTGCGACATCGCCCTGCATTGCAACGGCAAGCTCGAGGAGATGGAGCCGGTCGCCGCCGCCAGCCCGAGGTTGAGCGGGAAGGCGCAAGACCGCGTCGCCCGCGCCCGGCGCCAGCGCGCCGCGCCTGCCGCCCCTGGCGCGCGCGACATCGCCGCCTGGCACCAGCGCCTCGATGCGCTGCTGCCGGCGGCCGCCTGATCCGATGGGCGAACTCGGCGACCTGATCCGCACCGTCTCGACCTGGATCGTCCCGGCCATCCTGGCCATCACCTTCCACGAGGCGGCGCATGGCTACGTCGCCGACCGGCTGGGCGACCCCACGGCGCGCCAGCTCGGCCGCATCAGCGCCAATCCGTTCCGCCATGTCGATCCGTTCGGCACCTTCCTGCTGCCGGGCCTGCTGCTGCTGATGCACTCGCCGTTCCTGATCGGCTATGCCAAGCCGGTGCCGGTCAATGTCATGCGCCTGCGCAAGCCGCGCCGCGACATGGCGCTGGTGGCGCTGGCCGGGCCGCTGGCCAACCTGGCCATGGCGCTGCTGGCGGCGCTGCTGGTGCGGCCGGCCCAGCTCCTGCCGGACGACGCCTATTTCTGGGTGCGGGAGAATCTGTTCCACGCCCTGGCGCTGAACGTCATGCTGGCGGTGTTCAACCTGCTGCCGATCCCGCCGCTGGACGGCGGCCGCATCCTGGTGGCGATCCTGCCGCCCTCGCTGGGCCGGCAACTGGCCAAACTCGACCGCCTGGGGATATTTGCCGTATTGCTGTTCTTGTTTCTGGTGCCGATGCTTGGTAGCCAGTTCGGCGTCGCGCTGCCGGTCAACCGCTGGCTGGTCAGCGGCCCCACCTACAGCGTGATATCGGCGATCATGGACCTGACCGGCCTGCACTGGATGGACCTGCGATGAGCGACACCCCGTCGCCGGAAGCCTTCGATACCGGCGCCCCCGACGTGGCGCCGGCCGAGGGCGAACTGGTCGTCAATCTCGAAGGATTCGAGGGTCCGCTCGACATCCTGCTGACTCTGGCGCGCGAGCAGAAGGTCGATCTGCGGCGCATCTCGATGGTGGCGCTGGTCGATCAGTACCTCGCCTTCATCGCCAACGCCCGCAAGCTGCGGCTGGAGATCGCCGCCGACTATCTGGTGATGGCGGCCTGGCTGGCGTTCCTGAAATCCCGGCTGCTGCTGCCCGAGCCGGAGACCACCGAGGACCAGCCTACCGCCGAGGAGATGGCCGAGGCGCTGGCGCTGCAGCTGCGCCGGCTCGAGGCCATGCAGGAGGCCGGGCTGCGCCTGATGGCGCGCGCCCAGCTCGGCCGCGACGTGTTCGGCCGCGGCGAGCCCGAGGGCGTGCCGGTGGTGCGCAAGGCGATCTGGGACGTCAAGCTCTACGACCTGCTCAAGACCTATGGCGACATCCATCGCCGCAGCAACGCGCCGGTGCTGCACATCAAGCCGATGGAATTCTTCTCGGTGGAGGAGGCGGCCGAGCGGCTGGGCCGCATGCTGGGCATCGCGGTCGACTGGCAGTCGCTGCTGAGCTTCTTGCCGCCCGGCCTGCAGGACGCTATGAAGCGCCGCTCCGCGGTGGCCAGCACCTTCGTGGCCTCGCTGCACATGGTCAAGGAAGGCGCGCTGGAATTGCAGCAGAACGGCGCTTTCGGGCCGATCTTCCTGCGCAAGCGGACGCGCAACGAGACGCCGTCGCAATAGCGGCGCCGCGGTCGGAGATTTGGAATTCAGATGGACGACGACGCCCAGAATTTGCGCCTGCTCGAAGCCCTGATCTTCGCCAGCGCGACCACGCTCGACGAGGCCGCGCTCAGCGAAAGGCTGCCGGAGGGCGTCGACATTCCGGCCCTGCTGACGCAGCTGGCCGAGCTCTACGCCAGCCGCGGCGTCAACCTGGTCAAGGTGGCGGGCGGCTGGACCTTCCGCAGCGCGCCTGATCTCAAGGACAGGCTGCAGATCGAGAAGCAGGTGTCGCGCAAGCTGTCGCGCGCCGCGGTCGAGACGCTTGCCATCATCGCCTATCACCAGCCGGTGACGCGGGCCGAGATCGAGGCGATCCGCGGCGTCGGCCTCAGCAAGGGCACGCTCGATCTGCTGTTCGAGCAGGGCTGGATCCAGCCGCTGGGTCGCCGCCGCGCGCCGGGCATGCCGGTGACCTGGGGCTCGACCACCTTCTTTCTCGAGCATTTCGGGCTGGGTGCGCTCGAGGATCTGCCGGGCTTCGAGGAGCTCAAGGCGGCCGGCCTGCTCGATGCCAACGCCAATATCAGCGTCTACCGGCCCGACGAGCCGGACCTGCCGCTGGAAGCGGGCGAGGGCGAGGAGGCGGAGGAACCGCTCGACAGCGGCGATTCGTCCGAACCTCCCGGCGCGGGCGATGGCACGGAACCCCCGGGCAGCGGCGAATCGTCCGAACCGCCCGAGGAAAAGGCCGGCTAGGCCACCGCGAGGTCGTGGCGCGGCCATCGTGCTGCGCCGCAACAGCGCAGAATAAAGCTTTGATTAATCTCGCGCGCCGCCCTACATCAGAAGGGCGCGCCGGGCCGCTGCGAGCCCGTCGACAAATCCGGAAACCGGGGGCGTGCCTTGGCCGGCCGCGATTGCGGCTCATGGTCAAGTTTGACAATATCCGCCGGAAACAGGGCCGGCGGTGCCGCGCGGCAAAAGCGACCGTCAGGAGGACCGAAGATGTTTAGCGGTAGTGGAAGCATTCTGCATTGGCTGATCGTGCTCGCCGTCATTTTGTTGCTGTTCGGCGGTCGCGGCAAAATCTCCCAGCTGATGGGCGATTTCGGCAAGGGCCTCAAATCCTTCAAGAAGGGCATGGCGCCGGACGAGCAGTCGCCCGCCCAGCAGCCGTCCGCGACGGACGAGCCGCGCATCATCGGCAGCGGCACGACCGCCAATCCGACGGGCACCACCAAGGAAACGGCCAGCCACGGCTAGCCGTTCGCCGCCGGAACGGACCACGCGGCGAGGCCTGATCCATGTTCGATATGAGTTGGAGCGAGATCGCGCTGATCGCCATCGTCGCTCTGATTTTCATTGGCCCCAAAGAACTACCTGCCGTGCTGCGCAATATCGGCAAGTGGGTGACGGCGGCGCGCAACATGGCCCGCGAATTCCAGGGCCATGTCGACGATCTGGTGCGCGAGACCGAGCTCGATGAAATCCGCCGCAACATCCGCGACAACACGGCCGAGACGCTGAACGACCTGGCCAATCACATCGATCCCGACAAGTCGCTGCGCGAAGGCATCGATCCGGACAAGCTGATGGCCGGCGATGCCAAGCCGGCCGAGACCGGCGTCGCCGCCGCCCCGGCTTCCGGCGGCGAGACGTCCGGCGACGTCGCCGCCCAGCTGGGCAGCGACTATCGCCCGCCCGAGGCCGACCTGCCGCCACCGCCGCCCGGCACCGAACCCGCGCCCATCGCCGCCGCCCCGGCCGAAGCCGCGCCGGCGGCGCCCGCGACCGCCGCCGCCGAACCAAAAAACGCTGGCGTGCCCGAGCCGGGACGCGCATAAATCCTGCGCGGCCGCACGGCCGTTTCGCGCCATTTCTCGCGCCAGAGGCGGCGGACTTGAGCACCTACGACGGACCCGAAGACGACAAGAAGATGCCGCTGCTCGATCACCTGATCGAGCTGCGCAAGCGCATGCTGTGGTCGGTCGTGGTGCTGATCGTGCTGTTCGGCGTGGCGTTCTATTTCGCCGATCCGATCTTCCGCTTCCTGGCCGCACCGCTGCAGTCCCAGCAGCACGAGCCGCTGATCTACACCGCGCTGACCGAAGCCTTCTTCACCTATGTCAAGCTGTCGCTGTTCGTCGCCGTGCTGATTGGCTTTCCAATCTTCGCCACCCAGATCTGGCTGTTCGTGGCGCCCGGCCTCTATCGCCACGAGCGCCGCGGCTTCCTGCCGTTCCTGATCTCGACGCCGATCATGTTCTACGCCGGCGCCGCCGCGGTCTATTACCTGGTAATCCCCGGCGCCTGGAGCTTCTTCCTTTCGTTCCAGACCGACGAGATGAAGCTGCTGCCCAAGGTCAGCGAATACCTGTCCCTGGTCATGCACCTGATGTTCGCCTTCGGGCTGGTATTCGAGCTGCCGGTGCTGCTGACCCTGCTGGTGCGCATCGGCATGGTCTCGACCGACGGGCTGCGCGCCAAGCGCCGCTACGCCATCGTCATCGCTTTCATCGCCGCCGCCATCATGACGCCGCCCGACGTCATCAGCCAATGCTCGCTGGCCGTGCCCATCATCCTGCTCTACGAGAGCTCGATCTGGATCGGCCGCATGATCGAGAAGAAACGCGATCAGGAGAACAGCGCCGCCGAGGCGGACGATCCTGGCGCATCGACCCCCGGTTCCTGACCCCGTTCCGCCATGCACGACATCAAATGGATTCGCGACAATCCTGACGCCTTCGACGCGGCCCTCAAGCGGCGCGGGCTGGAGCCGCTCTCGGCCCGCGCCATCGAACTCGACCGCGTCCGCCGCGCCGCCATCGCCGACAACGACAAGGCGCTGGCCACGCGCAACCTACTGTCCAGGCAGGTCGGCATCGCCAAGCGCAACAACCAGCCGGCCGATGATCTGCTGCAGCAGGCCGCCGGGCTGGACGCGGCGCTGAAATCGGGCGAGGCCGAGGTGGCGGCGGCCGACCAGGCGATCCGCCAGTTGCTCGAGGCCATCCCCAACCTGCCCGACGCCGACGTGCCGCCGGGCAGCGACGAGCACGGCAATGTCGAGCGCAAAAAGGTCGGCGAGCCGCGCCAGTTCGACTTCGAGCCGCGCGATCACGTGGCGCTGGGCGAGGGGCTGGGGCTGATGGATTTCGCCGCCGCCGCCAAGCTGTCGGGCGCGCGCTTCGTGGTGCTGAAGGGGCCGCTGGCGCGGCTGGAGCGGGCGCTGGCGCAGTTCATGCTCGACCTGCACACCGGCCAGCACGGCTATACCGAGGTCGATCCGCCGCTGCTGGTCAAGGACAGTGCGCTCTACGGCACCGGCCAGTTGCCCAAATTCGCCCAGGACCAGTTCGTCACCACCGGCGACGAGACCACGCGCCGCTGGCTGATCCCGACCGCCGAGGTGTCGCTGACCAATCTGGTGGCCGACGAGATCGTCGACGGCGCCAGCCTGCCGCTGCGCTTCGCCGCCTGGACGCCGTGCTTCCGTTCCGAAGCCGGCGCCGCCGGGCGCGACACGCGCGGCATGATCCGCCAGCACCAGTTCCCCAAGGTCGAGCTGGTCAGCATCGTCGCGCCCGACCAGTCCGACGCCGAGCACGAGCGCATGACGCGCGCCGCCGAGACGGTGCTGGAAAAGCTCGGCCTGCCCTATCGCCGCATGCTGTTGTGCAGCGGCGACATGGGCTTCTCCGCGCGCAAGACCTTCGACCTGGAAGTGTGGCTGCCGGGCCAGAACGCCTATCGGGAAATTTCGTCGTGCTCCAATTGCGGCGACTTCCAGGCGCGGCGCATGAACGGCCGCTTCCGCAAGGCCGGCGAGAAGGGCACGCAGTTCGTCCATACGCTCAACGGCTCGGGCGTGGCGGTCGGTCGCGCGCTGGTCGCGGTACTGGAGAATTATCAGCAATCGGACGGCTCGGTGCTTGTTCCCGATGCGCTGAAGCCGTATATGGGCGGCCTCGATCGCATCGAACCGGCAGCCCCGAAGGGAAAGCAGAAATGAGTCGCGGCCGTTTCGCCGACGCCGACAAATCCGCCGCCTTGCGCATCCTGGTCACCAACGACGACGGCATCAACGCTCCCGGCCTCGAATGCATGGAAGCGATCGCGCGCGAGCTGTCCGACGACGTGTGGGTGATCGCGCCGGAGCGCAACCAGTCCGGCGCCGCCCATTCCCTGACCCTGGCGATGCCGATCCGCTATCGCACCGTGGCCGAGCAGAAATTCGCGCTCGAGGGCACGCCGACCGATTGCGTGCTGTTCGGCATGCGCCACCTGCTGCGCGATGGCCTGCCCGACCTGGTGCTGTCGGGCGTCAATCGCGGCGCCAACATGGCCGACGACATCACCTACTCGGGCACCGTCGCCGGCGCCATGGAAGGCTGCCTGCTGGGCGTGCGCTCGATCGCCTTCAGCCAGGCCTATCTCAACGACGAATCGGTCAAATGGCGCACCGCGCAGAGCCACGGCGCGGCCATCGTGCGCAAGCTGCTCGAGGTCGAGTGGCCGCGCGAGATGCTGGTCAACGTCAATTTCCCCGACGTGGCCGCCAACCTGGTGGGCGGCGTGCGGGTCACGGCCCAGGCCCATATCGACATGCAGCTCGACATCGTCGAGCGCACCGATCCGCGCGGCGGCACCTACTACTGGCTGTCCTACGCCCGCGGCACCACCGAGCCGGCGCGCGACACCGACCTGGCGGCGATCCGTGCCGGCTACATCTCGGTGACGCCGCTGCACCTCGATCTCACCCACCGCGCCATGCAGGAAAAACTGGACACCCTGTTCGCCCGATGAGCAACCAGGCCAGCAAGATCCGCCTGATCATGGAGCTGCGCCGCGCCGGCATTACCGACACCCGCGTGCTGGCGGCGATCGAGCGCATTCCGCGCGAAGAATTCATGCTGCCGACCTTCCGCGACCAGGCCTACGAGAACCTGGCGCTGCCGATCGGCCATGGCCAGACCATCAGCCAGCCCTACGTGGTGGCGATGATGAGCCAGGCGCTGGACGTGCAGGAAAAGATGAAAGTGCTGGAGGTCGGCACCGGCTCGGGCTACCAGGCCGCCGTGCTGTCGCGGCTGTGCCGGCGGCTCTATACCATCGAGCGCTACCAGCCGCTGGCCGAGGAAGCCGAGACGCGGCTGCATCGGTTGCGCTGCTCCAACGTGGTGTTCCGCGTCGCCGACGGCACCAAGGGCTGGAAGGAGCAGGCGCCGTTCGACCGCATCCTGGTCACCGCGGCCAGCCGCGACGTGCCGACGGCGCTGCTCGACCAGCTCGCGCCGGGCGGCATCATGGTGCTGCCGATCGGTCCCGATCCGCTGCACCAGAATATCGAGCGCATCGTCAAGACCGAGGAAGGGCTGAAGCGCGAGCAGATCCTGCCCGTCCGCTTCGTGCCGCTGGTGCCCGGCGCCCTGCCCAACGCGCAGGATTTCTGACCGCGGGCGCCGCTGCCGGCGCGCGCCACAATTTTGCCGCGAGGCGTTTCCAATCTTGTGCGGGGCCGGGGATTCACAGGCCCGCCGATCTGCGGTAGAATCTTGCCATGTCGAATCGATGGAGCCGTCCGGCGACGGCGCGTCTCACTCTCGTCGCGCTGGTTGCGCTTGGCCTGTTGAGCGGATGCAGGCTGTACGACAGCGCCGTCTACAGCAACCGGCCCGGCACGGTCGAACTGCCGGGCTCGGGCGATCCCAACCAGCCCACCATCTATGTCGTGGCAACCGGCGACACGGTCGACGGCATTGCGCGCCGCTTCAACGTGCCCTCGCAGACCATCATCGAGCGCAACAGCCTCAAGCCGCCCTATCGCATCCTGCCCGGCCAGTGGCTGGAACTGCCGAACGCTTCGGGTGGCGGCAGCTACGCCTACAACGACAACCGCAATGCGCCCGGCGGCAACGCCCCGCCAGGCAACCCCGGACCGGTCCAGGTGCAGCAGCTGGCGCCGCCGCCCGGTACGGGCAGCGCGCCGCCGCCGTCGCGACCCGCCACGCCGCCGCCTGCCGGGACGTCGGGCAGCAACGGCTACCAGGTTTCCTCGCCGCCGCCGCATGGCGGTCCGGCCGCGCTCGCCCCGCCGCCCGGCAGCAAGACGCCGCCGCCGGCCCCGCCGCAGGTCGCCAGCGCCGGGCCGGTCAAGTTCGAGTGGCCGTTGCGCGGCCAGGTCGTGCTGGGCTTCGGCAGCCATCCCGGCGGCGTGCAGAACGACGGCATCAACATCGCCGCCGCCCGGGGCACGCCCGTCAAGGCTGCCGAATCGGGCACCGTGCTCTATGCCGGCGACGAGGTGAAAGGCTTCGGCAAGCTGGTGCTGATCGGCCACGCCGAAGGCTACGTCACCGCCTATGCCGATAACGACGAGTTGCTGGTGAGCAAAGGCCAGCGCGTGGCCAAGGGTGCCGTGATCGCCAAGGTTGGCCAGACCGGCAACGTCGCCAGCCCGCAGCTGCATTTCGAGATCCGACAGAAGAACAAGCCGGTCGATCCCACCGGCCTGCTCGGGCCGTAGCGCGAGAAATTCGGCGCAACCCTCGGAGCGACCGTTTTCGCGGCGCACGTCATCTTCGGGCCAGTCCTGCAGATGGAGCGAGCGATGCATGTCCCGAGCGAACCGGCGATCCTCTATTTCGGCACCCCGGTGGTGCTGATCAGCACCCTGAACGAGGATGGCAGCGCCAACCTGGCGCCGATGTCGTCGGCCTTCTGGCTGGGCTGGCGCTGCATGCTGGGCCTGGCCGCCGCCTCCAAGACCCCGCAGAACATGCTGCGCACCGGCCAGTGCGTGCTCAACCTGCCCTCGGTCGAGCAGGTCGGCGCGGTCGACCGGCTGGCACTGACCACCGGCTCCGATCCGGTGCCGCCGGGCAAACAGCAGCGCGGCTACCGGCACGAGAAGGACAAATTCGCCATCGCCGGCTTGACGGCGCAACCTTCCTTGACCGTGGCGCCGCCGCGCGTGCTGGAATGTCCCGTGCAGCTCGAGGCGGTGGTCGAGGGCGTGCACCATATCGGCGCCAACGATGCCAATCTGCGCGGCCGCACCGTGGCGATCGAGCTGCGCATCCAGCGCGTCCATATCGAGCGCAGCATTCTGGCCGAGCCCGACCGGGTCGACCCCGACAAGTGGCGGCCGCTGATCATGAGCTTCCAGAAATTCTATGGCCTGGCCGAGGGCGAGGCGCATGCCTCGCTGCTGGGGACGGTGCCGGAGGCGCTCTATCGCAGCCCCGACGTCGATCGCGCGCGCCAGGCGGCGTAATATCCGTCATCCCGCGTGCAGCGAGGGATCCTGCTTGGGCCGCAACGGTTTATGGCGTTGACGCAGGATGCTTCGCTGCGCTCGGCACGGCGGACTGCGACAGCTTCTGGCCCAGCCGGCCCGCCAGATCCTGCACGAACTGCCAGGCGACGCGGCCGGAGCGCGCGCCGCGGGTCATGCTCCATTCGATGGCCTGCGCCTTCCAGTCTTCCGGCGCGACCTTCAGGCCGAAATGCTGCACATAGGCGCCGATCATGGCGAAGTAGGTATCCTGGTCGCAGTTGTGGAAGCCCAGCCACAGGCCGAAGCGATCCGACAGCGAGACCTTTTCCTCGACCGCTTCGCTGGGATTGATGGCGGTCGAGCGCTCGTTGTCGATCATGTCGCGCGGCATCAGGTGGCGCCGGTTCGAGGTGGCGTAGAACACCACGTTGTCGGGCCGGCCTTCGACGCCGCCTTCCAGCACCGCCTTGAGCGACTTGTAGGCGGCGTCCTCGCCGTCGAAAGACAGGTCGTCGCAGAACAGGATCACCCGGCGCGAGGCGCCGCGCAGTTGCATCAGCAGCCGCGGCAGGGACGGGATGTCCTCGCGGTGGATCTCGACCAGGGCAACCGGCGGCTTGCCGGCCTGGGCCTGGCGCCTGTTGACGGCGGCGTGGGCGGCCTTGACCAGCGAGCTCTTGCCCGCGCCGCGCGCGCCCCACAGCAGGGCATTGTTGGCCGGCAGCCCGTCGGCGAAGCGCTGGGTGTTGTCGAGCAGGATCTGGCGCTGCCGCTCGATGCCTTGCAGCAGCTCGATATCGACGCGGTTGACGCTCTGCACCGGCTCCAGCCGGCCGGCCTCGGCATGCCAGGTGAAGGCCTCGGCGGCCTCCAGCGCCACCGGCCGGGGCGGCGGCGGCGCCAGCCGCTCCAGGGCGTCGGCGATGCGGGCAAGCAGGGCGGGAAGGGCGTCGGACATGGGGCGGACCGGTCGTTTTTGCAGGTCGCGACGTTAGCATAAGTCGCTGGCCCGCATATCGATTTTCACGATCCGGCGGGGGCGAAACGCTGCATTGCAATTGCCGCTTGGGTCGCTATAGTCCCCCCGGCTTTTCGACCGGCCGGGCGCCCCGTTGCGCCGCCTCGCGGCCGCGCGTCATCTTAGGAGAATGCGATGCTGATTTCCCAGGCCTTCGCCCAGGGCGCCACCGATGCCGGAGCCGGCGGCCCGGCCGGCCTGCTCAGCAGCCCCATCGTCATGATGGTGCTGATCTTCGCCGTGTTCTACTTCCTGATGATCCGCCCGCAGCAGAAGAAGATGAAGGCGATGCGCGAGATGATCGCCGCCGTCAAGCGCGGCGACCGGGTGGTCACCTCCGGCGGCATGATCGGCCAGGTGATCAAGGTCATCAACGAGAACGAAGTCACGGTGCAGATCGCCGACGGCGTGCGGGTGCGCATGCTGCGCGCCAACATCACCGACGTCATCGCCAAGGACCAGCCGATCAAGGGCGAGCCCAAGGGCAAGGACGAGGACAGCGACGAGGACAAGCCCCTGCTGCCCCCGCCGCCGGCGCCGGCGCAGCGGCCGTCCGGCCTGGGCGGCCTGTTCGGGCTTGGCAAACCCAAGAACTGACCAAATATAGCACCGCGAGCGTCCGCCGCACGGACGCCGCTTGGGGATCGTAGACGATGATGAACATGCCGAGATGGAAGATCGCCCTGGTCTGTGGGGTGTGCCTGCTCGGCCTCGTCCTGTGCCTGCCCAACTTCTTCTCGCGCGAGCAGGTCGAGAAATGGCCCGGCATCCTGCCGCATCGCCAGGTCAGCCTGGGCCTCGACCTGCAGGGCGGCGGCTACTTCCTGCTCGAGGTCGGTGTCCAGCAGGTGCTCGACCAGCAGCTCAACGAGATCGCCGAGTCCCTGCGCGGCGAGTTCCGCAAGGAGCAGATCCGCGTCACCGACGTGCAGGTCAAGAACAACGCCATCACGGTCAGCCTGCGCGACGCCAAGGACGCCTCGGCCGCCGCCGAGCTGATGCGCAAATACGACAGCCGGCTGAGCGTCTCGACCCAGTCCGACGGCACCGTGCAGGCCACCTTCAGCGAGGTGGCGCTGCGCGATCGCCAGCAGCAGATCATCGACCAGTCGATGGAGATCATCCGCCGCCGCGTCGACGAGACCGGCACCAAGGAACTGTCGGTGCAGCGCCAGGGCTCCGACCGCATCCTGCTGCAGATCCCCGGCCTGGGCGATCCGCAGCGCGTCAAGGAACTGATCGGCACCACCGCCAAGCTGGAATTCCGCCTGCTCAACGAGAACGTGCCGCTGACCGACGCCATGCTCAACGGTCCGCCGCCGACCTCGGAAATCCTCGAGGGCACCGAGAAGGTCGGCAACGAGTCGCCGCGCTACGTGGTCTACAAGCGCGTCGTGGTGGGCGGCGATTCGCTGACCAATGCCACGCCGCAGAACGACCAGGGCCGCTGGGTGGTGCAGTTCCGCTTCGACAGCGCCGGCGGCCGGCGCTTCTGCAACGCCACCACCGAGAACGTGCACAAGCGCCTGGCCATCGTGCTCGACAAGAAGGTGATCAGCGCGCCCGAGATCCAGAGCGCGATCTGCGGCGGCAACGGCATCATCACCGGCAATTTCACCGCCCAGTCGGCCACCGACCTGGCGCTGCTGCTGCGCGCCGGCGCGCTGCCGGCGCCGCTGACCATCATCGAGCAGAATACGGTCGGCCCGGACCTGGGCGCCGATTCGATCCGCGCCGGCATCATCTCGATCATGGTCGCCGCCGGGCTGGTGGTGATCTACATGGTGCTGGCCTACGGCCTGTTCGGCCTGTTCGCCGACATCGCGCTGATCTTCAACCTGGTCATCACGCTCGCCGTCATGTCGATGCTGGAAGCGACGCTGACCCTGCCGGGCATCGCCGGCCTGCTGCTGTCGCTGGGCATGTCGGTCGACGCCAACGTGCTGATCAACGAACGCATCCGCGAGGAAACCAAGCTCGGCCGCTCGCCCATTTCGGCCATCGACGCCGGCTTCAACCGCGCCTTCAGCACCATTCTCGACGCCAACGTCACCACCTTGCTGAAGATGGTGCTGCTCTACACGCTGGGCTCGGGCGCGGTGAAGGGCTTCGCCGTCACCATCGGCCTGGGCATCCTGTGCTCGATGTTCACCGCGCTGGTGCTGGTGCGCATGATGATCGTGCTGTGGTACCGCTGGCGGCGGCCCAAGGCGCTGGCGGTATAGGAAACAGCCATGCGCAAGCTTCGCCTCATCCCCGACCATACCAACTACCCGTTCATGAAGGGCCGCTTCGCCGGCCTCGGCGTCTCGGCGCTGCTGTCGCTGATCTCGGTGGTGCTGTTCTTCTATCCGGGCCTGAATTACGGCCCCGATTTCAAGGGCGGCATCGTGGTCGAGGCGCGTTTCCAGCAGGCCGCCGACTTCCCCAAGCTGCGCACCCTGCTGGGCGGGCTGCATCTGGGCAATATCTCGCTGCAGGAATTCGGCTCGGCCAACGACGTGCGCATCCGCATGGAGCGCCAGGGCAATGTCGACGCCGCCACGACCGAGGCCAGCAAGAAAGTCACCGACGCGCTGAAGCAGGCCTATCCCGACGTCGAGATCCGCCGCGCCGCCTCGATCGGCGCCTCGGTCTCGGGCGAGCAGTTCCAGTCGGGCATGGTGGCGATGGGCCTGGCCCTGATCGCCATGCTGATCTACATCTGGTTCCGCTTCGAGTGGCAGTTCGGCATCGGCGCGATCGCCACATTGGTGCTCGACGTCACCAAGACGATCGGCTTCTACGCCGTCACCGGCATCGAATTCAACCTGGTGTCGATCGCGGCGATCCTCACCATCATGGGCTTCTCGGTCAACGACAAGGTCGTGGTCTACGACCGCGTGCGCGAGAATCTGCGCAAGTACAAGACCCTGCCGCTGCGCGAGCTGATCGACAAATCGATCAACGAGACGCTCAACCGCACCGTCAACACCTCGCTCACCGTGTTCCTGTCGACCGTGCCGCTGGCCCTGCTGGGCGGCAAGTCGATCGAGGATTTCGCGCTGGTGCTGCTGTTCGGCGTGGTGCTGGCGACCTCCTCGTCGATCTTCATCGCCGCGCCGATCCTGCTGTTCCTGGGCCAGAACAAGCTGCGCCGGGGCGGCAAGGAGCCGCCCAAGGACAAGCGGGCGCATCTGCCCTGAGCGGCGCGCAAGGGCAGCATGATCGACGACAAGACCCTGCCCACGCCGCGTCCCGACGAGCTGCAGGTCATCCAGTCCTATGGCGGCGGGCGCTTCCGCGTCAGCAACCTGCAGCATGACGGCGCGGTGCTGGTCATGCCCAAGCTGACCCTGCCCTGGCCGGTGGCGGACTGGCGCGGACTGAGCTTCGCCAGCCTGGCGCCGCTATTCGCCGAGGGCCGCCGCTGCGAGATCCTGCTGTTCGGCGCCGGTCCGCGGCCCGTGCCGCTGGACAGCGGATTGCGCCAGCAATTGCGCGACATGGGCGTGGTGGCCGATGTAATGGATACCGGCGGCGCCTGCCGCACCTACAACGTGCTGCTGGCCGAGGCCCGGCTGGTGGCGGCGGCGCTGCTGCCGATTCCGTAAAGGGCTCGCCGCGCCGCTCGAAGCGGCGGATTCGCGGTCCCGGTCGCTGTCCAAAAAAAACGGGGCCCGCAGGCCCCGCTTTCAGCGTCGTGGCGCCGGATCAGAGCCCGCCATGGGACTGCGCGATCATGCAGAACAGCATGGGCACCGACAGCAACACGTTGATGCGCGAGGCCTGGCCGGCCGCTTTGGCGGCCTTGGGCTTGGCGTCGGCCGGCGCGTTGACGATGCCCAGCGCGATCTTCTGGTTCGGCCAGATGATGAACCAGACATTGAACCACATGACGATGCCCAGCCACATGCCGATGCCGATCGTGGCGGCGCCGGTGGTGCCGGACTTGACGATGCCCAGGGTCAGGGCGTTGAGCAGGTAGCCGTTCATGCCGGCCAGGATCAGGCCGAACACGATGGTCGACATGGCGCCCCAGCGGAACCAGAACAGCGCTCGGGGCGCGATCACCTTGCTGACCGCCGGTTTCTGCTCGTCCGGAATCTGCGGCATGCTGGGCGTCTGCACGAAGTTGAAGTAGTAGAGCAGGCCGATCCACATGACGCCGCTCAGCACGTGCAGCCAGCGCACCACGAACTTGATCCACTCGGTGTCGAAGAAGGCCCAGCTCCCCGGCACGGTCAGTTTGACTACGATGAAGATGATCACCAGCAGGACGAAGCCGGCAACCACCGTCTTTTGCAGCGATTGAAGAATGGCACCCATCGCAACGCTCCCCCTCGAGCTAGATGTGATGCCTAAAATTCTACCACAGCACTCAGGTACCGCAAACCGTTAGAACGGCAGGGTTTTTTGCAACGGCCAGCAGAAGTGCCGTCAAGGACCGAGCCTGGCCAGTCGAAGCGCAAGGCTGTCGAACCAGCCCAGCCCGATCCGCTGTGCCAGCGGATCGCGCCGTTGCAGCCGTCGCAGCAGGCGTTGGCCGAGCAGCAGCAGCCGCGCCGAATAGGGTCCGATCGGGCCCCCGGCGCGGCTTGGTCCGGCCAGCGCGAGCAATTCCCGGGCCCGGTCGGCGCCGCGATCGAAGCCCCTGCGCAGCACGTCCGAGCAGCGTCGCCCGGCCAGGCCTTGCGCCCCTTCCGCGCCGCCCAGCCATTGCAGCGGCAGCGCGACGGCGCCGTTTTGCCGGCAGCGCTGTCCGGCCTCCTGCAGCGCGCCGATCAGCGCCACCGCCGTCATCAACGCATCCATGGCATCGAGCGTGGCCGGTTGGCCAATGCCGGCGCCGTCCAGCAGGGTGCGGCCCACCGGCACCATGGCAAAGCGCGCATGGCTGTAGAAATCGCTCCAGCCCGGGAACAGCGCTTCGCCGCGCCGCCTCATCGTCAGCTCCCGCCGCGTCGCCTGCAGCAGGCTGGCGCTCAGAGCGGCGATCGCCGGCGAGGCCAGGACGATCGCCTCGCCGGCCAGGCCACGCGAGGCGCCCCCGCGCGCCGCGGCCTCGAGCGATTGCGCCAGTGCCGCCAGGGTGTCGGCATCCGCAGGCGCATGCCGGGTCAAGCCGCGAACCAGTCGCAACGCCGCCAGCATGTCACGGTGAAGTCCCTGCAGTGCGGCGGGCAGCGCCTTGCCGGCCCATGTCATCAGCACCACATCGGGGCTGTTGCCGGCAATCAGGATCGCGGCAAGGTCGCTGTCAGTTGTCGTGATCATTGTCCTGCGGCTGGCTGTGCCCCTAACATGGCGTGCCGGCTGTGGTTTATGGCATAAACTCCATAATCGGAATCGAATTCGGGCGCGACGATGACGCAAAGCGGAACCAACGGCGCGGCCAGTCTGGCGGCGGGTATTTCGGGCAAGGCCCACGCCGCGCCGGACGACAATCGCCATTGCGCCGAGCTGGTGCGCCAGCGCGACTACGATCGCTACCTGTGCGGGTTGTTCGCGCCGGAAGAGGCCCGCGCCGCCGTGTTCGCGCTGCTGGCGTTCAACAGCGAAGTGGCGCGCACCCGCGAACTGGTCAGCGAGCCGATCCTGGGCCATATCCGCCTGCAGTGGTGGCGCGATGCGCTCGACGGCATCTACGACGGCAAGGTGCTGCGGCACCAGGTGGTGCAGCCCCTGGCCGAAGCGGTATCGCGTTTCGACCTGCCGCGCGCGCCGTTCTCCGCGCTGCTCGAGGCGCGCACCTTCGATCTGCAGAACGAGCCGCCCGCCGATCTGGCGGCGCTGGAGCGCTATGCCGAGGCGACCTCGGCCGGGCTGACGCGGCTGATCCTGCATTGCCTGGGCGCCACCCAGCCGCGCACCTTGCAGGCCGGTCACGATATCGGCGTCGCCTGGGCCCTGACCGGGCTGCTGCGCGCCATTCCCTTCCACGCCGCGCCGCGCCGGCTCTATCTGCCGGCGGATCGGCTGGCCAAGGCCGGGCTGACGCCCGGCGACGTGTTCGAGCGGCGCAAGCCCAAGGCGCTGGCGGTGGTGGTGGCCGGCATCGCTTCGGAGGCACGGCGCCATCTGCGCCAGGCACGCAAGCTGCGCGTCGGCATACCGGCGGCGGCCTTGCCGGCGCTGATGCCGGCGGCGCTGCTGGACGGCTACCTGTCGCGGCTGGCGCGATTCCGCTACGACGTCTATCACCCCAAGACGGATCTGCCGCCGCTGGCGCGCCAGTTGCGCCTGGCCTGGAAGGCCTCGGTGCGCCGCTTCTGACTATTCCGCCGCTTGGCGCGCGGTGCCGAGCCACACGGCCAGATCTTCCAGCGCGCGTTGCGCCAGCGCCTGCTTGCGATCCTTGCCGCGCGGACCTTTCTTGCCCCATTTGGCGTGATCGACCGGCAATTCGGGAAACAGGCCGAAATTGACGTTCATCGGCTGGAACGTCCGGGCGTCGGCATTGGCCGTGATATGGGCCAGCAGCGCCCCCAGTGCCGTGCTGGGCGGCGGCGGTGCGATCGTCTGGCCCAGCCGGTCGGCGGCGGCAAAACGTCCGGCCAGCAGGCCGACCGCGGCGCTCTCGACATAGCCTTCCACGCCGGTGACCTGGCCGGCAAAGCGCAGCCGCGTCATCGCCTTCAAGCGCAGCGTGGCATCGAGCAGGCGCGGGCTGTTGATGAAGGTGTTGCGGTGCAGCCCGCCCAGCCGGGCAAATTGGGCGTTCTGCAGGCCAGGGATGGTGCGGAAGATGCGCGTCTGCTCGCCGTGCTTCAGCTTGGTCTGGAAACCCACCATGTTGTAGAGGCTGCCCAGGGCGTTGTCCTGGCGCAGTTGCACCACCGCATGGGGCCGCCGGCCGGTGCGCGGGTCGGTCAGGCCGACCGGCTTCATCGGCCCATAGCGCAAGGTATCGATGCCGCGCGCGGCCATCACCTCGATCGGCAGGCAGCCCTCGAAATAGGGCGTGCTGGCTTCCCATTCCTTGAAGTCGGTTTTCTCGCCCGCCAGCAGCGCGGCGATGAAGCCCTCGTATTGCGCCTTGTCGAGCGGGCAGTTGACGTAGTCGGCGCCGTCGCCGCCGGGCCCGGCCTTGTCGTAGCGCGACTGGAACCAGGCCTGGCCGAAATCGATGCTGTCCTTGTGCACGATCGGCGCGATGGCGTCGAAGAACGCCAGGGAATCTTCGCCGGTCAGGCCCTTTATCGCTTCCGCCAGCGCCGGAGAGGTCAGCGGGCCGGTGGCGATCACCACGCTGTCCCAGTGGTCGGGCGGCAGGCCGGCGATCTCGCCGCGACTTATCTCGATCAGGGGCTGGGCACGGATGGCGGCTTCGACGGCGGCCGAAAAGCCGTGCCGATCGACCGCCAGCGCGCCGCCGGCCGGCACCTGGTTGGCGTCGGCCGCCCGCAGGATCACCGAACCGGCGCGTCGCATCTCCTCGTGCAGCAGGCCGACGGCATTGTTCATGGCGTCGTCGGAGCGGAACGAATTGGAACAGACCAGTTCCGCCAGACCATCGGTCTGATGCGCTTCGGTGCCGCGCAGCGGCCGCATTTCGTGCAGCACCACCGGCACGCCGGCCTGCGCCACCTGCCAGGCCGCTTCGCTGCCGGCCAGGCCGCCGCCGATCACATGCACAGGATTGGTCGATGCCGCCATTTCTCGTCCCGCTTGGCTTTGGTCCGGCCAAAGACTTAGTCTCTTGAGGTGCGCGGCGCAATGCAGCGGGCCGCGGCATCTCAAGGGGGAAATCCATGGGCCTGATCGTCCGCAATCCCACGACCATCGCGCCGCCGGGCGGCCGCTACAGCCATGCCATCGAACTGCCGGCCAATGCGCGGCTGGTGTTCGCTTCGGGGCAGGTGGGCGTCGACAAGAAGGGCAAACCCGGCCTTGGCATCGAGAAGCAATGCGAGCTTGCCTGGCGCAACGTGCTGGCGATCCTCAAGGACGCGGGAATGGCGGCGTCCGATCTGGTGCGGATCCAGGTCTATCTGACCGATGCGCGCTTCGTGCCGACATATCGCGCGGTGCGCGACAGGTTCATCGGCGCCGTGCCGCCGGCCTCGACCCTGCTGATCGTGCATGCCCTGGCCGATCCGTCCTTTCTGGTCGAGATCGAGGCGATCGCCGCCAAGGCCTGAGCGCCAAAAGGATCGGCCGCCCGAAGGCGGCCGAGTCGGTCGATCCGATTTGATCGGTGGGCTTAGTAGGACGGCCGGATCGGCCCGTTGCCGCCATTGCCGCTGCCGCTGGGCGGTGGCGGAGGTGGTGGCGGCGGCGGCGGGGGAGGCGGCGGCGGCGGCGGCGTGATGCCGGTCCCGCCGCTGCCACTGCCGCATTTGGCGTTCGGCGCGCCGCAGGCAGCCAGTTCGATACCCGGCGCCTTGGCGATCTTGCTGCCGCTGGTGGTCGTTGCGGCATTGACCGACAGGGAACCGAAAGACAAGGCCAGGGCGATCCCGGCCGCGAGCGCTGAGGTCTTGAGCAATGTCATGAAGGACCCCCAACAGGTGCGTTGCATATGCGCAACTCACGAACTATCCACTGGTATAAGTTAAGTGTCAATTTACAACTTATTAATTTTTGAGGGTGTCGGAAAATTTCATAACAGAAACAAGGCCCTAAGCGCAAATGCTGCATAGCAAATAACCACTATGCTTATTGGGCAGGCGACGGTCCCCGCTTGAGCCGGCCAGGTTTGCACCCTCATATCGGGCAGGCCTGCGCATCCCCTGTCGGGTTGGCCGTCGAGGTTGGTCGGGCTACGCCTTCGGCGTGCCGGTAGGAGTGTGGGGCATGAGCCAGAGCCTGGTCATCACCGGCGGCAGCCGGGGCATCGGTCGGGCCACCGCGATCTTGGCGGCGCGGCATGGCTGGTCGCCGGCCATCGGCTACGCCGCGCGGCGCGATGCCGCCGATGCCACGCTGCGGGCGGTCGAGCAGGCCGGCGGGACGGCCGTCGCGGTGGCGGGCGACGTCGCCAGCGAGGCCGACGTGGCAGCGCTGTTCGATGCGGCGGAGGCACTGGGTGCGTTGCGCGGCGTTGTGATCAATGCCGGCATCGTCGCGCCGGCGGCGACGCTTGCGGAAATTTCCGTCGACCGGCTGCGCCGCGTCTTCGAGGTCAATGCGATCGGCGCCTACCTCACCGCACGCGAGGCGGCGCGACGGGTGAAGCGTGGCGGGGCGATCGTGCTGGTATCGTCGATGGCCGCCCGGCTGGGCGCACCCAACGAATATGTCGACTATGCCGGCAGCAAGGGCGCGATCGACACCCTGACGGTCGGCCTGGCCAGGGAACTGGCGCCAAAGGGCGTGCGGGTCAATGCGGTGCGGCCGGGTCTGATCGACACCGACATCCATGCCAGCGGCGGCCGACCCGATCGGGCGCACATGCTGGGGGCGCAGACGCCGCTGGGTCGCGCCGGCCGTGCCGAGGAAGTCGCCCAGGCCATCGTCTGGCTGCTGAGCGACGCGTCGTCCTACGTCACCGGCGCCAATATCGACGTGGCCGGCGGCCGCTAGGAGAACCGCCCGGATGGTCTAACGGTAGAATCTCTTTTCCATCGAGGAGTGCGCCATGCAGAAGATCGTCACCAGCTTGTGGTTCGACACCCAGGCCGAGGAGGCCGCGCGCTTCTATGTGTCGGTGTTCGCCAATTCCCGACTGGGTACCGTCACGCGGTATGCCGCGGATGGCCCTGGCGGCAAGGCGGGCCAGGTGCTGACGGTCGAATTCACGCTCGATGGCCAGGATTTCGTGGCGCTCAACGGCGGACCGTTCTTCAAGTTCAGCGAGGCGATTTCCCTCACCGTCAACTGCCGCGACCAGAACGAGATCGAAGCGATGTGGGCCAAGCTGTCCGCCGACGGCAGCGGGCAATGCGGATGGGTCAAGGACCGATACGGCCTGTCGTGGCAGATCGTGCCGATCGAATTGCGTAAGATGCTGCACGAGGGTAGCCCCGCCAAGGCGAAGGCGGTGATGGAGGCCGTGATGAAGATGCAGAAGCTCGACATTGCCACCTTGCAGGCGGTCTATGATGCGGCCTAGGCGGCCGCCCGGCGGGGGTAGGCGGAGATGGGCGGGCAAGATCAGCCATTTCGCCTGTGTGCTGGCGGTGCGCGACCTGGAAAGGAGCGCCGCCTATTATCGGGACGTGCTGGGCTTTCGCATCGAATGGCCCGAAGGCAGCGACTGGCGGCTGGCGGTGCGCGACGGGGTGCGCGTGATGCTGGGCCATTGCCCCACCGACCTGCCGGCGGGCCAGACCGGCTCGCACAGCTGGTTCACCTATCTGCATGCCGACCATGTCGATGCCCTGCATCGCGAGCCGTCCGCGCGTGGCGGCGATTGTACGCCGCCGCGCGATACCGATTACGGCATGCGCGAGATCGTGGTTACCACGATCGACGGCCATCGCGTCGTGT
Source organism: uncultured Hyphomicrobiales bacterium (assembly GCA_964458605.1). Taxonomy (GTDB): domain Bacteria; phylum Pseudomonadota; class Alphaproteobacteria; order Reyranellales; family JAQSWP01; genus JBBSNV01. Next base: position 101,330 of record CAYWLS010000008.1, on the reverse strand, counting down.
TCGGCCAGGACAGCGCCAAGCCGTAGCGCCAATCATGGTTTGGGGGGATCGCCGGCAAGGGGCGGTGGCGCCACCTCGTCGAGCAGGCTGGAATCGTTGTTCCTGACCGAGTTGACGCGCGTGGACACCGGCCAGACCCGCAGTTCCCGGCTATAGCTGCGCAGCAGCGGGGCGGGATCGGCATGGGTCTCGCCCAGCCAGGCCGGCCAGTCCTTCTCTTCCAGGATCAGCGGCATGCGCTCGTGCAGGGGTCTGAGCTGGTCGCTGGCCGGCACGGTGACGATGGCGAAGCTGCGCGTGATCTCGCGCGTGGCCTTGTCGCGCCAGCGTTCCCACAAGCCGCCCAGCACCATCGGCTCGCCATCGGGCATGGCCACGGCATAAGGCTGCTTGGTGCTATCGGGACGCTTCTCCCACTCGTAGAAGGCATCGATCGGCACCAGGCAGCGACGTTTGACATAGGCCTCGCGATAGGCAGGCCGCTCGGTCAGGGTCTCGGCGCGGGCGTTGATCTGCTTGGCGGCGAAGGACAGGTCGGGCGCACCCATCGGCACCAGCCCCCAGCGCAGCTTGTCCAGGCTGCGCTCGTCGGTCTCGCGATTCCAGCGCACCACCAACGCCGTCTGGGTCGGCGCGATGTTGTGCGACGGATCGGGATTGACCAGCGGGTTCTTGGTCTTGAACCGCTTGCGCAGCTCGTCCGGTGGTCGGGTCTGTACGAAACGTCCGCACATCAGGCGGCAACTTTTGTCAGCGGATTGCCCAATGTCATTGGCGCCGACTGCTTGCCGGCGTTATCGCCAGACCAAGGAACACCAAGACTGCGCGATTGAGGCGGACGATATCTTCGTCGTCCAAACGTCCGATGCGGCTCCTCAATTTGGATCTGGCGACGGTGGTGATCTTATCGATCATGAGTCGGGACGGAGCACGCAAGCCGTTTCTTTCATTCGGCGTTACAAGGAGACGAAAAAGAGGAGCTTGGGTATCGTTGCTGGTAAAGGCGCATATCATGACGGATGCTGTATCGGAAAAACTATCGTCTTGAACGATGACAGCCGGTCTAGGCTTGCCGGCGTAATCAGCGCTACCCGAGACGGTCCAGAGCTCACCGCGTTTCATTGATCGCTGAGTTCGGATATATCATCGATGAAAACTTGATCGTCACGCTCGGCAGCGCTGGCGCCTATAAGACGCGATTGACGTCGGGCTTGGGCCTTGAACGACGGGGAGCGGACGTCCGGCACCCAGATTTGGATTGGCCGCAAACCTTGCTGCCGCAAGCGCTCGCGATGCTCACGCACCTTTATACGGGACGACTTGGGATTTGGCGCTGTCGGCATATCGCGCTCCTGGTTACATGTAACCTAACGCAGATCGAGCAATTTTACCAGCGTAGTCAAGCCCGCTTGCGCGACGGCGTCTTGCGCTTGAGATAGGGCGCCAGGTACTGGCCGGTGAAGCTCTCGGCCGTCGCCGCGACATCCTCCGGCGTGCCGCTGGCGACGATCCTGCCGCCGCCCGCGCCGCCGCCGGGTCCCAGATCGACCACCCAGTCGGCGGTCTTGATGACCTCCAGATTGTGTTCGATCACCAGCACCGTGTTGCCGCTTTCCACCAGCCGGTGCAGCACTTCCAGCAGCTTGCGCACGTCTTCGAAATGCAGCCCGGTGGTGGGCTCGTCGAGGATGTAGAGCGTGCGGCCGGTGGCGCGGCGCGCCAGCTCCTTGGCCAGCTTGACGCGCTGCGCCTCGCCGCCGGACAGGGTGGTGGCCTGCTGGCCGATATGGATGTAGCCCAGCCCGACCTGCTGCAGGGTGACCAGCTTGTCGCGCACCGCGGGCACCGCCTTGAAGAACTCGGCGCCTTCGTCGACCGTCATCTCCAGCACGTCGGCGATCGACTTGCCGCGGAACTGCACTTCCAGGGTCTCGCGGTTGTAACGCTTGCCCTTGCAGACGTCGCACTGCACGTAGACGTCGGGCAGGAAGTGCATCTCGATCTTGATCACGCCGTCGCCCTGGCAGGCCTCGCAGCGGCCGCCCTTGACGTTGAACGAGAAGCGCCCGGCCTTGTAGCCGCGCTCGGTCGATTCCGGCAGGCCGGCGAACCAGTCGCGGATCGGCGTGAAGGCGCCGGTATAGGTGGCGGGGTTGGAGCGCGGCGTGCGGCCGATCGGCGACTGGTCGATATCGACCACCTTGTCGAGATGCTCGATGCCCAGGATGGCGTCGTGCTCGGCCGGTATCTCGCGCGCGCCGTAGATCTTCTTGGCCAGCGACTTGTAGAGCGTCTCGATCACGAAGGTCGACTTGCCGCTGCCCGACACGCCGGTGACGCAGGTGAAGGTGCCGAGCGGGATGCTGGCGGTGACGTCGTGCAGGTTGTTGCCGCGCGCGTTCCTGACCGTCAGCTCGCGGCCCTTGACCGGCTTGCGCCGCACCGCCGGCACCTCGATCTGCCGGAAGCCGGACAGGTACTGGCCGGTCAGGCTCTCGGGCTGGCGCATCACCTCTTCGGGCGTGCCCTTGGCGACGATCTTGCCGCCATGGGCGCCGGCGCCCGGCCCCAGGTCGACCAGGAAATCGGCGGCCCGGATGGCGTCCTCGTCGTGCTCGACCACGATCACCGTGTTGCCGATGTCGCGCAGCCGTCGCAAGGTAGTGAGCAGCCGGTCGTTGTCGCGCTGGTGCAACCCAATGGAAGGCTCGTCCAGCACGTAGAGCACGCCGGTCAGGCCGGAGCCGATCTGCGAGGCCAGGCGGATGCGCTGGCTCTCGCCGCCGGACAGGGTGCCGGAGGAACGGTCCAGGGTCAGGTAGTCGAGCCCGACATTGTTGAGGAAGCCCAGCCGCTCGTTGATCTCCTTCAGGATGCGGGCGGCGATCTCCTTCTGCTTGGCGCTGAGCTTCCTGGGCAGGGCCAGGAACCACTCGACCGCTTCGGCGATCGAGAAGGCAGTGACCTGCGACACGTTGAGCCCGCCGATCTTGACCGCCAGCGCCTCCGGCTTGAGCCGCGCGCCGTGGCAGGCCTCGCATTCGGTGACGCTCTGGAAGCGTTCCAGCTCCTCGCGCACCCAGGACGAATCGGTCTCGCGGAAGCGCCGATCCATGTTGGGAATCACGCCCTCGAACGGCTTGGTGGTCTGGTATTGCCGCAGCCCGTCGTCGTAACGCATGGTGACGGCTTCGCCGCCGCTGCCGAACAGGATGGCCTGGCGAACCTTCGGCGGCAGGTCCTTCCACGGCGCGGTCATCTTGATCTTGTAGTGCTTGGCCAGGCTCTGCAGGGTCTGGCCGTAATATTGCGAGGAGGAATCGGCCCAGGGCGCGATGGCGCCCTCGCCCAGCGACAGCCGCGGATCGGCCACCACCAGCTCGGGGTCGAAGAACATCTTGCTGCCCAGCCCGTCGCAGGTCGGGCAGGCGCCTTGCGGGCTGTTGAACGAAAAGAGTCGGGGCTCGATTTCCTCGATGGTGAAGCCGGACACCGGGCAGGCGAAGCGCGAGGAGAACACGATGCGCTCGGCCGTATCGGCGTTCTCGGCCACGGCGATGCCCTCGGCCAATTCCAAGGCCGTCTCTAAGGAATCGGCCAGGCGGTTGCCCAGATCGGGCCGCAGCACGATACGGTCCACCACCACGTCGATGTCGTGCTTGAACTTCTTGTCGAGATTGGGCGCGTCCTCGATCTCATACATCTTGCCGTCGATCTTGACGCGCTGGAAGCCGCGCTTCTGCAGCGCCTGCAGCTCCTTCTTGTACTCGCCCTTCCGGCCGCGCACGATCGGCGCCATCAAATAGAGTCGGACGCCTTCCTTCATGGCGTTGAGCCGGTCGACCATCTGCGACACGGTCTGGCTTTCGATCGGCAGGCCGGTGGCCGGCGAATAGGGCACGCCGATGCGGGCGTAGAGCAGGCGCAGGTAGTCGTAGATCTCGGTGACGGTGCCGACGGTCGAGCGCGGGTTGCGCGAGGTGGTCTTCTGCTCGATCGAGATGGCCGGCGACAGGCCCTCGATCGAATCGACGTCCGGCTTCTGCATCAGTTCGAGGAACTGGCGGGCATAGGCCGACAGGCTCTCGACGTAGCGGCGCTGGCCTTCGGCGTAGATGGTGTCGAAGGCCAGCGAGGACTTGCCCGAGCCCGACAGGCCGGTCATCACCACCAGCTTGCCGCGCGGGATGTCGATGTCGACGTTCTTGAGATTGTGCTCGCGCGCGCCGCGAATGGAAATCGTGTCGATGCTGCTCATGGAAACGCTGGAATTCCGCTGCCCTGCCGGCGATTGGGGAGCCCCGATACATGGCAATGGCACGGGTTTATTGCCAGTGCCAAAACCGCAGATCTGCTTGCATTATGCGTCCGGCCTGCGCTTTGGCGAGGGTGGAAAAGCCCTGCCCGCTGTGGGTATCTGGGTGCCGCGCAAAGGACTGGACCGGCGTATGACTTTTCCGCCTTTTCGGTGGGGCCATTGCCAGCATTTCGCCGGCAGCCCGGACCGTGTAAGAGGACGGTCAAGTGCTGGCCGAAGCGGGTAGAAGCGGGCCGACGGAGGGACCAAAGATGACCGATTCCAAGCAGACGACCGATTGGCGCGACAACGGGGTGCGCGTGATCCCCGGCGACAAGCTCGATCCCAACACCGCCCAGACGCCCGGCATGTATCGCCAGGCGGCCATCAATCACGCCCGCGTCGGGGCGCAGAAGATCTGGGCCGGCACCGTCACCATCCATGCCAACGCCAAGACCGGCGCCCATCATCATGGCGAGCTCGAGAGCGTCATCTACGTCGTGTCGGGGCGCGCCCGCATGCGCTGGGGCGACAATCTGGAATACGTCGCCGAGGCCGGACCGGGCGATTTCATCTATGTGCCGCCTTATGTGCCGCACCAGGAGATCAACGCCAGCGCCGACAACGACCTGCAATGCGTGCTGCTGCGGTCGGGCCAGGATCCGGTCGCGGTCAACCTCGATATCGAGCCGGTCGAAAAGCCCGAAACGGTGTACTGGGTCGATCCCATCCATCCCCATCCGCACGACCACAGCCATGGCCACGGCCATGACAATTCCCACGGTCATGACCATTCCCACGACCATGCCGGCCACAAGTATAAGTAGTATTAACGGAATATATGCAACCGTAGACGACCCTGTTAATATCTGCGGCGGCGTGACGGTGGCGCCGGATCGGGCGGGGCGCTAAAGTCGCGCCAACATATGGAAATGGACGGGGCAAATGGCGGGCAGCGTCAACAAGGTCATTCTGGTCGGCAATCTGGGTCGCGATCCTGAGGTGCGGCACACCCAGGCGGGCGGCCTGATCGTGCAGCTTTCGGTGGCGACGTCGGAGAACTGGCGCGACAAGGCCTCGGGCGAGCGCAAGGAGCGCACCGAATGGCATCGCGTGGTGATCTTCAACGAGCGGCTGGCCGAAACCGCGCAGAAATACCTGCGCAAGGGTTCCAAGGTCTATCTGGAAGGCCAGCTGCAGACCCGCAAATGGACCGACCAGTCCGGCGTCGAGAAATACACCACCGAAGTCGTGTTGCCGCGCTTCAACGGCGTCATGACCATGCTCGATGGCCGCAGCGGCGGCGGCGGCGGCGACATGGGCAGCGATTACGGCGGGGGCATGGACGACGGCGGTGGCGCGCCACCAGCCCCGACTCGCGGCGGCAAGGGCGATCTGGACGACGACATTCCGTTCTGATCGGGACGGACAGACGCCACGCCATCGTGCCCCGGTCCGCGCGATGGCCGGTGGCGTGCCGACCCAGGCCGACCCGGGACCCCATCACCATCCCAGGCGACGCGAGCCGCGATACCATCCTAGGCGACGTGGGCTGCGTTATCATCCCAGGCGACGTGAACTGCGGTTATGACTCTACCGGCGACCGGTCGGGCCAGGTCGCGCCCTCGCTCTATCGGCGGGTGCTGGGCGCGCGCTACGAGCTGATGCCCACAGCGCTGCGCGCGATGCACGATATGAACGGCGGCAGTGCAGCCGGCCGCGCCGATATCGATGGCGCCGCCTCGTGGCCGGGCCGGCTGCTCGCCCGCCGGCACCGCCGTGCCGTCGGGCGATGGAGCGGGAAGGGGTGGCCGGTCGGGCGGTTGTGCCAGCGATTGGGCCATGAGCGACCGTGCCACGATGGCAGCGGCATCGCCATGCCGAAACGGACCGGTTGTGCGTGGGCAGCGGCATGGCGATGCCGAAACGGACCGATTGTGCCTGGGTTCCGCGGCATTGCGCGGGATCTCTCCGCCGAAGCGGTTTACGCAGGCGTGAGGCGAGGATAATGTCTGCGGCTGCCGGCCAGTGCCGGCGTTTGGCCTCTACCACTCGCTAGCGCAACGGCGCGATGACAAGAAGAAGCTGGGGAAGAGTCATGCGATCGGCGGGCCGTATCCTGTTCGTGCTGATGCCGGTGCTGCTGCTGCTGGCCTTGGCGGCTTATCTGACGGTCCAGTTCAGCAGCAATCTGCGCGAAAACCGCGCCCTCCTCGTCCGCACCGATAGCGTGATCGATGCCGCCCAGGACCTGCTCAACGCCGTGCAGGCGGCCGAGACCGGGCAACGCGGCTACATCCTTACCCAGCGGCCCAACTACCTCGCGCCCTACCACGAAGCCCGACCGGCCATCGCCGAAGGCCTGTCCCGGCTTGGCCAGCTCGTTGACGGCGATCCGGCGCAGCAGCGCCGCATGGCGACGCTGAGCCAGTTGGTGGCGCAGAAGGTCCAGGAACTGCAGACCACGGTCGACATGGCGCAGAAACAGAGCTTCGACGCGGCGCGCGAACTGGTGCTGACCGATTCGGGCAAGAAGCTGATGGACGACATCCGCGGCCTGATCAACGAAATGACCGGCGAGGAAAGCCGCAAGCTCAACGCCCGGCTGGAGCAGTCCGACGAAACGCAGCATCGCGTGCTGGTGGTGGCGGTGGCCGGCAGCGTGCTGGGCCTGCTGGTGATTGTGATCGGCTCGCTGGTGCTGATGGTCAGCAACTTGCGCCTGCGTCGCGCCGAGCGCCGCATGGAGCGCCAGAGCACCGTGCTGCAGGCCACGCTGGACAACATTCGCGATGGCATCGCTTTCTTCAGCCCGTCGGGGCGGCTGTCGGCGTTCAACCGCAATTTCTTCAACCTGCTGGACTTCTCCGACGAGCTGGCGGTTCCGGGCACCACACTCAAGATCCTGCACGCCGCCGAAGCGCAGCGCCCGCAACGCGCGCTGGACAATCTGCCGGTTGCGTCGGCGCCGGTCGGTTCGCCACCCGTGCCGCTATTGGTCAATGTCGGTGCGCGCGAGGTCGAGGTGGTGCGCGACATCATGCCCGACGGCGGACTGCTGGTGTCGGTCGAGGACGTGACGCGGCGCAATCGCGCCGAAAACATCATCCGCCAGTCGCAGAAGCTGGAAGCCGTCGGCCACCTGACCGGCGGCGTGGCCCACGACTTCAACAACCTGCTGCAGGTGATCGGCAGCAATCTCGACCTGCTGTCGAAGGACTTCAAGGGCGACGAACGCATCTCCCGCCGGCTCCAGGCGGCGATCGCCGGCACCGAGCGCGGCGCACGCCTGACGCGCCAGCTCCTGGCCTTTGCGCGCCGTCAGCCGCTCGATCCCCGGCCGATCGATCTGGGCAAGCTGGTGCGCGGCATGACCGACCTGCTGAAGCGTTCGCTGGGCGAGCGCATCGAGGTCGAGACCGTGGTGGCGGGCGGGTTGTGGACGGCGATGGCCGACATCAGCCAGGTCGAGAACGCCGTCCTCAACCTCGCAATCAACGCCCGCGACGCCATGCCGGAGGGCGGCAAGCTGACCATCGAAGTGGCCAATGCCTTCCTCGACGAGGTCTATGCCGCGGAGCATGTCGAGGTACAGCCGGGCCAGTACGTCATGCTGGCGGTCAGCGATACCGGCGTGGGCATGACGGCCGACACCATCGCGCGAGCCTTCGAGCCGTTCTTCACCACCAAGGCCGAAGGCGAGGGCACCGGGCTGGGCCTGAGCCAGGTCTACGGCTACGTCAAGCAGTCGGGCGGGCATGTCAAGATCTATAGCGAGCCTGGCCACGGCACGACGATCAAGCTCTACATGCCGCGCACCAAGCTGGCCGAGGCCGTCGATGTCGAGCCGCTGTCGCGGGCCGAGCATGGCGACGGCGAGACGGTGCTGGTGGTCGAAGACGACGCGGCGGTGCGGTCCGGCGTGGTCGATATGCTGGTCGGGCTGAACTACCGGGTGCTGCAGGCCGACAGCGCCGATGCCGCGCTGGCCATCCTGGCGAGCGGCGCGGTGGTCGACCTGTTGTTCACCGATGTGGTGATGCCGGGCCAGATCAAGACGCGCGAATTCGTCCGCGAGGCGCAGACGCGGCTGCCCAACATGGCGGTGCTGTATACGTCGGGCTACACCGAGAACGCCATCATCCATGACGGCCGTCTCGACGAGGGCGTCCTGCTGCTGAGCAAGCCCTATCGCCAGGACGATCTGGCGCGCAAGATCCGCACCGCGCTCGGCAAGCGGCCGGGCGCGGCGCCACGCTCGCCGGCGCCGCCGCCGGTGTTGACCACGATCGCTGCCCTGCCCAAGGCCGCGGTGGCGCCGGCCGCCAAGCGGCCCGCCGTGCTGGTGGTCGAGGACGATGCGCTGATAAGGCTCAGCACCAGCGAGTATCTGCGCGACTGCGGCTACGAGGTGCTGGAAGCCGGCGGCGGCGACAGCGCCCTGCAGATTCTGGCGCGCAGCGGCGAGATCGCCGTGCTTCTGACAGATTACGGCCTGCCGGGCATGAATGGCGGCGAACTGGTGCAGAAGGCGCGCGCCGCGCGTCCGGGCCTGCCGGCCGTCCTCATCACCGGCCGTTCGCGCGAGGCCCTGGCAGGACTGCTGTCCGATCGAGTTCAGGTGCTGGAAAAGCCCTACGAGCTCGAAGCGCTGCGCCGCATGATCGAGACGCTGATCGACCACGACAGCGACCGCTGACCGGCGGGCGGGAAAGCGGCCCGAGGGCCGGCGAAGCCGATTGGCGCCGAGCTTTCGGCGGGCTTTTGGAAGCCATCGGAAGAGCCCGCCGGGATCGCCTGGCCGGCGCTTTGTGGATCGTCGCGATTTGTGGCGGATTTCAAAACGATATCAATCGGTTAATGGCGGCTTTGCGGTGCCGAAATTGATGGTGAATCGGGGCCGGTTTTGCTACGGTCCGGCGTCCCCATTCCAGGGCGTAGCGCGAGCTTCTCGCCACGCCCGGCAGCAGTGAAAAGTCCAGGCATTGAGCGATATCGTCGACGACGTCCCGCCGCCTTCCGAGCCGCATGACATCTCTCCGATAACCATCGAAGAGGAGATGCGCCGCTCGTATCTCGATTACGCCATGAGCGTGATCGTCAGCCGCGCGCTGCCCGACGTGCGCGACGGCCTGAAGCCGGTGCAGCGGCGCATCCTGTATTCGATGAAGGAGTCGGGTTTCGACTCCAGCCGCCCGTTCCGTAAGTCGGCCCGCATCGTCGGCGACGTGATGGGCAAATACCATCCGCATGGCGACAGCGCGATCTACGACGCCATGGTGCGCATGGCGCAAGACTTCTCGATGCGCCTGCAGCTCATCGCCGGCCAGGGCAATTTCGGCTCGATGGACGGCGATCCGCCGGCGGCCATGCGCTACACCGAGGCGCGGCTGGCGCGGGCGGCGGAATCGCTGCTCGACGACATCGACAAAGAGACCGTCGATTTCCAGGCCAATTACGACGACACCACGCACGAGCCGACCGTGCTGCCGGCGCGTTTCCCCAATCTGCTGGTCAACGGCGCGGGCGGCATCGCCGTCGGCATGGCGACCAACATCCCGCCGCATAATCTGGGCGAGATCATCGACGCCTGCTGCGCGCTGATCGACAACCCGGCCACCACCATCCAGCAACTTACCGAGCTCGTGCCGGGACCCGATTTCCCGACCGGCGGCATCATCCTGGGCCGCAACGGCATCCGCTCGGGCTTCGAGCTGGGCCGCGGCTCGATCATGGTGCGCGCCCGCACCCATGTCGAAGAAAGCCGCTCCGGCCGCGAAGCCATCATCGTCACCGAGATTCCCTACCAGGAGAACAAGTCGCGCCTGCTCGAGCGCATCGCCGAGGTGGTGCGCGACAAGAAGGTCGAGGGCATCTCCGAGCTGCGCGACGAGAGCGACCGCGACGGCGTGCGCGTGGTGATCGAGTTGAAGCGCGACGCCATGGCCGACATCGTGCTGAACCAGCTCTACAAGTTCACGCCGCTGCAAACGTCGTTCGGCGTCAACGCGCTGGCCCTGTCGGGCGGCCGGCCGCAGATGATGACCTTGAAGGAAATGCTGGAAGCCTTCATCCGCTTCCGCGAAGAGGTCATCACCCGGCGCACCAAGTACGAGCTGATCAAGGCGCGCGACCGCGCCCATATCTTGGTCGGTCTGGCGATCTCGGTGGTCAATCTCGATCCGGTGATCGAGCTGATCCGCAAGGCGCCCGATCCGGTGGTGGCGCGCGAGCGCTTGATGGAACGCGCCTGGCCGATCGGCGATTTGGCGCCGCTGCTGGCCTTGGTCGACGAACCGGAGCGGCTCACGGCTGAAGGCACCTACAAGCTCAGCGAGACCCAGGCCCGCGCCATCCTGGAGTTGCGTCTGCAGCGCCTGACCGGGCTGGAGCGCGACAAGATCGCGCAAGAGCTGAAGGAAGTGACGACGCAGATCGGCGAATACCTGGCGCTGCTGGAATCGCGCGCCAAGCTCTACGCCCTGATGCGCAGCGAGCTGGTCGAGATCAAGACCCAGTTCGCCACGCCGCGCCGCACCGAGATCCAGGATAACGAGTTCGAAGCCGATATCGAGGACCTGATCCAGCGCGAGGACATGGTCGTCACCGTGACCCATGCTGGCTACATCAAGCGCGTTCCCGTGTCGGCCTATCGCGCCCAGCGCCGCGGCGGCAAGGGTCGCTCGGGCATGGCGACGCACGAGGAGGATTTCGTCGAGAACGTGTTCGTGGTCAACACGCACACGCCGGTGCTGTTCTTCTCCAGCCGCGGCATGGTCTACAAGATGAAGGTCTATCGCCTGCCGCTGGGCACGCCGCAGGCGCGCGGCAAGGCGCTGGTCAACCTGCTGCCGCTTAGCCCGGGCGAGACCATCAGCACCTTGATGCCGATGCCGGAGGACGAGGCGACCTGGTCGACCTTGTCGGTGATGCTGGCCACGGCGCGCGGCAACGTGCGGCGCAACCAGCTGTCCGACTTCGTCAACGTCAACGCCAACGGCAAAATCGCCATGAAGTTCGAGGGCGAGGACGAGGGCGACCGCCTCATTGCCGTGCAGGTCTGCACCGACGAGCAGGACGTGCTGCTGGCGACGCGCGGCGGCAAGGCGATCCGCTTCCCGGTGGCCGATGTGCGGGTGTTCGCCAGCCGCTCCTCGACCGGCGTGCGCGGCATCCGCCTGGCCGAAGGCGACGAAGTAATCTCCATGTCGCTGCTCAACTCGGAGCGCATCTCGACGGAGGAGCGCGACGGCTATCTGCGCCAGCGCCGCCAGATGCGGCAGGTGGAAAACGGGGCGGAAAACGGGGCGGAAGGCGCGGAGGCGGGTGCCGAGACCGGCGCCGATACGGGCGGCGAGGGCGGTTCGGAGGAGCACGGGGACGATGGCGCCACGCTGGCAGCCGACCGGTTCGGCGAGCTTGCCGCGCGCGAGGAATTCATCCTGACCGTCGCCTCGTCCGGCCTGGGCAAACGCAGCTCGGCCTACGACTACCGCATCACGGCGCGCGGCGGCAAAGGCATCGACCTGATGGACCTGGGACGCGCCAGCGACTCCAAACCGGGGGTGGTCGCCGCCTTTCCGGTCAAGGACAGCGACCAGATCGTGCTGGTGACGCAGGGCGGCCAGTTGATCCGCTGCCCCGTCAACGACGTGCGGGTGGCCGGACGCACCACGCGCGGCGTGCGGCTGTTCACCGTCGAGGCCGACGAGCGGGTCGTGTCGGTGACCCGCATCGGCGAGGACGAGGACAACGGCGAGGGCAACGGCGGCAACGGCAGCGAAGGCGTCGACCCGCTGGACGGAGCGTCGGCCGAGGATACCGGCAAATAGGCCGGTCTTGCTCCATCGGCGCCCGGCAAATACGCATGGCCAAGCCCGGTCGAGGCGCGGTAAGAGTCTAACCGCCGCGGACGGGGGTTGGCGGCAGGGTCGCCGGAAGCGTTGGGGGAGTTGTCATGGCGCAGCATCGCATCGGGGTCTACCCCGGCACGTTCGATCCAATCACCAACGGCCATTCCGAGATCATCCGCCGCGCGGCGCGGCTGGTCGACAATCTGGTGGTGGGGCCGGCGATCAATATCGGCAAAGGCCCGCTGTTCACCGTCGAGGAGCGGGTCGAGATCCTGCGCGAGGATATCGCCGCCATGCCGGACGGGCTGGGCCAGCGTGTCACGGTCGAGCCGTTCCAGGGCCTGCTGGTCGACTTCGCCCATGCCATGAACGCCAACGTGATTTTCCGTGGCCTGCGCGCCGTGTCCGACTTCGAATACGAAATCCAGATGGCCAGCATGAACGCCAAGCTGAAGCCGGACATCGAGACGGTGTTCCTGATGGCCTCCGAGCGGCACCAGTTCATCGCTTCCAGCCTGGTCAAGGATATCGGCCGGCTGGGCGGGGACGTGTCGCATTTCGTGTCGAAGCGCGTGCATGCCCGGCTCACGGCCAAGTTCAACGAACTCAATCTGGCCAGAACCAATTGAGGGTGCGCCGCCGGCGGTCCGGCGGGGGATTTCTGGCGATTGACCGTACGGACATGACGGCCTATACCGAGGCCGCCGCGATCGGCCCGATGTGGATTTGCAGGGGCGGATCGACAGGATTGGAGCGCGTAGCTCAGCGGTAGAGCATCTGACTTTTAATCAGAGGGTCGAGGGTTCGATCCCCTCCGCGCTCACCAACACTTAGCCGATCGGCGTCGCTTTACTGGTCGCACGCTGGTCGCAGAGTTTAGAAACCGGCCTCCTGAGAAGGCGCGCGCTCAAGGCCAAGCGAGCCGGGGCCGACCGTGCGGCGGGCCCGTCTGGCGACGCCCTAGCGCCGGCGCCGCCTGGCGGCGCTATAGACCTGAATGCCGATCAGTCCGACTGCCAATCCCAGGAAGCCGGCGCTGACCGGGTGGGTCAAATAGACCATCAAGTCGCCATGCGAGAACAGCATGGAGCGGCGAAATCCCTCTTCGAAGCGCGAGCCCAAAACGAAGCCCAACAATACGGGCGCGGGATGGAAGCCCAGGCGAAGCAGGATGTAGCCGATCACCCCGATCACCAGGGCCTCCTTGACCAGGAACAGATCGTTGTTGGCGCTGTACACGCCGATGCAGATGAAGAACAGCGCGCTGGGATAGAGATACCGATAGGGGATTTCCAGCAGCTTCACCCAAAGGCCGATCATCGGCACGTTCAGGATCACCAGCATGATGTTGCCCACCCAGAAGCTGGCGATCAGCCCCCAGAACAGGTCGGGGTGTTCGGTGATCAGCTGCGGACCGGGGGTGATGCCCTGGATCAGCAGAGCGCCCAGCATCAGCGCCATCACCGCATCGCCTGGAATGCCCAGGCACATGGTCGGGATGAAATCGCCCTGCACGGAGGAGTGGGTCGAGGCCTCGGGGCTGGCGACGCCGGCGATGGCTCCGGTGCCGAAGCGTTCGGGCGTGCGCGAGATGCGCTTTTCGAAGCCGTAGGAGATGAACGAGGCGATGGTCGGTCCGGTGCCGGGGATCAGCGCGCACAGGCTGCCGATCAGGGTGCCGCGCATCATCGGGAAAGCGGCCTGCTTCAGATCCGTCCGACTGGGCCACATGTCGCGCATGCGGATGCGCGTCAGGGCGGCATTGAGCGGATTGACGGCGTTGACGCTCTTGAGGAACTCGGCGATGCCGAACAGTCCCAGCGCCAAGGCGACGATCTCGATGCCGTCGTAGAGCTTGCTCTCGCCGAAGGTGAAGCGGTGCAAGCCGGTATTGACGTCGGTGCCGACCATGCCCAGCAGCAATCCGAGCAGGGTCATCGCCACACCCTTCAGCGCCGAGCCGCGCGCCAGGGTCGAGCCTGCCAGCATCCCCAGCAGCATCAGCGCGCAGACCTCGACATCGGCGAATTCCAGCGCCAGCTTCACCAGCACCGGCGCGAAGAAGATCATCACCGTGATGCCGAAGGAGGCGCCGACGAAGGACGACAGCATGGTGATGAACAGCGCCACGCCGCCGCGGCCTTGCATGGTCAAGGGATAGCCGTCGAGGCAGGTCACCGCATGCGGCGGATGGCAGGGCAGATTGAGGATGATCGAGCAGATCGCCCCGCCATATTGGGCGCCGTAGTAGATGCCGGCCAGCATCAGCAGGGCGGCGACCGGCGGCATGCCGAACGTCAGCGGCAGCAGGATCGAGACCGCCGCCATGACGCCGATGCCGGGCAGGACGCCCACCATGTTGCCGATCATCACGCCGACGAAGCACCATTTGACGTTGGTGCCGTCGAGCGCGACCTCGAAGCCGCGCCACAGGTCGGTCAGCGCGGTGTCGATCATGACGTGCCCCAGCGAAACAGCGGGAAGGGAATCTTCAGTTGGTAATGGAACAGCACGACCCCGAATCCGGCGATGGCGATGGCAAGGACCACCGCATTGGCGACCGCCATCTTGCGGTCGCCCAGCGCCGAAACCAACACGCAGGCGAAGGTGGCGGGTACCATTCCCAGATACCGGCCCAGCACGATGAAGCTGACCGTGCCGGCGAGGATGCAGCAACCTCCGCGCCAGTCCCAGGGCGGTACTGCGGCGTGCGCCGCGTCCGGCTCCTCGCCGCGCCCGCCGACGACGGCGATGGCGATGCCGACCAGGACCAGCAGCGCACCGACAGCGACGGGAAAGAACCCCGGTTTCATCGCCGTGAGCGATCCGATTCCGTATTGCTGGCCGATCGCGACGGCGGCGATGCCGATCAGCGCCATCAGCGCGCCGGCATAGAAATCGCGTCTGCGTTCGATGAAATTCGGCATGCGACAGGTTCCCTCTGTCTGTTTTCGCCGTGGCGTCGCTATCGGGAAGGCTGGCGAATCCTCCTGGCGGCGCCATCCGGCGTCGCCGTCGGTCTTGCCGTCTTGTGCGCCGCCATCGCCTTGCCGTCGACCACCTCCGCCGACATGATTCCCACGATGCAGTCGGTCAGATTGCCGATCTCGGCCTCGATCTGTTCGCGGCTGACCGCCTGGGCGGGGTCCGACAGCCGGCGCTCGATGTCGGCCGCGCCCTGGCCCAGCGTCTTGAGGGCGATGGACAGGCGTTGGTTGGTCACGGCATGAGGCAGGTTGGCGCAGAGATAGCGGAAATGCGCGGCGCAGCCCAATACGCTCGAATAGTGCCGCCGCTGGATCAGGTTGTTGACATGCTCGGGCGAGCTTTGCGCGCGCTCGAGGAAGCGGCAGTAATAGCTCTTGCGGCGGCTCGAGATCAGGCTTTGCGCCAGCGGCAACACCAACACGCGAACGATGTCGCGGATCGTCGGCGGGCTGCCGCGGCTATCGAGCTCGGCCAGCATGTCCAGCCGGTGCGCGTTGATCGGCGACATGCGCAACTCGAAGATCGCATCGATCAGCGCGCTGCGGCTGCCGAAATGGTACTGCAACGCCGATTCGTTGCGCACGCCTGCCGCCTGGATGATCTGCTTGGCGGTGATGCCGTCGATGCCGTGCTGGGCGACCAGCTTCTCGGCCGTCTCGATCAGCCGCATGCGCGTGTCGCCGCGCCGCGCCGCTTCGGGCGCGGCCCTTTGTCGGGTCGATGGTCGCTTCGCCGTCCTGGTCATGACGCTCCCCTCGCTAGGCCCGCCGCCATGAGAGTATAGGCGGCTCGATTTAATGCCAAAACATTAATTTGTCGCAGCGCCGATCGCTGGCTGGCCCGGGCGCGCTCCGATCGCCAGCGATCCAGCGGCCAGCCGTACTGCATGACAAAGTAATGGATTGACATTAAAAAAACGATGTGGGTTCATTGACTAAAATCGGCGGCGCCGCGTTGCGCACAGCCGGCAACGAGGTTCGGGGGAAGACGATGATTCGCGACCAGCAGCGTCTGGACAAGGCCATCGCCATCGTGCGCGACGTGGTGCGCAATAGCTGGCAGCCGCTCGAACCGGAGGTCGATCGCGCCGGCGCGCTGCCGGCGGCGGTGGTGCAGGAGATGCGCGATCGCGGCCTGTTCGCTTTCGGCGTGCCGGAGGAATATGGCGGCTGGGGCATGACCTGCGAGGAGCTGGCCCATATCAACATGGAAGTGTCGCAGTGCTCGCTGTCGTTCCGCACCCGGCTGTCGAACAACATCGGCATCGGCGTGGTGCCGTTCGCGGTCGAAGGCACCGAACAGCAGAAGCGCTATTATCTGCCGAAAATCGCCAGCGGCGAGGTGATACCGGCCTTCGCCGTGTCCGAGCTGGACATCGGCGGTTCGCAGGCCACCAAGATGCGGACGCGGGCGGTGCGCGACGGCAATGGCTGGGTGCTGAACGGCGCCAAATGCTATGTCTCGCTGGCGCCGGTCGCCGATGTCATCCTGATGTACGCCCGCACCGAAAACGATGCCGGCGGCCTGGGGGGCATCACCACCTTTCTGCTCAAGCCCGGCATGGAAGGGCTGGAGATCGGCAAGCCATACCGCAAGATGGGCCAGCACGGCATGCCGATGTCCGAGGTGCATGTGCGCAACTGCCGCGTGCCCGCCGACGCCATGCTGGGCAACGAGCCGGGGCACGGCTTCGAGAGCCTGATGCGCGGCTTCCTGTTCCAGCGCATCAACCTGTCGGGCTTGAGCGTGGGGCCGGCCATGCGGATGGTCGAGCTGGCATTGGATTTCGCGCGCGGCGAGCGCAACGGTCGCGCGCCGATCGGCAGCCATCAGCTGGTCCAGGCCATGCTGGCGGAATGCCAGGTCGATATCCAAGCCGCGCGCGCATTGCTGCTGGAGACGGCGCGCAAGTACGATGCCGGCGAGGACGTCACCATGGCGGCCTCGATCGCCAAGTACTTCGCCACTGAAATGGTGTGTCGGGTCGCCGACCGTGTGGTGCAGATCTTCGGCGCCCGCGGCTATATCGCCGACTATTCCGGCGCCGAACTGCTCTATCGCGACGTGCGGGGCGGTCGCATGGCGGAGGGCACCAGCCAGATCCATCTGCTGACCATCGCGCGCGAGATGCTTCAGGCCAAGGGCCGCAAGGGAAAATAGCGATGCGCGACGCCGCTTCCAGCTCGATCGACACCGCCTCGTTGCGCCGCATCCTCAATGCCCGGCGCGTCGCGGTGATCGGCGCCTCGGCCGATGCGGCGCGGGTCGGCGGCCGGCCGATCGCGCTGATGCGCAAATACGGATTCTCCGGCGAAATCTACCCGGTCAACCTGCGCGCCGAAGCCATTCAGGGTCTGCGCGCCTATCGCGATATCGCCGATATCGACGCGCCGATCGACCTGGCGATCTGCTCGGTGTCGGCCGAGCAGGTCAACGATGTGGTGCGCCGCTGCGCCGACAAGGGCGTTGCCGGCGTGGTGGTGTTCGCCGGCGGCTTTGCCGAGGTCGATGCCGAGGGCGCGACGCGCCAGGCCGAGCTGGCGGCGCTGGCCCGCGAGCGGGGCATCCGCGTGCTGGGGCCCAACAGCGTCGGCTTTGCCGATTTCGACCGCGGCCTGGTGGCCAGCTTCCATCCCGCCTTTCCCGATTCCATGCCGGCCGATGGCCGCATCGGCCTGGTCACCCAGAGCGGCGCCTTTGCCGGCATGTCGAGCCTGATGGCCAAGGAACGCGGCGTGTCGTTCAGCTACGTCATCGCCACTGGCAACGAAGCCGATATCGAGATCGCCGAATGCATCGCCTTCCTGGCCGAGGACGACAACACGAAAGTGATTCTCTGCTACATCGAAACCTGCCGCCACGGCCCGCGCATGCTCGAGGCGCTGGCGCTGGCGCGTCGCCGGCGCAAGCCGGTGGTGATGGTCAAGCTGGGGCGTACCGAGGCCGGCGCGCGCGCCGCCCAATCGCATTCGGCGGCGCTGGCCGGCGCCGACGACGTCTACGACGCGATGTTCCGCCAGTACGGCGTCTATCGCGCCAACTCGATCGAGGAGTTCTTCGATGTCGGCTGCGCCGCGGCGATCGCGCCGCTGCCGCGCAACGACAGCCTGGGGATCGTCACGGTGTCGGGCGGCGTCGGCGTGCTGCTGGCCGACACGGCGGTCGAGGCCGGCTTGGCGGTGACGCAGTTGCCCGACGCGGCCAAGCGCGCGATGAAGCAGATGGTGCCGATCGCCGGCGTCGAGAATCCGCTCGACCTCACCGGCTATGTGATCAACGATCCGCCGCTGTTCGGCCGCGCCATGCGGCTGATCATGGAGGGCGCCGACTATGCCGGCATCGTCGCCTACCAGGGCGGGCTCTATCGCACGCCGGAGGCGATCGAGCCGCATCTGCCGGTGTGGCGCGAATTGCTGGCGCGCTATCCCGACCGGCCGTTCATGGTGTCCGGCTTCATGTCGACCGAATGCCAGCGGGTGTTCGAAGCCATGGGCATTCCGGCCTATCGCGAGCCCACCCATGCGATCCGCACCATGGCTGCGCTGCGCTTCTTTGCTCGGTCCTTCGTCCAGGCCGAAGAGGCCCGGCCGCGGGCGGGCGCGACCGTTGCGTTACCGGCTGTCCTGGACGAGCCGGAAGCGCTGGCGTGGCTCGACGCGGCTGGCGTGCCGGTGGTCGAGCATGCGCTGGCGACCTCGCGCGCGGCGGCGATCGCGGCGGCCGACCGGCTGGGCTATCCGGCGGTGGTCAAGATCGTGGCCAGCGGATTGCTGCACAAATCCGATGTCGGCGGGGTGAAGCTGAATCTCGCCGATGCCCAAGCCGTCGGGGCCGCTTACGATGAAATCGTGACCGCCGTCCGCGCGCGGCTGCCCGATGCCGCCATTCGCGGCTGCCTGGTGGCGCCGATGCTGAAGGGCGGGGTCGAGTGCATCCTGGGCGTGGTGCGCGACCCCAGCTTCGGCCCGGTGGTGATGTTCGGCCTGGGTGGCGTGTTCGTCGAGATCCTGAAGGATGTCAGCTTCCGGATCGCTCCGTTCGGCATCGACGAGGCGCGGCGCATGATCGGCGAGATCCGCGGCGCCCGCATCCTCGACGGCGCCCGTGGCGCGCCGCCCGCCGACAAGGAAGCGCTGGCCCGGGCGCTGAGCGCGCTGTCGCGCGCGGCGGCGGCCAATGCCGACGCCATCCTGAGCGTCGAGGCCAATCCGTTCCTGGTATTCCCCGAAGGAAGCGGTGCGCTGGCGGTCGATGCCGTGATCGAGACCGACCGCCGCGGCTGAGGCGCCGCCGGTTTACGCCGAGCCGCGCTGCCCGGCCTTGGCGGCCATGGCCATGCGCGAGCGCGCATCGCGCGCGGCGGCGCCGAAAATGCCCTTGGCCATCTGCGAGGGCTCGGCCTCGGCGCGCCGCTCGTTGACCGTGGCACGAACCGACTGCACGTAGGCATCGTCGGGCGCGGCCAGCGCGGCCCATTCGGCCAGATGGCTGGCGACGCGCAAATCGCCTGCCGCCAGGTGCTTCTCGGCATGGCTGGCGATGGCGGCCGGAGATCCGGCCAGGGCGGCCAGGGACCGCGCCAGTTCGTCTTCCAACGCCGGCTTCAGATGGGCGGGGTTGCCGTCCCACCATCCGCCATAGAGACGGCAGACATTGCGCACCACGAACTCGGGATCGTCGTAGGTGGGCTGCAGCCAGGGCTGTGCTGCCAGCTCGGCCGGCACGCGCACGCGTTGCACGATCTCGTCGACGCGAAAACCCTGATTGAGCAGATCGACGGTCCGGTCGTGCAAATGCTCCAGCCAGCGTGCCGCGCCGTCGAGATAGTGGGCGATGGTGGCCACGCCCTGGATCGGCGGGCCGTGGCCCGGTATCAGGATTTCCGGTTCGTGCGCCGCCATGGCGCGCAGCGCGACCGCCCAGTCCGCGGCGTAGCGCTGCGCCTTTTGCGGATTGCCGGCATTGGGCGCAGCCCACATCACGAAATCGCCGGCCACCGCCAGCTTGCGCTGCGGCGCCCACAGCCAGGCATGGTCGTCGGTCTCGCCGCGACCGTGGAACAGGTGGAAATCCTCGCCTCCCAGCGAGAAGGCCAGCTCGTCGTGAAATATGCGGTCGGGATAGCGATAGCGCGTCGGCCACTGGAAATCGGGCCGGCTGTACTGGCGCTTGTTGATGGCGGCGTTGAGCGGGCTGGTGCGCTCGTAGCGGGCGAAGCGGCGGCGCAGGTCGGCATGGGCGATCACGGTAGGTGCCTTCCAGCCGCGTTGCGCCGCCTCCTGGTCGTACAGCACGGTGCCGTTGCAATGGTCGAAATGGCCGTGGGTATAGACGATGGTGCTGACCGGCCGATCGGGCTCCCAGGCGCGAATGGCGTCGAAGATGGCGCCGCCGGTGTCGACCGCGCCGGTATCGGCCAACAGCAGCCCTTCGGGCGTGCGCAACACCGTGACATTGGCCGACAGGCCGCGGCATACCACCACGGCGCTATCGGCCGTCATCTCGGTCAACTGGCAGCGCGGCACCGTGCGGAACCACTGCGCGGTCGTCAGCTCCCCGCGCATGATGCTGTCGGATGCGGCAAACAGGTCGTTCATGCTGGTCCCACGGCCAAAGTTCATTGCGGCTGGATATTGGCGTCCTTGACCACCTTGGCCCATCGCTCCACTTCGTCCTTGGTGAATGTTGCCAGTTGCTGGCTGGAGTCGGGCGCCGGCACGGCGCCGAAATTGTCCAGCTTGGCCACCACGTCGGGACTCTTGAGCGCCGCCTCGATCGCCTTGTTGGTGCGTTGCACGATGGCGTCGGGCGTCTTGGCCGGCATGTAGAGCGCCAGCCAGGCCTCGACCACCAGGTCGGGAAAGCCTTGTTCCACGACGGTGGGAATTTCCGGCACGGCTTTGAAGCGTTCGGCCGAGGTGACCGCCAAGGCCTTGACGGTGCCCTGGGCGATCAGCGGCTTGGCCAGGGTCACCGACAAGGCCATCCAGGAGATATTGCCGCGCGTCAGGTCCTGTATGGCGTCGCCCTGCGTCTTGTAGGCCACGTGCGTCATCTTGACCTTGGCGTGCGAATTGATCGTCTCGCCGATCAGATGCATCGAGGTGCCCACGCCGACCGAACCGAAGGTGATGTTGCCGGGCTGGGAACGCGCCAGCTCGACCAACTCCTTCATGTCCTTTACCGGGAGGTCCTTCTTGGCGCAGATGATGTTGGGGAAGGTCGCCAGCATGCTGACCGGCGCGAAATCCTTGATCGGATCCCAGCCAAGCGACTTCTGCAGGCTGGGATTGACCGTCAAGCTCGGGCTGCCCAGCACCATGGTGTAGCCGTCGGCTGGGGCGTGGGCCACCACATCGGTGCCGATGCTGCCGCCTGCGCCGGGCCGATTCTCCACGAAATAGCGCTGGCCCATCGATTCGCTCAGCTTGTCGGCGACGATACGCACGATGACATCGGCTACGCCGCCGGCGCCGAACGGCACCACGATGCGCACCGGCTTGTTGGGATAGGCATCTTCGGCGCGTGCCAGACCCGACAGCATGACCGCGCCACCGGCGGTCAGCGCCGACAGGGCGCCCAGCGCCGTGCGGCGGGAAATCGACATGTGCGGCGGCGACGCCGTCCGCCTCGACCGGCTATTGTTCATGATGATCCTCCCTGTTCCTATTTGTCGCCAGAGCCTTTCCTGCCTGGCGGATTGCGGAAGTTCGGCTTCCGTTTTTCGCGGAAGGCGCGGCCGCCTTCCTTCGATTCCTCGGTGTCGTAGTAGAGGGCGAGTGCGGCCATTCCCATGCTGGACAGGCCGCGGATGCTCTCGGTGTCGGCATTGAACGAGCGCTTGGCGATGGCCAGCGCGGTCGGGCTGCGTTCCATCAGCTCGGCGCACCAGCGATCGACCTCGGCATCGAGTTCGGCCGCGGGCACGACCGCGTTGACCAGGCCGAACGACATGGCCTGTTCGGCGCTGTAGCGCCGGCACAGATACCAGATCTCCCGGGCGCGCTTTTCGCCGACCACGCGGGCCAGATAGGCGGTGCCGAATCCCGGATCGACCGAGCCGACCTTGGGACCGACCTGCCCGAACTGGGCGGTATCGGCGGCGATGGTGAGATCGCACAGGGTGGCGAGCACGTTGCCGCCGCCGATGGCGAAGCCGTTGACCCGGGCAATGACCGGCTTGGGGACGTCGCGGATGATGCTCTGCAATTCCTCGATCGGCAGGCCGATCGTGCCGCGTCCGCCATAGCCGCCGTCATGGGAAGACTGGTCGCCGCCGGTGCAGAACGCCCGATCGCCCGCGCCGGTCAGCACGATCACGCCGATTTCGCGCTTCCATCCAGCCACCTGGAATGCCTCGATCAGCTCCTCGACGGTGCGGGCGCGCATGGCATTGTAGAGATCGGGACGGTTGATGGTGATGCGCGCCACCCCACCATGCTCTTGGTAGAGAATGTCCTGGTAGGTCATGTCCCCTCGCGCCCAGTGCTCGCCGATGAAGCCGTCCGCGATCCGTGCCGTTGGCGCGGCAGCGGGGACGGCAGCGCAAAATGACAGCACATGAGATTATTAATGTCAAAGCATTAACCGGCGACCGGCAAGGCGACGGCCGCGGCAGCCGTGCCGGGCTGCGATCCGGGCGAGGCGGGGGCGGGGTCAGCCGTAGAGCGGGCTGTCGAGATCGGCGCCGGCGGCCTCGTAGCCGCGCCGGAAATCGGCCATGTGGCGATCCATCCAGCGTTGCGCTTCGGTGCGGTCGCCGCGTCCGATCGCCGCCAGGATCTGGCGATGGGCGTCGACCACCCGCCCATGCGTGCCCAGGCGGGGCAGGATGGTCTCGCCGGCCGGCTTGAACAGCAGGCCGATCGGCTCGCGCGCCAGCATCAGCACGCGATTGCCGGCCGCCCGGGCGACCAGCTCGTGGAAGGCGATGTCGAGGTCGATGAAATCGTCCAGCCGGTCGGTCGCGGCGGCCGCTGCGGCGATATTGCGCTCCATCGCGCTCAGCGCGGCGGCATCGGCACGTTCGGCCGCCAGCGCGGCGATCAGCGGTTCGCTGGCCATCGAGGCTTCCCACAATTCGCGGAACGTCACCTGGTGCATGACCAGCGCTCGGGAGGCGCGCGAAGCAAGGTCCATATAGTGCGGCAGCGTGACGATCAGGCGTTTGCCGTCGCGGTCGAGCAGACCCGATTGCTCCAGCAGGCGAATGCCTTCGCGAATGGTCGAGCGATTGACGCCGAACTGCTCGGCCAAGGTCGTTTCGGTGGGCAGCCAATCGCCCGGCTGCAGGCGGCTGGTTTCGATCCGGTCCTGGATCGCCTTGGCGACCAGCCGGTAGGCGGGAACCGGGTGCAACCGGTCGAACCGCGCGGCGGCTGCGGCATTGGCAGAACGGGCCATTTCCAACTTCCTGGCTGCGTGAATCAACTTAATGAATTGTATAGCAAAATATTGATTGTCGGACAATCGGACATTCTGCTACGGTGGACCGATGGAGAGGGAAGCCGACAATCTGGAGGCGGAGCGCGTTCTGTACGAGGCGCAAGGCAATACGCGCATCCTGACGCTCAATCGTCCCGACAAGCTCAATCCCCTGGACTGGCACTCGGTGAAGGCACTGACGGCGGCGGTGCATCGGGCCGAGGCCGATCCGCAATGCCGCCTCGTCGTTATCACGGGGGCGGGCAAGGCGTTCTCCGCCGGCGGCGACCTCGAGGGCTATATCGGCCTTTATCGCCGCCCGGCCGACTTCCAGGCGTTCCTCGACGATTTCTTCATCCTGCTCGACACGATCGAGCGCTCCGCATGCATCTTCATCGCGGCGGTCAACGGCCATTGCGTCGCCGGCGGGCTGGAACTGGCGCTGGCCTGCGACGTGGTGGTGGCGGCGCGCGAGGCGCGGATCGCCGATGGCCATCTCAATTTCGGACAATTGCCCGGCGCCGGCGGCTCGCAGCGCCTGCCGCGAGCGATCGGCGCGCTGCGTGCCAAGTACCTCATTCTCACGGGGCGCGGCATCGACGGGGTCGAGGCCGAGCGCCTGGGCCTGGCCAGCCTGGCGGTACCGCGCGCCGAGCTGATGGCGACGGTGCTGGCGCTGGCCGGGGAGATGTCCGGCAAAAGCGCCCTGGGCCTGGCGATGGCCAAGCGTCTGGTCGACGACGGCATGGCCTTGCCGCTACACGCGGCGCTGCGCATGGAGATCGAGCGGGTGCATGGCTACGCCACGCGCTCGCACGACGCCATGGAAGGGCTGATGGCGTTTCGCGAAAAGCGCGATCCCGCATTCGAAGGACGATGAGGCGAAGATGTACCGGCTACGCGACCGCTACGCGATCTGCGGCATAGGCGCCACCGCCTATACCAAGCAATCCAACCGCACGGTTCTGGATCTGGCCACCGAAGCGGCGGGCAGCGCCATTGCCGATGCCGGGCTGGCGCGATCGGATATCGACGGGCTGGTATCGTTCCAGTTCAACGACTCGGTGCCCGGCATCGCGGTCGCCACCAATCTGGGCATCCCCAATGTCGGCTACGCCGTCGATTACGCCGCCGGCGGCAACGGCGCCAATCTGATCGTGCTGGCGGCGGCCGCGGCGATCGAAGCGGGGTTGGCCAAGACGGTGGTGTGCTATCGCGCCATGAACGGCCGCTCCGGCTATCGCCTGGGCGGCGGTCGCGATTTCGATGCGCGCGGCATCACCCAGTACACCGCGCCGTTCGGCTGGATCACCTATCCCCAGGCCATGGCAATGTGGTGCCGCCGGCACATGGTGAAATACGGCACCGCCGCCGAACAGCTCGGCCATGTCGCGGTCATGCAGCGCGCCAATGCCGAGGCCAATCCACGCGCCATGCAGCGCAAGAAGTTGAGCATGGACGACTACTTCAACAGCCGTCCGATCGTCGACCCGTTCCGGCTCTACGACATCTGCCTGGAAAGCGACGGCGCCTGTGCCGTGGTGGTGACGTCGGCGGAGCGGGCGCGCGACCTGCCGCATCCCCCGGTCTACATCATGGGCGGCGCCTATGGCGGCGGACCCAACCAGGGCGACGATCTGTTCGATGCGATCCGCTGGCCCGATCATGTGCGCAACTATGCCCACTACATCGCCGACGATCTGTGGGGCAGCGCCGGCATCGGCCCGCAGGACATCGACCTGGCCGAGATCTACGACTGCTTCACCTACAGCGTGGTGATGCAGCTCGAAGGGCTCGGCTTCTGCGCCGAAGGCGAGGGCGGTCCGTTCGTCGCCTCCGGCGCGATCGACCGTGGCGGCAAGATGCCCGTCAATACGCATGGCGGTCTGCTGTCGGAGGCCTACATCCACGGCTTCAATCACGTGCTGGAAGCAGTCGAGCAACTGCGCGGCGCCGCCGGCCCGCGCCAGGTGCCCGGCGCGGAGATCGCGCTAACCACGGCAGGCGCCATGACCTGCGGCAGCGCCATGGTGTTGCGGAGGTAGCGATGGCCCAGCTCAAACCGCGCCCTGCGCTCGATCCCGACTCGACGCCGTTCTGGCAGGCCTGCCGCGAGCATCGGCTGATCGTGCAGCGCTGCACCCAATGCGGCCGCACGCGCTTCCCGCCCGGGCCGACCTGTTCCGCCTGCGGCGCCGGCGATCACGACTGGATCGATGCCTCCGGACGCGGCCGGGTGTTCAGCTGGATCGTCGTGCGCCATCCCGTGCCTGCCGATGCATACGCCGGCGAGGTGCCCTATGTCGTGGCGCTGATCGAACTCGAGGAAGGGGTTCGGCTGGTGTCCAACGTGATCGGCTGCGCGCCCGAAGCCGTGACGGCCGACATGCCGGTCGAGGTCATGTTCGACGACGCGGCGGGCGAGGTGCCTTTGCCGAAGTTTCGCCCGGCGGGGTCGCCTTAGCGCCGATGTCCGGCGATTTCCGATCGAATGGCGTGGCGCGGACCGGCGAGGCAGCGGCCGGCCGGCACGTTCTGATCACCGGCGGCGGTACGGGAATAGGCGCGGCCATCGCGCAGGCCTTTGCCGCGGCAGGCGCGCGGATCACCATTGTCGGCCGCCGCGCCGACGTGCTGCGCGAGCGCGCCGACGCGCTCCGGTCCGCCAACGCGGCCGTCGACTGGATTGCCGCCGATCTCACCGAGGCCGAATCGGCCGATCGCGCTTTTGCCGAAGCCAGGCGGCGGCAGGGCGACGTCGACGTGCTGGTCAACAATGCGGGCCGCGCCGTCACGGCGCCATGGTCTCGTCTGTCATCCGAAGCGCTGCGCCAGATGCTGGAAGTCAACCTGGTACAGGTCGTGGCCTGCACCCAGCGCGTCCTGCCCGCCATGATCGAGCGCCGGCATGGCCGCATCGTCAACATCGCCTCGACCGCCGCCTTGCGCGGCTATGCCTATGCCAGCGGCTATTGCGCCACCAAGCATGCGGTGCTGGGATTTACCCGCGCGCTTGCCCTGGAGGTGGTGCGCAGCGGCGTGACGGTCAACGCGGTCTGTCCTGGCTATACCGATACACCATTGCTGGCGGCGGCGGTCGAGGATCTGACCCGGCGCACCGGGCGCGATGCGGCGCAGATCAAGGCGGAGCTTGCGGCGGTCAATCCGGCCGGCAGGCTGGTCGAGCCTGCCGACGTGGCGGCGACCGTGCTATGGCTGGCATCGCCTGCCGCGCAGGCGATTACCGGGCAGGCGATCTCGGTCGCCCATGGGGAGACGATGTAGCGGCAAGGCTGTCCCCGGTCCAAGGCCGGCGGGACGATCCATTCCGCAAAAGATATGCAGTGTCCTGCCAATCCGGGCCTGGCCATCGCCTTGCACGGCCTCTGCCGCCGGATTTCCATTGCCTGACCGATCGTTCTCGGGATTTCTATTGTGACGTTGGGATCGATGGCCGAACATCGCCGCGCCACGAGACGGCGGCGTCTGCAAGAGCAAAGGGGAAATGGGTCATGAGGCCGCATGCCATTGTCGCGTTCTGTGTCTTCCTGGTGGCCGGACTGGCAACCACTGCGGTCCTGGCCGCCGACCCCATCAGGATCGGCGCTCCCTTCAACGTCACCGGCGCGCTGGCTTCGCTCGATGGCCCGGCCTTGAACGGCGCCCGGCTGAAGCTGAAGGAAATCAACGACGCCGGGGGAGTGCTCGGCAGGAAACTCGAGCTGGTATTCTACGACACCAAAACCGAGCCGACGGTTATTGCCGCCACCGCCGCCCGGCTGATCAACAAGGACCGTGTTCCGGTGGCGATCGGCTTCACCGATTCCGATTCGGTCCTGACGCTCGGCCCGATCTTCCAGCAGGCGGGCATTCCCTTCGTTACCCCCGGTGCCACGTCGCCCCAGCTGCCCGGGCAGGTCGGCGACGACGTTTTCCTGGCGTGCTTCGGCGACAACGTACAGGCGGCGGCCGGCGCCGAGTTCGTCATCGACAAGCTCGGGGGCAAGCACGTCTATCTGCTGCGCGACAGCGCGACCCACTACACGGTCCTCCTCGCCAGATATTTCGACGAATCCTTCACCCATGACGGTGGCCAGATCGTCGGCAGGGACGACTATCGAAGCGGCGACAAATCCTTTGCCGGCCAGATCGCCAGGATCAAGGCGTCCGCCGTCAAGCCGGATGTCATCTACATCTCCGCCATGCCCGATGACATCGGGGCCATCGTCAAGCAGCTTCGCGAGGGGGGCATCGTGCAGCCGGTGGTCGGCGGCGACGGCTATGACACGCCGCTGCTTGTTCAGGTCGCCGGAACGGCCGCCGCCAACGTGTATTACTCGACACATGCCTATATGGCGCCGGACTCCACGCCGGGGATCCGCAAATTCTACAGGGACTACAAAGCTGCCTACGGTACGGACCCGGAGAACGCCTTCGCTGCTCTCGGCTACGATACGCTTGGCCTGGTAGCCGACGCGATCGGGCGGGCGGGCACCGCCGATCCGGTCAGGATCCGCGATGCTCTGGCGGCCACCGATGGCTATTCGGGCATCACCGGCTCGATCAGCTACCGCAACGGCATCCGCGTGCCGGCCAAGACGGTGACGATGATCGGCGTGAAGGCCGGACAGCTCTATCTCGCCGGCGAGATCAAGCCGAACTATATCGCCGCACCTTAGCTTCGAGACGTCCCGGCCGTCTGCCAGGCCGGCGCCGCGACGACGGATCGTGCCTCAGTCGAGGTGGTCGAGTGGCAGGTCGGTGCGATATTTCACCGAACGCAGCGCGAAGCTGGAGCGGATATTCGCCACGCCGGGGATGCGGGTGAGATGGTCCATCAGGAAGCGCTCGTAGGCGGCGAGATCGGGCATCACCACGCGCAGCAGATAATCCGCGTCGCCGGTCATCAAATAGCATTCCATCACTTCCGGCCGTTGCTGGATGGCGCGCTCGAACACCTCCAGGGCCGATTCGATCTGCGTCGTCAGCGACACGTTGACGAACAGGTTGACCGCCAGGCCTACCTTGCCGGGATCGACGATGGTGACATAGCGCCGGATCACCTGCGCCTCTTCCATCGCCTTGACCCTGCGCCAGCATGGCGACGGCGACAGCCCGGCCGCCTCGGCCAGTTCGGCTGTCGACGATCGGGCATTGAGTTGCAGGTGCTGCAGGATGCGACGGTCGATGGCGTCTAGGGTCAAGACGGGCACACGCATTTCTCTGAATGTGTCCTATTTGGAATATTTTACTCAATTATCAGGCCTTATAGGTTGGATTGCAAAGATTTTCCCGAGATGGGCACTTATTCTTGCTGCGTCGTTGTCCGGGTCCAAAGGAGCTTCGCATGGCCGCCCGCAGCCTTCCCGCCTCGCCCTCGCTGCCGCTGTTGCGCAGCGCATCGGGCGCGCCGATCACGCCGCTCGCCGCCCGCATGGCGGCCCTGGCGAGGCTCGATCTCGACGCGCTGACGGGCGAGGCCCCGGATGGGTTGATCCGGCGCACCGACATCGTGGCTCGCATCGCACCGCCGCGGCAGAAGCTCCCTTCGCCGGCATCCCCGGTGCTGGAAGGAGAGACGCTGCTGCCCGACAGCTGGGCGGCGCGTGTGGCGCTGTCCAAGCGGACCGTGCCGCATTTCTACCAGACGGTGGAATGCCGGATGGACGCCACGCTGGCCTGGCTGGCGGGCATCGGCGGCGACATCGAGCTGGTCGACATCGTTTTGATGGCGCTGGCGCGGGTGTTGCGGGCCATGCCGGTGGCGAACGCCTGCTGGCGCAACGATGGCATGGTCGAACGGGATCGCGTCGATATCGGCCTGTCCGACGGCCGATCGGCCGACGATCCGCTGGTGATCGCCCAGGTCGACCGGCTGGGTCTGGGAAGCATCGCCGCTGCCCGGCGCGGCGGGCTGCCGCAAAGCGGTCCGTTGGCGCCCAGCTTCGTGCTGGTCGATCTGTCGGCTGCAGGCATCGACAAGGCCAGCGCCATCGTCGACCCGATCAATGGCGGCGTGATGGCGATCGGCGCGCTGCGCGAGATCGCAGCCGTCGAGCAGGGCCAGGTCAAGGTCGTGCGCGCCATGCACTGCACCTTGTCCTGCGATCATCGGCTTGTGGATGGCGCCGCCGGGGCCGAATTCCTCGCCGCCGTCAAGGAACGGCTGGAGAAGCCGGTATCGCTGCTCCTCTAGCGACCCAGCCAGGCGCGAAGATCCGCCGGCGTATCGATATCCAGCGCCAGTTCGCCTCGCGTCACGACGCGCGGCGTCACGCCGACCTGGCGCAACGCCTCGACGTGACGGGCGAAGCTGCCGGGACCGAATGCGCAACGGATCAGGTCGGGCGGCTGCAGCAGCAGCGCGTTGGTGCCGCGCCGGGCGCGATCGGGCGCGATGGCGGCGGCGCGCCCGCCCGATCGTCGGGTCAACGCCAGCAACGACGCGGGCGCAAGCCGTGGCAGGTCGAGCGGCAGCACCAGCATGGCGCCGCTCAAGACTCCTGCCGCCTGTGCCAGGGCGGCGTTGAGACTGGGATGGATCTCGCGAAGCGTCGCGGCGCCTGCGCCGCGCGCCAGATGCAACACTTGCGGATCGCGGCTGACCACCAGGCAGCCAGTCGCTACGTGGGAATGGCGGACGGTACGCAAGGTCTGGCGCAGCAGCCGGCGCACCAAGGCGCGGCGCTGGCCGCCATCGAGCGTCCCGGCCAGCCGCGTTTTGCTGTCGCGCAACGGCTTGACCGGCACCACGATCCATAGATCGCGTGTCATCGCAAGGTCGAGGCGAAATCCAGCACGCGGCGCGCCAGGGCGGCGCGGTCGGCATCGCTGCGCATGATCGTGTCGCATACCAGCACGCGTTGTCCGAGCGCCTCGATCCGGGGTTTGAGCGGCGCATCGGCGGTATCGATCACCATTGCGTCCAGACGCGCGCCGTACCATCGCGCCACGCCCAGGGCCGAGCAATCGAGCTGCAGCTCGGCGAACATCTTGGCGGCCGGGCCCTTGATCGCCTGGCCGGCGACGATCGGCGAGACGGCAATGGCCGCGCCGCGCCGCTTCCGCAGCGCGCTCTCCACGCCGGGCAGCGCCAGGATCGGGCCGATGCTGACGAAAGGATTGGACGGACACAGGACGATCGCGTCGGCCTGGCGCAGGCCCTGCAGCAACAGCGGATGCGGTTGGGCCTGGGCGGCGCCGTCGAAATGGAAGCCCTCTACTTTCGGAGCGCAACGCCGGCGCACGAAATAGTCCTGGAAGTCCAGACGGCCCGCGTCGCTATCGACGCGGGTCGCCACCTTGTCGTCGCTCATCGGCACGATGCGATGGCCGATGCCGAACTGGCCGCACAGTTCGGCGGTGACTTGCGATAGCGGGACTCCGGCATCGAGCCGCGCGCGGCGCACGACATGCGTGGCCAGATCGCGATCGCCCAGGCGGAACCAGTCGGGTCCGCCCAGCCGCGACACCGCCGCCATGAAGTTCCAGCTCTCGTCCTTCAGGCCCCAGCCGGTCTCGGGATTGGCGAGGCCGGCCAGGGTGTACATCACCGTGTCGAGGTCGGGACAGATGGGCAGGCCGAGATGCTCGAAATCGTCGCCGGTGTTGACGGCGATGGCGAGGTGCTCCGGCGCGCAATGCGCCGCCAGCCCCTGCGCCAGCTTGGCGCCGCCCACGCCGCCGGCCAGCGCAAGGATCATCGGAACATGTCCAGCTGCTTGGGCCGGATCAACTCGGCCGCATTGCCCTCGCGGCGCCGGTGCGGAAAGCCGCGCAGCAGCACGATCGGCCGGCCTTCAGCGGCCTGGCCCATCAGCAGGGATGCCGCGGCGGCGACCTCGTCGGCCACGCCGATCTCGGTGACGCGCAGCACGCGGCCGTTCAGGTCGGTCTGGCCACGCTGGTCGAGCAAGCCGGGCAGGCCGGCCGCGCCCAGCGCCACGCCGACCGTGCCGTTGCGCCAGGCCCGGCCCAGGCTGTCGTTGATCACGACGCCGACATCCTTGCCGGTCCGTGCCCTGATCGCGTCGCGCAGCCTGGCGCAGGACGCGTCGGGATCGCGCGGCAGCAGCAGCACGCGCTCGTGGCCGTCGGGGCTCTCGACATTCGATGCGTCGATGCCGGCATTGGCCAGCACGTAGCCCAGCCTGTGCACCACCACGATCACGCCCGGACGGGTGCGCAGCACTTCGCTCGATTCCTCGAGAATGAGCTGCACCAGGCGCGGATCCTTGTCGATCTGAGGCGCCATGTCCCGGGCACGGGCCGATGGCGTCACGGTATGGAGCGCTACGGCGCGGCCTTCGGCCTTGGAGACGATCTTCTGCGCCAGCACCAGCACGTCGCCATCGGCCAGTTGCAGTCCGGCGGCGGCGACGCCGTCGAGGACGATGGTCGCCAGATCGTCGCCGGCCTTGATGCGCGGAATGCCCGGCAAAGCCGTCAGACTCATGCTTGCCACAACCAGCGCCTCCCGCGCCGACCCCGATGTCAGGCGTTGTCGGGCAGGCCGGTGATGCGAATGCCCGATCCGGGCGATTTGTAGCGCTGATTGAGGAAAATGAGAACCGAGGTCAGCGCCTCGCTGGCCGCCGAATTGGCCAGCGAACCGGCATGGAAGGCGCGCATGCCGGCGTCTTTGGCCAGTTGCACCACCATCTCGCGCGCATCCTTGTCGTCGCCGCACACCAGCACGTCGCAATTGACCTCGCGATCGAGATGCCGGAGCTGGTGCGCCGAAACGTTCTGGAAGGCGGAAACCACGCGCACCTTGTCGCCCAGCAGATTTTGCGCGGCGACCGCGGCCGATTGCTCGGGCGGCAACTGCACCTTGTTCACCTTGGGCGGCACCAGCGGCACGGTGACATCGACCAGGATCTTGCCGGACAGCGCGTCCTTGACGCTTTCCAGGGTCGAGAGCTGAGCCGACCACGGCACGGTAAGGATCGCCAGATCGGCCTGGCGTGCGGCGGACAGGTTGTCGGTACCGCTCACCCGAGCGCCATTGCTCTGTCCGGCGATCTCGCGCGCCGCCTGGGCGGCACGCGCCGCGTCGCGCGAGCCGATGATGACGGGATGGCCGGCGTGGGCAATGCGCAGCGCCAGGCCGCTGCCTTCGGCGCCGCTGCCGCCCAGGACGGCAACCGTTGCTTTGTCGCTCATGATGAAACCCGATGGTTGGGAGTTTACGCCGCCGCGCGCTTGCGCAGCGGCTTGGTGGTCGGCAGTTCGAGCAGCGGCGCCGCGTCGAACGAGGCCTGGCGACGCTCGGCCGGCACCTCGCCGTAAAGCGTGGTGCGCTGGCGCGGCGTGCGGCCGATGGAGCGGATGATGCGCTCCATATCCGCGGGCGCCAGCTCCTGGCCGTGCTGCGTGCCGGCGGCGCGCGAGATGCTCTC
This sequence comes from uncultured Hyphomicrobiales bacterium, assembly GCA_964458605.1. Taxonomy (GTDB): domain Bacteria; phylum Pseudomonadota; class Alphaproteobacteria; order Reyranellales; family JAQSWP01; genus JBBSNV01. Next base: position 68,367 of record CAYWLS010000008.1, on the reverse strand, counting down.
GTTCATCAAGGTGCCGCCCAGATCGTTGGCGCCGGCGTCGAGGCAGGTCTTGACGTCCTCCGGCCCCATCTTGACCCAGGATACCTGGATGTTGTCGATCACGCGGTGCAGCGCCAACCGCGCCACGGCATGCATCAGCACCGCCTCGCGCAAGGTCGGGCCCGAGCGCGCCTTGCCGCGCAGATAGATCGGCGCTTCCATGTGCACGAAGGGCAGTGGCACGAATTCGCTGATGCCGCCGGTGCGCTGCTGCAGCTTGCGCAGGCGCAGCAGATGGCGCGCCCAGTGCAGCGGCGTCTCGACATGGCCGAACATGATGGTGGAGGTGGTGCGCAGGCCGACCCGATGGGCGGCGCCGATCACGTCGAGCCATTGCCTTGTATCGATCTTGTCGGGACAGATGATGGCGCGCACTTCGTCGTCGAGGATCTCGGCGGCGGTGCCGGGCAGGGTACCCAATCCGGCCGCGCGCAGCCGGGTCAGGAACTCGATCACCGGGATGTCCAGCGTCCTGGCGCCCTGGAACACCTCCAGCGGCGAGAAGGCGTGGATGTGCATCTCGGGCAGCGCATCGTGAATCGCGCCGCAAATGTCGAGATAGGTCTGGCCGGTGTAGTCGGGATGGATGCCGCCCTGCAGGCAGACCTCGGTGGCGCCGCGGCTCCAGGCTTCCCGGGCCCGGCGCACGATCTCGTCCAGACCCAGATTGTACGGCTTGCCGCGCAGTTGGGGCGCCAGCTTGCCCTTGGAGAAGGCGCAGAACTGGCAGCGGAAGTAGCAGATGTTGGTGTAGTTGATGTTGCGGTTGACCACGTAGGTCACGGTATCGCCCACCGCGGCGCGGCGCAGCGCGTCGGCGCTGGCGCAGACAGCCTCGTAGTCGATGCCGCGGGCACCGAACAGGGCGACGATCTGCGCTTCGTCCAGCGCGTCGCCGCTTTCGGCCTTGCCGATCAGGCGGGCGATGGTCCGGTCCTGCGTCGCCACCGAGACCCTGGCTTCGGCGGCGGGCATTGCAGGCAAGGCCCCGGTCATGCCGGGCGACCAGTCGTCGCTGCGCGCGAAGCCTTCGGCATCGACCATGTGGCGCACGGCGCTGGCGATCTGCGGCTCGAACCAGTCGTCGGGTGCGCGGCAGTAGGCGGGATAGGCGGCCAGCCGGCGCACCAGATGCTTGCCCGCGGCAGCGGTGTCGGCCGCCAGCCGGTCGATGGCTGGCCAGGGCGCTTCGGGGTTGACGTGATCGGGCGTAACCGGCGACACGCCGCCCCAATCGTTGATGCCAGCATCGATCAGCGCCTTGGCATCGCCCGGCGACAGGTTGGGCGGGCACTGGATATTCATCTCGGGGCCGAACACGATGCGCGCCGCAGCCACCGTCCAAGCCAGCTCCTCGAGCGGCGGCTCTGCCGCGTCGTGCATCCGGGTGCCCGGCTTGGCGCGGAAATTCTGGACGATGACCTCCTGCAGGTGGCCGTAGACGCGATGCAGGCCGCGCAACGCCACCAGCGCGTCGATGCGCTCGCTGCGGGTCTCGCCGATGCCGATCAGAATGCCGCTGGTGAACGGCACCTTCTGCTCGCCGGCCAACAGGATGGTCTCGAGCCGTCGCGCCGGGTCCTTGTCGGGCGAGCCGAAATGCGGGCCGCCGCGCCGGCACAGACGCTGGGCGCTGCTTTCCAGCATGATGCCTTGCGACACCGTGACCTTGCGCAACGCGGCGATCTGTTCGGCATCGAGCAGGCCGGGATTGGCGTGCGGCAGCAAGCCGGTCTCGCGCAGCACTAGCGCGCACATGGCGGCGAGATAGTCGATCGTGGTCGCATAGCCCAGGCCGGCAAGCGCCTCCCGCGCGGCCTGGTAGCGCAACTCCGGCTTGTCGCCCAAGGTGAACAGCGCTTCCTGGCAGCCGGCGGCCTTGCCGGCGCGGGCGATGGCGAGGACTTGTTCGGGCGCGAGATAGGGCGAATTGACGCCGCTGGGCGCCTGGGCGAAGGTGCAGTAATGGCACACGTCGCGGCACAGGCGGGTAAGCGGGATGAACACCTTGCGCGAATAGGAAACGTTGCGACCGTGTCCGGCATCGCGCAGCGAGGCGGCATAGGGCAGCAACTCGGCCGTCGGCCGGGTCAGCAGCATCAGGCGCAATTGTTCGTCGGTGGCGTTCATCGACTACTCGAAAATGGAAACGGCCACGAGCCAGCTGCCAGCGGCAGATCGCATCGTGGCCGTTTCGTCTATCGCGCGATCCGCCGCCGATCCAGTAAGCCGGCGCGGCCGGCGCGGGTCAAATACCAATTCGTGGCGAAGATATACCCGATTGATATGCGCCCGTCGCGCCGGCGAACGGACCGTCATGCCGCCGCGCTCAGGGACCGGTGATGATGCGCACCACGCTCCATTCCCCGTCCTTGACGATCGTGCCGCCCAGGCTCTTGTTGCCCTGGTGGTCGCTTGCCGTGAAGCTTTCGGGGAAGGTGATGGGGAAGCCGCCCATCCTGGCCGGGCCGGCGTCCTTCAGGTTCGACCAGGCGTCGATCAGGCTCTGGCGGGTCGGACTCTTGCCGGCGCCCTGGATGGCCTGGGCCACCACGAAGGCCGAGCCGTAGCCGATCACGTCGTAGGCGTTGGGCCGGCCTTGCGGCATGGCGCCGCCCAGGAAGGCCTTCAGGGTGGCCTCGAAATCCTGGATCGGCTTGGCGTTCTGGCCGGGGAAATAGGGGCCGTTGAAATAGCCGCGAATGCCGTCGGCATCGCCGATGATCGGCACGATGGCGCGATTGACCGCCGAGCCGTCGACCACGAAGCGCACGTCCTTCATGCCCATGTCCTTGGCCTGCTTGATGGCGAAGCCGGCTTCGGAAAACGAGCCCAGAATCAGAATGGCATCGACCTTGGCCTTGGCGAACGACACCAGCTGGGAGGTGTAGTCGCGCGCCGACTGGTCGAACTGCTCGACCACGTAGTCGATCTTCTTGGTCTTCATCGCCTCCTCGACCGCCTTCAGCGTGGCCTGCGGGAAGGCATAGGTGCCGGCCAGCACGCCGATCTTCTTGGCCTGGTAGCCGCCGTCGTAGATCTGGCTGATCAGCGCCAGCGCGGCGTTGTCGATGGTGACGATGGCGCCGTGGAACACGTTGGCGGCGAACGGGTTGCGGATGATCGGCGTCGAGCCGAACAGGTTGTAGGTCGGCACGCCGGTCTGGCGCACGTAGTCGGCTGCCGCCGCGGCGCCGGTGCTGCCGGAGGCCAGGATCAGGATGAATACCTTGTCCTGCTCGACCAGCTTCTTGACCGCGGCGATGCTTTCGGCGGGCGAGGAGGCGTGTTCGAAGATCATGCGGAGCTTGCGTCCGTTGACGCCGCCCTTTTTGTTGATCTCGTCGAAGCCGATGCTCAGCCCGTCGCGGCCCGGCGCGCCGACGAAGGCCAGCGGCCCGGTGAGCGCGCCGATGGCGCCGACCACGATCTCGTCGTTGGTGACGCCATCCTCGGCGTGGGCGCCCGGTGCCCCGACCGCGGCGACCAGCGCCGCCAGCGATGCCAGCGCGACCACGCGAAGCTTGCGTAGCAGAGTATCGACGAAATTCATGCTGCCCCCTTAGAAGTGGATTGGCGTCGCGCAAGCGCGGCGCGGCGGATTTTCACGCCTGCAATCCAATCAGCGGCGCGAAGGCAGGGTCAAATACCGGTTTGTTTTCTCATCATGCAAAAGCGATATGACGAGGAAAGCGGCACAATTGCGCGGAAATCGCGCAGCCGCCGCGCCATAACGATGGTGAATTCGGCCCGGACAAATTGGCATTGGCAAAGCCGGCATGATCCCGGTTTCCTTGATCCCGAAACGGCGGGGAACACGCCGCGCAGGGGCAAGGCTTGAGCGACCTATTGGCGATCCTGATCGGCGGATTGAAGTTCGGCGCCATCTACGCGCTGACGGCAATCGGCGTTGTGGTGATCCACAAGGCGACGCGGACCGTGAACTTCGCCCAGGGCGCCCTGGTCATGCTGGGCGCGTTCGGCGGCTTTCTGATCGTGGTGATCTATCGTCTGCCCTACTGGGTGGCCTATCTGGTGGTGCCGCCGGTCATCGGGCTGGTCGCGGCCGGACTGGAGCTGGTCATCCTGCGACCGCTGCGCCGGGCCGACCTGTTCACCGTGGTCATTGCTACTGTGTTCCTGGGCATCGCCATCTCGGAAGGCTTCCGGCTGATCTACAAGGCCGAGTTGCTGGCGGTGCCGGCAACGTTCCGTGGCCCGCCGCTCGTCCTGGGCGACGTGATCCTGACCCAGGACACGCTGTGGGTCATCGCCGGGGCGCTGGCGTTGGGCGGCATCGCCATCCTGCTGTTCAGCCAGGCGCGGCTGGGCATCTCGATGCGCGCCATGGCATCCAACCCGCGCGGCGCGCAGCTCTGCGGCTTTTCTGTCGATCGCGTCTATCTCACCGCCTGGTTCCTGGGCGGCGCCTTGGCTGGGCTGGCCGGGCTGTTCATCGCCCCGGCCAAGGGCGTATCGGCCGATCTGTCGATCCAGGTGATCTCGGCGGCCTTCGTGGCCGCGGTGATCGGCGGTTTCGACAGTCTGGCGGGCGCCATTGTCGGCGGCCTGCTGCTGGGGCTGACCGAGACCGTCGCGGCGTTCTACGTGTCCAGCGCCTTCAAGAACAGCGTCTCCTTCCTGCTGCTGTTCGTGGTGCTGTTGTGGCGCCCGCAGGGCCTGTTTCCGGGCGAGAAGACTCGCGATGTCTGAACGAACGCGTTTCCTGGCCGCGGTGGCGGCGCCCATCCTGTTCGTGCTGGGCCTGCTGGGCGTCGGCCTGTTCATCGGCACCTACAGCCAGTACGTGCTGGCGATGTCGTTCGTGTCGATGCTGATCGGCGCGGCGCTGGTGCTGCTGGTCGGCTTCGCGCGCTGCATCACCCTGGCGTCGGGCTCGATGATGGCGGTAGGCGGCTATGCCTCGACCCTGCTGGTGAGCGGCGGCCAGGTGCCGTTCCTGCTGGCGGTGCTGGCGGCGGTGCTGGCCGGCGCGCTGGCGGGACTGATCCTGGCGATCCCCGGCGTGCGCTTCAAAAGCCACAACCTGGCCATGATCACCCTGGTGTTCCAGACCGTCCTGATGATCCTGATCCGGGAGGCGCGCAGCATCACCGGCGGCGCGGAGGGCATTCGCGTGCCGCCCGCGGAAATCTTCGGCGTCACGCTGGTCAGCGATGCCGCCTATCTGGCGATGATCGGCATCGGCGCGGCGATCGGCATTGGCCTGCTGAGCATCGTGCTGCGCGGCGCCTTCGGCAAGAACATGCGCGCCGCCGCGCTCAACGAGGTCGGCGCGGAAGCCTTCGGCATCGATACCAAGCGTTACATGATGGCGGCGTTCGTCGTCAGCTCCGCGGCGATCGCGCTGGCCGGCGCCATTTCCGCGCCCTATGTGCGCATCATCGATCCCGACAGCTCTTACGGCGTGCTGGCTTCGGTATTCATGCTGGCCTATCCGATCATCGGCGGCATGAACACGATCTGGGCCGGCCTGACCGGTGGCATGAGCATGCGCGTGCTGCCCGAAGTGCTGCGGCCGGTGGCCGACTACCAGGAGCTGATTTTCGCCACGCTGGTGATCGTCGTCACCATGTTCTTCCCCGGCGGCCTGGTCGAACTGGGTCGCCGCTTCTGGCGCTTGCTGCGTCTGAAGCCCGCGGCCGCGCCGGTCGCGAACGCAAGCCTCGTCGCCAATGTCGCGTCGCTGCCGATCCAGCACCGGCGGCCATCTTCTCCGCTCGCCGCCGATGGCGCAACGCCGGCGCTGCTGGTCGAGGGCGTCAGCCGTGCCTTCGGCGCCCTGCAGGCCGTCGACAATGTCGGCTTCCGGGTCGGGCAGGGCGGCCTGCATGGCATCATCGGGCCCAACGGTGCGGGCAAGACGTCGCTGTTCAATATCGTTTCGGGCTTCCTGGCCGCCGACCGGGGCCGCATCGAGCTGTTCGGCGAGAAGGTGCTGGGCCAGTCGGTGCGTCGGCGCGTGCGGCTGGGCATGACGCGGACTTTCCAGCATGTCGCCCTGTTCGGCGACTTGAGCTGCCTGGACAACGTGATGATCGGGCTGGGCCGCAACAGCGTGCTGCAATCGATCGGCGCCAGCTTCGGCGAACTTGCCGGCAATCGCGCTCTGAGCGAGGCGCGGCAACGCTGTCTGGCGGCGCTGGCGGCGGTCGGCCTGGCCGACATGGCGCGTCTGCCGGCCAAGCTGCTGTCGCTGGGCAATCAGCGACGCCTCGAGATCGCCCGCGCCATCGTCGCGCGGCCGCGCATCATCCTTCTGGACGAACCGGTTTCCGGGCTGTCGTCGGAGGAAGCCGCGAGGCTGCGCGATCTGCTGCTCGACATCAACGCCCGCGACGGCGTGGCGATGCTGCTGATCGAGCACAATATCGGTTTCGTCACCGATCTGTGCCGCACCGTCTCGGTGATGGGCTCGGGCCAGGTGATCGCCGAGGGCGAAGCGCGGCAGGTGATCGCGCTGCCCGAAGTGCGCCGGCTCTATTTCGGCGAGCGGGCCGCATCATGAGCGCGCCGGGCGGCATCGCCAAGCGCGCCAGCCATGCCCTGGCGGTGGACAAGCTGACGGTATCCTATGGCGGCATCACCGCCCTGCGCGACGTCGCCTTCGAGGTCGGCGAAGGCGAGGCGGTGGCGCTGCTGGGACCCAACGGGGCGGGCAAGACCTCCTGTGTCGAGGCGATCGCCGGGCTGGTGGCCCGGCGCAGCGGCAAGGTCTCCTTTTTCGATCGCGATATCGGCCGGCTGTCGGCCAGCGCCATCGCGCGCCGCGGGCTGGCGCTGGTACCGCAATGGCGCGAGCTGTTCGCCAATTTCTCCGTCGCCGAAACCCTTGCGGCAGGAATCCACACCGCCGTCGATCGGCCGATCCGCCCGCTGGAGGAAATCTACGAACTGTTTCCCAAGCTGGCGGAACGGCGGCGGCAGAAAGCCGGCTCCCTGTCGGGCGGCGAGCAGCAGATGCTGGCGATCGCCCGCGCGCTGATCGGCAACCCCCGGCTTATCCTGCTCGACGAACCCTCGGCCGGTTTGGCGGTCGGCATCGTGGGCGCGCTGATCGAGACCGTCTGCCGTATCCGCGACAGCGGCGTCAGTATCCTGCTGGTCGAGCAGAACGTCGACATCGCCAGCGCTGTGGCGCAACGCTGCTGCATCCTCTCGGCCGGCGAGATGATCTGGCAGGGCGAACTGGCCGCGGCGATCGCCGACGGCACGCTGCAGCGCGCCTATTTCGGCGCGCATGGCTAGCCGTTCCCTCGGCTTCGGATATCGGGCCTTGAGCATATTCAAAGTGAATGACGGCCGGACAATTGGATATTTGACCGGCATAGGGCGCGGCTGCTTCCATTTTCGCCGCGAACCCGCGCATTTCCGCGCTTCGCCGACCAACAGAAACCGGGAAGGAATCATGGCTCAATTGGGGAAATCGCTGTCGCGTCTGGGCCTGGCGCTGGCGCTGCTGGCCGGCCCTTTCACCCTGGCCGACGCCCAGGCCGCCGACAAGGTGATCCGCATGGTGCCGCGCGGCGACCTCAACATCCTCGATCCGGTATGGTCGACCGTCGCAATCACGCGCGACTACGGCTACATGGTCTACGACACGCTGTTCTCGCCCGACGAGAACTTCAAGGCCCAGCCCGAGATGGTCGACAACTACACGGTCAGTCCCGACGGGCTGACCTACAGCTTCACCCTGCGCTCCGGCCTGAAATGGCATGACGGCGCACCGGTCACGGCGGCCGATTGCGTCGCCTCGGTATTGCGCTGGTCCAAGAAGAACCTGATCGGCCAGAAAATGGCCGAGAAGGTCGAGAAGATCGAGGCGACCGGCGACAACAGCTTCGTCATCAAGCTCAAGTCCAAATTCGACGTGCCCAGCGCCTTGGCCGAACCCAGCTCCTCGCCGGCCTTCATGATGCCGGCGCGCATCGCCGCGACCGACGCCAACACCCAGATCAAGGAGACGATCGGCTCCGGTCCGTTCATCTTCAAGAAGGACGAATGGGTGCCGGGCAGCAAGGAGGTGTTCGTCAAGAACCCCGACTACATTCCGCGCAAGGAACCGCCCTCCTTCCTGGCCGGCGGCAAGGTGGTCAAGGTCGATCGCGTCGAATGGATCCACATTCCCGACGCCAACACCATCCTGGCGGCCTTGATCTCGGGCGAGGTCGACTACTACCAGAACCCGTCGCTCGATTTCCTGCCGACCATCGAGAAGAACAAGCAGATCAAGCTGCTCGATCTCGACAAGCTGGGCTCGCAAGCGACCTTGCGGCTCAACCATCTGCATCCGCCGTTCAACAACGTCAAGGCGCGACTGGCGGTGCTCTATGCGGTCAACCAGCAGGAATACATGCAGGCCGTCGCCGGCGACGCCAGGTATTACTGGAAGGACTGCTTTGCCCTGTTCTCCTGCGGCGGCCCCTATGCCAGCGACATCGGCGCGGTCAAGAAGCCCGACCTGGCCAAGGCCAAGGAGCTGCTGAAGGAGTCCGGCTACAAGGGCGAGAAGGTGGTGGTGCTCGATCCCACCAACGTGCCGGTGCTGCATGCTGCGGTGACCGTCACCGTCAACAACCTGCGCAAGCTTGGCATGAATGTGGAAGTGCAGCCGATGGATGTCGGCACCATGATCGCACGCCGGGCCAAGAAGGATGCGCCGGACGCCGGCGGCTGGAACGTCTTCCATACGCAGTTCCAGGGCACCGAGCAGGCCAACCCGGCCGGCAACGCCTATCTGGCATCGCCCTGCGACAAGGCCCCGCCGGGCTGGCCGTGCGATCAGACGATCGAAGATCTGCGCAATCAGTTTCTTGCGGAGACGGACCCTGCCAAGCGCAAGGAGATCGCGCTCAAGCTGCAGCAGCGAGCCTACGAGTTCGTGCCCTATATCAGCGTCGGCCAGCTGCGCCAGCCGATCGCCTATCGCAGCAATCTCAAAGGCGTGCTGCAATCGGGCGCCACGGTGTTCTGGAACATCGAGAAGGAATAGCGGGGTCTTCGTCGGGTAGATGTACGCCTATATCGGCCGGAGGATTCTCGCGACCGTACCGGTCGTGGCGGTGATCGCGCTGGTGGTGTTCATGATGCTGCATGTCGCCGGCGGCGATCCCGCCGCGATCATTGCCGGCGATACCGCCAGCGCCGATCAGATCGAAGCCGTGCGCGCCAAGCTCGGCCTCGACCGGCCGCTGGCGGAGCAGTTCATGTCCTGGGCGGCAGGCATCCTGCACGGCGATTTCGGCATATCGATCTTCAATAACGTGCCGGTCGGCAAGCTGATCGTGCAGCGGCTCGAGCCGACCCTGATGCTGACCCTGACGGTGATCCTGTTCGCCGTGCTCGTGGCCGTGCCGCTCGGCACCCTGGCGGCCTGGCATGCCGGCACCTGGATCGACCGCAGCCTGATGGCGGTGGCGGTGCTGGCCTTCTCGCTGCCGGTGTTCGTGATCTCCTATGCCCTGGTCTATGCCTTCGGCCTGGAATGGCCGATCCTGCCGGTGCAGGGCTATCGCAGCATCGCCGACGGCCTGTCGCCGTTCATGTTGCACATGGTGCTGCCCACGATCAGCCTGGGCCTGCTCTACACTGCGCTGCTGGCGCGCATGACGCGCTCCTCGTTCCTGGAGGTGCTGAACCAGGACTATATCCGCACGGCGCGCGCCAAGGGCCTGACTTCGAGCCAGGTGCTGTTCTGGCACGCGCTGAAGAATGCCGCGGTGCCGATCGTCACGACCATCGGTACCGGCATCGCCATCCTGATCGGCGGCGTCGTGGTGACGGAAAGCGTGTTCGCCATCCCCGGCATCGGCCGGCTGACCGTCGATGCGCTGCTGCGCCACGACTTCCCGGTGATCCAGGGCGTCCTGCTGTTCTTTTCCTTCTTCTACGTGTTCATCAATCTCGCGATCGACATCGTCTACACCGTGCTCGATCCGCGTATCCGGTATTGAGTCATGGCGGAAATCTCGATTGCGGCCGATGGTCCGGCCCGGCCCCAGCGCGGCACGCTGCGACGCCTTTGGCGGCGCTATCCGCTGGCCGTGGCGGGCGGAGCGATGCTGATCGCGATGCTGCTGGTGGCGGCGGGCGCGCCGCTGCTGACCGGCTACGATCCGGTGGCGATCGACACCGCCAACCGCATCAGGCCGCCTTCGGCCGAACACTGGTTCGGTACCGACGGCTTCGGCCGCGACGTGCTGGCGCGCACGCTCTATGGCGGGCGCGTGTCGCTGGCCGTGGGCTTCGCGGTTGCCGTGTTCACCACCCTGATCGGGCTGGCCATCGGCCTGGTGAGCGGCTACCTGCGCGCCGCCGATGCCGTGATCATGCGGGTTATGGACGGCATGATGGCGATTCCCGGCGTGCTGCTGGCGATCGCCATCATGGCGCTGACCAGGGCCGGTATCGGCACGGTGATCTTCGCCATCACCGTGGCCGAAATTCCGCGCATGGTGCGGGTGGTGCGGGGCGTGGTGCTGACCATCCGCGAACAGACCTATATCGAAGCCTGCATCGCCTCGGGGACCAGGCTGCACCGCATCCTGTGGCGCCATATCCTGCCCAATGCCCTGGCGCCGGTGATCGTCCAGGCCACTTTCGTGCTCGCCTCGGCGGTGATCATCGAGGCCTATCTCAGCTTCCTGGGAGCGGGCATCCCGCCGGAGATTCCGAGCTGGGGCAATATCATGGCCGAAGGCCGCACCCTGGTGCTGATTGCCATCTGGCTGATCCTGTTTCCCGGCGCGTTCCTGGGATTGATGGTCTTTTCCATCAACCTGCTGGGCGACGGGCTGCGCGATGCCTTCGATCCGCGTGCGGTGCGCCGCGCATGAACGCGCCATCCAGCCGCCCCGTCATGGAGGTGGTGGCCGACCATGCCGCCGTGCTCGAGATCCGCGACCTGCACGTCGAGTTCGCCGATCGCGACGGCAACGCCACGTCGGCGATCGACGGCCTGTCCTTTGCCCTGCGGCGCGGCGAGACCCTGGGCGTGGTGGGCGAATCGGGTTGCGGCAAGAGCGTCACGGCGCTGTCGATCATGCGCCTGCTGCCCAAGGGCGCACGCATCGCCCAAGGTGCCGTCCGATTCGCCGGGCAGGATCTGGCACGGCTCGACGATGCCGCGATGCGCAAGCTGCGTGGCAACGAGATCGGCATGATCTTCCAGGAGCCGATGACCTCGCTCAATCCGGTGCTGAAGATCGGCCGGCAACTGGCCGAGACCGTACGGCTGCACCGCGGCGTGTCCCGTACCGAGGCCTGGGCGCGCGGCGTGGAGATGCTGCGCATGGTGAACATTCCCGACCCCGAGCGGCGCATGGCGGAATATCCGCACCAGCTTTCCGGCGGCATGCGCCAGCGCGTCATGATCGCCATCGCGCTGGCCTGCGACCCCAAGGTGCTGATCGCCGACGAACCGACCACCGCCCTCGACGTCACGATCCAGGCGCAGATCATCGACCTGATGCTGGAGCTGAAGGACAGGCTGGGCACCACCATCATGCTGATCACCCACGATCTGGGCGTGGTGGCGCAGACCTGCGAACGGGTAGTGGTGATGTATGCCGGCCGCAAGGTCGAGGAGGCGGAAGTCCGGCAGCTGTTTGCCCGGCCGCTGCATCCCTATACGCAGGGCCTGTTGGCCTCGATGCCGCGACTGAGCCGCGAAGGGGAGCAGGCGACGGCGCGGCTGAACGAGATTCCCGGCATGGTGCCGCCGCCGGGCGCGCTGCGCATCGGCTGCGCCTTCGCCGCGCGTTGCGCCTTCGTCCAGGAACGCTGTAGGCGCGAAGCGCCCGAATTGCGGGATTTCGGCAATGGCCATGTCGTGGCGTGCTGGGAGGCCGGCCATGTCGCCTGACGCACTGCCGCAGCAGAAATCGCAGACACCGCTGCTGCGCGTCAGCGGCCTGAAGAAGCACTATCCGATCCGTCGCGGATTGCTGCTGCGCACGGTGGGCCACGTCTATGCCGTGGACGACATTTCCTTCGAGATCGGCGTCGGCGAGACCCTGGGGCTGGTGGGCGAGAGCGGTTGCGGCAAGTCCACCGCGGCCAAATCGATCCTGCGGCTGATCGAGCCGACCGCTGGGCGCATCGAGTTGCACGGCGAGGATATCACCCATCTGCCCGCCGAGCGGATGCGGGAGCGGCGCCGGCGGATGCAGGTGGTGTTCCAGGACCCCTATTCCTCGCTCAATCCGCGGTTGCGGGCAGGGGATATCGTGGGCGAGCCGCTGCTCAATTTCGGCGTCGGCAATGCGACCGAGCGCCAAGACAAGGTGCGCCAGCTCTTCGCCCGGGTCGGCCTGCGGCCGGACCAGATGGCCAGGTTTCCGCACGAATTCTCCGGCGGCCAGCGCCAGCGCATCGGCATCGCCCGCGCCTTGGCGCTGGAGCCCAGCCTGATCGTGTGCGACGAGCCGGTCTCGGCGCTGGACGTATCGGTGCAGGCGCAGGTGATAAATCTGCTGATGGATCTGCAGGCCGAACTCGGCCTGTCTTATCTGTTCGTGGCGCACGATCTGGCGGTGGTCGAGCACATCAGCCACCGCGTGGCTGTGATGTATCTGGGACAAGTCGTCGAAATGGCGCCCAAGCGCGCGATCTTCGCCATGCCTCTGCACCCCTATACCGAAGCGCTGCTGAAGGCCGTCCCCGTGCCCGATCCCGACGCGCCGCGGCCGCAGGCCGGCCTGCGCGGCGACGTGCCCAGCCCGGCCAATCCGCCGCCGGGCTGCCGCTTCCACACACGCTGTCCCTACGCCTTCGACCGCTGCCGTGTCGAAGCGCCCAAGCTGCTCGAGATGGCGCCCGGCCATTTCGCCGCCTGCCATCTGCGCCAACCGCTTGCCCAGGAGACCGCCCAATGAGCGAGATCGACAACATCCAGTCGTTCCACGACGAGATGGTGGCATGGCGGCGCGACCTGCATGCGCATCCGGAAATGGCCTACCAGGAGAACCGCACCGCGGCATTCGTCGCCGACAAGCTGCGCTCCTGGGGCATAGAGGTGCATGCCGGCCTGGCCAGGACCGGCGTCGTCGGCGTGGTTCGGAACGGCAGCGGCAACAGGGCAGTGGGGCTGCGCGCCGACATGGATGCGCTGCCGTTGCAGGAACTCAACAGCTTCGAGCATCGCTCCAGGCATGACGGCGTGATGCATGCCTGCGGCCATGACGGCCACACGGTGATGCTGTTGGGCGCGGCGCGACACCTGGCGCAGCACCGCAATTTCGACGGCACGGTGCATCTGATCTTCCAGCCGGCCGAGGAAGGCGAGGGCGGCGGCAAGCTGATGATCGAGCAAGGGCTGTTCGAGAAGTTTCCGTGCGATGCGGTGTTTGGACTGCACAACCTGCCCGGCATACCGGTCGGCAAATTCGCCGTGCGCTCCGGGCCGTTGCTGGCCTCCTCCGACAAGTTCGAGATCACGATCGCCGGCACCGGCTCCCACGGCGCGTTCCCGCACCAGGGCGTCGATCCGGTGCTGGTCGCCTGCGAAGTGGTGGGCGCGCTGCAGGGCATCGTCACCCGCAACGTCGATCCGCTGCAATCGGCGGTGGTCAGCGTCACGCAGATCCATGGCGGTGCGGCCTACAACATCATCCCGGGCGAAGTGAAGCTGGGCGGCACGACGCGCGCCTTCACCCCGGAGGTGCAGCAGCTGATCGAACGCCGCATGCGCCAGATCGTCGAAGGCGTTTGCGCCGCGCACAATGCCAAAGGCGTCCTGAAGTACATCTACGGCTACCCGCCGACCATCAACAGCGCCGACGAAGCCGGCATCGCTGTGGCGGCCGCGGCCAAGGTGGTCGGCCAGGACAACGTGCTGCTCGATCACCCGCCCAGCATGGCCGCCGACGACGTGGCGTTCATGCTGCAGGCCTGCTCGGGAGCGCATATCCAGATCGGCAACGGGGTAGGCCCGGGCGTGGGCGAAGGCGGCTGCGCCGTGCACAACCCAAACTACGATTTCAACGATCGCATCCTGACCTTGGGCGCCAGCTTCTGGGTAACGGTGGCGGAGACCTTCCTGGCCAAGGGCCGGGCTGCATAACCGGAATGAATTGGGCTGCGATAAACGGATATTTGACCCATGGAAAAGCAAACTGCATCAATAGCTTGCGCGGCAAATCGGCGGCCGCGCGGTGGCCCGGCCGGCGCGTCGGGCCAAGGCCTTGTACAAGTTCAGCGATTCGGTCGGGGATTGAGCGGTAAGCGGCGATGCAGTTCACCTTCTGCCTGATCCCCAACATGACCGTGCAACAGGCGGGCGATGCGGTGGCGCGCGCGCAGGACTGGGGCTGCGACCGGGTCTGGATTCCCGACGAAGCCTTCATGCGCGATCCCTACGTGCTGCTGGGATCGATCGCCAGCCGCACCGACAGGATCGGCCTGGGCGTCGGCATCGCCAACCCGTACACCCGCCATCCCATGCAGTTGACGCGCGCCGTGTGCACCGCGGCCGACCTGCGCCAGGGCGACATCGTATTCGGCATCGGCGCGGGGCTGAAGTCGACGCGCGGCGCGATCGGCGCCAATGACGGCGAGTTCGTCGCCACTACCCGCGACTGCATCGCGGTGATGAAGAAGCTGATGAACGGCGAGACGGTGACGTTCGAAAATCCGGTGTTCAAGCTCGACAAGGCGCGGCTGATGTTCGTGCCGACGCGACGACCGCCGATCTACGTCGCCAGCACCCATCGCGACGCCTTCGTCATGGCCGGCGAGATCGCCGACGGCGTGATCGTCGGCAACGTCGCCGAGCCCGAAGCCATGGCGCAGGTCGCCGCCTGGGTGCGCCAGGGTGCCGAGCAGGCAGGACGCGATCCGGATGCCGTCAAGCTGGTGGCCTGGAACATCATGGTATGCACCGACGATCCCGGGCCGGCCTACGACACCATCCGCACCATCGTCTCGCGCTCGATCGCCATCACGCACAAGGCGTTGCGCGCCAGGATGGGCATCGAGCAGGAACGCTGGCAGGCGGTCCACGCCGCGGTCCGACATGGCCAGGGCCAGATCACGCCCGAGCTGGTGCCCAACGGCGTCATCGACAAGCTGGCGATCGTCGGGCCGCGCGATCATTGCGTGGCGCGCATGCGGGCGCTGGAGCAGGCCGGCGCGCACATCATGGGCGCCCGTCCGTCGCTCGAGGTGGTCGCCAAGTACGACTGGGAAAACAACGTGCGGACCCTGGCGGAAGGATTGCGCCAGGCCGGAGCGCCGAGCCACGGCGCCGTGGCGCGCAGCGCATCATCGGGTAGAGCGCAATGAGCGGCAAACTGGACGCCATCAGGCTGGCGGTCGATATCGGCGGAACTTTCACGGACCTGGCGCTGGAAACGCCGCTGGGAAGGTTCAGCCACAAGATCCTGACCACGCCGCGCGCGCCCGAACAGGGCGTGATGAACGGCATCGCCATCCTGCTCGAACGCGCCGGGGTCAAGCCGGCCGGCATCGAAGTGATGGTGCACGGCACGACCCTGGCAACCAACGCCATCATCGAACGCAAGGGTTCGCCCACGGCGTTGGTCACCACCAGGGGCTTCCGCGACGCGCTGGAGATGGCCTACGAGCATCGCTTCGAGCAATACGACGTGATGATCGACAAGCCGCCGCCGCTGGTGGCGCGGGCGCTGCGCCTGGAAGTGCCGGAGCGCGTCGATGCCAAGGGCAACGTATTGCTGCCGCTGGACGAGGCAGCGGCCAAGGCGCTGGTGCCGGTGCTGAAGCAGCACGGCATCCAGAGCCTGGCGATCGGCCTGATCCATTCCTACGTCAACGCCGATCACGAGCGCCGCCTGCGCGAGATCTTCGCTGCGGCGATGCCGGAGCTGTCGATCACCCTGTCGAGCGAAGTGTGTCCGGAGATGCGCGAATACGAGCGTCTTTCGACCGCCTGCGCCAACGCCTATGTGCAGCCGGTGATGGCGGGCTATCTCGGCCGGCTGGAGAAGCTGCTGCGCGAGCGCGGAATCGCGGCGCCGGTCTATCTGATGACCTCCGGCGGCGGGCTCACCACCATCGAGATGGCGCGGCGCTTCCCGATCCGCCTGGTCGAGTCCGGGCCGGCCGGCGGCGCCATCCTGGCCGCGCGCGTGGCCGAGGAATGCGGCCTCGACCGCGTGCTGTCCTTCGATATGGGCGGCACCACCGCCAAGATCTGCCTGATCGACGACGGCCAGCCGCAACAGTCGCGCAGCTTCGAGGTGGCGCGGCAATATCGCTTCCAGAAGGGCTCCGGCCTGCCGCTGCGCATTCCGGTGATCGAGATGGTGGAGATCGGCACCGGCGGCGGCTCGATCGCCAGCATCGACGCCTTGCAGCGCATCCAGGTCGGTCCCGAGAGCGCGGCCTCCGAGCCTGGCCCGGCCTGCTATGGCCGCGGCGGCGAGGACGCCACCGTGACCGATGCCGACGTCGCCATGGGTCGCATCGACCCGACGCGCTTTGCCGGCGGCACCATCGCGCTCGATCGCGACAAGGCGGCGCAGGCCATCGCCCAGCGCATCGGCGCCAGGCTGAAGCTCGGCCTCGAGGAGGCGGCGTTCGGCATCTGCGAGGTGGTCGAGGAGAATATGGCCAACGCCGCCCGCGTCCACGCCGTGGAGCGCGGCAAGGAATTGGGCGACCGCACCCTGATCGCCTTCGGTGGCGCAGCGCCGCTGCACGCGGCGCGTCTGGCCGAGAAGCTGGGCATCGACAGCGTCATCATTCCGACCGGCGCCGGCGTCGGCTCGGCGGTCGGCTTCCTGGCGGCGCCGGTAGCCTACGAAGTGGTGCGCAGCCGCTACATGAGGCTGGACGCGTTCGACGCCCCGGCGATCAATGCCCTGTTCGACGGCATGCGTGCCGAGGCCCAGGCGGTGGTCGAGCCGGGCGCGCGCAGCGCCGCCCTGCGCGAGGTGCGCACCGCCGATATGCGCTATCACGGCCAGGGCCACGAGATCGCCGTCCATCTGCCGGCCGGACCCTATCGCGCAAGTTCGGCGCAGCAATTCGCCGAAGCTTTCGAGGCGGCCTATCGCGCCCTGTTCGGCCGCACCATTCCCGGCCTTGGCATCGAGGTGCTGAGCTGGACCTTGCGCCTGTCCGATCAGCCTCCCGCGGCCAGGCGCTGTCCGCCCTCGCCGGCGACGCGCGCCGCCAAGGCGCAAAGCCGGCGCGACATCTTCGATGCCATGCAAGGCCGCTTCATCGGCGTGCCGGTCTATTGGCGCGCCGAACTGGCGCCGGGCGAGATCGTCGAGGGACCGGCGGTGATCGCCGAGGACGAGACCTCGACCCTCATCACCGGCGCCTTCACCGCCCAGATCAACGGCCTGGGCTATATCGCCCTGACGCGGCGTCGCGCCGCGGCCAGCGCCAGGGAGGTCGCATGACCGCCAACCATCCGCTGTCGCCGATCCACGTGCAGATCATGTGGGACCGGCTGGTCGCCGTGGTCGAGGAGCAGGCGCAGACCCTGATCCGCACCGGCTTCAGCACCTCGGTGCGCGAGGCGGGCGACGTCTCGGCCGGCGTGTTCGATCTCAAGGGCAACATGCTGGCCCAGGCGGTCACCGGCACGCCGGGCCACGTCAACTCGATGGCCAAGTCGGTCGGCCATTTCCTGGCCAAGTTCCCGGTCGCCGAGATGAAGCCGGGCGACGTGTTCCTGACCAACGATCCGTGGAAGGGCACCGGCCATCTGCACGACTTCACCGTGCTGACGCCGACCTTCCGCAACGGCAAGCCGGTGGCGCTGTTCGCCTCGACCGCGCATGTGGTCGATGTCGGCGGCCGCGGCCTGACCGCCGATGCGCGCCAGGTCTACGAGGAAGGCATCTTCATCCCGATCATGAAGCTGGCCGACGCCGGCAAGATCAACGAGACCCTGTTCGAGATCGTCCGCGGCAACGTGCGCGAGCCGGTGCAGGTGGTGGGCGATCTCTATTCGCTGGTGGCGTGCAACGATACGGGATCGAGCCGGCTGCTGGAGATGCTCGACGAGTTCGAGACCGAAGGCCTCGACCGGCTGGGCGATCACGTGCTGGAACGCTCGCGCCAGGCGGCGCTGGAGGCGATCCGCGCACTGCCGGCCGGCGAATACAAATACAGCATGACCATCGACGGCTACGACAAGCCGATCGATCTGGTCGCCACCATGCGCGTCGGCCGCGACGGCATCGAGGTCGATTACACCGGCACTTCGCCGGTCTCGGCTTTCGGCATCAACGTGCCGCTGTGCTACACCGA
Source organism: uncultured Hyphomicrobiales bacterium (assembly GCA_964458605.1). Lineage (GTDB taxonomy): Bacteria > Pseudomonadota > Alphaproteobacteria > Reyranellales > JAQSWP01 > JBBSNV01. The sequence goes on along the minus strand of CAYWLS010000008.1, from coordinate 50,061 downwards.
GGCCTACTCCTCGTTCGGCATCAAGTGCCTGGTGTTCCCCAAGGTACCGAACAACGCGGGCTCCCTGTCGGTGATCAAGGTCAGCGCGCCGGAGGGCTGCATCCTCAACGCCGTCCATCCCACGCCGGTGGCGATCCGCCATGCCACCGGCCTGATGCTGCCCGACGTGATGTTCGGCTGCCTGCACCAGGTCTTCAAGGAAGGCGCGCCGGCCGAGGGCGCCTCCAATGTGTGGAACCTGATGCTGATGGGCGGGCCGGGCCGGGTCGACGCCGATCCGGCGCTGCTGGCCAAGGCCACGCCGTTCAACGTCATGAGCTTCCACAGCGGCGGCACCGGCGCGCGCCCCGGCAAGGACGGCCTGTCGGCCACCGCCTTTCCCAGCGGCGTGAAGAACGTGGCGGTCGAGATCACCGAGGCGATCTCGCCGATCGTGGTGTGGCGCAAGGAATTCCGCACCGATTCCGGCGGCGCCGGGGAGTTTCGCGGCGGTCTCGGCCAGATCATGGAGATTTCCAACAACGAGGACATGCCGTTTGCGTTGTCGGCGACCTTCGAGCGCACCGAGAACCCGCCGCGTGGGCGCGCCGGCGGCGTCGACGGTCTGCGCGGCGTGGTGCGCACCGAGCGTGGCGTGAAGATGCGCGGCAAAGGCCACCAGACCATCGCGCGCGGCGACCGCCTGATCGTCGAGATGCCGGGCGGCGGCGGTCTGGGCGATCCGCGCAAGCGTCCGCTCGATCTGGTGCTGCAGGACGTCCAATCCGGCTTGGTGTCGAGGGCAGCGGCCAGCCGCGACTACGGCGTGGTGTTCGGCGCCGACGGCCAGGTCGATCGCGCCAGAACCCAGGCCGCGCGGGGCGCGGCGTAACCAGGAATCGGCCGGCATTCGGAGCCGGCCGCGCTTTCGGAGGATCATTCGATGTTGGTCAGCGTGGGTTTCCCCACCGGTATGGAAGGCCTGATCTATCCCATCCCGTTCTCGGGCGCGGAGGATCTGCTGCTGGTGGCCAGGAAGGCGGAAGAGTTCGGCTACCACTCGATCTGGGGCAACGATCACATGACGACCCAGAACTACGTGCGCAAGGAGTTCAAGACTCCGCCGCGCTTCTGGGAGCCGCTCACCACCTTCGCCTACCTGGCGGGCCATACCACGAAGCTGAAATTCGGCACCGGCCTGCTGGTGCTGCCGATGCGCCGCGACATCGTCGTCGTGGCCAAGCAGATTGCCACGCTCGACCAGTTGAGCGGCGGGCGGCTCGAGATCGGCATCGGCGTCGGCGCCTATCGCGAGGAATTCGACGCGCTGCAGCCCAACTTCAAGGCGCATCGCGGCGATATGGTGGAGGAGGGCATCCAGGCGCTGCGCCGGCTGTTCACCGAACAGACCTCGAGCTTCGACGGCAAGTACTACCAGTTCAGGAATGTCGAGTTCCAGCCCAAGCCCAGGCAGACGCCGTTTCCGCTGCTGATCGGCGGCAACAACGTCAACGCCATTCGCCGCGCCGCGCTCTACGGCAATGGCTGGATTCCGGCTGGGCTGCATGTCGAGAAGATCGGCGAAGGCGTCAAGCAGCTGCACGAGCTGGCGGCCGGCGCCGGCCGCGATCCCAACAGTCTGCAGGTGGCGCCGCAATTCATCTGCCATGTCGGGCTGAAGCACGATGCCGCGGTGACGCGGTTCCGCCAGAGCCAGATGCATACCCACCTGGTGTCGCTGGCTTCGTCCACGCTCAAGGAGCAGGGCAAGCTTACCCACGAGGAGATCAACCTGATCGGCGAGCCCGCCGAGATCATCGAGAAGGCGCACCGGGCCAAGAAGGCCGGCGCCACGCACCTGCTGGGAACGCTGTTCGCCGCCAACACCGTGCCGGAGCTGGTCGAGCAGATGCAGATGTTCTCCGAACTCGTCGTGCCGCATCTCTAGCGCCGCCACGGACATCGATCAGGCCCATGCCGTTCGCGCCCACCATCAAGAACACCGATTGGCGGCACAACAGCCCCTCGCTGGCCTATGCCCAGCAATCGATGGGCGACGGCAAGTCGCAATTCGATCTCTATCCGCCGCTGGTGGCGGGATGCCCGCGCACCAGCACCGAGGCGGAGCAGTTTCCGCTCGAGCTCAGCTATCGCTACGATCAGATCGATCCGTCGCTGTTCGAGCAGCCGCCGCTGCCCGGACTGGAGCGCTGGGCGGCGCTGCTGCCGCCGCTGATGCCTGGCCTGTCGATGGGCGAGGGCGGCACGGCGCTGGTCGAGGTGCCGCGCATCGCGCAATGGGCCGGGCTGAAATCCAGGCTCTACGTCAAGGATGAGAGCGGCAATCCCACCTGGAGCCACAAGGACCGGCTCAATCTGTGCACCGTCAGCGCCGCGGTAGCGTGCGGCGCGCCGGGCATCGCGGTGGCCTCGTCCGGCAATCACGGCGCATCGGCTGCGGCCTATGCCGCGCGCGCCGGCCTGAAATGCATCGTGGTGGCGAGCCCGGCGGTGGCGCCGGTGTTCCAGCAATTCATCAAGGCCTACGGTGCGGCGCTGGTGATGGTGCCGCAGGACCGGCGTTGGCCGGTGCTGCGCGATCTGGTGGCGCGCACCGGCTTCCATCCGGTCAGCAACCTGACGCGCTTCCACACCGGCCATCCGTTCGGTCCGGAAGGCTACAAGACCATTGCCTACGAGATCTTCGCCGGGCTGGGCGGCGAGATGCCGGGTAGCGTGCTGGTGCCGACCGGCTACGGCGAGCTGCTCTACGGCGTGTGGAAAGGCTTCAAGGAGCTGGTGCTGCTGGGCGCCGCCGCGCGCCTGCCGCGCCTCTACGCCGCGGAACCCGCCGCGCGCGGCCCGCTGGCGCGCGCCATCGCCGCCGGCCGGAAGATGATCGAGGTCGAGCCGCGCGCCGGCCTCGCCAGTTCGGTGATGGGGACGGTCAATTCCTATCGGGGCGTGCTGGCGATCGAACAAAGCGGCGGCCAGGCGCTGCTGGTGAGCGACGAGGAGATGCTCGAGACCCGCCGCGTGCTGGCCCAGGACGGCCAATGGCAGGAGCTGTCGGGCGCCGCCGGACTGGCGGCGCTGCGCGCCCATCTGCGCGCCGGCGTCGAGTTCGAAGGGCCGGTGGTCGCCGTGCTGACCTCGTCCGGGCTGAAGGATGTGCAGGACAGCGCCGAGCCGGTCACGGCCGAGGGCGAGCTGAACTGGAACAACGTGGATCGGCAGCTGGCCGAGGCCGGCATTGGCTGAAGGCGGCTGCCGTCGCGGCCGAGGGTGGCGATGATCAGCGTGTTCGAGCTGTTCAGAATCGGAATCGGGCCGTCCAGCTCCCACACGGTGGGGCCGATGCGGGCGGCCGGCCGGTTTCTCGAGGGTCTGAACAGGCGCAAGGATGCGGCCGTGGCGCGCATCGAGGTTGCGCTCTATGGCTCGCTGGCGCTGACCGGCAGGGGACATGGCACGCATCTCGGCGTGATTCTGGGACTGGCCGGCTTCGCTCCGGACACGATCGATCCGGACCGCGTCGCGGCGGTGGTGGAGGGCGTCGAGGTCGCCGGCATTGCGCTCGACGACGGTCGTCGCGTTGCCTTTCGTGCCGACCGCAACATCCATATGATCGGCGAAGCCCTGCCGGCCCATCCCAACGGGCTGCGGTTCGCCGCCTACGATGTCGCCGATCGCGAGCTCGTCGCCGAAACCTACTATTCGATCGGCGGCGGCTTCGTGGTCAGCGCGGCGGAGTTCGGCCGCGCCAACGCGGTGGCGGCGGTCGACGAGCCGTTTCCCTATCGCTCGGCGGAGGAGCTGCTGGCTTGTTGCCGGCAGTCGGGCAAGGCCATTGCCGCGATCGTGCGGGCCAACGAGCGCAGCCTGCGCGACGAGCCGGCGATCGATCGCGGCCTGCGCCATATCCGCCAGGCCATGCACGATTGCGTCGAGCGGGGCTGCCGCAGCGAGGGCCAGCTGCCCGGCGGGCTCAATGTGCGCCGTCGTGCGGCCGCCATGCTGGCCGACCTGACCCGCCGCCAGCGCGCCAATGCTCAGTTGCCGCACGAGGTGATGGACTGGGTGAGCGTCTTCGCCATCGCGGTGAACGAGGAGAACGCGGCAGGCGGGCGTGTCGTGACGGCGCCGACCAACGGCGCGGCCGGGCTGCTGCCGGCCGTGCTCGAGTACTACCAGCGCTTCTGCCCCGGCGCCGACGAGAAGGGCGTGTTCGATTTCCTGCTCACCGCGGGAGCGATCGGCGGGCTGTTCAAGCGCAACGCCTCGATCTCCGGTGCCGAGGTTGGCTGCCAGGGCGAGGTCGGCGTCGCCTGCTCGATGGCCGCGGCCGGCCTGGCAGCGGCGCTGGGTGGCATCCCGGAGCAGGTGGAAAACGCCGCCGAGATCGGCATGGAGCACCATCTGGGGCTGACCTGCGATCCGATCGGCGGCCTGGTGCAGATCCCTTGCATCGAGCGCAACGCCATGGGCGCGGTGACGGCGATCAATGCCGCGTCCCTGGCGCTGCATGGCGACGGCCGCCACCACGTCTCGCTCGACGCCGTGATCGCCACCATGCGCCAGACCGGCGCCGACATGGCCAGCAAATACAAGGAGACCAGCCAGGGTGGCCTGGCGGTCAATGTCGTGCAGTGCTGAAAGGCAGCGCCGCCGCAGCGTGGCGCTCGTGATGCGTTTTCGTTTGCCCTATACTCCAACCATGCGGAACTGTTATGCGCGTCCGTGATTTCATGAACTTCCGACAGATCGAAGCCTTCCGCGCGGTGATGCTGACCGGTTCGATGACCGAGGCGGCGGTCAGCCTGGGCACGTCGCAGCCGCGCATCAGCCGGCTGGTGGCCCAGCTCGAGCAGGTCACCGGCTTTGCGCTGTTCATCCGCGGTTCGGCCCGCCTGCAGCCCACCGCCGAGGCGCTGGCTTTCTATCGCGAGGTCGAGCACGTCTTTTCGGGCCTAACGTCGCTGGCCCAGACGGCCAAGAACATCAAGAGCTTCGGCACCGGCCATATCCGCATCGCCTGCCTGCCGGCGCTGGCGCTGGGCTTCATGCCGCGCGTGATCAAGCGCTTCATCGACAAGCATCCGGACATCAATATCAGCCTGCAGGCGCGCTCCTCGTCGACCGTGATGGAGTGGACCGCGGCGCATCAATGCGATATCGGCCTGGCCGCGCGCGGCCCCGAGATCAGGGGCATCGACGGCGAGCTGTTCGTCTCGATGGCCGGGGTCTGCGTGCTGCCCGAGCAGCATCGGCTGGCGCCCAAGGACGTCATCTCGCCGCGCGACCTGGAGGGCGAGCCGTTCATCTCGCTGGGCCTGATCGATGTCACCCGCGGCCGTACCGACCAGGTGTTCGCCGATGCCGGCATCGAACGCGTGCTGAAGGTCGAGACGCAGTACGCCGCCACGATCTGCGCCTGCGTCATGGAGGGGCTGGGCGTCAGCATCGTCAACCCTTTCGTGGCGCTCGATTTCGTCGGCCGCGGCATCGTCGCGCGCCGGTTCGAGCCGCAGATCATGATCGAGAAGATGCTGGTGTTCCCGGCCAACAAGCCGCGCAGCCGCCTGACAGAAGCTTTCGTCGCCACGCTCAAGCAATGCCGCGACGAGGAGCTGGCCAACCACGCCCGCCTGCTGGGCGGGGTACGAGCGGCCAATGGCACGACGCCGCTGCCCGGCAAAGGCCCGGCGCGCGCCGCTCCTCCGCCGAGCCGGGCCGGCGGCAGCGCGCCGCCAGCCAAGACGACGCCGGGCAAGAGCATCCCCCGCTCGCATTGACCGGCCGGCGCTGGCGGCGGCCCGCCATCCGCCTCAGGGCGTGACGGCGTGCCTGAAGCCCGGCTTGGTCGAGCGCCGGACGCGCCTGAGAAAGCGATGGATGGCGTCGCGCGTTTCGCCGGGCAGCACGATGTCGTCGATATAGCCCTGCTCGGCCGCCAGCTCGGCGCCCGATTGCTCGCGCAGCCAGGCGAGCAGTTCCGCTCGTCGCGCCGCCGGATCGGCCGCGCCGCGGATCTCCTTGGCGAAGCCCAGCTCGACGCCGGCCTCCGGTCCCATCGCCTCGAACTCGGCGGTCGGCCAGGCCAGCAGCAGGTCGGGACCGGCCACTTTGCCGCCCATCGCCATATAGGCCACGCCGATGGCCTTGCGCAGCACGATGGTCAGCTTGGGGACGGTGGCGCCCAGCACGCCGTTCATCAATTGGGCGACCAGGTTGATCATGCGCTCCGATTCGACCTGCGGGCCGACCATGAAGCCCGGCGAGTCGGTCAGGAACACCAGCGGCAGATGGAAAGCGTCGCAGACATCGACGAAACGGCGCATCTTGATGGCGGCCGGGGCGGTGATGGCGCCGGCGAAATGCATGGGGTTGCTGGCGACGATGCCGACCGGCATGCCGCGGACGCGGCACCAGGCGGCGACCACGCTCTTGCCGTAGTCGGCCTTGTAGGCGAAGACCGAGCCGTCATCGGCCAGCAGCCGGACCAGCGCCAGCGCGTCGTAGGCCTTGCGGCGATCCTCCGGAACCAGGGCAGCGATCCTGGCCTGGCCCTCGGCGCTGTCGACCGGCGCTGCGGCGGACGGCGCCAGCGGCGGCAGCTCGCCGCAATGCTGCGGCAGGAAGCTCAGGAATCGCTTGATCGATTCCAGGCAATCGCGGTCGTCGGCGGCGACGTAGTCGACCGTGCCGTTGGCGCGGCTGGCCTTTTCCCAGCCGCCGATCTCGCTGGCCGACACTGCCCGCCCCAGGCCGGCCTTGACCAGCGGCGGCCCGGACACGCCGACGAAGCCGTTGTCCCTGACCATCGGGATGAAGTCGGACTGCGCCGACGTGAAGGAAGGGCCGCCGAAGCAGGCGCCCATGATGGCGCCGACCTGCGGCACGCGCCCGGACAGCTCCAGATGCTGGCGGAAGCGCTGGCCGAGATTGATCGATTCGACGCCATTCAGCTCCTGGAAGCGGCCGGCGCCGGCTTCCTGGAGAGCGACGAACGGCATGCCATGCTTGAGCGCCAGGCCGCGAATGCGCGCCACCTTGGCATCGCCCACCTTGCCGCGCGTGCCCGCCAGCACCGTGGCGTCCTCCGACACCACGGCGACCGGCCGGCCGGCGATCTCGCCGAAGCCGGCGATCAGCCCGTCGGCCGGCGTGCGGGATCGCAACGCCCGGTCGCTGCTGCGCGCCAGCAGCGCGATCTCCTCGAACGAGCCCGGATCGAGCAGCTCGTCGAGCCGTTCGCGCGCGGTGAGCTTGTTCTGGGCGCGCAGCTTGTCGGGACTGCCCGCGCCAACTGCCGTCCGCGCCGCCTCGCGCTTTCCGACGATCCTGCGCAGCGATTCCTCGTCCACCCGCGCTGTCCTTTCCCTTGAGCGTCCGGACGGCGGCGCCGCAGCGCCGCCGCCTGCCGGACGCCGAGCTTACTTGACCAGCTCGATGCTCTGCAGCTTCAGATGATAGGGGCTGCCGATGCCCGGCTTGAAGTTCTTCACCCGCTTGCCCACGGCGAAGGATTCGGCGCACCAGAACAGCGGCACGGAGATGCGCCGCTCGTTGTTGAGCGTGGAGAAGCGCTGCAGGATCTTCTCGCGCGCCTTGGGGTCGGTCGCCTGGAGCTGGTCGGCAAACACCTTGTCCACGTCGGGATCGCTGACGAATCCGGCGGTGAAGGGCGCCTTGCTGATGTACCAGGTCTCGAGCAGCGCGCCGGCGTCGTCGGGCACCGCCGAGGTGCCGTAGAAGATGCCCGACTGCTTGCCGCCGCGCATCATCGTGTTCCACGACGCCATGTCGTAGGGCTCGCGCACGATCTTCAGCCCGATCGCCTCGAGATTGCCGGCGATCGCTTCCAGTACCTGCGGCGCGTTGGGCAGGGAGGAGGCTTCGGTGTTGACGGTGAAGGTCACTTCCTTGCCGGGCGCGACGCCGGCTTCCTTGAGCAGCGCCTTGGCCTTGGCCGGATCGTAGGGCAGGCTCTTCAGGCCCGGCAGATAGCCGAAGGTGGCCGGCGTGATGACCTCGTCCGACGGCTGGCAGGCGCCCTTCAGCAGCTTGGAGGCGATCTGCTTGCGATCGATGGCGTAGCCCACCGCATCGCGCACGCGCTTGTCCTTGGCCTCCGGGAACTTGGTGAGGTTGAAGAACAGCATGCTGGTGCCGCTGTAGCGGGCCGACACCACGCGCACGTCCTTGGTCTCGGCGATCTTGTCGAGCAGGGCGCCGGTCAGGCCGGCAACGATGTCGGCCTCGCCCTTCTGCAGCATGGCGTAGCGCGTGAACGGCTCCTTCACCAGCTGCTGCTTGACGAAGCGCACATGCGGCGCGCCGCCCCAATAGGCGGTGTTGGCCTCGTAGCGGGTCCACTCGCCCGACACCATGTCGGCGAGCTTGTACGGTCCGGTGCCGATCGGCTTTTCCTGGAAGCCCTTGGCGCCGACCTTTTCATAGTAGTTCTTGGGCACGATCGGCTGCAGGGCGTAGCGCGAGGTCGAGAAGAACGCCAGCCAGGGCTGCTTCAGGACGAAACGAACGTGCAGCGGGTCGACCACCTCGATGCGCTCGATGGAGTCGACGAAGCCCTTGCGGTAGGTGTGCTTGTTGTCGGGCTTGAGCAGCTGCTCGTAGGTGAATTTCACGTCCTCGGCGGTGAACGGATCGCCGTTGTGGAACTTGACGCCTTTGCGCAGCTCGAAGTCGAACTGCTTGCCGTCGGGACTGATCTTCCAGCTCGTCGCCAGGGCGGGATACTTGCCGTCCGGACCCAGATTGAGCAGCCCGTCATACAACATGTCGTTGACCAGGTATTCGGTGGTCGCGATCATCTGGGTCGGATCGAAGCGCTGCAGCAGCAGCGAGGCGACCACGACGACCTCGTCCTTGGCGGAAGGCGCCGCGATCGCCGGCTGGCCGACCGCCAGGCCGGCGCACAGCGCGATGCCCGCCATGACCGGTCCCAGGCGCCACCTTCTGCGGCGGCGATCCGCAGGATTGCTCGAATCGCTGATGTCCATCGTTTCCTCTCCCTCTTGTTGCGCCGCCTTGCCGGCGGTCGGATCGCGGGTTTGACGTGCACTTCCGAACTGGTTGCGTGAAGGCGCCGGCGGCTAGCGGCCCTTGAATTGCGGCGCCCGCTTTTCGACGAAGGCGCGCGCGGCTTCCTTGTGATCGTCCGAAGCCTTGACCACCGCCATGTGCGAGGACACCAGGTCCAGGCTGGTGCGCAGGTCGAGCCGTGCCGACTGATAGACGGCGCGCTTGATCAGCCGGATGGCGATGCCGGGCCCGTCCGCCAAGCGGCGCGCGAACTGGTAGGTGAACGCCATCAGCTCGTCGTCGGGCAGCACCTTGTTGACGATGCCCAGACGCTCCGCCTCGTCGGCGGCGATGACGTCGCCGGTCCATAGCAGCTCGAGCGCCTTGGCGGTGCCGACGATGCGCGGCAGCAGATGCGCGCCGCCATCGCCCGGCACGAGGCCCATCTTCACGTAGCTTTCGGCGAATCTGGCGCTTTGCGCGGCGAACCGGATGTCGCCCAGCAATGCCATGTCCATTCCCGCGCCGGCCGCCACGCCGTTCACGGCCACGATCACCGGCTTGTCGAGATCTTCCAGCGCAAAGGCGACGCGGTGGATGTGTCGCCACAGCCGGTCCTTGTTGGAAAGCGGCGTCTCGCTTGCGGTGTCGGCCATGCCGCCGACATCGCCGCCGCTGCAGAAGGCCTTGCCGGCCCCGGTCATCACCACGACCCGCACCGCGCCGTCGTCGCGGCAGGCCTGCAGCGCTGCCGTCCAGGCTTCGATCATCTCCAGGTTGAAGGCGTTGCGCTTGTCCGGCCGGTTGAGGGTGATGGTTGCGATGCCTTGGTCGATCTTGAATAGCAGCGTGTCGGACATCGTTTCCCCCGTCTGCGGTCTGCGCCGCTTCAGCCCTGTTGCAGGGCGAGTTGCCTGAGCTGGAATTTCTGGACCTTCTCGGTGCCGGCGGTGGTCGGAAACCGATCGACCAGCAGGACGCGACCGGGCACCTTGAACGACGCCAGCCGCTGACGGCAATGCGCCAGCAATTCCTGCTCGGTCGGAAAATTGCCTGGACGGGCGATCGCGAAGGCGACGCCCAGATCGCCCATGGTCGGGTGCGGGATCGCCACCACCGCGCAATCCTTGACGGCGGGATGCTCGCGCATCGCGTTCTCGACCTCGGAGGCGGAGACGTTGAAGCCGTTGGTCTTGTAGCTGTCTTTCAGGCGTCCCTTGAAATGCAGGCGCCCTTCGGCGTCCAGCAGACCGAGGTCGCCGGTTCTGAACCAGCCGTCGGGCAGCATCGCTTCGGCGGTCTCGCGCGGCTTGCGGTAGTACTCCTTCATGACGAAGTAGCCCCTCAGGCAAATCTCGCCCGGTTCGCCGCGGCCCAGTTCGCGCAAAGTGTCGGGGTCGACGATCCTGATCGACACGTCGGGCAGGGGCAGTCCGTTGGACGCGATCTGGCGCTCCAGCGGTTCGTCGAACCGCGTACGGCTGACGATGGCGCTGGTCTCGGTCATGCCGTAGCCGCAGACCACCTGGCGGAAGCCGAAGCGCTCGACCGAAGCCCGCAGCGTGTCGGGGTGGCTCGACAGCACGGTGGCCAGCCGCCAGTGCGAGCGGTCGAGCGACGCAAAACGCGGGTCCTGCAATATCGGCTCCATGACCGCGGGCATGAGCTGGACCACGCTGCACCGTTCGCGCGCCACGGTGGCGAAGAATGCATCGAGGTCGTAGCGCTCCTCCAGCACGATGCAGGTGCCGTGCGTCCACCAGCTCAGCGGGCCGTTGGTGATCAGTCCCATCATTCCGAACAGCGGGACGCACAGATAGAGCCGGTCGTCGCAATCCAGATCCATCGTGGCGCCGGCGTCGAAGCCCTTGCGCCAGATGCAATGCGTCAGCACCACCCCCTTGGGCAGCGCGGTGGTCCCCGAGGTGTAGGCGATCAGCGCGGCGGCGTCGGGATCGTCGGTCGGCGGCGCGACGATGTCGGGCGCCGGCTGATCCTCGCGCCAGACCGCCACCCTGTCGTGCCGGGCCGGCGCCTGGTCGATCGCCGCGACGAAACGCAGCTTGGGCAGCCGGGCTTCGCCGGCGTCCGCCACCGGCCTGGCGCCGCAGCTTTGCGGGGAAAGCTGGGCCAGATCGTCGAGGAAGTTGCGGAAGCCGGTGCGGCCGACGGTGACCACGCCGATGCTGTCGGACTGGTCGATCTGGTAGGCGACTTCATCCAGCCGCAGCCTTGTGTTGAGCACGACCGCGACGGCGCCGATCTGCGCGGTGCCCAGCACGTACCAGATGAATTCCGGGCAGTTGGGCATCCAGATCGAGACCTTGTCGCCCGGCCTGACACCCTGGGCATAGAGCCTCGCCGACGCCGCGTCGACCGCGGCTTGCACGTCGATGAAGGAATAGCGCCGGTCGCGAAACACCAGCGCTTCGCGGGGACCGTACTGGCCGACGATCCGCGCGATCGCCTGTCCGGTGGTGAGATTGGCAAACCCGTTCAACGCGCGACCGTCCCCTGCCACGCTCGACCGGCCGCTGGCCGGATCGAGAATGGCCCGAAGCGTGAAGCTACGACCCAACCCTGTCAACAAACATCCCAACCGGCAGGTATGTTTTCGACGGGGGCGAAATGCGCGACGGCCTGATGCCGCGCCGGCGATGGTTCGGTAGCGCAGTCCTTGGCTAGCGCACCACGCCGGCCTGGCGCAGCGCGCCGATCCTGTCGGGCGACAGGCCCAGGCCGCGCAGGATGGCGTCGGTGTGCTGGCCGACCTCGACCGGCGGACCCTGGATCGCGGACCGGGTGCGGCTGAAGCGCGGCGCCGGCGCCGGCTGCATCAGCCCGGCATGCTCGACGAAGGTGTTGCGGGCCGCGACGTGAGGATGCCTGGGAACCTCGGAAGGGCGGATCACCGGCGCGTAGCACACATCGGTGTGCTGCAGGATGTCGTTCCATTGTGCCAGGGTTTTGCCGCGCATGATCGCGGCGATGCGTTCCTTGAACTGGGGCCAGCGCGCCTTGTCCATCTGGTGGTCGATCATCTCGCTGTCCTGGCCCAGTCCGATCAGCTCGAGGAATTCGAGATAGAATTTGCGCTCGATGCAGCCGATCGACACGTACTCGCCGTCGCCGGTCTGGTAGGTGGTGTAGAAATGCGAGGCCGAGTCGATGGTGTTGCTGCCGCGTCGTTCGTCCCAGATGCCCGCCGCCACCATGCCGGTGAACAGCGTCATCAGCGACACCGCGCCGTCGATCATGGCGGCGTCGACCACCTGGCCCCGTCCGGAGCGCTGCGCTTCGAACAATGCCGCCAGCACGCCGACGCACAGATAGAGCGCGCCGCCGCCATAGTCGCCGACCAGGTTGAGCGGGGCGACCGGCGGGCGGCCTTTCTCGCCCACGCAATGCAGCACCCCGGCCAGCGCGATGTAGTTGATGTCGTGGCCGGCGACGTCGGCCAGCGGCCCTTCCTGGCCCCAGCCGGTCATGCGGCCATAGACCAGTTTGCCGTTCCTTTTCAGGCAGATATCGGGTCCCAGGCCCAGCCGCTCCATGACGCCGGGGCGGAAGCCCTCGAGCACCGCATCGGCCCCCGCCAGCAGGTCGAGCACCAGATCGACGCCCTGCTTGCTCTTCAGGTCGACGGCGATCGAGTGGCGGCCGCGGTTGGCGAGGTGATAGCGGTTGTCGAACTGCAGTCCCAATCCGGCCGACTCGGTGCGATCGACGCGGATCACCTTGGCGCCCATGTCCGACAGCAGCATGCCGCAGAACGGCACCGGCCCGATGCCCGCCATCTCGATGATCGTCACGCCGTCGAGCACACCCATCTCGTCCCCCATCGTTTCGTGGTTGCCGCCGTCTTCGCAATCGGCCGCCGGTTTGTCAACGTGGCGATGCGTCCGGGCTGCATTCAAAATTTGCAAGGTCGAGGGGAACGGACCCGGCTAGGGATCGCCGGTGCCCGGCGGCGCCGCCGCGCGGAACTGCTGGTAGATGCGCTCGATCGCCGGCAGGTCGCCGTGCTCGGGGCGGGTCACCAGCGATACGGCGCGGCCGGTGCGCGGCGCCGGCAGGGCGACGGCAACGATGGTCGCGCGCAGATGGCGCGGCACCAGGTTCTCCGGGATGATCGCCACGCCCAGCTTCATCGCCACCATCCGGCAGATGGCCTCGATCGAGTCGAGCTCCATGGCGTCGTCGACGATGAAGGAGCGGCTTTTGACCACGCTGTCGATGATGCGGCCCACGCTCATGGCGGCGTTGAAGCGGATGAACGGGTTGCGGGACAGGATCTGGTCGAACGGTCCGGCCTTGAGGTCGCGGTGCACGATCAGCTTGAGCGTCTCGCGCCACAGCACGCGCCGGGACAGGGCCGGATCGTCGGTGATGGTGGGATCGGTCACGACCGCCGCGTCAAGCCGGCCCTGGTTTACCTTGAAGGCCAGTTCCTGCGACATGCCGTCTTCGATGCGGATGCGCAGCTTGGGGTAGAGCCGGCGCGTGCGGTGCAGCACCTTGGGCAGCACCGTTGTCGTCACCGACGGGATCACCCCCAGCCGCAGCGAGCCGATCAGGGCCGCACTCGGACTGTTGGCGCGCACGCCAAGCGTCTCGTATTCCTCGAGAATGCGTCGCGCCCGCGCCACCATGGCGAGTGCCTCCGGGTACAGCACCGGCGGCCGCTTGGTGCGGTCGAACAATTTGATGCGCCACTGATTTTCCAGCGCGGCCATCTGCATGCTGACCGCCGACTGGGTGACGAACAGGCGTTCTGCTGCACCGCGGAAACTGCCGGTGTCGGCGATGGCGACCAAGGTGCGAAGCTGTCTGATGCCCATCGTTCGCCTGCTTCAGAAAATCTGATGATAACGTGCAATTTAATTGACTTGCCTTACGAAGGCCAGCGTATTGGTATTCTATCTGGAGGAAACAAATGAATTTCGAATTTACCGAGCAGCAGCGCGCCCTGCGCGAGCGGGCGCGAAAGCTGGCCGTCGCCACCATCGCGCCGCGCGCGGCCCGCATCGATGCCTCCGAAGCCTATCCGCTCGACAACATCGAGGCGCTGCGCGCCGAAGGCTTCATGGGCTACACCATCCCGCGCCAGTATGGCGGCCAGGGTGGCAGCTATCTCGACGCCTGCCTGATCATCGAGGAGATGGCCAAGGTGTGCGGCGTCACCGGCCGCATCGCGGTCGAAGCCAATATGGGCGCGACCTCCGCGGTCATGCAGTACGGCACGGAGGCGCAGAAGAAGCTGGGCGCGGCGCTGGTGCTGGCCGGCGACAAGCCGGCCATCTGCATCACCGAACCCGGCGCCGGCTCGGCCGCCACCGAGATGACCACGCGCGCCGACAGGAAGGGCAGCCGCTACGTGCTGAACGGCACCAAGCATTGGATCACCGGCGGCGGCGTATCGAAGTTGCATCTGATCTTCGCCCGGGTGTTCGACGAGAACGGCAAGGAGCAGGGCATCGGCGGCTTCCTGGCGGTGCGCGATCAGGCCAAGGGCCTGGTGATCCGCCGGCGCGAACCCACCATGGGCCTGCGCGGCATTCCCGAAGCGGAGATCGGCCTGGAAGACCTCGAAGTGCCGGAGGAGATGGCGCTGCCGGTGCCGTCCGGCTGGCGCCGCGGCTTCGCCGACCTGATGAACGCCTACAACAGCCAGCGCGTCGGCGCCGCCACCGTGGCGCTGGGCCTGGCCCAGGGCGCGTTCGACGAGGCGATGCCTTTCGTCAAGAGCCGCCACCAGTTCGGCCGGCCGATAGGCGAATTCCAGGGGCTGCAATGGATCCTGGCCGACATGGCGATCCAGCTCAACGCGGCGCGGCTGTGCATCCACCAGGCGGCGGCCAGCGCCGCGCCGTTCCCCGATCCGCTGCTGGCGGCGCAGGCCAAGGTGTTCGCCTCGGAGATGGCGATCCGCGTCACCAACGCCGCCATGCAGATGTTCGGCGCGCGCGGCTACTCGCGCAACAATCCGGTCGAACGCATGGTGCGCGACGCGCGCATGTTCACCATCGGCGGCGGCACGGCGGAGATCCTGCGCACCCTGGTGGCGGGCCGGCTGCTCGACTGGAGCCTGCCGCAGACCCGCACCGGCTACGCCAAGCTGACCGCGGCGGATGGAGACAAGGCGCAGCGCGCCTGAGGGTAGGGGCCGTCGCGGCGCGGCGGGCATTTGCGAAGAACGGGCAGGGACGCGGCGAGGCGGCCGGGGAGCAGAGGGGCGATATGCGTGCGTTCGAGTTGGGCAAGTTCGGCATCGACGGTTTGCGGCTGGTGCAACGGGCCGATCCGCGTCCCGGTCCGGGCCAGGTGCTGGTCAGGATGCGGGCCGCCTCGCTCAACTATCGCGACTATCTGATGGTCAAGGGCACCTATGACCGCCGCCAGCCTTTGCCGCTGGTGCCGGTGTCGGACGGTGCGGGCGAGATCGTCGAGGTTGGCGCGGGGGTGAGCCGCGTCAAGACCGGCGACCGGGTCTGTCCGGCCTTCCGCCAGACCTGGATCGCCGGTCCCTATCGCGCCGAGGTGCGATCCTCCTCGCTGGGCGGGCCGCTCGACGGCGCCATGCAGGACCTGATGGTGCTGAGCGCGGAGGGCGTGGTGAAGATCCCGGCCCATCTCGACTTCAACGAGGCGGCCACCTTGCCCTGCGCCGCGGTCACGGCGTGGAACGCCATGCGGGTCGACGGCGACGTGGCGCCAGGCGAATTCGTGCTGGTGCAGGGCACCGGCGGGGTGTCGCTGTTCGCGCTGCAATTCGCCAAGATGGCGGGAGCGCAGGTCATCATCACCTCCTCCAGCGACGAGAAGCTGGAGAAGGCCAAGCGCTTGGGCGCCGATTTCCTCATCAACTACCGCAGCCAGCCCAACTGGGACAAAGAGGTGAACAAGATCACCGGAGGCCGCGGCGTCGATCACGTCATGGAGGTGGGCGGCGCGCAGACCCTGGAGAAATCGATCCGCTCGACCCGGCTGGGCGGGCAGATCGCCCTGATCGGCAACGTCTCCGGCAGCGTGGCGCAGCTTTCCCTGCCGCTGATGTTCATGCGCCACATCAAGTTCCAGGGCATCACCGTCGGCAACCGGCTGAGCTTCGAGGCCATGGCGCAGGCGATAGCGGCGAACGCCATGCGGCCGGTGGTCGACAAGGTATTTGCTTTCGAGGAACTGCCGGCGGCGCTGGAATATCTCGGTGCCGGCGCGCAGTTCGGCAAGGTCTGCCTTAAACACTGAAACGCAACGCCGCGGCGCGACAGGATCGATGCGATGGCTTCCGACTGGGATGAATTGATCGAACAACTGCACCGCCGCCGCGCCGAGGCGATGGCGTTGGGCGGCGAGGCCGCGGTGGCCCGGCTGCACGAGCGCGGCAAGCTGACCGCGCGCGAGCGGCTCGACCGCCTGCTCGACCGCGACAGCTTCAACGAGCTGGGCGTGTTCGCCGCCGGCACCGTCGCCAATCCGGGCGAGGCGCCGCGCGCGGTGCCGGCCGATGCGGTGGTGACCGGCTGGGGCAAAATCGACGGGCGCAGCGTCGTGGCGGCGGCCGACGACGGCAGCATCATGGGCGGCGCCGGCAGCATCCTGAACGTGGAGAAGCGCTTCCGCATGCGCCGCATCGCGGCCGAGCAGGGCTATCCCTATATCGGCCTGTACGAGGGCTCGGCCATCCGTTTCCAGGATTCGATGGATGCGGGCATCATGGCGCGGATCCCGGCCTTCGAGCCGATCAGCCGATGCGCCGGCGTGGTGCCGCAGGTCGCAGCGGTGCTGGGGCCGTGCTTCGGCCGGCCGCCCTTCGACGTGCTCTATGCCGATCTGTCGGTGATGGTGCGCAAGACCGGCTTCATAGGCCTGTCGGGGCCGACCTTGGTGCGCGGCGGCACGGGCGAAGCGGCCGATATCGACAGGCTGGCCGGCCCGGCGATGCACGCCGACACTACCGGACTGGTCGACATGGTGGCCGATGACGAGCCCGCCGCCATGGCGATGATCCGCGAATTCCTGAGCTACATGCCGGCGAGCGCCTGGCAGGTGCCGCCCACGGTGCCGTCGCAGGACGATCCCCGCCGCCTGTGCCCGGAACTCGAGAAGCTGGTGCCGACCAACACGCGCAAGCCCTACGATGCGCATGCGCTGATCGCCAGCCTGGTCGATGACGGCCGCAGCTTCGAATACAAGCGCAGCTTCGGCAAGAGCCTGGTCACCTGCCTGGCGCGCATGGCCGGGCGCAGTGTCGGCATCGTCGCCAGCCAGCCCAAGCAGCGCGGCGGCGTGCTCGACTGGCAGGCCGCGCTCAAGGCGCGCCGCTTCGTCAGCCTGTGCAACGCCTTCCATATCCCGCTGGTGTTCCTGCAGGACCAGCCGGGTTTCCTGCCGGGCACCGAGTCGGAAGCGGCCAACATCCTCTACTGGGCGGCCACTTTCGTGATGGCGGTGCAGAAGGCGACGGTTCCGAAGATCTGCGTGGTGCTGCGCAAGGCGCATGGCGCGGCGGTCTGGGCCATGGGCAGCGACGGCGAATATTACGGCGGCGCCGACATCGTGGCGGCGTGGCCCAGCGCCATCCTGACCGGCACCGGCCCTTCCTCGGCGGTGTTCACGGTCCATGCCAAGGAGTTGGAGCGCGCCGCCGACCCGGAAAAGCTGCGCCAGGAGCTGGAAGCCAAATACAGCGCCACCGGCTCGGTCTATCGCGCCGCCGCCACTTTCGGCGTGCACGAGATCATCGAGCCCAAGGATACGCGCCGTTTCCTGAACGCAACGCTGGAACTGGCGTGCCGGAAGCTGGCGCGCAATCCGGCGCCCAAGACCCCGCTGTTCCCCTGATGGGGCGGCCGCCACGGCGGCCGTCTCCGGCAAGTGCATCGAACCGCAAACAACACGAAGGCTACGGGAGGACCACATGAAAAAGACCACCATCATCACCGGCCGCCGCCAGTTCCTGACCGGCAGCGCCGCCTTGGGCGCGGCGGCCGGCCTTGGCGCCATGCCGCTGTTTCGCGCCCGCGCCGCCGAGCCGATCAAGCTCGGCCTGCTGACCGTGCTGACCGGCACCTTTTCGCCGATCGGCGAGGACATGCGCCGCGGCGCCCAGTTCCTGATCAAGAACATGCCGGAAATCAACGGCCGGCCGGTGCAGCTGGTGGTCGAGGACAGCGAGGGCAAGCCGGCGGTGGCGCTGCGCAAGGCATCGAAGCTGGCCAGCGACGACGGCGTGCACGCCATCTTCGGCGTGTTCTCGAGCGGCGAGATGGTGGCGCTGGCCGGCGCGGCCGACAAGATGGGGGTGCCGATCATCACCACCAACGCCGCCACCTCCCGCCTGACCGGGGAGCTGTGCAACAAGCTGGTGTTTCGCACCAACCCCAACGACGACCAGATGCTGCGCGCCACCACCGCCTGGCTGAAGAGCGACGAGAAGGCGCGCAAGGGCAAGTGGTACATGCTGGGCCACGACTATGAATGGGGTCGCGGCGCCTCGGCGGCTTTCCGCAAGTTCGCCGGCGGCGAGCTGGGCGTGGAGATCGTCGGCGAGAACTACGCCCCGCTCGATACTCGCGACTGGTCGACCTATATCGACAAGATCAAGGCCTCGAAGGCCGACTACATCTGGGCGCCGATCATCGTCTCGGTGGTCACCGACTTCATCACCCAGGCGCGCTCGTTCGGTCTGCTCGACCACGCCAAGGTGGTGGCGGTTTCGGGCATCACCGATTCGCAGCTCGCCGCGGTGGGCGAGGCGGCCAAGGGCGTCTACACCGCCTCGTGGGCGACCTGGACCGTCGATTCGCCGGCCATGAAGCAGTTCAACGACGCCTACTGGAAGGAGTTCAAGGTGGTGCCGGGCTTCCAGGCGATCGTCACCTATGCCGGCGGCGCGCTGATGTTCGACGGCATCAAGAAGGCCAAGAGCACCAAACCGGCCGACCTCATCGCCGGGCTGGAGCAGGCCTCCTTCGACGGGCCCTACGGCAAGCTGACCATGCGCAAGGAGGATCACCAGGCCATGCTGCCGGCATTCATCGGCGAGGTGCGGCCGGCGCAGACCAACGATTTCGGCGCCAAATGGGCGGTCTATCCGATCCACACCGCCAGCCCGGCAGACTCGACCGTGCCGATGGCCGATACCGGCTGCAAGGGCGTCTGATCCGTCCGACGGGAGCCAAGGCGGCGGCGCCCCGGCGGCGGCCGCCGCCCCGCCGCCGCCGGTCTGCGTCAATTCAAGGAAGACGATGATTCACGCCGATCCAGCCTTCTGGGCGAGCCAGGTGCTCAATGGCCTGGTCACCGGCACGTTGCTGATGCTGATCACCTTCGGGCTGACGATCATCTTCGGCATCCTGCTGGTGGTGAATTTCGCCCATGGCAGCCTCTATGCGCTGGGCGCCTATATCGCCGCCACCATCGCCATGGCGCTGCATCAGTTCTGGCTGTCGCTGATCGTGGTGCCGATCGTGGTGGCGATCCTGGGCGCCGCCATCGAGCGCTTCGCCATAAGACCGATGCGACAACGCACCGTCATCATGACCCTGCTGCTGACTTTCGGCCTGGCCCTGATCATCGACGAGCTGACCCGCATCGTCTGGGGCTCCGCGCCGCGCGCGGTGCCGGTGCCGGATCTGCTGCAGGGCGCGGTGGCGCTGTGGGGCTTGTCCTATCCGCTGTACCGGCTGTTCATCGTCGCCATCGGCGCGCTGATCGCCTTTGCGCTCTATTTGTTCCTGGAAAAGACCGATATCGGCACGGTGGTGCGCGCCGCCAGTTCCGACCCCGAGATCGTCCAGGTGATGGGCATCAATACCTCGGCGCTGTTCACCTGGGTGTTCGCGCTGGGCTGCGGCCTGGCCGGGCTGAGCGGCGTGATCGCCGCGCCCTTGCAGACGGTCGGGCCCAGCATGGGCGCCGAGATCATCGTCGATGCCTTCGTCGTGCTGGTGCTGGGCGGGCTGGGCAGCCTGCGCGGCACGGTGCTGGCGGCGCTGCTGGTGGGCCAGGTGCGCATGCTGGGCGCGGCGGTGATCTCCGAATACGCCAGCGTACTGACCTTCGTGCTGATGGCGCTGGTCCTGCTGGCCCGGCCGCGCGGCCTGCTCAATCTGGGACGGCTCGACGATGGCCACTGATCGCTCGCTGCTCGGCGCCCGCCAGCTCTACTGGCTGGTGCCGATCGTGGTGCTGCTGGCGCTGGTGCCCCAGCTCGGCCTGCCGCGCTACTACGTCAAGCTGGCCATGGAGATGCTGACCTACGGCCTGTGGGCGGTCAGCCTCGACATCCTGATGGGCTATGCCGGGCTGGTGTCGTTCGGCCATGCCGCGTTCTTCGGCCTGGGCGTCTACGGCACCGGCGTGCTGATCAGCAAGCTCGGCCTGGGCCTGCTGCCGGCGCTGGCGGGCGGCGTGCTGATCGCGCTGCTGATGGCGATCCTGATCGGCATCGTGATCGTGCGGTTGAGCGGCATCGCCTTCGCGCTGCTGACGCTCGCCTCCTCGATGATCCTGTTCACCGTGATCTGGCGCTGGTCGGCCTTCACCGGCGGCGACGACGGGATGAGCGTGACGCGCCCCAATCTCGATCTCGGCTTCGCCCGCATCAATCTGCAGGCCGACGGTTCCTTCTACTACGTCGTGCTGGTGCTGGTGGCGCTGGCGCTGCTGTTCGCCCGGCTGGTGGTGAAGTCGCCGGCCGGCGCCGCCATGGTGGCGATCCGCGAGAACCAGGCGCGCGCCCAGTGCATCGGCTACAACGTGTTCGGCTACAAGCTGATGGCCTTCGCCATTTCCGGCGCGATCGCCGGACTGGCGGGCAGCCTCTACGTGCTGTTCCAGGGCTTCGCCTCGCCCGACCTGCTGCACTGGTCGTCCTCCGGCCAGGTGCTGATCATGACCATCCTGGGCGGCACCGGCACCCTGTTCGGACCGTTCGTCGGCGCCGCGCTGATCGTGCTGCTGCAGGACAATCTCAGCTCCTATACCGAGCACTGGATGCTGCCGCTCGGCCTGGTGTTCGTGCTGGTGATCCGCTTCCTGCCCGGCGGACTGTTCGGGCTGATGCGGGGGGCCGAACGATGAGCCTGCTGCGCACCAAGGCGCTGACCCGGCGCTTCGGCGGCATCACCGCCGTCGACGACGTCTCCATCGAGATCGCCGAGAACCAGTTCCGCGCCATCATCGGCCCCAACGGCGCCGGCAAGTCGACCCTGTTCAACCTGCTGGCCCGCACCTTCGAGCCCAGCAGCGGCACCATCGAATTCGACGGTCGCGACATCACCCGGGTGCCGATGCATCGCCTGCCGGCGCTGGGCATCGGCCGCACCTTCCAGAAATCCAACCTGTTCTGGCATCTGTCGCTGCGCGAGAACATCCGGCTGGCGGTGCAGGCGCTGAAAGTGCCGCCCTACCGCTTCTGGCGCTTGCGGCGCCAGGGCGATCTCGATGCGGCGGTCGATCGGATCCTGGCGCGCATGGACCTCGACCGGGTGGCCGACCAGACGGTTTCGACCATGTCGCATGGCGACCAGCGCCTGGCCGAGGTGGCGGTGGCGCTGGGCAGCGCGCCGCGCCTGCTGCTGCTGGACGAGCCGCTGGCCGGCATGTCGCCGCAGGAGACGCAGCGCGCGGTCGGCATCTTCAAGGAGCTGGCGCGCAACACCACCATCATCCTGATCGAGCACGACATGGACGTGATCCTGCACCTGGCCGAGCGCATCACGGTGCTGGAGACCGGCCGGGTGATCGCCGACGGCACCGGCGAGCAGATCCGGAACGATCCGCGGGTGCGCGAAGCCTATCTGGGGACTGCCGCCTGATGCTCAAGCTTGCCGACGTCCACGCCTTTTACGGCCGCAGCCACGTCCTGCAGGGCGTGACCCTGGAGGTGCGCGAGGGCGAGGTGGTCGCCCTGCTCGGCCGCAACGGCGTGGGCAAGACCACTACCATCCGCACCATCGCCGGCCTGACCCGCCAGACCGGCGGCATCGAACTCGACGGCCAGCCCATGCTGGCCCTGCCGGCCTGGCGGCGCGCCCGGCTGGGCATCGGCTACGTGCCGGAGGACCGGCGCATCATTCCGGGCCTGACGGTGGACGAGAACCTGGTCGTGGCGCGCTACGGCTCGATCCGGCACAGCCCGTGGTCGGCCGAGCGCATCTACGAATATTTCCCGATCCTGCGCGAGCGGCGCAAGCAGATCGGCACCACCCTGAGCGGCGGCGAGCAGCAGATGCTGACCATCGCCCGCGCGCTGATGGGCAACCCCTCGATCCTGCTGCTCGACGAGCCCTCGCAGGGACTGTCGCCGATCATGGTGTCGACCCTGGCCGGCATCATCCGCGACATCCACCGCAGCGGTCTGGCCATCCTGCTGGTGGAACAGAACTTCCGCATGGCCATGGACCTGGCCGATCGCGCCTATCTGCTGAACAAGGGCCAGGTGGTCTACCAGGGCACCGCCGCCGAACTGGCCCAATCCGACAATCCCGCCCAGCGTTACCTTGCTGTCTAGTTACCTTGCCTTCCAGGAGTAGTGGTCATGGATCTCGCCTTGTCCGAAGAACAGAACATGCTGCGCGAGGTGGCGCGCGATTTCTGCCAGACCGAACTGGCGCCGCTGGTCGACAATGCCGAAGCCAACCAGGAATTCCCGCGCCACATCTATCCCAAGATGGCCCAGCTCGGCTTCATGGGCATCGGCATTCCGCGCGACGCGGGCGGCCAGGGCCTGGGCAAGATGGAAGAGTGCCTGTTCATCGAGGAACTGGCCTGCGTCGCCGGCGGCTTCGCCTCGTCCTGGATGGTGCAGACCTGCATCGTGCCGGCGGTGCTGTCGCAATTCGCCTCGCCCAAGCAGAAGGAGCGCTATCTCCTTCCGATGCTGCGCGGCGAGAAGATCGGCTCGCTGGGCGTCACCGAGGCCAGCGCCGGCAGCGACGTCAAGGGCATCAAGACCACCGCCACCCGCGTGCCCGAAGGCTGGCGCATCAAGGGCGGCAAGGCCTTCATCACCCAGGGCACGACCTGCGATTTCGCCATCGTCCTGGCCTATACCGACAAGACCCAGGGCATCAACGGCATGGACCTGTTCCTGGTCGATCGCAGCACGCCGGGCTTTTCTTCCAGCAAGATGCCCAAGACCGCCTACCAGTCCTCGGAGACCGCCTGGCTGCATCTGGACGATTGCGTGGTGCCGGCCGACGCCATGATCGGCGACGAGAACAGCCAGGCCTTCCGCCGCATCATGAGGACCTTCATCGGCGAGCGCATCCTGGTGGCGGCGCGCTCGATCGGCATCGCCCGCGGCGCGCTCGAGCAGTCCGAGGCCTATGTCAAGGAGCGCCAGCAATTCGGCCGCGTCATCGGCGCGTTCCAGGCGGTGGCGTTCCGCGTCGCCGAGATGGCGACCTCGGTCACGGCGGCGCGGCTGTTCGCCCATCACGTGGCGCGGCAATGGGACCAGGGCATCGACGATCCGCGCGAGGTGGCGATGGCCAAGCTGTTCGCCACCGAGGCCGCGGTCGAGGTGACCGACCGGGCGATGCGCATCTTCGGCGGCCACGGGCTAGTGCAGGGCGCGTTCCCGATCCAGCGCATGTTCATGGACGCGCGGGTGTCGATCGTCACGGTCGGCAGCAGCGACATCCAGAAGCGCGCCATCGCCCGCTATATGGGTCTGGCCTGCGACTAGCCGTTAGCATAGAGCCCCGCATCGTAGCGACAGGAGCGTTCCGACCATGACCGTGGCCCAAAGCGTCGCCGAGGCGCGCGACCGACACCCGACGCGCATCGCGATGGTGTTGGAAGGCAGGCGCTGGACCTATCGCCAGCTCTGGGACGAGGCGATGCGACGCTGTGCGGTGCTGGCCTCGCGCGGGGTGCGGCCGGGGAACCGGGTCGGCATCCTGATCCCCAACCACCCGGAATGGTTCTTCAACTACATCGCCATCTCGCGCCTGGCGGCGGTGGCGGTGCCGATCAACCCCGCCTATACCAGCCACGAGATCCAGGCCCTGCTCGACGCCGCCGAGCTGACGGCGCTGATCGTCGAGGACGCCTCGGCCGCCCGCATGGGAACGCTCAAGGTGCCGGCCGGCTGCACCTTGCTGTCGATCGCCGAGCTGGCCCAGGCGCCGGCGCCAGCCAGCGAGCCGCCGGCCGCCGATCTCGACGAGACCAAGCCGGCGGCGATCTATTTCTCCTCCGGCAGCACCGGCCAGCCCAAGGGCATCGTGCATTGCGGCCGCACCCTGCGCCAGGTCGCCGACCTGGTGCGCGAGAACTGGAAGATCACCGGCGCGGACGACATCCTGGTCGCCATGCCGCTGGCCTTCGTCTACGCCTCGACGGTGGAGTGGCTGTCGGCGGTGCGGTGCGGCGCGGGCATCGTGCTGCAACGCCGCTTCGACGCCCAGGAGGCGGTCGACCTGATCGCCAGGGGCGAGATCAGCGTGGTCATGGGCGTGCGCAGCATGTTCCATGCGCTGCTCGACGCCAGGCTGCCGGCCGGGCTGAAGCAGGGCAGGCTCAGGCTGTGCATCACCAGCGGCGACGTGCTGGCGCCGGCCCTGGACAAGGCGTTCCACGACGCCTTCGGCTGCCATCTGTTCGAGGTCTATGGCCTGACCGAGACGCCGGTGATCGTCACCCACACCCTGGGCATCGACGCGAAGTCGCGCGACTTCTCCTGCGGCCGGGCACGGCCGGATGTCGAGATCCGGCTGGTCGACGAGAACGGCCAGATTGTGCCGCGCGGCGAGCTGGGCGAGCTGCAATGCCGCACCGAGCCGCGTTTCATGGAATATTTCCGCAATCCCGAGGCCACCGGCCAGGTGCTGAAGGACGGCTGGTTCTCCACCGGCGACCTGATGCGCCAGGACGCGGACGGCTATCTCTATTTCGTCGAGCGCCGCAAGGAAATGATCAAGTCGAGCGGCTTCAACATCCTGCCCGGCGAGGTCGAACGCATCGTCCAGCTCATGCCCGGCGTCAAGGAGGTGGCGGTGGTTGGCGTGCCCGACGACCGCAAGGGCGAGCAGGTCAAGGCCTTCGTGGTGCGCGAGCAGGGCGCCAGGCTGAGCGCCGACGAGGTCATTGCCGAGTGCCGCGACAAGCTGGCCAAGTACAAGGTGCCGGGCATGGTCGAGTTCCTCGACGCTCTGCCGCGCGGCGCCACCGGCAAGCTGATGCGCAAGGAATTGCGCGCCCGCGGCTAGGCCGGTCCCCGACCCGGCCGACCCTCGCGTCGGGCCCGGACGGGCGACGTGTTGGTCGCGGCAGCGGCTCGGCGGGCAGGATCCCAGACCACCGGCGCGGGAAAGGTGGCGGCGCCGGAACGGCGTCGCCGGCTCGCGCGTAGCTCGGCCGGGGCACAAACTCGGGAGAATCCAATCATGGCTAAAGAAACCGCGGCGCAGCGCAAGACCGCTGGCCGCGTCATGCACGAATACGCCCATGGCGAACTGAAAAGCGGGCCGGGCGGCAAGGGCGGCAAGGTCAAGAGCCGCAAGCAGGCCATCGCCATCGCGCTCAGCGAGGCCGGCGCCTCAAAATACGACAGCAAGGCCGAAAACCAGCGTCATCTCAAAGAGAGCAAGCAGAAGGAGGCCGCGGGCGAGACCGCGCAGCAGGAGGCCGAGGGCAAATCCCATGTCGGCGCGCGCGACAAGCGCGAAAGCAGCAAGGCGATGGGCGGCGAGGGCTCCCGCCAGGTGACCCGGCACCGCGGCGCGGCGAAAAAGTCGGCCAAGAAGGCCGCGCCGAAGAACAAGGCGGCTCGAAGGAAGGCGCGCGGATCGCGCTGAAGGCGCGCGCCGGCAACCGGCGCTGCCGCCCTATCCTGGCGTGTGCCGAGGGCATGGGCAGGCGGCCGGCGCTGCCCATCCTGTCTTGGAGTTGGGGCCGGTTCGCAGCCTTTGACGGCATCGCAAACGATGCCGTCAAAGGTTGATTTGTGGTGGGGTCAGCCCTGCGAGGAGGGCTTGGCCTTGCCCGAATGGCGTTCGGCGAAGGCCTGGATGTTCATCATGATGCCGCCGCGCAGCGCCAGCACGCACAGGATGAAGATCAGGCCGGTGACGATGGTGGCCGAGCGGCCGAGCTGGTTGAACACGTCCAGCCCGGTCAGGCCGGCCAGCAGGTGGCCGGCGGCGCCGATATAGTTGTCGATGGTGATCATGATGATGGCGCCGATCACCGGGCCGATCAGCGTGCCCATGCCGCCGACCAGGGTCATCAGCAGCGCCAGGCCCGACGTCGCCCAATGCACGTCGGTCAGGGTGGCGAACCCCAGCACCACGCATTTCATCGAGCCGGCCAGGCCGGCGAAGGCGGCCGACAGGACGAACATCAGCAGCTTGAAGTGGCGGGTCTCGTAGCCCAGCGAGCGCACGCGCGGCTCGTTCTCCTTGATCGCCGCCAGGATCTGGCCGAAGGGCGAGTAGACGATGCGGGCGATCGCGGCATAGGCCAGCACGAACACTCCCAGCACCACGTAATACAGGGTCAGATCGTTGCCCAGGTTGAGGCCGAGCAGCGTGCCGCGCGGCACGCCCTGCAGGCCGTTCTCGCCGCCGGTGAAGGCCGACTGGTCGGCGATGAAATACATCATCTGCGCCAGCGCCAGCGTGATCATGGCGAAATAGATGCCTTCGCGACGGATGGCGATGAAGCCGATCACCAGGCCGATGGCGCCGCCGGCCGCGGTGCCGGCCAGCACGCCCAACGCCGTCGGCCAGCCGGCGCTGGCCAGCAGGTAGCCCGTGGTGTAGGCGGCCCAGCCGAAGAACGCGGCGTGGCCGAACGACAGCATGTTGGCGAAGCCGAACATCAGGTTGAAGCCGCAGGCGAACAGCGCGAAGCACAGCAGCGTGGTGAGGAAGATCGGGTACAGCACCAGCGGCGCGGCGATCGCCACCGCCAGCAGGATGGCCAGCCCGGTGCCCGAACCGGCGAAGCGAATGATGCGGGCGGTGTTGAAGGCGAGCGCGTTGGATTGCACGGTCATGTCAGCTTTCCCTGCCGAACAGTCCGGCGGGCTTGATCAGCAGCACCAGGATCATCACCACGTAGACCACCATGTAGGACCCCGGCGGATAGACCACGCGGGCAATGCCTTCGATCAGGCCCAATACCAGGCCGGTGACGATGGCGCCGATGATCGAGCCCATGCCGCCGATCACCACCACCGCGAACACGACGATGACCAGGGTGGAGCCCATCAGCGGCGAGATCTGCACCACCGGCGCCGCCAGCACGCCGGCGAAGGCGGCCAGGCCGACGCCGAAGGCGAACACCGCCGAGCGGATCAGCGGCACGTTGATGCCGAAGGCGCCCACCAGGCGCGGATTCTCGATCGCCGCGCGCAGGTAGGAGCCGAGCTTGGTGCGTTCGATCGCATACCAGGTCGAGAAGCACACGGTCATGGAGATCACCACCACCCAGGCCCGATACTTCGGCAGGATCATGAAGCCCAGATCGATGCCGCCGCTCAGCGAGGAAGGGACGTTGTAGGGCTGCCCGGAGACGCCGAAGAACAGGCGCAGCGCGCCTTCCAGCAGCAGGGTGAGGCCGAAGGTCAGCATCATGCCGTAGAGGTGGTCGAGCTTGTAGAGCGGTCGCAGCATGCTGCGCTCGACCGCCAGACCGAGCCCGGCGACCAGTACCGGCGCGATCAGCAGCATGGCCCAGTAGCCCAGGCCGAAATAGGCGGCGCCCATCCAGGTGGCGAAGGCGCCCAGCATGTAGAAGGCGCCGTGCGCGAAGTTGCCGACATTGAGCAGGCCGAAGATCAGCGCCAGGCCCAGCGACAGGATGGCGTAGAACGAGCCGTTGACCAGCCCCAGCAGCAGCTGGCTGGCGATGGCCTGGAACGGTAGCTCGAAAATGTTCATCGATCGGATTCCCGGGCGCGACGGGGCGGCGGCGGAAGAAGGGGCCGGGCCGCCGCCCCTGGGGGAGGCGGCCCGGCTGTCCTGGGCGATGCCCGCAGGCTCGCCGTCAGGCCATTACTTCCAGTACGGGCACTTCGATTCTTCCTTGGTCAGGAAGACCGCGTCGCCCGGCACGCTCTGCAGGACCTTGAAGTAGTCCCACTTGGCCTTCGAATCCTCCGGGGTCTTGACCTGGTACAGGTAGATGCTGCGCTGGACGGCGCCATCGGGACGCAGCATGCCGTCGCGCATGTAGGCGTCGTTCATCTTGTGCGACCGCCAGTAGGCCAGCACGCTGTCCGGCGCATCCGAACCGGTCGCCTTCACCGCGTTGAGGAACTCGTACACCGTCGAATACGCCACCGCCTGCTGGCTGGTCGGCATGCGGCCGGTCTTGGCGAAATAGCGCTTCGCCCAGGTGCGCGACTGCTCGTCCTGGTCCCAGTACCAGGCATCGGCCATGTACATGTTCTTGGTCAGGTTCAGCCCCAGCGCGTCGACGTCGGTGGGGAACACCCAGCCGGCCAGCCGCATGGTCTTGGTGACGCCGAACTCGTTGGCCGCCTTGATGGCGTTGACCAGGTCGGAGCCGGCATTGGCCAGCGCCAGGATCTGCGCCTTGGACGACTGGGCCTGCAGCATGAAGGCGGCGAAGTCGGAAGCGCCGACCGGGTTCTTGACCGAGCCGACCACCTTGCCGCCGGACTTGTCGAGCACCTTCTCGATGTCGGACTGCAGCGACACACCGAAGGCGCTGTCCATGGCGATGAAGAACCAGGTCTTGCCGCCTTGCTGCACGATGGCGTTGCCCATGGCGCGCGCCCACATCAGCGTGTCCATGCCGAAGCGCACGGTGTAGGGCGAGCATTGTTCGTTGGTGATGGCCAGCGCGCCGGAGTTGCTGACGAACAGCTTCTTCTTCTCGAGCGCGATCTTGGTCACGGCCAGTCCGGCGGACGAGATGCCGTGGCTGATGACCAGGTCGGCATGCAGTTCGTCGTACCACTCGCGCGCCTTGTTGGCGGCGAGGTCGGCCTTGTTCTGGTGATCGAAGGTCAGCAGTTCGATCTTCTTGCCGTTGATGGCGCCGCCGAAATCCTCGACCGCCAGCTTCATCGCCTCGACCGCGCCCGGACCGCTGTAGTCGGAGAACGGGCCGGACATGTCGTCGAGCATGCCGATGCGGATGACGTCGTCGGAGATCTGGGCGGAGGCCGGCGCGGCCAATGCGGCGGCGCCGGACAGTGCAAGGCATAGTGCGATAAGTTTCAGCTTCACGTCGTTTCTCCCGGTTGTTGGTCTTGGCCGTTCTGCGTTGGCGCGTAGCAAGGCGGCCGGTCGCTACGCATTCACACCCCCAGGGCCTTGTTGAGCGCGGGCATGTTCTGCCGCAGCTCGCTGGCGGGGAATTCCATGCTGATCCGGCCATGCTCCATGACGTAGAAGCGGTCGGTCAGCCGCGCGGTGAAGCGGAAGTTCTGCTCCACCATCAGGATGGTGTAGCCCTTGGCCTTGAGCGTGCGGATGGTGCGGGCCAGCGCCTGCACGATCACCGGCGCCAGTCCCTCGGAAATCTCGTCCAGCAGCAGCACGCGCGCGCCGGTGCGCAGGATGCGCGCCACCGCCAGCATCTGCTGCTCGCCGCCCGACAGGCGCGTGCCCTGGCTGTTGCGCCGTTCCTGCAGGTTGGGGAACATGGCGTAGAGCTCGTCCACCGACATGCCCTGGCTGGGCGAGATGGTCGGCAGCAGCATCAGGTTCTCGTGCGCCGACAGGGTGGCGAAGATGCCGCGCTCCTCGGGGCAGTAGCCGATGCCGAGATGGGCGATGCGATGCGACGGCAGGTCGATCGATTCGCGGCCGCTGACCTTGATCGAGCCGCTGCGGCGATCGGTCAGGCCCATCACGGCGCGCAGCGTGCTGGTGCGACCGGCGCCGTTGCGGCCCATCAGGGTCACCATCTCGCCGGGCCGCACCGACAGCGACACGCCCCACAGCACGCGGGTCTCGCCGTACCAGGCGTCGAGATTGGAAATCTCCAGCGCCTGCTCGGCCGGCTCGAGCGCGGCCGCCGCGCTGCCGCCCATCACGCGATCTCCTCGAGCTCGTCGCCGCCCAGATAGGCCTCCATGACCTGCGGATCGCTGGAGACCTCGGCATAGCTGCCCTCGGCGATGATGGCGCCGCGCTGCAGGACGGTGACGGTGTCGCAGATATTGGCGACCAGTTGCATGTTGTGCTCGACGATCAGGGTGGTGCGGTTGGCCGACGCCTTGCGGATCAGGGCCGTGATCGGCTCGATCTCCTCCGTCGCCAGGCCGGCGGTCGGCTCGTCGAGCAGCATCAGCTCGGGACCGGCCGCCAGGGTGGTGGCCAGCTCCAGCGCCCGGCGCTGGCCATAGGGCAGGTCGCCGGCGCGGGTATCGGCCTGGTCGGCCAGCCCGACCTCGGCCAGATGGTGGCGCGCCCGTTCGTCGAGCCGCGACAGCATGCTGCGCGAGCGCCAGAAGCACAGGCCCGAGCCCAGTTCCCGCTGCAGGGCGATGCGCACGTTGTGCAGCGCCGACAGGCCGAGGAACACCGCCGAGATCTGGAACGAGCGCGTGATGCCCTGGCGCGAGATCTGCGCCGGCGAGGCGCCGGTGATGTTGCGGCCGCGATAGAAGATCTGGCCGGCGGTCGGCACCAGGAATTTGGTCAGCAGGTTGAAGCAGGTGGTCTTGCCGGCGCCGTTGGGCCCGATCAGGGCGTGGATGCGGCCTCGCCGCACCTGCAGGTCGACCGCATTGACCGCCGTGAATCCCTTGAATTCCTTGGTGAGGTTGCGGGTCTCCAGGATGATATCGCTGGCGCTGGCCGCCTGAACCGACATGACCGAAATCCTGCGCTGGCGCGTTGCGTCAGGCCGCGACGGCGGACGAGCGGCGGCGGGCGGCATTGGCCCCATCGTCGCGCACGCGCATGCGCGCGTTTTCTGTCGGGTACGACATCCGTGCCTTCCTCCCGGTGAGCGGCCGGTTGGTCCCGGCCTTATCCGTCTGGGTTGCCGATCGGCGCCGAGGGCGCACAAAAACCGACTAGTTGGATTGTAGATGGCGAAGGAGGGAAGTCAACAGGAAGCGGTGGCCGCGCGGACAGGCGACGGCCGCCCCGTCAGGCGCCGCCGGGAAGCCGGCGCCGCCGCGGGGCGGGCGGCGGCTGCGGGGAGGCCGAGCGGATCGGCGCCGTCCGACGCAATCCGCGGGATTCCGGGCGGCGGCTATCGGGCCTGGCGGCGCCGAAGCGGCTGGGCGCCGACGGCGGCGAACACGAAGCCGCGCAGGGTGCGCACCAGGGCCGCCCCGTTCAGCTGGTTCTGGCGGCGCAGCCATTCCAGCAACGCCCCGTCGGCCAGCGCCGCCAGGCTGGCCACCGCCTCGCGCAGCGGCGCGGCGTCGCGGAACACGCCGGCGGCGCGGCCCTGGCGCAAGGTGGCGGCCAGTCCCTTGTGCACCGCCGCATAGTGACGCACCACCAGCTGCTCGATCTCGTCGCCCTTGCCCATGAACTCCAGCGACACCAGCAGCGGCAGCAGGATCAGTTCCGGCTCCTCCGCGCCCAGCCACGACACGTCGTTGACCCAGCGCGCCAGCCGCTCGCGCGGATCGAGCTTGGCGTCGTTCAAGGTGGCGACGATGCCGGCATAGAGCGTCGCGCTCTGTCCCAGCAGCTCGCGCAGCACCTGCGCCTTGTCGCCGAAATGGAAATAAAGCCCGCCCTTGGACAGCTTGGCGCGGGCGGCGATGTCGTCGACCGAGGTGGCGAGATAGCCGCGCGTGACGAACAGGCTGCGCGCCGCGTCGAGCACCGCCTGCCGGCTGATGGCGCGTCGGACCGGATTGGGCGTGCGCTTGCGCTTGGCGGCAGGCGGCGATTTGACGCGGCGCGCCCGCAGGGCTTCGCCCTCCGCGTGCGCCGACGATGGCATGACGGATTCGCTTTTCATGTTTTTTCCTTGAAGGGCACGACGCCCCGACGCGTCGGTCGCCGCGGTTGGCGCAGCGGTGGCTGCGCGCCCGCCGGCGGCAGCGCATTCTAGAAACCCCGCTGGCGACGCGCAGCAGCCCAATCGCCGGAATCGCCGGCGCATTGACGCCCGATTGTCCCAATCGGCTTGGCAGCAATCCCGTCCCGCCGACCAGATCCCGACCGGTCGGGCGCGGCTGGGATCGGCGGCGCGCGGCGACGCCCGCCGGCCCGGGCGCCCGGCTGCCGCGTCCGGCTGCGGCGTTCGGCTGTCGCGTCCGGCTGCCGCGCCAAGCCAGACTCCGCGTAGGGCGGCCATTCGTCCCCGGCCAGCGGGCGCCCCGGCGGCCATACCGCCAGGCGACCCGGCAGCGGGGGCGGCGCTTGACTCGCCGCGCGGCCGGCCCATAAAATCCGACCAGTCAGTTTGTAAGTGAAAAACGCTCGCTGACGGCATTTGCAGGAGCGGCCGCGCCAGACGGTCGCCTTGCCGGGAAGGGAGGGAATCCATGAACCCATTGAACAGACTATTCGCCTGCGCCGCTGCCGCCGCCTGCCTGTTGGCCGGTCCGGCCCTGGCCCAGCAGACCATCAAGATCGGCATCTTCGGCGGCACCGGGCCGTTCGCCAATCTGGGCGAGGGCTTCAACGCCGGCGCCGCGCCGGTGTTCGACGATTTCAACAAGCGCAGCAAGGATCTCAAGATCGAGCGCGTCTCGGTCAACGTCGGCTCCTACGACCCGACCACCGGCCTGAACTCGATCAAGAAGGCGGTCGACGTCGACAACGTGCTGACCATGTTCGGCGCGGGCAGCCCGATCCTGCTGGCGGCGCGGCCGTACATCGAGGAGAACAAGGTCGTGCTGTTCAGCGCCGCCGAATCGACGCCGCTGATCAAGGACAACAACTGGCTGCAGCAGATCGTGCCGCTGTTCGCCGACGAGGTGAATGCCACGGCCGACTATTTCTGCGCCAAGAAGTCGCTCAAG
This sequence comes from uncultured Hyphomicrobiales bacterium, assembly GCA_964458605.1. Lineage (GTDB taxonomy): Bacteria > Pseudomonadota > Alphaproteobacteria > Reyranellales > JAQSWP01 > JBBSNV01. Next base: position 17,102 of record CAYWLS010000008.1, on the reverse strand, counting down.
ACCATCGCCATCCTGGCGGTCAACGGCTCCTACGGCGACACCGCCGTGCAGGCGATCGAGGATCGCTTCCCCAAATGCGGCGTCAAGGTGGTGTCGGTGCAGCGCTATCCGGTGCCCACGGCCAGCTTCAAGCCGCAACTGGCGGCGATCAAGCAGGCCAATCCGGACGCGATCTACCTCGCGACCATCGGCACGTCGGAGAACACCAACGTGGTGGTGCAGGCGCGCCAGCTCGGCATCGCCTCGCAGCTGATCGGCTACCTGTCGTCGCCCGAGGGCGCGCTGTTCGAGCTCGATGCCAGCGAGGGCTTCGTCTATACCGGCTTCCCGGTGACCGACAAGATGCCGCCCGCCGTCGCCGCCGCCAACGACAAGATCGGTCCGCTGGTGCTGTACGGCTACAACTTCGCCACCGTGATGACCCAGGTGATCGAGGCGGCCGAGGCCAGCAAGACGCCGCTGACGCGCGAATCGGTGCGCTCGGTGCTGCTCAAGAAGCGGGTGTTCGAGACCGCTTCGGGCCAGTTCTGCTTCCAGGAAGACGGGCACACCCGCATGCCGCTGGCGGTGTGGGAGATCAAAAACAAGAAGCCCGTGCAGATCGCGACGGTCCCGTTCAAGGGCTGTTGAACCTTCGCGCCCGGCGCGTCGCCTTCCCGCAGGCGGCGCGCCGGGCCTACTCTCCGACATCAGCGACATCAGGCATCGCCGCCCCGTCGAGCCGGGCGACGGGGTCGCCACGGTCGAGGCTCGAAGCGTCAGGCATTGAGTGCCGCCGAAGGGTTGGAAAATGAGCGCATCGGACAAGCAATTCTGGCCGGCCAATCCGCCCGAGCCGGGCCCGGCGCTGGAAGCGCTGCGGCTGGCGCGGCTGCAGGAACAGGTGCGCTACTGCTACGACCGTTCCGAGATGTATCGCGCCAAGATGGCGGCGGCCGGCGCCGCGCCCGAGGACATCAGGAGCATCGCCGATTTCGGCCGCCTCGGCTTCGCCTTCACCAAGGCCGACGAGCGCGACAGCGAAGAGCGTTCGTTCAGGGAGCGCGGCGACTATCTGGGCGCGCATCTGTGCTGCGACCCGCGCGAGGTCAGCGGCATCTCCGCCACCAGCGGCACCACCGGCCGGCCGACCTTCACCTACCTGTTCACCGAGCGCGACCTCGAGGTCAACGCCGTCGGCTGGGCCCGGGCGCTGGCCTGGATGGGCGCCGGCCCGGGCGACATGGTGATGAACGCGCTGGGCTTGAGCATGTGGGTGGTGGGCGCGATCGCCGTTCACTCGCTGATGCAGATCGGCGTGCGGCCGATCCCGGTCGGCGCCGAAGCCGGCGTGCCGCGCATCCTGCAGCTCGCCCAGTTGCTGCGCCCCACCGTGCTGCTGGCCACGCCGTCGATGGCCGAGCGCCTGATCGAGCAGGCGCCCAAGGTGATCGGCGCCGACATCGCCAGCCTGGGCATCAAGCGCATCCTGTGCTGCGGCGAGCCGGGCGCCGGCCTGCCCGAGGTGCGCCGCCACCTGTCGCAATCCTTCGGCGCGGAAGTCTACGACGCCATGCTGGGCGCCTACGGCGTGTCGCAACTGTCCTGCCCCGGCACCGACTATCACGGCCTGCACACGCTGACCCCCGACCTGGTGCTGCACGAACTGGTCGATCCGCAGACCCTGCAGCCGCTGCCGATCGAGGGGCCGACCACCGGCCGGCTGCTGATGACCTCGCTGCGGCACCAGGCGCGACCGGCCTTCAAGCAGGACCCGGGCGACATCTTCCAGGTCGACAACACGCCCTGTCCGGCCTGCGGCCACTGCCACCTGCGCATCAAGGTGCTGGGCCGGGTCGACGACATGCTGATCGTGCGCGGCGTCAACGTCTATCCGTCCTCGATCAAGGACCTGGTGGCCGGCTTCATGCCCGAGGTCACCGGCGAAATAAAGATCGTGCTCAAGGACAAGCCGCCCAAGGTGCAGCCGCCTTTGGCGCTGAAGGTCGAATCGGCGCAGAAGCTGGGCGGCGACGCCCAGGCGGCGCTGAAGGGCCGTATCGAGCACCGCATCTTCGAGATCCTGCGGGTGCGCGCCGCCATCGACATCGTCGAGCCGATGTCGCTGCCGCGCGCCAGCGGCAAGAGCAAGCTGATCGAAATCCAGAGCTAGGAGCCCCGCCATGACGGCACCGGACGGCCTGTCGTTCCATTTCACCCCGCAGCAGGAAAAGCTGCGCCAGGACTATCGCCAATTCGCGCTCAAGGAGCTGGCGCCCCATTCGCGGCGCTGGGCCAAGGCCGACAAGTTCCCGTTCGACGCGCTGAAGATGATGGGCGATTTCGGCCTGCTGGGCTTCACCTTCCCCAAGTCGGTGGGCGGGCAGGAGCGCAGCTGGGTCGATTTCTCGATCGCCGTCGAGGAGATCGGCCGCGCCGACATCAGCTGCGGCTGGATCGCGCTGATGGGCAATTCCTATCCCAAGCTGCTGAGCGATCCCACCATCATCGGCGAGATCATCCGCGGCAACCGGCTGCTGGCCTTCGCCGAGACCGAGCCGCATGCCGGCGGCGACGCCGCCAACATCAAGACCACGGCGGAGAAGCGCGGCAACGACTACGTCATCAACGGCTTGAAGACCTTCGTGTCGCTGGTGCCGGGCGCCGACCTGCTGGTGGTGACGGCGCTGACCGATCCCGCCGCCGGCCGCAAGGGCATGAGCATGCTGCTGGTCGAGGCCGACCGGCCCGGCGTCACCGTGATCCCGATCCCCGAGCCGGGCGTGCGCGCCCACATGCTGGCGACCATCAAGTTCGAGAATGTGACGGTGCCGCGCGCCAATCTGATCGGCGAGGAGAATCGCGGCTTCTACATGATGCGCGAGCGCTGGGACTATACCCGCGGCGTCGGCCCGACCCTGATCACCGGCGCCGTGCTGCAGTCGCTCGACGAGACCCTGGAGCGCGCCAAGACCAAGCAGACCTTCGGCAAGCCGCTGCTGAAATGGCAGTCGATCCAGTTCAAGCTGGTGGAGAACTACACCAAGCTCGAGGCCGGCCGGCTGCTGGCCTACAAGGCCGCCTGGATGGCCGACAACCGCCAGCGCGTCACGCAATACGCCTCGATGCTGAAATACTACATCGCCGAGCTGGCCACCCAGGCGCTAGCCGACTGCCTGGAGATCTGGGGCGGCGCCGCCTTCAACGAGGACCATCCGGTGTTCCAGCGCCATCTCGACGTCATGGGCTGGAAGACCGCCGGCGGCGGCCAGGACATCCACAAGATCGTGATCGGCGCCGAGATGTTCGGCGCCGAATACGCCACCCATCGCGCCTGATGGCGCGCTATCGCACCGCGCCCGACGGCGCGCTATCGCACCGCGCCCGACGGCGCGCTATCGCACCGCGCCCGACGGCGCGCTATCGCACCGCGCCTGACGGCGCGCTATCGCACCGCGCCTGACGGCGCGCTATCGCATCGCGTCCGAACGGCGCGGCATTCGACCCCGAGGAGACGTTCATCGTGGAAAACCTGACCCCCGAACAGACCGCCGTGCAGAGCGCCATGCGCGCCTTCATGCAGCGCGAGGTGGCGCCGCATATCGACGAATGGGAGGCCGAGGAGCACCTGCCGCGCGAGATCTTCACCAAGCTGGCGCGGGCGGGCTATGCCGGCATCGACGGCCCGGCCGAATACGGCGGCACCAATCTCGACCATTTCTCGCAGAGCCTGCTGTTCGAGGAGCTGGGCCGGGTCTACCGGCCGCTCAGCTTCATCAGCGTGCACAACATGGTGGTCGGCCTGATCGCGCGCAACGGCACCCCGGCGCAGCGCCAATCCTGGCTGCCCAAGCTGATGAACGGCGACTGGTGGGCGGTGTTCGCGCTGACCGAGCCGGGCGCCGGCTCCGACGTGCTGGCTGGCACCGCCAACGCCGAGCTGCGCAACGGCAAGTGGGTGATCAACGGCACCAAGGTGTTCATCTCCAACGCCGATCGCTGCGACATGATCGCGGTCTGCGTGCGCACCGAGCCGTCCAACCAGGGCAAGCGCTCGCGCAGCGTGTTCCTGGTGCCGCGCGACACGCCGGGCGTGCAGATCCCGCGCTGGGAAAAGAAGATGTCCTACAATGCCCATCACACCTGCCAGGTCGACTTCGTCGACTGCGCGGTGGACGAGTCGCTGCTGGTCGGCACCCGCGGCGACGGCATGGGCATGATGCTGGGCACGCTCAACCGCAGCCGGGTCAATGTCGGCTCGATGGCGATCGGCGCCGCCGAGGCGTGTTTCGACATCGCGCTCAACTACGCCCGCGACCGCAAGCAGTTCGGCCAGCGCATCGGCGAGTTCCAGGCCATCCAGCTCAAGCTGGCCGACATGGCCATGCGCATCCGCGCCGCCAAGCTGCTGGTGCGCGACGCCGCCCGGCTGCTCGACGAGGGTCTGCCGGCGCGCGCCGAGTGCTCGATGGCCAAGGTGCTGAGCACCGATGTCAGCATGTACGTGGCGGGCGAGGCGGTGCAGATCCTGGGCGGCTACGGCATCCTGCGCGACTACAAGGTCGAGCGCCATTTCCGCGAGGGCAAGGTCGGCCAGATCGTCGAGGGCACCAACGAGATCCATCGCATCCAGGTGGCCAAGCACCTGCTGGGCCTGCAGTAGAGGGATCGGGCGCGCTCATGCAACAGGTCTCCCTCAGCCCCGAACACGAACGCCTGCGCGGCCTGGCTGCCGAGGTGGCGCAAGGCGTGGTGGCGCCCAATGCCGCCAAGCACGACGCCGACTACAGCCTGCCGACCGAGATGCTGAAGGCGCTGCACGAGGCCAAGCTGCTCGGCCTCAGCGTGCCCAAGGCACTGGGCGGCGGCGGCGTCAACATCGTGCTGGGCCACGACCCGCTGGCCTATTTGCTGGTGCTGGAGCAGCTCGGCAAGGCCGACATGGCCTCGACCCATTGCTACCAGGTGCATCTGCACGCGGTGCAGATGCTGGCGGTGGGCGCCACGCCCGAGCAGCAGAAGCGCTATTTCGAGCCGGTGGTCGAGGCCGGCGAGGTGATCTCCTGGACCGCCACCGAGCCCGGCGGCACGGCGCGCGGCCACTACAGCATGCTGACCCGCGCCCAGCCCACCAAGGACGGGCTGGAGGTCAGCGGCGAGAAGACCTACGGCACCTTGGCGAGCTGCGCCCACTACACGCTCTACCACGCCTCGCTGCCGGACAAGCCGATCCCGCAGGACATGATCATGTTCATGGTGCCGCGCGGGGCGGCCGGCGTGACGGTGGACGAGCGCTGGTGGCGGCCGCTGGGCATGCGCGCCGCGGTCAGCCCGCGCGTGGTGCTGGACCGGGTCAAGGTGCCGGCAGCCGACGTGATCCAGGACGGCGGCTTCTATGCGCGCCGGAATTACGGCTCGCGCTGGCACCTGGCGTTCGGCGCCGCCCATCTGGGCGCCGCCGCCGGCATCCTGGAATTCGCCGTCGACTATCTGCCGCGGCGCGGCACCGCTTCCAACCCGCACAGCCAGCGCAGCCTGGGCGAGATGCGCATGCAGATCGAGGCGGCGCGCAGCCTGCTGTACCAGGCGGCCGGCTACTGGGCGCAGGACGACATCAAGCGGGCCGAGGAATTCTCGCTGATGGCCAAGCTGTTCGCCATGTCGACCGCCGAATGGATCACCACCGAGGCGATCCGCATCGCCGGCTCCTCGGCGCTGTTCGAGACCCATTCGCTGTCGCGCCAGATCCGCAACATCCATGTGCAGAGCACCCACGCCAACCTGCACAACACCGCCCAGACGATCGGCCGCGCCCTGATGGGGCTGGAGTTCGATCCCGCCAACCAGCAATAGTCCCCAACAGCAGCCCGAGAGTCCGATGTCCCAAGCCGCCACCGCCGCCCCTCCGACTTCCGTGCATCCCGCGCCGATGCTGGCGCCGGGCGCGCTGCGCGGCAAGGTGGCCATCGTCACCGGCGGCGGCACCGGCCTGGGCAAGGCGATGGCCGCCAATTTCGCCGCGCTGGGCGCCACGGTGGTGATCGCCAGCCGCAAGGCGGAGGTGCTGCAGGCGACCGCGGCCGAGCTGTCGGGCGAGGGCCGCGTGGTGGTGCCCTATGCGATGGACGTGCGCAGCCAGGCCGACATCGCCGGGCTGATCGAGTTCTGCATCGCCCGCTTCGACGGCATCGACATCCTGGTCAACAACGCCGCCGGCAATTTCATCGTCGAATCGGCCAAGATGTCGCCCAACGCCTGGAACACGGTGATCGACATCGTGCTGAACGGCACCTGGTTCTGCACCCAGGCCTTCGGCAAGCACGTGATGGAGCGCGGCGGCAAGGGCGTGGTGCTGAACATCGTCGCCACCTACGCCATGACCGGCAATCCGATGACCGTGCATTCCGCCGCCGCCAAGGCCGGCGTGCTGGCCCTGACCAAGTCGCTGGCCAGCGAATGGGGCCGCCACGGCATCCGGCTCAACGCCATCGCGCCGGGCCCGATCGCCGAGACCGGCGCCGCCTCGCGGCTGTGGGCCGATCCCAAGATCGAGCGCCGGCTGCTGGACAACATCTCGGTCGGCCGGCTGGGCGAGCCGGGCGAGGTGGCCGACCTTGCCGCCTATCTGGTGAGCGACTATTCCGGCTTCGTCTCGGGCGCCTGTTTCGTGCAGGATGGTGGGCTATGGCTGCGTCGACCGACCCTGTTCGATTGAGCGCGCCGGCGCGCCGCCGGAGCGGCGCTGCGCGCCATGCCCTGGCCGTGGCGCGGCGAGGCCGGCCATGATCGACCTGCTGCTGTTCGGCCTGATCTGGGGCGTGTCGGTCGGCTTCGTCGCGGTCGCGCTGGGCACCACCTGGCGCGTGGTCGGCATGCTCGATTTCGGCCTGGCCGGCATCTACGCCGCGGTCGCCTATACGCTGCTCTATTGCTACGAGCGGCTGCAATGGCCGGTGTGGGCGGCGATCCTGGCGGCGCTGGCGGTCGGGCCGCTGCTGCAGGCGGTGGTCTACCAGCTGCTCTACCGGCGCTTCCTCGAGCAGCAGAAGCCGCTGGCGGTGCTGGTGCTGCTGGGCCTGGCCGTCCTCTATATCTGCGAGAACGTCATCGCGCTGGGCTTCGGCAGCGCCGGCCAACTGGTGCTGACCTCCGAGGTGCCGCATGTGCAGCTGGGCGGGCTCAACCTGTCGGCGATCGACGGCGCCAACCTGGCGGCGCTGTGCGCGGTGGTGGTGGCGCTGCAGATGCTGTTCCGCCTCACCGGCGTCGGCCTGTCGCTGCGCGGCGCCGCCGCCAATCCGCTGCTGGCCTCGGTGTTCGGCGTCGAGCTGGGCCGGGTGCGGCTGGCGGTGTTCGCGCTGTCGGGCCTGCTGATCGCGGTGCCCGCCGTGCTGGCCTCGCTGTACGAGCCGATGACGCCGTCGGGCGGCTTCACGCCGCTGCTGTTCGGCTTCGCCGCGCTGGTGGTGGCTTCGGTGCGCATCGGCATGGGCGTGGTGGCCCATGCCTTGGCCGGCATCGGACTCGGCCTGCTGACCGGCATCGGCCTGCTGGTGCTGCCCTCGCAATGGCAGTTGGCGATCCCGTTCGGCGCCATGCTGGTGATCACCGCCGTGCGCAAGAACCGCCCGGCACAGCGCAGCGTGTAGGCCGATGAATTTCTATCTCGGCATCCTGTCCTACGCCGGCATCTACGGCATCCTGGCGATGTCGTTCACCCTGGTGCACGGCACCGCCGGCATGTTCACCATCGCCCATGCCGCCTTCTTCGGCCTGGGCGCCTATGCCAGCGCCATGCTCGACAAGCTGCTGCCGCCGGAACTGATGCTGCTCGGCATGCTGTTCGGCATCGCCTTCGCCGGCGCCTGCGCCGCGGCGGTGGCGGCGGTGGCGCTGCGCGAGCGCGGCCAGTACCTGATGCTGGTGACCTTCTCGGTGCAGATCATCTTCTCGGTGGCGCTGCTCAACCTGCCGTTCACCGGCGGCGACAACGGCATCGGCGAGATCGTCGCGCTGCAGCTCGGGCCGCTGCGCATCAAGGGCCAGATCGCCGCCACGGTCGCGGTCTGGGTGCTGACCGCGCTGGTCTACCTGGTGCTGCGCTACGTCGAGCGCTCCAATCTGGGCCGCACCCTGCGCGCCATCCGCGAGGACGAATTCGCCGTCGAGGCGCTGGGCGTCAACGTGTTCGCCGCCAAGCTGTTCGCCTTCGTCGTTTCGGCCGGGCTGGCCGGCTTCGCCGGCGCGCTGTTCGCCCATTACAGCAGCTACATCAACCCCGCCTCGTTCTCGTTCGAGGCCGCCATCCTGGTGGTCACCATCTCGGTGCTGGGCGGGCAGTATTCGCTGACCGGCGCGCTGGTCGGCGCGGTGATCGTCACCTGGCTGCCCCAGCTGATCGGCTTCATCGGCATCCAGAGCGAGAAGGTGGCCTCGGTGACGCAGATCATCTACGCCGCCATCATCATCGCCGTGCTGTTCCTGCGGCCCAGCGGCATCGTCGCCGAGACCATCCGCCGCTTCCAGCGCCCGGCCGGCGCGCCGCGCGCGTCGGGAGGAGGCACGCCATGAACGACGCCATCGAGCTGTCGGACCTCAGCAAATCCTTCGGCGGCGTGGCCGCGGTGCGCGACTGCACCGTCGACATCGCGCCCAACTGCGTCACCGGCATCGTCGGCCCCAACGGCGCCGGCAAGTCGACCATCTTCAACCTGATGACCGGCTTCGTGGTGCCCGACACCGGCAAGGTGATGTTCCGCGGCCGCGACCTGGTGGGACTGAGCCCGGCCGAGATCTTCGCCGCCGGCATCGTGCGCTCGTTCCAGGGCGTGCGCACGCTCGGCCGCCTGACGGTGATCGAGAACCTGCTGCTGGGCGGCACTTCCGCCGGCGCGCTGCGATCGGTGTTCCGGCCGCGCCGCGACAAGGCGGCGCTGGAGGCGGCGCTGGCGCGCGCCTGGACGGTGGTGGACGAGCTGGGCCTGGGCGACGCCGCCAACCGCATGGCCGGCGATCTCAGCTACGCCGAGCAGAAGCTGCTGTCGATCGGCCGGCTGATGATGACCGACGCTGCCGTCGTGCTGCTGGACGAGCCGCTGGGCGGGCTGGACAGCAACGCCGTCGACCAGTTCATCGCGCGCATCCGCGAGCTGGTGCACCGCCACGGCCGCACCGTGTGCATCGTCGAGCACAATCTCAACGCAGTGCGCCGCGTCTCCGACCGCGTCGTGTTCATGGCCGAGGGCACGGTCAAGGCGGCCGGCCCGACGGCGGAGATCATGCAGCGCGAGGACCTGGCGCGGCTCTATCTGGGCGTCGCCGCCGAGGCGGAGCACGCGGCATGAGCCAAGCGCTGGGCCTGGAGCTGGACAAGGTCACCGCCGGCTACGGCAAGCTGCCGGTGCTGCGCGAGGTCAGCGCCAGCATCGCCGGCGGCGAGATCACCGTGCTGCTGGGCCATAACGGCGCCGGCAAATCGACCCTGGCCAAGGCGGTGATGGGCGTGGTCGGCATCGATGCCGGCACGGTCCGCCTGGGCGGCCAGCAGTTGCAGCGGCTGTCGGTGGCGGGCCGGCTGCAGGCCGGCATCTCGCTGGTGCTGCAGGAGCGGGCGGTGTTCGCCGAGCTGACGGTGCTGGAAAACCTGCGCCTGGCGGCGCGGCCGCGGCGCTACGGCCGCGAGGCGCTGGCGGCGGCGCTGCGCCAGGCCTGGGATCTGTTCCCGATCCTCGACGAATTCAGGAACCGCCCGGCGGCCAGCCTGAGCGGCGGCCAGCAGCGCATGCTGGCGATCGGCATGGGGCTGATGACCGCGCCGCGCTTCCTGATCCTGGACGAGCCCTCGCTGGGCCTGTCGCCCAAGCTGGTCGACGAGGTGATGGCCCAGGTGTCGGTGATCTGCCGCCAACTGGGCGTGACCGTGCTGCTGGTCGAGCAGAACGTCGATGCCGCGCTCAGGATCGCCGGCGCCGCCATCGCCATCAGGAGCGGCGCGGTGATCTGGCAGGGCAGGAGCGCCGAACTCGACGCCGCCTCGGCGGTCGAGCTGCTCTGAGGATCGCCGGTCAGGAAGGCAGGGCGGCGCGGCCGCGCGGCTTGCCCGGCTTGCGCGGCACGGCGATGCGTGCCCGACGCTCCGGCCGCTCCGGCATGACGATGGCGTTCAGCAGGCAATGGCGCAGGGTGCGCACCAGCTTGGTGCCGTTCAAGGTCTTGCTGCGGCGCAGCCATTCCAGCAGCGCGCCGTCGCCCATCACGACGATGGTGGCGGCCTGCTCGCGCACGCCCGAGCGCTTGTTGAACACGCCCTTGCGGCGGCCGTCCTCCAGCGCCGCCGACAGCGCGGCATAGATCGCCTCGTAATGCGCCGCCACCAGCCGTTCCGCCTCGTTGCCGGTCTCGAGGAACTCCAGCGAGATCAGGATCGGCAGCAGCATGGAATCGGGGTCGTTGCCGCCCAGCTTGGCGACCCAGTTCATGTAGGCCACCACGCGGTCGAGCGGCGGCACCTTGTCGTCGTGCAGCAGCGCCAGCACGTCGCGGTAGAGCTCGGCCGACTGCAACAGCAGCTCGCGCACGATGTCGGCCTTGTCGGGGAAGTGGAAGTAGATGCCGCCCTTGGAGATGCCGGCGTGGCGGGCGATATCGTCGACCGTGGTGCGGGTATAGCCGTTCTCGACGAACAGGCTGCGCGCGGAAGCCAGCACCGCCTGCTTGGTGGCGGCGCGGCGCACCGTGTTGGGCGTGCGGCCGTTGCGCGGCTTGGCCATGCGCTCGGCCTAGTCCCGTCCTGCTGCGGTGCAACCGTACCGCTGCAGGGGTGGATGAAACCCAACCGCCGGCTGGGCGGCTGCTCGATGTGATGGCGCTGAAACCATGCCCCGTGCTGGCGCTCTTGGGCGGCGCCCGGATCAATTTCGCTCCATCATCTTTACAATCCGTCCGGTCGGTTTGCAACAGCGGAACGGGCGTCTGGCGACCGCGCGCAAAGGTCCGGCCGGGCGGCGACGGCGTTCCGCAAGCCGGGCCTCCGCGCCGGCTTGCCTTCCCGCAGCGGCGGCAGCGTCCGGACCAGCCGGGCCGCCACCGCGCCCGGCGATTGCCAGCCCATCGAATGCCAGCAGGGCGGCAGGCTCGCGCTCATGGCGCGTGCTCCGGCGCCGAGGCCGACGCTGGCCCGCCGGCCGCCGCGTCCTGTCCTGCCAAGCCGAACTGGATCAGCACCGATCGCGGCGCCAGGCAGCCGCGCTGGCCCGGCGGCGGCCCCCAGGCGGCGGGCCAGAAGCGATCCTTGCGATAGGCGCCAAGCCGCATGGTCCATTGCGCTTCTTCCTCGGCCAGCACCGCGGCCGCGCCCGTCAGGCGCGGCGCGGCGCGTTCGGCCGCGGTATCGAAGGCGGGCGGCTTGGCGCCCGCCGTATCCTTGTCAGGATGACAAGGAGTATCTTGATAGTATCGGTGGCGCGGGTTGCCGCAATCGCGGCGTATCGTGCCGCTGTCGCGGTGCGCATTGCCGCTGTCGCGGTGCCCATTGCCGCTGTCGCGGTGCCCGGTGCCGCTGTCGCGGCGCGGGTTGCCGGAATCGGCTGCCACCACGCCGGCTTCCAGGCATAGCCGATAGCGTCGGCGAATGTTGCTGCCCCGCACTTCGATCAGGCCGCGCTGCGCCAGTGCCTTCAGCGCCTTGCGGATCGATCGTTCGCTGCAGGCGCAGCGTTCCACCAGCGTCGCCAGCGAGGGCCAGGCGACATGGCCGCGCTCCTTGTTGGCGAGGTTGCTCAACTCCCACAGCACCGCCCGCTCGGCCACGCTGCCGACAGCCTGCCGGGCGGCCCAGAACAGCGCCTCGCCGCTCATCGGTCCGCTCCCGAAGCTTCGAGATCGTGGAACCGCGTCAGCGCCGGATCGAAGCCGACCGGCACGCTCTGGCAGGGGCCGTGCCGGTTCTTGGCGACGATCAGCTCGGCGGTGCCGTAGTAGCGCCGCGCCGCGTCGCGCCAGCGCGCGTGGTCGATGGCGCCGCCCGCGCTGGGCTCGGCCTGGTAGTAGTCGCGGCGGAACACGAAGATCACCGCATCGGCGTCCTGCTCGATGCTGCCCGATTCGCGCAGATCCGACAGCCGCGGCCGCTTGTCGTCGCGGCCCTCCACCGCGCGGCTGAGCTGCGACAGGGCGATCACCGGCACGTTCAGCTCCTTGGCCAGGCCCTTGAGCGCGGCGGTGATGGCCGACACCTCGGCCACCCGGTTGTCGCCGGCGCCGGGCGATTTCATGAGCTGCAGGTAGTCGACGATCACCAGGTCGAGCGGATGGCGCGCGCAGTGGCGGCGCAGCCGGGCGCGCATTTCGCCGGCATCGAGCGCGGCGGTCTGGTCGATATGCAGCGGCAGGGCGGCCAGCGCGTCGCTGGCCGCGTCCAGCGCGGCGAGCTGGCCCGGGCCGATATCGCCCCGCCGCATCGCCGCCGGCGGGATGCCGGCAAGCTGCCCGCTCCAGCGATTGGCGATCTGCTCCTGCGACATCTCCAGGGTGAACACCACGACATGGCGGCCGGCGCGCGCGTTATGCAGCGCGACATGGGCGGCCAGCGCGCTCTTGCCCATGCCCGGCCGGCCGGCGACGATCGCCAGGTCCGATCTGGCGACGCCGCCCAGCACCGCGTCGAGCCGCGCCAGCCCGTAGGGCACGCCGTCCAGCGCGCCGGCCTCGCGCGCCCGCCGGTTGCTCTCCTGGGCCGCGCGCATCGCCTCGGCCACCGGCCTGATGCCGCCGCGCGCCGGCTCGGGGCGGCGCTCGCTCAGCCCGGCATCGAGCGCGCCCACCAGCGCGGCATAGTCGCAGCGCCCGTCCAGCGCCTCCGCCGCGGCGCGCTGGCCCAGCGCCACCAGGGCGCGGCGGTTGGACCATTCGATCACCAGCCGGGCGTAGTCCGCGATGTCGCGGATGCCGCCCGCCGCCATCGCCGCCTTGCCCAGCGCGATCATGCCGCCCTCGGCTTCGAACTCGGCGTCATGGCCCAGCCGCGCCTGGATGGTGAAGGGCGTGGCCTGCTGCCCGGCCTCGATCGACGCGGCCATCGCCTGCCACAGCCGCGCATGCAGGGCGTGGAAGAAATGCTGCGGCTTCAGCCCGAGCTCGACGCAGCGCCAGTAGTTGTCGTTGTCGACCAGCACCGCGCCCAGCACGGCGGTCTCGCCATGTTTGCCGGCCGGCTGGGCCGGCGTGGCGGCGCCCTGCGGCGACGGCCCGGGCGGCGCCGGCTCGAGCTCGCGATGGACCTGCGCCCAATGGCCGAACATGCGTTGGTAGGTGTCGTCGGTATCCTGCATCGCCGCTCCCGTCGTTGAACCGGAGCGCCGCCCACGGGCGGGCAGCGCGATACCGATTCGTTAGGCCGATCGGCGACGATGCGCAGGAGGGAGTCTGTTCGACTTGCCAACAGCTTGCAGTTTGCTGTCAGGGAGGAGGGAGGGGAGCGGAAGGTGGTGCCGTTCAAGCCCCAAGCCGCAGGGGCAAGCGGCGTACATCCGACGGAGAAGCACGCTGGCCAATAGCGCGCGTGTCACACAAGCCGCATTTCAGGCAGAGCCTGAATGGCGACGAGTATTGCAGGCGGATCGGTTCAGTGCGGTCGCATCGCCCAACGCTATTTCTCCCAGGGCGCTTTGGCGGCAAGCAACTGGCGCAGTTTCTCGTTCGGTGGCGGTGGGTTGTTCAGCGCACGGATCAAGGCAGCGAACTGCTCTTTGTTGAGACGAAGAACCATTTGATCGGATTGCATCTCACTCCTCCCCCACCTGCACGATCAGCTTGCCGAAATTCTCGCCCTTGAGCAGGCCCATGAAGGCCTGCGGCGCGTGCTCCAGCCCCTTCACCACCGTCTCGCGATAGCGGATCCTGCCCTCGCGCAGCCATTGGCTCACCTCGCGCACGAACTCGTCCATCGTGCGCATGTGGTCGGAGACGATGAAGCCCTCGATCCTGAGCCGCCGCTGGATCACCGCGAACATCTTCTCCGGTCCGGGCTGCGGCGTGGTGTCGTTGTATTCGGCGATCGCGCCGCACATCACCATGCGGCCGAAATCGTTCATCTTGCGGAACACCGCGTGGAAGATCGGCCCGCCGACATTCTCGAAATCGACGTCGATGCCCCTGGGGCACAGCTCGGCCAGCGCCTGGTCGTAGTCGTGCCGCGCGTTGTGGTCGAAGCAGGCATCGTAGCCCAGCTCCTTGGTGGCGAAGTCGCATTTGGCCGGGCTGCCGGCGCAGCCCACCGCCCGCGCGCCCTTGAGCCTGGCGAGCTGGCCTGCCAGCGCGCCGACCGCGCCGGTGGCGGCCGACACGAACACCGTCTCGCCAGCCTTGGGCTGGCCGATGCGCAGCATGCCGTGATAGGCGGTGTAGCCGGGCATGCCCAGCACGCCCAGATGCCAGGTCAGCTTCGCGGCCCCGGGGGATTGGGGCGGCTCGAGCTTGCGCACGCCGCGCCCGTCGACCACCGAGATGGTCTCCCAGCCGAACATGCCCATCACCGTATCGCCCTCGGCGAATTTGGCGTTGGCCGACTGCACCACCTTGCCGATCGCGCCGCCGCTCAGCGGCTGATCGAGCGCGAAGGGCGGGGTGTAGGAATCCATCTCCGTCATGCGCGGGCGCATATAGGGATCGAGCGACAGGTAGATCACCCGCACGGCGATCTGGCCCTCCTGCAGCGCCGGCACCGTGCGCTTCTCGATCCTGAAATTGCCGGCCGTAGGATCGCCTTGCGGGCGGCTGGCCAGAACGATCGACGTGGTTTCCATGGTCTTCCCCCTAGTTTCCGGGCTGCGCCGTTACGCGGCGACGAATTCTTCGCGCCGATAGCCCTGCAGATAGAGCAGCGCCGTGAGATCCCCGTGGTCGATGCGCACCGGCACCGCAGCCGCCACCGCCGGCTTGGCGTGATAGGCCACGCCCAGCCCGGCGGCCTGCAGCATCGGCAGGTCGTTGGCGCCGTCGCCTACCGCCAAGGTCTGGGCCAGCGACAGATGCCGCTCGCCGGCCAGCTTCATCAGCATGTCGAGCTTGGCTTCCTTGCCCAGGATCGGCTCGCCCACCGTGCCGGCGAGCTTGCCGCCTTCGACGGTCAGGGTGTTGGCGTGATGGCTGTGGAAGCCGAGCTGGCGATGCACCTGGTCGGTGAAATAGGTGAAGCCGCCCGACACCAGCGCGCAATAGGCGCCGTTGGCGCGCATGGTGGCGATCAGCGCCTGGGCGCCGGGCATGATGCGGATCAGCGAAGCCGCTTCGTCGAGCCTGGTCTGCTCCAGATCCTTCAGCAGCGCCACGCGCTCGCGCAAGGCGCCGGCGAAATCGATCTCCCCGTTCATCGCCCGCGCCGTGATGGCGGCGATGTGCTGGCGCAGGTTGAGGAATTCGGCCAGCTCGTCGAGCATCTCGTTCTCGATCACGGTCGATTCCATGTCGGCCACCAGCAGCGCCTTGCGGCGGCCCGCGGCCGGCAGGGCGGCGACGTCGACCGGCTTGCCGGCCAGCACCTGGCGCGCGGCGGCCACGGCCTGCTCGCCGTCGATGCCGTCGAAGCCGATATCGCAGGCGATGTCCCCCTGGGCGCCGCGGTCCAGCCAGACCGGCGGCGCGCTTTCGGCGCCCAGCGCGTCGAGCCGCGCCCGCACGCTTTTCAGCATGCTATCGTCCAGCGCGGGTCGGTCGGGGCGGCAGATGAAAACCAGGACGTGTTGCATGACACTGGACTGTGAAAGGGGCGGGACGGGCGCGCGCATCTTGGCCGCCGCATCGCGGCGAGGCAAGGCACGGTGAAACCGGTGCTGGTGCTGGGCGGCCCGACCGCCAGCGGCAAGTCGGCACTGGCGCTGGCAGCGGCGCGGCAATTCTCCGGCACGGTGATCAACGCCGATTCCATGCAGCTTTATGGCGCGCTGCCGATCCTCACCGCCCAGCCCACGCCGGCGGATCAGGCCGAGGCGCCGCATCGCCTCTATGGCGTGCTGGCGCCGCACGACGTGGCGGGCGCGGGGCGCTGGCGGCAGATGGCGCTCGATGCCATCGCGGCGGCGCTGGGCGAGGGCCGGCTGCCGATCGTGGTGGGCGGCACCGGTCTTTATATAAGGAGCCTGCTGCAGGGCCTGTCGTCCATCCCCGACGTGCCGGCCGAGGCGCGGCGGGAGGCCGAGCGCCTGTGGACCGCGCTGGGGGCCGAAGCCTTCCGCCGCCGCCTGGCGCAGCGCGATGCCGCGCTGGTAGCACGGCTCAAGCCCGCCGACCGCCAGCGCCATGTGCGCGGCATGGAGGTGCTGCTGGCCACCGGCCGGCCGCTCAGCCAGTGGCAGGCGCAGCCGCTATCGGGTCCGCCGCCGGGCCTGCGTTTCCTGACCATCGTGCTGGCGCCGCCGCGCGAAGCGCTGCGCCAGGCGGCCGAGACCCGCTTCCGGGCCATGCTCGAGGCCGGCGCGCTGGCGGAATTGCGCGCCTTATTGGCGCAGGATCCCGGACGCAGCAGCCCCGTGCTGCAGGCCCTGGGCGTGCCCCAGCTCACCGCCCATCTGGAGGGAAAAATCCCGCTGGATCAGGCATTTAGTCTGGCGGTGACGGCCACCCGCCAATACGCCAAGCGCCAGCAGACCTGGTTCCGCCATCAGATAGTTGCCGATCTGGTATTCGGAAAACAACTTTCGGAAAAGAATTCGAACGAAATCTTTTCGTTTATTCGTCAATGGCGGTTGACCGCCCCCTGAGCAAAGTCTAAGGTCCGCCCCTTCGCCGCCGGAAGGCGGTTTCCCGCGGTTTTTCGCGTATTGAAGTCCGGCGGACCGATGGTCCGGCGGGCTCGAACAGGAGGAGTGGGCATCAAATGGCCGAGGACACGACCAACGGCGCCGATCTGGTGATCAAATGCTTGATCGACCAGGACGTCGATGTCGTCTTCGGCTATCCGGGCGGCGCCGTGCTGCCGATCTACGATTCGATCTTCAAGCAGAACCGGCTGCGCCACATCCTGGTGCGCCACGAGCAGGCGGCGGTGCATTCGGCCGAGGGCTATGCCCGCTCCACCGGCAAGGTGGGCGTGGTGCTGGTGACCTCCGGCCCCGGCGCCACCAACGCGG
>CAYWLS010000007.1:0-152409 GCA_964458605.1 uncultured Hyphomicrobiales bacterium | reverse complement strand
TCTACGTTCGCAAGCTGGCGAAGAACGGCGTCAAGCTCGTGTCCATCACGCAGGAAATGGGCGACGATCCCATGCACCAGATGATGCGGCAGATCATGGCGCTGTTCGACGAATACCAGTCCAAGGAGAACGCCAAGCACGTCCTGCGCGCCATGAACGAGAATGCCCGGCAGGGTTTCTGGAACGGCGCACGGCCGCCCATCGGCTATCGCATCGTCGCGGCCGAGCAGCGCGGATCGAAGATCAAGAAGAAGCTGGAGATCGACCCGCTGCACGCCGACACCGTGCGGCTGATCTATCGCCTGTTCCTCGAAGGAGACGGCACGTCCGGCGCGATGGGCGTCAAGGCCATCGCCACCTATCTCAACGAGCGCCGCTTCTTCACCCGCGACGGAGGGCGTTGGGGATTGGCGCAAATCCACGCCATCCTGACCCGCACCACCTATATCGGCGAGCACAGGTTCAACACCCGCTCGCACAAGGATCGGGAGAAGAAGCCGGAGAGCGAGGTCGCCATCATGGCGGTGCCGCCCCTAATCGAGCGCGAGACGTTCGACGCGGTGCAAGCCCGCCTCAAGTCCCGCAATCCCATGGTGACGCCTGCACGTGTCTCCAGCGGCCCGACGCTCCTGACCGGCATTTGCTTCTGCGCCAAGTGCGGGGGAGCGATGACGCTTCGCACCGGCCAAGGCAGCACGGGCGCGACATACCGCTACTATACCTGCTCGACCAAGGCCCGGCAGGGCAAGACCGGCTGCAAGGGTCGCACGATCCCCATGGACAAGCTGGACCATACGGTCGCCGATTATATCGGGGACCGCCTGCTCCTGCCCAAGCGGTTGGAAACCGTCCTTGCCAGCGTCATCGACCGCCGACAGGAACGCACCGAGCGCCGCCGCGAGCATCTTGCCGAGCTTCAAAGGCGAATCACGGAAGCCGACCAGCGGCTCGGCCGTCTCTTTGACGCCATCGAAGCCGGCATGGTGGACAAGGACGACGCCATGGCAAAGGAACGCATGGTGAGCCTCAAGGCATTGCGGGATCAAGCCGCCGCCGACGCGGAGCGCACGCAGCTCGCGCTCGATAGTTCAGGCAATCAGGGCGTCACCCCCGATATGCTCAAGGGGTTTGCCCGCAAAGCCCGTGAACGGATCAGGCTCAACGATGGCGGCTACCGCCGCGACCATCTACGCGCGCTGGCGCAGCGTGTCGAGGTTGCCGACGACGAGGTTCGCATCATGGGATCGAAGTCGGAACTGCTGCGAACGTTGGTCGCCGCTTCAAGCGTAGAAACGGCGGCGTTCGGCGTTCATAGTTCTGTTCTGAAATGGCGCGCCCGAAGAGATTCGAACTCCTAACCTTCTGATCCGTAGTCAGATGCTCTATCCAGTTGAGCTACGGGCGCGTTTTCCGCTGGCGCCGGCTTCGCCGAACAGGTGGCCGGGCGGGAAGGCGGCGAACCTACTCAAATCGATGCTGCAGCGCAAGTGGTCGGCCGCATTGCCGGCCTGCGACCCCTTGTGACTGCTCTATCCCCAGCCTGTTGCCGACGTGCCACGCTAGGCTTCAAATTGCCACGATAGCGCTTGTGGAGGCAGGGGGGTTTCAGTACCATCCCCTTGTTTTTTTTGGGGGATGCGGCAAAAGCGATGGCGATGGAATCGCTCCTTGGGGGAGCGATCTCGAAAAATTGACACTGTCGCCAAGCCGTAAGCAAAGGGTGCCCATGGTGATCAGCAAATCCCGTGTTGCGGCACTCATCGCCATTTTGGCGTTGGGGGCCTGTTCGCAAGACGCGGTGTTGTCCTCGGACAGCACGACCCCACCCCCGCCACCCGGCGTATTCCAACCCACCCAAGTGACGCCAGGCCCCTCGACCGGTACCGCCGTCGGGGCCCGCGTCCAGCAGATGCGCTCCGACTTCGTGCGCACCATGTCGACGCTGAACGACCAGACGCAGAAGCTACAGGCCATTCGCCAGCAGGCCACCCAGGATGCCCAGGGCTACTACTCGCTGGTGGCCGGCATCAACGCCCGCCTCCAGGTCGGTACCACGCCGGGCAACCCCGAACTGGTGAACGCCTGGAACCAGGCCCAGAACCAGCTCGAGAAGCTGAACGTCGATCTCAGCCAGATGAACTCGCTGGGCACGGCGGTTTCCGACACCTCCTCCCAGGCCGCTTTCCTGCTGGAAAGCGTGCGCGCGACCTACGGTATCTCCGGCGCCATCGACGAGGACCATCGCCAGCTCAAGATCCTGGAGAACGAGATCAACCAGTCGATCGTGCTGATCGACCGGCTGCTGAGCGAGCTCAGCACCGACATCGCCCGCCAGAGCGCCTATGTCTCGGCCGAGCGCAACAACCTCGTGACCCTCAATCTGGCGGTCAAGAACGGCCGTCTGCTGGGCCCGTCGCTGCAGAACCGGCCCTACCAGCAGGGCGCGGCAACGCCGCCGGCGCCCCCGCCGCAGCGCTTTGCCGGCAATGCGCCGCCGGCGCGGCTGGCCGCCACGACCCCGCCGGGGGCGCCGACCGTCACCATCAACCAGAACCGCCGGCCGCTGCTGGTGGTGAAGTTCGATCACCCGCGCGTGCAATACGAGCAGGCGCTGTACGACGTCGTCAGCGAGGCGTTGCGGCGCAAGCCCGACGCCAAGTTCGATCTGGTCGCGGTCGCGCCGGCCAGAGGCTCGGTGTCCGACGTGGCGCTGGGCCAGAGCGCCAGCAAGCAGCAGGCCGACGCCGTGCTGCGTTCGCTGACCAGCATGGGGGTCGATCCGGGCCGGGTGGGCCTCAGTTCCACCGTCAGCGTCGCCGCCGCCAGCACCGAGGTGCAGCTCTACGTCCGCTGAAAGCCCGTCAAATATCGGATCGCAAGCGGCTCGGCCGCTTTTTTTATGCCTGGATTCATCGCCGGCGGCGTTAGAGCAAATCACCTTTTGACGGAATCGTTCCCGATCGCGTCAAGAGGTGTGAATTTGCTCTACACTTAAGGATTAGAGCGGATTCACACGATCGGATGGCAACGTTGCCGCGCTTCCGTCCGATAGTGATCCGCTCCAGGCGCGCGAAGCGGCGGCCGCAGCGCCGCCCTGTGAAGCGCGCAACGCTCGCATGAGAGCGTCGGCCTTGCCGCAGGCCGCTGCGGCAGGCTTAATCGCGCCCGACCGATCATGACCCATCCCCCATCTGCGGCATCCCATGCCGTGCCGCTCAAGGGCCTCGCGCTGCTCGCGCTGCTGACCGTCGTGTGGGGCATCAACTGGCCGCTGTTCAAGATGGCGCTGAACGAGCTGGGACCGTGGAGCCTGCGCTGCTTCTCGCTGGCGCTGGGCGCGGGCGCCATGTTCACGGTGGCCCGCCTGCGCGGCATCAGCCTGGCCGTGCCGCGCAAGGTGCGCCTGCGGCTGGTGCTGGCGTCGATGTGCAACATCGCGCTGTGGAACATCCTGACCGCCTACGGCGTGCTGTACCTGCCATCGGGCCACGCCGCGGTGCTGGGCTTCTCCATGCCGCTGTGGGCGGCGATCATCGGCTTCCTGTTCCTGGGCGAGCGGCTCAACCGGCGCGCCGTGCTGGCCGTGCTGCTGGGCACGGCCGGGCTCACCCTGCTGATGGTCGACGACTTCGCCAAGCTGGGCAGCGGCATGGCGCTGTTCGGCCTGGTGGTGATGATCTGCGCCGCCAATTCCTGGGCGGTCGGCACCTTCGTGCAGAAGCGCACGCACTGGAACATGCCGCTGATCTCGCTGGCGGCCTGGCAGATGGCGCTCGGCTGGGTGCCGATCGCGATCATGGCGGCGATCCTGGAATTCCCCGACCTGCACATGCCCAGCGTCGCCACCATGGGCCTGGTCGCCTTCATCGGCTTCATCTCGCTGGCGGTCGGCATGCTGACCTGGCTGGCCATCGTGCAGCTGCTGCCGGTCAACGTGGCGGCGATCTCCACCGTGCTGGTGCCGGTGGTGGCGGTGGTGGGCGGCGGGCTGATCCTGGGCGAGCCGCTGGGGCTGGTCCAGTACGCGGCCCTGCTGCTGACCGTACTGGCGCTGGCCCTGGTGATGTTCCAGCCGCGCCCCCGTGCCGCCGCTGCCGTCGTTCCCCTGGAAATGTAGCGGCGCCATCGGCCGCTGCCGCGCCGCACGTTCGAGCGGTCGCCGCCCCCGCCCCGATAGTCCAGGCCCGCCGCTTCGTCGCCTAACCCACGCGCATGACGCGCAGGCGCGGATCGAGCAGGTCGCGCAGGCCGTCGCCCAGCAGGTTCAGGCCCAGCACCGCCAGCGCGATGGCCAGGCCCGGGAACACCGCCAGGGTCGGCTGCACGTACATATAGGTCTGCGCATCGTTCAGCATGCGACCCCAGCTCGGCAGCGGCGGCTGCACGCCCAGGCCGAGATAGCTGAGGCCGGCCTCGGCCAGGATCGCCACGGCGAACTGGATGGTCGCCTGCACGATCAGGATGCTGGCGATGTTGGGCAGCACGTGGTCGAAGGTGATGCGCAGCGGGCCCTTGCCGATGGCCAGCGCGGCGCGGATGAAGTCGCGGCTCCACATGCTGAGCGCCGCGCCGCGCGTGACGCGGGCGAACACCGGGATGTTGAAGATGCCGATGGCGATGATGGCGTTGGTGGCGCTGGGGCCGAAAGCGGTGGTGATCAGGATCGCCGTCAGCACCGCGGGAAAGGCGAACACCAGGTCGGACAGGCGCGAGATCAGCTCGTCGGCCCAGCCGCGCCGCGCGGCGGCATAGAGGCCCAGCATCACGCCCAGCACCATGCCGATGCCGACCGCCACCACGCCCACCGTGATGGAGTTGCGCGCGCCGTACATGATGCGCGACAGCACGTCGCGCCCCAGATGGTCGGTGCCCAGCCAATGCGCCGCCGACGGCGCCTGCAGCTTCTGGGTCATGGCGATGTCGGTGATCGAATAGGGCGTCCAGAAAATCGACGTCACCGCGCTGGCCACCAGCAGCAGTACCAGCACCGCGCCGACCGCGAAGCTGACGTGACGGCTGGCGCGGCGGGTAAAGGCGACGGTGGCGGCGAGCGCGGTCATCGGGGCCTCAGGCGGCGATCTTGGGCCGCGGATCGAGCGCGGCGTAGATCACGTCGACCAGGAAATTGATCGCCAGCACCATCACGGTGAGCAGGATCACCACGTTCTTGATGACGATCAGGTCGCGGTTGGTGATCGACTGGTAGATGAGCTGGCCCAGGCCCGGCAGGTAGAACACGCTTTCGACGATGATGGCGCCGGCGATCTGGAAGCCGAAGAACAGGCCGATGATGGTGACGATCGGGATCAGCGCGTTGCGCAGCGCGTGGCGGCGCAGGATGTCGCGCTGCGACACGCCCTTGGCACGCGCGGTGCGGATATAGTCCTCGCGCAGGGTGTCGAGCATGGCCGAGCGGGTGATGCGCGAGAGGATCGCCGCCTCCGGCAGTCCCAGCGCGATCACCGGCAGCACCAGCGACAGGCACGAGCCCCAGAAATCCTCGCTCCAGCCGGGGAAGCCGCCGGCCGGGAACAGGCCCAGGCCGAGCGAAAAGATCAGCACCAGCAGCAGGCCGAACCAGAAATTGGGGATGGCGATGCCGAGCTGGCTGAACATCATGACGCCGTAGTCGCCCAGGCGCCGGTGCCGCCACGCCGCCAGCACGCCCAGCGGTAAGCCAATGCAGATGGCGAAGCTGACCGCCAGCAGCGCCAGCGGCAAAGTGACCTGCAGGCGCTGCAGGATCAGCGGCGCGATCGCCGTCTTGTAGGCGTAGCTGTTGCCCAGCTTGAAGGTCGCCATGTCGCCCAGCCAGGTGAAGTAGCGCTCCACCGGCGGACGGTCCAGGCCCAGCTCCGCGCGCGTGGCCTTGAGCGTATCGGGCTCGGCCTGCATGCCCAGCATCACCAGCGCCGGATCGCCGGGCAGCACTTCCAGCACGGCGAACACGACGATGCTGGCGACGATCAGGGTGACGAAGGCGGTGATCAGCCGGCGCAACAGGAACTGGATCATGGGCCGGGATCGTCCCGCTGGAAAAGAATGCGGCCGGCAGCCCGCCTGGGGCCGCCGGCCGCGCTTCGGTCTACTTCCAGTGGACTTCGGTCATGTCGGTGGCCGGGGTGGGCGAGTTGGCCCACATGCCGACCAGGTTCTTGTTCCACACGCCGATCTTGGCCAGCTCGTACAGATAGCCGTTGACGGCGTCGTCGGCGATGATCTTCTGCAGCTTCTGCAGCAGCACCTTGCGCTTGGCCGGATCGACTTCGGCGATCATCTGCTTGTAGGTGTCCTTGAACGGCTGGGAGGTGTAGTTCCAGTAGTAGCCGTCGCGGGCATAGCGATCGAGGTCGAACGCCTCGGTATGGGCCACGATCGAGAAGTCGTAGTTCTTGTCGGTATAGACTTCCTTCAGCCACTGCGGCCACTGCAGCTGCACGATCGACAGCTTGATGCCGATCTTGCCGAGCTGGCTGACCAGCACCTCGCCGGCGCGCTGGGCATAGCCCACCGGCGGCAGCTTGAGGGTGGCCTCGAAGCCGCTGGGATAGCCGGCCTCGGCCAGCAGCTTCTTGGCCGCCGCCAGGTCGTAGGGATAGGTCTTGGTCAGGTCGATATAGGCCGGATCGGCCGGCGGATAGAAGCTGCCGATCGGCGTGCCGAAGCCGAATTCGGCGGCGATCAGCTCCTTGCGATCGATGGCGTGGGCGATGGCCTGGCGCACCTTGAGATCGGACATCGGCTTCTTGCCGTTGTTGGTGGCCAGGATCACCTCGCCCTCGGTGAAGCCGGTGACCACGGCGAAGCGCGGGTCGGCCTTCAGCTTGCCGACCAGCTCGGGCGCCTGGAAACCGGGGAAGGCATCGACGTCGCCGGCCAGCAGCGCGTTGATCTGCGCCGCCGGATCCTTGATGAATTTGAAGATCACCGTGTTGAGCTTGATGGCGGCGGCGTTGCGGTACATCGGCGCCTTGACCAGGGTGACCGAGTCGCCTTCCTTGCGTTCCTTGAACATGAAGGCGCCGGTGCCGACCGGATGGGTGCCGTTGGTGGCAGCGCTCTTGGGCTCGACGATGGCGGCGTCGGCGATCGACAGGTTGAACATCAGGAAGGCATCGGGTGCCTTCAGGCTGATCTTCACCGTGGAAGGATCGACCACCTCGACCTTGTCGATCGAGGAATAGAGCGCCTTGCCCGGCGACTTGCTGTCCGGGGCGAACAGCCGGTCGATCGAGAACTTCACGTCCTCGGCGGTCAGCGTCTCGCCGTTGTGGAACTTGACGTTGGGATGCAGCTTGAAAGTGTAGGTCTTGCCGTCCGGCGAGATGGTCCAGCTATCGGCCAGGCCCGGCACGATCTTGCCGTTGGCGTCGATGCGTCCCAGGCTTTCGAAGATATTCTGGTAGGTGATCTCGCGCACCGCCGAGGCGGCGTTGAGGTTGGGATCGAGCACCGGCGGCTCGAGCGAGCCGCCCACGATCACGCGGTCCTTGGGTTGCGCCATCGCGGCGCCGCCCATACCCAGCGCCATGGCGGCAGCGGCCACGGCAAGCATCCATTTCTTCATCGAGTTCTCCCTCCAGCCCTTGGCGGGCCTGTGTCCGAAGCGCCGAGAATAGCCCCACCGCCGCAGGCGGCAAAGATAGCAACCGCAGGCGGCAAAGATAACAACGCCGGCCCGGCGAGGCCAAGCCGTCAGGGGCCGCCATGAATCTCCCGCCAGCACGGCATGCCGGGCAGGCTGTCCGCCGCATGGACGCCCCGAGCGCAGGCCCGCGCCACGCAATCGGCGGCGATGCCGCCCAGCAGCGACAGCGCCAGCGGGCGGATCCCGGTCAGTTCGTGCCGGCCGGTGGCCAGCACGAACAGCACGTCGCCATCGAAGCTGGTGTGGATCGGCCTTATGGCGCGCGCCAGCCCGTCCTGGGCCATGATGGCGACGCGCCGCGCCTCGGCCTTGGTCAGCCGGGCGTTGGTCGCCACCACGCCGATCGTGGTGTGGCCGCGAACGTGGCTGGCCACGGCGGCAGCGCCGCCCGCCGGGGACGCACCGCGATCGACGCTGACATCCAGCGACACCCGGCGCGTGGGCGGCGCCAGCCCACCGAATTCGTCGCCCTGCTCCCAGGGCCAGGCCCAGAATTGCGGCTGGCCGTCCAGGGTGGCGAAGCCGCGCGCATTGACCGCCAGCAGCGCGCCGACCTGCAACCCGTCGTCGCCGACCGCCGAGACGCTGCCCAACCCGCCCTTGAGGTTGCCGCAGCGCGCCCCCAGTCCGGCGCCGATATTGCCCAGGGCGAAATCCTGGCCGGCATTATCGCAGGCTTGCATGCCCAGGGCACGATAGGGCGGCAGCTCGCCCCAGCCCTTATCGCCGCCATTGTTGAGGTCGAACAGGATGGCGCCGGGCACCAGCGGCACGATCGAGCCGGCCACGTCCAAGCCGCGGCCGCGTGTCGCCAGCCAGCTCATGATGCCGTCGGCCGCCGCCAGGCCGAAGGCCGAGCCGCCGCTCAAGGATATCGCGGTGACTTCCTGCACCGAGGCCACCGGATCGAGCAAGTCGGTCTCGCGCGTGCCGGGACCGCCGCCGCGCACGTCGCAGGCCGCCACCGCCGGCCGGTCGGGCAGCACCACGGTGGCGCCCGAACGCGCCGCGACATCCTCGGCATTGCCGACGGCGATGCCGTCGACATCGGTGATCAGGTTGCGCGGCCCCGGGCGAATCATGGGGCGAACCTTGGGACAGACACGGGACGGATCACAGAACGATCATCGGATCAAAGCGCGATCACGCCCTTGAGCGCCAGCGACGCCGCGGCCATCACCTTGGCCGAGCGGATCATGTCGTCGACCACGATGTACTCGTCGGGCTGATGCGCCAGGTCGAGGATGCCCGGCCCGTAGGCCACGCAGCTTTGCAGATGGCCGATGCGCTGGATGTGCTTCTGGTCGTAGGTCCCCGGCGACACGACATGGCGCGGCTTGCGGCCGAACACCTCTTCGACCGCGCTATCCAGCGCCTTGACCACCGGATCGTCCGCTTCGGTCATGTTGGGCGCGAATTCCAGGATGTCGCGGATCCTGTACTGGAAATCGGGCCGCTCCTTCTTCACTTCCTCGAGCAGGCCGACGATCTCGTCCTTGACGAATTGCGGGTCTTCTTCGATCAGGTAGCGGCGGTCGAGGATCAGCCGGCAGCTATCGGCCACCACCGGCGAAGGCGCGCCGTCGAAGTCGCGGTCGGGCTCGATCTGCCCGCCATGGATCGAGTTGAAGTTCAGGGTCGAGCGGCGCGAGCCTTCGGGAATCACCGGCATCGCGGTCTGGCGCGTGTCGAGCTCGGGATAGAGCTGCTGCTCGACCTTGTGCAGGAAGGCGCCCATGCCGCGGATGGCGTTGACGCCCAGATAGGGCATCGAGCCATGCGCCACGCGGCCCAGGGTCTCGACCTCGGCCCACCACACGCCGCGATGGCCCAGGCACACGCAATCCTGGTTGAGCGGCTCGGGGATGATGACGTGGTCGACCTTGCTCTTGGCGAAGTAGCCCTTCTTGGCCAGCCAGCCGACGCCGGCCCAGCCGCCCGACTCCTCGTCGGCGGTGCCGGAGATCTCGAAGGCGCCGGGAAAGGCGATGCCGGAGGCCAGGATGGCCTCGACCGCGATCATGCTGGCCGCCAGCCCGCCCTTCATGTCGCAGGTGCCGCGGCCGTAGATCCTGCCGTCCTTCAGCTCCGCGCCGAACGGATCGAAGCTCCAGCCGCGGCCGGCCTCGACCACGTCGATATGCGAGTTGAAGTGCACGCAGGCGCCCGCACCCTTGCCCTCGACCCGGGCCACCACATTGGTGCGCGGATGCTTGTCGTTGTCGGCCCTTTCGCCCACCGCGCGCGGATATTCGACCGCGAAGCCCTTGCCGCGCAGCCGCTCGCCCACCGCCCGGGCGCAGTCCTCGTAGAATTCGCCGGGCGGATTGACCGTGGGAATGCGGACCAGTTCCTGGGTCAGCGCCACCAGCTCGTCGCGCAGCGAATCGATGCGGCCAAACAGACCGTCGAGCAGCTGATGGCCGGCCTTACCTGTGATTGTGTCCATGCGCACAAGGGTAGGTCCGCGCGGGGTGCCGGTCAATTGCCCGACGGATGCCGTCCACGGCGCCGGTTGCGGCGCGGCTGGTGCAGCGGCCACAGCTCCTTCATCTCCAGGAAGGTGAAGGTGGCCGACCAGCCGATCAGCATCAGGCCGGTGATGGCCTCCACCCCGGCCAGCATGCGCATGGCGCCGTGCGGCACGACATCGCCCAGGCCCAGCGAGGTGTAGGTGACGACCGAGAAATAGAGATAGTGCTCGAGTTCGCCGTAGGGCGCGTCCATGGAGACGAAGCGGGCCGCCGCCTGCGGATCGACATAGGCGAAGGCGCCCACCGAAGGCACCAGCGACAGCGTCCAATAACCCAGCGCGAACAGCCATACCTCGAGCGTGTGGCCGACGAAGGCGCCGCTGACCACCACGACGATGCGCCGCCGCGGCTGCAGGAAAGTCAGTCGCGGCACCAGCGCCGAGACCAGCCGCAACACCTCGTAATGCACGAGCAGGCAGAGGATCACCAGCAGCGTCGCCGCCGCCATGCCGATCAGAAGGACCATGGAAATCTTATGCCTGCGGTTTCCGACTGCCGCTTTGTTCCCGCTCAAGCCGCATGGTATGCCATGGCCATGAAAATCAGGCGCGTTTTTTGGCTGTTGGCGCTTTTGCTCCTGCCGGTCGCCGGGCAGGCCCAGCCGGGGCCAGCCCATGGCCAGCGCCAGATGGTGGCCAGCGCCAATCCGGCCGCCAGCCAGGCCGGGCTGGACATCCTGCGGCGCGGCGGCAACGCGGTCGATGCCGCCATCGCCATGCAGCTGGTGCTGAACGTGGTCGAGCCGCAGGCCTCCGGCATCGGCGGCGGCGGCCTGCTGATGTACTACGATGCGGCCAGCCGTTCCCTGCACTATTTCGACGGCCGCGAGACGGCGCCTTCGGGCGCCACGCCCACGATGTTCGTCGGCGAGGACGGAAAGCCGCTGCCGTTCCAGCAGGCGGTGGCCTCGGGCCGTTCGGTCGGCGTGCCCGGCACGTTGCGGCTGCTGGAGGCGATCCACCAGCGCTTCGGCAAGCTGCCGTGGAAGGAGCTGTTCCAGCCGGCCATCGTGCTGGCGCGCGAGGGCTTCCAGGTGTCGCCGCGGCTGGCGCACGAGCTGGCCGACGAGAAGGCGCTGCCCAAATCGCCCGAGGCGCTGGCGCTCTACTATCATCCCGACGGCACGCCCAAGACCACCAAGGACACGGTCAAGAACCTGGCGTTGGCCGAGTTGCTGACCAGGATCGCGCTGCTGGGTCCGGACGTGTTCTACAAGGGCGAGATCGCTCGCGACATCGTCAAGACGGTGCGCGCCGCCTCGCCCGCCGGCACTTTGAGCGAGCAGGATCTGGCCAACTACAAGGTGCTGGAGCTGGAGCCGGTATGCGGCCCCTATCGCGCCTGGCGAGTCTGCTCCGCCCCGCCGGTCTCTTCGGGCGGCATCGCCATCCTGCAGGTCCTGGGCATGCTGGCGCATTTCGACCTGCCCAAGATGGAGCCGATGTCGCCGCAGGCGGTGCACCTGATCGCCGAGGCCAGCAAGCTGGCCTTCGCCGACCGCGACCGCTATGTCGGCGATCCCGCCTTCTATGCCGTGCCGGTGGCCAGGCTGCTCGATCCCGCCTATCTGGCCAAGCGCGCCGCGCTGATCGATCCGGACCATGGCAACGGCGAGGCCGCCCAACCCGGTCAGCTCGGTCTGCTGCTGCTGCCGCCGTTGGGCGCGCCCTCGGAGATCCCGGCCACCAGCCACATGGTGGCGATCGACGCCCAGGGCAACGTGCTGAGCTTCACCACCACCATCGAGGCGCCGTTCGGCTCGCGGCTGATGACGCACGGCTTCCTGCTCAACAACGAGCTGACCGATTTCTCCTTCCTGCCCGAGCGCGACGGCCAGCCGGTGGTCAACCGGGTCGAGCCCGGCAAGCGGCCGCGCTCCTCGATGTCGCCGACCATCGTGTTCGATCCGCAAGGCTCGCCGGTGCTGGCGGTCGGCTCGGCCGGCGGCTCGACCATCATCGGCGCCACGCTCAAGGTGATCGTCGGCGTGCTCGACTGGTCGCTCGACGCGCAACAGGCCGTCGACCTGCCCAATGTGCTGAACCGCAACACCGGCACCGTCGAGCTTGAGAAGGACAGGAAGCTCGACCTGCTCGGCCAGGCCCTGCAGAAGATCGGCGACAAGGTGCGTTTCATCGACATTCCCAGCGGCCTGACCGCGATCCGCCGCACCGGCGCGGGGCTGGATGGCGCCGCCGATCCGCGCCGCGACGGCGTGGCGCTGGGCGATTGAGCCCGGCCCGCACGCGGCGCTAACGAAACCACCGGGCCCTGGCCCGATCCAGCAAAGGCAATCGAACGGCATCGGCATGAGCAAGCTTCCCCTGGTTTCCCTGCGGCGCGGCGAGGAGCGCCGGCTGCGCTCGGGCCATCCCTGGGCCTTCTCCAACGAGATCGACATGACGCCGCCGACCAAGGCGCTGGCGCCGGGCAGCGTGGTGGCGCTGGCCACGGCGGGCGGCGAGCGGCTGGGGCTGGCGACGTTCAATCCGCATTCGCTGATCGGCGCGCGGCTGCTGAGCCGCGACGTCGACACGCCGGTCGATGCCGCGTTCTTCGCCGCCCGCCTGGCCCGCGCCCAGGCGCTGCGCGAGAAGCTGATCGGCCGGCCGTTCTATCGCCTGGTGCATGCCGAGGCCGATGGCCTGCCCGGCCTGATCGTCGACCGCTTCGGCGACATCTTCGCCGTTCAGGCCAACACCGCCGGCATGGACCGGCTGCTGCCGCAGATCGTCGAGGCGCTGCAGGCGATCTTCGCGCCGCAGGCCATCGTGCTGAAGAACGACTCCCCGGTGCGCGGGCTGGAGGGGCTGGGTCAAGGCGTCGACCTTGCGCATGGCAAGGTCGATGGCGCCATCGCCGTCGAGGAATACGGCGCGCATTTCTTTGCCGATCTGGTGGGCGGGCAGAAGACCGGCTGGTTCTACGACCAGCGCGACAACCGCCACCTGGTGGGCCGGCTCTGCAAGGGCGCGCGGGTGCTCGATGTCTATTGCTATGCCGGCGGCTTTGCCGTGCAGGCGGCGCTGGGCGGCGCGCGCGAGGTGCTGGCGGTCGACCGCTCCGAGACCGCGCTGGCCCTGGCGCAACGCTCGGCCGCGGCCAACGGCGTCGAGGGCCGGCTGCGCACCCGCAAGGCCGAGGCCTTCGAGGCGCTTGAGGCGATGAGCGCCGCCCAGGAGCGCTTCGAGGTGGTGATCGTCGATCCGCCGGCTTTCGTAAAAAGCCGCAAGGACATCAAGGCCGGCACCCAAGGCTATCGCAAGCTGGCGCGGCTGGCGGCGCAGCTGGTAGCGCCGGGGGGCTTGCTGTTCATCGCCTCCTGCTCGCATCTGATGGAACCGCCGCTATTCGCCGACACGGTGCGGCACGGCCTGGCCGATCTGCGCCGCGGGGC
Organism: uncultured Hyphomicrobiales bacterium; assembly: GCA_964458605.1. Classification (GTDB taxonomy): domain Bacteria; phylum Pseudomonadota; class Alphaproteobacteria; order Reyranellales; family JAQSWP01; genus JBBSNV01. The sequence continues at coordinate 138,830 of CAYWLS010000007.1, read as the reverse complement.
CCGCGTGCTCTACAGCCTGGGCGCCGCGCCCGATCACCCGGTGCATCCGGCGCTGCCCGAATCGGCCTATCTCAAGGCGCAACTGCTGCAACTGGATTGACGGTGCTGACCCTCTATCTCTCGCCCGGCGCCAGCTCGATGGCGGTGCATATCGCGCTCAACGAGATCGGCCTGCCGTTCGAGATCCGTTCGCTGTCCTTTGCCCGCAAACAGCATCGCAGCCCCGAGTTCCGCGCCATCAATCCCGAGGGCAAGGTGCCGACCCTGCTGATCGACGGCCGGGTGCTGACCGAGGTGCTGGCGATCCTGTTCTACCTGGCGCGGCGCCATCCCGAGGCCAATCTGCTGCCGGACGATCTCGAACAGCAGGCGCAGGCGCTGTCCTGGATGTCGTTCATCGCCGCCACCGTCCATCCGGCGCGGCAGCAGGGCCTGGACCACGCCCGCAAGATCTACGGCCTGGCCGACCGCCGGCTGGGCAAGGACGACTGGATTTTAGGCCGCTACTCGATCGCCGACATCCACCTGTTCCGGCTGTACTGGCGCTTCTCCAATTCGCTCAAGCCCGATCGCGCCGAGTTCCCGCATCTGTCGGCGCTCTACGACCGCATGATGGCGCGCCCGGCGGTGCAGCAGACCATCGCCACCGAAACCGCCATCGGCTACGAGCTGCCGGCTTAAATGAATCTACGAATTTATCTCGACTTCAATTTCTGGCTGGCGCCTGATGTCTATCCCTTGCGCTTTGACGGCGTGGTGAATTCAGGTATCGATGTTCGCCTGCTGCGAGAAGGTGAAACAGTCACGGTTTACTGCGAAGACGTCGAGTGTCAGGCCGTACTGTCGAAAACGCCGGAAGGCACATGGGCAGCTACGATCAAGCCCAACACAACGAGAAACCCTTCCGCTAAAGATTGAACGTCAGGCTCGCCCGCCCTTCGGCGCGTTGGGCAGGGTCAGGCGGAACAGCGTGCCGTCGCCGCCGGTGTGCGCCAGCACGATGTCTCCGCCATGGGCGCGCAGCAGGTCGCGCGCCACCGCCAGGCCGAGCCCGGTGCCGCCGGGCCGGCCGCTGCCGGCGAACGGGCGGAACAGGTTCTCCTGCGCCCGCGGCGACAGGCCGGGGCCGTTGTCGGCGATATCGAGGGTAGTGCTGGCCTCGCCGGCCTGGGCCGAAAAGCGGATGCGCTGGGCGCCGGCCTGCAGTGCGTTGCGCACCACGTTGAGCAGCACGCGGAACAGCTGCTCGCGGTCGGCCCAGACGGCGAAGCCGGGCGCGATCTCGACCTGCCATTCGACCGTCTTGCCCGCCTCCTCGGCCTCGCCGGCCGCGCCGTGCGGCCGCAAGGTGGCGTCGAGTTCGCCGATCAGCGCCGGCAGGTCGACCTGGCGCCGGTCGGGCGAGGGCTGCTCGCTGGTGAAGTTCAAGGTGTCGCTGCACAGCGCCACCGCCCGGTCGATGGCGCGCATCAGGGTCGGCGCCACCTTGCGCACCTTGGGATCGTCGCTGGTCTCCAGATAGTCGGACAGCAGCTGGGCCGTCGACAGCACGTTGCGCAGGTCGTGATTGATCTTGGCCACCGCCGTTCCCAGGGTCGCGAGATTGGCTTTCTGGCGCAGCGCGCCGCGCACGGTGCGCTGCATGTCGAGCAGCGCGTGCTCGACGATGCCGATCTCGTCGCCGCGGCCGTTGGCGATCGGCATGATCGGCTCGGTCTCCGGATCGCGGCGGAAGGATTCGATCTCGTCGGTCACGGTCTGCAGCGGCCGCACGATCAGCCAGCGCAACGCCGCGAACAGCAACAGCGCGCAGGCGGCGGAAATCACCACCGATATCGCCAGGATGCGCTCGGTATAGGCGATCATCGCCTGGCGCATCGGCCCTTCGTCGAGCAGGATCTCGACCTGCACGGCGGCGTCCTTGGGCGACATGCCCATGACGCGCAGCACCCGGTCGCCGCCGTTGAACAGCGTGTCGAGCGCGTCGCCCATCATCTGCAGCCAGTTGCTGTGGTCGAGATCGGTCGACACGTCGACCTTGGGCGGCATCGACGAGGACAGGATGCGGCGCGGCCCGTTGGGCTTGCGCAGCGCAACGCCGCGCACCTCGGCCAGGTCGAGCAGCATCATGGAGAGATCGTCGCTCACCATGTTGTCCGGCGTGGCGTCGAGCGCCAGGGTCGCCAGATGGGCGTTGGCCAGGCGCTGCTGCAGGTAGGAATAGCGGAAGCTAGAGATCGACGGCGCCAGGATCAGCACTTCGCTGGCGACCACGCAGACGCCGACCAGCAGCAGCAGCTTCTGCGACAGGCTGAAACGCGGCGCGACGCCGGAACGGACGGCGCCTCGCATTGCAGCATCGCGGATGGTTTCAACCATGCACGGACATTAGTACAGGCCCCGTATTCCGCCAATGCGCCGCGCATGGCGGTCCTTAGCGCGTCAGCCAAAGCTTCAGCCGCACCAGCGCGCGCACGCGCGGCCCGAACAGCGCCTGGGTGTAATACGAGCCGGCGGCGCGTTTGGACGCCTCGCCCAGGGTCGGATAAGGCAGCGTGGGCGTGGCCATGGCGCCGATCTTGAGCTTGCGCGCGATCGCCAGGCACCAGGGATGGATCAATTCGCCCGCGTCCTTGCCGGCGATCGCCGCCCCCAGGATGCGGCCGCCCTTGCCCACCACCGCCTTGACCAGCCCCTGCGTGGCGCGCTCGGCCTGGGCGCGATCGTTCTCGGCATAAGGCCACCGCAGAACCTTCACGGCATCGCCGAATTTCTTGCGCGCCTCGGCCTCGCCCAGACCGACCTGGGCCAGTTCCGGATCGGTGTAGCTGCACCACGGCACGCTGGTCTCGTTGACCTTGGCCGGCAGGCCGAACAGCACGCGCCTGATGACCAGCGAACCATGCTCGCCGGCGATATGGGTGAACTGGTAGCGGCCGGCCACGTCGCCGATGGCGAAGACGCGCGGATTGGAGCTGCGCAGGCCGGGATCGGTCTCGATGCCGCGCTTGGAGTGCTTGATGCCGGCCTTGTCGAGGTCGAGCGCCTCGATATTGGGCTGGCGGCCCGCCGCCACCAGCAGGTGCGAGCCGGCGACGCGTTCGCCGTCCTTCAGCGTCACGGCGATGCCTGCGCCGTCGCGCTCGATGCGTTCGATGCCGATGCCTTCGCGCAGCGCCACGCCCTCGGCCGCCAGCGCCTTCTTGACGATATCGGCCAACTCGGGATCGTCTTTGGCCAGGATCGTGGCTGCTTCCAGCACGGTGACCTGGCTGCCCAGCCGGCGATGGGCCTGGGCCATCTCCATGCCGATCGGCCCGCCGCCGATCACGATCAGATGCGCCGGCCGCACCCGATTGTCGAACACCGTCTCGTTGGTCAGGTACGGCACGTCCTTCAGCCCGGGAATCGGCGGCAGGGAAGCGCGCGAGCCGGTGGCGACGACGAAGCGGCGGGCGCGGATGCGCCGGCCGCCGGCTTCCACCGTAACGGCATCGACGAAACGCGCCTCGGCCTGGATCACATCCACGCCCAGCCCGGCGAAGCGTTCGACCGAATCGTGCGGCGCGATGGCGGCGATCACCTGCTGCACATGCTCCATGGTGCGGGCGAAATCGATGGTCGGCTCGATGGCCGCGATGCCGAACGCCGCCGAACCGCGCACGGCCTGGGCGCGGTGTGCCGCCGCCAGCAACGCCTTGGACGGCACGCAGCCGTAGTTCAGACAGTCGCCGCCCATCCTGCCGCGCTCGATCAGCACGACGCGGGCGCCCATCTGCGCCGCGCCTGCCGCCACGGTGAGCCCGGCCGAGCCGGCGCCGACGATGCAAAGGTCGGTGTCGAACCGGCTCATGCGCCCTTCTTCTTGTGCCTGTCGCGATAGCGGCGATAGGCGACCGGGACCAGCGACAGGATCGCCAGCGCCAGGATCGGCAGCAGGATCTCCGGCTTGAAGATGATGCCGAGATCGGGCGTCTTGCCCTGGTCGAACACCGAGCCCAGCCCGTTGCCGACGGCGGCGAACACCGCCGTGCCCGGAATGATGCCGATGAAGGTGGCGATGGCGTAGTTGCGCAGCGACACGCCGAGGAAGGCCGGCACGATGTTGACCAGCCAGAACGGGAAGATCGGCACCAGGCGCAGGAACATCAGGTAGCTGAATTGGTCGCGCTGGAAGCCCGTCTCCATGCGGCCCAGGAATCCGGAGGCGCGCTTGTGCAGAACGTCGCTCAAGGCGGTGCGCGCGGCCAGGAACACGGCGATCGATCCCAGGGTGGCGCCGATCACGACATAGACGGTCGCAAGCGCGGTGCCGAACAGGAAGCCGGCCGCCAGGGTCATCAGGCTTCCCAGCGGCAGCGAGAATGCGGTCACCACGGCATAGCCCAGGATGCAGACGATGCCCGCCAGCAGGCCAGCGTCCTTGACCCATCCCAGCAGCACCTCGCGATGCTCGCGCAAGGTCTCGAAGGTGACGTAGCGATAGGCGCCGGAAACGAAGAAAGCTCCCGTGCCCAGCAACAGGACGACGATCGGCGCCCAATGCTTGACATGGCCCATCGCTACATGGCCCATCGCTCCCGATCGGGCTGCAGGCTTGGGCTCCGGGCGCGGCTCGTTTCGGTCGTGCATGGTCGAAACCATTCAAACACCCAATATGTTGCGGCTGTATAGGCGCAAAAACACCAAGGCGAAGCGCAAGCGCACAAATACCGAGCCCAGGTGATGGCTGCCTGACACCGCTGCGGAGGTCAATCCAGGGCAACAGACCGCGACCCGTTCGTGACGACACCCCAATTGCCGCATCCGCCGGGCCGCAAATCGGGCCGTAATGCGTTGACTTCGCCCCGCTATGCAATTATATCCGCCTGCGAATTTCCCACCCTTCCTGCCGCTTTCGCCGCGCTCTCGCAGCATAGACCGGGAGCCAGGGAAGGTGTTGAAAGCCAAGGAGAATTGCCCGTGAAACGCACGTATCAGCCGAGCAAATTGGTGCGCAAGCGCCGGCACGGGTTCCGCGCCCGCATGGAAACGGTCGGCGGCCGCAAAGTCATCGCCAGCCGGCGCGCCAAGGGCCGCAAGCGGCTGTCGGCCTAAGGGCCGGCACCGGGCGAGTTCCGTGACCGAGGCGCGCACCGGCCGGCGTCCGCAGACGCTGAAGCGGCGCGCCGATTTCCTGCGCGTGGCAGCCGCGCGCCGCCGTTTCGTCACGCCGGGCTTCATCCTCCAGGCCGCACCGCAGCCCCAGGAGATCGCCGCCGCGCCGCGCGTGGGCTACACCGCCTCGCGCAAGGTCGGCGGTGCGGTGCTGCGCAACCGCGCCAAGCGCCGGCTGCGCGAGGTCGCCCGCCTGCTGCTGCCGGATCTGGCGCAGCCGGGGCTCGATTACGTGCTGATCGCGCGCCAGGAAACCGCGCAACGCGACTTCGCCCTGCTGCAGGACGATTTGCGCCTGGCGCTCAAGCGCCTCAGGCCGCAGGGACGGACCACGGCATGAGCGACGCTGCTTTCTCCGGACGCAAGTCCGCCTCGCTGCCGGGCCGCCTCCTGGCCCTGCCGCTGCTGGCGCTGATCCGGCTCTACCAATGGTTCCTGTCGCCTTTCATGGGTCATGCCTGCCGCTTCACGCCGAGCTGCTCGCATTACGGCTACGAGGCGATCGCGGCGCACGGCCCGCTGCTGGGCGCGTGGCTGGCCGTCAAGCGTCTGGCGCGCTGCCATCCGTGGGGCGGTTCGGGTCACGACCCGGTGCCCCAACGGCGCGCGCGCTGAAATCCCATCCAACGAACTGCCTGTAGGTCGTCATGAAGTCGGACAACAAAAACATGTTCCTGGCGATCGCCGTGTCCCTGGCGATCCTGCTGGGCTGGCAGTTCCTGTTTCCGTCGCCCAAGGCGCCGCCGCCCCCACCGCAGCAGCAGAGCGCGACCCAGCCGGGAACGCCGGGCACCACCGCCGGCACCACGCCCGGCACCGCCACGCCCGGCACCGCCACGCCAGGTACCGCCACGCCGGGCGGGGGCGCCGCACCGGGCACGCCCGCCGCCACCGCGCCGGCTGCGGCGCTGACCCGCGACCAGGCGCTGGCGCAAAATCCACGCATCAGGATCGCGGCCCCCCAGGTGATCGGCTCGATCGACCTCAAGGGCGCCGTGCTGGACGACATCGCCCTGGTCAAGCATCGCGAGACGGTCGATCCCGACAGCCCGCCGGTGGTGCTGCTCAGCCCGCAGGGCGCACCGGAGGCCTATTTCGCCGATTACGGCTGGGCCAACGTCGCCGGCGGCACGGCCAAGCTACCCGACGCCAACACGGTGTGGAAGGCCGACCACGACACCCTGACGCCGCAGCAGCCGGTGACGCTGAGCTGGGACAACGGCGAGGGACTGACCTTCCACCTGCGCTACGAGATCGACGACAAGTTCATGTTCACCGTCACGCAGACGGTGGAGAATGCCGGCAAGGATGCCGTGCAGCTGCGGCCCTATGCCCGCGCCGTGCGCTACGGCACGCCCGCCACCCAGGGCTCCTACCTGCTGCACGAAGGCCCGATCGGCGTGCTGAACAGCAGCGTCGAGGAGCCGTCCTACAAGAATCTCAAGGACAAGCCGCTCGACACCAAGCCGACCACCGGCGGCTGGATCGGCTTCACCGACAAATACTGGGCGCTGACCCAGATTCCCGATCCCAAGCTGGCCGGCACCGGCGAGTTCTCCTACGCCAATTCCGGCACCGACCGCTACCAGGCCGATTTCATCGCCAATCCGCAGACCGTGGCGCCCGGCGGCAGCCTGCAGGCGGTCAACCGCACCTATGCCGGCGCCAAGATCGTCAAGACCATCAACGCCTATCGCGACCAGTACAGCATCGACAAGTTCGACCAGTTGATCGACTGGGGCTGGTTCTGGTTCCTGACCAAGCCGATGTTCTGGCTGCTCGACTGGTTCTACAGCCTGATCGGCAATTTCGGCCTGGCCATCATGGCGCTGACCGTGGTGGTGAAGCTGGCCTTCTTCCCGCTGGCCAACAAATCCTACCAGGCCATGAGCAAGATGAAGAAGCTGGGGCCGGAGATGAAGCGGCTGCGCGAGCGCTACGGCGAGGACCGCGCCAAGCTCAATCAGGAGATGATGCTGCTGTACAAGAAGGAGAAGGTGAATCCGGCAGCAGGCTGCCTGCCCATCCTGCTGCAGATCCCGGTGTTCTTCTCCCTCTACAAGGTGCTGTTCATCACCATCGAGATGCGCCACCAGCCGTTCTTCGGCTGGATCCACGACCTGTCGGCGCCCGATCCGCTCACCATCCTGACCGGCTTCGGCCTGATCCAATGGGACGTGCCCTCGGCGCTGCATTTTCTCAATATCGGCATCTGGCCGCTGATCATGGGCGTGACGATGTTCTTCCAGCAGCGGCTCAACCCGCCGCCGCCGGACCCGGTGCAGGCGCGCATCTTCCAGCTCATGCCGATCTTCTTCACCTTCCTGCTGGGCACCTTCCCCGCCGGCCTGGTGATCTACTGGGCCTGGAACAACTCGCTGTCGATCCTGCAGCAGTCGCTGATCATGCGCCGCATGGGCGTGAAGATCGGCATCAAGGCCTGACGGCGCGGCCATGAACGAAGCGGCGCAGTCGAAGGACGCGGCGGCGCCGGACGAAGCGGCGCTGCAGGCCGCCCAATTGGAAGCGGGACGCCGGCTGTTCGCCAGCCCGTGCGAGTTCGTGGCCGGCGCCGCTTCCATCGCCTCGCTGCCGCCCTTCGATCTGCCCGAAGTGGCCTTCGCCGGCCGCTCCAATGTCGGCAAGTCTTCGCTGGTCAACGCGCTGACCGGGCGCAAGACCCTGGCGCGCACTTCCTCCAGTCCCGGCCATACCCGCCAGCTCAATTTCTTCGATCTCGGCCACCGGCTGATGCTGGTCGATTTGCCGGGCTACGGCTTCGCCCAGGCCAGCAAGGGCCAGATCGCGCAATGGACCGGCCTGACCATCGACTATCTCAAGGGCCGGCCGACCCTGAAGCGCGTGCTGATGCTGATCGACGCCCGCCACGGCGTCAAGGACAAGGACCAGGAGACGATGCGCTCGCTGGACAAGGCCGCGGTCGGCTACCAGCTGGTCCTGACCAAGCTCGATCAGATCAAGCCCGGCGCCCGCAGCGCGGCGGTCGAGGCCGCCACGGCAGTGGCGGCCGGGCACGCGGCCGCCCACCCCCAGGTGCTGGCCACTTCCTCGCAGAGCGGCGAGGGCATCGCCGAGCTGCGCGCGGTGCTGGCGGCGCTGGCCGGAGCGGATCGCGGTTAGAGGCAGGCAGGCCAATAGAGGCAAGCGGGCCAAGCTTGCCTGCAATCCGTGTGAATCCGCTCTATTTCCTGATTACAGAGCAAATTCACACCCTTTGGCGGAAGTCCGCCAAAGGGTGATTTGCTCTGGCCCGTCCCTTTGCGTTAATTTCCGCGCGCGCCGGGCTCCGGCGCGCCCCGGCAGCGGAGAAAAGAATGGCGGAACGCGATATCGGCGAAACCAAAACCTGGCTGCGCATCGCCGAGACCATCTCCAAGGCGCTGCCCTATATGCGCCGCTTCACCGGCGACAATTTCGTCGTCAAATACGGCGGCCACGCCATGACCGACCCCAAGCTGGGCGATCTGTTCGCCCAGGACGTGGTGCTGATGAAGCAGGTCGGCATGAACCCGGTGGTGGTGCATGGCGGCGGCCCGCAGATCAACAAGATGCTCGACCGCGTCGGCATCAAGAGCCAGTTCGTCAACGGCCTGCGCGTCACCGACGCCGCCACCATGGAGATCGTCGAGATGGTGCTGGCCGGCGCCATCAACAAGGCGATCGTGGCCGACATCAACGAATGCGGCGGCACCGCGGTCGGCATCTGCGGCAAGGACGGCAATCTGATCCTGGCCACCAAGATGACCGAGACGCGCGATCCCAAGACCGGCGAGATGATCAAGGTCGATCTGGGCCAGGTCGGCGAACCGGCCAAGATCAACGCCAAGCTGCTCGACCAGCTGACCGCCGCCGGCGTCATCCCGGTGGTGGCGCCGATCGGCTTCGGCGTCCACGACGAGCTGACCTACAACATCAACGCCGACACCTCGGCCGGCGCCATCGCCGGCGCCATGAAGGCCCGCCGCCTGCTGTTCCTGACCGACGTGGCCGGCGTGCTGGACAAGGACGGCAAGCTCATTTCCGAGCTGACGGTGGACCAGGCGCGCGCGCTGATCGCCGACGGCACCATCTCCGGCGGCATGATCCCCAAGGTCGAGAATTGCCTGGACGCGGTGCTGCGCGGCGTCGAGGCCGCCGTGATCATCGACGGCCGCGTGCCGCACGCGCTGCTGCTGGAGATCTTCACCGAGCACGGCGTCGGCACCATGATCCGCCGGGCCTGATGCGTCGTCCCGGGCGAAGCCAAGGGGCTTGCTTCGCCGCAACCGATCGCGGCGGCGAGAGAAGATGCTTCGCGACGCCCAGCATGACGGACTGCGATCGATGAGCTACGACACCTGGGTATTCGACCTCGACAACACGCTCTACCCGGCGCACTGCAACCTGTTCGCCCAGGTCGACGAGCGCATCGGCCGGTTCATGGCCGACTACCTGAAGGTCGATCGGGTCGAGGCGCGCCGCCTGCAGAAGGACTACTGGCGCGCCCACGGCACCTCGCTGCGCGGCATGATGCTGAACCACGGTTGTCCGCCCGAGGAATTCCTGCACTACGTGCACGACATCGACGTGTCGGGCGTCGCGCCCAGCGCCGCGCTCGATGCCGCGCTCGGCCGCCTGCCCGGCCGCAAGGTGATCTTCACCAACGGCACCGTGCCGCATGCCGAGCGCATCATGGCGCGACTGGGCGTGGCGCATCACTTCGACGGCATCTTCGACATCGTCGCCTCGGACTACATCCCCAAGCCCGAGCGCAGCGTCTACGAGCAGATGCTGGCGCGGCACAAAGTCGATCCGAAGCGCGCCATCATGCTCGACGACATGGCGCACAACCTCAAACCGGCGCACGACCTGGGCATGGCGACCGTGTGGGTGCACACGCCGGAGAGCCTGCAGCGCCACGCCCAGTCCGGCGCCGACAAGGCGCATATCCACCACGAGACCGACGACGTGGTGGCGTGGCTGGAGGACTGGCTGCGTCGCGGCGAGCCTGGCTAGAGAAAATCGCCTTTTGACGGAATCGTTCCGGATTCCGTCAAAAGATGTGAATTTGCTCTACACTTCAGGAATAGGTTCGGGAATCGCTCCAGCTTCTCGATCACGTGTCGCGGCGCTTCTTCCATTAGCCAGTGTCCGGCGTTGTCGACCGCCTCGCCATCGACCTGCTCGGCCGCCAGCTTGACCTGCTCGATCGGATAGCGGCCGAGCGATTTCTCGCCGCCGATCACCGGTACCGGCAGCTTGGTCTGGCTCAGGCGGGCCAAGTCGCGCGCGTCCCGGTCGAAGGCGCGGAACACCTCCATGCCGGCGCGCATATGGCCGGGCGCGGCATAGGCGGCGGCATGGAGGCGCCGGTCCGCCGCCGGTACCGAGCGCTTGGGATCGGCGGCGAGTCGGTCCAGAAATGCTCGAGATATACGCGCTCGCGCCCCGTCACCAGCACGTGCAGCCGCACGCCTGGCAGATCGGCGTAACGTTCCTGGGTGTCGGCGCGGCGGCGCCGGCGCCAGATCCGCCACCATCGACACCAGCCTCGCCGCCACCGCGGCAAGACCACGCACAACCATCCCCACCAACCCTGCTGCAACCACAGGGATGGCATCATATACACGGCCGTTCTGCTTATTGACTTCAAACGCCCCGCGCCGCATCGTCCGCCGGTCGAGAACCCTGGGGATTGCCGGAAAAATGAACGACGCCAACAGCTTGCAGAAGACCATCGACGCCGCCTGGGAGGCCCGGGACGGCGTCAACGCCCAGACCAGGGGCGAAGTGCGCGACGCCGTGGAAGCGGCGCTGGCAGGCCTGGACGCGGGCAAGCTGCGCACCGCCGAGAAAATCGGCGGCGAATGGCATGTCAACCAGTGGCTCAAGAAGGCGGTGCTGCTGTCGTTCCGGCTTTACGACAACGTACTGATGAACGGCAGCGCCGGTTTCCCCGGCCTGGGCGACGGGCATTGGTGGGACAAGGTGCCGTCCAAATTCGCCGGCTGGGACGCCAAGCGCTTTTCCGCCGCCGGCTTTCGCGCCGTGCCGGGCTCGGTGGTGCGCCGCGGCTCCTATATCGCGCCGGGCGTGATCCTGATGCCGAGCTTCGTCAATCTCGGCGCCTATGTCGATAGCGGCACCATGGTCGATACCTGGGCCACGGTCGGCTCCTGCGCCCAGATCGGCAAGAACTGCCACCTGTCGGGCGGCGTCGGCATCGGCGGCGTGCTGGAGCCGCTGCAGGCCAACCCGGTGGTGATCGAGGACAACTGCTTCATCGGCGCGCGCTCCGAGGTGGTCGAGGGCGTGATCGTGGAGACCGGCTCGGTGCTGGCGATGGGCGTGTTCATCTCCGCCACCACCAAGATCGTCGATCGCGCCTCGGGCCAGATCCATGTCGGCCGCGTGCCGGCCTATTCGGTGGTGGTGCCGGGCAATTTGCCGGGCGCGCCCGGCAAGCCTTCGACCTATTGCGCGGTGATCGTCAAGACGGTCGACGAGCGCACCCGCTCGAAGACCTCGATCAACGACCTGCTGCGCGATTGAGATGCCGGACGCCGCCGCCAGCAACAGCGCCATCGATGCCCTCGCGCTGACGCGCGATCTGATCCGCTGTCCCAGCGTCACGCCGGCCGAGGCGGGCGTGCTGGGCGTGCTGCAGCCGGCGCTGGAGCGGGCGGGCTTCGCCTGCCGGCGTCTCGACTACAGCGAGCCCGGCACCGCGCCGGTGGCCAATCTCTATGCCAGCGTCGGCAGCGGCAGCCCGCATTTCTGCTTCGCCGGCCATGTCGACGTGGTGCCGGTGGGCGACCGCGCCGCCTGGACGGTCGAGCCGTTCGCTGCCGAGCTGATCGACGGCGTGGTCTATGGCCGCGGCGCTTCCGACATGAAAGCGGCGATCGCCGCCTTCGTCGCCGCCGCCCAGCCGGTCGCGGCCGGCCTGAAGCGCGGCACCATCTCGCTGCTGATCACCGGCGACGAGGAAGGCGCGGCGATCAACGGCACGCGCAAGATGCTCGAGCAACTGGCCCGGGAAGGCGTGAAGTTCGATGCCTGCGTGGTGGGCGAGCCGACCAGCAAGGCCAGGTTCGGCGACATGATGAAGATCGGCCGGCGCGGCAGCATGACCGGCAGGCTCGCCGTGCACGGGGTGCAGGGCCACATCGCCTATCCGCATCTGGCCGACAATCCGGTACACCGGCTGGGCCGGATGATCGTCGCCCTGACCGCCGCGCCGCTCGACGGCGGCAACGAACATTTCGAAGCCTCGTCGCTGCAGTTCTATACCGCCGATGTCGGCAACCCGACCAACAACCTGATCCCGGCCCAGGCCACTGCGGCGTTCAACATCCGCTTCAACGACGGCCACACCTCGCAAGGCCTGAAGGCGTGGGTCAAGCAGCGCCTCGATGCCGTCGGCGGCAAATACGATCTCGACTGGCAGGTCAGCGGCGAGGCGTTCTTCACCCCGCCCGGTCCGCTTTCCCAATTGGTGAGCGATGCGGTGCGCGAGGTGACGGGGGGCGCGCCGGAGCTTTCGACCACCGGCGGCACGTCCGATGCGCGCTTCATCCGCGCCTACTGCCCGGTGGTGGAATTCGGCCTGATCAGCCAGACCATGCACAAGGTCGACGAGCGCGCCGCGGTGGCCGACATCGTTGCGCTGGGCAAGGTCTATCGCCTGGTGCTCGAGCGGTTCTTCGCCGCATGATCCCATGTTGAGCGGCCGCGAACTGGCCCTGGGCATCGTCGGCGCCTGGCGGCTGGCGCGCGCCGACCGCACCGCCTTGCTGTGCTTCGACCGCACGCCGGCGGGTTTCTGGCGCTCGTTCTGGGTCTATGCGCTGCTGGCGCCGCCCCAGGCGCTGCTGACGGCGATCCAGTTCGGCCAGCTCAAGATCTCGCCGGTGCCGTTCGAGCTGATCCTGCTGCAGATCGGCTTCTACGTGCTGGATGCGCTGCTGCTGCCGGCGGTGCTGAGCGAGATCGCCCTGCGCACCCGCCGGTTGCCGCAATTCATCGCCTTCACCATCGCCTACAACTACGCGCAGATCCTGGTGACCGCGCTGTGGCTGGCGGTGCTGGGTATGGTCAGGCTGGCCGGCGACGGCAGCCTGGCGCTGCTGCTGATAGCGACCTTCGCGCTGGTGGTGTTCTTTCAGTACCGCATCGCAAGGATCGCCTTCGACCTGACGCCGCTCTACGCCATGCTGGTGTCGCTGCTGGCGCTGGGCCTGGGCCTGGCGTTGCAACTGATCGAGAACGGATTGCTGCAGCCTTATATTCCGCCCGGCGCCGGCGCCTAGGGCAATTCGCGGCTGCTTTCCGAAGGATAGACCACCTCGGTCAGATACAGCCCGTCCGGCGGCGCGGTCGGCCCGGCCTCCTCGCGCTTGCCGCTGTCGAGCGCGGCGCGGATGCGATCCCGGCCGAGCTTGCCCTCGCCCAGGCGCTTGAGGGTGCCGACCATGATGCGCACCTGGTTGTGCAGGAAGGAACGGGCTGCGGCCTCGATCACGATCGCTTCGCCTTCGCGCCGCACGTCGAGCCGGTCGAGCGTCTTGAGCGCCGACCGGGCCTGGCACTGCGACGACCGGAAGCCGCTGAAGTCGTGATGGCCGACCAGGAGCTGGGCGGCCGCCTGCATCGCCTCGGCGTCGAGCGGCACCTGGACGTGCCAGGCGCGGCCGGCCTCCAGCGCCAGCTTGGCGCGGCGGTTGACGATGCGATAGCGGTAGCGCCGGCCGATGGCCGAGAAGCGGGCGTGGAAATCGTCGGGCACGGCCTCCGCCTTCAGCACCGACACCGGCCAGGGCTGGCAGTGGAAATTGAGCGCATCGCGCACCGTGTCGGTCGTGGTCTCTTTGGCGATATCGACATGGGCCACCTGACCCAGCGCATGCACCCCGGCATCGGTGCGGCCGGCGCCCTGCACCTCGGCCGCCTCGCCGCAGAACTTGCCGACCGCCTCCTGCAGCACCTGTTGCACGGTCAGCGCATTGTTCTGCCATTGCCAGCCGGCGAAAGGCCGGCCGTCGTATTCGATGGTCAGCTTGTAGCGGCTCATCGCTTGGACAGGCTGGCCACCGCCGGCGCCGGCAGCACCGTGCCGGCCGGCACGGCGAAGCCGCGGCGGAACTCGTCCTCGGCCAGCGCCGCGCGACCAGGCCGCTGCAGCCGCAGCAGCCGCAACGCGCCGCTGCCGCAAGCCACCGCAAAGCCATGGCCATGCAACACGGTGCCGGGCACGACAGGAGCGCCGGTCATCGGCGCCAGCGCCGCCTGCAGCACCTTGATGCGCTCGCCCTCGATCTCGAAATAGCTGCCCGGCCAGGGCGCGAAGGCGCGCACCTGCCGCTCCAGCTCGGCCGCCGGCTTGCGCCAGTCGAGCCGGCCTTCGTCCTTGCCCAGCTTGTGGGCGTAGGTGGCGCCCGATTGCGGCTGCTCGACCGGCGTCAGGCTGCCGCGCAGCAGCCCGTCGAGCGCCGCCACGATCAGCCGCGCGCCCAGTTCGGCCAGTTGATCGTGCAGCATGGCGGCGGTGGTGGCGCCGGTGATCGGCACCGCTTCGGCCAGCAGCATGGCGCCGGTGTCCAGCCCCTCGTCCATGCGGATGATGGTGACGCCCGACTGCTTGTCGCCGGCCAGGATGGCGCGCTGGATCGGCGCCGCGCCGCGCCACCGCGGCAGCAGGGAGGCATGGATGTTGACGCAGCCCAGCACCGGCGCCTTGAGAAACGGCGCGCGCAGGATATGGCCATAGGAAGCCACCACCGCGACGTCGAGATCGAGCGCGCGAAAGGCCTCGATCTCGGCCTCGTCCTTCAGGCTGGCGGGCGTGCGCACCGGCAGGCCCAGCGCCAGCGCCGCCTCGTGCACCGGCGCGCGGCGTTCGGCCTGGCCGCGGCCGGCCGGACGCGGCGGCTGGGTGTAGACGGCGGCGATGTCGTGGCCGGCGGCGGCCAGCGCCTGGAGCGCCGGCACCGCGAATTCGGAAGTGCCCATGTAGGCGATACGCATGATGGGCCGGACTTTAGAGCAAATCGGTCGCGGCAGGCGAGAGGCGCCGCGACGCTGGGGATGGGGCGCTACAGGCTGGCCTTGGCCGCCGGCACCGGCGCCTTGGCGTCGTCGACCGCCGCTTCCTTGCGCGCCTTGACCAGCTTGCGCAGGATCATGTTGCGCTTCAGCGCCGAGATCTTGTCGATGAACAGGATGCCGTCGAGATGGTCGATCTCGTGCTGCAGGCAGGTCGCCACCAACCCCTCGGCCTCGAGCGTGCGGATCTCGTTGTCGCGATCGAGATAGCGGATCTTGACCTTGGCCGGCCGTTGCACCTCGGCATAGTGCTCGGGCACCGACAGGCAGCCTTCCTCGTAGGAGGCATCCTCGTCGGACACGTCGACGATCTCCGGATTGGCCATCGCCAGCGGACCGGTCCGGGCGCCTTCGCGATCGATATCGACCACGATGACGCGCTTGAGCACGCCGACCTGCGGCGCGGCCAGCCCGATGCCGGGCGCCTCGTACATGGTCTGCAGCATGTCGTCCATCAGCCGGCGGATCTCGTCGTCGACTTTCTCGACCGGCTTGGAGATCTTCTTCAGCCGCGGATCGGGCGCCGTCAGGATCGGCAGAATGGCCATAGTGAGCGCTGTTCTCGCAGTTTAGATGGGTTCTAGCTAAGGCTTCGTCGGGTCCGCGTCAAGGCAGGTGCAATCTGCCATGATCCGTCCGAATACTGCGGCGCGCCCGCCCGCCATGCTAGGCTGGCCAGCCATGTCCGACGCCTTCTCCACCACCGATATCCTGCTGATCCTGCTGGTCCTGCTGATGGGTTTCGCCCTGTTCGCGGTGGTGATATCGCTGCGCGGCCGGTCCGGCCAGGGCAGGGAAATCGGCGATCGGGTCGACCATGCGGTAAAGCTGCAGATCGATACCATCCAGCGCGTGCTGGAGGGGCTGCAGGCCCAGGAACGTCATGTGCGCACCGCGCTGGACGAACGGCTGGGGGCGCTGCAGGCCCAGATCGGCGAGCGGCTGGACAAGGGCCAGGCCGAGACCACCAAGACGGTGACCGATCTGCGCGAGCGGCTGGCGCGCATCGACGAGGCGCAGAAGACCATGGGCCAGCTTTCCTCGCAGGTCGTGTCGCTGCAGGAGGTGCTGAGCAACAAGCAGGCGCGCGGCGCCTTCGGCGAGGTCCAGCTCAACGACCTGGTGGTGGCGATCCTGCCGCCCAGCGCCTATGCCTTCCAGGTATCGCTGAGCAATGCCGCGCGCGCCGACTGCATGCTGCAGCTGCCCAACCCGCCGGGGCCGATCGCGATCGACGCCAAGTTCCCGCTCGAGAGCTTCCGCGCCCTGCAGGCCGCCGCCGACGAGCCGCAGCGCGTGGCCGCGGCCCGCGCCTTCCGCCAGGCCGTCGGCAAGCACATCGCCGACATCGCCGGCAAATACATCGTCCCCGGCGAGACCGCCGAATCGGCGCTGATGTTCCTGCCGTCGGAAGCGGTCTATGCCGAGTTGCACACCAACTTCCTCGACGTGGTCGACGATTCCTACCGCGCCCGCGTCTATATCGTCTCGCCCACCACCTTGATGGCGACCTTGAACACGGTGCGCGCCGTGCTGAAGGACGTGAAGATGCGCGAGCAGGCGGGACAGATCCAGAAAGAGGTCGGGCTGCTGCTGGGCGACGTCGAACGGCTGAGCGATCGGGTCGACAGCCTGAAGAAGCATTTCGGCCAGGCCACCGGCGACATCGACAAGATCGTCGTGTCGGCCGGCAAGATCAGCAGCCGCGGCGAGAAGATCAAGGATGTCGAATTGCAGGACGGCGAGCCGGCCAAGGTAACGCCGCCCGCTACGCCGCCGCTGCTGTAGCCCGCCCGAAGCCCGCGCTTTGGTCCTAAAGCGCGCGGCGCGCCTTGAGCGCCGCGGCCAGCGTGCCGTCGTCGAGATAATCGAGTTCGCCGCCCACCGGCACGCCATAGGCCAGGCGCGTGACGGAGACCGCGCAATCGGCCAGCCGGTCGGTCAGGTAATGCGCGGTGGTCTGGCCGTCGACCGTGGCGTTGGTGGCGACGATCACTTCCTTGACCGCCGGATCGCCCGCCCGCGCCACCAGCGCGGCGACGTTGAGATCCTCCGGCCCCACCCCGTCCAGCGCCGACAGGGTGCCGCCCAGCACGTGGTAGCGGCCGGTAAAGAACTTGGTGCGTTCCAGCGCCCACAGATCGGCCACCTCCTCGACCACGCAGATGGTCGAGGGATCGCGCTTGGGGTCGCGGCAGATGGCGCAGGGGTTGAGCGAGTCGAGGTTGCCGCACACCGAGCAGGCCACCACCTTGGCGGCGGCCTCGTTGAGCGCCACGGCCAGCGGCTGCAGCAGGGTCTCGCGCTTCTTCAGCAACTGCAGCGCGGCGCGCCGCGCCGAGCGCGGCCCCAGCCCCGGCAGGCGCGCCAGCAGCTGGATCAGTCGATCGATTTCCGGTCCGCTCATGGCGCTGTTGTTAGCACGATCCGGGCAAGCAAGGGGTGGCCTGATCTGCGAGGCGACGCGCCGTCACATGCCGGGCAGCTTGAAACCGGGCGGCAGGTTCATGCCGGCGCTGAGCTTGCCCAGCTCCTCCTGCATCGCCGCCTCGACCTTGGCGCGCGCCTCGTTGGCGGCGGCGCGGATCAGGTCTTCCAGCACGCCCGGTTCCTTGGGCTCCAGCAGCGAGGGATCGATGCTGACGGCCTGGATCTGGCCCTTGCCGTTGGCGGTGATCCTGACCAGGCCGCCGCCGGAACTGCCGGTGGCCTCGATCTGCGCCACCCGCTCCTGCAGCTCCTGCATGCGGGCCTGCATCTGGCCCGCCTGTTTCATCACCTCGAAAATGTTCATGTCGCTTCGCGTTACAGATCGTTCTCGCCCAGGGGCTGGTCCAGCTCGTCCGGCAGGCCGTCGTCGAAGGCCAAATCGGCCAGCGCCGGATCGGCGACGCTGTCGGGCGTCGCCGCTTCGTTGAGGTCGCGCACCCGCTCGATGGTGGCGCCGGGAAACACCTCCAGCACCTTCTGCACCAGCGGATGGTTCTGCGCCGCCGCCCGGCTGCGCGCCTGGCGCGCCAGGCGCTGCTCGGCCAATGTCGGCTGGCCCGGTTCGCTCGACACCGAGATCATCCAGCGCTGCCCGGTCAGCCGCGCCAGCATCTCGCCCAGGCGGTTGGCCAGGTCGGGCGGCGCGTCCTGGGCCGGACGGAACTCCAGCCGGCCCGGCTCGCAACGCACGGCATGGACGTTGTTGATGAGCTGGTTGGCCAGCAGCATCTCGCGCTTTTCTTCCAGCAGCCCGACCACCGCCTCGAAATCCGCCGGCAAAGCCTTGGGCGTGGGCAGCGGCGCCGGCGCGGGCATCTCCACCACATCCGGCTCGTTCTGCACCGCCGCCAGGCTGGCGACCGGACCGCCCGAAGCCGCGCCCTGGCTGCTGCCCCCGGGCACCCGGGCGCTGGCGCGGGCATTGACGCCGGCGGACGCCGCGGGCGCGGCGGCGCGAGCACCGCCATTGCCGCCGGATGGTGCGGCCGGTTGCGCCGGTCCGGCGCCCTGGGCCTGGTGGCCCTGGGCCTGGCGGATGGCATCGGCCGGGCTGGGCAGGTCGGCGGCATAGGCCAGCCGCACCAGCGCCATCTCGGCGGCGCGGATCGGCGAGGGCGCGGCCTGCGTCTCCTGCAGGCCCTTCAGCAGCATCTGCCAGGCGCGCGCCAGCACCGGCATGCTGAGACGGTCGGCCATCGCCTTGCCGCGCACCCGCTCGGCTTCGGGCGTCAGCGCCGTCTGGCCGGCATCGGGCACCAGCTTCAGCCGCGTCAGCCAATGGGTGAGGTCGAGCAGGTCCTGCATCACCACGCCCGGATCGGCGCCGGCGCTGTAGAGCTCGTCCAGCATGCCGAGCGCGGCGGCGATGTCGCCCTGCATCAGCCTGTCGAACAGGTCGAACACCCGGCCGCGATCGGCCAGGCCCAGCATGTCGCGCACCTGGTCGGCGCTGACCACGCCGCCGCCATGGGCAATGGCCTGGTCCAGCAGCGACAGGCCGTCGCGCACCGAGCCGTCGGCGGCGCGCGCGATCATGGCCAGCGCCTCGGGCGCGATCTCGATCTTCTCGGCCTGGGCGATCCTGGTGAAATGCTCGCTGAGCGTGGTGGTGTCGACGCGGCGCAGGTCGAAGCGTTGGCAGCGCGACAGCACCGTCACCGGCACCTTGCGGATCTCGGTGGTGGCGAAGATGAATTTCACATGCGGCGGCGGCTCTTCCAGGGTCTTGAGCAGGCCGTTGAAGGCCTGGTTGGACAGCATGTGCACTTCGTCGATGATATAGACCTTGAAGCGCGCCGAGGCGGGCTTGTAGCGCACGCCCTCGATGATCTCGCGGATGTCGCCGATGCCGGTGCGGGAGGCGGCGTCCATCTCGATCACGTCGACATGGCGGTCCTCGGCGATGGCGACGCAGTTCTCGCACACGCCGCAGGGCTCGACCGTGGGGCCGCCCTTGCCGTCGGGACCGATGCAGTTCAGCGCCCGGGCGATGATGCGCGCGGTCGTGGTCTTGCCCACGCCGCGCACGCCGGTCAGCATGAAGGCATGCGCCAGCCGGCCGGTCTCGATGGCGTTCTTGAGCGTGCGCACCATCGCTTCCTGGCCGATCAGGCCGGAGAAACTCGTCGGACGGTATTTGCGGGCGAGAACGCGGTACGGGGCGGGCGCTTCGGTCATGAAATGCGCGGGGCCCCTTCCCTGAAAAATGCGATGGATGGAGGTGGGAGACCGACGGCGACCCGCCGAGAATCTCGTTACGGCTGCTTCCTTCCGGACCTGACCGGGTTGGCGAGCACGACGCCCGCGCCGATCTCCCAGGCCCAATATCGGGCGGCAGGCCGGCCCTGACAAGGGTCTTATTGGCCCAAGACGTACCGAGCAACGCACAGGCTAGAACGCTGAATCGCCGGGCAAATCGGACCGGCATGGCGGCGATGCACATGGCGTGGCCCAACGCGACGCCCTATCCTTGGCCGCGATGCCGCCCTTGCGCTCCCATTTCGACCGATCCTGGCCGCTGCTGGCGCTGGGGCTGGTCTGGATCGCGTTGCTGGTCGCGATCCTGGCGCTCAATGGCGGTATTTTCACCTACACGCTCGACGACGCCTATATCCACCTGGCCTTCAGCGAGGAACTGGCGCAGGGCCATTTCGGCCTGGTCAGCGGCGAGCCCGCCAGCCCTTCCTCCTCGATCCTCTATCCGCTGCTGCTGATGCCGCTGGCCGGCACAGCCTTGCATCAGTTCCAACCGCTGGCATGGAACCTGGCGGCGCTGCTCGTTTCCTTCCTGCTGTGGCGCCACTTGCTGGGCCGTCTGGTGCTGGACGGCGCCCATGCCGCTCTTGCCGCGGTCATGGCCCTGCTGGTTTTGACGCTGCTCAACCAGATCGGCCTCGCCTTCAGCGGCATGGAGGCAGGCCTGCAAATCGACTGCAGCCTGGCGGTGGCGATCGGCTTGGTCGAGCTGGCCGCCGGCAACCGGCTGCGCTGGTGGCTGCCGGCTGCCATCGTGCTGGGCCCGCTGCTGCGCTACGAGAGCCTGACCGTGTCGCTGCCGGCCCTGGCGCTGCTGGCGCTGTGGGGTCGCTGGCGTTGGGCGGCGCTGGGCGGGGCGGTCATCGCCGCGGCGCTGGTCGGCTACGGTTTCTACTGCCGATCGATCGGCCTGCCGGCGGTGCCGGGATCGCTGCTGGCCAAGACCGGCTTCGACCAGGCCGGCGACTGGGCCAGCGAGCTGTGGAACCTGGCGAAATATCTGGGCTACGGACTGGTGCGCGGCCGCGCCGACCTGCCGGTGCTGCTGCTGGTCGGGCTGCTGCTCTTCGACCTGACGAGGCGGCGGGCTGCGCGCGAACGCGGGCTGATCGTTCTGGCTCTGATCGCGCTGCTGACGCAATTTGCGCTGGGTGGCCACGGCTCGCTGGGGCGCTACGATGTCCATGCCTGGGCCTGCGGCCTGGCGGTCGCGGCCTATATCCACCGCGGCATCGCTCTCCAATTGACAGGGCGGATCGGCGCAAGCTGGGTCGCCATCGGCTGGGCGGCGCTGCTGGTCGGCCTGTTTCCCTATGCCGTCCACGCCGCGCTGGGCACGCCGCTGGCCGCCAACAACATCTATCTGCAGCAATACCAGATGCGCCGCCTGCTGGTCGATTTCGCCCGCGGCCGGGCCATCGTCAACGACGCCGGGCTGAGCGCCTATCGCAACCCCTACGGCATCGTCGACATCGTCGGCCTGGGTTCCGAGAGGATCCGCCGCCTGCGCCGCGACGGACCCTGGACGGCCGAGACGGTGCAGGCGCAGGGCAAGGACGCGGCACTGGCTGCGGTCTATGCCGGCTGGTTGCCGGTGCCGCCGTCCTGGCAGGCGGTTGCCGTGCTGCGGCTGGAGCGGCGGCGGGTCAGCGTCGCCGGCAGCGACGTGACGATCTACGCTTTGCGGCCGGCCGACCTGCCCGGCATCAGGGCGGCGCTGCAACGCTTTGCCCCGACCCTGCCGCCCGGCGCCAGGCTGGTCTGGTCGCCCTCGCCGTGACACAGCAGCCCCCGCATCGAGGCAGGGGTGCTCGCGTTGCATCGCCCGCCTGCTTGTGCCAGTTTTCCCGCCTACCGATTTATCGAAAATGAAAAGACCCAACACCTACGCCGGCGCGGAGATCGACCGCGCCACCCTGCGCCGCGAAGACGAAGCCTGGATCGAGGAGCTGCTGAGCGACTCGGGCACCCAGTTCGTGCCGGTACGCCTGGAACGCAACCTGATCCGGCCGGGCGGCGAGCCCAAGCCGGTATTCATCTCCGGCATGATGGCTCGCGCCCTGCGCGGCAGCGGCGCGGAGCTGACCTTGCTGGGCTTCATCGAGGGCCGCGCCCATTTCGCCATCGAGGTCAGCCAGATCGACATCCCGTTCGAGGAGCTGGGCGAATTCGTCGATCTGCGCCAGGTCGGGCCGCTGCTGTTCGGCCGCGACGGCGCCATGCTGGCTTACGCCCGCGGCATGACCTATTGGCATCGCCGGCATCGCTTCTGCGGCGAGTGCGGCGCGCCCACGCGGGTGGTCAAGGCCGGCCACGAGCGGCAATGCACCAACCCCGACTGCAAGGCGCAGCATTTCCCGCGCACCGACCCGGCCGTCATCATGCTGGTGACGCATGGCGATCACGCGCTGCTGGGCCGCGGCAAGCACTTCCCGCCCGGCATGCATTCGACCCTGGCCGGCTTCGTCGAGCCGGGCGAGAGCATCGAGGATGCCGTGGCGCGCGAGGTGTTCGAGGAAGTCGCGGTCAAGGTCAGCGACGTGACCTACCATTCCTCGCAGCCCTGGCCGTTCCCCGCCTCGGTGATGCTGGGCTTCACCGCCACCGCGCCGTCGATGGACTTCACGGTCAACAAAGACGAGCTCGACACCGCGAGCTGGTTCAGCCGCGCCGAGCTCAAGGACGCGCCTTCGCGCGGTCCCGGCTTCTTCATGCCGCGCAAGGATTCCATCGCCCGCCGCCTGATCGAGGATTGGCTCGAGCAGGGCTAGGGCGCTCACGCCGTTTCCCATGGAGTAATAGGCCCATGAGCAAGCTGTTTTCGCCCTTCGCGCTGCGCGGCCTGGAGCTGCCCAACCGCATCGTCGTGTCGCCGATGTGCCAGTACGAGGCCGAGGACGGCAGCGCCACCGACTGGCATCTGGCGCATCTGGCCCAGCTCGCCATGGGCGGCGCCGGGCTGCTGATCGTCGAGGCGACCGCCGTGACGCGCGCCGGGCGCATCACCCATGGCTGCCTTGGCCTCTACAGCGACGCCAACGAGCGCGCGCTGCGCCGCGTGGTCGAGTTCTGCCGCCAGTACGGCGTCACCAGGATGGGCATCCAGCTCGGCCATGCCGGCCGCAAGGGCTCGACCCATGTGCCGAAGAAGGGCAACGCGCCGCTCAAGCCGGGCGAGGATCCCTGGACCGCCGAGGGACCCTCGGCGCTGCCCTATGGCCCCGACTGGCACACCCCCGCCGCGCTCGACGCGGCCGGGCTGGCGCGCGTCAAGGCGGGCTTCGTGCAGGCGGTCGAGCGCGCCGAGCGGCTGGGCTTCGAGCTGATCGAGCTGCATTGCGCGCACGGCTACCTGCTGCACGAATTCCTGTCGCCGATCAGCAATCGGCGCGAGGACCAGTACGGCGGATCGAGCGAGAACCGCATGCGCTTCCCGCTCGAGATCTTCGCCGCCGCTCGCGCCGCCTGGCCGCAGCACAAGCCGATGGGCGTGCGCGTCTCGGCCACCGACTGGGTCGAGGGCGGCTGGACGCCGGACGAGACGGTAGCCTTCGCGCGCAAGCTCAAGGCGCTGGGTTGCGACTATATCGACGTCAGTTCGGGCGGACTGGATCCGCGCCAGAAGATCGCGCTGGGGCCGGGCTACCAGGTGCCGTTCGCCGAGAAGGTGCGGCGCGAGGCGCAGCTCCCGACCATGGCGGTGGGCATGATCACCGATCCGCACCAGGCCGAGCAGATCGTCGCTTCGGGCCAGGCCGACATGGTGGCGCTGGCCCGCGCCATGCTGCTCGATCCGCGCTGGGCCTGGCACGCCGCCCAGACGCTGGGCGCCAGCGCCGCGCTGCCGGCCAATTATTTCCGCGCCGAGCCCAAGAACTGGCCGCAGGCTTTCCCGCAGAAAAAGGCGGCGGAGTGACTTGAATTTACGATTTTCTGTAATAGCGATCGTCCACGGCGAGGCAACAAGACGAAGGACGTTGCGCGAGCACGGTCTGGACTTTGCAGACGCGGAAAAAGTTTTTGGCCACGGTAGTTACATCGAAAATATCGATGACCGCTTCGACCATGGCGAAGATCGTTACCTAACCATCGGTCTGCTCGACCAAGCGCCTGTCGTTCTCGTCTGGACGCCACGTGGCATCGACAAGCGCGTCATCTCGATGAGAAAAGCCAACGGAAGCGAAAAGATTCTCCAAAATCCTTGGATGAGAACGACGCGCCCGAATTGACGGCGGCCTGGTTCGAGCGCGGCAATTTACAAGGACGGCAAGCTGGTCAGACCCGCAAAGCGGGGGCGACCCGAATTGGAACAGCCCAAGCAACAGATCACGCTACGGCTTGACGCCGACGTCGTGCGCAGCTTCCGCGCCATGGGTCCGGGCTGGCAGACCAAGATGAACGACGCGCCAAAGCGATCGTTGCATCCGAAAAGAAAGACCGGCTCGACCTCCCCGGGCAAAGCTTAGTCGCCGGTCAAGCCCCGGTCGTCTTGGGCTCGTCCCAGCCCTGGCGGCGGAACTTGTTGGCCGGATAGACGCCGATGATGCGCACCTCGCGCGAGAAGAAGCGCAGCTCCTCCATCGCCAGCACCACGTTCTTGTCCTTGGGGTGGCCCTCGATCTCGGCGTAGAACTCGGCCACTTCGAAGCCGGCGCCGCTGATATAGCTTTCCAGCTTGGTGATGTTGACGCCGTTGGTGGCGAAGCCGCCCAGCGCCTTGTAGAGCGCCGCCGGCACCGAGCGCACGCGAAACACGAAGCTGGTCATGCACGGTCCCGCGCCCGGCTTGGGCTGCTTGGGCGTGCGCGAGAAGATCACGAAGCGGGTGGTGTTGTGGTCGGCGTCCTCGATATTGCTCTTGAGGATCTGCAGGCCATAGATCTTCGCCGCCAGGCTGGAGGAGATCGCCGCCACCGTGGGGTCGCTGAGTTCGGAGATCTCGCGCGCCGCGCCGGCGGTGTCGGCCGCGACGATGGCTTTCAGCTTCAGCTTGCGGATGATGTTGCGGCATTGCGCCAGCGCGTGGACGTGGCTGCGCACCACTTTGATGGTCTTGAGGCTGGCATCCTTGGTCGCCACCAGGCAGTGCTCGACCCGCTGGTAATGCTCGCCGATGATGTGCATGCCCGAATTGGGCATCAGCGAATGGATGTCGGCGACGCGGCCGGCGACCGAATTCTCGATCGGGATCATGGCCAGCGCCGCGCGCTTCTCGCGCAGGGCGGCGAAGGCGTCCTCGAAGGTGCGGCAGGGCAGCGGCGTCATGCGCGGATAGACCGCGCGGCAGGCGATATCGGAATTGGCGCCGGGTTCGCCCTGGAAAGCGATGCTGCGCGCCGGATTGGACGTGGACATGACGGATTCCCGCTGGAGGATTGCGATCAGCGCGCCAAGGCGGCGCGGGCCTTTTCGAGGTCGGCCGGAGTATCGACACCGAGCGGAACCACGTCAACCGAACAGGCATCGATGCGCATGCCCGCTTCCAGGGCGCGCAACTGCTCGAGTTTCTCGCGCAGTTCGAGCGGGCTGGGCGGCAGCGCGACGAAGCGTCCCAGCGCAGCGCGGCGATAGGCATAGAGGCCGATATGGTGCCACAGCTTGCCCTCGCCCCACGGCACCGGCAGCCGGCTGAAATAGAGGGCGCGACCGACGCGCCGGCCGGGGGCGAAGGCCACGGCGCATTTGACTACCTGGCTGGCGACGCGCTCCTCCTCGGTCCGGATCTCGGCTACCAGGGTGGCGATATCGACCGCGCTGTCCTGCAGCGGCAGCAGCGCGTCCTTGACCGCGCGCGGATCGAGCGTCGGCAGGTCGCCCTGCACATTGACCACCACGTCGTGTCGGCCGTCGGGATCGAGCAGGTCGAGCGCCTCGAAGATGCGATCGGAGCCGGACGGATGGTCGGGCCTGGTCAGCACCGCCCGGCCGCCGGCCGCCGTCACCGCCTCGACGATCGCCGGCTCGCCGGCAGCCACCGCCACCGGGCCGATATCGGCTTCCATGGCGCGCCGCCACACCTGCACGATCATCGGCTGGCCGGCGATGTCGAGCAGCGGTTTGTTGGGCAGCCGCGTGGCGGCCAGACGGGCGGGAATGAGGACGATCGGACGGGACATGGCAAAGGGTCTGTGGCGCTGCGGGGACGGGCGGTGTTGCAGGAGCGACTGTGCCGAATTCCCCAGCGATTACGGCAGGTTGCGCCGGTACTGCGGCGTTAGGTCGCGCCCGGTCTGGCGGCTGCCGGCCCGGCCATAGCGTGGACCGGCGGCAGGCGGCTCAACCTGCGGCGTTTCGATACTACTGCCCCGGCCCGCCATGTGGTAGATGCCCAAGACAATTGTGAATTTTCCGATCGGGGCGGAGCTTATGGATTCCTTCGAACTGAACAAGATTGCCGGCGCGGTGTTGGCCGCCGGGCTGTTCATGATGGTGGTGGGCAAGATCGCCCACGGGCTGGTCGAACCCGAGCCGCCTCTCAAGCCGGTCTTCGCCGCGGTCGAGCCGTCGACCGGCGGCGCCGCGGGCGCCGCGGCCCCCGCCGCCGATGCCGCACCCGAACCGATCGGCCCGCTGCTCGCGGCCGCCGATGCGAAGAAGGGCGAAGCCGACTTCAACAAGCGCTGCAGCACCTGCCACACCGCGGCCAAGGGCGGCCCCAACAAGACCGGCCCGGATCTGTGGAACATCGTCGGCCGGCAGCGCGCCAGCCACGAGGGCTTCAGCTATTCCAGCGCCATGCAGGCCAAGGGCGGCAGCTGGGACTACGAGACCATCAACGAGTTCATCACCAAGCCGCAGGGTTTCGTGAAGGGCACCAAGATGGCCTTCGCCGGTCTGCCCAACGCCAAGGAACGCGCCGACATCATCGCCTTCCTGCGCACCCAGAACGACAATCCGCCGCCGCTGCCGTCCAAGTAGTCGGCGCGCCAGACGCGACATTCGGACGGGACGGCTCTGCCGTCCCGTTTTCGTTTGCGGCCGGCGGCGCTGCCCCGCACTATCGCCGACGATGGACCGGACGCTGATTTCCCTGGCGCACGAACTGGCCGACGCCGCGGGCCAGGTTGTGCGGCGCTATTTCCGCACCCCGGTCGGCGTGGACGTCAAACCCGACCAGTCGCCCGTCACCATCGCCGACCGCGAGACCGAGGCGGCGATGCGCGAGCTGATCGCCCGGCGCCGGCCGCAGGACGGCATCTATGGCGAGGAGCACGGCCAGGAGCGCACCGACGCCGAATTCGTCTGGGTGCTCGATCCGATCGACGGCACGCGCGCCTTCATTACCGGCATGCCGATCTTCGGCGTGCTGATCGGCCTGCTGCGCCGGGGCAGGCCGGTGCTGGGCATCATCGACCAGCCGATCCTCAAGGAGCGCTGGCTGGGCATCGAAGGCCAGGGCACGACCCTGAACGGCCAGAGGCTGGCCAGCCGTAGCTGTCCCACCGTCGACAAGGCGTTCCTCTATTCCACTGCGCCGGACATGTTCCAGGGCGCCGATGCGCCGCGCTACGACCGGCTGCGCAAGGCGGTGCGCCAGCCGCGTTTCGGCGGCGACTGTTACGCCTACGGCCTGCTGGCGCTGGGCCTGGCCGACCTGGTGGTCGAGGCCTCGCTGCAGCCTTACGACTATTGCGCCGTGGTGCCGGTGGTCGAGGGCGCCGGCGGCATCATGACCGATTGGCAGGGCAAGGCGCTGGGCCTGGGCAGCGACGGCCGCGTGGTGGCGGCCGGCGACCGGGCCTGCCACGCCCAGACCCTGGCGCTGCTCGGCCCCTGAGCGGCGATCGCCCCTCGGCGCCGCCAGCGCCGGAATTCCGCCCGAATCTGCGGCCACCTAGTCCCCCGCCCGGCCGGGAAAGTCGCTTCAATCCCCGCCGCTTTTTCCGTAGGGTCAAGCCAACCGACAGGGAGTTGCCATGCGCGTCGTGAAATGGGTCGCCGCCGGCTTTGGTCTGGCCTTGGGGCTGCTGGCCATGGCCGCCTATGCCGAGGATGCGGTGAAGTACGAACCCGGCGACAAGCGCAACTATGTCGGCCATGGCCTGTCGATGTACGGCGACCTGAAATACGGTCCCGACGCCAAGCAGCTGGGCTACGTCAACCCCGACGCGCCCAAGGGCGGCGAGATCCGCGTCGGCGTGGTCGGCACCTTCGATTCGTTCAACCCCTACATCATCAAGGGCAATCCCGGCGCCGGCGCCGGCGCCGAGACCCTGCTCTACCAGTCGCAGGACGAACCCTTCGCCGAATACGGCCTGCTGGCCGAAAGCGTCGAGATGCCGCCCGACCGCTCCTGGGTGATCTTCAACCTGCGGCCCGAGGCGCGCTGGCAGGACGGCCAGCCGGTCACCGCCGACGACGTGGTGTTCTCCTTCGACATCCTCAAGGAGAAAGGCCGGCCCAACTACCGGCTGTATTACGCCAGCGTCGAGAAGGCCGAGAAGCTGGGCGAGCGCAAGGTCAAGTTCACCTTCAACACCAGCCAAAACCGCGAGCTGCCGCTGATCATCGGCGAGCTGCCGATCCTGCCCAAGCATTACTGGGAGAAGCGCAAGTTCGACGAGACCACGCTGGAGCCGCCGCTCAGCAGCGGCCCCTACAAGGTGGCGCGCTTCGATTCGCCGCGCAGCATCGTGCTGGAACGCGATCCCAACTACTGGGGCAAGGATCTGTGGCTCAATCGCGGCCGGTCGAACTTCCAAACCATCCGCTACGAATATTTCCGCGATACCTCGGTCATGTTCGAGGCCTTCAAGGCCGGCCAGCTCGACATCCGCCAGGAGAACATTTCGCGCAACTGGGCGATCGGCTACGACATCCCGGCCGTACGCGACGGGCTGATCAAGAAGGACGAGATCCCCAACAGCATCGACCAGGGCATGCAGGCCTTCATCTTCAACCTGCGCAAGCCCAAGTTCCAGGACCGGCGCGTGCGCATGGCCTTCAACCAGCTGTTCGATTTCGAATGGGCCAACAAGAACCTGTTCTACGGCAAATACACCCGCTCCAGCAGCTACTTCAGCAATTCCGAACTGGCTTCCAGCGGCCTGCCCAAGGGCGAGGAGCTGGAGATCCTGGAGAAGCTGCGCGGCGAGGTGCCCGACGAGGTGTTCACCAAGCCCTTCGCCCTGCCGGCGACCGACGGCTCGGGCGAGAACCGCGCCGGGCTGCGCGCCGCGCTGGAACTGTTCAAGGAAGCGGGCTGGGAGATCGATCGCAAGACCAAGAAGCTGACCAACGTCAAGACCGGCGAGCCGATGCAGGTCGAGATCCTGATCAACGATCCGACCTGGGAGCGCATCTCGCTGCCCTTCGCCCAGCAGCTCGAGCGGCTGGGCATCGAGGTGCAGGTGCGCAAGGTCGACGCGGCGCAGTATCTGCGCCGCTATGAAGCGTTCGACTTCGACATGGTCGTCGACAGCTTCCCGGAATCGGAGTCGCCCGGCAACGAACAGCGCGACTTCTGGAGCAGCGCGGCTGCCGACCAACAGGGCAGCGGCAACAGCATCGGCATCAAGAACAGGGCGATCGACCAGCTGATCGACCTGGTGATCGGCGCCCAGACCCGCGCATCGCTGGTCGCGCGCACCCATGCGCTCGATCGCGTGCTGCTGTGGAACTACTACGTCATTCCCAATTGGTATCTGCCGGCCACCTGGGTGGCGTACTGGGACAAATTCGACCACCCCAAGACGCCACCCAAATACGCCCGGCTGCCGCTCGACACCTGGTGGTTCGACAAGGCCAGGGCGACGGCGCTTGAGGGCCGCAAGGCCGGCGGGGCGGGCAAATAGCGCCGCGCCATGCTGGCCTATATCATCCGCCGCCTGCTGCTGCTGGTGCCGACCCTGTTCGGCATCATCACCATCAATTTCTTGGTGGTGCAGCTGGCGCCAGGAGGACCAGTGGAGCAGGTGTTGTCGGAGTTGCGCGGCAAGGGCGCCAGCGCCACTGCCGGGCTCACCGGCCCCGGCGCCGATACGGGCCAGCGCGGCAACGTCTCGGTCAGCAGCGACAATTCCGGCTATCGCGGCGCGCGCGGCCTGCCGCCCGAATTCGTCGAGCAGATCAAGAGGCAGTTCGGCTTCGACAAGCCGCTGCTGGAACGCTACTGGCTGATGCTCGGCAACTACCTGCGCTTCGACCTCGGCAAGTCCTATTTCCGCGACACCTCGGTGTTCCACTTGCTGATCGAGAAGTTGCCGGTGTCGGCGTCCATCGGCATCTGGACCACCCTGATCGCCTACCTGATCTCCATTCCGCTCGGCATTCGCAAGGCGGTGAGAGACGGTTCGCGCTTTGACGTGATCACCACCAGCATCATAATCGGGCTCAATGCGATACCCTCATTCGTGCTCGGCCTTCTGCTGATCGTGCTGTTCGCCGGCGGCAACTTCTTGCACTGGTTCCCATTGCGCGGCTTGACTTCGGAAGGCTGGGACCAGTTGCCGCTGATCGGCAAGGTGCTCGACTATCTGTGGCACATGGTGCTGCCCATTACCGCCATGAGCATCGGCGGCTTCGCCACCTTGACCCTGCTGACCAAGAACTCGTTTCTCGACGAGATCTCCAAGCAGTACGTGGTCACCGCCCGCGCCAAGGGTCTGGGCGAAAATCGGGTTCTGTACGGTCACGTATTCCGCAACGCCATGCTGCTGGTGATCGCCGGATTCCCCGGCGCGTTCCTGAGCATTCTGTTCGGCAGCTCGATGCTGATCGAGATCATCTTCTCGCTCGACGGGCTCGGCCTGCTGGGCTTCGAGTCGGCCATCAAGCGCGATTATCCGGTGATGTTCGGCACGCTCTATCTGTTCACCCTGATGGGCCTGCTGATCACCTTGATATCGGATCTCACCTATATGTTCGTCGACCCGCGCATCGATTTCGAGAGGCGCGGTTGATGAGCGACATGGCAGCTCCTGCGCCCAGCTCGATCGCCAGGCGGCGCCGCCTGACGCCGCTGACCCGGCGGCGGCTGCTGATATTCCGACGCAATCGCCGCGCCTTCTGGTCGCTGATCATCTTCTGCGCGCTGTTCCTGTTCAGCCTGTTCGCCGAATTCGTCGCCAACGACCGGCCGCTGATCGTGTCCTACGATGGGCATTACTACTTTCCGGTATTCGGCGACTACGACGAGACCACCTTCGGCGGCGACCTGCCGATCGAAGCCGACTACAAGGACACCGTCGTCGTCCAGCGCATTCGCGAAAAGGGCTGGATGCTGTGGCCGTTGATTCCCTACGACTACAAGACGATCGCCACCGACCTGCCTTCGCCGCCGCCCTCGCCACCCACCGCGCAAAACTGGCTCGGCACCGACGATCAGTCGCGCGACGTCATGGCCCGGCTGATCTACGGCTTCCGCATCTCGGTGCTGTTCGGCCTGATCCTGACCTTCTTCAGCACCATCGTCGGCATCGCCGCCGGCGCCGTGCAGGGCTATTTCGGCGGCTGGATTGACCTGCTGTTCCAGCGCTTCATCGAAATCTGGTCGGGCATGCCGACGCTCTATCTGCTGATCATCCTCTCCAGCATCCTCATCCCCGGCTTCTGGATCCTGCTGGGGCTGATGCTGCTGTTCTCCTGGATGGCGCTGGTCGGGCTGGTGCGGGCGGAGTTCCTGCGCGCGCGCAATTTCGACTATGTGCGCGCCGCCAAGGGATTGGGTGTAAGCGACCTCACTATTATCCGCCGCCATGTGCTGCCCAACGCCATGACCGCCTCGCTGACCTTCCTGCCCTTCATCACCTCAGGCGCCACCGTGGCGCTGACATCGCTCGATTATCTGGGCCTGGGCCTGCCGCCGGGCTCGCCCTCGCTGGGCGAATTGCTTTTGCAGGGCAAAAACAATCTCTACGCACCCTGGCTGGGCTTCACCAGTTTCTTCGCCGTCGCCATCATGCTGACCTTGATGGTATTCATCGGCGAGGGGGTGCGCGACGCCTTCGACCCGCGCAAGACCTTGCACTAGGAGCCGATCCCGACCATGGCCGAAGACAAACTCCTGCAGGTGCGCGACCTGGCCGTCGCTTTCGGCAAGGGCGAGCATCGCGTCGACGCGGTGCGCGGCGTCGGCTTCGACATCGAACGCGGCCAGACCCTGGCGCTGGTGGGCGAATCGGGCTCCGGCAAGTCGGTCACCGCGCTGTCGATCCTGCAATTGCTGCCCTATCCCAACGCCCACCATCCCAAGGGCAGCATCCGGTTCCATGGCCAGGAGCTGATGGGGGCGCCCGAGCGCACGCTGATGGCGGTGCGCGGCAACCGCATCTCGATGATCTTCCAGGAGCCGATGACCTCGCTCAATCCTCTCCACACCATCGAGAAGCAGATCAACGAGGCGCTGTTCCTGCACAAGGGCCTGACCCGCGACGCCGCGCGCGCCCGCACGCTCGAGCTGCTGCGCCTGGTCGGCATCCCCAACGCCGAGAAGCGGCTCGACGCCTTCCCGCACCAGCTCTCCGGCGGCCAGCGCCAGCGCGTCATGATCGCCATGGCGCTGGCCAACGAGCCCGACCTGCTGATCGCCGACGAGCCCACCACCGCGCTCGACGTCACCATCCAGGCCCAGATCCTCAAGCTGCTGAAGGATCTGCAAGCTCGCTTCGGCATGGCGCTGCTGCTGATCACCCACGACCTCGGCATCGTGCGCAAGATGGCCGACCGGGTCTGCGTCATGACCAAGGGCGAGATCGTCGAGACCGGCACGGTCGAGGCGATCTTCGAGCGCCCGCAGCATCCCTATACCCAGCATCTGCTGAGCGCCGAGCCCAAGGGCGAGCCGGTGGCCGCGCCGGCCGACGCCCCGGTGCTGCTGCACACCGACGATCTCAAGGTGCATTTCCCGATCAAGACCGGGGTGATGCGCCGCGTCACCGGCCACATCAAGGCGGTCGACGGCATCTCGCTCGATCTGCGCCAGGGCCATACTCTGGGCGTGGTGGGCGAATCGGGCTCGGGCAAGACCACCTTGGGCCTGGCGCTGCTGCGGCTGGAGCGCAGCGCAGGGCCGATCGTGTTCGACGGTCAGCATATCGACGGCAAGAGCGCGCGCGAGGTGCGCCCGCTGCGGCGGCAGATGCAGATCGTGTTCCAGGATCCGTTCAGCTCGCTGTCGCCGCGCATGTCGGTGGCCCAGATCATCCAGGAAGGCCTCGACGTGCACCGGCTGGGCAAGGACCAGGCCGAACGGGACGCCATGATCGATCAGGCGCTGCGCGATGTCGGGCTCGACCCCGCCGTGCGCGATCGCTATCCGCACGAATTCTCCGGCGGCCAGCGCCAGCGCATTGCCATCGCCCGCGCCATGGTGCTGCGGCCGCGCTTCGTGGTGCTAGACGAGCCGACCTCGGCGCTCGACATGTCGGTGCAGGCGCAGATCGTCGACCTGCTGCGCCACCTGCAGCGCCAGCACGGCCTGACCTACCTGTTCATCAGCCACGATCTGAAGGTGGTGCGCGCCCTGGCCGACGAGGTCATCGTGATGCGCGAAGGCAAGGTGGTGGAGCGCGGGCCGGCCGGGCAGATATTCGGCAGCCCGCAGCAGGCCTATACCAAGGCGCTGATCTCGGCCGCCTTCAACCTCGAAGCGGTCCATCCCGAAGCGGTGCCAGCCGGCGGTGGCGGCGGCGGTGGCGGCGGCGGCGCCTAGCGCATGGCCATCGCCTTCATCAGCGAATGGGACAACAGCCGCGCCTGGCGGCAGGCGATCGAGCAGCATCTGGGACCGACCGACTGGTGCGACGATTGGCGCGACGACGGGCATAACGGGCCGGTCCCGGGCCGCCTGGCGGAGATCGACGTGGCGCTGGCCTGGGCGCCGCCCGCCGGCCTGCTGGCCAGCCTGCCCAATCTGCGGCTGATCGTGTCGCTGGGCATGGGCGTCGATCACCTGCTGAAGGATGCCGCCTTGCCGGCCGGCCTGCCCATCGCCCGCATCAACGATCCGCAGATTATCGAGCAGATGGTCGAATACGCCGTGCTGGCCTCGCTGCGCGTGCTGCGCCAGAGCGACCGCTACGACGCCCTGCAGCATGCGCGGCAATGGCACCGGCTGGCGCTGCGCGAGGCGCGCGATTTGCGGGTCGGCGTGATGGGGCTGGGCGCGATCGGGGCCAGGGTGGCCGAGGCGCATCGCGCGCTGGGCTTCGCCGTCGCCGGCTGGGCGCGCCGGCCGCGCCGCATCGAAGGCGTCGCCTGCTTCGACGGCAAGGGCGGATTGGCGCCGTTCCTGACCCGGAGCGACGTGCTGATCTGCCTGCTGCCGCTGACCGCCGAAACCCGTGGCATCCTCAACGCCCGCACCCTGGCGCTGCTGCCCAGGGGTGCCCATGTGGTCAACATCGCCCGCGGCGGCCATGTGATCGAGGCCGACCTGCTGGCGGCGCTGGATGGCGGTCAGCTCGGCGGCGCCACGCTCGACGTGTTCGAGACCGAGCCGCTGCCGGCCGACCATCCGTTCTCGCGCCACCCCAAGCTGCGGCTGACGCCGCATGTCGCGGGCCAGACCAACCCGCGCACCGCCGCGCCCGGCCTGGCCGACAACATCCGCCGCCTGCGCGCCGGACAACCCCTGCACGACCTGGTCGACCGGGCCGCAGGCTACTGACCATGCGGGCGAGCGTCATCGTCCCTAGCTATCGCCGGCCCGACCAGTTGCTGGCCTGCCTCGAGGGGCTGCGCCGCCAGACCCGGCCGGCCCACCAGGTGCTGGTGATCCATCGCGCCGACGATGCGGCGACCGTCGCGGCGCTGGCGGCGCTCGACCGCGACGGCCTGGCGCTGCAGACACTGACGGTCGACCAGCCCGGCGTGGTGGCGGCGCTCAATCGCGGCCTCGACCATGCCGATGGCGATATCGTCGCCATGACCGACGACGATGCCGTTCCCCAGCCCGACTGGCTCGACCGGCTGGTCCGGGCCTATGCCGATCCGGCGCTGGGCGCGGTGGGCGGGCGCGACGCGTGTTTCTTCGACGGCAAGCCGGCTGACTGGCCACGCCTCGCCGCGGTCGGCTACACCACCTGGTACGGCCAGACGGTTGGCAATTTCCAGGTCGGCATCGGCCCGCCGCGCC
Source organism: uncultured Hyphomicrobiales bacterium (assembly GCA_964458605.1). Taxonomy (GTDB): domain Bacteria; phylum Pseudomonadota; class Alphaproteobacteria; order Reyranellales; family JAQSWP01; genus JBBSNV01. The sequence goes on along the minus strand of CAYWLS010000007.1, from coordinate 103,747 downwards.
GCGTCGAGATGCTCAAGGGCGTCAACATGTCGTTCCGCCGCGCCGCTATCGGCGGCCTGCGCTTCGACACCCGTCTGCTGGGCCGGGGCGCCCAATTCGCCAACGAGATGATGTTCTGCTTCGCCCTGCGCCGCGCCGGCTGGGAGATTCTCTACGACCCCGACATATTGGTGCATCACCATCCCGGCGTGCGGCACGAGCCCGATCAGCGCGTCGGCATCGTCTACGAAGCCCAGCGCGACATGCACCACAACATGAGCCTGTGCTATCTCGAATGCACCCCCTGGCATCGCGCCTGGCGCTCGATCCTGTGGCGGCTGGCGACCGGTTCGCGCAAGTCGCCGGGTCTGGCCGCGGCACTGGTCATGTCGCTGCGCGGCCTGCCGGGCATGTGGACCGGCTTCGCTGCGCAGATCGACGGCCAGCGCCGCGCGATCCGGGTGTGGCGCGCCACGCGCGGCGAGTGCGATGCGCCGTGGCGACGCGCTGCGCCGCGGCCGCGCTAGACTCCCAGCCGCTCCCGAACCAGCGCGTAGAACGCGCGCAAGCCCTGCGCCGCCGCGCCGGCCGGATGGCCCGGCCGGTCGGCCGCGTTCCAGGCCATCACGTCCATGTGGATCCACGGCACGTCGGCCGGCACGAACTCCTCCAGGAACAGCGCGGCGGTGATGGCGCCACCGAAATCGCCGCCCACATTGTTCAGGTCGGCCACCTTGCTGTCGAGGAAGCGGCGATAGGAGCGCCACAGCGGCAGGCGCCAGAACGGATCGTGCCGGGCCGTGCCGTGGCGCAGCAGGGCATCGGCCAGCTTGTCGTCGTTGACGAACACCGCCGGCAGCTCCGGCCCCAGCGCCACCCGCGCCGCCCCGGTCAGGGTGGCGCAATCGATCAGCAGCGCGGGCTTTTCGCCGGCCGCCTCGTGCAGCGCGTCGCCCAGGATCAGCCGGCCCTCGGCGTCGGTGTTGCCGATCTCGACCGTGATCCCTTTTCGGGTCTGCAGCACGTCGAGCGGGCGGAAGGCATTGCCCGACACGCTGTTCTCCACCGCCGGCACCAGCACGCGCAAGCGAACCTTGAGCTTGGTCGCCATCACCATCGAAGCCAGCGCCAGCACATGCGCCGCGCCGCCCATGTCCTTCTTCATCAGCAGCATGCCCGAAGCCGGCTTCAGATCGAGCCCGCCCGAATCGAAGCACACGCCCTTGCCCACCAAAGTGAGCCTGGGCGCGTCGGCCGGGCCCCATGTCATGTCGATCAGGCGCGGCGCGCGGGCGGAGGCCCGCCCCACCGCATGCACCATGGGCCAGTTCTGCTTCAGCAGGTCCTCGCCCACGATCACCTTGCACTTGGCGCCGAAGCGCCTGGCCAGCACCTGCGCCGCCTCGGCCAGCTCGGCCGGGCCCATGTCGGAAGCCGGCGTGTTGATCAGGTCGCGCGCCAGGAAATTTGCCTCGACCGTGGCCCCGACCAGCGCCCGGTCGGCGCCCTCCGGCCACACCAGCGCCGCCGGCTTGGCCTTGCTGCTCTTGTAGCGGGTGAAGCGATAGGACGCCTGGGCCCAGCCGATCGCCGCGGCGGTGGCCTGCTCCGGCGCCAGCCTGTCGGCAAGCCGATAGGCGCCGGCCGGCGCCTTGGCGGCGACGGCGGCATGGGCGATCGGATCGTCGAGCGCCGCCAGCACCGCCACCACCTGCCCCACCCCGCCCTTGCCAGCGGGCAGCACAGCGACGTCGCCGGCCTTGCCGGCGAAACCGGTGCCGGCCAGCCATTTCTCGACCGTGGCGGGTTGGCGCTTGCGCCAGGCCTTGACGGCGGCAGGTGCCAGCAGAACGACAGGTGTGGCGGTGGCCGAGCGGCCGATCAAGGGCAGAGGCAAGGGACGCTCCTTTTGCTATGGTGCGGCGGCTTTTTTCGATTCTGCCGGGTTTGCCGGTCGGGGGAAAGATGGACGAAATCACGCTGGTGGTGGGCAACAAGAACTACTCCTCCTGGTCGCTGCGCGCCTGGCTGATGCTGAAAGCCACCGGCGTCAAATTCCGCGAGATCGTGGTGCCGCTCGACCAGCCCGAGACGCGCCAGCAGATCCTGGAATATTCGCCCTCCGCCAAGGTGCCGGTACTGCTGCACCAGGGACTTACCATCTGGGATTCGCTGGCCATCGGCGAATACCTGGCTGAGACCTTCCCGGCTGCCGCGCTGTGGCCGCAGGACGTGGCGGCGCGCGCCAAGGCCCGCTCGGTCAGCGCCGAGATGCATTCGAGTTTCATGGAGCTGCGCCGCGAGGCGCCGATGAACATCCGCGGCCGCTTCCCGCAGCGCGAGCTCAACGTGCAGGCTTTGGCCGACATCCGCCGCATCGTCGAGATGTGGCGCGAATGCCGCCGCCAGTTCGGCGAGCGCAGCAAGCTCGACCAGGGCTATCTGTTCGGCGCCTTCACCATCGCCGACGCCATGTTCACCCCGGTCGCCACCCGCCTGCGCACCTACGAGGTCGGGCTGGACAACGACACGGCGAGCTATGTCGATCGCGTGCTGTCCAGCCCGGCGATGAAGGAATGGACCGCGGCGGCGCTGAAAGAGCCCTGGCGCAACCCGAAATACGAATTCGACGGCGCTGCCTGACGATGCAGGACACGCGCGCCGGCCAGGTCCTCGATTTCTGGTTCGCCGACCGCGACGCGCAGGGCCAGCCGGCCTATCGCGACCAGTGGTTCAAGCGCGACGACGCCTTCGATGCGCAGATCGCCCATCGCTTCGGCGCCCCGGTCGAGCAGGCTTTGGCCGGCGAACTGGACCGCTGGGCCGACAATGCCGACGGCGTGCTGGCGCTGGTGATCCTGCTCGACCAGTTTCCGCGCAACCTGTTCCGCGGCACGGCCAGGGCCTTTGCCGGCGATGCGCGGGCCTTGCGCCTGGCCAGGCAGGCGGTCGCCCAGGGTTTGGACCGGCAATTGCCGCGTTACCAGCGCATGTTCCTGTACCTGCCGTTCGAGCACAGCGAGAAGCTGGCCGACCAGGAGCGTTCGGTGGCGCTGTTCGCCGCCTTGGGTGACGAGAACGTGACCCGATACGCCGTGGCGCATCGCGACATCGTCGCCCGCTTCGGCCGCTTCCCGCATCGCAATGCGGCGCTGGGCCGGCCCAGCACTGCGGAAGAGATCGAATTCCTCAAGCAGCCGGGCTCTTCTTTCTAACCGGACAGTTCGGCCAGCACCTGGCGATAGAGCGTCTCCGCCGGGGCGCTGAAGGCGACCTTGATCAGCCGCAGCGGCGCCTGCCCCTCCTCCTGCCAGCGTCGCAGCTCGCCGAAGGCGATGCGCGCTGCCTGCTCGGCCGGATAGCCATAGACGCCGGTGCTGATGCCGGGAAAGGCGATCGATTGCAGCCCGTGCCGCGCCGCCAGCCCGAGCGAGCGGCGGTAGCAGTTGGCGAGCAGTTCGGGCTCGCCGCGGTCGCCGCCGCGCCATATCGGCCCCACCGTGTGGATCACATGCCGCGCCGGCAGGCGATAGCCCCGGGTGATCTTGGCGTCGCCGGTGTCGCAGCCGCCCAGGCTGCGACACTCGGCCCGCAGCTCGGGGCCGGCGGCGCGATGGATCGCGCCATCGACCCCGCCGCCGCCCAGCAGGCTCTCATTGGCGGCGTTGACGATGGCATCGACCGCCAGCCGCGTGATGTCGCCCTGGAGGATCTCGATGACGCTCGCGACGGCACGGTCAGGCATGCGGCCTCGCCTGGCTCTGGCGGATGGCGGCGGGGCTGGCCAGCCTGCCGCCGGCCGCCTCGATCAGGCGGCGCGCTTCCTGCACCAGCGCGATATTGCCCTGGCGGCAGCCCAGCGGCGCATCCTCCAGGCCGACGCGCACATGGCCACCCTCGCGCACCGTCATGGCGATCAGCGGGCCGATCTCGACGCCCAGCCCGGCCACCATCCAGGCCGCGCCGGTGGCCTCGCCGGCCAGCAGGTTGAGATAGGCATCGAGCGCATATTCCTCGGGCGGAAAGCCGAACGCCATGTCCTGCGACAGCATGAAGCGGTAGACCGGCAGCGGCGAACGCTTGTGCAGCCGGTGCAGCGCCGCGCCCAGTCGCACGAAGCCGGGCTCGTAGATCGCGTAGCTGGGGGTCAGGTTCTTGTATTCGCACAACGCCAGGCCGTGGCGGATATGGTCTTCCGGGTTGGCGTACAGGAAGCCGCCGCGCCCGCCGGGCGCCAGCGCCTTGTAATGCGCCAGGTTGACCGAGCCGGGATCGACCACGATCCATTCCACCAGTTCGGTCTCGGCCAGCGCGGTGACCGCCTCGTAGCGCTGCTGCGCGCTCATCGGCCGGGCGGCATCGGCGCTGCCGGCGAATGGAATGGTGGGATAGACGATGGCGTCGCGCGCGTCGCGGATGCGCTCGATCAGCGGCGCGTAGAGTTCGTAGGCGTCGCGCTGGCGGCCGGTATCGGGGTCGTAGGCATGCAGATGCACGATGGCGGCCCCGGCATCGATGCAGGCGATGGCCTGCGCCACGATATCGTCGGCCGCCACCGGCGCGTGGGGCTGGTTGCCCTGCCCCCACGGGCCGTTCAACGCCACTTCCAGCCAGACTTCGCGCGTCATGGTGCCGCCCTCGCCGCTTTGCGCCTCCGATTCCTGCCACAGCCGGCAAACGGCTGGAAGCCGCGGGCCCCGTCACTCGATCAGCATGAAATCGCGGGCGATATTGTTGCTGAGCACGATGATGTCGTCGATGAACTCGGTGAGGTATTCGTGCAGGCCCTGCACGAACACTTCCTCGATGCGCCCGTAACGCAGCCGCGAGTGCATCTGCTGCGCCAGGCGGGTGGATTTGTAGTCGCGGCTGTAGGATTCGCGCAGGGAAATCAGGATCTCGACGATCTCGTTGAAGCTGGCCAGCATCGAGCGGGGCATGTCGCCGCGCAGGATCAGCAGCTCGGCGACGCGGATCGGCTTGATCACGTCGCGGTAGAGGTTGCGATAGGCGCGGAACGCCGATACCGAGCGCAGCAGCGCGCCCCACTGGTAGTAGTCCAGCGCGCCGCCGACATCCTCCGGCCGCGGCAGCAGCACGTGGTACTTCACGTCGAGCAGGCGGGCGGTGCAGTCGGCGCGCTCCAGGAAGGTGCCCAGGCGCACGAAGCGGAACGCCTCGTCGCGCTGCATGGTGCCGTAAGTCACGCCGCGGAACAGGTGGCTGCGCTCCTTGACCCAGTCGAAGAAGGTGCGCGGCCCCATCGCATCGAGGCGGTTGTAGGTCAGGTCGCGCACCTCCAGCCAGGTGGCGTTCATGCTCTCCCACATTTCCGAGGTGATCTGCACCCGCATCGAGCGCGCGTTCTCTCGCGCCGCCGCCATGCAGGAGTAGATGCTCGACGGATTGTCGCGATCCAGCGCCAGGTGCTCCATCACGTTGCGCGCCGTGACCGGCACGCCCTTGCCGGCGAACTGCTTGTCGGCGCCGGCGATGATCAGGGCCGGCTCCCACAGGGTGCGCTGCGCCTCGGTGCCGACCGGCAGCAACGACATGCGATACGACACGTCGAGGATGCGCGCCATGTTCTCCGCGCGCTCGATGTAACGCGCCATCCAGTAGAGATTGTCCGCCGCCCGCGCCAGCACGATCAGACCTCCAGAACCCAGGTATCCTTGGTGCCGCCGCCCTGGCTGGAATTCACCACCAGCGAGCCCTGGCGCAACGCCACGCGGGTCAGCCCGCCCGGCACCAGCCGCACCGCATCGGTGCCGGACAGCACGAAGGGCCGCAGGTCGACGTGGCGCGGCGCGATGCCGTCCTCGACGAAGGTGGGACAGGTCGACAGCGCCAGGGTCGGCTGGGCGATGAAGCCCGACGGCTCGGCCACGATGCGCGCCTTGTAGGTCTCGATCTCGGCGGCGCTGGCGCGCGGCCCGACCAGCATGCCGTAGCCGCCCGAGCCGTGCACTTCCTTGACCACCAGTTCGGACAGGTGCTCCAGCACGTATTTCAGATCGTCCGGCTTGCGCAGCGCATAGGTCGGCACGTTGTTGAGGATCGGTTCCTCGCCCAGATAGAAGCGCACCATCTCCGGCACGTAGACGTAGATCGCCTTGTCGTCGGCGATGCCGGTGCCGACGGCGTTGGCCAGCTGCACGTTGCCGGCGCGATAGGCGCGGATCAGGCCGGGCACGCCCAGCACCGAATCCGGGTTGAAGGCCTCGGGATCGATGAAGTCGTCGTCGATGCGGCGGTAGATCACGTCGACCCGCTTCAGGCCCGCTGCGGTGCGCATGAACACCTGGTCGTCGCGCACCACCAGGTCCTGGCCCTCGACCAGCTCGATGCCCATCTGCTCGGCCAGGAAGACGTGCTCGAAATAGGCGCTGTTGTAGGAGCCGGGCGTCATCAGCACCACGGTCGGGTCCGACCCGGCGCGGGCCGGCGCCACCGAGCGCAGCGTCTTGAGCAGTTCGTCGGGGTAGTGGCCGACCGGCGACACGCGGTTCTGCGCGAACAGCTCGGGGAACAGCCGCATCATGATCTCGCGGTCTTCGAGCATGTAGGACACGCCCGAGGGCGTGCGCAGATTGTCCTCCAGCACGTAGAAATCGTTCTCGCCGGTGCGCACCACGTCGATGCCCGCGATATGCGTATAGATGCCACCCGGCATGTCGATGCCCATCATTTCGGGGCGGAACAGCTGGTTGTTCAGCACCAGCTCGGACGGCACCTTGCCGGCCTTGAGGATCTCCTGCTCGTGATAGACGTCGTGCAGGAAGGCGTTGAGCGCCTTGACCCGCTGCGTCAGGCCGCGCGCGAGATTCTGCCACTCCGGCGCCGACAGCACGCGCGGGATGATGTCGAAAGGAATGAGGCGCTCGCGGTCGCCGCCTTCGCTGTAGACGGCGAAGGTGATGCCCAGGCGGCGGAACAGCGCGTCGGCCTCCTCGCGCTTGCGCTTGAAGATCTCGGACGGCGTGTAGCGCATCCAGGCCGACAGGCCGCGATAGGCGTCGCGCGCGGTACTGCCGTCCTGGCTCATCTCGTCGAAGGGACGTTTGCCGTTCACATCCGTCAAAGGCCAGCTCCCCGATCCGCCGCCGCTTTCCCGCCCGCTCCGGCCAGTCTCAGGCCTGTCTTCGGCCAGTCTCCGCCCCAGCCCGCCGACCCAGCAGGGCCGGTGGCCGGCTAAGCGATTGGAAAAACGCAAACATCGTGCCATGGCGCAATGCGCCGGGCCACCGTCTTGCCGCCTGCGGCAACTGGCGTCAGGCCGACCCATCCGCGAACTGCGCCGCAAGGCGCCGCCGTCACGCCGGCGGCCCGCCATCTCGGCATCCCAAACGCAAAACGGCGGGTCATCGACCCGCCGCCTGCTGAATTTGTGGGCAGATTGCCCGATATCGACGTCGATCCTACCAGCGGCGGACCGGCCCGACATCGACATGGACGAAATTGCTGCGCGGATAGAAGCCCACGCCGCCCTGGGACAGGCGAACGGCCGCGTCGCGCACCTGCCGCAGATTGCGGCCGGGCACGCGCAGATCGATCGCCATGCCATCCATATGATAGGAGTTCTTGGCCACGCCCCGCGTGTGAGCGGCCAGTTCCTCGTTGGTCTCCTGCGAGCGATACCCGCAAACCACTTGGTAAGCCACTGACGTATTGAGCTTTTGCCGCAGGCTGACCAGGAGGTTCAACAGATCGACACTGATGTCGTGGGTCTCCCCGTTATGGGAATCGCGCAGCAGGAAGTTGATTTTTTCCAGCGCCGAGGGATCGACCGCACCGTTTTCCGCGTATGTGTAAGTGCCGCTTTCGCCGGTATTCAGGTTGATCATACTCAAGGTCTTGATCAACGGATTGGGCTTGGTGACCACCGCGGGGGCGGCCAAAACCGGAGTCGAGAAGACGCTGGCCGCGGCGGCCAGAGTCAATGCTGTTGCTGAGAACGTAAAGAATTCGCGTCGGCCAAGTGTGCTTCGCTTGGTCATGGACTCCCCAAACATTTACGGCTTCGTCGCTTTGGCCCCAAAAGCCGCGGCGCGACCGCGAGGTTAACACCATGCGGAAATCAGGGGCAACCCTGGATTTCCCATGACGGTGTCAGGGGAATGCATGTTTCGGGCCAAATAGTCGCGGGTGCCGGGCTTTCCCGAGAAAATGCTACCGCAGGCGTTCGCCTTGCGCACGGAACAGGCTCGGAGCCGCCCCTGCACTCATCCGCCGGCCCCGGCGATCACTTGCTGCCCAAGGAGGTGGCGGGCTTGCCGACGGTCGAGCCGGGCCGGCCGGCATCGGCCGAGGGCGGCGGCGGGGCAAACATCACCTGATTGGCCGGCAAGGTGCCTTCGTGCAGGCGGGCCACCGCCACGTTCAGCCGCCAGTCCCGGCCATAGGTGTCGTCGCGGAACTGCACCTGGTCGTCGCGATCGACAAAGACCGTCTGGTAGAGCAGGAAGATCGGCACGGCGCGCGCCAGCATGATGCGCTGGGTCTCGCCGGTGGCGATGGCGTCGTCGAGCGCCTCGGCCGTCCATTGCGGATTGTTGCGCAGCAGATAGCTCGCCAGCACCCGCGGATTCTCGACCCGCACGCAACCATGGCTGAAGAAGCGGTCGCCCAGCGCGAACAGGCGCCGGTCCGGCGTGTCGTGCAGATAGACGTCGAACTTGTTGGGCATCTCGAACACCAGCAGGCCCAGCGCCGTCTTGGGGCTGGCGAGCTGACGCAGCACGAACGGGAAATAGTTCTTCGAATAGCGCTGCCAGTCGACGCCGTAGCCCTGCGGATCGTCGTCGCGGTTGAGGATGATCATGTTCTGCTTGGCCAGATACTGCGGATCGCGCTTGAGCTGCGGCAGGATCTCGTTGACCGCGATCGACTGGGGAATGGTCCACGGCGGATTGAGCTGCAGGGAGCTGAAATGCGCCGCCACCACCGGCGTGGGATGATTCGGCGTGCCGACGATGACATGGGCGGTGAACACCGGCTGGCCATCCTCGATCATCACCGCTTCCTGGGCCGCGGCGTTGACGTAGATGCCGGTGTAGGGCAGGTCGCGCGGCAGGCTGCGCAGCCGTTCCAGGGTCGCCAGCAACTGCTCGATCCGGGTGGCGCGGGACACGTTCATCATCAGGATGGTACGCGCGCCGACCAGCCCATCGGGATCCAAGCCATAGCGCGCCTGGAACTTCTTCAGCGCCGCCATCAGCTTGTCGTCCAGCACATTGCCCTGGCTCTGGTCCGCCGGCAGATCGCCATCGGCGATCAGCCGCGCCCGCACGGCCAGCAGGCGGTCGTCGGCCGCGCCCTTCTTGATCGAGGGGCCGGGCATGACGCTGGGCCAGGGATCGGCGTTCTTGATCTCCTCGCGCCACTGCTTGAGCAGGGCCACCAGCCGCGCGTAGTCGGGACGGCTCGGCGGCAGCGAAGCCAGGAGCTTGCGGAAATCGTCGGACGAGACCACTGCGTTCAGCGCCGCCACCGCGTCGAACGGCGTTGGCTGCACGGCCCAGTCGGCCTCGATGCTGGAAATGCGCACCCGGCCCATGCGCATGTTGCTGGCATAGCGCAGGAAGGCGTCCGACAGCAGGACGTCGAATTCGGCCTGCCGCGTCTCGTCGCCGGCGCTGGCGCGCGCCTTCAGGGCGGCGAGATGATAGTCGCTGGGGTCCAGTCCCTGGTCGGAGGCCTGCTCGATAGCCGTCAGCAATGCCTCGCGATCCAGCGGCGTGGCCGAACCCAGCCAGGCCGGCGCGAACTGGCGCGGCTCGTAGAAGCGCTTGAGCGCGGCCAGATCGAGCTGGTCGCCCGCCAACTGGCTGGGGCCGTCGCTGGCGACGATGAGCCTTATGCGATCGGGCAATTCCGCCCGGGCCGGCGCTGCCACCAAACCCAAGGCGAGCAGCATGGCGAAGCCAAGAAGCCAGACATGACCCAAAAGACGCCGAACCCGCATTACCACACCTGTAAGCGCCGCCGGTCAGGCCGAGCGGCGAACCGATACGCTTGCAATACGATCATAGGGATATTTAGAGCCGGCAGAAGCGACCGGATGTATGACATGCCTCGCTGTTGCAGCAATGCTGCGCCACTGTGACTGCAAAGCCACGCTCGCGGTACGATGACACTGAAAATTAGGGATATTGCCCGTGGCGGCGGTACAACCTGTCGGCAAGGTCAGCGCTTGGTCTCGTGGGTGGAAAGCCGCTCGGCCGCCACTTTTTCGATTTCCTGGCGCAGCCCGGGATTGGCCCGCAGGATGCGTCGCAGATCGGACCGGCTGAGTTCCAGCAGGTGGCAATAGCCCACCGCCACGACATCGGCGGTGCGCGGACGATCCGCCAGCAAGGCCAGTTCGCCGAAAAAGTCGCCGGCTTCCAGCCGCACCGCGCCGACCCCGACCAGCACCTCGACCGCGCCGGAGGCGATGAAATACATCTCCCGGCCGCGCGCGCCCTTGGTGAGGATCTCCTCCCCCGGCAGCGCCATCACCGGGCGCAGCAGCCGGCCCAGCAGCGCCGCTGCCTCGTTGTCGAGGTCGGCGAACATCGGCACCCGGGCGATCATGTCGCGCAGCTCCAGTCCCAGGTCCAGCGGCGGGCGCTGCGAAGCCGCGGCGCGGCGCTGGGCCAGCTGGCGCTGCAGATCGTCGTAGACTTCGTGGCTGATGATGCCTTCGCTGACCTGGCGATCGTATTCGGCGCCCTCGAACCGCAAGGCGGCGCGGGTCAGGTATTGCTGGCGCATCTTGTCGGCATAGCCGCCGTATTGCAGCGACAGCGCCGAGAGCGCCCCGTCGATCGATTCGCGCCGCTTCTCCAGCATGTCGGCCAGGCCGGCGGCCACCGCGCTGCCCAGCAGCGGATTGAGCTGGGCGCGGTTGAAGTGCAGCAATTCGCCCAGCACCAACTGGCCGGTCAGCAGCATTTCGCAGTGATCGGCCAGTTGCTGCGACAACGGCCCCTCGATGCCCAGCCGCCGGTTCAGAGCCAGGGCCATGCGCAGCGACAGGCTGCGCTCGGCGAAGCGGCGGGTGCCCTCGGCATAGCCCTGCGAACCATGCGCCTTGGCCATGTCGGCCAGCCGCTCGGCGGCCGCGACCAGCCGCGCCACCATGCGGCGCGAGACGATGCGCTCCTCGAAGTGGCGCAGATAAAGCTCCTTCTCGCGCGCCGCCAGCGTCAGCAAGCCGACCTGGGTGGCCTCCTCGACACCGATCTGCGCCGCACCGCCCTCTCCGCTTTCGCTGTCGGCCAGGCCGGGCAGGATCTTGGGCAGTGCCGATTCCAGCCCATAGGTGCGCGCCACGATCTTGACCTGGTCGGCGATGCGATGGCGCGACAGCACCATGGCGCGGTCGCGCAGCGCCAGTTCTGTGGCGCCGAGCCTGTTGAGGCCGAAGGAACGCATCAGCAGGCGCAAAGTGGTGCCGTTGACGAACAGGCTGAACAGCACGAACAGGATCGCTAGCACGCCGATGAAATGACGCATCGGTTCGGGCATGGCGGGGCTCTCGATCGCCACCAGCGCCAGCACCACGGTGACGGCGCCGCGCAGGCCGCCCCACACGATCACGGCCTTGTAGCGATTGTCGACCGGCGCCACCAGGCGCAGCGCCGACAGGCCGGGCAGCAGCCCGAACAGCACCAGGCCGCGCGCCACCAGCGCCGCCAGCATCAGCACCACCAACAGCCCCAGGTCGTGCCACTGCAGGTCTTCCAGCACGCGCGCCGCCAGCATGGCGGCCAGCACGAAGATCAGCGAGTTGGCCCAGAATTCGAGCTGATGCCAGGCCTTGAGCAGGCTGCGCCAGGCATTGGGCGATACGCGGGTCGGCCCGTAGGCCGCCACGGTCAGCGCCGAGCCCACCACCGCCACCACGCCCGAAACATGCAGGTAGCGATCGCCCAGGATGAAGGCGATATAGGCCAGGCACATGGTGATGGTGACGTGACCGACATGGGAGCCGCCCAGGATGGTCAGCAGCCAGCAGGCGATGCGCCCCAGCGCGAAGCCGACCGCCAGCCCGCCCAGGAACTCGCGCAGGAAGGCCACGATCGCCTCGACGTTGTTCATCTCCGCCGTCTTGCCGGTAATGATATCGACCAGCAGGGCGAACACGGCGATGGCGGCGGCGTCGTTGAGCAGCGATTCGCCTTCGACCAGGATCGACAGGCGCCGGGGTGCGCCGATGTCGCGGAAGATGCCGATCACGGCCGCCGGATCGGTGGTCGAGACGATGGCGCCCAGCAGGAAGCAGGCCACCGCGCTCTCGCCGCTGACCTCGTGCAGGGCCAGGCCCACCACGGCGATACAGACCAGCACCGCCACCACCGCCATCAGGATGACGGCGGCCAGTTCGTCCACCAGACGGCGCACGTCGATGTTGAGGCCGGCGGTGAACAGCAGCGGCGGCAGGAAGATGAACAGGAAGGCCTCGGCGGTGAAGCCCAGTTCGCGCAGGCCCACGGCGATATCGCCCACGAAGCCGAAGCGCTGGGGGTCGGCCAGCAGCGCGACCAGGAAGCCCAGCGCCATGCCGAGCGCGGCCAACAGCACGGTATGGGGCGCGCGCAGGCGCGCCGCCAGAGGCAGCAGGAGGCTGGCCAGCGCCAGCACCACCGACACCGCCAGGATGGACAGAACGATTTGAACCATGACCCAACCGAACGATGCCGGATCGTCGAGCCCGAATCCAGCCTTCCGTCCCGGGCTTCACCTTTTGCAGCAAGCCGCCCGTGCCGGGCCCGGCCGCCTCAATCGGGCTTGCCGAAGGTGTCGTTCTGCCAGGTCCCGCTCTGGCGCTTGCCGCCGGGCAAGCTCATCTCGCCGCGCCCGTTCATATGGCCGTCCTGCCACTGGCCCGCGTAGCGGCGGCCATCGGCCCAGTCGGCCACGCCCAATCCGCTGAGGCCCGTGTCGCGCCACTCGCCGGAAAGTTGCTGGCTGTCGCCGACCTGCCCGACGCCCAACCCGACCGCGCGGTCGTCCCGCCATTCGCCCTCGTAGCGACGCCCGTCCGGCCAGGTGAAGCGGCCCACGCCCTGGCGCTTGCCGCCATGCCACTCGCCCTCGTAGCGACGCCCGTCGGGCCAGTCCGCCACGCCGCGCCCGTCGGGCCGATCGTCGCGCCATTCGCCGCTGTAGCGGTGGCCGTCGGCATATTGCATCACGCCCAGACCCTGGCGGCGGCCGGCATCGAGCTCGCCCGCGTAGCGGCCGCCATCGGCCAGATCCATGGTGGCCAGCGCGATCGATGTCGAGGACGCAGCCTCGGCGGCGCGCAGCCTGGCACGGTCGGCCGCGTCGCGCGCCTCGCCCGCCATGGTGCGGGCATTGTTGGCGACGGCGGCGGCGCCATCGGCCTTGACCTCGGCGGCGGCCACCAGTTGCTGGGTCTCGGTTGCCGCATTGGCTGCCGGCGCCGGGCTCGAGGAAGGTGCGACGGGCAGCGGATTGGGCGTGGGTGCGGCGCCTGGCGCGGGACCGGATGCAGGATTGGTCGCCGGGCTGGGCGAAGGACTGGGCGAAGGCCGTGGCGTCGGCAAGGGCGCTGGCGGCTTTGCCGTGTTCGGCTTGGCAGCGTTCCTGCCTGGATCGTGACGACCGCTCTCGGCGGTCTGCGGCGGCACCGCGTCGCGCGTTTCCTGTTCGACCGGCTGCTCGCGGTCCAACCACAGCCTGCCGCCGCCGGCCGCGGCCACGACGATGACCACCGCCAGCACGATCCAGCCGCGCGCCGACAGGCCGCGCCGGGAGCCCGGCGGCGGACCCGACACCATCGCCAAGGGTTGATCGTCGGCCACCAGCGGCGGGGCGGCTGCCGGCGCGGGCGCAGCCGCCGGGGCGATCATGGTGGCGGCGTCGAGCCGGATGGTCTGGGCCTGCGGCTCGCGCATCATGCGGGTCGGCACGCTGGGCGGCAGCGGCGCGGCGCGGCGGCCGGTCAGCGCCTCGCGCCATTCCTCGACGCTCTGCGGTCGGTCGACGGCGAAGACCTCGAGGCCCCAGTCGACGGCCGCCAGAAAGCCCGCCGAGCAGCCCGGCAGGCCGCGCTGCGCCAGGCGCTGGTAATTGTCCTCGGGCACGCGCGACACCGCATCGGGCGGCGGCTCGCCGAGCAGGGCGGTATGGGCCACCGCCGCCAGGCCATATATGTCGGACCACGGGCCCTGGCGCTGATCCAGGCTGTACTGCTCGATCGGCGCGTAGCGTGGGGTGACGATGTTGGTGAGCGTGCGGCTGCGTCCGCCCAGGGCCTGGCGCGCGGCGCCGAAATCGATCAGCACCGGCGCGCCGTTGTCGCTCAGGATGATATTGGCCGGCTTGATGTCGCGATGCAGGAACCCTGCCTCGTGTACCGTGCGCAAGCCGTCGAGCAGCGGCTCCAGCACCTGGCGCAGCGCCGCCTCGTCGTAGGGGGTCTCCCGCCCGCGCAAATGCTGGGCGAAGCTTTCGCCGCGCTCGTATTCCATCACCATGTAGGCGGTGCCGTTGGCCTCGAAGAAGCGCAGCACCGGCACCAGGTTGGGATGGCGGAAACGGGCGAGCGTGCGCGCCTCGTCGACGAAGCGGTCCAGGCCCCAGCGGAAATCCTCCTCGGCGCCGCGCGAGCGGGCGCCGACGATACCGCCGTCGCGGCGCAGCGCTACCTCGGCCGGCAGATATTCCTTGATGGCCACCTGCTTGCGCAGGGCCGGATCGAAGGCAAGGTAGGTGATGCCGAAGCCGCCGTGTCCCAGCACGCGCTGCATCACGTAGTCGCCCACCACATGATTGGCCGGCAATGCCTGCGAAAAGTCGTCGGCAGCGTCATTCATGGGCAACCCGGAAGCGGCTCTTGCGGTCGGCGCTGGTGTGGTCGGGCGGCGCGGCGCCGGGGAGACGCCAAAGCCCGTCTGCCGACAGAAGCGGCAGACCCCTAGGTTACACCGGCCTGTGGCGAAATTGCGACGCCGGCGCGCGCCGCCGCCGGGCCCGATTGCGACCGAATGGCCCGCCGCGCACGACCGCGCCGCCGCCGCGGCGTCAATCCGGCCGGGTCAGCTTGGTACCTTCCCAGAAGCCGGATTGGGTC
The DNA here is from genome assembly GCA_964458605.1 of uncultured Hyphomicrobiales bacterium. GTDB lineage: Bacteria > Pseudomonadota > Alphaproteobacteria > Reyranellales > JAQSWP01 > JBBSNV01. Next base: position 88,680 of record CAYWLS010000007.1, on the reverse strand, counting down.
GAGCCGTCCTTCAGATGCATCACGCCATAGCCGTAGCGCTGATCGTCGCGGTAGCTGCCCTCGAAGCGCTGGCCGTCGGGCCAGGTGTAGACGCCACGGCCGTTGAACTGGCCGTTGCTGAATTCGCCCTCGTAGCGCTCGCCATTGGTGAAGTAGAGCACGCCCCGGCCATTGGCCTTGCCGTCCTGCCACTGGCTTTCCTGGCGATCGCCATTGGCGAAGAAAAGCACGCCCAGCCCGTTGCGCTGGCCTTCGCGATATTCGCCCTCGAAGCGCTGCCCGGTCGGCCAGCTGTAGACGCCCCGCCCGTTGCGGTCGCCGTTGCGCCACTCGCCCTCGTAGCGCTCGTTGTTTGAAGAATCGGTCGACACGCCAAGGCCAGTGGCGGCGTCGGCATCCCACTGACCCTCGTAGCGATAGCCCTTGGGCGTTTCCAGCACCCCCAGGCCCTTGCGCTTATTGTTGACCATGGCGCCGCGATAGACCGCGCCGCTGTTGTAGGTCTGGCTGCGCGAGCCCGCGCCCGCGGCGGTGCGCGCCTGTGGCGCGATCTGGGTGCGCGCGGTCTGGGCGCGATCGCGCGCGCCGGTCGCCGCGTTGCGGGCGTCGCCGGCCAGGCGCCGGGCATCGGCAGCGACATCGCGGGCCTGGGAGGCGGCGCGCGAACTGGTGTCCGACGGACTGACCGAACCGTTGTTGTTGTCGTTTCCGTTGTTGGAACCGTCCTGGATGCCCTGGCTGATGCCCTTGTCGATGTCGTTGGGCTCAAGCCCGGCCGGCGCCGCGGAGGAACCCTTCTGCGTGCCGTTGTGGACGGCCGGCGCGCCCTTGTTGCCGTGGTCGGTCTGCGGCGCGGGCGTCGGAAGCGGCGTGGGTGTGGGCGCGGGCGCCGGGCCGGCTCCGAACAGCGGGCCAGCCTTGAAGCCGGGCGACGGCGCGGGTGCGGGCGATGGCCCGGGCCGCGGCATCGGGCCCGGCGAAGGCGACGGCGCGGGAGAGGGAGCCGGTGACGGCGCCGGCGTCGGCGCGGGAGTCGGCGTGACCGGCACCGGGCCGGGGCCGGACTTCTTCTCTTCGTCCTTGAAACCGACATAGAGCGCGCCGGCGATGATGCCCAGCACCACGATGGCGATGCCCATCGAGATGTAGAAGATGCGCATCGATGGCGGCTTGCCGGCGGAACCGCCGCCGGGCAGGTCGGCTGCCGTGGTGACCGAACCGCGCGCGCCGGTCGGCGCGCCGCTGGCCGCGGCGTTGGTAGCAATGCCACTGGCCGCGGCGTTGGCAGCAATGCCGCTGACCGCGGCGGTGGCGGCAATGCCGCTGGCCGGAACCGATGACGGCGGCGGCGCGGATGGACGGCCGCTCAGCACCCCGCCCGAGGATGGCGGCGCGGCCGACGGCGGAACCGAAGTCGGCGGCCCGCCGGAGGGCACCGTGGGCGTCGCCACCGTCTGGCGGTCGGCGCCGACCAGGCGGGTCGCCTGGTCGTTGGCGCTGAGCGGCGGCACGGCGATGCGGCCATCCAGCGCGTCCCGCCATTGCGCCACGGTCTGCGGCCGATCGGCCTCGTCGAAGCGCAGCGCCCAGTCGATCGCCTCGCGCAGCGCCTGCGAATAGGGGCTGGCGGCATCGGGGCCAAGCGGACGGTAGGGATCGTTGCGGGCGCGCGAGGTGGCGTCGGGCGGCGCCTTGCCGGTGGCGATCTGGTAGAGCACCGCGCCCACGGCATAGAGATCGGTCCACGGTCCCTGGTTGCCCTCGACCGTGTACTGCTCCAGCGGCGCGTAGCCGGGCGTGACGATGCTGGTGATGTTGCGCGAGCGGCGGCCGACCGCCTGGCGCGCGGCGCCGAAATCGATCAGCACCGGCGTGCCGTCGGGCCGGATGATGATGTTCGACGGCTTGATGTCGCGATGCAGGAAGCCCGCGGCATGCACCACTTCCAGGCCGCTCAGCACGCCGTTCAGCAGGCCGCGCACTTCCGCCTCGGGCGCCCGCTCGGCGGTGCGGCGCAGGATGTCCGCCAGGCTCTCGCCCGGCTCGTATTCCATGACCATGTAGGCGGTGCCGTGCGCCTCGAAGAAGCGATGCACCGGCACCAGGTTGGGATGGCGGAAACGGGCGAGCGTGCGCGCCTCGTCGAGGAAGCGGTCCAGTCCCCAGCGGAAATCGTCCTGGTCTTCGCGCGTCTTGGCCTTGACCGTGGAGCCGTCGGTGCGCACCGCCAGCTCGTTGGGCAGGTATTCCTTGATGGCGACCGCCTTGTCGAGATTGGCGTCGGTGGCGAGATAGGTGATGCCGAAGCCGCCATAGCCCAGGATCCGGTCGATGCGGTATTCCTGCAGACTGAAGCCGGGCGGCAATGCGCTGAGATGTTCGACGGTCACGTTTCCTGCCCCAAAACGGTGAGGCGCAGCGAAACCCCGACTACCGCCGCGCGGGCGGATTGTGCCGAGCCGGGCCGGCGGACGCAAGCTGCCGCGCCGAAGCGCAGGCGCCGGACGATCAGCTCAGCCAGCGCTTGCGGCGCTTGTAGTGCTTGACGTCGCGATAGGATTTGCGGGCGCCCACCTCGTTGAGGCCCAGATAGAACTCCTTGATGTCGGAGTTCTGGCGCAGCTGGTCGGCGGTGCCCTCCAGCACGATGCGGCCGTTTTCCATCACGTAGCCCTGGTCGGCCACTTCCAGCGCCAGGGTGGCGTTCTGCTCGACCAGCAGCACGGTCAGGCCTTCCTTGTCGCGCAGCTGGCGCACGATGCCGAAGATCTCCTCGACCAGCATCGGCGCCAGGCCCAGCGACGGCTCGTCGAGCAGGATGATCTTGGGGTTGGACATCAACGCGCGGCCGATCGCCAGCATCTGCTGCTCGCCGCCGGACATGTAGCCCGACTGCTGGTTGCGCCGCTCGCGCAGGCGGGGAAAGTAGCTGTAGACCAGATCGATGCCGCGATTCACTTCGGCGGCGTGCTTGCGCACATGGCCGCCCGCCACCAGGTTCTCCTCGGTGGTGAGATGCTCGAACACGCGACGGCCTTCGAACACCTGCACGACACCCAGCCGCACGATATCGAACGGCGCCATGCCGTCCAGCCGCTGGCCGGAAAAATCGATGTTGCCCTTGGTGACCTCGCCGCGCTCGGTGCGCAGCACGCCGGAGATCGCCTTCAGCGTGGTGGTCTTGCCCGCGCCGTTGGCGCCCAGCAAGGTCGTGATGCTGCCCTGGTTGACGACCACCGACACACCCTTCAGCACCAGGATGACGTTGTCGTAGATCACTTCAATGTTGTTCAGCGACAGCATTGCCGGCCCGCCCGACGTGAATGGAAAAGAGAGGCGGGCGGGCCCCGGCCGGAGCCCGCCCCGCCCGATCGGCTACTTGCCTTCGGCGATGTGCTTCTTCAGCACGTCGGGATAGGCATGGAACCAGTCGCCCACGCCCACCAGCTTGCCGCCCTTGACCTGGAACACCTTGACCCAGCCGCCGCCCTCGTGGTCGTCGGGCGTGACTTCGAGCGGCGGTACGAAGCCGCCCAGGGTGAAGCCCTTGATGTGCTCGAAGCCGTTCTTGACGTCGGTGCCGGTCGGCTGCTTGCCGCCGTTCAGCTTCAGCGCGCTGCGGATCGCCTCGATCTGCAGCGCGGCGAAGAACACGCCGCGGTTATAGTAGGCGGTCGACGCCATTTCCTTGGGCGGCTCCTTGCCGGCCTTCTTGTACATGGCGCGGATATCGTCCAGCACCTTGTAGTCGGAGCCGACGCCGGCGAACTGCAGGGTGTTGTAGCCGTCCGCCGCGGCGTAGCCGCCGGCCGACAGGATATCGTCCTCGGCGCCGCCCCACACGAACGACACCACCTTCTTCAGCGGATAGCCGTTGCCCTTGAGCGCCTTGATCGCCACCGACGGCGCGCGGCCGAACAGGTGGGAGATCACGAAATCGGCGCGGAAGCGCTGGGCGATGTCGAGCGCCTGGGCGGTGATGTCCAGGCCCGGCGGCGGCACGGCGAATTCCTTGAGCTCGAAGCCCTCGATCTTGGCGATGTCCTCCAGGATCGGCAACGGCTCCTTGCCGGCCGGATTGTCGTAGTACAGATAGGCGATCTTCTTGCCCTTGAGGTTGCCGCCCAGCTGGTCCTTGGCGAACTTGACCGCGCCTGCGGCCTGCGACCAGTACGACGCCGCCATCAGGAAGGTGTAGGGATAGCTCTTGCCGTTGGCCGAGGCCGCCGAGCCGAAGCCGGGCGACATGCCGGGGATCTTGTCCTCGGTGGTCTTGGGGATCAGCGCCAGGGTCGAGGCGGTGCCGAAGAAGGAGATCAGCACCGCGCCGTCCTTCTTCTGCCGCTCGTAGCCTTCGACGGCCGGCGGCACCTTGTATTCGTTGTCGACTTCCGAGATGCGCAGCTTGACGCCGTCGATGCCGCCATTGGCGTTCACCAGGTCGACATAGTCGTGGTAGCCCACGGCCATCGGCACGCCGATATTCTGCGTCGGGCCGGTGCGGTCGATCTGGAAGCCCATGACGACTTCCTTGACCTGCGCCGAGGCGATCCCGGACAGGCCGAACGACGCGACGGCGAATGCCGCGGCGGCGCCCCATGTTTTCCAGCTAGTCTTCATCGTTCCCTCTCCTTGGTTGATGCCACAATACGCGCCTCTTGCGGGCGCTCTCACACGATCAATACGAGAATGGCCAGGTCCTGAAATAGTTGCGGATGTTGCGCCACAGCCGGCTCAGGCCTTCGGGCTCGACCACCAGGAACAGCACGATCAGGCCGCCGAAGATGATCAGGCGCAGATAGGGCACCACGGTCAGCACCTGCTCGTGGGTCATGAACAGCCCGCCGACGCTTTCCATGAAGGTGCGGATGATGGTGGGCAGCAGCGACACGAACACGGCGCCGAAGATCGAGCCCAGGATCGAGCCCAGCCCGCCGATGATGATCATGGCGAGGTACTCGATCGAGACGTTGATCTGGAACTGCTCGTAGTTGGCGATGCCCAGATAGTAGGTGTAGAGCACGCCGGTGATGCCGCCGTAGAACGACGACACGGCAAACGACATCAGCTTGTAGCGGTAGTTGTTGATGCCGATGATCTCGGCGGCGATGTCCTGGTCGCGGATGGCGACGAAGGCGCGGCCGATGCGGCTGCGCACCAGGTTGAGCGCGCCGACCACCGCCAGCACGGCGAAGAACAGCAGGAAATAGTAGAGATCGCGCTGGCTGCTCAGCTCGTAGCCGAACACGGTCGGGCGCGGCACGCGGATCGAGGCCTGCGTGCCGCCGGAGATATACGACACGTGGTTGATGGTCCACTCGATGATGAGCTGGCCGGCCAGGGTGGCGATGGCGAGATAAAGACCCTTGATGCGCAGCGAGGGGATGCCGACCACCGCGCCGATCGCCGCCGCCATCAGGCCGCCGGCCGGCAGGGTGATCCAGAACGGCAGGTCGGCGCGCACCGCCAGGTTGGCGGCGGTATAGGCGCCGACCGACATGAAGGCGCCGTGGCCGATCGAGATCTGGCCGGTGTAGCCCACCAGGATGTTGAGGCCGACCGCGCCGACCACCGCGATCAGGCTGAGATTGGCCAGCGACACGAAATAGTCGATCGAGCCTTCGGGCACCAGCAGGCGCATCAGCAGCGGGAAGATCAGCAGCAGCGCGCAGATGACGCCGACGGTCCACTTGGCGATCGGCAGGGGATAGAGCCCCATGTCCGAGCGGTACGAAGTCTTGAAGACGCCTGCTTCGCGATGGAACATTGCCCCCGAGCCCCCTACTAAACGCGCTCGATGCGGCGCTTGCCGAAGATGCCGTAGGGCTTGAACATCAGAACCAGGATCATCAGCACGTAGGGCGCGAAGTCCTTGGTGCCGCCGCCCACGCACGGGTCGAGATAGCCCGAGGTCAGGTTCTCGATCAGGCCGATGACGATGCCGCCGATCACCGCGCCGGGGATCGAATCCAGACCGCCCAGGATCACCACCGGAAACACCTTGAGCCCGACCAGCGCCAGGCCGGTATCGACGCCCAGCATCGAGCCCCACACGATGCCGCCCAGCGCCGAGACGATGCCGGCCATGGCCCAGGCCAGCGCGAAATAGCGCTCGACGTTGATGCCCATGGCCATGGCGACCTGCTGGTTGTCGGCCACGGCGCGCATCGCCACGCCCATGCGGCTCTTCATGAAGAACCAGGTGAAGGCGGCCAGGAACATCAGCGACACGGCGGCGCCGACGAGCTGGATCCAGCGCAAATTGATGCCTGCCAGCTGCAGCGGTTCGTCCGGAATCGGCAGCGGCACGGGATAGGTCTCGGTGCCGACGAACAGCGGGAACACGCCGCGCAGCATCGCCGCCAGGCCGATCGTGGCCATGATCACCGCCACCACCGGCCGGCCGATCAGCGGCCGCAGCACGACGCGCTCCAGGCCGAAGCCGAAGGCGACCATGCCGACCAGCGCCACCAGCATGCCGAGCCAGATGCTCTGCGAACCGGCCGCGATCACGCCGGCCAGGAAGCCGCCGGCCATGACGAATTCGCCCTGGGCGAAGTTGATGGCGTCGGTCGCCTTGTAGACCAGCACGAAGCCCAGCGCGATCAGCGAGTACATCAGGCCGATCAGCACCCCGTTGGCCACCAGGCCGAAGGTGAAGATCCAGTCGAAATCGATGTTCAGGAAGCAACTCATGACGATCAGGCCGCCCGTGCCGTTGGCGCCTGCAGCGCGTCGACGTCGGCGATCACCACGGTGGAGCTGATCCTGGCCTTGCGGCCGTCCTCGTAGGTGATCTCGGTGGTCAGATCGACGCGATCCTTGCCGCTGTAGAAGGCATCGATGACGGCGGCGTATTTCTCGGCGATGAAGCGGCGGCGCAGCTTGCGCGTGCGCGTGATCTCGGCGTCGTCGGCCTCCAGATCCTTGACCAGCAGCAGGAAGCGGCGGATGCGCGTGGCCTCCGGCAGGGTGGCGTTGCACTTGGCGATCTCGCCGCGGATCAGCTCGCGCACCTCCGGCTTCTGCGCCAGGTCCATGAACGAGGTGTAAGGCAGGCTGCGCTTCTCGGCCCAGTTGCCCACCGTGTTCAGATCGATGGCGATCATCGCCGTGACGAAAGGTTGGCCGTTGCCGAACGATACCGCCTCGCGGATGAACGGGCTGAACTTCAGCTTGTTCTCGATGAACTGCGGGGCGATCGGCGTACCGTCGGTCAGCTTGCCGACATCCTTGGCGCGATCGATGATCACCAGGTGGCCCTGCGGGTCGAAGAAGCCGGCATCGCCGGTGCGGAACCAGCCTTCGGAATCGAACGCCTCGCTGGTGGCGTCGTCCTGCTTGAAGTAGCCGAAGAACACGCCGCCGCCCTTGACCAGCACCTCGCCGCGCTCGTCGACCTTGACCTCGATGCGCGGGCAGGGCCGGCCCACCGTGTTGGGGTCGGCCTCGCTGTCGGGCTGGTAGGCGACCAGCGCGCTGCATTCGGTCGAGCCGTAGACCTGCTTGAGGTTGACGCCGAAGCCGCGGAAGAAGCGGAAGGCGTCGGCGCCCAGCGGCGCGCCGCCGGTATAGGCCCAGCGCAGCCGGCGCAGGCCGAGCTGGTCGCGCACCGGGCCGTACACCAGGAATTCGCCGATCCGGTACATGAAGCGCTTGCCGGCGGAGACCGGCTTGCCCTCGCTGCGCGCCAGCTCGATCTCCTCGGCCAGCGCGCGGAAGTAGTTGAACACGCGGCGCTTGAGCGGCGAGGCGTCGGCCGCCTTGACCTGCAGGCCGGTCAGCATGTTCTCCCAGATGCGCGGCGGGGCGATGATGCCGGTGGGACCGAGCTCGCGCAGGTCGCGCTGCACCGTCTCCGGGCTTTCGGGGCAGGAGCAGGTCACGCCCACCATCATCGACAGCACCAGCGAGAAGATCGAATCGCCGGCCCACGCCATCGGCAGGTAGCTCAGCCAGTCGTCGCCGCGACGGATGCTTTCGACCTCGAAGAAGGCCTCGGCGGCGGCCAGCAGGTTGGAATGCAGCAGGATGGCGCCCTTGGGATTGCCGGTGGTGCCGGAAGTATAGGCCAGCAGCGCGGTGTCGCTGGGCTTGCCCTTCTCGACCTCCTGCTCGAAATAGCCGGGATGCTGCTTGGCGAAGTCGCGGCCGCGCTTCTCGACCTCCTCGAACGACAGCAGGAAATCCTCCTGATAGGAGGTCATGCCGCGGGGGTCGTCGTAGATCAGATGGCGCAAGGTCGGCAGCTGCTCGCGCAGCGACAGGATCTTGTCGACCTGCTCCTGGTCCTCGGCGACGATCACCGAGACCTCGGCATGATTGAGCACGTAGACCAGTTCCGAGGCGATCGAATCCTGGTAGACCGGCACCGCCATGCCGCCCAGGCTCTGGGCCGCGATCTGCGCCCAGTACAGGCGCGGACGATTGTCGCCCACCACCGTGACCTTCTCGCCGCGCTGGAAACCCAGCGACGCCAGACCGTTGGCGAAATCGCGCACATGCTCGGCGTATTGCTTCCAGGTGAAGGTCTGCCAGATGCCGAGATCCTTCTCGCGGATGGCCGGCGCATCGGGAATCGTGCGCGCGTTCTGCAGCATCAGCTTGGGCAGGGTCATGGTCTTGGACGGCAGCGCGCCAGGCGACTGCGCGGCATGGGTGTCGGGCATCAGGCTCGGCCTCCGCCTTTGGTCGTGCCCAGATAGGCACGGATGACATCGGGATGTCGTTGCACTTCGTCGGGCGTGCCGCCGGCAATGCGCTTGCCCTGGTCGAGCACCACCACATAGTCGGAGATATCCATGACCACGCCCATGTCGTGCTCGATCAGCACCACGGTCACGCCCCATTCCTCGTTCACGTCGAGGATGAAGCGGGCCATGTCCTCCTTCTCTTCCTGGTTCATGCCGCCCATCGGCTCGTCGAGCAGCAGGATCTTGGGATCGACCGCCAGCGCACGGCCCAGCTCGACGCGCTTCTGCAGGCCGTAGGCCAGCGCGCCGGTCGGCTGCTTGCGCAGATCCTGCAGGCCCAGGAAGTCGATGATGTCCTCGACCCGTTCGCGGTGCCGGATTTCCTCGCGCTGCGCGAGTCCCCAGTAGATGAAGGACGACAGCAGGCCCGACTTCATGCGCACATGCCGGCCCAGCATCAGGTTGTCGAGCACCGTCATGCCGCGAAACAGCGCGATGTTCTGGAAGGTGCGCGCCACCCCCAGCTCGGCGATGCGGCTGGGCCGCACCCCGGTGACGTTGCGCCCTTCCAGGGTCACGCGGCCGGTGTCGGGCTGGTAGAAGCCGCTGATCATGTTGATCAGCGAGGTCTTGCCCGCCCCGTTGGGCCCGATCACCGACAGGATGGCGCCCTTGGGCACCGTCAGGTCGATGCTCTCGACCGCGCGCACGCCGCCGAAGCGCTTGGACACGCCCTCGACGGACAACTGGATATCCGAGGAAACACGCCCCGCAGACACACTCATGGCCGCGCGCCCCGACTTACACAGTTCCGGTGGAAAAATTGATCGCGCGGGCGACACCTCGCCCTTGCGATCGAACGATCGCTAACAACCCGACCTCCCTGATGCGGCGCGCTTTGCGACTGGACCGCTTTTCTTTGTTGGCGGCGATGATCGATGGAAACGACGGCGAAAGCAATAGCTGCGAGCAGCGCAAGGCTTTGTTCCGCCGCGCAAAACACGCCTGCACAAAGCTTCCGCATATCCTACTCGCGCATCGCTTTCATCGCCGCGCGCTTTCACAATTGGCCGCTGCATTCCCGCCGCCCGTGCGGCGCGGGAGGGGCAACGTCGGATGCGAGCCACAAGCCAAGTCGCCTTGGCTGGCCCGCCCAATGGCCGAACCGTCGCCACGCCATAGAGTCAAGGATCGCCCGTCGGCACAAATCGAGCCCTTCTTCAACAAGGCCGGTCCACAGCACGCGGCAAGACCATGATATTGAATGATATTATATTTATTGCGTTTATTATGTAATTTACATATATTTTCATATTATATCGGTGAAAATTGAATTGACTCAGTTTACAGTCTGTAGAATTATCGCTGCGACTTCGGCAGCGAAGCCGGGCTCGCACCCCCAACTGCGCGCGGGAATTTGACGGCAGCAGCTTGCGCCGCGTGACCAAACGCTAAAGCGCCACGAAGCCCTCTTCGTGGAGCCCAACGGCAGACCGAACGAGGATAGTCATGCGTAGCGTTTCACTCTCCGTCCCACCGCCCCCTCGCCCCGCTCCTTGCTGTTGTCGCCGCTGACATCGCGCCGCTTGGCGCCGCGCCCACGTCATCCGGTCGTGCAAGGAGTTTGGTCATGCGTCATTTCCCCACTTTCTTCGATCTGAAGGATCGCAACGTCCTGGTCGTCGGCGGCACCGCCCAGGGCAGCCAGCGCGTCGAACTGCTGCTGAAGGCCGGCGCCCGCGTCTTCGTCGTCGCCCGCACGCTCGAACCGGCTTTGGCCGAGCATGTCATGGAAGGCCGCGTCGCCTGGAACGGCGCCTCGTTCAAGGCCGACGACCTGATCGGCGTCACCCTGGCGTTCGTGGCCTCCGGCGACGGCGCGCTCGACCAGCTGGTGGCCGAGGCCGCCCGCGTGGCGCGCGTGCCGGTCAACGTGGTCGACAAGCCCGAGCATTGCGACTTCATCATGCCGTCGATCGTCGATCGCGGCGCGGTCACCGTCGGCATCTCGACCGGCGGCGCCTCGCCGGTGCTGGCGCGCTCCCTGCGCGCGCGCATCGAGGCTGCACTGCCGGCCCGACTCGATGCGCTGGCGCGCTTCGCCGGCGCCTTCCGCTCCGCCGCGGGCGGCGTGATCGGCACGGTGCAAGGCCGCCGCCGTTTCTGGGAGCGCGTCATCGACGGGCCGATCGGCGAGGCGGTGCTGGCCGGTCGCGACCAGCACGCACGCAAGGCCATGCTGGCGAGCCTGAACGGCGAACTGCCCCGCAGCGACGGCCAGGGCGCGGTCTATATCGTCGGCGCCGGGCCGGGCGATCCCGACCTGTTGACCCTGCGCGCGCTGCGCCTAATGCAGCAGGCCGACGTGGTGCTCTATGACGAGCTGGTCGGCCGGGAGGTGCTGGACTATGTGCGCCGCGACGCCGAGCGCATCTATGTCGGCAAGTCCAAGGCCAACCATTCCAAGAGTCAGGAAGCGATCAACGCGCTGCTGGTCGAGCATGCCAAGGCGGGCAAGAGAGTGTTGCGCCTGAAGGGCGGGGATCCCTTCGTGTTCGGCCGCGGCGGCGAAGAGCTGGAGGCGGTGCGTCGCAACGGCATCGAGGCCATCGTGGTGCCGGGCATCACCGCGGCGCTGGGCTGCGCCGCGGCCGCCGGCATCCCGCTGACCCATCGCAACCACGCCTCGTCCGTCACCTTCGTGACCGGCCATGCCCGCAACGGCGAGCCGGTGGCCGATTGGCAGGCCCTGGCCAAGGCCGACCACACCATCGTCGTCTATATGGGCCTGTCTTCGGCCGGGCTGGTCGCCAGCAAGCTGACCAGGGCCGGGCTCGATACCGCAACGCCGGTTGCCGTGATCGAGCGCGGCACGCGGCCCGACCAGCGGGTCAGCGCGGGCACCCTGGCCGACCTGCCCAAGCTGGCGTCGAGTCACAGCGGGCCGGCCCTGATCGTCATCGGCAAGGTGGCGGCCATGGCCCAGGCCGACAATCACCTGATCGAACTGCAGGAAGCGGTATGAGCGCATCCGTCCGCAGATCCAGAGGGAAGGCCGCGCTGCAGGCCGTTCCCTAGCCATTGGGCGGGTCTTGCGCAAAACCGCCATGCCGCTTACTGAGCTACGTTTTGCCGTCCACCGAATCGCCATGAGGGAGCCGAAAATGACCGAAATCAAGCTGCACCCTGAGACGTTAGCCCTACACGCCGGCTATCGCGCCGACCCCGCCACCGGGGCCGTGGCCGTGCCGATCTACCAGACCACCTCGTTCCAGTTCAACGACACCGCCCACGCCGCCAACCTGTTCGCGCTCAAGGAATTCGGCAACATCTACACGCGCATCATGAACCCGACCACCGACGTGCTGGAGAAGCGTCTGGCGGCGCTGGAGGGCGGCGTCGGCGCGCTGGCGCTGGCCTCGGGCCAAGCCGCCTCGGCCTTCGCGGTACAGAACCTGGCCCAGGCCGGCGACAACGTGGTGAGTTCGACCGATCTCTACGGCGGCACCTGGAACCTGTTCGCCAACACGCTGAAGCAGCAAGGTCTGGAAGTGCGCTTCGTCGATCCGTCGGACCCGGAGAATTTCCGCCGCGCCACCGACGACCGCACCCGCGCCTATTACGCCGAGACCCTGCCCAACCCCAAGCTGACGGTGTTCCCGATCGCCGAGGTCGCCAAGATCGGCCGCGAGTTCGGCATCCCGCTGATCGTCGACAACACCGCCGCGCCGGTGCTGTGCCGGCCGTTCGACCACGGCGCTGCGATCATCGTCTATTCGACCACCAAATATATCGCCGGCCACGGCACCTCGATCGGCGGCGCGCTGGTCGATGGCGGCAATCTCGACTGGGCCGCGCACAAGCAGCGCCAGCCGCTGCTCAACACGCCCGATCCGTCCTATCACGGCGCGGTGTGGACCGAGGCGACCAAGCCGCTGGGCCCGATCGCCTACATCATCAAGGCGCGCGTCACCCTGTTGCGCGACCTGGGCGCGGCGCTGTCGCCCTACAACGCCTTCCAGACCCTGCAGGGGCTGGAGACCTTGCCGCTGCGCATCCGCGAGCACAGCCGCAACGCCCTGGCGGTGGCGCAGCATCTGGCCAAGCAGCCGGCCATCAGCCATGTGATCTATCCCGGCCTGCAATCGGGCACCGCGCGCCAGCGCGCCGATACCTACCTGAACGGCGGCTATAGCGGGCTGGTCGGCTTCGAGCTGAAGGGCGGCAGCGCGGCGGGCCGCCGCTTCATCGATGCGCTGAAACTATTCTACCACGTCGCCAATCTGGGCGACGCGCGCAGCCTGGCGATCCATCCCGCCAGCACTACCCACTCCCAGCTCTCGGACCAGGAGCAGCAAGCCGCCGGCGTCACGCCGGGCTATGTGCGCCTGTCGGTCGGGCTGGAGCATATCGACGACATCCTGGCCGATCTCGACCAGGCGCTGGCGGCGAGCGACGCCGGGCAGCGTCAGGCGGCCTGAGGCGGTATCGGGCGGCCGCTCCGCGCTTGCGGGGATGGCCGCCCCTAAACTCGACGCTTGGCGATCGCGCGCGATGCGGCGGTAAGCCTTGCGCCGTTGCCGCGCGCTGGCACAATACACGCCCGGCTTGTTGGGGGCGCAGCGTGAGCCTGGCGAAAGATGTGATCGACGGCATCTATGCCGCCGCGCTGGATGCCGAGCGCTGGCCCGAGGCGCTGCGCGGCGTCGGCCGCGCCGTCGGCGCCCAGGCCGATGCCATGCTGCTGGCCGACCAGTCCCTGGCAAGCCGCAATCTGGCCGTCACCACCGGCGTGATCGACCAGCAATCGGTGCGCGACCAATACCGCGACTATTTCGGCGCCATCGATCCGGCGGTGGCGCTGCTGGCCGGCCTGCCGATCGGCCAGGCCACCACCACCAGCATGGCGTGGCCCGTCCAGACCATCGCCCGCGACGAATTCTACAACGACTTCTACGCCCGCCTGACCTTGCGCGATTCGCTGGGCGCGCCGCTGCTGCGCGAGGACGGCTGCGCTGCCTTTCTGGCGGTGCATCGCGACAAGCATTCCGCCCTGTTCACGGCGCAGGATGTGGCGTTGTTCTCGCGGTTCCTGCCGCATCTGCGCCTCGGGTTGAAGCTGCACCGCCAGATCGTCCACCAGCGCCGGCGCGCCGAGAAGTTCGAGTCGCTGTTCGAGCGCATGCGCCTTGGCGTGGCGCTGCTGCAAGGCAGCGGCGCCATCGTCTACCTCAATCGCGCCGCGCGCCTGCTGCTGTCGCGAGGCGACGGCCTGGTCGAGCAGGACGGGCTGCTGAAGGCGCACAGCCGGTTCGCCGCATCGGCGCTGGCACGGCTGATCGCCGCCACGGCGCGAGGTCGGGCCGGGCTCGAGACCTCCCTGGTCTTGCCGCGCAACGACCGCGACGATCATTACCTGGTGCTGGCCAGCCCCTATCGGCCGGCGCCGAATGGGCCGGACGACCTGGCCCCGCCGCCGATTCGCGAGGCCGGCATGGTGCTGCTGCTGATCCGCGACCCGGAGGACATGCGCGGCGACAGCATGCTGGCGGTGCGTCGCCGCTTCGGCCTGACCGCTGCCGAGGAAGCGCTGCTTGGCGCGCTGGCCACCGGCCGGACATTGCAGGAGCATTGCGACCGGCGCGGCATCAGCATCAATACCGCCCGCTTCCACCTGCGCGCGCTTTACGCCAAGACCGGCACCCACGGCCAGGGCGATCTGGTGCGGCTGGTGTCGCGCATGGTCAACGACCTCGCAGCGCTGCCCGGCGGACACGCATGAACCTGCGCCAGATCGAGACCTTCCGGGCGGCGGTGGAGGAAGGATCCTTCAGCGGCGCGGCCAAGCGGCTGCAAGTTTCCCAGCCCACCATTTCCAAGGTGATCGACTCGCTGGAGCGCAATCTGGGCTATGCGCTGTTCCGGCGCGAAGGCCGGCGCGTGCTGCCCACCGTCAAGGCGATGGCGCTCTATCGCGAAGTGGTCAGCGCCTGGCGCGGGCTCGACCGGCTCAGCACGGTGGCGCAGACCCTGCGCGAACCGGCGGCCGGCCGCATCGTGGTCGGCGCCAATCCCAGCCTGTCGAGCGGCTTCATCCAGAAGATCATCGCCCGCTTCCTGCAGACGCGGCCCAATGTCGAGGTCTCGCTGGAATGCGACAGCGGCCGCAATCTGGTGCAGGGGGTGCTGTCCGGCACCATCGATATCGGCTTCGCCACGCGCGATCTCAGCCCGCGCAGCCAGTCGGCGCCGGGCACGATGCCGACCGAGCGCATCCTGGTGGCCGATATCGTCTGTGCCATGCCGGCGCGCCACCATCTGGCCGAGCGCGCCGCCGTCACGGTCGCCGATCTCGACGGCGAGGCGCTGATCGGGCTCGCCACCACGCGCGAGACGCGCCTGGTCATCGACAGCCTGTTCGACGATGCCGGGTTCGTGCCGCGCGTCGCGGTCGAGGCTTCGACCGCCTTTGCCGCCTGCATGATGGTGGCCGACGGGCTGGGGCTGACCATCGCCGGCGATCTCAGCGCCAATGCCGCCGCCCGGGCGTCGGGGGGCGCGGTCGTCTATCGTCCGCTCAAGCCGCGGCTGCGCTATGCCGTCGATTGCGGCGTGTCGCGCCACGCCGAGGCCTCCCTGCTGGTGGAAAGCCTGCGCCGTCTGGCGCACGAGGCGGCAGGCGAAATCCACCGCGAATTGATGGCGCAAGCGTCGCCCTCCGCCCGACCGGCGCCGCCGCCCTGAGGCGGCATTATTCCATTCCCCCATGGAATAGCGTCGAAATTCTTTTCGATAAGAGCTTTTCCGGCGAGGACGGATAATCGCGCCACGAGTTGAGGAACGGCACGTGAGCGTCCAGCGCGCAGCCACCATCGTCGATTTCCCGCACGGCGTCGCCGAAGCCTCGGCCTCGCCTACCCTGCAACGCTTGCAGCATGAACTGGCGGCGGCGCGGCGGCGGGCGGCGCTGCTCGAGACGCTGATCGATCGGTTGAGCCTGGGCGTGGCGCTGGTCGACGCCGAGGGCCGGCTGCACTACGCCAATCGGGCCGCCAACGCCATCGCGATGCGACGCGACAGCCTGTGCGAACGCAACGGCATGCTGATCGGCCGCTCGGTCGGGCTGTCGCGGCTGCTGGCACAGGGTCTGGCGCAGGTGATCGGCGGGGAATGCGACAGCGAGGCGCTCAGCCTGCCGCGCCATGGCGGCGGCGAACCCTATACGGTGCTGCTGGCGCGCCAGGACGCGACGGACCTGCTCGCCACCATCGAGCGGCCGGGCGAGCATCGCGAGACGATCGGCGGGCCCTGGAGCCTCCTGTCGGGGCCGGATGGCGATGCGGCGCGGCGCGGCCAGGCCATGGCGCTGATGCTGATCCGCGATCCCCAGCACAGCGGCGCCGGCAACTTCGCCGCCCTGCGCCAGTATTTCGGCCTGACCGCGAGCGAAGCGGCGTTGCTCGAGGCGCTGACCTTCGGCGAACGGCTCAACGATTTCTGCCGCCGCCGCGGCATCAGCCCCAACACCGGCAAGTTCCACCTGCGCGGCCTGTTCGCCAAGACCGGCACCAACCGTCAGGCCGACCTGATCCGCCGCACCATCTCGCTGCTGGCCAGCTTCACGCCGTTCGGCTGACCGCGGGCGACGCATCGCCGCCCTGCACCATTGCCGCTTTGCTGCGGCGCCAGCATCGGCATAATCGCCGCCAGCCGTAGCACGCGGCATGGGGTTGGCATGCGTATCTGCATTTTCGGCGCCGGCGCGGTCGGCAGCTTCGTGGCGGCCGGGCTGGCGCGCGACGGCAAGCAGGTCAGCGCGATCGCGCGCGGGGCCCATCTCAAGGCCATCCAGACCGACGGCCTGCGCCTGCAATGCGGCACCGACGATTTCACGGTGAAAATCCCGGCCAGCGACGATCCGGCGACGCTGGGCAAGCAGGATCTGGTGATCGTCGCGGCCAAGACGCCCGGCCTGCCGCAGGTGGCGCGCAGCATCGCGCCGCTGCTGCATGAGGACAGCGCGGTGGCTTTCGCGGTCAACGGCGTCTACTGGTTCTACGGCAACGGCTTCTCGCCCCAGGGCATCGTGCCGGATACCGCCAGGCTGGATCCCGGCGGCGCGCTGCGCCAGGCGATCGGCGCCCGCCGCTCGCTGGGCGTGGTGATCAATTCGCCCAACGAGATCGTCGAACCGGGCGTGGTGCTCAACACGCGGCCCGGCGGCAATCAGTTCATCATCGGCGAGGCGCTGCGCGAGGCAGGCACCGCGCGGCCGGCCAGTATCGCGGCCCATTTGTCCGGCTCGCTGTTCAAGTGGGACGCCAGCGCCGACATCCGGCGCGACATGTGGAACAAGCTGGCGCGCAACGCCGCCAGTTCGCCGATCTGCAGCCTCACCCAGTCCGCCCTTGCGGCCGCCTATTCCGATCCGGATATCCAGCCCCTGGTGACGGCGCTGATGGAGGAGGCCATGGCGGTGGCCGCGGCGCACGGCTTCACCGGCCTGAGCGCCAACCCCCAGGCCGATCTGGCTTCCGGCATGAAGCTGCGGCACCGGCCCTCGATGCTGCAGGATCTCGAACGCGGCCGGGCGATGGAGATCGACAGCCAGCTGACCATCATCCGCGACTTCGCCCGCCAGGCCGGGGTGGCGACGCCGGTGCTGGAGCGGCTGCTGCCGATCCTGATGCTGCGCGCCCGCAGCGCGGGGTGCTATCCCGCCTGAGCCCCCTTGCCCGCCCGCATTGCGCCGGGCGATGATGCCGCGGTCAAGAGTCTGGAGGGGGCGATGGCACGGCTTCGTGTCGGGACCGGGCTTGCGGCTTTTCTGTTCATCTTGAGCCTGGTCGTCCAGGCAACGCCGGCGGAGGCCGATTGCACCGGCGGGCGCATGAGCTGCCGGCCGCCGAACTATCCGGCGCTGCAGACTGCGCGCAGCGAATACGGCCATATCTACGGTGCGCTGGCCTATAGCCCGCGCAACGGTTCCTATGGTTGGTCAACCGGCTATGACGACAGCGAGAGCGCCAACGCGGCGGCGATGGAAACCTGCTCAGCTCATGGGCCGGGCTGCTACGTCGTGATCAGCTTCTCCAATCTTTGCGCCTCGGTATCGGTCGACGATGAAGGCGCCGTGTCGTGGGGTACCGGCGGCACGCGTACCGAGGCGCAATATCAATCGCAGAATTATTGCCGCAAGCAGGGCGGCCGGAACTGCGAGATCAAGGTCTGGGCCTGCTCGATTCCGTGATGCGGGAAATTGGAGCGGGTAGCGGGAATCGAACCCGCGCGTTCAGCTTGGGAAGCTGACAGGCTACCATTACATCATACCCGCGCTGGCGGCGATTATAGGCAGCCTCATCCGCACCGCAACTGTCCTGCCGCGCTTGGCGACGTCGGCCATGCGCCGGTCTTTCGCGGCCCCGGCCTTCCTGTCATCTTGGCGCGACATTTGCCTGTCGAAGCGGGGCCGAAGCAGTTGTCGAGGGGGCGGCATGGACGCGCTGTTGATGGAATGGCTGAATCTGGCGCTGCGCTGGACCCATGTGATCGTGGCCATCGCCTGGATCGGCTCCTCGTTCTACTTCAACTGGCTCGACAGCAAGATGCGCCAGCCCCGGCCGCCGCGGCCGCGCGTCGAAGGCGAGGCCTGGCTGGTGCATTCCGGCGGCTTCTATCGCGTCGAACGCATCCAGGTCGCGCCCAACGATATCCCGGCCGAGCTGCACTGGTTCAAATGGGAGGCGGCCGCCACCTGGATCAGCGGCTTTGCCCTGCTGATCCTGCTCTATCACCTGGGCGGCGGCGCCTTCCTGCAGGACGCGCCCAAGGGCTTCAGCGACCTGCTGGGGATCGCCATCCTGCTGGCGGGCCTGGCGGTCGGCTGGCTGGTCTACGACCAGGTCTGGGCATCGAAGCTGGGCGAGCGGCCGGCGCTGGCCGCCGCGCTGCTGTTCGCGCTGCTGGTGCTCGCGATCTGGCTGGCGTCGCCCTTCCTGACCGGCCAGGCGCTCTATCTGCATGTCGGCGCGCTGCTGGGCACCATCATGGCGGCCAATGTGTGGATGCGCATCGTCCCCGCCCAGCGCGCCCTGATCGCCGCCGCCAAGGCCGGCGGCACGCCCGAAGCGCGGCTGGGCAAGGAGGCCAAGAAGCGCTCCCTGCACAACAACTACATGACCCTGCCGGTGGTGTTCATCATGCTGAGCACGCATTTCCCCAGTTCCTGGGGCAGCGTGTGGAACTGGGCCATCCTGGCCGGGCTGATGCTGGTGGGTGCCGCCACGCGCCACGCCTTCAACCTGCGCAACCGGGACCGCGCCTTCGCCTGGATCCTGCCGCTTGGCGCCATCGCCATGGTGGTGCTGTTCTACGTGGCGCGCAGCGGCTGACCGGATCGCCGGGCATCTTGTCTCGCCTGCGGCCGGCGGCTATGAAGGCGGCCGAAAACGACCGTCTGGGCGAGACCACCATGACCCGAACCGCCACCATCACCTGCCTGCTGGGCCTTGCGCTAGCCTGGGCCCTGGCGCTCGCCGCGCCGGCCCAGGCCGCGGGCGACGCCGCCGCCGGCGAAAAAGTGTTCAAGCGCTTCTGCACCACCTGCCACATCGCCACCGAGAAGGGCTCGCCGCGCCAGGGTCCGACCCTGTGGGGCGTGGTCGGCCGCAAGGCGGGATCGGTCGAGGGCTTCCGCTACACCAGCGCCAACAAGAATTCCGGCCTGACCTGGACGCCCGAGGAGCTCGACAAATACCTGACCGACCCGCGCGCGGTGGTGCCGGGCACGGCCATGGTCTTCGCCGGCGTGAAGAACGCCGACGAGCGGGCCAACCTGATCGCCTATCTGGCCACCCTGAAATAGGCCGCAGCGAGCGTGGCGCATAACCGCAAAATCTCCGTCACCGGCCTGGGCTATGTCGGCCTGCCGGTGGCCGTGACTTTCGCCCGCCAGGGCAAGGTGATCGGCTACGACTACGACCCGGCGCGGATCGAAGAACTCAAGCGCGGCCACGACAGCACCGGCGAGATCGATACCGCCGAGCTGAAGCAGCCCAACCTCGCCTTCACGGCCGACCCCGAAGCGTTGCGTGCCGCCGACTTCCACATCGTGACCGTGCCGACGCCGATCGACGACGCCAACACGCCCGATCTCAAGCCGCTGGTCTCGGCCGCCACCGCGCTGGGCAGGCGGCTGAAGCAGGGCGACATCGCGGTGTTCGAATCGACGGTCTATCCCGGCCTGACCGAAGAGATCTGCGTGCCGGTGCTGGAGAAGGAATCCGGCCTGGAATTCGGCGTCGACTTCACGGTCGGCTACTCGCCCGAGCGCATCAACCCGGGCGACCGGGAGCATCGGCTGGAGACCGTCAAGAAAGTGGTGGCGGGCTCCGACGCCCGCACCCTGGACATCGTCGCCGAGGTCTATGGCAGCGTGGTCAGGGCCGGGCTGCACCGCGCCGCCTCGATCAAGGTGGCCGAAGCCGCCAAGGTGATCGAGAACACGCAGCGCGACCTCAACATCGCGCTGATCAACGAGGTGGCGCTGATCTGCCACAAGCTGGGCATCGACACGCGCGACGTGCTGGAAGCGGCGGGCACCAAGTGGAACTTCCTGCCGTTCCGGCCGGGCCTGGTGGGCGGCCACTGCATCGGCGTCGACCCGTTCTACCTGACGCACAAGGCGATGCAGCTTGGCTATCACCCGCAGGTGATCCTGGCCGGCCGGCGCGTCAACGACGACATGGGGCGCTACGTCGCCAACGAGACCATCCGCCGGCTGGTGCGGCGCGGCTGGCACGGCCGCCCGGTGGTCACCATCCTGGGCGCGACCTTCAAGGAGAACGTGCCCGACGTGCGCAACACGCGCTGCGTCGACATCGTGCGCGAGCTGGCCGATGCGCAGATCGAGGTGCAGGTGATCGACCCGCTGGCCGATGCTGCGCAGATGAAGGCGCATTACGGCGTCGATCTGATCGGGTTCGATCGGGCGCGGCCGGCCGATGCGGTGATCCTGGCGGTGGCGCACAGGGATTTCGTCGGCCGCGGCTGGGAGCTGATCGGCGGGCTGCTGCGCCAGGGAAAAGGCGTGGTGGTCGACGTGCCGGGCGTGCTGCCGCGGCAAAGCCAGCCGCCAGACGTCGAGCTGTGGCGCCTGTAACGGACCGTCCGTCGTTCAGCTAGAAATCAAGCCGCCTGGGCGCGGGCGCGTTCCACCAGCTTGAGCGCGTCCTGCCGCACGTTGCCGGCGACGATCTCCTGGCGCACCAGTTCCGGCGACACGGCGCCAGCCTCGATCGCCTCGCTCAGCAGCCCGAAGAAGAACGCCTCCTGGCGCGGATCGGGATGGGGCTGGTAGTAGCCCTGGCGCGGGCCGGCGCCGACCACGCCGCCCAGCCGGCGCAGCAGGCTGCCGGCGCGGGCGCTCAAGGTGGTGTTGCGCACCGTGAAGTCGGCCGGCAGGCCGGTCTTCCACGGCTGGGTGCGGCGATGGGTGTTGTGCAGCAGCTTGGTGCCGGCATCGAGCACGTCGAACTGGTTCCAGGCCTCTTCCAGTTCGCCGATGCTGCCCTTGGGTTCCAGCAGCAGCCACATCCAGTCGCGATAGTCGCGCCGGAAGGCGAACAGTTCGGCAAAATCGCGCGCCGCCTGCCAGTGGGTCAGCCGGGCGCAGTCCAGCAGCATGACGCTGGAAGCGTAATGCGCGGGCCGGCGATGGCCGGCCGGCATCTTGCGGGCGAACACGGCATGGCCGCCCATGTCGCGATCCAGCAGTTCGGCGATGTCGGCCAACGCGAAGATGTCCGGATCCATCACCACGGCACGGCCCTGATAGCCCATCAGCCCCGGCACGGCAAAGCGCAGCGGCGTGAACGACTGCAGGTCGTTCATGGTCCACAGCGCCGGCTTGCCTTCGCGCAGGTATTTCTGCCCTTCATGCGCGGCCAGGAACGGAAATTCGGCAACGGTAATGACTCGCACGTCGAAGGCGTCGGCGCGGGCAGCGTGCTTGCGCAGCGAATATTCCGCGACCCTGGCGCCCAGGATCTGCTTGTCGTTGGTGTGGATGAAGACGGTCGGTTTCATGGCTCCGCTCCTGCCGCCGCTCATTCCGCCAGCGCCCGCATCGCCGGCGGCGCGATCTCATGGACCTTGCCTTCCTCGACGCGGATCACCTTGTCGGCGGCCGCCACCCAGGCCGGCTGGTGCGTGATCGACAGCACGGTCAGTCCAGTGGCGCGCGCCGTGTCGCACACGTTGCGCACGATCATGGCGGCGGTATGCGGATCGAGCGCGCTGGTGGCTTCGTCCAGCACCAGCAGCTTGGGCTTGTGCACCAGGGCGCGCGCCATGGCGATGCGCTGGCGCTGGCCGCCCGACAGCAGCGAACCGCGCTCGCCCACCACATGGTCGATGCCGTCCGGCAGCGCCGAGACGAAATCCCAGGCGTCGGCCTGGCGCAGCGCCGCCTCGACGTCCTGGCGGCTGAAGGAGGGATCGCCCAAGGTGACGTTGACCAGGATGCTGTCGTGATAGAGCAGCAGCTCCTGCGGCACGTAGCCGATCATCGAGCGCCAGCGGTGCAGGTCGAGCTCGCGCAACGGCACCCCGTCGACCAGCACATCGCCGGAGTCGGGCCGGTACAGGCCGAGGATGATGTCGACCATGGTGGTCTTGCCGGCGCCGGAAAAGCCGGTGACTGCGGTCACCGCGCCGCGGGCGACGGCGATATTGGCGTTGGCGATGACGTGCTTGCGGCCGAACGACAGCGACACGTCGCGCAGCTCGAGCCCGTGCTCGAAGGTCGGCACCTTGCTGCCCTCGATCACCTCGTGCGCCTCGACCGCCTCGTCGATCGCGTCCTGCACGGACATGAAGCCGCTTTGCGCCAGCATGACGGCCTGCAGATCCTGCTGCGCCTTGCCGACCGTCGAGACGGTCTTGGCCAGCACCACGCACATGATGATCAGCTCGCCCAGCGGCATGTGCCACACGGTCAGCGAGGCGTAGATGCCGACGCCCAGGCAGATGGCCAGGATCGGCTCCTGCAGCAGCCGGTTGGCGTGGCGGGCGAAGACGTGCTTGCGCATCGCCGCATCGATCTCGTCGACATCGCGCACGAACAGCGAGCCGAACCGCGCCTGGCGCGCCATCGCCTTCATCGGCTTCAGCCCGATCAGCACGTCGGCCAGCCGCGATACCAGCGACTTCATGCGCCGCGTCTGCTTCTTGGCGTTGCGCCGCGTCATGATCAGCAGGCGGTTGAGCGACACCACCATGATGGCGCCGATGGCGATCGCCGCACCGGCCAGCTTGAACGACACCAGGCCGGCGATGCAGATGTAGACCACCGCCTGGATCGAATGGGCGATGAACTCGGCGGTGGCGTTGTAGGCTTCGCCGGCGCGGGTCGATTCCAGCCCCAGCGCGTTGGCGAAGCGGCCGACCGGCTGGCGCACGAAGAAGCTCCAGCGCGCCGCCAGCAACGCCTCGACCAGGCGCAGGCGCATGCGTGTGCCGACCTCGGCCACGGCATAGCCGACCTGGCGCATGGCCACCAGGGTCATGGCCGCCTTGCCCAGCATGCCGATCACCAGAAAGACCAGCAGCAGCTTGGGATCGTGCGGCAGGCCGACCGAATCGAGCACGTTGAAGACGAGCCGGCTCAGGGTGGACGATTTGGCGGTACCGGCAGGCGGCTTGGCGCCATCCTGGCCGGGCGTCACGGGCGGGGTGGCGGCCGAGTCGGGGGTGGCATTCGCGGCCGGCGTGGCGGGGACGGTGGCGCCGTCCTGGCCGGGCGTGGCCTGCTGGACGGCCGGCGGTGCAGCGCCCTGGCCGGCGGTCTGGGCCGTATCGGCGGTGCTGCCGGTATCCTGGCTCAGCGCGATCAGCGGCAGCATGCTGGCGATACCGATGCCTTCCAGGATACCGCTCAGCAGCAGGCACAGCATGACCACCATACCGCGGCGGATCGACACGGTCGAAGCGATGCGCCAGATGACCGGCGGCCCACTGGGCTTTTTCTGCTTGCGCTGGCTCAACAAAAACTCCGACTTTTCAGTGGCTTAGTCTGCCACAAAGCGGCGATTCCGGCAATCGGGGCTGCCTTTAACGCAATATCGGCGCTTGCGCAAAGCCTAACGGAAAATTACCTGATCGCTTTGCGTAGCCGCAAGGCATGGGCAGGGCTATCGGGTAAACTGTTGTTGCATGCAGTTCGCCAGGATATCCCCTTGCGAATTTGAATATAGGCGCCGATCGGAACAAGCCAATGACCGCAACGGACAACATCCAAGCCAAGCTGCCGCCCATCACCATCCTGATCGAATGGGAGAACGCCCAGGACGTCGAGGATGTGTGGGTGCGCAAGGCTCTGACCGCCCTGCAGGACGAGCTGGAGCGCCAGCACAACCTGATGAGCGAGCGGCCACGGGTGATGTACCTCTACAACGAGAACGTGGTCAGCGAGGACCATATCCGCCAGGAGATCGCCATCGCCGCGCCGCGGCTGGAACAGGTCTGCCAGCTCGAATTCAAACCGACCCCCGGCCTGACCTACTACAAGCTCAAGAATTACGGCGTCGCCCAGACCCGGACCGACCTGGTGGCAATGGTCGACAGCGATGCCGCCCCGCAGCCGGGCTGGCTGCCGGCGCTGCTCAAGCCGTTCGCCGATCCGAAGGTCATGGCGGTCGGCGGCTTCACCGTGCTGGGCTACAACAACCTGGTATCCAAGGTCATGGCCCTGACCTGGATCTTCAACCTGCGCAGCGAGCGCAAGCAGACGCTGGGGCGCCACAAGATCCACGCCAACAACTGCGCCTTCCGCACCGACTTCTTCCGCGCCAATCCCTGGCCCGACCTGCCGGCGTTCAAGAAGCAATGCGGCTTCTGGATCCGCGACATCGAGAAGCGCGGCATCAAGTGGGTGCGCACCGCCGACGCCATGACCGTGCACGCGCCGCAGCCGGGCATCCCGTTCCTGATCTGGCGCGCCTGGACCGCCGGCCTGGATCGCGACTACCAGGGCGCCCAGACCATCAGCCAGAACAAGCTGCGCCGGCTGGCCTTCGCCTTCCAGTTCTGGGCCAAGAAATCGTGGCGCTCGACCAAGCGCATCATCGGCAAGGGCAAGCAGGTCGACCTGCCGCTGTGGCAGATGCCGGCGGCACTGTTCCTGGCCTGGAGCTACTACAACATCCTGCTGGTGGCCCAGCTATGGGCTGCCGCCACCCGACGCTACCAGCCGCTGCCCCCGCTGCTTCAGGTATTGCAGCATCAATAGCCAGGGCGAGCCGCCGAACCGGCCGAACTCGCGATAACGCCGCGCATCGGTGCGCAGGTCGGCGAAACGGCGCGCCCGCAGCAGGCGCCAGAAATGGCGGCCCAGATCGCGGTCCAGACCGCGCCGATAGGCCGGCACCGTCAGATAGTCCGGGTGGCGCTGGCAGATATCGATGGTGGCGAGCAGGAAGGTGTTCTGCTTGCTGGAGATGGCGTTCTCGGTCCAGTGCTTGATCCACAGGATCTGATCGGTCGAGGCGCAGCGATGCGTCTTGCCGAGACGCAGGATCAGATCCATGTCCTGCCGCCGTTTCAGGGTCTCGTCGAACATGCCGATCTCGAGCAGGGCCGGGCGGCGCGCGCTGATCGCCGGCGTGGCCTTGTAGAGGCGCCGCGAAAACACCGCCTCGCGCAGCGCGGCGCTGTCCTGCAGCACCGGATTGCGGCGCGGCACGGCCGGCCGGTTCAGGCTCGCCGGATAACGGATCTCGAAGGAATCGACCAGCGCGTCCACCGCCGGGTAGTCGGCGAAGTATCGATCCACGAAAGCCAGCTTGTGCGGCAGGAACTCGTCGTCGCTGTCGAGGAAACTGACGATCTCGCCGCTGGCCCGTTCGACCCCGCGATTTCGGGCATGGTTGCCGCCGCGGTTGTTCGCCAAGCGGACATAGATCAGGCGGTCGCCATACCCCTGTATGACCTCGGAAGTGGCGTCGCGCGATCCGTCGTCGACCACAATCAGTTCAACGTCAGGATGGCTCTGGCACAACACGCTGTCGATCGCGCGCCGGAGGCTCGCGGCACGATTGAAAGTCGGCATGACCACCGAGATGCGCGTCATCGTCCCTGGAAACCCGTTCTGGCCGCTGCGCCCGATTTTGGGAGCTGGCCAGCGAGCGACTAAACAAGCCGGCAACGGCTGTCAATACGAGGCCGAGCCAAGCCCCCTACCATCGCCATGACCATCCGCAGCAAGACCAAGCTCAACGAGGGGGCCGCCGCGGCCTGCCGCATGTCCAGCCGCAGCAGCCAGGCCTACTGGCTGCGCGAGGGCCTGGGCTTCTATTTCGACAAGGAACTGGCCCGCGCCGGCCGGCGCGCCGATCCGGCCAATCCGCCGCCGCTCAATCCCCAGATCGGCGATCTGGTGCGGCTGCACCAGCTGATCCGGCAGCGCAAATGCCAGACCGTGCTGGAATTCGGCGTCGGCTGCTCGACGGCGGTGATCGCCGACGCGCTGGCCAAGAACGACGCCGAGTATCGCGATACCGCAAGCCGGCCCAAGCTGCGCAACCGCAACGCCTTCCGCCTGTTCTCGGTCGACACCAGCCGGCACTGGATTGAAGTGGCCCGCGCACGACTGCCCAACGGGCTGCGCGCACGGGTCGACTTCACCTACAGCCCGGTGGTGGCCGGCACGTTCAACGGCCGCCTCTGCCACTACTACGCCCGGCTGCCCAACGTGGTGGCCGACTTCATCTATCTCGACGGCCCGGCGGCCGCCGACGTCTCGGGCGAAGTCAACGGCCTGAGTTTCGCGGTCGACGAACGCACCGTGATCGCCGCCGACATCCTGCTGATGGAATCGACCCTGCTGCCGGGCACTTTCATCCTGGTCGACGGACGCGCCAACAACGCCCGCTTCCTGCAGCGCAATTTCCAGCGGCCGTTTTCCTGCCGCCACGACGCCGAGGCCGACGTCACCATGTTCGAGCTGACCGAGCCGCCGCTGGGCAAACGCGAGGGCGCGCAGTCCGAATGGGGCCGGTCGTTCCATGCCAGCTAGCGACGGCGCCCGCCCGTCGCCCCCGAAAATGCTTCTTCCGCCGGCGCCGGATTGCCGATATACGCTGCGCTGATCCGGCCCGCCCCGATATCGTCGGTCCCGTACGATCGGGCGCCGCGGCCCGGCGACGGGCGTGAGTCGAACCACGATGGCGTTTGATCCTTCCAACCATCTGCTGATCCCGGTCGAGACCCTGGAGCGGGAATTCGACGGCAAGCTGCTGCTGGCGCTGCTGGCGGCGGAGCGCGGCTGGAAGCCGATCGTGGGCGGCCGGACCGCGATGCACCGGCACCTGACGTCGCTGCCGCGCTCGGTCTACGTCGCCAAGGGCATTCGTTCGGGCAGCCGGCTGATCTTCTCGCTGCTGGAGAAGATGGGCCACGCCATCGTCGGCTTCGACGAAGAGGCGCTGGTGCGCTTTTCCGACGACGTGTTCCTGATGAAGCTGGAACGCCAGACGCTGTCGCGGGTGCGGCTGTTCTTCGCCTGGGGGCACGACAACGCCCAGATCTGGCGCCGCTCGCCCGCCTATGACGGGCAGCCGGTGCTCGAGGTGGGCAATCCGCGCGCCGACATGATGCGGCCGGAACTGCGGCGCTACTACGAATCCGACGTCGCCGCGATCCGCCAGCGCTTCGGCGACTTCGTACTGATCAACAGCAATTTCAGCGCGGTCAACCACTTCATCGCCAACCACTCGCGCTTCAAGGTGGCCGACTGGGCGCCGTCGGACCAGACAAACTATTACAAATCGGGCATGCAGGCGCACAAGCGCGTGCTGTTCGAGGCCTTCCTCGACATGCTGCCGGCGCTCAGCCAGGCGATGGCGCCGTTCAACGTCGTGGTGCGGCCCCATCCGTCGGAGAACCGCGAGACCTGGCGCATCGCCGCCGCCGGGCTGGACAACGTGCATGTCGTGCACGAGGGACCGGTGGTGCCGTGGCTGCTGGCGGCGCGCGCGCTGGTCCATAACGGCTGCACCAGCGCCGTCGAGGCCGCCGTGGTCGGCACCCCGACCTTCGCCTACCGGCCGGCGCGGTCGGACCAGTTCGACATCGGCCTGCCCAACGAGCTCAGCCGCCAGTGTTTCGACACGCAGTCGCTGTTCGGCGAGCTGCGCCGCACCTTGCAGCAGCCGCGCGCCGCCGATCGCGAACTGACCGGGACCCAGGACGCGCTGCTGCGCAACGTGATCGCTTCGATCGACGGCAAGCTGAGCTGCGAGCGCATCCTCGACGCGCTCGACACGTATCGCGATCGGTTGAAGCCGGCGCCCTGGGCCGGACCGGCAAGCTGGCTGAAGGCTTGGTGGCGGCTGCAGCGCCGCGCCCTGGGGCGCGCGGTGCGCACGCGCATCAAGACCAACCCCAGCAGCCGGGTCTATACGGCGCATAAATTCCCGGGCATCGGCCTGGCCGAAGTGAATCGGCGCGTCGAGCTGTTCCGCCTGGCCACGGGACGGTTCGCCAACCTTCAGGCGCGGCAGGTCGCGCGCGATATTTTCGCGATCCAGTCGCGCTGAAACGCTCCCTGCGGACGATTTCCGGTGCGTTCCGCTTGACCACTGGACGGTACCGCTGCGTTTCAGCGGGTCGACGGCGCCAATCGGTTGGCGCATTATCGGCGCTTCCCGAAACGGCGCGGCGCGTACCATGCTGGTGGCTGTCAATTTTCACTATATCCGCGACAGTTTTGCGGCTCCATATCCCAGCATCTTCGGGGTGACGCCCGAGCAGTTCCGCGAACAGTTGCGAATCCTGGGGTCGATCGGCGAATTCGTCGGCAACGACGATATCCTCGAAGCGCTCGACGGCGGCCGGCCGTTGCCCGAACGGGCCATCGTCGTGACTTTCGACGACGGCCTGGCCGAGCAATTCACCATCGCCTGGCCCATCCTCCGGGAGATGGGCATTCCGGCGATCTTCTTTCCCAACACCGCCTGCATCGCCTCGGCCAGGGTCGAGACCGTGCACAAGATCCATATCCTGCGCTCGCAGATCGCGCCGGAGGAGATCCTGGCGGTGCTGGCCGGCTATGCCGCCAACCACGACATAGACCTGGCGAGCTTCGACACCACCAATGCCGGCCAGCAATACAAATACGACTCCCCGCAGAACGCCCAGCTCAAGTACCTGCTGAATTTCGTGCTGACCGCCGAGCAGCAGGCCGAGCTGGCCGACCGGGCCCTGGCCGAGCTGGCCGATTTCGACGAGGCGGCTGTCAGCCGCAGCCTGTACATGACCAGGCAGCAGATGCTGGCGCTCGACGCGGCCGGTGCCCTGGGCAGCCACGGCCATCGCCATTTCGTGCTGGGTCGCCTGCCGGCCGACCAGATCGACCTGCAGATCCGCCGCTCGGTAGAAATTTTCCAGGATTGGGGTTGCCGAAACCTGCGCGCGTTCAGCTATCCCTACGGCTCGCGCGAAGCCTGTCCGCCGGCCGCCGCCGAGGTGGCCGCCGCCTGCGGCCTGCGCTACGCCTTCACCACCGAGCGCGCCGCCAACCAGGACCTGACGCGGCCGATGTTCCTCGCCCGCTTCGCCTGCAACGACCTGCCCGGCGGCAGCAGCCCGGCCTGGTCGGCCGAATCGATGTTCGAGCAATTGCCGTTGTCGCAATGGCAGCGCTGAGAGCGGCGACCGGCTGCCCGCCGCTTTCCGCCCAGCCCCGTTCCAGAGGAATTACGCGTTGATCAACAGCCCCACCTTCATCGGCGGCGCCTTCCGTTCCGGCACCACCTTGTTGCGCGCCATGCTGGCGCAGCATTCCGCCATCGCTTCCGGCCTGGAGACCTATTGGTTCGAGTGCGATCCGCGCGGGCGCGACACGCCGGCCTTCAGAGACCGCATGGACAAGCTGGCGAGCTTTTTCGAGATCGATCGCGCCCTGCTCGACGACTTCGCGGCGCGCTCCAGCAGTCCGGCGGCGCTGCTCGATCGGTTCATGGGCGAAGTGGCGCGGCGCCAGGGCAAGCCGCGCTGGGCCGAGAAGACGCCCGGCAACGTCGCCCACATCAAGGAAATCCTGGCCTACTGGCCGGGCGCCCATATCCTGCATATCGTGCGCGATCCCAAGGACGTTTTCGCGTCGCTCGAGCGCGGCGGCAAGTCCGGCGGGCCGTCCGGCTTCGCCGACATCTGGTGCAATGTGGTGGCCAAGGGCCGGCGCGACGCCGCCGCCCTGGGCATCGTCGGCAGCCAGTACCTGGAACTGCGCTACGAGACGCTGGTGACCGCGCCGGAAGCCACCATGCGCCAGGTGCTCGATTTCATCGCGCTGCCATGGGAGCCCCAGGTCGCCCGGTTCGCCGGCAAGCAGGACGAATTCGACAAGGTGCTGGCGGTGACCGGCAAGGCCAGCACCACGCTCGACGCGCTGCGTCAGCCGCTCAACCAGGACAAGCTCGGCGCCTGGGCCCGGCTGGTCACGCCGCAGCAGATCGAGGCGGTGCGCCACGAAGTGGCCGCGCGCGGCTTCGGCGAGATGTTCGCCGAGGACGAGGCCGCCAGCGAACGCATCTGGCGCAACGCGGCGGCCGAGGGCGCGGCGGGACGGCTTTAGCCGACAGTCAGTAGCCGATCGCCGGATCGAGCTGCGTGCGCACGATGTTCTCGAGCGTCGCCGCCTGCTGTTCGGTCATGTCCTGCCGATAGCCGCCGATCTTGCCGCGCCGCACCTTGAAGGAATTGGGATCGCCCGGGTCGGCCGGCCGCAACGCCTTGTCGTTGTAGTAGCCCTCGCGCTCGCGCTGCTGCAGCTTGGCGAACGAGCAGAACTCGACGGCGTCGGCGATCTCGCGATCGTCGAAGCTGGTTCCGATCAGCGCGAACAGCCGCTTGAGCGCAATCTCGGGGCTGTTGGTCAGCTCCTCGTAGCGGATGGCGCAGGCATCGGCATTGCCCTCGACGAAACGCTGCCAGCCATTGGTGTAGGCGATGATGTATTCCAGACCGCGCCCCGGCTGGGTGATGTAGTCGAACAGGCCAAGACCGCGCGTGGCGTTCTCGCGCTTGCCGGCCTTGCGGTGCTTGAGCTGGTAGTAATGCGACACCGCCACGTCGCAGGGATGGCGCATCAGGAAAGCCACCTTGCGGCCGCGGAATTCGCTGCGATCGCTGCGCAGGCCGTCGACGCTGCCCAGCGGATTGCAGGCGTGGGAGAAGAAGATATTCGGGACCGCCGGATTGAGGCGGTGCAGGTTGTCCTGGGCGATCAGCACGCCGTCGGGCAGGTTGTAGCGCTGCTGGTAGAGCCGGGTGATCAGCGCCCGCAGCCAGGTCTTGCCGGATTTGGGAAACGAGACGATGACCAGATCGGCCTTGGCCAGTCCCTCGTTGCGTTCGCGGTCGAGCCGCCGGACCTTGCGCTCCATACGCGACGTCAGCAGCCGGTACATGCGTCGCCAAGACGGAACCATCGCGCCCCCCAAAGCCGGCCGCCGTCGCTCCAAGCCAATGGAAAGACGGTTACTGCATTTATTCACTCAACGACTTTTTGGATTATTCCGGTTTAGTAGGCAAGGCGTTTTTCGATCGTCAGGCGCGCGGTCGCCAGCACCTGGGCGATGCGTTCGCCGGCATGGCCGTCGCCATAGATGGCGTCGGACGGATAGCGGCCGCGTTCGATCTGGCGCCTGATCGCGGCGGCGATATCGGCCCGGTCGTAGGCGACGTCGATGACGTTGCGACCGCGGTCGCGGCCCTGCTGGCGGCTGCCGATATTGACCGCCGGCACGCCGAGATAGGCGCATTCGCGGATCGCCACGCTGGAATTGCCGACGATGCACCGGCTGCCGTAGAGCAGGCGCAGGAATTCCTCCGGCGGCATGTTCTTGAAGAAATGCACCAGCGGCAGCTGCTTCTGCTCGCGGAAGGCGCGGATGCCCTTGGACGTGCCGTCCGAACCGGCATCGACATTGGGCCAGAACCACAATGTGGGCAGTCCCAGATCGCGCACCGCGTGCAGCGTCTCCTCGATATGGATGCGGGAATCGGCGTATTCGGTGGTGACCGGATGCTGCATCACCACGATATAACCCTTGGCCAGGTCGAGTACCGGGCCGACGCCGCCATAGGTGGCGAACGGATCGCCGTGCAGGATGGGATCGGCGATGGCCTGCTTGGCGACGTCGATCGACGGGCAGCCGGTGACATGCACCGCTTCGGGCCGTTCGCCCATGCGGATGACGCGCGCGGCGGCTTTCTCCGAGGCCACCAGGTGCAGGTCGGCCAGCTTGGTGATGGCGTGGCGCACCTTCTCGTCGATCGAGCCGGTGATCTCGCCGCCCTGCACATGGGCCAGCGGAATGTTCATGTAGGCGGCGGCGATCGCGGTGGCGATGGTCTCGAAGCGGTCGGCGATCGACACCACCACGTCGGGCTTCAGATCGGCCAGCACGCCGGCCATCTCCGACAGGCCGATGCCGGTCGACTTGGCGGTGGTCACCAGGTTCTCGCCCTCGAGGATCGAGTAGACGTGGCGATCGACCGTGAAGCCCTCCTCCTCCATCACCTTCACGGCATTGCCGTAACGGTCGAGCAACGCCGAGGCCGCCACCACCAATTGCAGCTCGCAATCGTTGCGCGACTTGATCGCCGTCAGCGCCGAGCGGATGCGCGAATAGGATGGCCGCGCGGTGACGGCGACGCAGACTTTTCTTTTGCTCACAACCGGATTTCCGTTCAGGCCAGATCGTCGTTGGACAGGAGCGCGTCGCGGGCCACGGCGCGCTTGAGGCTGCGGCCCAGCAGGCCGGGCAGCTCGCGCGCGGGAATTCCCGTGCCCGGCTTCTTGGCCAGCAGATGCTCGCGCTTCAGCACGGTGCCGGCCGGCAGGTCGGCGGCCGCCACCACGCTCTTCATGAAGATGTGGCGCAGCGGCTGCAGGTCGGCGGCGGCCCTGGCCTTGTCGACCGGGCTGGCCTTCATGCGTTCGATGAAGCGAATGCCGTCGACCAGCTGGCGCAGTTCGGCGGGCGTCACCGAGGCCACCACGTCGGGACCGAACATGTCGCGGCTCAGCGCCACATGCACCTCCAGCACCTCGATGCCCAAGGTGGCGGCGGCCAGGCCGGGATAGATGGTGGCGGAATGATCCGACAGGCCGACCGCCTCGGGGAAGCGGCGGCGATAGTCCTCGATCACGTTCAGCCCGACCGCCTCGGGCGGACAGGGATACATGGTGGCGCATTGCAGCACCGCCACCGGCACCCGGGCGGCGCGGATGCGTGCCACCGCGCTCTCAACCTCGGCCAGGTCGCTCATGCCGGTGGACAGGATCATCGGCAGCCGGGTCTCGATCATGGCGTCGAGCATCTCGACATTGCTGATCTCGCCCGACGCCACCTTCCAGCCGGCGACGCCGACCCGCTTCAGCAATTCGACCGCCTGCATGGAGAACGGCGAACTCAGGAACAGCAGGCCCTTGTCGTCGGCATGCTTCTTCAGGCCGTGCCACTGCGGCTCGGTGAACTCCATGCGCTTCCAGTAGTCGTAGCGCGTCTCGTCCTGCGGGCTGAAGCGCTTGCGCCACGGCTCGGCCGGCGTGCTCTCGGCGGCGGCGATATGGGTCTGGAACTTCACCGCATCGGCGCCGGCATGGGCGATGGCGTCGATGAAGGCATGCGCCATGCCCAGGCTGCCGTCATGGGTCTGCGATACTTCGCCGATGATCGTGCAGGGCCGGCCGGGCGCCGGATCGTGCAGCCATGTCTTCATTGCCTGGTCCCTGGGCCAATCCTCAGCAGCGCACCGCCAGACGCGCCGCCTCGCTCAGCTGCGGCCCGCCACCCTCGAACAGGCGGCGCCAATCGACCGGCTCGATCTTGGGGGCGTAATATCCCATGAACTGAACCTGCAGCACCAGCCGTTCGCGCCGGTTGCCGCGGCTGCCGAAATGCAGGCAGCGCGAGGTATCGATGAGGATACCGCCGCCGGCCGGCGCCAGCGCTTGCACGGCATTGCCCGGCGCGACGCGGCTGACCTGTTCGTCCTCCATGCGGCTGCGGCGGCCGCCGACATAGCCGGTCCGGCGGCTGACCGCCTGCGAGGCATCGGCCGGCAGCAAGGTGAGCGGCCCGGCCGCGGCGTCGACGTCGAACACGTTGATGAACAGCTTCAACTGACGGTAGTCCTCGGTATCGAAGTGGTATTTCTGGCTCTTTTCCATGGTGTTGTTGGGCGGCGTCCAAAACAGATGCAGGTTGCTCAGCACCGGCACCGTGCCGAAATATCGCGCCACCACCGCCAGCAGCTCCGGCGACAGCACGAAATCGCGGATCTCGGGGCAGGCCATCAGCTCCTCGCTGCTGCGCGTGACCGGCACCAGGAACGGCTTGGACACCTCGGTCAGCTTGCGCCGCAGATCGTCGCGAGCGGCGGCGAAGATGCGCCGGCAGGCGGCCACCGCGGCGGCGCTGCCGGGTAGTTCGTCGGGACGAACCAGGCGATAGCCGGCCGCTTCCGGCACCGGCGCGATGGTTCCGTCGCGCCGCAACAGGCGCTTTGCGGCGCGGCCGCGCACCAGCCAGGGCAGCGGATCGAGCGCCAGCGCCAGTCCCTTGATGACGGCGCTGATCACAATGCGCGGCAGGTGAAGCTTGTTCATGCCGAAAAGATAGAGTCGGCGCCGCAACGAATAGTTCATGACACAGACCCTCCCCCTCAAAGGCCGTCAGCTCCGCTCCAGCAGTCGTCGCGCCTCCGCCAGATCCTCGGCATCGTCGATATTGACCGCCGGGCCCTCGACAATCACCGCACGCGGGGCACTGCCCAGCATGTTGTGTCCCGCGTCGATGGCGCTGCGCCTTACGGCATAGCACATTCCATTGCGCAGGAAAGTATCCGTCAACTCCTGCCGGTTGACCACCCTGGCGCCCGCTTCAACCGCGTGGCGAGCCAGCCCGCAGGAATCGATGTGGAAATGCTTCAACGGATGATAGCGCGTGGGCGCCCGGCTGACGGTCAGCGCCGCATCGGCGCCGTCGCCTTCCGCCGCCGCAACGGTCTGGCGCAGGATCTGCGGCGTGCGCAGCGGCGAGGTGGGCTCGAGCAGCGCAATGGTATCGAAGCGCGACTGGCCCTGCGCCTCGAGCCGGTCGAGCGCATCGCGCACGGCGTCGATCACCGCCGCCTGGTCCGAGGCCAGCGCCGCCGGCCGCAGGAACGGCACCTGGGCGCCGGCGCGCCTGCCCTCCTCGGCGATCGCCGGATCGTCGGTCGAGACCAGGACGAAATCGAAGATGCCGGCCTCGCGCGCGCAGCGCACGGCGCGCGCCAGCAGACTCTCGCCGGCCACCGGCGCCATGTTCTTGCCGGGCAGGCCCTTGCTGCCGCCGCGGGCCGGCACGATGGCCAGCCGCCGCAGGCCGGACCGCAACTGCTCGCTCATGCCGGAAAATCAGGCTGGCTTGTGGAAATGGATGGCATAGGCCATCGGGAAGGTGGTGTGCTGGCGCGCCAGGTTCTGCGTGTGCTGCTCGTCCCAGCCCATCAGCTCCTTGAAATGCTTGTCGTAGAACCAGCGTTCCATCTGGGCGCGTTTGTCGGGCGGAAAATATTCCAGCGCCTGGGTCCAGCAATAGGCCACCGCCTGGAACGGCCCACCCTCGGGCACGAAGGAATCGAACGCCATGCCGGCCTCGGCGATCATGCGCTCGAAGCCCCAGGGCGTGTAGCGCAGATAATCGTCGGGCGACTGGTGCAGCTCGCGCACCAGCGGCTCGAAGATATAGCCGCGCGCGCCGGGCTTGAGCAGGCGGGCGATCTCGCCGAACAGGCCGCGCTGGTCGGCCACGTGATGCACCAGGTTGGGCACCATCAACAGATCGGCGCTGGCCGTGGGCAGGCCGGTGTTCTCGGCCGGGGCGCGCAGGGTGCCGGGCACGATCAGGCAGCGATCGTCGTCCACCATGGCGCGATTGTAGGCGCCGCGCGAATCGGCGCTGCCCGGGCTACAATCGACCGAGATGAAGTTCTGGCGATGGAAGAACGGACCGAACAGGGAGATGCCGCCATAGAGCAGGCCGCGCTCCAGGCACACCACCGTGGCCCCGACCGGCATCTCGCGCGATAGCTGGCGCACGTCCTGGATCAGGCGGCGGAAATGGGGCCACTTGGTGCCGATCTGGAACACGCGCTGTTCAAGCATCTGCTGATGCCGGTCGAGTTCGGCTTCGCTGAAGCTCTGACGGGCCGGTTCGCGAGGCAAGGCGGCGGTGGAGCTGGCCATGGATGTCCCGATTTGCTGGAGCCAATAGTATAGGCCCGCGCCGCCGCCCAACCAAGCGGATGCGGCGCTTTGGCCGCCCGCGCGGCGCGGCTTAAGTGCCTGGCCGACAATCCGTTTCAGTCGCCCATCAGTTGGCCGAGGCCGACCTTGCGGCCGGCCATGGTGTCGGCCTGCAGCCGATTGAGCCGGCGCAGCAGGCGGATCGACCAGATCAGTTGCACGATCACCACCGCGATGGGCAGCAGCAACAGCAGCCCGGCCATGGTGGCATTGTCTTCCGTTGCCGGGTCGTTGATCAGGAAGATCGGCCAGTCGTAGAAGCCGTGGCATAGCACGGGAAATGCCAGGGCCATGAACAACCACTGGCCTCGACGCGGCGCATCGAAGCGACCGAGCGCGGCGAAGAACCCCATGATGATGCCGTCCATGCCATGGCCCGGCACCGTCAGCAGGCCGCGGATCAGCGCCAGGGTCGGCCAATCCTCGCCGGCGCCGACCAGATAGAGGATGTTCTCCAGGCAGGCGAAACCCAGCGACGCGGTCAGCCCGTAGACCAGCCCGTCCATCGGTTCGTCGAACGCGTCCTTGCGCATGCAGTAGAAATAGAGGACGCAGAACTTGGCCAGCTCCTCGGGCACGGCGGTGGCGATGAAGGCGGTCACCAGGCTGCGCGTCACCGGATGGCCGATGCCGTCCAGAATCTGGGGCAGGAAGAAGCCGGTCGCGCCCACCGGAATGGTCACCAGCATGCCCAGCACGAAGGTCTTGACGATCAGAGGGGTCGGTTCGGGAAAGCGGTCGAGCTTGATCAGCAGGCGCAGGATGATGAGAGCCGGCGCCACCGCGGCCAGCAGCATGAGCATGGTCATGGGCGGCGATCCTAACACCGCCGGACCGCGAATGGCGCTCGTGCCCCTAAATTTTTTGCTTTAGCCTGAAGCCATGACCGATACGAAGGACGAATTGGCCGACCTGATCGGCGCCGACGGCCGCGCCGCCATCGAGGCCGCGCGCGACTTCGCCCGCGCCGTGGTCGCGCCGCAGGCAGCGCAATGGCAGAACCAGCGGCGCTACCCGCTCGACGCGATCCGGCAAGCCTGCCGCGCCGGTCTGGCCGAGCTCGAGCTGGCCAAAGCCCATGGCGGCAAGGCGCTGGGCTTCGCCACCAAGCTGCGCGCCTTCGAGGCGATCGCCGCGGTCGATTTCGCCTTCGCCTTCGCCCTGATCAACCAGCATAACGCCACCATGCGCATCGCCCGCGACATGACGGGCCGGCCGGGCATCGAGGCGCTGACGGCGGCGATGCGGCGCGGCGGGAAGATCGGCTGCACGGCGCTGACCGAACCGGGCGCCGGCTCCGATTTCGCCGCCATCGGGACCACCGCCATCAGGGACGGCGATGGCTGGGTGCTGAACGGCGCCAAGGCCTGGATCACCAATGCCGCGGCCTGCGACGTCGCCATCTGCTACGCCCAGACCGATCCGGGCGCCGGCTGGCGCGGCATCGCCGCCTTCCTGGTGCAGGCCGACCGGCCAGGCTTTATCCGCGAGCAACCCTTCGACATCGCCGGCGGCATGGCGATCGGCGTCGGCGGATTCCGGCTGGAGGATTATCGCGCCCAGGCGCACGAGCTGATGCAGCCGCCAGGCGCGGGTTTCAAATCGGCCATGACCGGCATCAACGGCGCGCGCACCTATGTCGCCGGTATGTGCTGCGCTATGCTGCAGAGCGGGCTGCAGACCGCCGCGCGCTACGGCGCCCAGCGCGACCTGTTCGGCAAGAAGCTGATCGAGCACCAGGGCCAGCGCTGGAAGCTCGCTGACATCGCCACCGAGCTGGAAGCGGCACGGCTGCTGACCGACCGCGCGGCGCGCGCGGTGCATCTCAATCAGGACGCCATGCTGGCGGCGGCTTACGCCAAGAAATTCGCCATCGAGGCGGCGCAGCGCGGCCTGGCGGCCTGCATCCAGCTGATGGGCGCCAACGGCTTGCGCAACGAGCATCCGCTGGGCCGGCATTTGGCCAACGCCAAGCTGGCCGCCTACACCGACGGTTCGACCGAGATCCAGAACGAGCGCATCGCCCAGGCGGTGGTGGAGCGCGCCGGCCAATAGCTCACGCCGCTTCCGATACGTCCCACTGCTTGGCCGCGACATCGGCCTCGGCGGCGAGCTTGCGCGACACCGGCACCATGCCGGTATCGACATAGCGCTCGTGGTTGGCTTCCAGGCTCCGGGGCTCGTAGAGATAGTTGACCATCACGCCCAGCGATTCCTTCATGCCCTTGGCCGAGCGGTCGGCATTGATGTCGATGCGCTCCAGCCGGGCGCCGTTGGACAGGTGGAAATGCGCCACCGGATCGAAGGCACGTCCGGCCTGGCGCAATTGCGTCAGATAGGCCAGCGCCAGCCGGTGCAGCGCCTGGCTGAGGCTGGGCGGCAGCTTCTTGTCCGACGCCGCGCGCGCGGCCAGCGCGGCGATCGGATCGTCCAGCCCGTCGCCGTCCAGCGCGTGCAAGGCATCCTCGCCCAGGATGCGCTCCAGCCGCTCCAGCGAGAAATTGGCCGGGTCGCGCCGCATCAGCGCCTCGCGCAGCCGGGGCACCGGCGACAGGGTGACGAAGCTCTTGAGGTTGGGGAACTCCGCCGACAATTCGCCCACCACCTGCTTGATCAGGAAATTGCCGAACGAGATGCCACGCAGGCCGTCCTGGCAGTTGCTGATCGAATAGAACACGGCGGTGTCGGCGGCGCGCGCCTCGCCGATGGCGCGCTGCTTGTCGATCAGCGGCTGGATGGCGCCGGGGATGCCCTCGACCAGCGCAACCTCGACGAAGATCAGCGGCTCGTCCGGCATGGCGGGATGGAAGAAGGCGAAGCAGCGCCGGTCGGCCGCCAGCCGCAGGCGCAGATCGTCCCAACCGTCGATCTCGTGCACCGCCTCGTATTCGATCAGCTTCTCGAGCAGCGCGGCGGGGGTGTTCCAGTCGATGCGTTCCAGGCGCAGGAAGCCGCGATTGAACCACGAGGCCAGGAGATGGCGCAGATCCTCGTCGATGCCGCGCAACGGCGGCTGCTTGGGCAGCAGCTTCAGCAGGCGCTCGCGGAAGCGCACCAGCGTGGCGGTGCCGGTCGGCGCCATGTTGAGGCGACGGAACAGCTCCTGGCGCGGCGCTTCGACCGCGTCGCGCAATGCTGCGAGCGTCTTGTCGCCCGGCTGCTTCTGCCACGCCGCCACCGCGCTTTCGACTTCCTTGGCGTCGGCGGCGAATTCGCTGGCCAGCACGGCAAGGAATTTCTCCAGCGCCGCGTCGTCCAGGACGCGGATCGCCGCCGCCAGGTCCTGCGCCAGGGCCAGGCCCGAGGCTTCGCCGCGCTGCCTGAGCAGGCGGCGCGCCAGATCGGCGGCGTCCGGATCGCGCTTGGCGGCGAAGTTCAGCAGCTCGCGGCCGCGATCGGCGATCGAGCCGACCTGGTCGCGCCAGAAACCTAACAACGGCATGGACGAGGTTCTCCCAACTGTCTGCCCGTAACGATTATAGCGGGATTTTGCTGCATTGCCGCACCGGATCCAATCGCCAAGCCGGCGCAATGGCTTAGAACAGCGCCAGCGGCACGAACAGGCGCAACAGGGCGCCGACCGCAAGCGCGGCCAGCAGCGGCGGCATCATGCGCCACGCCATGGCGCGCGGCGCCAGCACGAAGGCGATGCCCTGCTTGACCAGGGTGTTGACCAGGCAGGCCAGCAGCACGCCGTCGATCGCCACCGGCGCGGCCAGATCGGTCTGGGCCATCGAGGCCAGCGACAGGGAGATGGCGTCGACATCGGCCAGGCCGGCGATCGGCGCCAGCACATAGACGCCGGCATCGCCCAGCCAGGCGCGCAGCGCGGCGGCCAGGAAGCCGATCGCGCCGAGGAACAGGCCGAACTCGATGGCCTGGCCCAGATGGGTCGGATTGCCCGGCGAGAAGTCGGTCGCTTCCTGGCGGTCGAATCCCGCCACCAGCAGCGACACCAGCCCGCCGGCCGCACCGGCCGCCAGCAGCGGCAAGGCCAGCGTGCCGGCCAGGGCCGGATTGACCACCAGCACGATCAGCAGGCTGCGCCAGAACATGATCGAGGAGGCGATGGCCGAGCCGGCCGCCAGCGCGGCGCAATCGGCGGCGGGCCGGCGCGCCAGGCGCGACAGCGCCAGGGTCACGGCGGTCGACGACACCAGCCCGCCGAACAGGCCGGTCAGCAGCGGTCCGCGTCGCGCGCCGAACAGGCGGATCGCGCCATAGCCGACA
Source organism: uncultured Hyphomicrobiales bacterium (assembly GCA_964458605.1). Taxonomy (GTDB): domain Bacteria; phylum Pseudomonadota; class Alphaproteobacteria; order Reyranellales; family JAQSWP01; genus JBBSNV01. Next base: position 48,396 of record CAYWLS010000007.1, on the reverse strand, counting down.
AAGGATACCGCCGCCACCAGCACCACCATCAGCCAGATGCGATAGGGATTGAGGGCCGCGAACGGCCCATAGCCGCGATCGGGCAGCACCGGCAGGATCACCGCCGAGATCAGCAGCAGCTCGAGCGCGGCCAGCAGCTCTTCCTGGCGCAGCTTTTCCAGGGCGCGATGCAATGGCCGCTTCAGTCCGAGCAGGAGGGTCAGCACCACGCCGACGGCCACCGCCACATGCGACTGCAGCGCCACCGCGACGATGCCGATCACGAACACCGCCAGCGCGGCGAACAAGGTGGTGGCGCCGCGATCGCCCTCATGGAGGTGGCCGCGACTGAAGGCGAAGATCAGCAGCGCGACGAAGCCCAGCAGGGCGGCGCCCAGCACCAGCCAGTCGGTGTGCAGCGCCAGCAAGCCGCTCAGTCCGCCGCTCAGGCCGATGACGCCGAAGGTGCGCAGGCCGGCCACGCGCTGGCCCTCGCCCGCGCCGCGCAGGCTCCAGCCGCGTTCGACGCCGACCAGCAGGCCCAGCGCCAGGGCCAGGCCCAGCCGCCACAGTTCCTGGCTCCAATCCTCGGGCATCGTCCCTCCGCCGGCGATGATAGCCGACCCGGCGGCGCCGATGCTAAGGGGCGCGCGCCTTGTCCAGCAGCCGGTGCAGGCTGGTCTCGCGGAAGCCCAGCTCCTCCAGGTGCTTGACCGTGTTGGCGCAATAGTCGAGGCAGCGGCCTTTGACGCCGACGCCGCTCCTGATCAGCGGCACCAGCAGCGCCTCGGTCAAACGCCCGGCGTATTGCGGATGGGCGCGGTCGGCCACGTAGGTCAGCGCCGACACCGTGACCGGGCCTTCCAGGCCGTCATCCCCATCGAGCAGCACCGGCAGGTGCTTCTCGACATAGACGCCGTCATTGCCGATCTCGCGCTCCCACAGATAGGCGCGCACCGGCTTCTCCTCGGCGGCGGGCACGCGATAGACGATGCCGCGGCAGGCGCCGCCGCGATCCAGCCCCAGCACCAGACCGGGGCTCTGCGGCGTGCCGCGATAATGGTGCGAATAGATGCAGAAGGCGCGATGGTAGCCGCGCAGCAGGCCGCGCCGGCGCTCGGCATAGGCGAAGCCCGGATCCCACATCAGCGAGCCATAGGCGAAGACGTAAAGATCGCCGCCGCTCACGCCGCGTCCACCACATTGACCGGCGCCGGATTTTTCGTCGGCCGCGTGGCCAAGAACACGCCGGCCGCGGCCACCGCCATGCCGACCAGCGCCAACGGACCCAGCCGTTCGTCGAACAGCAGCCAGGCCACCAGCGCGGTGCAGGGCGGCACCAGGTAGAACAGCGCCGCAGTGCGCGAGGCCGAGCCGCGTCGCAACAGGATGAACAACAAAGACACCGCGCCGATCGACAGCACCAGCATCAGCCACACCAGGGCGAAGACGAAGCGGCCGGTCCATTCGACGTGGCGGGCCTCCAAGGTCAGGGCGAAAATGCCGACATAGATGGCGGTGGCGCAGTACTGGATCGCCACGCCGCTGCGCAGGTCGAGCGTCGGACAGAAGCGCTTCTGGTAGACCGTGCCGATCGAGATGCCGAGCAGCGCGATCACCGACAGGCCGATCGCCCAGAAGCCGACATTGAGGCTGATCTTCTCCTCCAGCACCAGGGCGACGCCGATCAGCCCCAGCAGCAGGCCCAGCCACTGGCGCGGGCCCACCCGCTCGCCCAGCAGCGGCCCGACCACGGCGGCCGTCAACAGAGGCTGCAAACCGACGATCAGCGCCGACACGCCCGAGGGCAGGCCGTGATAGATCGAATCGAACACGCAGGAGATGTAGACCGCATGCACCAGCAGCCCGGCCACTACGATGTGCAGCCACGCCCTGGCCGTGCGCGGCCAGGGCGCGCGCATCAATAGCGCGATGCCGCCCAGCAGCACCGCCACCGCGGCATAGCGCAGGAACAGGAAGGTATAGGGCTCGGCATAGGGCAGGCCCAGCTTGGCGCCGATGAAGCCGGTGCTCCACAGCGGCACGAACAGCGCGGCGATGGCGGCATCGACCCAGGACGCGCGTGGCGCGGTTGCCTGCATGGCGCTCATGCCGCATCCACCGCGGTGAGCGGATCGGGCGCGGTCCTGGGCGTGCGCGTCGCCAGGAACACGCCCAGCGCCGTCAAAGCCACGCCGCACAGCGCCACCAGGCCGAGCTTCTCGCCGAACAGGAACCAGGCGATCAGCGCCGTGCTGGCCGGCACCAGGTAGAACAGCGCCGCGGTGCGCGAGGCAGCCCCACGCCGGATCATCAGGAACAGCAGCGACATGGCGCCCAGCGACAGCACCAGCACCAGCCACACCAGGGCGAACGCGAATTCGCCGCTCCACGCCACCTGGCGCGTCTCGGTGGTCAGCGCCAGCAGGCCGACATAGGCCAGGGCCACGATATGCTGGATGGCCAGGCCGGTACGCAGATCGAAATGCGGGCAGAAGCGCTTCTGATAGACCGTGCCCGCGGTGATGGCGCACAGCGCGATGCCGGCCAGCCCGACCGGCAGCAGGCCGAAAGTCCCGCCCAGCTTCTCCTCCACCACCAGGGCCACGCCCGCCAGGCCCAGCGCCAGCCCGAACCATTGCAGGCGGTCGACCCGCTCGCCCAGGATCGGTCCGACCACGGCGGCGGTCAGCAAAGGCTGCAGGCCGACGATCAGCGAGGCCACCCCGGCGGGCAGGCCGTGATGGATGGCATCGAACACGCAGCCGATATTGACGCCCTGCAGCAGCAGGCCGCAGAAGCCGATATGCGCCGCCTGGCGCCAGTCGGCCGGCCAGGGCGCGCGCATGATCAGCGCGATGGCGCCGATCAGCAGCACCACCAGCCCGTAGCGGATCGACAGGAAGGTATAGGGCTCGGCGTAAGGCAGGCCGAGCTTGCCGCCGATGAAGCCGGTGCTCCAGATCGGCACGAACAGGATCGGCACCAGGGTCTCGAGCAGGCGCGGCCGGGTCGGGTTTGCGGGACGTGTCATGGACGGGCCGGAGTGTAACGTTCTATAGATCGACCACAACCGGCGTTGCCGGCCGGGCTGACTTTCAACCATTGCGCGGCTCCGCGCGGGCAACCGGCGGACGGGGCCGGGGGGACGAAGATGGCGGGTACGGGCTATGCGCGGATGTTCCCGGTGTCGTGGGAAGAGCTGCACCGGCATTGCAAGGCGCTGGCCTGGCGGCTGACCGATCTGCCCCCGTTCAAGGGCCTGGTCGCCATCACGCGCGGCGGGCTGGTGCCGGCGGCGATCGTGGCGCGCGAGCTGGACCTGCGGCTGGTCGAGACGGTGTGCTGCGCCGCCTACGACAAGCTGTCGCGCAACCCGGAGGCGCGCATCCTGAAAGCGCCCCAAGCGGCGCTGGCGGACCAGGGCGAAGGCTGGCTGCTGGTCGACGATCTGGTCGATACCGGCGTCACGGCGCGCGCCGTCAGGGCGCTGCTGCCCAAGGCGCATTTCGCGGCGATCTACGCCAAGCCGGCCGGCCGGCCGCTGGTCGACACCTTCATCACCGAGGTAAGTCAGGACACCTGGATCCTGTTCCCGTGGGACCAGGAAACGACGATGAGCAAGCCGATCGTGGAGATGAAGAACGGGGGGTGATTCATGTTCCCTCTCCCACCGGGAGAGGGCTAGGGGTCATGGCAAGTATTCGTGCCAAAGAGCTTCGGCGCAATCTGACCGATGTGGAACGTAAGCTATGGTCGCGGCTGCGGAATAGCCAACTCGATAATTACAAATTTCGTCGACAACATCCGATTGGGCCTTTTGTCGTCGATTTCTTCTGCGAGCAGGTCAGGTTGGTTGTCGAACTGGACGGCGGACAACATGCTGAAACGGCCAATGCCGACGCCAAGCGCACAGCCTATCTCAACACTTTCGGTTGCAGAATAGTCAGGTTCTGGAACAACGAAGTGTTGGAGAACATCGAAGCCGTTCTCGATTCTATTCTTGCCGAACTGAGAAAAGGCCCCTCACCCGACCATTCTCGCTAACGCTCGAATGGCCGACTTCTCCCGGTGGGAGAGGTTAAGAAACTACGCCTGCTTGGCGTCGATCAGCGCGCGGCGCACGGCGCGGGTGCGGCTGAACAGCTCGTAGAGCTTGTCGCCCTCGCCCCAGCGGATGGCGCGCTGCAGGAAGGTGACGTCCTCCTGCAGGCGCTGCAGCATCTCCAGCACCGCCTCGCGGTTGTTGAGGAACACGTCGCGCCACATGGTGGGATCGGAGGCGGCGATGCGGGTGAAGTCGCGGAAGCCGCCGGCGGCGAATTTGATCACCTCCGACTTGATGCTGTCCTCCAGGTCGGTGGCGGTGCCGACGATGGCATAGGCGATCAGATGCGGCAGGTGCGAGGTGATGCCCAAGATCTTGTCGTGATGGTCGGCCGCCATGATCTCGACCTGGCTGCCGCAGCGGCGCCAGAACTCGGCGACCTTGGCCACCGCTTTCTTGTCGGTCTTGGGCTCGGGCGTGAGGATGCACCAGCGGCCTTTGAACAGCTCGGCGAAGCCCGCTTCCGGACCGGAATGCTCGGTGCCGGCCACCGGATGGGCCGGCACCAGATGCACGCCCTTGGGCAGCAGCGGGCGGATGTCGCGGATCACCGCCTGCTTGACCGAGCCGACATCGGAGACGATGGCGCCAGGCTTCAGATGGGATGCAATCTCGCGCATGACCTCGGCATTGGCGCCGACCGGCGTGCACAGCACGACGAAGTCGGCGTTCTTCACCGCCTTGGCCATGTCGGTGCCGATCTCGTCGCCCAGCTTCAGCTTGCGCGCGGTGGCGGCGGTCTCCTTGCGCCGCGTCGCCACCTGGATGCGCCCGACCAGCCCCTCGCGGCGCGCGACATGGGAGATCGACGAGCCGATCAGGCCGATGCCGATCAGCGCCATCACCGGGAAGAGCGGCGCGATTTTCCTTGCCGCCGGGTTCTTGGCGGCTTTTTTCTTCGCCGCTTTCTTGGCCGCCATGATCAGCCTTTGACGAACGACGCCAGCGCATCGCGCGCGGCGCGCATCTCCGCTTCGGTGCCGATGGTGATGCGCAGGCAATCGCCCAGCCCATAGGCGCCCATCATGCGCGGGATGATGCCGTGCCTCAGCATATGGACGTTGGCAGCGGTGGCGTCCTTGCCCTCGCCTTTGGGAAAGCGCACCAGCACGAAATTGCCGACGCTGGGGAACACGTGCAGGCCGAGCCTGGTCAGCTCCTGGCTGAACCAGGGCAGCCAGATGTCGTTGTTGGAGCGCTGCGCATCGGCATGGGCGATGTCGTTGAGCGCGGCGATCGCGGCCGCCTGCGCCGCGGCGTTGACGTTGAACGGCTGGCGCAGCCGGTTGATGGCGTCGACGATGCCGGCCGGGCCGTAGAACCAGCCCACCCGCAAGCCGCCCAGCCCGTAGATCTTGGAGAAGGTGCGGGTCATCACGACATTGTCGGCCGCGTCGACCAGTTCGATTCCGGCCTCGTAGTCGTTGCGCGCCACATATTCGGCATAGGCGGCATCGACGATCAGCATGACCGATTTGGGCAGGCCCGCATGCAGACGCTTCATCTCGTCCTTGGTCAGGTAGCTGCCGGTCGGGTTGTTGGGATTGGCCAGCACGACAATGCGCGTCCTGTCCGTGACCCGGGCCAGCAGCGCATCGATGTCGGTGCGCAGCTCGGCCGTCTCCGGCGCCGCGATCGCCGTGGCGCCGACGCCCTTGGCGTTGATCGGGTACATCAGGAAGCCGTGCTGGCTGTAGAGCAGCTCGTCGCCGGGGCCGCAATAGGCGCGCACCAGCAGGTTCAGCAGTTCGTCCGAGCCGGTGCCGCAGACGATGCGCTCGGGATCCAGGCCGTGATGCCGGCCGATCGCGGCGCGTAGGTCGATCGAGCCGCCCTCGGGATAGCGATGCAGTTCCGCCGCGATCGCCTTGTAGGCCTCCATCGCCTTGGGGCTGGGGCCCAGCGCGCCCTCGTTGGACGACAACTTGACGACCTTGTCGAAGCCGGGGATCGAATCCTTGCCGCCGACATAGGCGGCGATGTCCAGGATGCCCGGACGCGGTTTGGGACCAGATGGGTTGGCGGCGCTCATGATGCTCTCCGGTGGCGGCCCGCCATCCTAGCCCGCGGCGGGGGCCTGCAGATCGACGGGCACGGCATAGCAGCCAATCGGCGTCAGCCGCAGGCCGGGCGTGGCCAGCGCCGCTTCGAGCTGCGCCAGGCGGGGATCGCCGTCGATCATGAAGACCGGCAGCTCGATCAGATAGGCCATGCCGCCGCCCGGCGGATCGTGGCGGATGGCCGAGGTGAAGCCGGGCAGTCCGGCCGCCTGCAGCGCCGTGGCGATGCGGCTGCGCGACACGTCGCCGGGCGATTCCAGCACCAGCAGGGTGCGGTCCTGGCCCTCGGGGCCGCTGGGTTCGGGCTTGAGCCGCGCCACGATGAAGCCGGACAAGCCCTCGGTGCGGGCATTGCCGGCGCGCAGGAACGGCACGCGGGCCACGATATGGGGGGTGGATTCGAAATCGCCGACGATGGCCGGCCACCACCATTCCTTGTCCTGCTCGGTCGGCACCGGCAGCAACCCGACCACGCCGGGGTCTTCGCCGATCTCGGCCAGCACCTGGGCAGCCGAGCCGTGACGGCGCATCGGTACCTGGCCGCCGAAATGATCGCGCGCCATGTCCCAGAATCCGCGCTGGCCCTCGGGCACGCAGACGGCGATGGAGAACGGTCCCTGCAGGCCGGTTACCGCACCCATCATCTCGCGCCACATGCGGATCAGCGCGCCGGGCGGGAAACGCCCCGAATGGCGCGCCAGCAGGCGACGCATGACGATGGCCTCGCGGCCGGGTCGCATCGCCACGGTCTTGCCGGCACCGGCCGCCTTGGCCCCATTCTCTTTGGCACGGGCGACGCCTTCGACTACCTGCATGCGCTTCAGCAGCAGGTTGTGCAGGGCGTCGTCGATCTCGTCGATCTGGCGGCGGAGTTGGTCTAAATCGTTGTCTGGCATGATCAATCGGGCTTGGCCGCAACCGGGCGGCGGGCGATAGTAGTAGGGGCAGAAGCCGGCAAAAGCAAAGAAAACATTGACACCGCGGGCCGCCACTCCCTAGGTAGCGTTCCCCCGCGAAACCGGGGCGAAGGTCCGGGCCCTGCGCCCGCCAGACCCTCGAGGGAAGAGCCGTTTCGGAACCGTTATGAGCGTGATCGCCCCTGTGACGCTGCCCAGTACGCTGGCCCTGCGGGCCGGCCGCTCGGCCGTGCTCGGACAGGATCGCAAGCTGAAACTGGACTGCGGCGCCGAACTCGGCCCGTTCACCGTGGCCTACGAGACCTACGGCACCCTCAATGCGGACAAGTCCAACGCCATCCTGATCTGCCACGCTTTGTCGCTCGACCAGTTCGTGGCCAGTCCCAGCCCCGTCACCGGCAAGCCCGGCTGGTGGGAGAACATGGTCGGGCCGGGTCTGCCGCTCGACACCGAGCGCTACTTCCTGGTCTGCGCCAACGTGATCGGCGGCTGCATGGGCAGCAGCGGCCCGACCGAGATCGACCCCGCCACCGGCCAGCGCTACGGGCTGAACTTTCCGGTCGTCACCATCGCCGACATGGTGCGGGCCCAGGCCATGCTGCTGGATCATCTCGGCATCGACACGCTGTTCTGCGTCATCGGCGGCTCGATGGGCGGCATGCAGGTGCTGCAATGGGCGGCGGCCTATCCCGAGCGGGTGTTCGCCGCCGTGCCGCTGGCCACCTCCTGGCGCCACTCGGCCCAGAACATCGCCTTCCACGAGGTCGGCCGCCAGGCGATCATGGCCGATCCCGACTGGCATCACGGCGACTACCACATCCACAACGTCACGCCGCATCGCGGCCTGGCGGTGGCGCGCATGGCGGCGCATATCACCTATCTGTCGGAGCCGGCGCTGCATCGCAAGTTCGGCCGCAACCTGCAGGACCGGGTCAAGCTGGGCTACGGCTTCGAGGCGGATTTCCAGGTGGAAAGCTATCTGCGCCACCAGGGATCGACCTTCGTCGAGCGCTTCGACGCCAATTCCTATCTCTACATCACCCGCGCCATGGACTATTTCGACCTGGCGGCGGAACACGGCGGGGTGCTGGCCAACGCCTTCCGCGGCAGCAAGGCGCGGTTCTGCCTGATCTCCTTCACCAGCGACTGGCTGTTCCCGACCGCGGAGAGCCGCGAGATCGTGCGGGCGCTGAACGCGGTGGCCGCCAACGTCTCCTTCGTCGAGGTCGAGACCGACAAGGGCCACGACGCCTTCCTGCTCGACGAGCCGGATCTGTTCCGCACCCTGAGCGGCTTCCTCAACGGCGCCGCCCGCCAGCGCGGCCTGCCGGCCTGAGCGCGCCGATGACCACGATGGCCGAAACCACCGCCCCCTACGCCAACGATGTCCGCGCCGCCGACATCCGCGTCGACCTGCAGCTCATCGCCGACATGATCGCGGCCAACAGCCGGGTGCTCGATGTCGGCTGCGGCGACGGCGCGCTGCTCGACTACCTGGCCAGCTTCAAGCAGGTCGACGGCCGCGGCATGGAGCTGAGCCAGGAAGGCGTCAATGCCTGCGTGCAGAACGGGCTGTCGGTGATCCAGGGCGACGCCGACACCGATTTGCGCGCCTATCCCGACAACGCCTTCGACTACGTGGTGCTGGGCCAGACCCTGCAGGCGACCCGCGATCCGCGCGGCGTGCTCAGCCAATTGCTACGCGTGGGCCGGCGCGCCATCGTGTCGTTCCCCAATTTCGGCTTCTGGAAGGTGCGGCTGGCGCTGCTGCTGACCGGCCACATGCCGCAGACCCGCTCCCTGCCGTTCCGCTGGTACGACACGCCCAACATCCATCTCTGCACCATCGACGACTTCCTGGCGCTGTGCGGCGAGCTGGGCGTCGAGGTCGAGCGCGCCGTGGCGCTCGACCAGAAGGGCAAGCAGATCGGCGGCGGCCCCTCCCTGCCCGGCTTCGCCAACTGGCGCGCCGAGCAGGCGGTGTTCCTGCTGCGCCGGCGCTAACCGCGCACAGCTATTCGGCCGGCGCCAGCGTCAGCCGGGGCGGCCGCCGGATCAGGAAGGTCAGCGCCACCACCACGCCGAAGATCAGGGTCGTGACGATCGACAGGCCGATCAGCCCGTCGACGATGGCCTGGGCCAGCGACGGCACCAGCGCGGCCGGTACGTCCGGCGGCGTGGCGACATGGAACCGCACGGCGGCAGCGAGCGCGGGAGCGTTTCCCGCTGCCGCCGGCGGCAGCGCCGACTGCAACGCGTTGGTGTAAACCATCGCGCACAGGCCGACGCCGAAGGCGGTGCCGATCTGGCGCGCCATCGACAAGGTGCCGGAGGTGAGACCGGATTTTTCCGGCGGCAGCGCCGAGACCGCCGCATAGGAGGTGGCCGAGATCATCAGCCCGATGCCGACGCCGCGCACCACATAGGAAGGCAGCAGGCCGAGCCAATAGCCGGCCGCCGGCGTCAGCGTGAACACGATCAGCAGCCCGGCGGCGATCAGGCACAGGCCGGCGATGGCGAACAGCACGCCGATGCGCGCGGCATGGCGCTGCGCCAGCCCGCCGCCGAACAGCATCATCAGCGCCACCGGCAGGGTCGAGGGGATGAAGGCCAGCCCGCCTTCGAGCGGGCCGAAGCCCAGGAAATTCTGGGTGAACAGGCTGAGATAGGGCAGCGCGCCAAAATTGGCGGCGTAGAACAGGAACGAGCACAGGCAGGCGATGGCGAAGGTGCGGTTGGCGAACAGCGCCACCTCGACCAGCGGATGCTGCAGGCGCGATTCCAGCCACAGGAAGGCTCCGCCCAGCGCCAGTGCGCCCAGCAGCAGCGCCAGGGTCGGCGTGGCGGTCCAGGACTGGGTCCAGCCGCTGCGCAGGCCGATCGACAGCAAGGTCAGGGTCGCGGTCAGCAGCACCACGCCGCCCCAGTCGATCACCCGGGGCACGGTATGGTCGCGCGATTCGCCGACGCCGCGCCCGGCGAACCACAGCGCCGCCAGCACCACCGGCACGTTGACGAAGAACACCAGGCGCCAGGTCTCGGCTTGAGCCAGCAATCCGCCCAGCGGCGGGCCGACGATCAGGCCGATGCCGGCGATGCCGCCCGACAGGCCGATCGCCCGGCCGCGCTGCGCGGCAGGGAAGGCCTGCACCAGCAGCGACAAGGTGCCGGGCCACATCGAGGCGGCGGCCACGCCCTGCAGCGCGCGAAAGGCGATCAACTGCCAGATGCTCTGGGCCAGGCCGCAGCCGATCGAGCCCAGCAGGAACAGCGCCAGCCCACTCATATAGACGCGCTTGCGGCCCAGCACGTCGCCCAGCCGGCCCATCGCCAGGGTCAGCACGCCCTGGGCCAGCGCATTGGCCGACACCACCCAGCCGATCAGGTCGGGGGGCGCGGCAAAGGCGGTGGCGATGCGCGGCAGCGCCACCGTGACCACGAACATGTCGACCGTCAGCACGAAGGAGCCGATGCCGGCGGCCAGCAGCACCTGGCGACGGCGGCGATCGTCATGCGCCGACGCCACGACGCCGGCGGCGATTTCAGGTTGGCTCATGACGCCACCGCCAGACCCGACACGCCCGCGCCGCCGATGAAATCGATCACCAGGCGCTGCGTGCTCTCCGCCGCCAGGATGCGGCGATGACCGACGCCGGCGATATGGCACAGCCTGGCATTGGGCCATACCCCCGCCACCGCCGCCGACTCCGAAGCCCGCACTTCGCCGTCGCGCGGATCGGTCAGCAGCAGCACGGCGAGATCGGGCGGCGGCAGCAGCCGGTCGAAATCGAGCGCCTCGAGCGGACGCCGGTTGGCCGCGGCCACGTCATCCAGGAACGGCCGCAGCGCGGACCGAGGCAGGCCCAGCGCCCGTGCGCCGCGGGTGGCGGCGCGGCGCAGCGAAGCGGGGACGGCGATCGCCACCACCTTGTCGGCGCGCAGACCGCGCGTGGCGGCCGCCAGCACCGAAGCGGCACCCATCGAATGGCCGATCGCCGCATGGAACGGTCCGTGAGCGTGGTCGATCTCCAGCACCAGATCGGCGAAGGCGCCGACCGTGCTCTCCGCGCCCGGCGAATCGCCATGGCCCGGCGCGTCGAACGCGACCACACGATGGCCGTGGCGCAGCAAGGTCTCGATCAGCAGGGCGAACTGGCTGGCGCGGCCTTCCCAGCCATGCATCAGCAGGATCGGCGCGCCGTCGCCGGCGCCGTAGCGCGGCCGCCACTCGTAGCCCGCAAGGTCCAGGCCCTCGAAGCGCAGGCAGAGCGGCCGGGCATTGAGCAGCACTGCCATTTCCTCCGGCCGGCGCGGCTTTTGCCCCAGGGCGGGGCGCGGCGTGCGGAACCGGCGGGCCAGGCAGCGCGCGGTGCGGACCGACAGGACAGGAAGCGTCATGACGGTCTCTCCATCGTCAGCTCCCGTCGACCCGATCTTCAGTCTTGTTGTTGCGGCGCCCGCAGCAATTGCCGGCGAAGCTGTTGGGCGATGCGGCGGAAATATTGAACGTCGCCGCGGGCGCGGGCGACCTGCACCGCACCCTGCACCGCCGCGCCCAGCAGCAGCGCCTGGTCGGCCGGCGCTGCATCGGTCTTGAACACGCCCAGCCGCTGGCCGGCGTCGAACAACTCGCCCAGCCATTCGCCGTTATCGGAAGTGAAGCCACCGAAACTGCTGCGCACCGCGTCGGGCAACACCGACAGATCGGCGCTGAGCCGGCCGCCGATGCACAGCCGGTCGCCTTGCAGCGCCAGCTTCTCGAAGAAGCGCAGGAAACCGTCGAACTGCTGGCGGACACCCAGGGCGTCGCCAGCCACCGGGCCGCGCCGCTCGAACAGCCGCTGGCGCGCCCGCTCGACGATCGCCGCGCCGAGATCTTCCTTGGCCGCGAAGTGATGGTGGATCGACGCCTTGCGGATGCCGACCGCCTCGGCGATGTCCTGATAGGAGAAGCCGGCATAGCCGCGCTCCAGCAGCAGCTTTTCCCCGACATCGAGGATGTGCGCGCGCGTGTCGGCCGGCAGCGGGACCGTCGCTTCGACCGAGGATATTGGCTTTGCCTTCATATTGTTAACCTACCTACTGGTAGGTAGTCCGTCAGGCACAGAAAATATCGCGAAGATTCAACCGCTTGAGCTATTCGACGTGATTGGAGTGGGTCGGCTCGCCGCGCGCGGCGGAGGGACCGATGACGCGCAGCTTGGCCCGCACCGGTTTGGGATCGGCCGAGATCAGGCCGGTGGCCGCGTAAAGCTGCTTCGACGCCTCGACCATCACCACGCCGGCCAGCCGCGGCAGCCAGCGCTGGCCCAGCCGCTCGATGGCCGGCGCCGCGCGCAGCACCATGCGCGAGTTGACCGGCGGCACGTAGAGCGCGCGGGTCTCCTGCATCGGCGTGAACATGGTGTTGCGCAACAGCCGGCTGAGCTGGTTGGCCGAATAGGTATGGCCGGTGCCGAAGGGCGTGCGTTCGAGCTGGGCCCACAGGCCGGTGCGGTTGGGCGCGATCACGATCAGCCGCCCGCCATCGGCCAGCACGCGCCAGATCTCGCGCAGCATCGGCCGCATCTGCTCGGTGCATTCCAGCGCGTGCACCAGCAGCACGCGATCCATCGAACGATCGGGCAAGGGCAGCGCCGCTTCGTCGACCAGGGCAACGCGGTTGCGCTTGCCGTCGACGCGATGGGGACCGGGCCAGCGCAGCACGCCCTGGGCGGCCGGCATCATGGCGATCACGCGCTCGGCCTCTTCCATGAACGGCCGCAGGAACGGCGTGGCGTAGCCCAGCCCCAGCACGTTGTCGCCGCGCACGCTCGACCACAGCAGGCGCAGGCGCTGGCGGATCAGCCGCTGGGCGACCTGGCCCAGGCTGCGCTCGTAGAAATCGCGCAGGTCGACGATGTCGTTCCACATGAGAAATATTCTAGCATCCGCCCCGTGACGGGGCCATCCCCGGGGTGCTACGGTGCCGGCAAAACCGCACAAAAGTGCGGATGCCAGGGACCGCCGCGCCGGAACACCGCCATGCCCGATCAACTCGACATCGTCCGCCTGCCGGTGCTGCAGGACAACTACATCTGGCTGGTGCGCGAGCCGCAAAGCGGCGCCGTGGCGGCGGTCGATCCCGCCGTGGCCGAGCCGGTGATGCAGGCGCTCGACCGGCGCGGCTGGAAGCTGACCCATATCCTCAACACGCACCACCACGGCGACCATGTCGGCGGCAATCTGGCGCTCAAGGAATGGAGCGGCTGCACCATCGTCGGGCCCAGGCCAGACGCCGCGCGCATCCCCGGCATCGACGTGCAGCTGGGCGACGGCGATAGCTACGATTTCGGCAAGGCGCGCGCCCAGGTGTTCTTCGTGCCCGGCCACACGCGCGGCCACATCGCCTATTGGTTCAAGGACCACGATGCGCTGTTCTGCGGCGATACGCTGTTCGCGCTGGGTTGCGGCCGGCTGTTCGAGGGCACGCCGCAACAGATGTGGACCTCGCTGTCCAAGCTGCGCAGCCTGCCCGACAGCACGCGGGTCTACTGCGCCCACGAATACACGCAAAGCAATGCGCGCTTCGCCCTGACCGTCGATCCCGCCAACGCCGCGTTGCGCGCCCGCAGCGGCGAGATCGACCGGCTGCGCGCCGGCGGCCAGGCGACGGTGCCCTCGACCATGGGACAGGAGCGCGCCACCAACCCGTTCCTGCGCGCCGACGACCCGGCGGTAGCGGCGGCGGTCGGCCTGCGCGACGCGGACCCGGTGCGCGTGTTCGCCGAGGTGCGCGCCCGCAAGGACAGCTTCCGCTAGGCACCGGCGATCCCGTGAAGCTCTACACCCATCCCGCCTCGCCGTTCAGCCGCAAGGTCCAGATCGCCCTGATCGAGCTGGGTCTGGACGAGCAGACCGAGAAGCTGCGCATCAATCCCTGGCAATCGACGCCGGAAATGCTGGCCGTCAATCCGCTCAGCAAGATTCCGGCGCTGCTGACCGACCAGGGCGTCAACCTGTTCAACTCGGCGACCATCTGCGACTATCTCGATGCGCTGGACGGCGGCCATCGCCTGCTGCCGGCCGAGCTGTCGCGCCGCGCCCGCGCGCTGCAGCGCCAGGCGCTGGCCGACGGCATGATGGAGGCGGGCGTCGTCATCCTGCTCAACGGCATGCACAAGCCCGAGCGCGTGCATCGCACGATGGTGGCCCGTTCGCAGTCGGGCATCGCCCGCGCGCTCGACGGGCTGGAGCGCGACGTCGCCTTGCTCGACGACGGATTCGATATCGGACACATCGCGCTGATCTGCGCGCTCGACTTCCTGGCGGTGGCGCAGCTCGTGCCCTGGCAGGCCGACCATCCGCAACTGGCGGCGTGGCTGGGGCAGATGCAGGCAAGGCCTTCGGTCGCCGCCACCAAACCCAGGCCGCCGCCGATCGACTGAGCGACGCGCCGCGTCATGCGACGCGGGCGACTTTCAACAGGGGAGAAGAAGAACATGAAGCTGCTGTACTCGCCGACCTCGCCTTACGTACGCAAGGTGATGGTCCTTGCCCTGGAGCGCGGGCTGGACAAGAAGCTGGAAAAGGTGCCGACCGCGGCCAATCCGGTGCAGGCCAACAGGGATCTCGACAAGGCCAATCCGCTGGGCAAGGTGCCGGCCCTGCAGCTCGACAACGGCATGGTGCTGTTCGATTCGCCGGTGATCTGCGAGTACCTCGACAGTCGCCACAAGGGCGCCAAGCTGTTCCCGGCCGCCGGCGCGCGCCGCTTCAAGGCGCTGCGGCAGCAGGCGCTGGGCGACGGCATTCTCGATGCCGCGCTGCTGGCGCGCTACGAGACGGCGATGCGGCCGGAGAATCTGCGCTGGGCCGAATGGGTCGACGGGCAGAAGCGCAAGGTCGCCAACGGCCTGGACGCGCTGGAAAAGGAAGCCAAGGATCTGGCCGGCGGACTGACCATCGGCCAGATCGCGGTGGCCTGCGCGCTGGGCTATCTCGATTTCCGCTACGCCGACATGAACTGGCGCAAGGGCCGTCCCAAGCTGGCCGCCTGGGCCGACAAGTTCGCCAAGAAGAAGTCGATGCAGGCGACCATGCCGCAAGGCTGAGCGCGTCCTACCGCCCCGAGCGTCCGACGCCATGACTGCGTCCGAAATCGTCGCCGCCCTCGGCTTGCAACCGCATCCCGAGGGCGGCTGGTTTCGCGAAACCTTTCGCCACACGCCGCCCTCTGGTTCTCAAGCCGGCGGCTCGCGCGGCGCCAGCACCGCGATCTATTACCTGCTGCAAGCCGGCGAACGCTCGCACTGGCACCGCGTCGACGCCGACGAGGTCTGGCACTTCTATGCCGGCCAGCCGCTCGAACTGTCGCTGAGCGAAGACGGCCGCCATGTGCAGCGCCGGATTCTGGGCACCGACCTGGTGCGCCAGGCGCCGCAAATCGTGGTGCCGGCCGGATGGTGGCAGAGCGCCCGGCCGCTGGGCGCCTATACGCTGGTCGGCTGCACGGTGGCGCCGGCCTTCGAATTTTCCGGCTTCGAGATGGCGCCGCCCGGCTGGGAGCCGTCGGCAACGTGAAACGGGCCGCCCGAAGGCGCCCGCTGGCCATCGCGCCCCGCTCAGACCGCACAGGGAACGATCGACGGAAACTCCACCGGAATCCCGATATGGCCGCCGCCGCCAACGCGCGACCTGCAACGAGCGCATCGGCACGACCGAGCTGTCGGCCTCGTTCGATCAATCTGGTGCGTGCCGACGACCTGCAGGGCCCGACGATGACGCTGGTCGAGCAGGCCGGCCATTGCCTGATCAATGCCGGCGAAGCGCCGGTCACACCCGAGGCCTATCGCGGCTGAACGGCCGGCGCCCACAGATCGCGCGCCGCCAGCACCGCGCCGGCGCTGACCAGCACGCAGGCCAGCACCAGTCCCGGATCGGCTGCGGCACGGCCGAACAGCACCAGCAGCAGGGTCGACATTACCGGGGCGGCATAGGACAGCGCGCCCAGCGCCCTGATGTCGCCGCGCTTCACCCCGATATCCCACAGGAAGAACGCGCCCCCGGCCGGGCCGATACCCAACGCCAGCACCGCCAGCCATTCGCCGCCGTCGGCCGGCCACACCGTGGGCTCGAATGCCAGGTGGCAGGCCAGGGCCAGCAGCGCCGCCACGCCGCAGAAGGCGCCCACCGCATCGGTCGGCACCTCGCCGAAGCGGCGGCTCAGCACCGAATAGAGCCCCCAGACCACGGCGCAGCCCAGCGCCGCGACATAGCCGACCGTGAAGTCGGCCGACAATTCCACCCCGCCGCCCACCAGCAGCACGATCGCCGTACCGGCCAAGCCCAGACCGACGCCGCCCAGATGCCACCAATGCAGCCGCTCGCCGGCCAGCGGCACCGCGAACAACACGATGCAGAGCGGCCAGAGATAGTTGATGAGATTGGCGGTGGCGGGCGGCGCGCTCTTCAGCGCCAGGAAGTACAGCGCGTGGTAGCCGAACAGGCCGAAAATGCCGAGCGCCCAGACCCGCGCCGGCCAGGCGAACTGCGCCGCGATGCTTTGGCCGCGCGCCAGCCATTTGGCAAAGGCGCATGCAAAGGCGATGGCGAAGGCCATGGCGACGAGCTGGAAAGGCGGGATCCGGCCGGTGGCGGTGGTGAACAGCGCCAGCGTCGACCAGATCAGCACCGCCAAGCCGCCGATGGCGGTGGCGCGGCGCTGCGCGGTCAGGTTGGTGCTGGGATCGAGGGCGGCCATGACCGCCCCTGCCTATGAGAGCCCGGTCGGCCGGTCAAGGGCCCCCGATCGCCGCGCCGTGGCCTAGGCCGCCTTGGACCTGGCGTGGCCGCGCAGATCGTCCCAGACATGGGGCGGGTGATCGGGATCGAGGAAGCCCAGCGCATGGCAGGTATTGATGACCCGCACGCCGGCGCGCTGCTGCTCCTCCGCAATCTGCAAGTGCAGTTCGCGCATGCGGGTCCAGTGCTGGCGTGGCCGGTAATGATGCTCGGCGTGATAGCCGTTGTAGAACCACAGCCAGTTGTAGAAGCGGTTGTAGCTGCTGACGCCCCAGGCGATCGGCACATCGGGATTGCCGCGATAGTGCTCGTAGAAGCCGTTCAGCGAGGACAGGCTGTGGCCCAGGTAATAGAACGGGATCATCGCCAGCACGAAGCGCCAGTTCAGCCAGCAAAGCGCCGCCACCATCAGCACCACGCAGACCAGCTCGGCGCGGCCCCATTGCGCATCGGCGCGGCGCTTGGAATTGGCGAGCTGCGCCAGCGACTGGGTGGGATCGTCGCGGAAATAGCTGAGGAAGGTGTAGCGCCAGACATTCTCCGGCCTGCCGTCACGGCCGCAGCGATAGATCGACAGCGGGTCGAGCGTCTTGCCGTCCGGACCCGGCCGGTCCGAATTGCCGACATGATGGCGCAGGTGGACGTAGTGATAGTCGGTCTGCGAGAAGCCCATGGTCAGCGACAGCAGCATCGAGAAGGCGCGGTTGAGCGGCTGCCACCTGAAATAGGGATTGTGGATGTGGTTGTGGGCGATGCCGTTGATGTTCCAGGAGATCGACACGGCGTAGACCAGCGCCAGCGGCACGAAGGCGTACCAGGGCAGATCGACGAACACGAAGTACAGGCCGACGACGAAGGCGGCGTGGGCCAGCGCCGCCAGCACCGGCACGATATCCCAGCTCGAATAGGCGAAGATCAGGCGGCGTTGAGCGGTGGCGGCGGTCATGTCGTTCTCCAGGCAATCAGGCGGCAGAGCGCGCTTGGACGGCGCGCGGCGCGGATTCGAGGAAGCCCAGCGCGTGAGGCAGGCGCATCACGTGCACGCCCTTGGCCTTCTGCTGCTCGGCGATCAGCCCGTGCAGCTCCTTCATCTTCGTCCAGTGCTGCTTGGGTCGATAGTGATGCTCGGCGTGATAGCCGTTGTTCATCCACAGCACGTTGTAGAGCCAGTTGTAGGAACTGACGCCCCAGGCCATCGGCTCGTCCGGGTTGCCGCGATAGTGCTCGTAGTAGCCGTTCAGCGCCGACAGCGAATGGCCCAGATAGTTGAACGGCAGCAGGCAGGCGACGAAACGCCAGTCGAGGATCGCCAGCAGGCCGTAGAACAGGATCACGCAGGCCATCTCGAAGCGGCCCCATTTGCGGTCGAGCTGACGGCGGGGGCCGAGGAACGGATCGGGTCCGGTGGCCGTGTCGCGCACATAGGAAGAGAACACGTAGCGCAGCATGTTCTCCGGCGCGCCGTTGCGGCCGAAGCGGTAGATCGAGAACGGATCGAGCGTGTGACCGTTGTCGTCGGGGCGGTCGGAGTTGCCGGCGTGGTGGCGCAGATGATCGTAGTGGTAGTCGGTCTGCGCGTAGCCCAGGGTCAGCGACAGCAGCAGCGCGAAGGCACGGTTCAGCGCCGGCGCGGCGAAATAGGGATTGTGAACGAAGTTATGGGCGATGCTATTGTGATTCCAGGTGATCGAATAGGCGTAAAGCAAGCCGGCGACGATCACCCCCCACCACGGCAGCAGCGGAAAGAGCAAGAACAGGCCGACGATGGCGGCGAGATGCAAAACGCCTTCCGCCACGGGAACGGCGTCCCATGCCGAGTGGGCGAAAAGACGGTATCGGGCGGTTTGCATCGATCGTCCCTGCAAGAGCAGATAATCGCGTGCCAACCCCACGACAAGCTGACATCGGCGGGGTCGCGCGGCCGCCACCGAAGCTGCCGTGCGGCGCTGCCGCGCCGTCGAGTGCGCGGGGGCGGCGCGACTGCGCCGCCGAATATGTGCGGTGCGGCGCTGCCGCGCTGCAAAGTGCGGCCGGATCAGGCCACCCGTTTGCCGCCAGCCTCGCCCAGGATACCGCGCGCCACCACCCAGCGATGCACCTCGCTCGGCCCCTCGCCGACCCTGATCCAGCGCAACATGGAGGCCATGGCCTGCAGCGGGAATTCCTTGGCCATGCCCATGGCGCCGAAGGTTTGCATGGCCTTGTCGACCACTTCGCTGGCCATCTCGGGGACGAACACCTTGATCATCGACAATTCGCGGCGCACGTCGCGGCCCTGATCCGATTTCCAGGCCGCGTCATAGACCATCAGGCGGCTGGCATGGATGCGAATGGCGGCGTCGGCGATCCACCATTGGATCGCCTGGCGGTCGGCCAGCCGGACGCCGAAGGTGCTGCGCTGGGTGGCATGCTCGCTCATCAGTGCCAGCGCCCGGTCGGCCATGCCGACGCACCAGGCGCCCATCTGCAGGCGGCGCACCGACAGCCGCTTCTGCATCGGCCCGAAGCCTTCGCCGACCCTGCCCAGCAGCGCGCCGTCGGGCAGCCGGCAATCCTCGATCGCGATCTCGTAGGTGAAACGACCGCCGATCATCGGAATCCGGCGCAGCACGTTGAAGCCGGGCGTGCCCTGATCGACCAGGAAGGCGGAGATGCCGCCGCGCGCGCCCTTGGTCTTGTCGGTCACCGCCATCAGGATGGTGAAATCGGCCTCGGCGACGCGACCGATCCAGATCTTGCGGCCGTTCAGCAGCCAGCCGCCGGGCTGCTTCTCGGCGCGCGTGATCATGCCGCTGGGATCGGCGCCGGCGCCGGGCTCGGTGATGGCGATGGCCGCGGTCAGCTCGCCGCGCGCATAGGGCTCGACATAGCGGGCGCGCTGCTCGGGCGTGGCTACCGCCATCAGCATGTGCAGATTGGGCGAGTCGGGGGGAATGGCATAGTTGATGATGGTATGGCCGATCTCCTCGGCCACGCCGATCATGGCTTCCAGCGGCAGATCGTGGCCGCCGAACTCGGCCGGCGCATCCAGCCCCCACAGGCCCAGTTCGCGGGCCCGGGCGTTGACCTTGTCGCGTTCGGCGGCGGTCAGGCCGACGCCCTTGCCCTCGATGTCGCGCTGCAGAACGGCGGGCTCGA
This sequence comes from uncultured Hyphomicrobiales bacterium, assembly GCA_964458605.1. Taxonomy (GTDB): domain Bacteria; phylum Pseudomonadota; class Alphaproteobacteria; order Reyranellales; family JAQSWP01; genus JBBSNV01. The sequence continues at coordinate 28,411 of CAYWLS010000007.1, read as the reverse complement.
GCGGCAGCAGCTGCTCGCGCACGAAGCGGCCCACCAGATCCTTGAGCATGCGATGCTCTTCCTTGAGGTCGAAATCCATCGTCCGTCTCCGTGATGCGGAATGCCTGTTTAGCAGCTTTTTTTGGCGGCAAATCTCTCTAAGCTAGCGGCAAATCGCTCCGGGGGACGACATGGCCAGGATCGCCGCCAACGGCATCGGAATCGAATACGAGGAAACCGGCGACAAGGCTGCACCGGCCATCCTGCTGGTGCACGGGCTGGGCGCCCAACTCAGCCTGTGGCCGACGCGCTTCGTGCAGCAACTGGCCGATGCCGGCTTCCGGGTGGTGCGCTACGACAACCGCGATATCGGCCTGTCGACCAAGTTCGAAGCCTATGGCGTTCCCGACCTTGGGGCACTGACCGCCAGGGCGATGGCCGGCGAAAAGATCCCGGCGCCCTACTATCTCGCCGACATGGCCAGGGACGGCATCGCGCTGCTCGACGCGCTGGGCATCGACAAGGCCCATGTCGTGGGCGTGTCGATGGGCGGCATGATCGTGCAGACCATGGCGATCGAGCACGCCCCCCGGCTGGCCAGCATGACCTCGATCATGTCGACCAGCGGCCGGCGCGGCCTGCCGGCCGGCAAGCCCGAGGCGATGAAGGCGCTGATGTCGGTGCCGCCCAGCACCGAGCGCGAGGCGCTGATCGCCCATGGCATGAAGCTGCGCCGCATCATCGGCTCGCCCGCCTACCCGGCCGACGAGATCGAGCTGCGCGGGCTGGTCGAGCGCAATGTCGACCGCTCCTATTATCCGCAAGGGGTGGCGCGCCAGTACAACGCGGTGATGGCCTCGGGCAGCCGGGTCCATTCGCTGCCCGGCATCACCACGCCATCGCTGGTGATCCACGGCGCCGACGACCCGCTGCTGCCGCTGGCGGCGGGCGAGGACACCGCAAAGCTCATCCCCGGAGCGCGCTTGAAGGTCTACCCCGGCATGGGTCACGATCTGCCCACGCCGCTGGTGCCCGATCTGGTGGCCACCATCGTCGGCCACGCAAGGGGCGCCTGAGCGGGCACCGTCGGGAATCGTCGTCCCGGCGGATTCGCAAATCGGTCATGCTTTTGGCCCATATTCGAGGAGACAGATCATGCCGAATTCGTCCAACCCGATCGCCGATGCCTGGCGCCACCGCGCCAATTCGCTGAACCTGCAGGGCGTGCTGATCGTCCTGCTGGGCTTTGTAGCCATCGTGCTGCCGGTGATCTCCACCCTGGCGCTGACCGTGGTGCTGGGCGTGATCCTGATCGTGGCCGGCATCAGCGAGGGCATCCGCGCGGTGCGCGCCTGGGGCCAGCCCGGCGCCGGCACCGCCCTGATCCTGGCGGTGATCGCGGTCATCGCCGGGCTGATGGTGCTGGTCAACCCGTTCGCCGGGGCGGTGTCCCTGGCGATGGTGATCGGCATCTACATGGTGCTGTCGGGCGTCGCCAAGGCGCGCTTCGCCTGGGCGCTGCGGCCGACCGCGGGCTGGGGCTGGATGGCGTTCAGCGCGGTGCTGTCGATCGTGCTGGGCATCGTCGTCCTGATCGGGCTGCCGTTCACCGCGTTGTGGGTGCCAGGCACCCTGCTGGGCATCGAACTGGTGTTCTTCGGCATGGCGCTGATCATGATGGCGGGGGCGTTGCGCAAGCTGGCATGAGCGATCCCGCAGGCGACACCGCATTGGTCGCCCTCGTACCGCGCGCCGCCAAAAGCCGCGCGTGGCTGGTGTGGCTCGCCTTGGCCAGCCTTGCGCTGGCCGCCGGCGCGACGATCGTCATGGCCTTGGCAGGCTACGGCTACCGTTTCGGCTGGTGGAGCCTGGGCAGCGCTTTCGCCATCTTGCGCTCGGTCGCCTATCTGGGGGCGGCGATCGCCGGCCTGTCGCTGCTGGTGGCGGTCGCCTGCGTCCTGCTGCGGCGGCGCAAGCTGGCGCTGGCGCCGCTGCTGGGCGTGGCGCTGGGGGCCGTTGCCTTCGCCCTGCCCTACAGCCTGCAGGTGCGCGGCAGCAGCGTGCCGGCAATCCACGACATCACCACCGATTTCGCCGATCCGCCGCGCTTCGTGCTGCTGAAGTCGCTGCGCGAGGGAACGCCCAATGGCGAGACCTATGGAGGTTCGACCGTCGCCGACCAGCAGCGCCGCGCCTATGCCGACATCGCGCCGGCCATGCTGAAGCTGACGCCCGACCAGGCGATGGCCAGGGTCACGTCGATCGCGCAGGACATGGGTTGGGACATTGCCGGCGTCGCCGAGAACCGGCTGGAGGCCACCGCCACCACCCCATGGTTCGGCTTCAAGGACGATATCGTGGTGCGGATACGGCCGGCCACGATCGACGGCACGCCAGGCAGCCGCATCGACATCCGCTCGGTCTCGCGCATCGGCAAGTCCGACCTCGGCACCAATGCCCGCCGCGTTCGCGAGACGATCGAGCGGCTCCAGCGCTGATCAGCCGTAGCCGAAGACGTGCGACAGCAGGCGCCCAGGGAAAAAGGCGCCGGCCCCGGCGCCGATGATGGCGCCGGCATAAAGCCCCAGCACGGCGCGACGATGCGCCGATACCTTGCCGGCGCGGATCGCCACGACAGCGCCGATCACGCCCAGGACGGTCACCCCCGACAGGATGTGGATGACGCTGAAATGCCCCTGGCCGGCCAGGCCGGTGATCCAGAACGAGCTGATCGCCACCACCAGCATCATGACCATCCAGACGCGGCCCAGCGCCTTGTGCTGCGGCGTGCCCTTGGGCCGCCATAGCTGATAGGCGCCCAGCCCAAAGGCCAGCACGGCCACGGCAAGGTGGATCTTCACCGCCGGCGCGGCCTCCCAGATCGGCTGCAGGTCCATCCTCGCCTCGCGCCAATTGACCGCCGCTGGCACGGCCGCTAAGTTGTCACTGTCAACATAACGCAGACAGGGATGTTGTCAATGTCAACTTCACGCGGCCGCGACGGCAAGGGCGGGCGCGGCGCCAAGGCTGGCGCGCCGGCACGCGCCGAGCCCTATCACCATGGCGATCTGCGCGCGGCGCTGCTGAAGGCGGCCGGCAAGGTGCTGGAAGCCCAGGGGCCCGAGGCGCTCAGCTTGCGCGACATCGCCCGCCAGATCGGCGTGTCGCACAACGCGCCCTACCGCCATTTTGCCACCCGCGAGGCGCTGCTGGGCGCCGTCGCCACCGAGGGCTTTCGCGAACTGGGCGCGGCGATGGCCCGGGCGCGCGCCGGCGCCGGCGGCGGCACCGACAGTCTCGACCGCATGGGTCTGGCCTATATCGAATTCGCGCTGGAGCGGCCGCAGCGTTTCCGCCTGATGTTCGGCGGCGCCAAAGGCCAGTCGTCCGAACTGGACGCCAGCGCCAAGGCCGCCTTCGTGGCCTTGGGCGGCGCGGCCGGCACGCGCTTCGGCAGCACGCCAAACCTGGCCGCGGTGCGCGCCTGGGCCTTCGTGCACGGCATCGCCCATCTGCTGCTCGACAGGCAGATCAAGGCCGTGCTGATGGGCGGTCGCACGCCGCTGCAATTCGCGGCGCTGCTGCTGGACCAGGCCGGCACCACCGTCGCGCCGGGCGCGCATTGAAAAGAAACGGCTTCTGTCGGCATCGGCGCGCCGTCAGAAGCCGCAAATCTCGGCCGCGGCGACGCGCCGTCGGCGCAGGCCCGATCAATACATATGCTGGCCGCCGTTGATCGACATGGTCGAGCCGGTGACGAAGCCCGCATCGTCGGCCACCAGGAACAGCACGCCGCGCGCGATCTCCTCGGCCTTGCCCAGCCGGCCGACCGGGATCTTGGCGACGATCTTCTCCAGCACGTTGGGCGGCACCGCCGCCACCATGTCGGTGTCGATATAGCCCGGCGCGATGGCGTTGACGGTGATGCCCTTGGCGGCGCCTTCCTGGGCCAGCGCCTTGGTGAAGCCGTGGATGCCGGACTTGGCGGCGGCGTAGTTGACCTGGCCATACTGGCCGGCCTGGCCGTTGATCGAGCCGATATTGACGATGCGGCCGAAGCCGCGCTCGTTCATGCCGTCCCATACCAGCTTGCACATGTTGTAGCAGGAGCCGAGGTTGGTATCGATCACCGCATCCCACATGTCGCGGCCCATGCGCTTCATGGTGCCGTCGCGGGTGATGCCGGCGTTGTTGACCAGCACGTCGACCGGACCGAGGTCCTTGGCGATCTGCTCGATCGCGCCCTTGCAGGCGTTGAAGTCGGCGACGTCGAACTTGTAGACGGCGATGCCGGTATCGGCCTTGAACTTCTGCGCCGCCTCGTCGTTGCCGGCATAGGTCGCCGCGACCTTGTAACCCGCCGCTTTCAGCCCCTTGGAAATCGCCGCGCCGATGCCGCGCGTGCCGCCGGTGACCACCGCTACCCTAGCCATGCTCAGCTCCCTGTTCTTTTCGATTTTACGGGCCGACGATCGGGCGCCGGCCTTGATCTTCAGCAAACCCGACGGATCCCTGCGGCGCCCGACCCGCGTCGCAGGGATCCTCTAGTTTCTATCGCAATTCCGCCCAGACCACACGCCATGTCGATCAGGCGCGCTCCACGCACATGGCGATGCCCATGCCGCCGCCGATGCACAAGGTGGCGAGGCCCTTCTTGGCGTCGCGCTTCTGCATCTCGTGCAGCAAGGTCACCAGCACGCGCGCGCCCGAGGCGCCGATCGGATGGCCCAGCGCGATGGCGCCGCCATTGACGTTGAGCTTGGCGGGATCGAAGCCCAGCTCCTTGCCCACCGCCACGGCCTGCGCGGCGAAGGCTTCGTTGGCCTCGACCAGGTCGAGGTCTTTCACGCTCCAGCCGGCCTTCTCCAGCGCCTTCTTGCTGGCGGTGACCGGACCGATGCCCATGATCGCGGGGTCGACGCCGGTGGTGGCCCAGGACACGATCTTGGCCAGCGGCTTGAGGCCGCGCTTCTGCGCTTCCGCTTCGGTCATCAGCACCAGTGCGGCCGCGCCGTCGTTGATGCCCGAGGCGTTGCCCGCCGTCACCGAGCCGTCCTTGGCGAAGGCCGGACGCAGCTTGGAGAGCGATTCCAGCGTCGTGCCGTGGCGGGGGAATTCGTCGGCATCGACCACCATCTCGCCTTTGCGGGTCTTGACGGTGACCGGCACGATCTCGTCCTTGAAGCGGCCGGACTTCTGCGCCGCCTCGGCCTTGTTCTGCGAAGCGACGGCGAATTTGTCCTGCTCCTCGCGCGTGATCTGGTAGCGCTGGGCGACGTTCTCGGCGGTGTTGCCCATGTGATAGCCGTGGAAGGCATCCCACAGCCCGTCCTTCAGCATGGTGTCGACCATCTTCATCTCGCCCATCTTCACGCCGTCGCGCAGATGGGCCGCGTGCGGCGCCTGGCTCATGCTCTCCTGGCCGCCGACCACCATGATGTTGGCGTCGCCGTTCTTGATCGCCTGCCAGCCGAAGGCGACCGAGCGCAGGCCCGAGCCGCAGAGTTGGTTGATGCCCAGCGCCGTCTTTTCGACCGGGATGCCGGCGTTGACCGCCGCCTGACGCGCCGGGTTCTGGCCCTGGCCCGCCGACAGGATCTGGCCGAGAATCACCTCGTCCACTTCTTCCGGCTTGATGCTGGAACGCTTGAGTGCCTCGGCCACGGCGATCTTGCCCAGTTCGTGCGCCGGCAGCCCGGCAAAGGCACCGTTGAACGAGCCGATCGGCGTACGCGCCGCGGCGGTAATGACGACATCATTGGCGGCCATCGGAAATCTCCTGATGTGCTGAAATTCTCACTCCCGTAGCGACTATATAGGCATCGCCGGCGATGGGCGGCAAGCAAGCCGCCGGGCCGGACAGGCGGTGACCCCGCTCCGACCGATGCAAGGCGAACCGCCAGGGCCGCAGGCGACCGTCAAGTCTTTGCGTCATAAGGAGGTTCCGCATCCGAGCGCGGCCGCGGCGGGCGGCAGGCATCGTGCTTTGGGCCGCGGCGCAAACACCGGCTGCCCTTGTCCGGCTGCCCTTGTGGAGATCGCCCGGCAACGGCTCCCGTACTGCACCGCCGCAAGCAAACGCCGACGCACCAGCCGAACGCCGATGCCATCTCCAAAAGGCAAAGCGCGGCGGCGGCGGAGCCCTTTTCCCGATAGTCCATACAGAAGCAGCATTGCCAGCCCCCTGGGCATCGACCCGGCAGACCAGGGGGGTGCCTGACACGCCGATAAATTTCCTTCACTCGTTGTGGCATACAGGCAACACTTCAGGGGTATCGGAAAAAATCGATTTCCGATCATAAAATCATATTAGTATCTTTATTGGACTAATAAGAATCGACTTGTCCGCGCGGCCGGACGAATTCTGCGGAATTCCTGCGAGATTTTACCAATTGATCGCGTCCGGGTTTTTGCAAAATATGCCATACGTATTGAATGGGTCGCTTCCCGACCTCTGATTGGGGGAAATTCTATGGTCAAGCAAACGCTCAAGGTTTCATTGCTGTCCGGCGCCGCCGTTGTGGCGCTGGTGATCGCCGATTCCAACTCGGCGCAGGCGCAGATGTATTCGAGCGGCCCGGGCGTCTACCTGTCGCTCGAAGGCCGTTACCTGATGACCAAGGGCGACAAGATTTCCCTTTATCCGGGCACCTGGACGAGCGCGCCGACGGCCTCCGCCAACGCCAAGACCAAACTCGACAAGGGTTGGGGCGGCAAGGCGATGCTGGGCTATCGCTTCAACAACAATTGGGATGTCGGCTTCGGCTTCGCCGCCGGTTGGATGAAAGGCAAGAAGGGTCATGGCTCGGGCACCTACCTGACCAGCACCGACGGCGTCAGCACGTCCTACTACGGCACAGGCGACATCAAGACCAAGTTAACCTACCAGGTCGCCGACTTCGAAGCCGGCTACAACTGGACCATGGGCAACAACTCGACCCTGCGCCTGTTCGGCGGCCTCCGGTTCGCCCATTTCAACCAGACCACCAAGGGCAGCGACTTCTACGGCACCGCCACCCTGGATGGCGGATTCAATCCCGTCGGCACCTATAACGGCAGCTACAAGCGCAAGACCACCTTCTGGGGCATCGGTCCGCGCATCGGCCTGAACGGCCAGTTCGGCATCGGCGACAGCGGCTTCAACGTGTTCGGCGCCGTGTCCGGCGCGGTGCTGTTCGGCAAGTTCAAGGATAAGCACAGCGGCAGCTATTCGGCCTTTAGTACGATCGATGGATCGTCTGCCACGGCCTGGTCCACCAAAGACAAGTCGAAATCCAAGGTCGTGCCGAACGCCGAGGGCGAAATCGGCCTGGGCTACAACTTCAACACCGGCGGCGGTTCGAAGGTCGGCATCCAGGTCGGCTACCGGGCGGAAGGTTGGTGGGGCGTGACCAGCAATGCGCCGATCGACACCGGCAACATGGGCAGCTTCTCGCCCAAGTCGTCGAATTCCTCCGACCTGTTCATCCACGGCCCGTTCGTGCGCCTGGTGGCGACCTTCGGTTCGGCGCCGGCGGCGCCGGTCGCGCCGCCGCCGCCCCCGCCGCCGGCTGCTACCGCCAAGAAGAGCTTCATCGTGTTCTTCGACTTCGACAAGTCGAACATCACCAGCCAGGCCCAGACCACCATCAACGACGCCGTTGCCGCCGCCAAGGCCGGCAACTCCGCCCGCGTCACCCTGACCGGCCATACCGACCGTTCGGGCAGCGAGCAGTACAACATGGCGCTGTCGCTGCGTCGTGCCGAGGCGGTCAAGGCCAACATGATCAAGCAGGGCATCCCCGCTTCGGCCATCGTCGTCATCGGCAAGGGCGAGAGCCAGCCGCTGGTGCCGACCGCCGACGGCGTGCGCGAACCGCAGAACCGCCGCGTCGAGATCGTCATCTAGGCGAGATCGTCATCGAGCGACGCGCTTCCATATCGATCGGAAAGGGCGGCCACGGGCCGCCCTTTTTGTGCCCCGATTGATCTGGCAAAATCGCCGCATGACCCGCCCCACCGGCATCGTCGCCGCCAGCATCGCGCTGCTCGCGCTGCTGGGCGCTTCCAGCGCCCAGGCGCAGATGTACACCAACGGGCCGGGCTTCTACATGTCGCTCGAAGGCCGCTCCCTGCAGAACTCCGGCGACGGAGCCAAATTGTCGCCGCCGGCCGATACGGACAAGGATTCGACCCGCAATTCGGGCCAGGCCTTCGACGACAAGGGCTTCGACAAGGCCTGGGGCGGCAAGGCGGCGCTGGACTACCGCTTCCAGAACAACTGGGATATCGGCGTCTCGGCCAGCGGCCTGAAGAACGCGAAATAGCCCGGTCGCCGTTTCAGGTTGCGTGGCCGGCGCGCAGCCAGTCGACCAGAGGCTGCCACAGCAATTGCGGCGCGCGCGCCGACACCATCATGCCGATATGGCCCAGCGCCAGCTCGATGCGGCGCGCACCGGGAATGGCGCGATCGGCGCCGACCAGGGCGCGCGCCGAAGCGGGCGGCACGATGCGGTCCTGGCCCGGCACCACCACCAGGCTGGGCAGATCGAGCCGACGCGGATCGATCGCCTCTCCGCCCACGACCCATTCGCCCTTTCCCGGCGTGTTGTTGCCGTACCAGCCCAGCAGGCAGTCGAGCGCCATCGGTCCGGACACCGGCGCGCCGTCGTTCAGCCAGTCTTCCAGCAGCACGAATTCGCGCGACTCCGGCGAATCGGGATCGAGCTGGGCAAAGCGCATGAACTTCCTGATCACCAGCCACGGATCGAGCGAGTAGAACAGGGTCTGCAGCGCATCGACCCCCAGCTCGCCCGCGGCGTCGACCAATCGCCCCAGGAACGGCAGATTGGCCATCATCAGCGCCTGGCCGGTGCGATCGGCATGGAAGTCCCACGGCGTGGCCAGCAGCATCAGCGATGCCAACGCGCGCTGCCGGCGCAGCGCCAGGGCCAGCGCCAGATTGCCGCCCATGCAATAGCCCGCGACATGGACCCGACCGCCGCCCAGCACGGCAGCGCGATCCGCCAGCCGCTCCAGCCGCAGCACATAGTCGGTGGCGGAGAAGCCGCGTTCGGATCCGGCCGGCGTGCCCCAGTCGACCAGCAGCGGCCGTATGCCGGCCCGCGCCAGCGCCCGCATCAGGCTGCGCTCGGGCGTGATGTCGAGCACCTGCCAGCGATTGACCAGCGACGGCACCATCAGCAGCACGATCTCGCCCGCCGCGCCCTGGGCGAAGGGCGAGAAATCCAGCAGGCGGCTCGATCCGTCGGCCGCCACGGCGACCGGCTCGTCGAAATCGCGATGCGCCGGATGGTGGCGATAGCGCTGCACGCCGGACAGGAACAGATCCATGCGCCGGATCGATTCGCGGCGCAGCGCCTGCGCGAACGGTCCGCCCACCAGCGCCGGCAGATCGTCGCCGCCTTCCAGCAGGGCCAGCTCCGTGCGCAGTCGCACCAGCCGGCGCCGCCATTTCTCGTGCTGGCGCGCGATCCCCTGCAGGCCGTTGCCGGTATCAGGATTCGTCGTGGCGGACGAGGAGCCGCTCGACAGCGCGCTCCAGGGCGGCGAGGCGCTGCTCAAGAGCGGCAAGCCGGTTTGCGAACTCTCCCAGGTCCACGCCGCCGTCGCCAGGTGCAGCGGCAGCGGCCGGGGCCCCAGGCGCGGACCCGCCGCCGGTGGCCCGACCGCCGGATTGTTTTGCGGCATCGGTTGCTCCCGCCGCCGCCATGGAGTCCATGGGGGGCGCCTTCAGGCCGGCCAACAGGGCCGAGTTTGTCGCGGCGAACAATCGGCCGAGCTGTGCAGCAAGCTCGCTATCGGCCGCCATGCCCGCCAACTGGCTCTCCCACACGTCGAGATAGCGTTTGGCAAGCGATTCCAATTCCTTTTCGTCGGCCATCCTCGCCAGTATAGCGGTCCCGGCGGCTGCCTTGCAGCGCGAAAATCCCCGCGCTAAGGTGACGAAAAATTACGCAGTGCAACAAAATGCGCTGCAATGGCGAACCCCTCCTCTGGCGGCCACCCGTTCTGCCGTGGCTGTCGCATCGAAAGGTCGGACGATGGCTGAAGTCGAACGGGATCCGGGCGCCAAAACCGCCCCGGTGGTCATAAAGAAATACGCCAACCGCCGCCTCTACAACACGGCGACCTCCAGTTACGTGACGCTCGACCATCTGTGCCAGATGGTGAAGGAACAGACCGATTTCGTGGTCTACGACGCCAAGACCGGAGAAGACATCACCCGTTCGGTGCTGACCCAGATCATCGTCGAAGAGGAGAGCAAGGGGCAGAACCTGCTGCCGATCTCCTTCCTGCGCCAGCTGATCGGCTTCTACGGCGACTCGCTGCAGGGCGTGGTGCCGCAATATCTCGAATTCTCGATGAAGTCGTTCGCCCAGAACCAGGAACGCATGCGCGATTACATGAAGTCGACCTTCGGCTTCAACCCGTTCGCGCAGTTCGAGGAAGTCGGCAAGCAGAACATCGCCATGTTCGAGAAGGCGATGAAGATGTTCACGCCGTTCATCCCCGGCGGCGCCCCTGGCGGCGCCAGCGGCGAGCCGGCCAAGGCCGACAAGGGCGAGAGCGACAAGAGCACGATCGACGAGCTCAAGCGCAAGCTCGACGAGCTGCAGAATCGTCTCGACAACCTCAAGAAAGAATAGTCCCGCCGTTTGACGGCGCGCGGGCCGGACGGGACCATGAGCGCAACCACACTTTCGGGATTGCTGCAGACCGGCACCGATGCGGCGCCGGCCATCCTGGCGCCGGGCCGCCCGGTGCTGAGCTACGACGCCCTGCGCAAGCAGATGGCGCGCAACGCCGCCGCCTTGCGCGGCTTCGGCATCGCCCGCAACCAGCGCGTCGCCATCGTGCTGCCCAATGGGCCGGAGATGGCGACCGCCTTCCTGGCGGTAGCCGGCTGCGCCACCAGCGCGCCGCTCAACCCGGCCTATCGCGCCGACGAGTTCGATTTCTACCTCAGCGATCTCAAGCCCAAGGCGCTGATCGTCCCGAAGGGCCATGAAGGACCCGCCACGCAAGTGGCGCGCAAGCACAAGATTCCGGTACTGGCGCTCGACACCGACGCGCGGCTGGCGGCCGGCGTGTTCGACCTGATCCCGGAAAGCGAGGAGGACGCCAGGGCGCTGGCCAGGCGCGGCGCTTCGGCGGACGGCCCGGCCGAAGCCGACGACATCGCGCTGGTGCTGCATACCTCGGGCACCACCTCGCGGCCCAAGATCGTGCCGCTGGCGGTGGCCAATATCTGCGCTTCGGCCCGGCATATCGGCGCCACCCTGGCGCTGACGCCGGCCGACCGCTGCCTCAACATCATGCCGCTGTTCCATATCCACGGCCTGATCGCGGCGGTGCTGTCGTCGCTGGCCGCCGGCGCCAGCGTGGTGTGCACCGAGGGATTCAATGCGCTGAACTTCTTCGCCCGGCTCGAGGAATTCAAGCCCAGCTGGTACAGCGCGGTGCCGACCATGCACCAGGCCATCCTGGCGCGCGGCGAGCGCAACCGGGAGATCGCCGAGCGCGCCCATCTGCGCTTCATTCGCTCTTCCTCCTCGTCGCTGCCGCCGCAGGTGATGGCGGCGCTGGAAGCGCTGTTCAAGGCGCCGGTGATCGAGGCCTACGGCATGACCGAGGCGGCGCACCAGATGGCGTCCAATCCGCTGCCGCCGCGCGCGCGCAAGCCGGGCTCGGTGGGCATCGCCGCCGGGCCGCAGATCGCCATCATGGCCGATGACGGAACGCTGCTGGCCGCCGGGGTGCAGGGCGAGATCGTGATCCGCGGCCCCAACGTCACGGCCGGCTACGAGAACAATCCCACGGCCAATGCCGAGGCCTTCACCCATGGCTGGTTCCGCACCGGCGATCTGGGCACGCTGGACAACGAGGGATATCTCGCCATCACCGGGCGCAAGAAGGAGATCATCAACCGCGGCGGCGAGAAGATCTCGCCGCGCGAGGTCGACGAGGTGCTGCTCGACCATCCGGCGGTGGCGCAGGTCGTGACCTTCGCCGTGCCGCACGCCAAGCTGGGCGAGGACGTGGCGGCGGCGGTGGTGCTGAAGCCCGACTCCGAGGCGGACGAGAAAGCCTTGCGCGCCTTCACCGCCCAGCGCCTGGCCGATTTCAAGGTGCCGCGCCAGATCCTGATCCTGGCCGAGCTGCCCAAGGGCGCCACCGGCAAGGTGCAGCGCATCGGCCTGGCGCAGAAGCTGGGCCTGGCCCAGTGATCCTGGCCAAGGCGCCATGAAGGTCGCGATCTTCGGCGCCGGCGCGATCGGCGGCTATCTCGGCGCCAAGCTGGCCAGGGCCGGCATCGACGTCACCCTGATCGCGCGCGGGCCGCATCTGCAGGCGATCCGCGACAAGGGCCTGACCCTGGAGACCCTGGGCGAGAGCTTCACCGTCCGCCCCCACGCCACCGACAAGCCGGGCGAAGCGGGCCAGCAGGATTTCGTCTTCCTCACCATCAAGGCGCATGCCGCGCCGGCCATTGCCGAGAGCCTGCAGCCGATGCTGCGCGCGGATACCGGCGTGGTGACGGCGATGAACGGCCTGCCGTTCTGGTATTTCCACGGCCTGCCCGGCCCCTACCAGGACCGGCAGATCAGGTCGGTCGATCCCGACGGCAGACTGTGGAAGTTCGTCGGGCCGCAGCGGGCGATCGGCTGCGTGCTCGATCCCGCCGCCGCCATCGCCGCACCCGGCGTGATCCGGCACACCTATTCGGACCGCGTGCCGATCGGCGAGCCCGACGGCAGCCGCAGCGAACGCATCCAGGCGCTGTCCAGGGCGATGATCGGCGCCGGCCTGAAGGCGCCGGTGCGGCCGCGCATCCGCCAGGACATCTGGATCAAGCTGTGGGGCAATGTCTGCTTCAACCCGCTGAGCGCGCTGACCGGCGCGACGCTGGACCTGCTGGCCACCGATGCCGAACTGAAGCCGGTGGTGCGGGCGATGATGGAAGAAGCCCGCGCCGTGGGCGAAGCGCTGGGCGTCGACTTCCTGATCGACACCGACAAGCGCATCATGGGCGCCGCCGAGGCGGGCGCGCACAAGACCTCGATGCTGCAGGACCTGGAGACCGGCCGGCCGATGGAGATCGATGCGGTGATCGGCGCCGTGGTCGAAGTGGCGCGACTGGCCAAGGTGCCGACGCCGACCATCGACAGCGTGCTGGCGCTGGTCAAACGGCGGGCGCGCGAGGCAGGGTGCTACTGAAGCCGACATGAATCAAGCAGACGACATCGCCGCCGATTCCGCAAAATCGGCCCTCAACTGGTCGCCAAGTCAAACGGCGGTGCTTTCCATTTTGTTTGCCGTGCTGCAAGGCTTTGAAACGATAAAGTCGATTGTCCGCATATTGTTGCGCGGCGAGGCATGGCGCGATGGCGATTTCCCCGCTTTTTACGCCACTGCTCTGGCTTCCTATCGCCTTGGCTTAACACCCTACGTCACAGACACCGTGCAATCGGGAACCGGGATACATTCAGCCTTTGCAACAACATATCCACCGTTCTCGATTTTGTTTTTGCGCCCTATAGCTTCTTGGATATCACGACGGCATTTATAATTCAGACAGCCATAAATTTGTGTGCCGCTTTCGTAATATTCTATTATTTATGCAAGCTATTTCTACGCCATATCGACAACTGGTACATCTCGGCTGCTTTGGTGGGCCTCATTTTCTGGCAAAGTATCGCCAGCAGCGAGAATTTCCTGCGGGGGCAAACAAATTTAATTATCGCCGCTTTGCTGATTCTTGCCTGGAATCTGCATCGGGACGCAAAGCGCCCCTACATAGCGGGCGTAGCGGTTGCCGTTGCCGCACTGCTTAAAGTATATTTTATGATCTTTATCATTCCGATGCTGCTCATTCGACCACGCCAGAGTTTTTTTGCCGCAAGCGCCGTCATCGCATTGGCGGTGGTCTTGTCCATTTTCCTGTTCCCTCTTGCGGGTTGGCATGACTGGTTCAGCAACATTGTCCCGGCAGGCGCGCTAGGACAAAATGTGCCAGGCGCTGAATATGCGGGATCAACCTTAAACCACAGTATCAATGGCCTGCTGACGCGGAACATCGGCAACCCGATGCTTATCGGGCTGATCGGCTATCCAATCATTGCGACGATCGGATTGGTGACCGTTTACTGCCTGTTGCGGGCAAGCTCCCTTCCTCGGAAAGCGGCCATCGATCGCGGAATCCCCCTGCTGCTGGTTGCGATCTTCCTAGTATCGCCGTTGTCCTGGGTGGCCAACTACGTTTACCTCTGGATCGTGATCTTTGCGTTGGCCAAAGAACATATCGGCAGACGATCTTTGACCGCGACGATGTCCTTGCTCTGCGTTGCTCTACTGCTGATTCTTTGCCTGCCGTGGTCTCGCTTCACCTTCGGCCAATATGAAAAGCTGTTCGGCATTTTGCCGACATTCGCGGCATTCCTGCTTTGGATCGCCTGCTGCATCTCCTGTTTTCGTGCCATGGCACCGGCGCGGCAAATGTCCAGTTCCACCGGATAAGCCGCGCAGGTCCGCTCCATGGAGCCACAGCGACTGCCGGTCCCCATCGCAACGAGAGGCACGTATCAAACTTTCAATCGTCATACCGGTCTACAATGAACGCCATACGCTTCCCCAGCTATTGCGTGAGGCCGCGCATGCCTTGCCGGGAACCGTTAAGGAAGCTGTCATCGTAGACGACGGGTCCACGGACGGAACCCGCGAATGGCTGAGAACCCAATTTGGAACTGACGAATTCAATTTGACGGCAATTGCGGAGCACGATGCCGAGCTCAAGTTCCTGTCAGAAAGAGCCGACAGCCCGGCGGCGCTTGATATGCCAGTTGCGGTAAAGATCATATTTCATCACCAGAATGGCGGCAAAGGCCAAGCTGTCCGCACCGGCCTTGCCGCCGCGACTGGCGACGTCGTCGTCATTCAGGATGCCGACCTCGAATACGATCCGGCCGACTGGGCGCCGATGTTCGCGCTGTTTGAGCGCGGCGTGGCCGATGTCATCTACGGCTCTCGCTTTTACGGCAAACCGCATCGCGTGCTCTATTTCTATCACTTGTTGGGCAACAAAGTGATCACCTGGTTGTTCGACGTTCTGTTCAACCAGACGCTGAGCGACCTCGAGACCTGCTACAAGATGTTCCGGTGCAATCTGATCGAAAACGTTGCGTTCCGCTCGACCGATTTCGGCATCGAAGTCGAGCTGAGCGCGCTGTTCGCTACCACACCGCGCTGCCGAATCTACGAAACCGCCATCGCCTATTACGGCCGCACCTATGCCGAGGGCAAGAAGATCGGCTGGCGAGACGGACTGAAGGCATTGTGGTACGTGTTTAAATTCCGCCTGTCGCCGCCGCGCCATCAAAGCCCTACCTAGCCGCTCGCTTGCGACGGCAAATCCACCCGGGGCATCAACCGCAGCGGTACCAATCGGACATCGATCCGGCGCCGCTGGCGAACGGAGACCGGAACAGCGATGTCGGCGTGCCGGGCCATTATTTTCGCCATCCCGACAACGTGTTAAGATGCAGCCGCATTGCCGTAGGCGTTCGTCGAACGCCGGCCCGGAGGATGGCTTTGCCGCGTTCAGACTTGATGCCAGGCCAATGACGGGGCGACGGACGCGGACCGCGATCCTGGTCGTATCGGGCGTCGTGCTGGGCGCGGTTCTGCTCTGGCTGGTCGGTCGCCGCATCGATCTCGACCAGGCGCGCCGCATCTTCGCCGCGGCCGACTACAGCTGGGTGGGCCTCGCCATAGCCTGCTACGGCGTCGCCATAGCCGCGCGGGTGTGGCGCTGGCACAGCCTGCTGTCGTTTCACACCGCACCGTCGATCGGCGACACCGCCATCTCCCTGGTGGTGGGCTACGCCGTCAACAACCTGCTGCCGGCGCGGCTGGGCGAAATCGTGCGCGCCGACATTCTCAAACGACGCAGCGGCGCGGCGCGAGCGGCGGCGCTAGGCTCGATCTTCGTCGAGCGCGCGCTGGACCTGCTGCTGTTGCTGATCCTGCTGGTGTTCGGCGTGGTGCTTGCCCATCGAAGGTCAGCGGCGATCGACGACATCCTGGTTTCCGGCGGAATCGTCGGGCTGGTCGCTTTGGCGGGGATCGCGATAGGTGCGCGCTACGCCCGATCGCGGCACGCCGCACACGACCTCGGCCAAGCGCATCGAGGCTGGCTCGACCGCCTGCGCGCCTACGGCATCGGCCGGCTGCGCGACTTTGCCGGCAGCCTGCGCGTGGTCGGTACCCGTCGCTTCGGTTTCGCCGCGGCCGCGACTTTACCCATCTGGATGCTGGAGAGCGGCGCGATCTGGTGCGTCTGCCGCGCCATCGGCCTGGAGCTTGCGATTGCGGCGCTGGCGATGGTCATGGCGCTCGGCAGCCTCAGCACGCTATTGCCCAGCGCACCGGGCTATATCGGCGGATACCAGATCGCCTATGTGCTGGCTCTCGATCCCTGGGGCATCGATCCGACCACCGCCGCGGTGGCGGCCACCTGCGTCATCGTCTATCTGATGGGCAGTCTAACCCTGGCCGGCATCCTGGCCTGGGTGCTGTTCTGCCTGCGCCCCGCGCGCAGCCCTTCCCTCGACCAAGCCGCACCGTCGCGATGACCGCGCAGGATTTCTGGCTCGAAAATCTGGCGCGTGCCGATGGCTTCACGCGCTGGACCTATAGCCGCTTCGCGCCATGGCTGGGCAGCAGGGTCCTCGAGCTGGGCTGCGGCACGGGAACCTTCACGCAATTGCTGGCGGCCGGGCCGCGTACCGTGCTGGCCGCCGACCTGCACCAGCCCTATGTCGATATTGCGGCCAACCGGCTGCGCGGCGCGACCAACGTCACCGTGGTCTGCGCCGATGCCACGCGCCTGGACCTGCCGTCGGATCGGCGGCCAGACACGGTGGTAATGCTCGATGTGCTGGAGCATCTGGCCGACGACTACGAGATGCTGCGCCGTCTGCACGCGCTGATCCAACCCGGGGGCACGGTGATCCTCAAGGTACCGGCCCTGGCCTGGCTGTACAGCAGGATGGATCAGGCGATCGGGCATCACCGCCGCTACAGCAGGCCCGCTCTGTCCGAACTGCTGCAACGGGCCGGCTTCGCTCCGGTCCGGATCGAATATTTCAACTGGCTGGGCGCGGCGGGCTGGTGGCTGAACGGCAAGCTGCTGGGACGGACCACGCCGCCGGCCCCACAGATCGCGCTGTTCGAGCGGCTGGTGCCGATCCTGCGTCCGATCGATGCGCTGTTCCGCCGGACCGCAGGCCTGTCGTTGATCGCCGTGGCGCGTCGCGCATAATCGACGCGATGGCCCCGATCCGCTCCCCTTGCATAAATGTCTGCACCCTGGACCCGCGCAGCGGCCTGTGCCTGGGCTGCAAGCGCACGGTGGAGGAAATCACCCGCTGGATCTCCTATAGCGACGAGGAGCGCGCCGCCATCATGTGCGAACTGCCGCAACGCGGCTTCGCAGCTCCCCGACGAACCCGGGATCGCTGAGGATATGCGAGTCCTTCGACTTGTCCCAAGCTGGGTCACGGCCATCGCCGTGATCGTCGCGCTGCTGCTTCGGCTGGCGATCTTTCCGGGATCCGGCTCGCCGCCGCAATCGGACGAGATCGGCTATCTGACCGATGGGCTGCTGGTCGCCGAGGGAATCACGCCCGGCTATAAATTCGTCCCGGCTGCGCCGACGACATGGCTGTCGGCGGGCTACGCCGCTGCTGCCGGTCTCCTGCAGCTTGCCAGCAACGATGCCGATGTCGCCGGAGCTTCGCCGGCGCTGCGGCCCATTGCCGGTCTCGACCGCGCGCTGTTCGATATCTATTCGGATTTGACGCCATTGCACATGTTCGTCGCCGCCTGCCTGCTGGCGCTCTGCCTGGCCGGCATCGGGGCGGCTGCGCGCATCGGGGAACGCAAGGCCGGGACACTGGGTGGCCTGGCGGGCGGCGGCCTGGCCGCATTGGTGCCGATCTTCATGGCGCTGTCCGTGCAGACCCGTCCCTACGCCGCGGCCTGGAGTTTCGCGCTGCTGTCATGCGCCGCGGCGAGCAGCCAGCTGCGCTCCCGCGGCATCTGGGCCGGCATTTTCCTTGGCCTGGCTGTCGCCTCGCGCATCGATCTCGCTCTCGTATTCCCGCTCGTCATCTGGTTCTCGACAACCACCGCGGCCGGAGGGCGGCGTCTGCGGGAAGCCGGCCACATCGCGGGCGTTGCCGCCATTGCCTTTCTGATTGCCGCGCCGTGGTATCTCGCTCACCTGCTGGGCAATCTGCGCTACGTCGTTTCCATTCGCTTCCTCGACCCGGCCGGCCAGGGCCATGGTCTCGGCGGCGTGGCGGCACTGCTCTGGCAGGAGGGCCTGCTCGCGGCGACCGGCCTGTTGATCGTCGGCGCCGTTATTTCTTTGTCCCGCCAACGTAGGGCCGGTGCGGCCGTACTGCTCTATCTGATGGTGGTCGCCTGGTCGCTGTTGCATCCCTCCGCATTCGGGCTGCGCCACCAGGGCGCCTTCGTCGTCGCCGTGATCGCCCTGCTGCCCTGGGCCATGGACAACATCGCGGGATCGATCGGCGGGCGGCTCCGCACGCCGGCAATGGGCGTCATGCTGGCGATCGTCCTGCTACCGGCGGGATACCAGGCCCTGCTTCGCATCAGGGAAATTCGCGACGAAAGCGTCCCGGCGCCTTGGGTCGAATGGATCGAGGCCAATGTGCCGGCGGGCGCCACCGTGTACAGTTCCGAGGCTTGGCGCCTTCCCTTGCCCAGCCGGGAGAGCGGCCTCGCGCTGTGGGCGCAGGTCGCAGCACCGGATGCATGGCGTCACAAGCTGACGGCCGGCATGGCGCGGTTCGGCCTCGACAGCGCCACGCTACCTCACGCGCTCAGCGAGGAACATATGTACCAGGAACGCGCCAACCGGCGACGCTATTACATGCTGGCGCAGCCATGGGACAAGCTGCGCCCGCGCTACGATTTCCGCCCCTATTCAGACGGCAGCGCGTTCGATCTCAGCCATCAGGAGGCGATCGACGCGGTGTGTCGCGACGGGGGCGTGTTCGTCGCACAGGGGCTGCCGCCCGATCGGCTGGGCCCGCCCACCGTCTCCTGGACGCACGATCGCGGCGGCATCTTCATATTCGTGCGCCAGAGCCACGGCTGCTGAGAAGATCATCGGGCATTGCGCGGCGGCACCAGCCCGGCGCGGTACAGCCGGTAGATCAGCAAGTCGTCGACCATGGTGCCGTTGACCTTGGTGCTCTGGATACGCAGCTTGGCGATGTTGGGGCCGGTGCCGATCGCCGCGGCGATCATGCGGATCGCCGGATGGTCGATGCCGACCGGCGCGATCTCGGTGCGGGCGACCGGGAACTCCTCCTGGCTGCGCAGCGAAGCGATCGCCTGGGAAATCTGCTCGGCGCCGGCCGCCGGGCTGCTGTCGTAGAGCAGCGGCATGGCCAGGTAGAGCCGCCACTCGTTGATATCCGACTCGTAGGCCCACATCGCGGCGGGCACCGCGCAGCCGCGCTCTTCCAGCCGCCGCACCAGCGCCTCGCCAGCGGCGATCCGCGCTTCGTCGAGGCGGGCGCGCTCGCTCACCGCTAGCGGCCCCGGAAGACCGGCTTGCGCCGCTCGAGGAAGGCGGCGATGCCTTCGCGGCTGTCTTCGCTGAGCGAGGCCAGCGCAAACTGGTCGACATCCATATGGCTGGCCAGGTCATCCAGTGCATGCGCCAGGCGATTGACCGTGCGCTTGGTCATCATCACCGGCAGCGGCGGCTGGCGCGCCACCTTCTGCGCCAGCGCCATCGCCGCCTCGAAGGCCTTGCCGTCCTCGGCGATCTCCTCGGCCAGGCCCCATTGCAGCGCCTGGTCCGCGCCGATGCGGTCGGCCGCCAGGATGACCGCCTGCTTGGTGCGCGCCGGCCCCATCAGCGCCAGCATGCGCGGGATGCTCTGCCAGCTCATGTTCATGCCCAGGCCGATCTCGGGGATGCGGAAATGGGCGCCGGCCGCCATGACGCGGAAATCGAGCGCCACCGCCAGCGCCGCGCCGCCGCCGATGCAGAAGCCTTCGATGGCGCAGATCGTCACCTGATCCATCTCGTGCCAGGCGCGCGTCATCTTCGGTCCCAGCGCCAGATGACGGCGCAGGCTGCCCAGATCCATGTCGCGCCGCGAGCGGCCCTCGGCATCCTTCAGGTCGAACCCGGCGGAGAAAGCCTTGGCGCTGCCGGTCAACACCACGACCGAGGTCTGCGTATCCTGCTCGAAGTCGCGCGCCGCCTTGGTAAGCTGGCGCAGGGCTTCGGGCGACAGGGCGTTGATGTCGTCGCCGCGGTCGAACCGCACCACGGCGATGCGGCCCCCATCCCCCAGCCCTCTTTCGACCGTGACGAAAGATCGTTGCATTTGTTGTTTTTCTCCCCCGCCATCATTGTGCATAACATAGCCAGAGCCTGCAAATTTGCGGATCACAAAGTCCATGTCGGAAACCGACAAAATCCTGGTCGAGCGCCGCGAGGCGGTCTGCGTCATCACCATCAACCGCCCCCATATGCGCAACGCGCTGGACAACGAGGCGGCGCTGGCGCTGGGCGCCGCCTTCATGGCCTTCGACGCCGATGCGCAATTGCGCTGCGCGGTGCTGACCGGCGCCGGCGGCGCGTTCTGCGCCGGCGCCGATCTCAAGGCGCTGGCCGGCGGCGTCGATTATTTTCCCTGGGCCGGCAGCCAGAACGGCCCCCTGCGCGCGCCGCTGTCGAAGCCGCTGATCGGCGCGGTGGCGGGCACCGCCTGCGCCGGCGGGCTGGGCGTGGCGTTGTTCTGCGACATCCGCATCGCCGAGCGCAGTGCCCGGTTCGGCGTCTATTCGCGGCGCTGGGGCGTGCCGATGAGCGACGGCACCACGGTGCGCCTGCCGCGCATCGTCGGCCTGGGCAATGCGCTCGACATGCTGATCAGCGGCCGCACCGTTGCAGCCGAGGAGGCGCTGCGCATCGGCCTGGCGACGCGGCTGGTCGAGGATGGCCAGGCGCTGCCGGCGGCGATCGAGCTGGCGCAGCAGGTCGCGCGCTTCCCGCAGATCGCGCTGGGCTCGGACCGGCTGTCGGCCTACCGGCAATTCGACCATCCCTTCGCCGAGGCGATCGCCAACGAGGCGGCGCTGGCCGGCGAAGCACGGCGGCGCGAAGCCGTGACCGGCGCCCGCCGCTTCGCCGGCGGCAAGGGTCGCCACGGCAATTTCACCGACATCTGACCCAGCTCCACAGGACACCATGCGCGCCTTGATCTGCCGGCAATACGGCACGCCCGATACCCTGGCCATCGAGACCGTCGATCCGCCCGCGCTCAAGCCCGGCCATGTGCGCGTGGCGGTGCGCACCGTGGGCGTATCCTTCGCGGTGATCCTGGGCATCGCCGGCAAGCACCAGAACAAGCCCGGCCTGCCCTACATTCCCGGCGGCGAGCTGGCCGGCACGGTGCTGGAAGTCGCCGCCGACGTGGCCCATGTCAAAGCCGGCGATCGCGTCGCGGCGTTGATCTCGGCCGGCGGCTATGCCGAGCAGGCGGCGGTGCCGGCGCGCAACGTGTGGCCGATTCCCGGCGGCATGAGCGACGAGACGGCGCTGGCCGTGACCAGCACCTACGGCAGCATCTACACCGCCCTCGAATGGTCCTCCCGCCTACAGCCGGACGAGACCCTGCTGGTGCACGGCGCCGGCGGCAATTCCGGGTTGGGCGCCGTGGCGCTGGGCAAGGCCATGGGTGCGCAGGTCATCGGCACCGCCAGCAGCGCCGCCAAGCGGCAGGCGGCGCAGCGCTTCGGCGCCGATCACGTGATCGACTATCGCAACGAGGACACGCGCCAGCGCGTGCTCGACCTGACCGACGGTCGCGGCGCCGACGTGATTTTCGATCCCGTCGGCGGCGATCTGTTCGATCAGTCCCTGCGCTGCGTGGCGCCGGACGGCCGATTGCTGATCTACGGCTTCGCCTCGGGCCGCATCCCGCAGATTCCGGCCAACCTGCTGCTGGTCAAGAACGTCTCGGCGATCGGCTACTACTGGGGCTACTACATGGGCTGGGGCCGTCAGGAGCCGCCTCCCGGCACGATCGACCGGCAGCGCCAATACATGGCGCGGCTGATGGACTGGTCGCGCAGCGGCCGGTTGCCCGATCTGCCGTCCACCGTCTATCCGCTGGACGACTACCGCACGGCCATGGCCCAGATCTCCGGCCGCGAAGCGATCGGCAAGATCCTGCTGCGACTGTAGCGGTCCCGGCCGCGGCGGACCGGACGGAAGGCCGATACAGCCAGCGGTTGTCTTGAAATGGGCCCGGGCCGCCTCTAAATTGGCCCGCGTTGGAAATCGGCAGAGGGGATTTCCATGCCTCGGACCGTCGTCTACACCATTCTTGCCATGCTCCTGGCATGCGCCGGCGCGCATGCGGCCGACCGGTTTTCCGTCGGCGAATGGCAGGGCGAAGCGCGCTTCGCCAAATCGGGGCAATTCTCCCGCTGCACCATCGAGGGCCAATATCGCAGCGGCATTACCGTCGATTTCGGCCTGACCCGCGACTACGACGTCGAAATCTGGCTGGAGAACCCGGCCTGGCGCAGCCTGCGGAAAGACCGCGAGTACGACGTCGAATACTGGATCGACGGCTATCCCCATCAATACGGGACTTTCGTCTCCATGGGCAACGGCTTCGGCCGCATCGATGTCGGCAATGCCTCGCGCAGCTTCGACCAGCTGCGCGCCGGCGTCAGGCTCTATGTCGCCGGCATCGGCAAGACCGAGATTTTCCGCCTCGACAACACCTATGTCGCGCTCGGCCGCCTGCTGGACTGCGTCAACGCCGAACTCGACGCCGAACGCTACCGCGACGGCGGCGCCAACAGCCTGTCGGAGCGGGATCCGGACCGGCAGCCCGACCGCACCCGGTCCGGCAGCGTCGGCGGATTGCGTGCGGGCCCGCTGTTCGGCGGCAGCGACGGCAGCGGCGCCAAGCCTCCTGCCGGCCGCGACGATGGAGCCCAGCGGCCCAGCTACAGCCGGCGCGACGATGGCTCCTCCGTGCCGGACTCGCCCCGCCGCAACGATAGCGGCAAGGTCCAGCCCGGCACGGCGGCCCAGTTCATGGGGCTGATCTTCCAGTCGCGCCGCTTCGCCCAGTTCCATCTGCTGGACAGCAAGGACGTGCCCGGCCCGCTGCGCAAGGAAGAGGCGGTGTGGGCCGGTCCCAACGTACTGGGATTTGCCAACCGGCTGACCGGCAAGCCGCCGACCGAGGCGATCCTGGAGCGGATCAAGCGCGACAGCGAATCCTGCAAGGACGGCGATTTCGATACCGGCGGCAAGGCCGTTACCCTGTCCAACGGCGCCACCGCCTATCGCTACACCACCGTCTGCGCCGACGACCAGAGCCTCTATGCCAGCTACGCAGCCTACCCGGCGCGCGACGGCTCCTGGTATCTGGTGGGCAGCCTGGGCGTGGGTTCGCCCGATGGCGCCAGCGCCGCCGACGAGGCGATCTTCCGCTTCATCTCGGACGCGGTGGGCGGCTGAGCGGACGGCGAAAGCCCCTCAGTGCCGCCGTCGGCGGCGCTGCCGGCGCACCGGCGCCGCCAGCACGGTCTCGCCGGCATGGAACCGGCGCGCCCGACGCTCCATGAACCACAGCTTGAGGAAGAAGCCGCTCAGGCCCAGCGTGACGCCGATCGCCGTGCTGATCGCCAGTTCGCGATGCTCCTTGAGCCCGATCATCACCGCATGCCAGGTGCCGACATTGATCTCGATCTCGCGCCGGAACGGCGGCAAGGTCGAGGGATAGGACGTGTCGCCGGCCTTGATCAGATAGCTCACTTCCAGATCGAGCGTCTGCTTGCCCGACATGATCGGCGTGACGTCGAAGCTCCACTGCGTGACCCGGCCGGGCAGGATGGCCTGCGCCTCGCCGTTGGCCGGATCGACCTTGAAGGCCACCCCGCGCAACCGCACGCGCATGATGGCGCTGACGCCGATCGCCTCGATCGCCGGCACGCCGCGGCCGACCAGCCCGGCCCGGATGTCGCCGGTGAAATCGCCCGGCGCGATGCGCACCTCGATGCGGTCGGCTTCGTCGATCACCATGGCGCTGGGCGGATTGTAGAGAACCTGCCCCTTGAGATTCTTCTCCAGCTCTTCGCCGACCTGCTTGAGCTGTTCCTCCATCACCTTGGGGTCGTATTTGGGCAACGAATCGTTGACCATCGTATTGGGCGGCGGCGATGGCCAGGGCGGCGCCGGCGGCGCCGAAGCCGAGGGCAGCGATCCGGCGCCGGCCATGGGGCCGGGACCGCCATGCAGCCCCTCCCAGATCACGACGAAGCAGACCGCCACCGCCACGACCAGCAGGCCACCGACCAACAGGAGTTTCAGCCGCATCGCGCCCCCATCCGACTGAAGCGCGATTTTGCCGCCGATCGGCGGTTCCGGTCAAAGCGGCAATCGGCCCGGACGGCCCCGCGCCGATAGTCCGCCGGCGCGGAAAACCAACCCCTAGACGCCTTCCTGAACCAGCCGGTCATAGGCCGGCAAGGTCAGGAATTCGGCGAATTGGGGCTGCTCGATCAACTCCAGGAACAGCCGGGCGGCGTCCTGGTAGCGGCCGGCATCGAAGCGGTCCGCGCCCACCAGGGCCCGGGTCCTGTCGAGTTCCTCGGCCACGATCTGGCGGCAAAGCGGCACGTCCACCGTGCGGCCGTCGTCCAGCCGGGCCTGATGGCGGATCCACTGCCACACCTGGGCGCGGCTGATCTCGGCGGTCGCCGCATCCTCCATCAGATGGTAGAGCGGCACGCAACCGATGCCGCGCAGCCAGGCCTCGATATAGCCGATGCCGACATTGATGTTCTGGCGCAGGCCGGCTTCGCTCTTGCCGCCCGGCGGGATCTGCAGCAGGTCGGCGGCCACGATGTTGACGTCCTGGCGCTTGCGCGCGATCTGGTTGGGTTCCTTCATAACCGCATCGAATTCCTCGCGGGCGATCGCCACCAGGCCGGGATGCGCCACCCAGGTGCCGTCATGGCCGTCGGTCGCCTCGCGCTTCTTGTCGGCGCGCACTTTTGCCAGGGCGGCTTCGTTGGCGGCGGGATCGCCCTTGATTGGGATCTGCGCCGCCATGCCGCCCATGGCATGCACGTTGCGCTTGTGGCAGGTCTTGATGACATGCAGCGAATAGGACCGCAGGAAATGCGTGGTCATGGTCACTTCGCCGCGATTGGGCAGCACCGCCCAGGGCTGTTTGCTGAATTTCTTGATGAAGCTGAAGATATAGTCCCAGCGGCCGCAATTGAGGCCGGCCGAGTGATCGCGCAGCTCGTAGAGGATCTCGTCGACCTCGAAAGTGGCCAGGATGGTCTCGATCAGCACCGTGGCCTTGATCGAACGCTGCGGCACGCCCAGCGCGTTCTGGGCATGGACGAACACGTCGTTCCACAGCCGCGCCTCGAGATGGCTTTCCATCTTGGGCAGGTAGAAATAGGGGCCCGAGCCGTTGGCCAGCAAGGTCCTGGCGTTGTGGAAGAAATAGAGTCCGAAATCGAACAGCGAGCCCGACATAGGCTGGCCGTCGACCAGCACGTGCTTCTCCTCCAGGTGCCAGCCGCGCGGCCGCACCTTGAGCACGGCAATCCGGTCGTTGAGCCGGTAGCTCTTGCCGCTCTTCTCATCGGTCAGGGCGATGGTGCGCGCGACCGCATCGCGCAGATTGAGCTGGCCCTCGATCATGTTGGTCCAGGTCGGGGTCGAGGAATCCTCGAAATCGGCCATGAACACGTTGGCGCCGGAGTTCAGCGCGTTGATGATCATCTTGCGGTCGACCGGGCCGGTGATCTCGACCCGGCGGTCGAGCAGATCCTTGGGCAGCGGCGCCACGGTCCAGTTGCCATCGCGCACCGACCTGGTCGCAGCCAGGAAATCGGGCTTCTCGCCGACATCGAGGCGCTTCTGGCGCTCGGCGCGGGCGGCCAACAGCTCGCGCCGGCGAGTGCCGAATTTGCGCTCCAGCCCGACCACGAATTCGAGCGCCGCCGGGCTCAGCATGTCGGCATAGCCCGGACCCGCGGCACCGGTGATCTGGACACCCGCCGGAACCGCAATCGCTTGCGCCTTGTCGGTCATTGTTTATCCTTTTCAGCAACGATGCGCGGGTTATAGCCGCCGCGCGGAAATCAGGCAACGCAGCCGGGGAGCGACACGCCATGGACATCGCAGCCATGCTTCAGAAATTCACCTCGGCGGTCGAGCGTCACGACGGCACCGCCCTGGCCGCCCTGTTCACCGCGGACGGCGTCTACCACGACGCCTTCTATGGCGCCTTCGCAGGCCGCGCCCGCATCGCCGAGCTGATCGACCAGTGGTTCTATCGCACCGCCCGCGATTTCAAGTGGGACATGCTGGAACCGGTCTTCGACGGCCGCACGCTCTACGTGCGCTACGTGTTCAGCTATGTGTCGATCCTGCCCGAAGCCAAGGGCGCGCGGGTGATGTTCGAGGGCGTGTCGATCATGAAGCTGCGCGAGGGACTGATCGCCGAGTATCGCGAGGTGGCCAATACCGGACCGGCGCTGCTGGGGCTGAACTTCGCGCCCGAACGCGTCGCCAAGATCCTGCGCAAGCAGGACGCAGCTTTGCGCGCGACGCCGGAAGCCAAGCCGCATATTTGAGTTCGGCGCGCCGAACCGCATGGTAACCGCTCGGTAAGCGACACCACGCGGCGGTAAGCAGCGCTCCGACGCGAGCCTTGAACGTAAAATCGCACTTACTTTTATATCGGCGGACTTCAACCCGTGGAGAGTCCGTCATGCCGAAGGTTCTGGTCCTCTATTATTCGATGTATGGCCATATCGAGCAGATGGCCGAGGCCGTGGCCGAAGGCGCACGCAGCGCCGGCGCCGAGGTCGCGATCAAGCGCGTGCCCGACCTGGTGCCGGCCGAGATCGCCGTCAAGTCCGGCGCCAAGCTCGATCAGAAGGCGCCGGTCGCCCAGCCGGCCGAGCTGGCCGATTACGACGCCATCATCTTCGGCACGCCGACCCGCTTCGGCATGATGGCGGCGCAGATGCGCAACTTCCTCGACCAGACCGGCGGGCTGTGGGCGCAAGGCAGACTGATCGGCAAGGTCGGCAGCGTGTTCGCCTCGACCGCCACCCAGCATGGCGGCCAGGAGAGCACCATTCTGTCGTTCCACACCACCTTGCTGCACCAGGGCATGGTTGTGGTCGGCCTGCCCTATGCGGCGCAGGGCCAGATGCGGCTGGACGAGATCACCGGCGGCTCGCCTTACGGCGCCACCACCATCGCCGGCGGCGACGGCAGCCGCCAGCCTTCGGCCAACGAACTCGAGCTGGCCCGCTTCCAGGGCAAGCACGTGGCGGAAATCGCCGGCAAACTGGCGGCCTAGAGCAAATCACCTTTTGACGGAATCGTTCCGGAGTCCGTCAAAAGGTGTGAATTTGCTCTACACTTAAGGAATAGAGCGGATCACGATGAGACGGAAGCGTTGTCGCGCTTCCGTCTCATCGTGATCCGCTCTAGCGCTCGCCGGCCGGCCCTCTGGACTCGCCGCAGGGCCCATGTGAACATGCTGGGTGAACGGGCGTTCAGCCAATGCCCGCATGGCGTCCCGCAGCGCGTCCGGAGGAAAAATGACACAAAAGCCCGGCGAACGGCACATCACCCACGACAGCGCCTACGACACCGTGGCGCCGGATGATTTCCGCGCCATGATCGATGTCGACCGCTACGAGACGCGGTCCGACGCCTTCGACGACATCATCTCCGCCACCCACGACCATTTCTGGGATCCCTACGATCCGGCCTATCTCGACTTCACCCAGAAATTCGATATCGAGAACGACTACCTGATGCCGCCGGAGCGCTTCGTCGAACTGCGCAGCGCCCTGGCCGACAAGCTGGACGAGAAGCAGAAAATCCGGCTGGTCAACGACAACGTGCGCTGGTCGATATCGCAGATCCTGCACGGCGAGCAGGGCGCGCTGTCGCTGTCGGCCAGCCTGTGCGACATCCTGTACGACCCGGGCGCGCAGGAATACGCCTCCAACCAGGCGCGCGAGGAGGCGCGCCATGTCGCCGCCTTCAGCCGCTACATCAAGCTGCGCTGGGGCAAGCCCTATCCGGTCGGCGAGGCGCTGGGCGACCTGATCAACGAGCTGGTGCTGACGCCGATCGTCTACAAGAAGCTGGTCGGCATGCAGATGCTGATCGAGGGCCTGGCGATGGGCGCCTTCGCCCACACCCATGCCCATACCCGCGATCCGCTGCTGAAGCGGCTGGTGCAGTTGGTCATGACCGACGAGGCGTTCCACCACAAGTTCGGCAAGATCTGGGCCGACCGCA